>JAAUZL010000001.1 GCA_014804615.1 Lachnospiraceae bacterium
TCTTCAAAGCCATATGACGGTGTATAACACTGCAATTTAACAAAACCATATCTGCCAACATCAACCACTAACATATCTTCATCTTCTATTTCGTACAGTTCCGCAAACGCATCAATCACTTTGCGACACTTTTCCCGTTCTTCCTCTGTAATATATACCTTTTTTTCCATGTCCATTTACCTCTTATCCTTTCAAATCGTGGAATATTGTTTTCAGTTCCTACAATGCTTCTAAACCACATATCTGAAATGCCACACACGCCATTTTGTACGGAATAGAGGTATGTCTGTCTGCATTTATTAGTGTGTTACTTTACGACACCTGCGCATTCTTTAAGGGCATGATGCCTGCGATCCTGTTTGCTTTTTCCAGCGCATCCTCCGTGGGTACGCTTCCTTTGAATATGGAGTGCACGCAGAAGCTGGGCGCTTCCAAAGAGGTCTCCTCCTTCGTGCTGCCTCTGGGCGCTACCATTAATATGGACGGTACAGCGATCTACCAGGGGGTGTGCGCGATCTTTATTGCAGCCTGCTACGGTATCCAGCTGACGCTGCCCCAGATGCTCACCATCGTGCTGACGGCAACGCTTGCGTCCATTGGTACGGCAGGTGTGCCGGGCGCCGGTATGGTCATGCTCGCTATGGTGCTTACTTCCGTGGGTCTGCCGGTGGACGGTATCGCGCTGGTAGCCGGTGTGGATCGTATCTTCGATATGGGACGTACCACAGTCAATATCACAGGCGATGCTTGCTGCAGCCTGATTGTGTCTAATCTGGAGAAAAAGAAGAGTGCATAATGACGGATGTGTCAGTTTCCTGAGATGATCTTCGCGAACAGCAGAAGCAGTACCAGCACGATGACGGGCCGGACGATCTTGCTGCCGTTTTTCATCACCAGACCGGAACCGACGTAATGGCCGAGCAGACAAAAGACCGCTCCTGCGATGCCGTAGGCGATGTGAACGTATCCGCTTAGCAGAAACGTGGCCAGAGCGGCTACGTTGGAAGAAAGGTTGATCAGCTTTACGTTGCCGGAGGCGGTTCGGATATCCATGCGGGCGGCCTTGGTCAGGGCCAGCAGCAGGAAGGTGCCGGTTCCGGGACCGTAAAATCCGTCATAGATGCCGATGAGAAAGGCACTGATACATACAATGAGCATACGATAGGAAGCCGGGAATGAGGAATCATATTCCGGCTTCTTTTTGTCTAAAAGAACGATGACAGCCACAATGGGAAGGATGAAGAGCATCATTCTCTTCAGGATGACATCGTCTGTGTGGAGCACCAGACGGGCGCCCAGAAAAGAGCCGCCAAGAGCGAGGAGTATGCCCGGCAGCGCCAGCTTTTTCTCGTAGTAGCCGTTTTTACAGTAACGCACGGTGGAGACTGTGGTGCCGGTGGTGGAGGCCAGCTTATTGGTGGCTACGGCGGCGTGGGGAGACAGGCCCGCCAGCATAAAAGCGGGGAGGGAGATCAGACCGCCGCCTCCGCCGATGGAGTCCACAAGGCCCGCGAGGAAATTTAAAGGGCAGATGATGAAAAAGGGAATGAGATTCATGGAGTGCTCCTTTCAGAAGGTATGTACTGTCTACAACTGTCTGCCAATGTTATAGACACCATAAAAAACGGAAACCCCGTAAATACAAGGTTTCCGCTGTTTCTAACAAAGCTGCTGACGGGAATCGGACCCGTGACCTCCGCACTACCAATGCGACGCTCTACCGACTGAGCCACAGCAGCCTGTTGACAGAAAGAACAAGCCTTTTGTCACCGTGTTACAGTGTATCAAAACATATTCTTTTTGTCAATACCTGAAATGATACACGTGGGGAAGTCATCAGTCCTCGTAGAGATTTCGGAATTCGGTAGGCGTACAGTCCTTGATCAGCTTAAACATTCTGATAAAGGCGGAAAGACTGGAAAAGCCGGACTGCAGAGCCACTTCGGTGATGGAGAGAGAAGGATCCACCAGAAGTTTTTCGGCGTGTTCCATTCTTTTCTTATTTAAATACTTGTAAAAGGAGACACCGGTATAATTTTTAAAGAGTCTGGAGAAATGGTACTTGCTAAAGCCTGCCAGCGCGGCTACATCATCCAGACACAGATCCTCCGTGCAATGATCGTGGATATAGCTGCAGACCGTCATAAGCTTTTCGGTATGCTCTTTCGGCTTGCCGGAGGTCACGTCGAAGGCGTTTCTTTTTCCGGCATACTCTCTGCCGATCAGAACTAACATTTCAAGAAGCTTTCCGTAGATGGAGGCACTGATCAGGATGGTGCCGCTGAAATATTCCCGATAGATCTCCAACATAAGCGTTTTCAACTGCTCATGAATGGAGGGGGCTGTGGCAGGCGACAGAAGCAGCGTCTGGGGAATGGTGGAGAGAGTGGATTCGATATCTGCCACATTGTGCAGCAGAGAAATGTCCGCCTGCAAAAGGATCCGTTCCCCGTGGATGGTGGAGGGCATGCCGTGTACCACGCCGGAATTGATGAGAAGAATATCTCCCTCCTGCATGGTGATGACTTCCCGTTTGGTGGAGACGTCATAGTAGTTTTCGATGGGCATGATGATCTCTATGGGGGTGTGCCAGTGATCCGGATAGGATTCGTAATCGGTATTATCATGCACTTTGAAGCCCTGTACCTCCTTGTAGACCACGGTTTCCTTGATACCGTTCAACACTTCGATCATATTTGCTGTTCCTTCCTTTTGTCAAAAATTGCTACAACTATGTCAAAAATTGCTATTTAGATTCTAAAAATTGCTTTTTTTATAATACCATAGTACCATAATGAATGGAAAAAACAACAGAAAAAATAGAATTTTTGATGACAAAAAGTGAAGAATAATAAGAGAATGGGGCATTATAGACATAAAATGTTTTAGATTTCCCTAAAAATAATGCAAAATGATAGTAGCAAAAATTGAAAGAGTAGCAATTTTTGATATACAAAAAGCAATTATTAAAAAGATTACGGAGAACAGACTTGCTATACTGGATTTGTAACAAAGAATTACAATCAATCTATAAGGGAGGTTTTAAGATGAAGAAGAAAGTGTTATCTGTTTTACTGAGCACTGCCATGATAGCATCTATGCTGGTTGGCTGTGGCGGCGGCAGCGACACGCCGGCTGCACCTGCGGCTGACAGCGGCGCGAGCCAGGATACGGCTGACAGCGGTGAGGCTGCTGCACCTGCGGCGAGCGGAGATGTGGAGGAGATCACCTGGATGTTCTGGGATGACCTGAACGCAACGGAGGATCTGATCTCCATCGGTTATCGTGAGACAGTAGAGAGATTTAACAAGGATTATGAGGGTCAGTACCATGTGAACGTGGTGACCACCAATCTGGAGGAGTATTATCCGAAGCTGAATGCACTGGTTGCGGCAGGGGAGACACCTGACTGCTTTATCGTAAGTCCCGGTCCGAACCTGGATGTATATGTGGAGCCCGGTGTAGCGGCAGATCTGACGAGTTACTTACAGGCTGACGGTTGGATGGATACCTTTAACGGCGGCCAGGGCGCTTTCTCACAGCAGACCTATGATGGCAAGATCTACGCTGTGCCGTTGAACATCGCAGCAGCATGCGTATTTTATAACACCGAGATGTTTGCGAATGCTGGTATCACAACCATGCCGACAGACTGGCAGGGTATGTTGGATGCCTGTGAGAAACTGCAGGCGGCTGGCTATACACCGCTTACCATCTCCGCAGGTACTGCATGGTGCTTATCCATGCTGGCAGGTTACCTGTGCGACAGTGAAGGCGTAGATACCGCAGCTCTTGATGCAGGTACGGCTTCCTGGCTTGACAGCAATGTAGTGAATGCTACCAATAAGCTGGTTGAGATTTCCCAGTATTTCCAGCCCACGGCAGCAGGCGACACCAACGATGTGGCTACTGCAAACTTCTATAACGAAGAGGCGGCAATGCTGATCCAGGGTTCCTGGGCAATCGCACAGATCAACGGTTCTAACCCCGACTTTGAGAGCAAGTGTGGTGTGTTTGCATTCCCTGGTACGGACGGCAGAGTCATTGCAAAATCTGACAGTCTTGCTATGAGCGCGAACACAGCTCATCCTGAAGCAGTTATCGCATTCATGAAGTACTTTACCGATGATACAGCACAGAAGTACACCGCAGAGGTAGGCGGTAAGATCCCTGTTACCACAGTAGAGTACGATGCGTCCAAGGCGCCTGCACAGCTGGCTTACGTGATGGATGTATTCGGAAATGCNAAGTCCACCTTCGGTTTCTACAATGAGTCTCTGGCAACTACAGAGGCAGGCTCCACCTTTGATGATACNATGGTTTCCATCTATCTGGGNACGCCTGTAGAGGACGGACTTGCATCGTTGGAGGATTGGTACAAGAATAACATTTGGAATAAATAAGTAAAAGGTAATATGGAACATTCTTACGCAGGATTGGAGCAATCCAATCCTGCATTTTTCTAAGATTTCGGAGGTGTNTATGGATAAATTTTTACGGGACAAAAAGGCGATTATCTTNTTTATAGCACCGGCATTTTTGCTGTTTACGCTCGTTTTGTTTATTCCGATCTGCCAGTCAATCTACTATTCGTTTTGTGACTATAATGCATTGACAAAGCCGGTGTTTATTGGANTAGAAAATTACAAACAGTTGTTTACNATAGACAGGACGATGAAGATCGCCCTGAAGAATTCTCTGTTCTTTTTGATCTTCTCNGTGGTGACNCAGTTGATCGCNGGCCTGATCCTGGCGGCGCTTTTGACCAATATCAAAAAGGGACGGGANTTTTTTAAGAATGTGTACTATCTGCCNTGTGTGTTATCTTCAGCGGCTTTAGGTCTTTTGTGGATGTTCATCTTTACGCCNAAGCTGGGTATCAACCAGGTGCTGGCGCAGTTTGGCATAGANGGNCCTNTGTGGCTNATGGATACCAAGGGCTATATCATTCTTCCCATGTGGGTGATCGCTTCGGTTGCNCTGTGGCAGTATGTGGGACAGTCCATGATGCTCTATATGGCACAGATNGCGGGGATCAACAGTTCCCTGTACGAGGCGTCGTACATAGACGGTTGTACNAGGGCGCAGGCTTTNCGTTATATCACCTTGCCNNTGATCCGTCCCATGGTGGCCACGGCGATGTCNTTAAATGCCATCGGTTCCCTGAAGTTCTTTGANNTGATCTTTAANATGACNGAGGGCGGTCCCAACCACATGACGGATGTGCTGGCGACGCATCTTTATACACAGGGCTTTAANTTCTTTAAATACGGTTATGCCAGTGCCATCGGCACNGTGCTNCTGGTGCTCTGCCTGTTAGTGACATTTATNATCAATAAATTTGTCAAAGTGGACAATTATGAAATGTAAGGAGGGGNGGAAGATGNAAAAGACAGGAAGAAAACAAACCAAACTTATAACGAAGATCATATATGTGTTTCTGTCGCTTTTGGCNGTCATCTATCTGCTGCCGCTCCTGTGGGTGATNTATGTTTCCCTGAAGGATGATAAGACACTGTTCGTATCGCCCTGGGCGATGCCGGAGCATTTGATGATNGAAAATTACAGCTTTGCCTGGACGGCCGGCAGACTGGGCGTAGCGACCCTGAATTCCGCCCTTGTCTGCGGANTCACGNTGGTTNTGGGCCTGCTTGTGGGTTCCATGGCGGCNTTTGCCATCGGCAGGATGAGATGGAAGCTGTCNGGGGCGATGATGACCTATTTTCTGACGGGTATGATGATTCCGGTACACTGTATCCTGATTCCNGTGTTTACCAGATTTTCCAAGATGCANCTGACNGACAATCTGGTAGGATTGATTCTGCCNTATCTGACGCTGTCGCTTCCNATCACGATCTTTATCATGACGGGATTTTTCCAGAGCCTGCCNAACGAGCTGTTNGAGTCGGCTTGTATCGATGGCTGCTCNATTTATAAAACTTTTACNCACATTGCNNTGCCGCTTTCCAGNACAGGACTTTTTGTGACGGGNCTGATGACCTTTGTGGCGAACTGGAACGAGCTGCTTTTGGCGATGGTATTCATNTCNGATGATTCTAAAAAGACGCTGCCGGTTTCCCTGTCGAAGTTCGTNGGNCCTTATAATACGAACTATTCGCAGATGTTTGCGGCNATCGTTATTGCCATNATACCGACAATTNTTGTATACTGTATGTTNAGTAATCAAATTGTNGACGGTTTGACGGCAGGAGCGGTGAAAGGCTAAAGGGGAAGGAAAAGAANAGATGATAAATCGTGAAAAGGCAAGAAAAATGGCGGAGGATCTGGTAAGCCAGATGACGATCGANGAGCGGGCTTCCCAGCTGCGCTATGATGCGCCTGCGATCGAGCGGCTTGGNATTCCGGCCTATAACTGGTGGGGCGAGGCATTGCACGGNGTGGCNAGNCAGGGNGTGGCGACCAGNTTTCCNCAGTCCGTCGGCATGGCNGCTNCCTTTGATGAGGCGCTGGTNCGGAAGGCTGGAGATGTNGCNGCTACGGAGGGNCGCGCAAAATATAACGCNAANNTAGAGGAAAATGACAGAGATATCTATAAGGGNCTGACNTTCTGGTCNCCCAATGTNAATATTTTCAGAGATCCCAGATGGGGNAGAGGACAGGAGACCTTTGGGGAGGATCCNTACCTNACTTCCAGAATGGGNGTNGCCTATGTGGAGGGNCTGCAGGGNGACGNNGATCTGTTAAAGNCTGCNGCCTGTGCAAANCACTTNGCGGTGCATTCCGGNCCNGAGGCNGTNCGCCANGAGTTNAATGCGGTGGCATCGAAAAAAGATATGGCGGAGACCTATCTGCCCGCTTTCCGTGCATGNGTGCAGGAAGCNGGGGTGGAGGCAGTGATGGGNGCCTACAACCGCACNAACGGNGANCCCTGCTGCGGCAGNAAGACNCTGATNCAGGANATTCTGCGNGGTGANTGGGGCTTTCAGGGACACTATGTTTCCGACTGCTGGGCGATCCGGGATTTCCATGAGAATCATATGGTGACCNACACCATGGAGGAGTCGGCNGCCATGGCGCTGCAGGCGGGCTGCGACATCAACTGCGGCGTGACCTATCAGTATCTTTTNAATGCGNTAAAGCAGGGNCTGGTGACGGAGGCGGAGATCACNGAGGCNGCAGTGCGGGCNTTCACCACCAGATATCTGNTGGGATTNTTTGAGAAAANNGAGTATGANANTATNCCTTATGAGAAGGTGGAGTGTGAGGAACATCTGGCGGTNGCGGAGCAGCTGACCAGAGAGTCNGTNGTGCTNTTGAANAATGANGGTATNCTGCCNCTTNCAACNGGAAAGACCATCGGNGTGATCGGACCNAATGCGAACAGTCGGGAGGCNNTGATNGGAAATTATCATGGAACCTCTTCCCGATACATAACTGTTTTAGAGGGAATACAGGATAAAGTCGGACACNATGGGANAGTTTTGTTCTCCGAGGGTTCGCATCTGTTCAAGGATCGGATAGAAAGCCTGGCNTGGGAGAATGACCGGATCTCCGAGGCGGTCACAGTGGCAAAGCACAGNGATGTGGTGGTGCTCTGTGTGGGCTTGAATGAGACGCTGGAGGGTGAGGAAGGCGATACCGGCAACAGCTATGCNTCCGGNGATAAGGAGGATCTGAATCTTCCNGCGCCTCAGAGAAAGNTGATGGANGCGGTGCTTGCCACAGGAAANCCNGTGNTCGTGTGCCTGATGACGGGAAGCGCGATGGATCTNTCNCTGGCNCAGGAGAAAGCGGCAGCGGTTCTGCAGCTNTGGTATCCCGGNGCGAGAGGCGGNAANGCNGTGGCNGATNTTTTGTTTGGAGAGTACTCTCCTTCCGGAAAGCTGCCGGTGACCTTCTATCGGTCGCTGGAGGAGCTGCCTGATTTCGAGGATTACAGCATGAAGGGCAGAACCTACCGTTATATGGAGAACGAGGCACTCTATCCCTTCGGCTATGGACTGACCTATGGCGATGTGAGGGTGGAGAGCGCTTCTTTGGTATCACAGGATGCGGTTTCCCGTGATGTGGTGGTATGCGTGAAACTGAAAAATGCGGGAAGCGTTTCCACCGACGATGTGGTACAGATTTATGTGAAAGACCCGGCATCGGCTTATGCGGTGCCCAATCACAGCCTGTGCGCTTTTCAGAGAGTTTCCCTGCGGGCGGGAGAGAGTAAGGAAATCGAGATCAAGGTGCCTGGGGAGGCTTTCCTGGTGGTAGATGAGGAGGGTAAGTTCCAAAGAGGCAGTGATCAGTGCCTGCTCTATGTGGGAACGGGACAGCCTGACCGCAGGACGGAAGCGCTTTCCGGAAAGAAGAGCATAGAGATCGCTGTAAAGCAAGTATCAGTGATGTAAAAGTATACAATGCCATATCATATATAGCGGACGAAATTGAGCGGGTAAAGGTTCGGAATGTTTCATAAGACATTCCGAACCTTTTTCATTTATTAACTGTATATACTTCTTTTGATAATATACCTTGACAGGTGAGGTATATTGCTATATATTGTATGTCAGCACAGCAAATACTAAGAAATGTAATATGCCAGAGCATGTGAGAAAGGGGGAAGGAGTTTGTCGATCACATCGGATATTCTCAGGGGCCATACGGAAGCGATCATACTTGCACATCTTTTGGAACAGGACAGCTACGGTTATCAGATCAATAAGGACATTATGAAGAAGACTAACAATGCCTATGAATTAAAGGAAGCAACACTCTACTCGGCTTTTCGGCGGCTGGAACAGGCGGGCAGTATCAGAACCTACTGGGGAGATGAGACAGTCGGAGCAAGACGCCGCTATTATACCATAACGGACGAGGGCAGAAAGGCATATCAGGTTTATAAACAGGAGTGGCAGGAAGCTAAGGAAATTATGAATCAGCTTTTAAAGTAAAGTGAAAGAGGCAATTTATATGGAGGAGAAGACAATGAAAGAAAAAATCACACTGCATTTTAATGAATTATTTGCAGATGCGCCAAAGACAAGAAAGGCGCTTGATCTGAAACAGGAGATGATGCAGAATGCCATGGATAAATATGATGACATGGTAGCTGACGGATATTCCGAGGAGGATGCCTATCATAATGTGGTAGAGTCGATCGGTGATGTGACAGAACTTTTTCCGGAGGTGGAGGAACGGAATCTGCTGACCCTGCCGGAAAAGGAGAGAAAGAAAAAGGCGATGTTTACAGCCACTGCGGTAGGGTTGTATATTTTTGCGGCAGTCGTATTCTTTTTCTTTGGATTGCTCAGTGAGATGACCAGGAGTTACAGGTATGATCTGGCAGCGCTTGGCTTTGTGCTTGCCCTGCTGATATGCATTGCACCGACAGTCATGCTTGTGTATGCGGTAAACATGTATCCCGGTTACACGAAAAGGGAGAGAGATGACATGGTAGAACAGTATAAAGAAGCAAAGTACAGCAGCAATAAGGACAAGGCAGTCAGGAAATCGATTAATTCCATTATATGGACAATGACGCTGGTTCTGTATTTTATCATCAGTTTTGTCACTTATAAGTGGTATATCACATGGATCATTTTCCTGATCGCCCTTTGTGTGGAGGCGATTGTGAAACTTATTTTTGAACTGAAAAAGCAAGATAATTATTTTGAGTGAAGGGAATGACGGAATATGAGAAATTTAAAAATCGGACTGCTTGTGGCACTATGTATTCTGACTGTTTTTTTGTGCGGAATATTTGCCTATGGTATGGCAGGACATAATATATACAGGGCCTTTTGGAGCGGATATAATGATAGGGATTATGTCGGCATGCATCTGGTGCTGGAAAAAGAAGTGCCGATTGACGGGATTGACAGTATATCCGTTTCCTATAGTATGAACGGCAATGATATTTTTCTGTACGAAGGCCAGGGAGACATGCTGGTCATAAAAGAGTATAACGAAGCCGAGCTGAGTGAAAGTGAGCTGTCTACGGTGTCTGCGAATGGCAGTAAGCTTGAAATAAAAGGAAAAAGGAGAAGCAGCAGAAGTATTAGGGCAGGATTCTTTCATTTTGGGTATGGAGGCGGCTACACGGAAGTCTGGCTGCCGGCTTCCTATAGAGGAGAGCTTGCGCTGGCAACGTCCAGCGGCGACATTACGTCCGAAATGGATCTGGTACTGGAAAGGGATTTGATGGCAGCATCTACAAGTGGGGAGATTACCATGCCGGATATAACGGCAAGCAATGTATCATTGGCAAGTACCAGTGGAAATGTCAGGATAGAAAACATTGAGACAGACAGGAATGGAACTGCCGGAGATATCAATATAGCGACGACCAGTGGAGATATCACGGTGCAGCACGTGGACGGAAATGCTGCCTTTAGCTCTACGAGCGGGAATGCGAAGATCATGGAGGGAAGCGGTGAGCGCTCTGTATCGACAAGCTCCGGTGACATTATGATCGATGGTGCAGACGGATTCTGGAAGATCCATTCGACAAGCGGTGAAGTCTGGGTAAAAGGGCAAAATGACAATGGATCGATTGAGACGACCAGTGGAGATGTCAGCTTGGAGATCGTGGAGTTAAGCGGAACATTGGACGTCAATACCAGCAGCGGATCAGTAAATATGAAACTTTCGCAGGACAGCGCATTTGATTTCAGCGCAGATACCGCGAGCGGGGATATCAATACGTTCTTTGATGACGACCTGCATTTTTCCAAGAGGGGGAACAGCGCCCAGGGAATCCATGGACAGAATCCGCAGGGGAACAGCATACGGATCGGAACTACCAGCGGAGATGTGAGAATTATGAAGGACTAGATTCGTTATTGAGTACCCTGTACCGTGCAAAGGTAAGTGCGGTGCGGGGTGTTTTTTTGTTATTCCGAAAAAAGCTGTTTCCACTTTTTTTCGGAATAGTTCTTGTATGGTATAATGAGAGATGTAAGATAACAAGCGCAGTATCATTATCAAAAGGAAGAATCAAATGAAAAACCCGTGGGAAGAAATTTCTTTGGCCGATTATGAGAATCATATGAAACTGGACTCTGTTATGCAGTTACAGGCCATGAATGAAATGATGATAGGCCAATTTGACACGTATTCCGTTTCAAACATAATGATATTGGGGATTGCAGGTGGTAATGGCCTTGAACATATCTCAAAAGATAAATTTGAGAGAGTATACGGGGTGGATGTTAATTCTGATTATTTAAATGAAGTTACTCGCAGATATCCGGATTTAGAGGGAATTTTGGAATGTCTATGTATCAATTTGCTAAATGAAACGGATAAACTGCCTAAATCAGATATGGTGATTGCCAATCTGTTGATTGAGTATATTGGCTATGAATGTTTTCAAAAGGCAATTCAACAGGCAGATCCGAAATATGTTTCCTGCATTATTCAGATCAATACAGAAGAAGATTGGGTGTCGAACTCACCGTATCTGCATGTGTTTGACGGATTGGAACAAGTTCATCATCAAATAGAAGAATATACCTTGGAAAAGAAAATGCTTGAAATTGACTATTATGTAATCAAGTCTTTGGAGCATGGTCTGCCCAATGGGAAAAAATTCGTGCAGATGGATTTTGGGAGAACAACATCCTCTAAAAAGGAAAGAGGCGCTGCCCGCTTGAGTACTCGGCAGAAAACTTACGCATTTGCCCTGTTGATGATATTCCTGATCGTATGTACCATATTTCTATCTGTGAAGCATGAACAGAAACGGATGGCAGAGGAGAACACGTTACAGGAAGAGGAACCATTAGAAGAAATGGCGGTACAGGCAGAAGAAGAGACGGTATCTATCGAAGCGGATACCATGATCGGGCAGGAGGAATCCGTAAGCATAGAAGAGGGAACCATAATAGAAGCTGATAAACATTTTACGATTATTGATGCAGGAGAACAGACATACCCTTATACGATCTATAATGCCGACGGCGAGGTGGTAAAAAGCGAAGTATGTTATCGCATTGCACCCTGGATACATTATATTGATCAGGAAACCATTGAAATCCATATCGGAGTGGGAACGGAGACTTTTTATTGTGTCTACTATGATATTATAAATGACAGATTTTCGGAGCAGTATGAGAGTCCCGTAGCAGCAGAGTATCATAAAGTTGCGTTCCTGGATCAAAGGGATGATGAAACGGTTTTAGTTATCAGAGATATGTTTGATGAAAAAGTCTTTTATAAGGAATTTGTCCGGGATTTTGCGGCTGCGGTATCTCCTATTACATATGCTGTGTTTAGATATGAGGATACGTTGCTTATCACTTACATGGCAAGTGATTTTTTTGAGTCTCAAAAGTATACAACCGAATTGTTATTTTGCGGCAGGAGCGAAGAAAAAGAAATCCCCGTATGTGATATTGTAAGAGCGATGGACTTTACCGCCAGGGAACCGCAGTTGGATATCACGCCCGAGGAAAATCAGATATATTTAGAGGGGTATCTGAAGGTATTGAAAAATGAAATTCCGGTTATTGGTGAAGTGGAAGTAAAGTACTACAAAGATTTGTGGAAAGCGGGAACAGAATTTGAGCAACTGCTGAAAGAAAAAGATACGAGAGAATATCCTTATCTATATTATTATGATGATCTGGATGGAGACGGCAAGCCGGAATTTGCGATCGAGCAGGGTTGTATGTTTCTGTTCAAGTATGATAAGGAGCTGGATCAATGTAGAATCCTACATTCGGAAGAGGCCTGTTATTTTGAAACAATAGTTGGCGCAGGGCAGATCTGGCGGCACGATGGGATGCATGCGAATACCGTGCGGGATGATTTGATAGGTATAGTGGAAGACGGAAGTTTTCAGTATATTCTGCGGTTGGATGAGGGGGTAAGTCCGAACCATCCTTACTACCAGATAGGGGTAAGTGAGGCCCCAACCTATGATGAATATTATGTAGATGTCAGTGAAGAAGAATGGAATGAGATTACGCAGCCTTTTTTTGAGATGGTGGAGAATAATGCTCTTCCGCGAAAAACGTTGGAAGAGGTTTTTGGAGATTTACTGGAAGAACCCCCGTTTCCTTGACAAAACGCCCTAAGTTGCATATTCTAAGTATGGTAGAAATTTCTGGGCGGCATGGTCCGCATTTCAGTATAGAAGGAGTAGTTCGATGGGATTGATCGGGAATATCAAAGAGGAGATCCGCGTCATTAGAGAGCGGGATCCGGCGATCCACTCTAATATGGAAGTGTTTCTCTATCCCAGTTTCAAGGTCATGTGTTATTACCGCGTGGCGCATAAGCTGTATCTGCGGCATCAATATTTCTGGGCGCGGTGGGTTTCTCAGAAGGGAGCACGTAAGACCGGTATCGAGATCCATCCGGGCGCACAGATCGGGAAGGGATTTTTCATCGACCACGGACATGGCGTGATTATCGGGGAGACCACGGTGATCGGCGACAATGTGACGCTCTATCAGGGAGTTACTTTGGGCGGTACGGGCAAGGAACAGGGCAAACGACACCCTACCATTGGCAACAATGTGATGATCAGCACGGGTGCGAAGGTGCTGGGTTCCTTTAAGATCGGAGATAACAGTAAGATCGGTGCCGGAAGCGTGGTGCTGAATGAGGTGCCGCCGAACTCCACGGTGGTGGGTGTACCGGGACGTGTGGTCAAGCGGGATAATATGACACTTCCCCAGGAGGAGCTGGATCAGACCCATCTGCCGGATCCTGTGCGGGAGGATATCATGGGACTGCAGAGGGCCAACGCCGAGTTGACAAACCGGCTGCTCGATCTGGAGCAGGAAATGAAACAGTTGAGGAAGGGAGCAAACAATGAAAGTATATAATACATTATCCAGAAAAAAGGAGGAGTTTGTGCCTCTTGCGGAGGGGAAAGTCAGCATGTATGTCTGTGGCCCCACGGTCTACAACCTGATCCATATCGGAAATGCCAGACCTATGATCGTTTTTGACACGGTGCGGCGGTATATGGAGTACAAGGGCTATGAGGTCAACTATGTCTCCAATTTCACAGATGTGGATGACAAGATCATCAAGAAGGCCAATGAGGAGGGAACGGACCCTTCCGTGATCTCCGAGCGCTATATTGCGGAGTGTAAAAAGGACATGGAGGCACTGCATGTGAAGCCGGCTACCACGCATCCCAAGGCGACTTGCGAGATTGACGGCATGATCGACATGATACAGACGCTGATCGACAAGGGACATGCTTATGTGGCGGAGGACGGAACGGTTTATTATAAGACCAGAAGTTTTGACGGGTACGGTAAACTTTCTCATAAGAATCTGGATGATCTGAGAAGCGGCGGCCGTTCTCTCCTGGTGTCCGGGGAGGAGCAGAAGCAGGATCCTCTGGATTTCGTGCTCTGGAAACCGAAGAAGGAAGGGGAGCCTTTCTGGGAGTCGCCTTGGTGCGAAGGACGTCCGGGCTGGCATATCGAGTGTTCGGTGATGAGCAAGAAATATCTCGGTGAAGAGATCGACATTCATGCGGGCGGCGAGGATCTGATCTTCCCCCATCACGAGAATGAGATCGCCCAGTCGGAGGCGGCAAACGGGAAACCCTTTGCCAAATACTGGATGCACAACGGGTTTTTAAATATTGATAATAAAAAGATGTCCAAGTCACTGGGGAACTTCTTTACGGTGCGGGATATCAGTGAGAAGTACGATTTACAGGTATTGCGCTTCTTTATGCTGTCGGCCCACTACAGAAGCCCCCTGAATTTCAGCGCGGAGCTGATGGAAGCGGCGAAGAACGGTCTGGAGCGGATCGTGACCTGTGTGTCAAACCTGAATTTCCTGCTGGAGAGCGCAGGAGCGCAGGAGATGAGCGGCAAGGAGCAGGAGCAGCTGGCGCAGGCTAAGGAATTTGTGCAGAAGTTTGACGAGGCCATGGACGATGATTTCAATACGGCAGATGCTGTTTCGGCCATCTTTGATCTGGTCAAGTTTGCCAACACCTGTGCGGGTGAGGGAGCAAGCGCCGGCTTTATCAGCGCTCTCAAGGAAGAGATCGTGATGCTTGCCGATATCTGCGGCCTGACGGTGGAGCGGCAGGAGGAGATGCTGGATGAAGAGATCGAGGCACTGATTCAGGAACGGCAGGATGCCAGAAAGGCGAAAAACTTCGCGAGAGCGGATGAGATTCGGGATATTCTTTCCGATAAGGGGATTATTCTGGAGGATACTCGAGAGGGCGTAAAATGGAAGAGAGCGTGACGATCTTAGAGGCAATCAAGCAGCGTTTTGCCTGCGGGGAGGTGGATGTGCGCACGTATTCTCCGCTGGCGCTTGCCTATATCGGTGACGCGATCTATGATTTGGTTATCCGTACCATCGTGGTGGAACGGGGAAACACCTCCGCCAATAAGCTGCATAAAAAGACGGTAGCCTATGTCAACGCACGGGTGCAGGCACGGATGATAGAGGCCATACTGGAGGAACTGACGGAGGAGGAGCAGGCAGTCTACAAGCGGGGCAGAAACGCTAAGTCCTATACCACTGCGAAGAACGCCAGTGTCATTGAGTACCGCAAGGCCACCGGGTTTGAGGCTCTGTGCGGCTATCTGTATCTGACAGGGAATCAGGAGCGGATGCTTGCGCTGATTCAATTGGCGATCGAGAAGGTCGGGATGTAATAAACGCAAAGAAAAAGGAAGCGGCGGCGAAGCCGACATTTACTTTTTCTGCGGTATTAACGAGCAAATGTCCGATGAAATCGGACAAGGAGTGCGTAAGCACGAATTTGCGAGTGAGAGGAAAAGGTTTACATAATATGGAACAAAACGAGTTTACCATAGAGGGCAGAAATGCCGTGATCGAGGCTTTTCGGGCGGGCAGAACGATAGATAAGCTCTACGTGCTGGACGGCTGTAAGGACGGGCCGATCATGACCATCAAGCGGGAGGCAGCAAAGCAGGGAAGCCAGATTAAATATGTGGCGAAGGAGCGTCTGGACCAGATGTCCGAGACAGGCAAGCACCAGGGCGTGATCGCCAGCGCGGCGGCTTATGCCTATGCCGAGGTGGACGATATCCTGCAGCGGGCGAAAGAAAAAGGCGAGACGCCCTTTGTACTGCTTCTGGACGGGATTGAAGATCCTCATAATCTGGGGGCGATCATCCGCACAGCCAATCAGGCGGGTGCCCATGGCGTCATCATTCCGAAAAACCGTGCGGTGGGATTGACGGCGACCGTGGCAAAGGCCTCGGCAGGCGCGTTGAATTACACGCCGGTGGCGAAGGTCACCAATCTGGGACAGACCATTGAGGAGCTGAAAAAGGAAGGGCTTTGGTTTGTGTGTGCGGATATGGACGGCACAACCATGTATGAGTTGGATCTGAAAGGACCGATCGGGCTGGTGATCGGTGCAGAGGGAAGCGGTGTGAGCCGTTTGGTAAAGGAACGGTGCGATATGTGCGCACAGATTCCCATGCGGGGTGATATTGATTCTCTGAATGCCTCCGTGGCAGCAGGCGTTCTGGCCTATGAAATTGTGAGACAGAGATTGCAATGAGAAAGATAAATGAGATATTAGCGGTAGTTATCCTATCGCTTTTGGCGGTGCTTCTGGCGGCGATAGGACTGCGCTCCTATGACACCTTTATCACGCGGAGAGAACAGGAAAAAATTTTGTCGAGAAATCAGGAAGCCAATGACCGTGTGCAGGAAATGCAGCAGGAAATTCAGGTGCTCTCTCAGGATCGGGAGAAGCTGGTGCAGTTTCTGGAAGAAATACAGACCGGCTCTGCGTCAACGGAGGAAGCGGTCCCTGCGGCGGCCATGTTTGATGAAGAACGGGAGAGTTGGTCAGAGAACACGACGGTGTCGGGCAATGGAAGCTGGTCAGAGAATACGACGGTATCTGGCAATGGAAGCTGGTCAGAGAACACAACGGTGTCAGGCAATGGAAGCTGGTCAGGAAATACAACGGTGTCTGGCAATGGAAGCTGGTCAGAGAACACAACAGTGTCGGGCAATGGAAGCTGGTCAGAGAATACGACGGTATCTGGCAATGGAAGCTGGTCAGAGAACACGACAGTGTCAGGCAATACGACAGTGTCTGATAACAGCACGATATCGGGCAATACCTTGGAGGAACGCAGGCTGATCCGGAGTTCTCTGGAGGAGACCCTGCTTGTAAATCAGGAAGACCGGCTTTATCTGGAACAGAGTCCTCCGGACTTTTCGGGGAAAAAGATCGCCTGTCTGGGAGACAGTATCACAGCGGCGGCAAATCTGGAAGAGCAGGAGAATTATCCCGATTGTTCTTATCCGTCCATCCTGAAAGAACTTTTGGGTGCGGAGGAAGTGTATAATCTGGGAATTGGCGGTTCTTCCATCGGACGGTATTGGGCGGATGCCTTTGTGGAACGTTACGAGGAGATTCCGCCGGATACAGATATCATTCTCGTGATGGGAGGCACCAACGATGGTTTTTGTCTTTCAGAGAAGGAACTTGGCACGCTGGAGGAGAGAAAGCCATGGACTCTTTGCGGAGATCTGGATGAACTGATGCAGGGACTCCGGGAGAACTATCCGGATGCAGAAATCTATTTTATTACGCCGCTTCCCAATATTCTGCAGGACTATCTGATGCGGGAAAGGGATTATCTGCTGCCTCAGAGGAGATTGGTGAATGTGATGCTGGAGCTGTCTGAAGAATATGGATTTACAGTCATTGATCTGTATAACTCCAACATTCTGGATTCCCATGACGTGGACATTGTGACGGACTATATGCCGGACGGTGTGCATCCGAACGAAGATGGCTATCAGATTTTGGCGGAGCATATCGCGGCGGAACTGGCGCGCAATTCTTTCTTAAATATTTCATTATAATGGCATTTGAGATATAATGGTTGTAAAAGAAAAATAAATGACTGCGGAAGGGAGAATGAGATATGGAATTTTTTGATAAGCTGGGCGATACCCTCAGTACAAAGGGCAAAGAGGTGTCAGGAAAAGCGAAGGATCTGGCGGAGATCGCGAGTCTGAAAAGACAGATCAGTACCTGCGAGGATGTGATACGGAAGAATTATATTGAGATCGGCAAGCGGTACTATGAGAGCTGTGGCCAGGAGCCCGGAGCGGAGTACGAGGAATTCTGCAGGGCAATCACCAATGCGAACAGCGGGATCGAGGAGCTGGAACAGAAGATCAGAGAGGTGAAGGGAATCTAATGAGATTGCCGTAAAAAAGGACTGCCATCCGGCAGTCCTTTTTTGGATTCTTTTTATTCGGGCTGTGGCTGTTCAGCCGGCTGCTCGGCTGCCGCCGCAGCTGCAGCTGCCTGTGCCGCTTCTATACCACGCTGTGTGATCTCCGCACGCTGGGCGTTGATCACTTCTTCATAGTTAGGAATTGCAAAGAAGGTTTCATCGTGAGGACACATATTAGACTGCGGAGCAGCTATCGGCACCTCGCTGATGGTGCCATCCTCGTTCACCACTTCTTCGGTTGTAGTGGAGGAACCGCTCTGCAGAGACACATCCTCGATTGGCGTCAGCTCCAGAACGCCTTCCACCTTGAAGGGACAGAACTCGCAGGCCGGAAGTGTGCTGTACTGGCAGATCTGTCCTGCATAGTGCACGTCACAGGTTTCTGAAGGTATGGTGTCTTCTGCGAAATATTCCGTGCGCAGCGTTCCGTCACAGAGTCCTGCGATCGGGGATTTTCCGGACCGGGAACATACTGTAGCCGTCACAATGCCGGAGGGCACGCTGAAGGATTCACTGGGCAGTTCTGCGTGAATTTCTGACATGACAACACGCCACAACTTTTTCGCCAGATTCTTTTCCTCACCGGTCAGTTTGACGTTGTTGTCGAAGCCGGCCCAGGTAGTAGCCGTGTAGTAAGGGGTGTAGCCCGCGAACCATACATCGTTATAGTCGGAGGTTGTACCTGTCTTTCCGGCGATAGCCATATTGCCGAAATTGACGGAACCGCCGGTGCCGCTGGTGACTACATCCACCATGGCGTCAGTCAGAAGAAAAGCAGTGGTCTCCTTGATGACCTGCTTTGCCTGTGGCATGGTATTGTCTAAAACGATGTTGCCGTCATGGTCTAACACTTTGGTATAAAGCTTGGGCTTAATGTAGGTGCCGCCGTTTGCGATACACGCATAGGCCGCGTTTAATTCCTCGTTGGTAACGCCGTGTGTGAGACCGCCGAGAGCGGTGGTCTGCTGGATATCCGAGAAGATCTCACCGTTGATCTCCTCACGCTCCACTAGAGTCGTAAAGCCAAAATTCCTCAGATAATCGAATCCAAGTTGCGGTGTGATCTGGGTAAGCGTCTTGACAGCCACGATATTCATGGAGTCCCGGATACCATCCCGCAGAGAGGAAAGCCCACGGTACTGCTCACCGTACCAGTTTGCCACCGGACGGCCCGTAGCGTAGTTAAAGGGGGCATCATTCATGACAGTGGCGAGTGTGAGACCGGCGCTGTCTAAAGCCGGTGCATAGGTAGATACAACTTTGAAGGTGGAACCCGGCTGTCTCATAGTATCGGTAGCACGGTTCAGGGTACGGCTGGCCGTCTTGGCGCCACGGCCCCCGACCATAGCTACGATATGACCGGTAGACTGATCCTCCACCACCAGAGAAACCTGGGGCTGTGGGGTCAGATGGATGTTTTCTCCGTAGACTTCATCGCCGGTACGCATCACAGCTTCTTTATAAAGTTCGATATCCTGATAGGCCTCTTCCTGGGAAGCGTAGATCAGGTTGTAAGANNNGGANCGGTTTTCCNTCCAGAANTTGCGGAANATCTCTGTNNTGACNTTCTCNCNGTCTCCGTTTGCCCGTTCGATNGTCAGTTCATAATTTAANTACCATTTGACGTTTGCAGGGAAATTGCTCTCATCTGCAAAGGCGTTATCGCAAATTGATTGGATCTGAGGATCCAGAGTGGAATAGATCTTCAGGCCGCCGCTGTAGAGCAGGGTAAATGCCTGCGTCTCATTGTAGCCAGCATCGATCAGATCCGCCATTACATCGTCCACCACTGCATCCACGAAATATGTATTGACGGAAGTGTCTTCATTTTCGGAGTCTGCGAGCTGAATACGGGAGTANACATCGTCGGCCAGTGCCTCCTGATACTCCTCCTCTGAGATATAGCCCTGNTCTTTCATATCANNGAGCACCTTCTCNCGGCGTTTTACNTTTTCNTCCGGATGTGTGATNGGATTATAGCGGGAAGGATTCTGTGTGATNCCCGCAATGACTGCNCACTCGGACAGGTTGAGCTCATTTACNTGCTTGTCAAAATAACGCCGGGAAGCCGCTTCCACGCCGAGGGTATTCTGTCCCAGATTGATGGTATTCATATAATTGATCAGGATNGTGTCCTTATCCATGACCTTTTCCAGTTCTAATGCCAGATACTGNTCCTGAAATTTTCTNTTGAATTTATCAGCCAGNGAGTCCTCAGAAGTCCAGTCCGTAAANACATTGTTCTTGAGGAGCTGCTGCGTGATAGTGCTGGCNCCCTCGGANAAGTGCCGGTTCTGGATACCCACCACGCCCGCGCGGATGATGCCCTTGATATCAATGCCGTTATGGTCGTAGAAACGGGAATCTTCGATGGCCACGAAAGCNTCCTTCAGATCCTGAGGTACCATGTCGATGGTGACAGGGATACGNTTGGAATCTGTGGAGACCAGCTTCTGGAGCTGATTGCCCTCGATATCGTACACGAAGGTAGAAAAACCGGTGGGCGTCACATCGATGTTGNTGATATCCGGAGCTGTTGCCAGNACCCCTTTAAANGCGCCGATTCCCGCNCTGGTGCCGATGATGGCNACGCCGATGATGGCAACCAGAAATACCTGCACAAAGGTAAAGGCGATCTTTCTGCTCCATTTTTTACCTATAGCATTNAGNGNCTGCTGNTTCTTGCGGACNCCTCTTTTACCATAATTCATGTGTANTGCCTCCTTTTCAGAAAGAATTGTGTAGCAATTCTTTTGTCACAGGCTGTCTTTCCTGTGACGATTATAGCAAAAATTCCCATGTAAATAAAGTTTTTTATGCTTTCTTAAGAATTGTTTGCGTTTCTGNGCACATTTATTCTTTGGAGGGNAATTCTTTCGGAATGTTTTTTGCTGTGGCCCCGGTTTTATGATATACTNGANGCAGAGGAAGAGAGTATGGAAGCAGAGCGTAAATTTGACCCGTATAAGATCATAGAGGCTGGCGGACAGGGAGAGATCGTGGAAAAGAAGTCCCGGTTTATCGCCAGTGTGGAGGCNNNCNATACAGAGGANGAAGCGANGGCTTTCATTGAGACGGTGAAGAAGCGGTATTGGGATGCCCGCCATAACTGCTATGCCTATATCTTGGGAGAGCAGGGTCAGACCATGCGGTTTTCCGANGACGGGGAGCCNTCCGGCACNGCGGGCAGGCCNATNCTGGAGGTGCTGACNGGATCNGGNATCNGTTTNNTGACNCTGGTGGTGACCCGGTATTTTGGCGGTACGCTTTTAGGAACGGGNGGNCTGGTGCGGGCCTATACACAGGCGGCTCAGGCAGGNCTTGCAGCCAGNCGTGTGGCTGTTATGCGTTACGGANATACTTTCACGGTCAANACGGACTATAACGGGATCGGGAAGATACAGTATCTCTTGGGAAAACAGGGGATTCCGATCGGGGATGCGGTGTATGCCGAGCAGGTATCTTTGGAATTTCAGGTACCTTTTGAGGAAAGNGAGAGACTGATCAAGGAGATNACGGAGGCGACNGCGGGCAGTGCGCAGNTGAGNGTCTCNGATCCCTTCTACTATAANAGCACAGAGGCGGCGNATCATGGGTGAGAACAAGGAAAAAGACAAAGTGAATCAGGAGACGGTAAATACGGTGTCCTATGAGGATTATGCGGACTTCGGCGTGGAGGAGATCAGAGANCTTCTCGGAAAAGGACAGTATACCCGGTTAAGACAGATTATAAAAGAATTGAACGATGCCGATATCGCCGATTATCTGGAGGAGATGGAGGAGGAGGAAGTGATCAAGATNTTCCGCATTCTGCCNAAGGATAAGGCNGCGGACGTTTTTTCTTATCTGGAGATCGACCAGCAGCAGTCTGTCATCACCTCTCTGTCCGACAAGGATGCAGGGCGCATCATCGACAATATGATGTCTGATGACGCTAAGGAGTTGATGGAGGAAATGCCCGCCAATGTGGTTAAACGCCTGATCGCCAATACCAGTGCGGACACGAGGAAAGCCATCAACCATCTGATGCGTTATCCGGAGGATTCTGCCGGCAGTATCATGACGGTGGAGTATGTGGATTTGAAAGAACACCAGACGGTGTCTCAGGCCATAGATCGGATCCGCAAGGTGGGAGTGGACAGCGAGACCATCAATATCTGTTATGTGCTGGATAATAAGCGGACGCTGGTGGGCACCGTGGCTCTGCGCTACCTGCTTCTCAGCGCACCCAATGCAGTGATCGGGGATATCATGCACAAAAGTGTGGTTTCTCTCCATACCCTGATGGATCAGGAGGAGGTTGCCAGACAGTTTAAGAAATATGAGTTTACGGCGATGCCGGTGGTGGATAATGAGGACAGACTGGTAGGAATCATCACTGTGGATGACGTGGTGGACATTCTGGAGGAAGAGACAACAGAGGATATCGAGAAGATGGCAGCGTTGATGCCTTCCGACAAGCCTTATCTGAAAATGACAGTGTTCGATGCGTTTAAGAAGCGGATTCCCTGGCTTTTGCTGTTGATGATCTCCGCCACTTTTACGGGGCGTATCATCACCTCTTTTGAGGACGCGCTGAGCCAGTATGTGGCGCTGACTGCCTTTATTCCCATGCTTATGGATACCGGCGGTAACGCGGGAGGCCAGGCTTCCGCCATTATCATCCGCGGGATTTCTCTGGATGAGATAGAATTTTCCGATTGGTTTACCGTGGTCTGGAAGGAGATCCGGACGGCAGTTCTCTGCGGACTGACCCTGGTGCTCTGTAATTTTGCGAAGCTGCTTTTGTTTGACCGGGTGGGCGTTCAGGTGGCCCTTGTGGTGTGTGTCACACTTCTGATGGCGGTCGTAGTAGCCAAGGTCGTAGGTTCCACACTGCCCATGCTTGCCAAGAAGATCGGCATGGATCCTGCTGTCATGGCGAGCCCGTTCATCACGACCATCGTGGATGCCATTTCCCTGCTCATTTATTTCCGGGTGGCGACGCTGGTGTTGGGATTATAAAAAGAGAGTTTGCGCACTCTCTTTTTTTGTTTGATCCATCGGAATTGATTTTATTAGAGGAGCGACC
Organism: Lachnospiraceae bacterium; assembly: GCA_014804615.1. GTDB lineage: Bacteria > Bacillota > Clostridia > Lachnospirales > Lachnospiraceae > UBA3282. The sequence continues at coordinate 23,257 of JAAUZL010000001.1, forward strand.
CTATGTCATATACGATCTATGTCAGAATGAAAAAACTCGGAAAGCAGAAAAACGCGGATCTTGCCCCTGTTGCCTTTGCTCTTGAATCCAAACCGCAAAATGTCAACGAACTGCTCATCTTACTGACGAAGCTTGGCGTAAAGCAGTACAATGCGCGGGAAGACGCAGGACAGATTCTGACTTATCTGACACAGGAAGAAATCACGGCGCAGGCAGCGCGGGGAAAAATAACATCAGGACTGCGGGGCGGTGAAGCTGCTGCGGAAGAACGGGCCATAGAAAATACCATACAGTGCTTTGAAGACGGAATTTATCGGGTGTTTGCCGGAGATAAGGAACTGAGCGCACTTTCCGACACAATCCCATGGACGGAAGATTTGGTTTTTACTTTTATCAGACTGACAATGCTCTCCGGATGGTAAAAGTGTGAAAAAAAGCGTGATCATTAAATAAAAAGGAGATTACAGCAGATGGCGGAATTTAATTGTCAGACAAGGAGAAAATTCAGCGAAAAATGGGAAGCTGATATGAAAACAAAGGGGCGGCATCTTTCCGAACGGGAGAAAAAGCTGCTTCCTACCTTCTATAACTATGTAGTTTCCCAGGAGGTCTGCGATTTTATAAGAGAGCCATTGCGGAAGGGAAAATATAAAACATTAAGTGAACTGTATCAAAATGAATTTCATAACCTGGTGGACGTCTGCGTGAGAAAAGAATGGCAGGAGGAATTTTATTATGCCCTGGACGAAATGAATTGTTACCAGATGACTTCCGGGCGGTTCCGCAGAAGTCTTCGTTCCAAAAGCTATATCCCCTTTGCAGGGCATAGTATCCATTTGCTTCGGACATATGCATGGCTTGATTTTTACGGTGGAAATCTTGCGGATATCCTGACCGGAAATGTCAGTCCGGAGATTTACGACCATGCCAGAAATGAACATTTCGACTATGCAGGAATATTGGCGACACAGATTGACCATGGAGAAGGGAAAACGATCCAAGCGGTAAAAGATATTCTCTTTGGGGAAAATAATACGATGATGATGAGCCGGGAGCTGGTTCTTGGCATTGTCATGTCGAAGAGCAAAGAACTATATGAAGATATTGGCAGATTTCTGCTTGCGGCGAGACTTCAGGAGGGCGCAAGACAGGTGGTCTGTGAAACGATGGACGCCGGACGTCCGGAAGCATTCCTCTCTTTATTTTCCATCATCGAAGAGAACGATCTGATCCGTTTCTCCTCTGTTAAACGTGCCGTCGGTACATGGATTGGGATTTTTGATGAATATAATCTGGAGCGGATCACTCAAAAACTGCTTCGCCTGATGGGACAGTGCCTTCGAAATGAAGCTTTTGTCAAAGAGCAGCTTGCCACAAATGATGCCGTTGCGATTAGCTGCGCACTCTGGGCAAAAGGCTTCTACGATGCCCATGACGCCGTTCAGGCCATCTGTACTCTTGCCAAAACCGGTACGAGGCAACAGAAAATGACAGCTTCCTACTTTATGCAGTCCCTGCAGGATGAGAACCTGCAAACGCGGATTTCCAAAGCGCTCATCCGCTCTCATCCGGAAGATCTGGAGCTTGCTGCCTGTTTTATGCCGGGCTTTATGGCTTCGACAGAGATATGCTTTTTTGACCTTCTGAAAGAAGACGGCCAGCATAATTTCTCTGTCTTGCGCGATGGAGTAAGAAAACCGAAACCGCTTGCCGTAGAAGAGTATTTTGACAATGCGGAGGAAGCGGAAGAGTTTTATCACATATTAAGAGAGATTATGAAAAAAATTCCCGCAAAAGGGCTGGTGCTTTCACCTTGTATTTTCCCGTGGTATCAAGTGTCCATGAGTCAGTCGGATATTGCCGTGCGGTTATGTTTGATTGCCTGGATGCTGCAAAAAGAATCTCTTTTAGATGAGGCGGCGGAGATGATTCCCCTCATCGGACAGAGAAAAAATTCGTATTTTCATAATTACTATTATCCTACGGCGTCGAGAGCGGCAGCGGCGAGACTTCTTCTCTACCGCCCGGCTTCCGGGGTGCGTAAAAAAGTCCTCTTTGATCTGCTGCACAATGCGGAGGAATATACGAATCAAAGTGCGCATCTGCTGGTAGAGGATATGGAGCTTTCCAAAGAAGATTACATAGCGATTGAGCGTAACGTAAAATATAAGAAAGGCCGCGCCGGGACGTTTGCCCTGCTTGGGCGGCAGGACAGCAAAAACCTGTCTGCCTGTATCACAAGACTGCTTGCGGAAAAATCCGAAGACTGTCATATGGGCGCTCTTGAACTTGCGATACAGTTGAAAAAGGATGATGAGAAAGCCTTTGCCGGGATCATCCCCAAACTGCAGGATTTTTCTGATCCCACCGGAAAAGAGCAGGTTCTTTTGGATGAACTTCTCAGTACGGAAAGCAAAGCGCAGGACATTATCAATACGCCCGGTTACGGACTCTGCGATATGAGCAAAGACTGGATTCTGCCATTGATGAACGTGGATGCAGACGAAGCCGCCGTTCTTTTTAGCCATGGTGAGGAGGCTTACATTCATGTGCTCCAAAAACTGGATAAACTCATCTCCGATCATGCGCAGCTATCTTATAAGACAAGAGACAATGATGAACAGCTGCTCGGAAACGGGCTGGGATGGATTCGATGGATTTATGATGACCCGGATACGGAACCGTTGGATGCGTACCCTTTCCGGGAAATGTGGGAAGAATTTTATGAAAAAGAAATAGATTCACCCCAGCTTTTAATGGAAACGAAACTCTACTATGAATGCTGCAGACAAAGAAATAATTATGAGCAGGCAGCAGCACTCTACCAGACAGTATTTGGAAACGGCAGTCCGAAAAAACCGCTCTTTTCTGACCTGATGATCGTGCTTTCCTACGAACGGCAGGTAGACACGGTTCTCTTTGCGCTGTTTAACCAGTATGTTCCCCGCTCTCTTTCTGTGCATTTTGGATTGTGCGGAATTGCCGGACTGCTTTCAGTGCTGGATACTTCCAACGACTTATACACGATGGAGGAAAGAGGCTGGAGTGGCAGTGTGCTACGCACATATACCGGACGTGTTACAAAAATGCCGATTTTCTCAGATATGTGTAAGTGGATCACCGATGCCGATAAAGGAGACTGGGAAGATTCCTTTACCCTGCGGTTTCATCTGCAATTATATTATGATGGGCAGAAAGAAAGGGAAATCCAATCCCAAGGCTATTATCGGCGCAGTACGGAAAATTATCTGCGCCTTTCTGATTTTGTACAATGCTATGTAAGGGGAATCTGGGATAAGGATTTATTTTACAAAGCCGTGCTTACCTTTTTAGATATGGGAATTCTTTTAGCGCCCATAAGCGCTGTGGAACAAAAAGGCGCAGTCTCTTATCGGAAGGCCGGAATCGGCTCGCTGAACGATTTCTTTGGGTTTGGCGTCATCAAGCCTGTAGATGGGAAATATCGTTTTGATATGATTGGTGAAGAAATACCGGAAATGACATTTGCCCACGAGTTATACAGAGAAGTGCTCCCGGTTGTCCTGAAAGTGGAATTAACGCGCACAGAACAGCCCACCCCTTTTTCAGAGTATATGAAAGAAATTAAGGTTATTTACGGCATTGGTTATATGATACAGATTTTAACAGCTCTCGGCAAAGACCCTCTGCAGCGGGGCGGTTATTATTCTTATCAGACAGAGAGAAAACAGGTGTTGAGCGTACTATTGAAAGTTTCCAGGCCGGAACCGGAAGAAACCGCGGAGGATTTGAAAAAGGCCTTAAAGGGAACTGACATTACGAAAAAACGCCTTATAGAGCTTGCCATGTATGCGCCGCAATGGATTCCTATGATTGAGGAATATCTCAAAATGCCCGGTCTGGCAAGTACCTGTTACTATTTCATGGCACATACCAGTGAGTATTGGGGCGAGCGGGTAACCTCCACGATTGCAAAATACACGCCGCTTTCCCAAGAGGATCTGAGAGATGGAGCATTTGACATCCATTGGTTTTTTGAAGCCTATGAAAAGCTTGGAGAGAAAGGTTTCAGGCTCCTTTATGATGCCGCCAAATATTCTGCGACCGGAGCGGCACACGCAAGGGCGAGAAAATATGCGGATGCGGCTCTGGGCAATGTAGAGAAAGATGCATTAAAGACAGAAATTAACGCCAAACGGAACAAAGATCTTTTGATGAGCATCGGTCTGCTGCCTCTTCCGAAAGCAAGGAAGGCACGGGAAGCGGAACTTCTCGACCGGTACCAGTTCATTCAGAACTACAAAAAAGAAAGCAGACGGTTCGGTGCACAACGGCGTGCCAGCGAGGGACGCGCTGCGGATATTGCCCTGCGCAACTTAAGCGTCAACGCCGGATTTACGGATGTGACACGTCTGATGCTTCGGATGGAGGGAAAACTGACAGAGGTGTCAACAGAATATTTCGACTGGCGCATTTTGGATGAGATCGAACTCATGGTATCCGTGGATGAGTTTGGAAAGAGTACACTGCTATGCAGAAAGGACGGCAAACTTCTTAAATCAGTTCCTGCGAAATACAAGAAGAACGAAACTGTACAGGAATTTCAGAAAGTCACCAAAAAGCTGAAAGAGCAATACAGCCGTACCAGACAGATGATGGAACAGGCAATGGAAGACAAAACAGTCTTTGAAGTCTCGGAATTCTTGGAATTATTTAAAAATCCGATAACACGGCCTATCACAGAACCGCTTGTCGTAACATCATTGGAAGAAGAGAATGCCGGGGAACAGAATGGAGAGGAACGAAATGTAAAACTCGGTTTTTTCACAAAAGATGGCATTTTAGATGTTTTTGGCTCGCTTCATCCTGTCAGACCGGAGGATAAGATTGTCATCGCACATCCCTTTGATCTATACAAAAGCGGAAACTGGCACGAATACCAGAAGCTGTTGTTTGAAAAGCAGAAGAAGCAGCCTTTTAAACAAGTATTCCGGGAATTGTATGTAAAACTGGAGGAAGAACTGGAAAAAGAAGAATCCCTGCTGTTTGCTGGCAACCAGATTCAGCCGAAGAAAACAGTCAGTGCGTTAAGAAGCCGACGCTGGGTAGCGGATTACGAAGCCGGCCTTCAGAAAATTTATTATAAAGAAAATATTGTTGCCTATATTTATGCCATGGCAGACTGGTTTTCTCCAAGCGATGTGGAAGCGCCGACATTGGAGTACGTGATCTTTACAGATCGCGAAACAGGAAGGTCTCTGAAAATAAAGGATATCCCGGATGTTATATACAGCGAAGTTATGCGGGACGTAGATCTTGCTGTCAGCATTGCCCATGCAGGCGGCGTTGATCCGGAAACAAGCCATTCAACGATCGAAATGCGCAAAGCGATCGTTGCGTGCAATCTCTCCCTGTTTCAGAAGAAAAACGTCAGGCTGGAAGGGAATCATGCAATTATTGACGGAAAGCTTGGACAATATACGGTACATCTTGGAAGTGGCGTTGTGCATCAGCTTGGGAACGCCATGCTGTTTGTTGTCCCTGTACATTCACAGCACAGAGGGCGTATTTTCCTTCCTTTCGTAGATGATGATCCCAAGACGGCGGAGATTATGTCAAAAATCCTGCTGTTCGCGGAAGATCAGAAGATTAAGGATCCAAATATTTTACGGCAGATTCGATAGAATGGGATGATGCTGGGATTTCCGGTCGTTTCTTTTTGCGGCTGGGAATCGCCCTGATCGTCGTTATCATAACAATTTTCATCTAAAGCTGTCCCTTCGTCTTGTTTCCATATATCAGGATTTACACTACTGACATAATAGATTTGACAAGTTTTGATAAATTGAGACATCGTAAAATGAAAGCATCCTGTTTTTAAGATGCTTTTAAGTCATAATAATACATAATTTGGAATTAGGCACTTAATTTTTAGTTGTTGCTTATCCTCGCAGTCAAGATAAATAATGTCTTCACCAATACGACGCTGGATATCGGAGCAGAGAAACACACCACAGGAAATCCCGCGGTGTGCATTAAATCATTTCATTTTAATAGTTTTTTGTTTCCTTTGACGTTTCTGTCAAGCTTATTAGTTCTGCACCGTCAGGCATGAATTTCAGATTGATATTCCAGGTCTCTATTCCCGCGTTCAAAGCCTCCTTCATGGTCTGGCTGACTTCCGCATAATGAGTGCTTCTCAGATGTGGCCTCATCTCTGTCGGCATATATTGATTGACCGTGAGCAGTATTGCTCTCTCGTGACTTTTTAAAGAGCCGGCAAGTTCCCTGATATGCTTTTGAAACCTGTCTGTGGAAGAAAACGGTGTTACTTTTTTGGTTTTAATGTGTGTGCCGTATTTTACATTGAGCGTGGTTAATGGGCTTTTTACTTCCAGATAAGTATTTCCCACCAGAAAGTCCAGCTTCGATATTCCAAGTGTAACTTCCCTCCGGATAGAGTCATAATTCGATACCATTGCATCGAGCTGGTGTGTCTCAAGAAGGAATTCTACCAGACGGTTGGAAAGAATCAGATTAATGCCGATCCAGTTTTTATTCTCCACTTCAGGCTCATCACAGGAAACCGCCTCCACAGTGTATCTTAATTTGCGTTTCGGATCATCGCTTGAAGAAATCAGGCAGGAGACACCTTTTACATCAATATCACCAATCCTTGTCGTTGCCGGACAATGGCAGCGGAGAATCTCGCCCTGATATGCAACATCCATCGTGAACTGGGAATTTCGCTTTATGATCACTGCCTCCGTTAAAGGTTTTTCAAACAGATATTTCTCTCCCATATTTATTCACACTCCAGACAAAAACCATGTCCCACCGCAACAAAGGATGGTTTCCATGCCATCAATGCATCTTTTAGCATTTCTCTTTTTTCATTGTTTACAATGCGGTCTGCAGAGATAGCGTTCACCTCATCTTTCCAGGCTGTCTTTCGCGTTTTTCCAACACCGTCGCCATATCGCAGAAATAGATCTGCACTGTAGACAATACCGCTTTTCTTCTCAAAACAAACGATACCATCCTGGTCGTGTACTTCAGAAGGATAATCAGCGAAGGAAAGGGAAAGCTCTCCATCATCCAGTTCGTCCTTGCCGGATTTTATTTCGATTGTGCCTTCATATCCCCAGCCGGGAAGCTCGCGGGCTGCAAGTGAACCGCAGATAACAATAACATTGGGATAAGCTTTGCGGAAAACAAATATGCCGCCCGCCTCATCAGATTCCATGTGGGAAATAACTATATATTTTAGTTCCCTGCCTCCAAGTATATTTTGTATCTGAGGCAGTATCTCCTTCGCTTGCCGTGCAGTCCCGGCAGCGAATAAAATTGCCGGATCGCTTGCCAATAGATACTGATGAATTGTAAAATTCATTGGAGGAATATAGATGGAAAACTGATAAAGATTTTCATATATTTGTTTCATACTACTTGACCCCTTTCTCCGATTTAGTTAAGATTTAAGCAACATTTGTTGCTAAATATTATTGTAGATATTTCTGCCAGTTTTTTCAAGAGAGCAGAGGAAAAGTGCAACAAAGGGAGGGGAATTGTCTCTTTATGAAAAGGAAAAATATAACATCGGAAATGATGATGGACTATATTGCACAGGCACTTCTGCTGCTAATGAAACAAAAGTCATACCAGGATATTACGATAGGGGAAATCACGAAAAAGGCAGGCGTTAATCGTTCCACCTACTACCGCCATTTTGAGACAAAGGAATCCATTATCCGCTTCTATCTTGATTCTATCATGCAGGAGTATCAGGATGTCTTTCACGAAAAACATAGTTTAGATTTTGGTGTCTATATACAGACGATGTTTGAGACATTCTATTCCCGAAGCGAAGAACTGCTGCGTATTCATGATGCAGGTATGTCCTTCCTTTTGCTGGATGTGTTAAATGAACGCTTTCACTTCGGAAATATAGTAGAGAAGGCGTCAAAAGCCCAGCAGTTTAAGGCATCCTATCATATCGGAGGAATATATAATAATCTTCTTCTCTGGTTTTCCCACCGAATGAGTGAAACACCTGCGGAAATGACAAAAATAACTCTATCATATCGTCCGGAGAATTCTCTTACGCTGTTTAATATAGATGAATGAAAAGCCTATTGTTAAATTCTATTATAACAATCCACAAAAAAGATTACCAGAAGAAAAACCTTAAAAATGAATTCATCACTTGACAAGACGGCATAGATATATTCGTTGCTTTTATTTTTATCAGAAAAGTATTCTTTTTCTAAATAATAGTATGTGCATAATAAAACTTCAAATTTAGTCATGATGTATACTCCTAACTAATTTTTTGATTATACTAAATTTCCACTAGAAACACAATCTCCCAGAGATATTTCAGTATGTTTAGATCCCTTAATTTTTCATAGTGTTTGCCACAGAAAGAGTTGTATCTTCGATAAGCAGGTGCTGTGAAGCCGCCGGCACTTGGCGAGGTTTCTTCGAGCCTAGTACTGCTGCGAGCTGAAAGCAGCGAGAGCGTGCCTGCGTTTGAAAATACAACTCTTTCTGTCGATTCCCCTTGCACAATCTCACATCCTGTCTTATAATGAATGAAACACAGACAGATAGTCTTATCTGTCTACGGAGCGATTTCCTCTGGAAATATCTCCATCTTTATAAGGTTCTTTCCGATGATCGGAAACAATCCCTTAACTATTTACACTGGGCTGAATAAGCGATGAATTCGATAATGTCTGGTATTGTCTTATTTATATCAGATTACGGTTATATTCTCCTTGTATTCAGTCTAAAAAAACTGTATAATGGAGGAAAATGTATGACAAAACGAAAGTTGACACAGCGGTACAGGCGTAGAACATGGTGGCGGAGATTTAGATTAAACCGCAAATATAAGGATGTTCTGTTCAGAAAACTCTTCCACAACAAACAGGATCTTCTGGATCTTTACAATGCCTTAAACGGCAGTACATATACAGATCCGGAGGAACTGGAAGTGGTCACTATGGAGGATGTTATCTTTATGAAGATGAAGAACGATCTGTCCTTTATCATCGGGAACAGCATCAACCTCTATGAACACCAGAGTACCTGGAATCCTAACATGCCGCTTCGAGGACTGCTTTACTTTGCCCAACAGTTTGAAGGGCTGGTCAGTGCCCGGGGAGATGACATTTACGGGAAGCGGCGGATTGAACTGCCCACACCGGTATATATCGTTTTTTATAATGGTAGAGATATGCACACCGACAATGTGATGCTCTATCTGTCGGACTCTTTCTCTGCCGGACAGGGGAGTGGCTGTATAGAGTGTACCTGTGAAGTGCTGAACATCAATCGTGGCTACAATGTGGCTCTTATGGAAAAGTGCCGCAGGCTCTGGGAATACTCGGAATTATCTGCAGAGATCGAGGATAATATCAGAGAGGGTATGAGCCGGGAAGAAGCGGTGGAGGCTGCCATAGACAATTGTATTAAAAGGGGTATCCTTACGGATATCCTGTTGAAAGAGAAGGCGGAGGTGACGCATATGCTCTTAACGGAATATGATGAGAAGAGGCATTTGAGAAATACATTTATGGAGGGCCGGGAGGACAAACTCAGGGAGCAGGTGCAAAAGAAACTGTCCAGAGGGAAGTCCATCTCAGAGATCGCGGAAGATCTGGAAGAGGAAGTATCCGTGATCGAAAAGATCGTAAAAAGCTAAAAACACCACCACCGGTTCATTCGGTGGTGGTGTTTTCTGCATCATTTATTCTTCGCCGCCGCAGAGATCGCCGCTCTCTTTCTCAGAGTCGGATCCAGGATCTTCTTGCGGATCCGCAGATTCTCCGGCGTCACCTCCAAAAGCTCATCCGTGTCGATGAACTCAAGCGCCTGTTCCAGACTGAGAATCTTGGGCGGGGTGAGACGAAGCGCCTCATCCGCGCTGGAGGAGCGGGTGTTGGTGAGCTGTTTTTTCTTGCACACATTCAGTTCGATATCCTCGCCGCGGCCATTCTGTCCCACGATCATACCGGAATAGACTTTCTCGCCGGGACCGATGAAGAGGGTGCCGCGCTCCTGAGCGTTATAGAGGCCGTAGGTGATGGCTTCGCCTGCTTCAAAGGCGATGAGAGATCCCTGCTTACGGTACTGGATATCCCCCTTGTAGGGACCGTAGCCGTCAAAGATGGTGTTCATGATGCCGTTTCCCTTGGTGTCCGTTAAAAACTCGCCGCGGTAGCCGATCAGGCCGCGGGAGGGAATGGAAAATTCCAGACGCGTGTAGCCGCCGGAGGCCATGCCCATATTTTTCAGCTCGCCTTTTCTCTGACTGAGCTTCTCGATCACGGTACCGGAAAACTCTTCCGGCACATCCACATAGCACAATTCCATCGGCTCTGTCTTCTTGCCGTTTTCGTCTGTCTTGTACAGGACTTCTGCCTTGCTCACTGCAAATTCATAACCCTCTCTGCGCATATTTTCAATCAGGACGGAGAGATGCAGTTCACCCCGGCCGGATACCTTGAAAGATTCCGTGGAATCGGTCTCCTCCACGCGCAGGGACACATCCGTATTCAGTTCTTTAAACAATCTGTCACGGATATGGCGGCTGGTGACGTACTTGCCCTCTTTACCTGCCAGAGGGGAGTCGTTGACCATAAAGTGCATGGCGATGGTAGGTTCCGAGATCTTCTGGAAGGGAATGGGCTGCGGGGTGTCGGGAGAGCAGAGTGTATCGCCGATGTGGATGTCCGCAATGCCGGAGATCGCAACGATGGCGCCGATGCCTGCCTCTTTCACTTCCACTTTGTTCAGTCCGTCATATTCGTAGAGTTTGCTGATTTTTACCTTTTTGAGCTTGTCAGGGTCATGGTGGTTTACAATGACCACTTCCTGATTGACTTTGACGCTGCCGTTGTCCACCTTACCCACGCCGATACGGCCTACATATTCGTTGTAGTCGATGGTGCTGATCAAAACCTGGGTACCGGCATCGGGATCGCCCTGGGGTGCCGGGATGTGGTCGATGATGGTGTCAAAGAGAGGGGTCATGTCTCCGCCCTTGACGGTGAGCTGGGTGGTGGCTGTGCCGGTTTTGGCGGAAGCGTAGACAAAAGGACAGTCAAGCTGCTCGTCGTTTGCGTCTAAGTCCATAAAAAGCTCCAGAACCTCGTCAACTACCTGAATCGGCCGTGCTTCCGGACGATCGCATTTATTGATGCACACGATCACGGAAAGATCCAGCTCCAGAGCCTTTTTTAACACGAATTTGGTCTGGGGCATGGGACCCTCGAAGGCGTCCACCACAAGGATAACGCCGTTTACCATCTTGAGCACCCGCTCCACCTCGCCGCCGAAATCGGCGTGTCCGGGCGTGTCGATGATGTTGATCTTGACGCCTTTGTAGGTGACTGCCGTGTTTTTGGACAGGATCGTAATGCCGCGTTCCTTTTCAATGTCTCCGGAGTCCATGACGCGCTCCGCCACCTCCTGATTTTCCCGGAATACGCCGCTCTGCTTTAACAGCTCGTCCACCAGCGTGGTCTTGCCGTGGTCTACGTGTGCGATGATCGCTATATTTCTTACATCTTCTCTTGTCTGTTTCATTTTATTCAACCTTTCGTGATGTTAAAAACGCACTGCGACGATTATATCACTTGCGTCTGTTTCTGACAAGTCACGCGACCACTGACAGTTCTATTTTCCGATGCTATCTTATATATTGTTAATACAACAACTGTTCAGAGTCGTGAAAACACTGGCAGACAAAAAGGCTCTGAAATACATTTAGAATGTAGAATGGAGGAAAACATGACGGATAAGGTAATTGAAAACAACCAGGTGGCGGTTATGGGGGAGATCGTGAGCGATTTTTCTTTCAGCCACGAGATTTTTGGAGAGGGCTTTTACATGGTGGATATCAGCGTGGATCGACTTAGTGAGTCAACTGATATCATACCGGTGATGGTATCGGAGCGCCTGATCGATGTGAACGAGGATTACAAGGGCATGAAGATATGTATCACGGGACAGTTCCGCTCCTACAACAGGCATGAAGAGAGGAAAAACAGGCTGGTGTTGTCTGTTTTTGCACGGGAGATAGAGTTTATGGAGGATATCGGCGAGGGCGCCAAGACGAACCAGATCTTTTTGGACGGTTATATCTGCAAAGCCCCGATCTATCGCAAAACGCCGCTGGGAAGGGAGATTGCAGATCTTCTTCTTGCCGTCAACAGACCCTATGGAAAGTCGGATTACATACCCTGCATCTGCTGGGGACGCAATGCCAGATTTGCCAGCAATTTTGAGGTGGGGAGCCGCTGTGCCATCTGGGGCAGGATCCAGAGCCGTGAGTATATGAAAAAGCTGTCTGAGGAGCAGTTGGAGAGACGGATCGCCTATGAGGTTTCCGTCAGCAAGCTTGAGCTTGTGGAAGAGGAATAAGGCTTGCATGAAAAGGAGTAGTGTGCTATGATATGCGCGTTGGCAATGAGCAGTGCGCAGAGGGATTGCAAGCTTATACTGCAGTTTCTACGCATCTTATATTGAAATACGGGGTATAGTATATGGGAAAAGGCATGATTCAGATCTATAGCGGAGAAGGTCATGGAAAATCACCGGCGGCGCTTGGGCGTGCGATCCAGACGGCCTGCGAGGGAGAATACGTTGTTATCGTACAGTTTTTAAAAGGAAGAGGTCTGGCCGAGTCGGAGTTTGTGAAGCGTCTGGAGCCTGAGATCAAAATCTTCCGGTTTGAGAAGTCTGCGGAGGATTTTTCGCAACTGTCCGATGAGCATAAGACGGAGGAGAGCCGGAATATCAGAAACGGCCTTAATTTTGCCAAAAAGATATTAAACACGGGAGAATGCGCCCTGCTTATATTGGACGAGGTGCTGGGGCTCATCGACAATGGTATCATCACCGTCGAGGAATTGAAAAATCTGCTATCCGGAAAACCGGAGGAGATGGACATTATCATGACGGGTATCACGCTGAATGATGAGGTCTGTGCGCTGGCGGATCAGGTGACGAAGGTTGAGACCATGCATTTCAAGATATGGGATTGACAGAAAACTGCCCGGATGCTATGATAATTTTAATAAGGAATATTGGAGTTGGTAGAGGTTGCGTTTTCTATCAGTAGGGACATGGATGTGGCAGGCACAAAGGAAGTGTTCAGAAAGGAGAAGACGCCGAAAGGGGAGACGGTCTGTACGTTTTTTCTTGGGCATGCAGTTAAGAGCTGTATGACTGTCATCGAGTCGATGGGGCGCTATCCACAATGGAAACAGCATAATTATGGAGCTGGCCCTGTGTGGTCGGCTCTTTATCATGTTGGAAAAGTCATTTAAGGAGGATTTTATGGCNATTTTTACAGGAGCGGGTGTTGCGATCGTCACCCCATTTCATGAGGACGGCAGTATCAATTACGAAAAATTTGCAGAANTGGTGGAATTNCAGATNGCGGGCGGCACAGATGCGATCATTGTCTGTGGCACNACNGGNGAATCTTCCACATTGACCCATGAGGANCATCTGGATCTGATCCGTTTNTGNGCAGAGACCGTGAANGGCNGGGTGCCNGTGGTNGCGGGNACCGGATCGAACTGCACNGANACGGCGGTATATCTTTCNACGGANGCNGAAAAGTACGGCGTGGACGGCTTNNTGCTGGTNACGCCCTANTATAACAAAGCNACNCAGAACGGGCTCTATGCCCATTTTAAAAAGGTGGCGGANTCNGTCAAGCTGCCCATCATTCTCTANAATGTNCCCAGCCGCACNGGCTGTAATATCCAGCCNCAGACGGCGGCGAGACTCTGNACGGANGTGGAGAACATCGTNGGCATCAANGAGGCCAGCGGTAATATCTCACAGATNGCNAAGCTGATGNCNNTTGCNGGNGANAANGTGGATCTGTANTCCGGNAATGACGACCAGATCGTGCCGATNCTGTCNCTCGGCGGTAAGGGTGTNATCTCTGTTTTGTCCAATGTGGCGCCGAGACAGACCCATGAGATCTGTCAGAAATTCTTTGACGGAGATGTGGNGGGCAGNGCGAAGGAACAGCTTCGTGCGATCGACNTGTNNGANGCTCTTTTCTGCGAGGTGAATCCGATCCCGGTGAAGGCAGGCTTGAACCTGATGGGGAAAGCGGTGGGCGGCTTACATATGCCCTTGTCNGAGATGGAGCCGCAGAATGTGGAGCGGTTGAAAAAAGCGATGACNGANTACGGCATCCTGTAGTNNCTAAAGAAAGACGATATATAAAGCTAAGNACGTCTGTCAGGGAGTTTNCTCCCGGCAGGCGTTCGTCGATGTTGAATGGAGGANAATATGGTAAGAGTGATCATGCACGGCTGNAACGGNAAGATGGGGCAGACTATCACTTCNCTNATCGCGGCGGATGAAGAGATTGAGATCGTGGCGGGAATNGATGCCGTNGACGATGGCAGAAATACATATCCTGTATTTACGGATATCANGGCNTGTACNGTGGAGGCGGATGCCCTCATCGATTTTTCTGTGGCGGCGGCGGTGGATNCCCTGTTGGATTACTGTGTGGAAAAGAAGCTGCCCTGTGTTTTGTGNACCACGGGATTGTCGGAGGCGCAGCTTGCGAAGGTGCAGGAGGCGTCAAAGCAGATCGCGGTTTTAAAATCCGCCAATATGTCCCTCGGCATNAANCTGCTGTTAAAGCTGTTAAAGGAGGCGGCNCAGACNCTGGCGACNGCGGGCTTTGANATTGAGATNGTGGAAAAGCATCACAACCAGAAGCTGGATGCGCCNAGCGGCACGGCGCTTGCNCTGGCGGATTCCATCAATGAGCAGATGGACAACGCTTANACTTATGTCTATGACAGAAGTCAGGTCAGACAGAAGAGAGGNGANAAGGANCTGGGGATCAGCGCNGTCAGAGGCGGNACCATCGTGGGAGATCACGATGTGATCTTTGCGGGNGCNGANGAGGTGGTCACCTTCTCACACAGAGCNTATTCCAANGCNGTGTTCGGCAAGGGCGCCATTCAGGCGGCCAAGTATCTGAAGGGCANGCCGGCAGGTATGTATGATATGGCNGANGTGATAGGATAAAACCCTNCCANNATAGGAGAGTTTAATGGACGAATTAGAATTAAAGTANNTNAAAAGTTTATCNAAACAGTATCCNACCATTGCGGCGGCATCCACNGAGATCATNAANCTNCAGNCGATTTTNAATCTGCCCAAGGGCACGGAGCATTTNATGACGGATATCCATGGGGAGTATGAGCAGTTTAACCATATTCTNAAAAACGGTTCCGGNTCNGTGCGGNGAAAGATCGANGAGGAGTTCGGCAATACNNTGAGCATCAAGGATAAAAAGAGTCTGGCGACGCTGATCTACTATCCCAATGAGAAGCTGGATATTGTCATGCGCGANGAGGATGAGGATTCCATCGAGGATTGGTATAAGATCACCCTCCACAGGCTGGTGCAGATCACGAAGCGGGTCTCTTCCAAGTACACCCGCTCTAAGGTGAGAAAGGCGCTGCCGAAGGATTTTTCTTATATCATTGAGGAGCTGATCACGGAGAAAGCGGAGATTCAGGACAAGGAAGCCTATTATAATGAGATCATCCACACCATCATCAGGATCGGCAGGGCGCCGGAGTTTATCGTGGCACTGAGCAATCTGATCCAGCGATTGGTCATCGATCATCTCCATATCGTGGGCGATATCTATGACAGAGGGCCCGGTCCGCATATCATACTGGACACTCTTTGTGACTATCATTCTGTGGACGTGCAGTGGGGCAACCATGATATCGTGTGGATGGGAGCGGCCAGCGGCCATCTCGCTTGTATCGCAAACGTGATCCGTATGGCGGCCCGCTACGGTAATCTGGATACGCTGGAGGAGGGCTACGGCATTAACCTGATCCCCCTTGCGACCTTTGCTCTGGATGCCTACAAGGATACGGATTGTGAAGCTTTTGCCATCAAATATAATACAGATTACGACACGAAAGATCTGAGCCTGGACATGAAAATGCACAAGGCCATTTCTGTTTTACAGTTCAAGCTGGAGGGACAACTGATCATGCGGCGGCCTGAGTTTGCTATGCAGGACAGGCTGCTTTTAGAGCACATTGACTATGAAAACAGGGCTCTCGTGCTGGATGGCAAATCCTATCCCATGAAGGATGTGGATTTCCCTACCGTAAACAGAGACAGGCCCTATGAACTGACACAGGAGGAGGAGCAGGTGATGGAGCGGCTGCGGCAGGCCTTTGTCAAATGTGAGAAGCTCCAAAAGCATGTGCGCTTCCTGTTTTCCAAGGGAGGACTCTATAAGGTCTATAATTCCAATCTGCTCTACCACGGCTGTGTGCCTATGGATGACGAGGGGAATTTTAACAAGGTGAATGTCTACGGGGAAGAGTACAGCGGCAAGGCGCTCTATGATGTTCTGGAGCATTATGCGAGAAAGGGTTACTATTCCCATAATCTGCAGGATAAGCTGAAAGGCCAGGATATCATCTGGTATATCTGGGCTGGCCCCAATTCCCCTGTGTTCGGCAAGGATAAGATGGCTACCTTTGAGCGGTATCTGCTGGAAGACAAGGAGATGCACAAGGAGACGAAGAATGCCTACTACAGGCATCTCGACAGTGAGATGGTGGTCAATCGTATTCTGCAGGAGTTCGGGCTGGACGAGGAGTGCTCTCATATCGTGAACGGGCATGTGCCGGTGGAGCGGAAGAAGGGAGAGACGCCTGTGAAATGCGGCGGCAAGCTGCTTGTCATCGACGGCGGTTTTTCCAAAGCATATCAGGACAAGACAGGAATCGCCGGGTATACCCTGGTGGTCAATTCTTACGGTATGCGCCTGGTAGCCCATGAACCCTTCGAGTCCACAGAGGCGGCGATCCTTCATGAGTCGGATATTTTTTCGGATTCCTTTATCTTGGAAACCACCGCCAGACGACAGAAGATCGCGGACACGGAGATCGGTGCGGAGCTGCGGGAGAGCATTCACCAGCTGGAGGAATTGCTGCAGGCCTACAGAGACGGTATATTAATAGAAAAATAAAAAAGAGTTCTCGGGGATACGCCTCGGGAACTCTTTTTGGCTCTAAAGAACAATGCCATAGTATAGAACCTCGAAGGAGAATGCGGAGCATTCTCGGAATCGAGCGCGCGGGCGCTCGATTCGTTAGCGGGCCTTGTTGGATGTGCCTGCGTCTGTCACGTCGTCCACCATGTTCTCCACGCCTGTCGCGGCATCGTCTATGATATCAGAGGCAGCGTTTCCTGCATCGCCCACTGCATCGCCGATGGCATCACCTGTATCGTTGATGATGGAACCGTTATTGTTCGTGCCGTTTGTGCCTGCAGTGGCATCGTTGAGTGTATCGTTTCCGTTTGTCATACCGGTATTGTCAGTATCTGTACCGTTCATGTCTGTGTTGTCAGTACCTGTGACGCCATTGTCGGTACCTGTGACACTATTGTCAGTACCTGTGACGCCGTTGTCAGTGCCTGTGACACCGGAATCGGTAGTACCTGTGCCGTTATTGCCGTTGTTAGTGGCAGCTCTGTTGCCGCAGGCGGTCAGAGCGGTCATGCTCACTACCAAGAGCGAGACAAAAAGTAATGCTTTTATTCTTTTCATGTTTTCACTCCTTTACCTGAATTGCTAAGTCTATAAATTTTCAAACAGAATGTTTTGGTAAACTTCCTGTTCTTATGTTATTATGTCAGTTAGATGAGAAAGTATGTGTGGTTTTTTTTAGCACTATAAAATTGAAAAAAGGAGTGCGGACATGAGATTTCGACCCTGTATTGATATCCATAACGGAAGTGTGAAACAGATCGTGGGCGGCAGTCTGCGGGACGAGGGAGATGCAGCGCGAGAAAACTTTGTGTCTGTGCAGGACGCTTCCTTTTATGCAAAACTTTATCAAAAAAAAGAGATAAAAGGCGGTCATATCATCCTGTTAAACCCCGCTTCTTCATCCTATTATGAGGAGACCAGAAGACAGGCTTTTCTGGCGCTTTCAGCTTATCCGGGAGGATTGCAGGTGGGCGGCGGTATCACGCCTGAAAATGCGGCGGCTTTTCTGGAGGCGGGAGCCAGCCATGTGATCGTCACGTCCTATGTCTTTTCAGATGGACAGATCCGGCATGACCGGCTTTCAGAACTTCAGAAAAAAGTCGGAAAAGAGCATCTTGTACTGGATGTAAGCGTGCGGATGAAAGATGGACGCTATTATATTGTGACCGACAGATGGCAGAAATATACCGAGGTAGAGCTGACGGAACAGATACTGGATGAACTTTCTGATTATTGCGATGAATTTTTAGTTCATGCGGTGGATGTGGAAGGAAAAGCAGGCGGTATAGAAGAATCGGTGGCAGAGCTTTTGGGAAGCTGGGGAAAGATGCCTGTCACCTATGCGGGCGGCGTGCACAGCTTCGAAGATCTGGATATTCTGAAAAAGCTGGGACAGGGCAGAGTGGACGTTACCATCGGGAGCGCACTGAGCCTTTTCGGTGGGAATATGGATTTTGAAGAAGTATTGGCATATATGAAAGAGGCATAAGAAAAAACCTGTCAAAATGACAGGTTTTTCTTCTCTAATCCGATACAACAATAGCTGATTCTAAATAAAAAGCCTTACAATACTTAAGAACATGATCCTTACAATACTTCAGAACATTATATTTAAGAACAGGCACATCGTGATACTGATTATCGATGCTATAAGAAATCCGTGTTTCTTATAACTTTGTTACGTTTACGGCCTGAGGTCCCTTCTCGCCGTTTACTACCTCATACTCAACCTCAGCGCCCTCTTCGAGAGACTTGAAGCCTTCCATGTTGAGTCCGGAGTAGTGAACGAATACATCGTTACCCTGCTCATCAGAGATGAAGCCGTAGCCCTTTTGGTTGTTAAACCACTTTACTGTACCTTTGTTCATTGTAGATACCTCCAAAAAAGATTAAAAATGTTATTAAATTACAACATCCATAGGATAGCATATAACTTATAAAATGTAAAGTATTGTTTTTCGATATTTTAGTTTATTTATTGCCTAAAGTATATTCTCAAGCGTTTCAAACAATACCTGTACATCAATAGGTTTGGCAATATGGCCGTTCATGCCGCTCCTGAGAGCTTCTTCACGGTCTTCCGTAAAAGCGTTGGCGGTCATGGCGATGATCGGAATGGAAGCCAGCTCATGGTTTTCCAGCTGTCTGATACGCTTGGTTGCCTCATAGCCGTCCATCACAGGCATCTGTACGTCCATCAACACTGCCTGATAGTAGCCGGGGTCTGATTTTGCTACCATATCGAAGGCGATCTGACCGTTGTCTGCCACATCTACGCTGAAGCCCGCATTTTCCAGAATCACTACAGCGAGTTCCTGATTCATCTCCACATCCTCTGCCAGCAGAATCCGCCCGGTATGACGGGGACTGTTCTCCTTTTCATCGGCCTTATCCTCTTGCGCCGTGGGCTGCATCACGGAATGGAGGCAGGATCTTAATTCTGATAAAAACAAAGGCTTGTTGCAGAACGCCGTGACGCCGGCTTCTTTTGCCTCCTCCTCGATATCCGACCAGTCATAGGCGGTCAGAACGATGATGGGCACATTTTCGCCGATTTCCTTACGGATCCGCCGGGTTACTTCGATGCCGTTCATGTCAGGCAGCAGCCAGTCCACAATATATACCGAATAGCCCGCGTCTCGCGTGAGCGCCTGATGGCTGCGCAGGACCGCTTCCTTACCGGACAGCGTCCATTCGGCATGCATACCAAGCTGTCCCAGCATATAGGAAACGCTGTCGCAGGTATTGAAATCGTCGTCCACCACCAGAGCCCTGCAGTCTTTTAACTCCGGCAGAATAAGATCTTCTTTCTTTTCCGCATGCAGGCGGAAGGTGAAGGAGACTTTAAATTCGCTTCCCACGCCCTGTTCACTCGTTACGGAAATGGAACCGTTCATCATATCCACGATATTTTTCGTGATGGCCATGCCGAGACCGGTTCCCTGAATTTTGCTGATGGTGCTGTTGCGTTCCCGCTCAAAAGGCTCGAAGATATGCTCCACAAACTCCTGGCTCATGCCGATGCCGCTGTCCTTGATAGAGAACTCATAGTTGGCATAGCCGGCGGGAGCGCCCGGTTTTTCTGTGATCCGCATACTGACATGGCCGCCGGCTCCCGTATATTTTACGGCGTTGCTGAGCAGATTTAAAAGCACTTGATTCAGCCGGAGCTTATCACAGTAAATGGCTTCATCCACGACGTCCACCGTATCGATCTGCAGATCAAGCTGCTTGGCGTGGATATCCGCCTGCAGAATATTGCGCAGGCCATGTAAAATTTCGGGAAGGCTGCAGAGCTTTTCATCCAGCTGAAGCTTTCCGCTCTCGATGTGGCTCATATCCAGTATATCGTTGATGAGACTCAGCAGATGGTTACCGGAGGTCTGGATCTTTTTCAGGTATTCCACAACCTGTTCCTTCCGGTCGATATGGGTAATGGCCAGATTCGTAAATCCGACAATGGCATTCATCGGGGTGCGGATGTCGTGGGACATATTCGACAGAAATACGCTCTTGGCCTTGCTTGCCCGGTTGGCCTGAGCGAGCGCAGCCTCAAGCAGTGTGTTCTGTTCCATCTCCTTGCGGATCTCCGCATCCACGCTGCGAAAGCCGAGCACGATTCCATGACTGCCATCTTCTGTTCCAACGCTCACGGCTTTTATCTGGAAATAGATAAACTCTCCATCCTGCCGCTTGCGGTAATTGACAGAGTATATCTGTTTGTCCCGCAGTTCATTCCGAAGGGTATCGAGAGAAACGGCATGACGCAGCATTTCCCGGTCTTCTTCATAGACCCACTCCTCGATGTAATGCGCCATGCTTTCTTCCAGAGAAATTTTATTTTCAAAAATATTGTCCAGCTTGCCCTTGTCGGTACGGACCGGAACGAGCATGCCGGTGTCGGGTTCCAGAAAGCAGACCTGCGTAAAATCCAGGCTCAACGCCTGAAGCAGTTCCATCTGCCGTTTTTTGTCTTTGCGTTCCTGAAGCTTTTGTTCCGTAACGTCCACAAGAAAACGCTGACATAACAGCTCTCCGTTCTCCTCATAGAGCTTGATATTGCCCATGATGTGGAGAATATCTCCGTTTTTATGCCGTACGCGGTACGCTACATTGACGGTATCCCCGGCTTTCTTCAGGGTGCGGATACTGTTTCTCAGAAGTTCCCTGTCTTCCTCCACTACGGAGGCGGCAATGAGGTCAAAGCCGTCCGCCGTCAATTCCTCCAGCGTTTCATATCCCAGAAGTTTGAGTGCCGCTCTGTTTATGTTCAGAATATGCGAATCATTCAGACGATGATTCATTAAGCCACAGTCAATGGTGGCAAGGATTGTTTCCAGAGTTCGGTTTTTATTGATGATCTGCTTCTCATAGGCGCGTTCCTGCGTCACATCAACGCCCACGCCGACGGTTCCCATTACGGTGCCGTCACAGTTATAGAGGGGAGACTTGTAACACATCAGGGTTCTCATCTCTTCCCCGGCCTTAATGGTCTCCTCGGATACAAGAGTCTCTTCTCTGCTCATCACCTGATGCTCAGATTCGATGCAGGCAGGGTCGTCTTCCTCCACGTCCCAGATATAGGCGTGTCTGCGGCCCTCCACCTGCTGTTTGGTCTTGTTGACCGCCTGGCAGAAGCTGTTATTAACTTTTTCATGGACGCCGTCTTTATCTTTATACCAGACCAGATTGGGAACGTTGTTGATCGTAGCCTCAAGGAAGTGGGAGGTTTCCCAGAAATCCTTGCTCATCTTAAAGGTTTGCTGCCATCTCAGGAAACGGAAGCGAAGCTCCTCGTCAGACATAGGCATGATCCAGATGTCCGTGATATCCTTTAATGCCGGATCTGAGCAAAGAAACCGCATCTGCTCTCTGTCTGCAAGCAAAATAATCGGCGTTCCGACGCCGCGGTTTTGCAAAAATGTCTGCAGTGCGGGCTGTATATCCGTATTTGACAGATCGGCAATGATCACGTCCGCTTTTTGGGACAAAGGATGCTTCTGCCTCGTCGCTTTCGGAAAAAATATGGGTAAAANTTTCAAGAGCGGGCATCTTTTTTATCACATCCAAAGCGTGGCTGGGATGCCCTGTGAAATATATATGAAGATGACAAGTATACATANCNGNTTCCCTCTGCCCATGATAAAAATNNTTNNTNNTTTCATTCTATCAAGCCNGCAAATTNGTGTCAATATGGGAAGATGTTACAGAAAANNNCGCATATGTAAAAACACCTGTGTTATGAACCGAGACGNTCNAAGACAAGGTCGTAGCCATCGCTGCCATAATTCAGGGAACGATTGACGCGGCTGATCGTNGCGGTGGANGCGCCNGTCTTTTCGGCAATCTCCAGATAGGTCTTATGATCCTTCAGCATGGAGGCTACCTCGAAGCGCTGNGACAGNGAGAGAAGCTCATTGACAGTGCAGAGATCTTCAAAGAAATTATAGCATTCCTCCGGCGTTTCCAGACAAAGAATTGCCTGAAACAGATGGTCAACAGCGTCGGTCTTTAATTTTTTATTCATAGCTCCTCCATTCTGAAACAAAAATATAGGTCGAANTTTGTAACTTTNACACGTTAAAACTTTAACGATGTCATGTATGAATATATCATATNTTNTGTTTTTTGTAAACGCTCTCGAAGATAAAATACTTGTCATATAGAAGTGAAAATCTTATAATTANAAAAGAAACATTGACGGAAGGTACAGCAAATGACGATTGATTTAGAGGATCTGCTNAACAGCATCAAGGGNAGTCTGGATCGGATAGAGTATATCCGGTCGGAGGATATTCCGGATATTGACCTCTATGTGGATCAGGTCACCACATTTATGGAGACACATCTGAAAAAAACCACCAGAGATCCTGCCGGAGATAAGATTCTGACGAAGACGATGATCAATAATTATGCCAAGAANGATCTTCTGCCGCCGCCGATCAAGAAAAAATACTCCAAGGATCATNTGCTGCTTTTGATCTTTATCTACTATTANAAAGGTATTTTGTCNATCAGTGATATTCAGGAGCTTTTAAANCCGATCACGGAGCACTTTTTCGGAGGAGGANAGGACTATGATCTTTCCCGTGTCTATGAGGAAGTGTTCGGATTGGAGAGGAAGCAGCGGGATGTTCTGAANGCGGACGTGGANGAAAAATTCCGGATCGCNCAGGAGACTACCTTTGAGGATGCACCTGAGGAAGANCGGGAGTTTTTGAANATATTCTCATTCATCTGTATGCTGNGCTTTGACGTTTATGTGAAAANACTTTTGATCGAAAAAATGATCGANGGCTTTGCGGACAGNCGCGGNGCNGAAAAANGAAAAAANGGNAAAAATCAGGAGGAAGAGTAAAATGGNAGCANTNCGGACATTGGATGATCTTAAAAATAAAGGATTNAATGTGGAAGAAGGGATTCGCCTGTGCGGCGGAGATGAGGANACTTACATGGAGGTGATCTGGGCNGCTATGATGGAAGGCCGGGAAAAGATNCCGTTGATCCGNAAAGTATATGNGGANGGGNATNNNGANCGNTATCGGATCGAGGTACACGGCCTGAAAAACGCCATGAAATCTATCGGTGCCAACTATCTTTCACAGCTTGCGGGAGAGCAGGAGCAGGCGGCTAAGATGGAGAATTATTCGGTGATGAAAGTGGGCGTGGAGGAATTGCTGGAGCAGTATCAGATCGTAGTGGATGCGCTGGCGGAGCTTTTAGGCGAGTGATACGTGGTTTACATAATAATGCCCGGTCGTGAGGGACCGGGCATTTGCCGTTTCTGAGTGAGAGAGCAGGATCATTGGAGGGCCTTCTCGGCATAGGTAGTGTCTACCAGATCTGCGTAGGGCACTCTGTCATCCAGTTCGCCTGCCTCCTCCAGAATGTTTTCCAGAAGGGTAAAGCTGTCCTCGGTAAAGATCAGGTCAGCTTTCCAGGTATCCTGAGAGGCATAACGGTTCACAATGGTCTCTATGGTGGCAAGCTCTGTCCCTTCAAATTGGGGAGCGATCACTTTGGCGATCTCTGCGGCGGAATGGGTCTGTACATAGTCCATGCCCTTTTGCAGCGCGCGGGTGAAAGCTTCTATCACTTCGGGATTCTTTTCGATGTAGCTCTTTCTGGCGCTGAAGGCGGTGTAGGGCACATAGCCGGAATCCTCTCCCAGAGAGGCTACTACATAGCCGTCGCCCTTTTGCTCCAAAGAGGTCGCATGAGGTTCGAATTCCACCGAAAAATCCCCCTGACCGCCGGAAAATGCGGCTGCCGTGGAACCGAAATCAATGCTCTGGTCGATGGACAGGTCGTTTACAGGGTCGATGTCATTTTTCTTTAAGATATATTCAAACACCATTTCAGGCATACCGCCCGCGCGTCCGCCAAGTACCTCCTTGCCGATCATCATGTCCCAGCTGAAGTTTTCTATGGGCTCTCTGGACACGAGAAAATTTCCTGCCCGCTGGGTGAGTTGGGCGAAATTTACCGCGTAGTCGGTGGCGCCTTCCTTGTAAGTATAGATGGTACTCTCGCTTCCCATGAAGCCGATGTCGGCTTCGCCGGTCAGAAGTGCTGTCATAGTCTTGTCGGCGCCGAAGCCGGTCACCAGAGTCAGGTCGATCCCTTCCTGTGCAAAATAGCCCTCTTCGATCGCCACATACATGGGTGCGTAGAAGATGGAGTGGGCTACTTCATTCAGCACTACGGGAGTTTTTCCGGATGAAGAAGAGGCGGTGCCTTCCGGTTTGCTGCCGCAGCCCACAAGCGTGGCTGCGATCAGAAGCGCTGCCAATAATAAACTGCCTGCTTTTTTCATGATCCTCCTCGGATTGCCGTAAAAGTGGGCAATCCCTAAAAGACATATTTGTTATAGCCTATGCGGGGCGGGAGGGCGTGTGCATCGTTTTATTTTTTTTAAAAACACAGCTTTCTTTTTTGAGGATAAGATGGTATACTGATTACGTTGCAAATCTGCAGGCGTAGTTCATCGGTAGAATACAAGCTTCCCAAGCTTGGGAGGGGGGTTCGATTCCCCTCGCCTGCTCTCTTATTAAAAGGAAAACCCGTGTGATCATGGGTTTTCCTTATTTTACTATGCGCACTGTGGAGGACAAAAGAAATGTGGATCTGGCTGGTTTTACTGTACGGCGTCTTAAAGGGTGTACGGGAGATCGTAAAGAAAAAAGCATTGGAACAAAACTCTACCATAGAGGTATTGTTTATGTATACTTTCCTGTCTTTCCTGATAGTTTTGCCTTCCGTAAAACTGGCGGTGGGAGTGGAACCAAGATTTTATTTCTATATCGCCATGAAATCTTTCGTGATCTTCCTGGCATGGATGTTCAGCTTCCGGGCGATCAAAAGAATGCCGATCAGCCTTTACGGGGTGCTGGATCTGTCCCGTGTGCTCTTTGCCTCTCTGCTGGGCGTGGCAGTNCTGCAGGAGGTNTT
Source organism: Lachnospiraceae bacterium (assembly GCA_014804615.1). Lineage (GTDB taxonomy): Bacteria > Bacillota > Clostridia > Lachnospirales > Lachnospiraceae > UBA3282. The sequence continues at coordinate 48,773 of JAAUZL010000001.1, forward strand.
GGGAGTCTTTCAGGTCATCGGTCTTGTACTGGTGTCGGCGGGACTGCTTNTNTTAAAATANCGTCCGGGGAGNGNNAGAGAGGCGNTGGNNCTCTCCGGGGAGGCCGTGGAAGTCAGGTATGTGGTGATGGCGTTTGCCTCCTGTCTGCTGAATGCACTGTCAGGACTGTTAGATAAGATCCTGATGCGGGATATCACCAGTTCCCAGCTGCAATTCTGGTATCTGCTCTTTCTGACNTTGTTTTATCTGCTCTTTATTCTGTTTACGCGAACCAGCGTGAACTGGAAGAAGGCTGTCTGCAATAAATGGGTCTGGCTTTTGAGTCTGCTCATTGTTATTGCGGACAGAGCCCTTTTTGTGGCAAACGGTATGGAGGGGAGCCGGATCACGGTGATGACGCTGTTAAAGCAGGCGGGCTGTGTGGTGACGATCCTGGCAGGAAGATTTTTGTTTAAAGAGAAAAATACGGGGCATAAGCTGGTATGCGCCGCCGTTATCATCGCAGGGATCGTGATCGGCGTTTTGTAGTGTACCGCGGGGGATAAAAAAGTTGTCGTTTGACATTGTGGTGTGATATACTATGTCTATAGGTAGGGCTATATGCAAGGAGGACGAAAAATGAATAAAGAACAAGGATTTGACGGCGCCAGAGCGATGAACAAGATCGCGATCGCTTGTCATGTGGTGATCGGATTGGTGTTAGAGATAGCCTACCTTCTGGAAGTCATAAAGGGAAGCAGAACGATGGGTTACTATCTGGTATTTTCTCTGGTCACGCTCATACCGGTGCTGATCGAGCTTCTGTTGTATTTGAAGAATCCCAGAGATCTGCGGCTGAAATATGTGATAGGCCTCACTTACAGTGTGTTTTATACGTTTGTGGTGTTTACCACGGTCAATATGATCGCCTTTACTTATATCATACCGATCTGCATCGTGCTGATGCTCTATTCGGACGTAACGCTCTGTAGCTGGGTATCCGGCGTCGGATTTGCCGTCAATGTGGTATTTCTGGCATGGCAGGGTATGGAAGGGAATATTAAGTCGGAGGATATGGCGACCTATGAGATTCGTGTGGCGGTGCTCTTACTGGTGGCAATCTTTCTCTTTCTTTCCACGAGAACCTTGGATCGTATCAACCGGGCCAAACTACAGGAGCTGGATCAGGAGAAGGATAATGTTTCGACATTGTTGGATCGGGTGATGCAAGTGTCCGGACAGATGTCAGGCGGTATTCTGGACGTGGCACAGCAGATGCGAGATCTGGGAAATGCTGTGGAGGAGACCAGAGATGCCATGCAGGAGGTGTCGGCCGGCACCAATGAGACGGCGGAGTCCGTGCAGAATCAGCTTGTTAAAACGGAGGAGATTCAGAACCACATCGGGCAGATGGGGGATGTGATGAATACCATCTCAGAAAGTATGGCGGGGGCCAAGAGCAGTGTGCGAAACGGCAGACAGAATCTGGATACTTTGAAAGCACAGATGGAAAACTCCGAGAGAGTGGGCAAGACGGTGGTGGAAGATATGAAAGAGCTGGAGACCGACACCGCCAATATGCAGACCATCATAGATATGATAACGAATGTGGCCAGCCAGACCAGTCTGCTGGCGCTGAATGCCAGCATTGAGGCGGCGCGCGCGGGCGAGGCCGGAAAAGGCTTCGCGGTGGTGGCAACGGAGATATCTAATCTGGCGAACCAGACTCAGGGAGCTACGGTTAATATCACGGATGTCATTCAGGGCGTGTCGGATAAACTGAAGATCGCGGCGCGTGCGGTGGAGGAGTTGATGGCGAGCACGCAGAAGCAGAGCGAGTCTGCGCTGCAGGCGGTAGAAAGTTTTGAAAAGATCGCGGAGGACACCGATCAGGTGGATGAGCAGAGCAAACGCTTAGAGCAGGCGGTGAAACAGCTGGCGGAAGCGAACAGCGTGATCGTTGGCAGCATACAGACCGTATCGGCAGTCATGCAGGAGGTGTCGGCGCATTCCCAGGAAACCTTCCGGGTGAGCGAGAATAATACGAAGATCGTTGCAGAAGTTGACAGGCTGATGGAGGATTTGAGCAGTCAGGCAAAACAGCTGGAACAGGCACAGACAGTATAGAAATCATGCAGCAGACAGAGAGGGTAAGGAGAGAAAAATGGGCTTTTTAAAAAATCAGTTTTCCAGTGTGATCGAGTGGAATGAGAACGGTGAAGGTGTTTTATTCTATAAGTTTCAGAATCAGGAGATCAAAAAAGGCTCCCGCCTGATCATTCGTCCGGGGCAGGATGCGATCTTTATGTACAATGGCAGGGTAGAGGGTATCTTTGAGGAGGAAGGCGACTACGATATTGAGTCGGACATCATTCCTTTCCTGACCACATTAAAGAGCTTTAAGTTCGGATTCAGCACACCGCTTCGCGCGGAAGTGCTCTTTATCAACACCAAAGAACTTTTAGTCAAATGGGGAACGAAGAATGCGATCAATCTGCAGGCACCCGGACTGCCCGGCGGTATGCCGATCCGTGCCTTTGGNACTTTTAACTGCAGGGTGGCGGCACACGATGTGGTGATNGATAAGCTGGCGGGAATCCGCAAGACCTACACGGTGAGTGATGTGAANGAGCGCATCATTGCAAGTCTGGATCANCTGCTCATGAGCTGGATCAGCAAAGAGGGCAGGGATATGTTCAACCTGCAGATGGATGCGAGAAATATCGCGAAGGGGATTGAGGGCGAGCTGGATGCAGATATGAGAACCCTCGGCATCGCCATCTCAGGCTTTACCATCGAGAGCTTCTCCTATCCGGAGGAAGTCCGGAAGATGCAGGAGAAGGCGGCGGCNCAGTCCATGGTGGGCGATATGAATAAATACACCCAGATGGCNGCNGCNGANTCTATGGGAAAAGGCGGCGGTGGCGGCGCAGGTATGGCCTCCGATATGGTAGGCNTGCAGATGGGCATGGCGATCGGACAGCAGATGGTGAACCAGATGAATATGAACGGCAATGGAGCAGCGGCTCCCGNCCAGGGACAGCCTGCCGCACAGGGNGGACAGGGGCCTAAGTTCTGTCCGAACTGCGGTACGCCNACCACGGGTTCCAAATTCTGCGGCAACTGCGGNAATCAANTNTATTAAGGACAAGTTCACATGAGCATATATGATACATTAAATGACAGACAGAAGCAGGCCGTCATGCAGATTGACGGCCCTGTACTTATTTTGGCGGGCGCCGGTTCCGGCAAGACCCGTGTTCTGACACATAGGGTGGCATACCTGATCGACAGGGCGGGTGTGGCGCCCTATCATATTTTAGCGATCACCTTCACCAACAAGGCGGCGGGCGAGATGCGGGAGCGCGTGGATCAGATCGTGGGATTTGGCGCGGAGCAGGTGTGGGTGTCCACGTTTCACTCCACCTGTGTGCGGATCCTGCGCAGATACATAGACAGACTGGGCTATGACAATCATTTTACCATTTACGATGCGGACGATCAGAAGGGCATCATGAAGGAAGTCTGTAAGAAACTGCAGATCGATACCAAGATGTTGAAGGAACGCACTATCTTAAACGCCATCTCCTCGGCGAAAGACGAACTGATCGGCCCACAGGAATATGAGATGCAGAACGGTTACGACTACAACGGCGGTAAGATTGCAAAAGCTTACCGGGAGTATCAGGAGACTCTTAAGAAGAACAATGCGCTGGATTTCGATGATCTGATCATGAAGACAGTGGAGCTTTTTAAGGCGGATGCTCAGGTTCTTGCCGGGTATCAGGATCGGTTCCGCTATATCATGGTGGACGAGTATCAGGATACCAACACCGCTCAGTTTGAGTTGATCAGGCTGTTGGCGGACCGGCACAGGAATCTCTGTGTGGTGGGCGACGATGATCAGTCCATCTACAAATTCCGGGGTGCCAATATCCGCAATATTCTGGATTTCGAGAAGGTATATCCGGAGGCCTGTGTCGTGAAGCTGGAACAGAATTACCGTTCTACCAAGATGGTGCTGGATGCGGCCAATGCGGTGATCCAGAACAATACGGGACGCAAGGATAAGGCGCTGTGGACGGAAAAGACAGAGGGAGAAAGGATCCATTTCAGACAGTTTGACACAGCCTACGAAGAAGCGGAGTATATCGCAGGGGATGTGGCAAAGAAGAAGCGGGGAGGGCAGGTCTCCTACGGAGACTGTGCCGTGCTTTACCGTACCAATGCACAGTCCAGACTTTTGGAGGAACGCTTCATCATGGAAGGGATTCCCTACGATGTGATCGGCGGAACGAATTTTTATGCCAGACGGGAGATCAAGGATGTGCTGGCTTATCTGAAGACCATCGACAACGGCAGAGATGATGTGGCGGTGAAACGGATCATCAATCTGCCCAGGCGCGGCATCGGCATGACCACCATTGTGCGGGTGCAGGAGTATGCGGACGAGAGAAACATAAGCTTTTATGATGCGCTTCGTGAGGCGGATCAGATCATGACGATCGGCAGGAGCGCGGTCAAGCTGAAACCCTTTGTGACAATGATACAGAGCTTTCGGAGTAAAACAGAATTTTTCAGCCTGGAAGAGCTGGTGAAGGACGTGCTGGAGACCACGGGCTATCTGAGAGAGCTGGAGGAGTCCGATGAGGAGGATGCGGCGGACCGGGTCGAGAATATTCAGGAGCTGATCAATAAAGTGGTGGCCTTTGAGGCGGAACGCGATGAGCCTGCCACTTTAAGTGAGTTTCTGGAGGAAGTGGCCCTGGTGGCTGATATCGACCGGGTGGAAGGGGAGAGCGACAGAGTGCTCCTTATGACGCTGCACAGTGCGAAGGGACTGGAATTTCAGCATATTTATCTGGCGGGGATGGAGGACGGCGTATTTCCCAGCTATATGACCATCACTTCGGATGATCCGCTGGAGATCGAGGAGGAGCGCAGGCTGGCTTATGTGGGCATCACCAGAGCCAGAGAGGATCTGACTCTCACCTGTGCCAAACAGCGTATGATCCGGGGAGANACACAGTATAATCCGGTCAGCCGGTTTGTCCGTGANATCCCGCCGCTTCTTTTGGATAACAAGCCGTTTTCTCCGAAGCCAAGAGAGCGGGAAGTNTATCAGGAGGACTCCAGAGAACAGAGCCGCCTGCGCACGAGACCCTATGCGGCNGCAGTGAAGCCATACAANGCGCCGNCAAAGCCTTATGCCGCTNCNGTCAACCGCCCTTCGGGCAAAGCGCCGNTTACNGTGGGAACGAATCCNTTCGGAACGGGAANCACNGTCAAANNGTCTGCAGAGCCCGTACCNNCCGGCAGNCTGGGATATGCGGAGGGAGACCGGGTGCGCCATGCCCGTTACGGGGAGGGCACNGTAATGAAGATCGAACCGGGTCCCAGAGACAGTCAGGTAACGGTNGTNTTTGACGAAATGGGACAAAAGATCATGTANGCCGGNTTCGCCAAGCTGCAGAAGGTGTGATGNATTTTAANATTATGGTAAAATTTTCATAAATAAAACGGTCAACTGTGGTAAAANTTTAAATAATATGNTATATTATAANACNGNGANGNCAATGAGCAGTGCCAGACGGTAAGATGACAAAATGACTGCTTGCAGACAATTTTGTCAGATTAGCGGATGATAGGGCGAAGCCCGCGAACGAGGAAAACCGCAGGTTTTTCGAGTGGGCACTGCGAAGTGAGCAGTGTTGAGGGGCACTGCGGAGTGAGCAGTGTTGAGTGGGCACTGCGAAGTGAGCGGTCACAATGTATGGGAAAGAGAGGGTTACGGAATGACGAAGAAGGAGATTTTGAATAAATTGGATGAGATCATGGATAACGCGGGCGTGAACGAGCTGCTCGGAAGAAAGCATGAGGAGAAGAAGTGCAATAAGCTCCTGTGGGTGTTTGCCGTGATCGGTGCGGTTGCNGCAGTGGCTGCCATTGCTTATGCTGTGTATCGTTATCTGACGCCGGATTATCTGGAGGATTTTGAGGATGACTTCGACGATGATTTTGATGACGACTTTTTTGAAGATGAAGACGACGATGAGGAGACGNAAGCATAAGATCTTCCGAATATGAGGTTGCGTATAGCGGGCGCAGAATGCCGGGCATTCTGCGCCTGTTCGATTGCAGAAACAGGAGACAGAGGCNGATGAAAAAAGGACAGATCATAGAGGGTGTGGCAGAGCGGATCGATTTCCCCAATAAGGGGATCGTGGTCTGTGAGGAGGGAACCTGTACAGTNAAAAATGCGCTGCCCGGTCAGAAGATCCGNGCGGNGATAAATAAGGCGCGAAATGGAAGATACGAGGGCAGACTTTTGGAAGTGTTGGAGGNATCGCCTGCGGAGACNGGGAGCCCCTGCGCCCACTTTGGNNCCTGCGGCGGNTGCACCTATCTGTCCTTTCCTTANGAAGAGAGTCTTGCGATCAAGGAGGGACAGGTGAAACGGCTNCTTATGCCGGTGCTTGCTTCACAGAAGACACCCTGTCAGTTCGAGCAGATCAAGGGAAGCCCCCGAATCTTCGGTTATCGCAATAAGATGGAGTTTACCTTNGGGGACGAGGTGAAGGACGGCCCCCTTTCTCTGGGAATGCATAAGAGAGGCAGTTTTTATGATATCGTGTCGGTGACGGACTGCCGGATCGTGGAGGAAGATTATCGCAGGATACTTACCTGCACCCGTGACTTTTTCCGAAGCAGACANGAGGNGGGAGANCCGGNAGCTTTTTATCATCGTCTGCGCCATGAGGGNTATCTGCGNCATCTGGTGGTGCGCCGGGCGGCAAGAACCGGNGAGATCCTGGCGGCTCTTGTNACNACNACACAGACGGNNGGNTTTGCGGANGNNGAGCTTTTGGAGAAATGGCGNGAGGNNATNCTGAGNCTGCCTCTTTCCGGNGAANTNGTAGGNCTTCTGCATGTGAAAAACGATTCNCAGGCGGACGTGGTGCAAAGNGATGAGACNGAANTTTTGTANGGACGGGATTATTTTTATGAGGAGCTTCTTGGNNTGAAATTCAAGATATCCCTTTTNTCCTTNTTCCAGACAAACAGTCTGGGNGCNGAGCTTNTNTACGAGACGGCGAGAGACTATATTCTGGGCTGCCTGATAGAGGGACAGACAGTNTATGATCTCTACAGCGGCACCGGCACNATAGCGCAGATGCTGGCACCGGTGGCGGGNGAGGTCATCGGNGTGGAGATCGTGGAGGAGGCCGTTATGGCGGCAAAGGAAAATGCAGAGCTAAATGGTTTACATAACTGNANATTNCTGGCGGGAGATGTGCTGAAAGTCCTGGATGAGATACCGAAACGNCCCGACATGATCGTNNTGGATCCCCCCAGAGACGGCGTGCACCCGAANGCNCTNAANAAGATCATNGGCTANGGCGTGGAGNATATNCTGTATATCTCCTGCAANGCAAGCAGTCTGGCNAGAGATCTGGAGGCCTTTCTGGCNGGGGGATATGAGGCNGTGCGGTGTGTTGCGATCGACCANTTNCCNTGGACGACNGGGATNGAGACCGTGATGCTCNTNACCAGANGATAATAANANANNNTGANAATCAGGCATCCAGTTTCAGATCATTTTCTTTGATCCAGCCGATACGGCGNAGNAGATTGCCNANGANCAGGGATATGNCGGCNGGCAGTATAAANCTGATCAGGANCAGNCNGATCCAGTCCATNNCTGTAATNCCTGNTTTATTGCCTGCGGCTATGTCNTTNAGCCANCCGGTGTAGACGCCGATCTGNCCCACNAGACCGCAGGTACCCATNCCGGATGATACGGGNGTTCCGTTCATCTGCATNTTGAAAACACATGTTGCGANCGGGCCGGTAATGGCNGAGGCAGCNATCGGAGGNATCCAGATCCTGGGATTTTTAAGGATGTTNCCCATCTGGAGCATGGAAGTGCCGAGCCCCTGNGAGACCAGGCCGCNCCACTTNTTTTCCTTAAAACTCATTACCGCAAAACCTACCATATTAGCGCAGCATCCNGCTACGGCGGCNCCGCCGGCCAGTCCGGTAAGTGACAGTGCGGCGCANATNGCGGCGGAAGAGATCGGCAGGGTCAGNGCNATGCCTACGGTCACGGAGACTATGATACCCATGAGGAGNGGCTGCAGGTCTGTAGCCCACATGATCAGGCGGCCCAGAGAACTTGCNGCNGNGCCGATNCCCGGGGCGAGCAGAGTAGACAGCNCCACACCGGTAAAGATGGTCACAAAGGGAGTGACCAGAATATCGANCTTCGTTTCTTTCGAGACAAGNTTGCCGCATTCGGCNGCCAGAATAGCGATGATCAGGACGGCAAGCGGNCCGCCGGCACCGCCCAGNTCGTTAGCGGCNCCGCCNACTGCNGCCAGAGAAAAGAGCACNAGCGAAGGCGCCTGNAGGGCATAGCCGATAGAGATCGCCATNGCGGGNCCTGCCATATTNGTGGCGNANGTNCCGATGNNGANCAGNTNTNCTATGCCGGTCTGCTGTCCCAGTGTCTTGATGATCGTGCCGATCAGGAGGGAGCAGAACANGCCCTGNGCCATAGCGCCCAGACAGTCCACCCCGTAGCGTTTAAAAGAGAAAATAATGTTNTTGCGTTTCANAAATTCTTTCATGTTNNTGGAATCCTTTCGTGGGTACATTAACTGAGTCGGTTGTATTATATCAAATAAAAATCTAATTGCAAACCGCCCCCACATACAGTAAGATAAAAGAAGCGGGAGAGTAAGGAGGAANATGGTGTTAAACATACTGCGGAGCCTGCAGACAGCNAAAAAGCCGCAGGAGAGGAGNGCCGGCAGAATCTATCGTCCCGGGGAACGGGATGCGCTCACTGGCGTGGCGAATCAGGATGCATTTCAGCGGATCGTGGAGNGTGCACTGGCAGGCGGGCAGATGCATGGCTGCCTTATTTTGGTGGATGTGGACCGTATGCAGGAGATCAACGAGCAGTTTGGCAGTGAGACCGGAGACAGNGTTNTGCGGACGATTGCTGCTGTCCTTCAGGAAAACTTCCGGTGTGGCGATGGTATAGGAAGANTTGAGGAGGATACCTTCGGCATTTGGGTCGAGGGNCTTTCGGCTGACCGGGTGAGCGGCATCCGCAGGCGGATAGCCATTGTGAACGATAAGCTGCTGCACGNAGAGCCCGATTTTCCCATNGTTACACTCAGCGCAGGCGCAGCCTGGGGAGAGTNCGGNGAAAGCTATNNAGAGCTGTACAAACAGGCACAGAAGGTGCTGCNCCGCGTCAAGGAGGACGGNAGNTGCGGTTGTGAGATATATACTAACAGGGTATAAGGNAAGACAGGAGGAGACATGGGCGGCTTTTTTGGAGTGGCATCGAAGGAAAATTGTATCTTTGATCTGTTTTTTGGGACAGACTATCATTCTCATCTGGGAACCAGACGGGCAGGTATGGCCCTGTACGATGAGAAAGAAGGGTTTAACCGGGCGATTCACAATATTGAGAATACACCCTTCCGAACGAAATTTGACAAGGACGTGAACAAGATGTGCGGTACGCTCGGCATCGGCTGTATCTCAGATTTCGAGCCCCAGCCGNTGATCATCCGTTCCCACCATGGCACNTACGCCATNACCACAGTGGGTAAGATCAACAATAAGGATGAGATCGTAGCGGAGATNTTTCAGCATGGTANGGGGCANTTTCTGGAGATGAGCGGCGGTGANATCAACGCCACGGAGCTGGTGGCTGCCATTATCAATCAGCGGGACAACCTGATCGAAGGGATTCAGTATGCCCAGGAATTGATCGACGGCTCCATGACCATACTGATCATGACGCCCAAGGGCATTCTGGCAGCGAGAGACAGGCTTGGACGCACGCCGGTCACCATCGGCAGGAAGGAGGATGCACACTGTGTATCCTTTGAAAGCTTTGCCTATTTAAATCTGGGTTATGTGCCGGAACGTGAGCTGGGGCCGGGTGAGATCGTCGCCGTGACGGCGGAGGGAGTAAAGTCTCTGGCGGCGCCGGGCAAGGATATGAAGATCTGTACCTTTTTGTGGATATACTATGGCTATCCCTCTTCNTCTTACGAGGGAAAGAGNGTGGAGGAGATGCGNTATCACTGCGGCGCGATGCTGGCGANGCGCGACAATGTGAAGCCCGATATTGTGGCGGGCGTGCCNGATTCCGGCACCGCTCACGCCATTGGCTACGCCAATGAATCGGGNATNCCTTTTTCGAGACCTTTTATCAAATATACGCCGACNTGGCCCAGATCCTTTATGCCGACGATTCAGAGCAAGCGGGATCTGATCGCGAAGATGAAGNTGATTCCGGTGCACGATCTGATCAAGGACAGGAGNCTGCTTTTGATCGATGATTCCATTGTGCGTGGTACACAGCTNNGNGAGACGACNGAGTTTCTCTATCAGAGCGGTGCGAAGGAAGTACATATCCGTCCGGCATGTCCGCCGCTTCTCTATGGCTGTAAATATTTGAACTTTTCCNGNTCCACNTCGGAGATGGAGCTGATCGCCCGNCGGGTGATCNAGGAGCTGGAGGGAGAGAATCCCTATCCGAATCTGNCGGTCTATGCNGATCCGGACAGCACCGAGTANNGNGNNATGCTGGAGAAGATACGNGAGAAATTNAACTTTACCACNCTCAGATATCATCGTCTGGACGACATGATCGCTTCTGTGGGGATCGATAAATGTAAACTTTGCACCTATTGCTGGGACGGACGCGAATAGGAGGNGTTTTNNNTGATNATTTTTNTGACNGTCTTTGCGACGATCTTTATCGCGGAGATGGGAGATAAGACCCAGCTGCTCCTGGTAGCNATGGCGGGAAAGTATAAGATATCGCATATTCTGACGGGAACCTGGCTTGCCACGGTGGTGTTGAATCTGCTGGCAGTGGCAGTGGGNGCTGCGCTGGGGAGCTATCTGGATATGCGGCTGATCAAACTGGCAGCAGGGCTGGCGTTCTTCTGGTTTGCCTACTCTACGCTGGAGGAGTCCGACGAGGAGGAGNGTGAGAAGGAGTTTCGGCANGGCTTCGGACCGGTAGCAGCCATCTTTTTATCCTTCTTTCTGGGNGAATTGGGCGATAAGACGCAGCTTTCCGGGATCACNCTGGCGGCNGCCTATGCGGGAGGAANNNTNNGTAACNNNTGTTATGTATTCCTGGGNTGTACACTNGGCCTGATNCTGGCAGATCTGATCGGNCTGCTGGCNGGNCTTTTCNTGAAGAGTAAGATGCCGACAGGGCTTTTGAACAATCTTTCTTTTGTGATCTTTACCTTCTTCGGTGTGGCAAGCATCCGGGAGGCTTTTGGNATGATCTTTAGCAACAGCGCTCTGGCGGGNCNTNTGTGTGTGACAGTGGCTGTTATATTTGTAGGAATTTGCGGGTTGCGGTATTTTCGCGGGAGGAAAACATGATATTTAAGTGCANAAACTGTGGCGGCAATGCGGTGTACGCGCCGGAAAAGGGAAGAATGTATTGTCCTCACTGCGAGAGNATAGACAGCGAGGAGCGGTTCGACGATAANTCNATGGTNCAGTGCGCGAACTGTGGNGCGCCGCTGCAGATATCGGAGTATACTTCGGCNTTGAAGTGTGAGCACTGCGGCAGCTACCTGATCTTAAATGAGCGGGTGGAGGGTGGTTATGAGCCGCAGCTTATGCTGCCTTTTTATGTGAGCAGNCAGGCNGCNGTGGCGGCTATGGAACAGGAGTTTNCCAGACGGNTCTTTGCCCCTTCTGATTTTATGTCAACCAAAAGTCTGGANAAGATGGAGGGNGTNTATGTGCCCTTCTGGCTCTATGACTTTGATGCNGATTACGATTTTGCCGGGGAGGGNACNAANGTCCGCACCTGGAGAAGCGGTNATACNGAGTATACGGAGACNTCNTATTNNGAAGTGATCCGNANNATGGATGTGGATTTTGCCCGGGTTCCGGTGGACGCCTCCTATGCNATGGAGGATGGNTCCATGGATCTGATGGAGCCCTACGATTATCAGGCNCTNNTTGATTTTGCNCCTAAATATATGTCCGGNTTTNTGGGNGANATCTATAATCAGGGNGCGGGAGAACTCTNGGNAAGAGCCAGAGNAAAGGCAANGGAAGCCTCGGAGCAGCTTCTGCAGAGTTCGATCTCCGGCTATACCANGGTACGGCCNTATCGTAAGAATCTGAATCTGCAGGGNAANAAGACGANCTATGCCCTGATGCCCGTGTGGCAGTATGATTANCGCTATCGGGATAAGGTTTACCGNTACCATGTNAACGGACAGACCGGAAANGTGATCGGCGTAACGCCGGTGTCCAGAGCCAAGGTGATCGGNTATGGAGCTTCNGTGTTTGCGATGGTGACGGCAATCTGCTATATGGCTATCCATGTGCTTGAAATGTTATGACGGGAGGCNGATTCGTGAGAGAATATTTTCGCTATTTTANNTGGCTCTATATNATATTGGCNGCGATGGCGNTTCTGACAGNCCTGCTCCATGNAGGNCACTGGGGGCTGGCAAAGGCGGCGGACTATCAGAGGACGAATACCGAGTGNGCAACGACGGAACGGGTCTTTGACGAGGCNGGTGTGTTGTCGGACAAGGAGGAGCAGAAGCTGCGNCGGCTGATCGCCAAAAGGGAAAAGCAGACAGGCTGCGATATCGTGCTNGTCACCNTGAAAGAGCCCCTTGAGGAATATGCCCGCGCCATCGAGCCGGGCGTGATCTCGTCGGAGTATGTGCGGGTGTTTGCGGAACAGTTTTGGGAGAATACCGGATTTGGCTATGACNAGCCNGACGGGGACGGTGTGATCCTGGTGGACAACTGGTCCAGAGAGGACGANGGNANGATACATACCTGGCTGTGCACNACCGGNCGNGCNTATGANGNCTANTATGTGGAGGATGTNGATCNTCTTCTGGACAATGTATATCGGTATATTGAGAAGGATCCTTACCGTGCTTACAAGGCTTATGTCAATACTTTTTATCATGATATGATGGGTCTTTGGATGGCTCACTTTTCTGTGCCGGATTATATGCCCGGGCTGATAGGATTGATAGCAGCTGTTATATTTATCTGCTGTAACTGGCGGTCCAAAAAAGGCAAAAAGACTACCACGGCGAATACTTATGTGGCGGGAAGACAACCGGTATTCCGGGTGTCTCAGGACCGGTTCCTGAGAAAGGCCGTGACCAGCCGGAAGATCGAGTCGAGCAGCAGCGGCGGTAGAGGCGGTGGCGGCGGCCGAAGTCACGGCGGTGGCGGAGGGCATCACGGCGGCGGCGGACGGAGCAGATGAAGAAAGGCGGGTGCAGATGCACTCGCCTTTTACAATGTTCTTATTATATTACACTTTTCTCTTATGCCATCTTGTTTACGGCAAGAGTCATGCGGGACACCTTTCTTGCAGAGGTGTTCTTGTGGTAAACGCCCTTCTTGGTTGCCTTATCAAGAGCGGAAGTAGCGGCGAGCAGTGCGCTCTGTGCAGCCTCCTTATCCTTTGCATCAATAGCAGCGTACACCTTCTTGATCGCGGTCTTAACGCCGGACTTGATGGATTTGTTTCTGTCTGCTTTGGTCTTGTTTACTAAAATTCTCTTTTTCGCGGATTTGATATTAGCCATAACTTCCTCCATTTAAAACTATTAGATTTTGATTGTTGTTATAGTGCGCAGGCACTCAATTTTTNNNTGGAAACACACGCATATTATTTTAGANTATGGGAATGGGGATGTCAATACATATTTTGTTTATTTTTGCAAAAAATAGAAAAGGAAATGCGCAGGCGGAGAAAATACGCATAACTTATCGTAAGGTCNGGGGCGCGGGAAGGGATGGATAATACTATGGATAGCTGGTCNAATGTCAGGACTGACTTGGCGTTGGAAGCCAGAGANGGAATCGGAGAAAAGGAATCCGGNATTCACGGAGTCGTGGTAGAGGANCGNTATGANGAGAAAAGCGACGTCCATATCACGNNAGTNGTCATAGAGACNAANAACGGCGCAAAGGCGCTGGGGAANCCNATGGGCACCTATNTCACGCTGGAGGCNCCNGCNATGACGGAGCCGGAGGANGANTATCATCAGGAGATCTCACAGATANTGGCNGANCAGNTCAGGGATCTTTTGCCGGATCCGGAGAAAGAGCAGTCGATCCTGGTGGTNGGGCTTGGCAACCGGGAGGTGACGGCGGATTCCCTGGGGCCCAATGTGGTGGATAATCTCTTTATCAACAGACATATTGTGATGGAGTACGGCAAGGTGGCATANAACCGTACCAAGATGCATCTGGTNAGNAGTTTAATACCGGGTGTTATGGCAAAGACCGGTATGGAATCCGCNGAGATCATCAAGGGNGTGATCGGGGAGACNAAGCCGGATCTGGTGATCGCCATAGACGCNNTGGCGGCCAGATCGACCAAACGNCTCAACCGCACGATCCAGATCACGAACACNGGAATNCATCCGGGCTCCGGGGTGGGNAATCANNGNAANGCCATCACCAAAGAGACACTGCATATTCCNGTGCTGGCGCTGGGNGTGCCNACGGTGGTGGANGCGGCTACGATCGTNGGGGANGCCATGGGAGANCGGCCNGCCACCTTAAAAGAATTGAACAATATGTATGTCACCACAAANGATGTGGATCAGCAGATCCGCCAGATNAGCCACATTATCTGTGACGGGATCAACAGCGCNCTGAACTTCTGAGNCGGCGTGAGGAATGAAGTCCTGTCCGTCCTGCATATATCTTAGTATGCGCAGGAATCATAAGGTATTTAAAATTATATTGATAGCNGTTGTTATTATATCTATCGTGTTTGGGTGTATAGAGTTTTCNTCATCCTTTCTGCGGATNGNGGAGGGNCTTTTGATGGANCCNTATATGCCGGGAATNTGCAGGATGTATGAGGGAAGCCGCCGNNTGACGGGNGAAGATCTNTGGGTGANAGGNNTNTTNNNGCAGTATCCGGCGCTGCTCTATTTCTGGGAGAACGGGGAGGAGCGCGTGACGGAGAGCGATTATGCCAGACTGCTTTTGAACGAGGGGAGCGATGAAGACCGCAAGGGAGTATCGGAGGAGGCTCTGGAGTATGGNGAGGACGCCATGCACCTTTCGGAAAGTATGNAGTCCGCCTTTTTAAAGGAGAACGAGGGATATCTGTCCGCCAGGCAGGAGGAGATGGCGGAGAGTGANNNGCAGGAGGANCNAAGCTTTGTTCCGGTGNCGGAGAAAACCTATCACTATCGCTGGGAGGAGNTGTCTGCCTATGAGGATCTCATCAAGGCTTTCTACGCAGTGGACAGCACCACCGTGGCGGGAGANCAGCTTTTGCAGGCGGAAACGCTGNTGGAGAGGGATATGCGNATTCAGGGAANCGGGGANGNNCCNCAGATNCTGATCTATCACACCCATTCNANAGAGGCTTTTGNGGATTCTGNNGANGGAGATGAAAACAACGGAATTNTGGGAGCNGGCGCTTATCTGGCNGCCCTGCTGCGGGAGCGGTANGGCTACAATGTGATACANCATAACGGATGTTATGATAATGAGAGNGACTATGCCTACAGCAANGCGCTGCCGGCTATCGAGGCTCTGCTTCAGGAGTATCCGTCCATNGAGGTGGTGATCGATCTGCACCGGGACGAAATGCCGGCGGACAGGCGTNTGGTCATGGATCTGCAGGGGCGTCCTACGGCNCAATTCATGTTCTTTAACGGACTGTGCCGCACGAAGAAGGGGGAGATCGAGCAGCTGGAGAATCCCTATCTTATGGATAATCTGGCGCTCTCTTTTCAGATGCAGGCGGCATGCAATGAATACTANCCCGGGATCGCCCGCAGGATCTATCTGAAAGCCTATCGCTATAATATGCANCTNTGTCCNAAAACGCTTTTGATCGAGCTGGGAGCCCAGAATAATACGGANGAGGAGATACATAATGCCTGTGAACCGCTGGCNCATGTNCTGGANCTGGTCTTTCGCGGACAGGAGCCGGAGCGGGATTGAGCAAAAGAGGCNGCGANGGNGCNCGGGCTGAACTGGACAACAATTTNGGGATTTGGTATACTTGCGAAAGAACCAATGTGCGGAGGTATACCATGACAGAGCAGAGCAGGATCAGAAATTTTTGTATTGTTGCCCACATNGACCACGGCAANTCCACCCTGGCTGACAGGATCATAGAGAAGACAGGNCTTTTGACGAGCCGTGAGATGCAGGCGCAGATACTGGACAATATGGANCTGGAACGGGAGCGCGGNATCACCATCAAGGCGCAGACCGTGCGGATCATCTATCAGGCGAAGGATGGGGAAGAGTATATCTTCAATCTCATCGATACCCCCGGTCATGTGGACTTTAATTATGAGGTGAGCCGTTCGCTGGCNGCCTGTGACGGCGCGATCCTNGTGGTGGATGCGGCGCAGGGGATCGAGGCACAGACCTTNGCCAACGTCTATCTGGCTCTGGATCACGATCTGGACGTGTTTCCCGTGATCAATAAGATCGACCTGCCCAGCGCCGAGCCGGAGCGGGTCAAGAACGAGATCGAGGATGTGATCGGCATAGAAGCCCAGGATGCACCNCTGATCTCNGCCAAGAACGGCATCGGCATTGANGAGGTTTTAGAGGCCATCGTGGAGAAGATACCNGCTCCCGGCGGCAGCCCGGACAATCCGCTGCAGGCGCTGATCTTTGANTCGGTCTANGACTCCTACAAGGGNGTGATCGTGTTCTGNCGCATCAAGGAGGGCAGGGTCAAAAAAGGGACGAAGATCCGGATGATGGCAACCGGCGCNACNGCGGANGTNGTGGANGTGGGATATTTTGGNGCGGGCCAGTTTATNCCCTGCGAGGAGCTGGCGGCGGGCATGGTAGGATATCTGACNGCTTCCATCAAGAATGTGAAGGACACCGCAGTNGGNGANACGGTCACNGATGTGAACAANCCCTGNGCAGAGCCCCTTCCCGGNTATAANAAGGTCAATTCNATGGTCTACTGCGGNATGTATCCGGCGGACGGCGCCAAGTATCCNGATCTGCGGGACGCGCTGGAGAAGCTGAAGCTGAACGATGCCTCCCTGAATTATGAGCCGGAGACTTCCATAGCGCTGGGCTTNGGNTTCCGCTGCGGTTTTCTGGGACTGCTGCANCTGGAGATNATNCAGGAGCGGCTGGAGAGAGAGTATAATCTGGATCTGGTGACAACCGCACCAGGTGTTATTTATAGAGTGCACAGNACCAACGGGGAGATGATTGAGCTGACGAANCCCTCCAATCTGCCGGATCCTTCCGAGATCGAATACATGGAGGAGCCTGTGGTCAGCGCNGAGATCATGGTNACTTCCGAGTTNATCGGCCCCATCATGCAGCTNTGTCAGGAGCGGAGGGGCCGCTATATCAGCACGGAATATATAGAAGCGTCCCGGGCGCTTTTAAAATATGAACTGCCCTTAAATGAGATCATTTATGATTTCTTTGATGCCCTGAAATCCCGGTCCAGGGGGTATGCGTCCTTTGATTATGAGCTGAAAGGCTATGAGCAGTCCAAGCTGGTCAAGCTGGATATTCTGATCAATCATGAGGAGGTGGACGCCCTCTCCTTCATCGTTCACGCGGACAGCGCCTATGAGAGAGGACGCCGGATGTGTGAAAAGCTGAAGGAGGAGATTCCCAGACATCTCTTTGAGATTCCGATCCAGGCGGCTGTGGGCGGCAAGATCATCGCCAGAGAGACGGTCAAGGCCATGCGCAAGGACGTTCTCGCCAAGTGCTATGGCGGCGATATCACCCGGAAAAAGAAGCTGCTCGAGAAACAGAAGGAAGGCAAGAAGCGCATGCGGCAGGTGGGAAATGTGGAAATCCCCCAGAGCGCTTTCATGAGCGTGTTGAAGCTGGATGAGAATTGAGCGGGGTGTGGGTGTGAGAGAGTTAAGCCTGTACATTCACATTCCCTTCTGTCGCAGGAAATGCCTTTACTGCGACTTTCTGTCGGCGCCCGCGTCGGACGGTGAGATGGAAAGTTATGTAAACCTGCTGCGCCGGGAAATAGAGGAACAGTCGATATTTTATAGAGAGCACAGGGTCATATCCGTCTTTCTCGGCGGTGGTACGCCAAGTCTTCTCCCGGCAGACCGGATCGGAGAGATCCTGAAGCAGATACAGAGCTGCTTTTGGATGGCGGAGGATACGGAGATCACCATCGAGTGCAATCCCGGCACGGTGACGGCGGAGAAATTGAAGAATTACATAACATACGGTATCAATCGCATCAGCATCGGCCTGCAGTCCACGGATGATGAGGAGCTGGCGCGCATTGGCAGGATTCACGACTATGCTGCTTTTCTTGAGACCTATCAGTTAGCGAGAGAGGCGGGGGTTCAGAATATCAATATTGATCTGATGGCGGGACTGCCCGGGCAGAGTGTGGACTCCTACCGGAGAACGCTGGAACGTGTGACGGCTTTGGAACCGGAGCATATTTCTGCTTACAGCCTCATTTTGGAGGAAGGAACACCACTTTATGTAAACCAAGATCGCTATACTTTCCCCACCGAGGAGGAAGACCGGGAGATGTATCTGCTCACAGAGAAGCTTCTGGCGGCGGCGGGCTTACATCGCTATGAGATCTCCAATTACGCCAGAGAGGGCAGAGAGTGCCGGCATAACAAGGTGTACTGGCTAAGAGGCGATTATGCGGGCTTCGGCCTGGGCGCATCCTCTATGGCAGCGAATATCCGGTGGAAGAATCCGGAAGTCGTGAAGGCTTACGCCGAATGCGTGGAGCGTATGTCCGGAAAGACGGAATCTCCGCAAGGGCTTTCTTTTGCGGAAATGCTGCGGAGAACGGGCCGGCTGGAAGTACAGGAGCTTTCTGAGACAGAACGGATGGAGGAATTTATGTTTCTGGGGCTGCGTCTGACGGCGGGGATAGACCCGGCGGATTTTCAGCGTATGTTCGGGACATCTGTGGAGAAGGTTTACGGGGAGCAGATTGCCCGTTTGACGGCGCAGGGGCTTTTGGAGTGGGCGGGGAAAGGTCTTAGGCTGACTCCGAGGGGAATCGATGTGAGCAACCGCGTTTTTGCGGAGTTTCTGTTTTGAACAGTATTGAATTTCCCACTTTATCACGGTATAATATAGAATAAGAAGCGTAATTGGGACAGATGGAAAGGCACTAGGGAAGCCGCCGGGTCATAGAATAGAGTAAATGGACTTTGGAGGCTCCTTTTGAAAACATTCAGCCAGCCACTTTCTGCGAAGGATGAGGCCGTCTATCTGGGGCGCCTTAAAACGGGCAGCGAAAGAGAGCGCGGGGAGGCCAAGGGGATTCTGGTAGAGCATAATCTGCGCCTTGTGGCACACATTGCCAAAAAGTACCAGAATGTAGATGAGGACATGGAGGATCTGATCTCCATCGGTACCATCGGTTTGATCAAGGCGATCGATTCCTTTGATGCAGGGAAGGGAAAGCTGAGTACCTATGCCTCGCGTTGTATTGACAATGAGCTTCTGATGTTATTACGGGCTAAGAAAAAGACTTCCAGAGAGGTCTCCCTCTATGAGCCGATCGGTACGGACAGGGAGGGAAACGAGATCAGCCTGCTCGATATCATTGAACAGGATCAGGTGGATGTGGTAGACAGAATGGAAGTAGAGGATAAGCTGCGCAGGCTGAAAGGGATGATCGATGAGAGACTTTCGGCCAGAGAGCGTGAGATCATTACATTGCGTTACGGTCTTACAGGCGGCAGAGAGGTGACCCAGCGGGAGATCGGGCACAGGCTCGGTATCTCCAGAAGCTATGTCTCCAGGATTGAAAAGAGGGCGCTTGAGAAGCTGAAGGAAGGGTATGCGGCCTTTGGCGTGATGTGAGTGCAGACAGGAGGAAACGGGATCATGCGTTTTATCAAAACAGAGGATCTGAAGACAGGGATGAGACTTGCGCGTCCTATTTATAATAAGAACGGCGTTTTGCTCTACGAGAGAAATTCCAAGCTGACGCAACAGGGTATCTACAGCGTCCGGAATTTTGGCCTGCTGGGGATTTTCATCCTGGAGCCGGCGGAGCCGGTGCCGCCCATGACCCGGGCGGATATCGAGTTCGAACGTTTTCAGACCATGTGTGTGTTCTCGATCAGGGAGGAACTGGACGCCATCGCAGATTCCGGGCGGGCCCAGAGAATGGAAATGATCGCTTCCAATATTATCAGGAACTATGGGCATCTGGACGAGCGGATCAATTTTATGCAGAATCTGCGGAGCAAGGAGGATTACATTTATAAGCATTCCCTGAATGTGGCGATCCTCTGCGCAATGATAGCACATGTTATGAATATGAGAGTGGAGGAACAGATGGAGACCGTACAGGCGGCTCTCGTCCATGATATCGGTAAGATCATGCGTTTTGAGTCGGATGATGCATCCGGGGGCAGCGTGATCGATATACCGATGGCGGTCAGAGAGGTGGCTGGGCATGATCTTTTGGATACCGCCTTTGCCACCAGACCTAATATCAAGCGGATCTGTTCACAGGCGCAAAAGACCCTGGCGAGCATGGAGACAGGGGAGGATATCTCTTCGATCAGGCTGGTAAACGGCGCGCGGGTGCTCGCGGTGGCGGAGACCTACGACCGGATGACTGCCATGAAATTTGAGGAGGAGCCCGCCTCTGAGGTGGCGGCGCTCAAATTCCTGTTGGACAACCCTGAGGTGTTCCACCCTAAGGTGGTAGAAGCGCTGATAAATTCCATCAATATCCTGGTGCCCGGGGTCAGCGTGGAGCTGAATACCGGAGAGAAGGCATTAGTTCTTGCGTCCAATGAGGCCGATATCCTGCGGCCCATGATACTGATGTTCCGGGATAACAGCATCGTGGATCTGTCTGACACGGATTTGTATGAGGATCTGGAGATCAAGGATATCATGAAGACACTGGATAACCGTCATGTGATGGATATGGATCTGTTGAAGAGATCCGGGATACAGGTGGAAGAAGAGGAATATGTGGAGATCCCGATCATCTGATCTCATAAGAATACATAAAATAAAGGGGTAAAAAAATGCCAACGATTCAAGAAATTATGCAAATCGCATGTGATGCCGGCGCATCGGACGTACATATCACCGTAGGGATTCCGCCTAAGATGCGGGTCAACGGAAATCTGATCACGATGGATTTTCCGAAGATGTCGCCCCAGGATACACTGACTATCACTTATTCGATCATGACTGATACGCAGCGGGAGAAGTTTGAGAAATACGGAGAGTATGATATGTCTTTCTCCATTCCGGAGCTGGGAAGATATCGTGTCAATGCGTATAAACAGAGAGGTTCCGCCGCGATGGCGCTGCGTCTTGTGGGCACGCAGGTGCCCTCCCCGGAGGTTTTGGGCGTGCCGGAATCGGTCATTAATCTGTATGAGCGGAAAAGAGGGCTGATCCTCGTGACGGGACCTACCGGAAGCGGTAAGTCCACCACGCTGGCAGCTATCATAGATAAGATAAACAATAACAGAGACGCCCATGTCATTACGCTGGAGGATCCGATCGAGTATCTGCATCAGCATAAGATGGCTATGGTCAATCAGAGAGAGATCGGACTGGACTCCCAGAGCTATGCCAATGCTCTGAGGGCGGCGCTCCGTGAGGATCCCGATGTGATCCTGGTGGGTGAGATGCGTGACTTCGAGACGATCAGTGTGGCGATCACGGCGGCTGAGACAGGCCATCTGGTGCTTTCCACCCTGCATACGATCGGTGCAGCAAGTACCGTGGACCGTGTTATCGACGTGTTCCCGCCCCATCAGCAGCAGCAGATCCGCGTACAGTTCGCTAACGTCTTGGAGGCCGTGATCTCCCAGCAGCTGATTCCGACATTGGACGGCAGGGGCCGTGTGGCTGCCTTTGAGGTCATGCACGCCAATCATGCGGTGAGAAACCTCATCCGTGAGGGCAAATCCCATCAGCTGGCAACTGTCATGCAGACCAACCGTAAGATGGGTATGATCACGATGGATGATTTTATCATACAGCTTTATTATGAGGGAAAGATCGATCGGGATATGGCGATACAATTTGCGCAGGATCCGGACGGAATGCAGAATAAGGTGATGTAAATACCACCGCGTCAGACGGTTTGAGCAGGGAGGAAGTTATGGATTATAAGAGAAAAAAAGTGCGTCTGGGAGACGTGCTTGTGCAAAATGGCGTTATCACGGAGGAGGATCTGCAAAGAGGTCTGGAACGGCAGAAAGGCAGCGGCCGTAAGCTGGGCGAGACGCTGGTGGATGAGGGGATCACCACCGAGGAGAATATCGCCAGAGCGTTGAGTAATCAGCTTCATTACGATATGGTGGATCTGCAGAACATTGAGATCGCGCAGGAAGTTCTGGATCTTGTGCCGGCGAATGTTCTCAAGAAGCACAGAGCGATCCCCATTGAATTTTCACCGGATAACATGAACGTGCTCAGAGTGGCTATGTCTGATCCTATGGACATCGGGGCCATGGACGACATCAATATCATCACGAATCTGCAGGTGGAGCCTGTAGTCGCTACCATGGGCAGTGTTATGATGGCGATAGACCAGTATTACGGGCAGGCGGAGGTAAATTCCGCGCTGGAGGAGTATACCAGAGAAAAAGAAAGCCAGATGGTCGAGCAGGAGGATATGTACAGTGAGGATGTCAACAACTCCCCTATTGTGCAGCTGGTCAAGGGTATGATCGATCAGGCTGTCAGACAACGTGCCTCCGATATACATATTGAACCGATGGAGAAACAGGTGCGGATACGTTACCGTATCGACGGCGCTCTCTACGAGAAATCAGTTTACAGCATCCGGCTTTTGCCGGCGATCGTGGCACGTATCAAGATCATCGGCGGTATGGATATTTCCGAGAAGAGAAAGCCGCAGGACGGCCGTATCACCCAGATCGTAGACAGGAAGGAGTTTGATATCCGTGTATCCATTCTGCCGACGGTCTACGGAGAAAAGATCGTTATGCGTCTTACCTCCAAGAATGCGCTGACCAAGGAAAAGAGCCAGCTCGGCTTAAAGCCCGATGAACTGAAAAAATTTGACCATATTCTGAAACACCCGCACGGGATCCTGCTGGTGACGGGACCTACGGGAAGCGGTAAGTCCACCACCCTGTACACGGCGCTCAGTGAGCTGAATAAAGAGGATGTGAACATCATCACCGTAGAGGACCCGGTGGAGGCCAATATCGACGGTATCAATCAGGTGCAGACCAACAATAAGGCGGATCTGACGTTTGCCTCCGCCCTGCGCTCCATTCTGCGTCAGGACCCGGATATCATCATGATCGGTGAGATCCGAGACCAGGAGACCGCTTCGATTGCCGTGCAGGCTTCTATCACAGGACACCTGGTGGTTTCGACTCTGCATACAAACTCCGCAGCCAGCACCATCACCCGTCTGGCGGATATGGGAATCGAGCCGTATCTGATCGCGGACGCCACGATCGGCGTTATCGCCCAGAGACTTGTGCGAAGGCTTTGTCCCGAGTGTAAGCGGCAGAAAAAGGCGGACGCGGAGGAGCTGGAGCTTCTGCAGCTTGCTCCGAATGAGGATGTGACGATCTATGAGCCCTGCGGCTGTTCCAGGTGCGACGGCACCGGGTTTAAGGGGCGTATCGGTGTCTATGAGATCATGGAGGTCACTCAGCCCTTAAAGACGATCATAGCCAAGGGCGGAAATGCGGAGGATATCAAGAATAAGGCGTTGGAGGAGGGGATGAACACCCTGCGCATGAGCGCCACAAAATACGTGCTGGAGGGGATCACCTCCGTGCAGGAAATGATGAGGGTATCCTTTGATCTCTGATTTTTGCGAAAAATATCGGGTGTTATATAAAATGTATCGGTTGCTTCAAACAGCAGCGACACGCATGATAGGCCTCCACCTTTCGGTGGAGGCCGTCTCAGGTAAGTGGCCGGAAATCCTCGTCCTCCTCGTTTACGCGGCGGCGCATCTGGGCATGGCGCTTGTGCATGAGCCCTTCTTTGACGAGGCGGAGGCGTGGCAGATCGCACGCTCGGCATCGCTTAGGACGCTGTTGCTTGAGACGACGCATTATGAGGGCCATCCGCCGCTGTGGCATCTGATCCTGATGCCGCTTGCGAAAGCGGGGGCTCCCTATGAGCTGTCCCTGACGCTTGTCAGTCTGGCGTTTATGGGGACGGCAGTGTTTCTGATCCTGCGGTATGCGCCCTTTCCCAGACTGGTGCGGCTGCTGCTCCCGTTCACTTACTTCTTTTTCTATCAATATGGCGTGATCTCCAGAGTGTACTGTGTGATGACGCTTGCGTTTGTGCTTCTGGCGATGGCTTATCGGAGGAGGAACGAGAGACCGGGCAGATATGTGGCGGTGCTGCTCCTCATGTGTGTGACTCTGGCCTATGGGATCGTCATCGCGGGCGGTCTTGCACTGGTCTGGCTGTGGGAGATTTGGAATGAGGGGACATGGAAACCGGGCAGCAGAGGCTCGGGTGGTCCGGCGATTCGGGAGATGCTGCGCGGATGGGCTGCGGACAGGCGGATCTGGTGGCTGGCGGTCCTTCTTGTGGCGGCACTCTGTGTGATTTGGCAGATCATGCCGAGGCCGGATACCTATGCCACGGCGTCCGCTTCCGAGACCATAGAGAATCCTTTTCCCGTGCGGCTGCTCTATACGTTTCTTGTGCTGCCGGCGGATGCGGTGCTTACGGATATCTACAGCGATCACATCGTTCTTCCCCAGGCATACCTGATGCCTTCGGCACTGGTCAGCGGTGCTCTGATCGGCATGTTGATTTGGGGGCTGCTCCTGTATTACGGCAGAAAAAGGGGCGCTGTGCTGCTGCTGATCCTTCCCTATAGCCTGTTTGCCGTTTTTTCCGCTGCGATGTATTTTTCACTCCATCATATCGGGATTGGGCTGCTTTATTTTTGTTTCTGGTGCTGGGCCTGTGCGGCGAGCAAGGGAGATGTGGAGGGAACGATGGAGGTATGTCCGCCCGGAGAAGAGACAGAGTGTAGAGGGCGGGATGCGGCCGTAGATATGGCGAGTACGGCGCGTTGTGCGGCGGTTTTAGTCGGCACGCTGGCGATGGGCGTCTCCCTGTATTGGGCGGGAGCGGCCTGTGTGCAGGATGTCTGTAAGAACTATGCGCCGGGACGCAGGGAAGCGGCATTTATCAGAGAGCATCATCTGGATCAGTATCGGATGATGGCTAGCTGGACGATCACATATGATGAGGAAGGAATCGTCAGTGTGACGGATGTCAATCAGTGTAATATGACGGTAAATCTTGCGCCTTATTTTGAGCATAACCTGTTTTTTAATTTTAATGACGGAAGGGATGACCGCAACTACATCACCCACATACGCCTTTCGGAGGAGGAGACGCAGAAGAAATATGAGAGCTGGGGGCAGGCGGAGCCGCCCCAGGTGCTGTGGATGCTGCCGGATCTTACGGCGGTCTATGGCGGGACAGTCAGTATGCGGGACTATGTGCTGGTTCATCAGGAAGACATTTGGCAGGTGTGGAAAGCGGGAGCGAGTTATTATAGGAGTGATATCCATGTGCGGCGGGACTTGCTGGAGGAGACCGGACTGCGTCCATTGCAAGCGGGGGAATGACGGGATATGAGAGAGGAAACAAAGAGGACGGGTGCGCCGGAGGCGGGATTATTGCTGGTGATACTGGCGTCGATCTGCTATGTTTGTCTGCTCGCGGGAGGAAACCCGGAGGTGTTTTTGATCGACGACAACAGAACGCAGTGGTATCCTGTCATGGAACGGGCCTACGAGGATCTGTGGACGGCGGGCCGGATCTACTGCTATGATTTTTATCAGATGAAGGGGATGTCCGTGGCGGGACAGGGGTATTACGGCGTTATGAATCCGTTTATCCTGCTTTCGTACACCGTCACGAAGCTTTTGCCGGCTGGGATAGACGCCATCACCTTTTACATCGGCCTGATGGTGGTTTTGGGGAATCTTTTCCTCTATCTGACCTGCAGGCGGCTCGGCTGTAAGGAGCCCTTGGCGCTTCTTATGACCCTGACCTACAGCACGATGGGGTGCTTCTGGGCTTTTTGTGTCTGGTATTATGTGTTCAATAACTATTTTCTGGTGCCCCTTCTCGTCTATGTCTTCCTGTGCTGTACACAGAAAGGGAAAATTTCGTACTGCGCCTGCGGTATCGTTCTGGCGATGGATCTGTGGATGGGAAATGTGCAGTATACATTCTATCATTATATTCTGTTCGGCATCCTTAGCCTGATGATGATAATATTAAAAAACAAACGTTATTTTATGGTGCTGTGTGCCAATGTGTCGGTTGGAGTTCTCCTTTCCCTGCCCATGCTGCTGCTTCTTGTGCAGGCATCCGGCGGGTTTCAGGAGCAAGAAAAATATATGCAGTATCCTCTCCTGTATTTCAGCCTGTTGATCCACTCCGTGATCCCGCAGGGCATTTTACAGCGGCACGGGAGCGGCTTTTCTTTTCTGGATTCCTATGTGATGGGACGGGACGATAATCTGGTGTGTTATATGGGTCTGGTAGGAATCCTGCTGTTTGCGGCGTTGCTCCGCATGATCGGCCGCTTCTTGAAGCGGGCGCGGGAGCTTGGGAATCTGCGTGGGATCCGGGAGGAACTGCGGGCGGGATATGACAGGGCGCTTGTCTGGTCGCACGAAAAGAAGACGATAGCGGGCTGTGCGGCGGCACTGCTCTTTTTCCTGTCGCTGATGAGCGGAGGAGCGGCGGCCGGTTTACTCGGAGTCATGCCTGTTGTGCGAAATTTCCGCTATTTCTTTAAGGCTGTTTTTCCGGCAGCGCCGCTAGCGGTTCTGACGCTGGCTTATATTGCAGGAGCAGGCGGTTATGAGAAGGCGGGAAGACGCTTGCGGTCTGCGGCGGCGATCCTGGCGGCGGTGTATGTCTGCGTGGGCGCGGTCAATGCCTGCGATACAGTCAAGCTGGTGAGTGGTCTGTATGATATGCGGATTGAGGGAGATTTTTCGGAGGAGAAGGAGACGGCGTTCTCTGCGATCGAGGCTGCCGGCGCGGACGGCAAAAACTACCGGACAGCCGCCTTCCTGCAGTTTTCGGGATTGAGTGACGGATGCTTTGATCAGTCTCATAATCTGACCAAAAATTTTCCGACTGCCGTGGGTGTATTTTCTCTGTCGGGCTACGAGATCGCCACAGAGGAAAGCAGGCTGGAGATGTTTGACGCGGTCTATTCGGGGACAGATTTTTTTGCCAGGTATGCCAATGCGGATACGCTGGAAAATTTCTATCAGAATCTGCGGCAGCAGCCGGAGACGGTTCAAAAACAGCTGATTGACAACAGCGTGCGGTACCTGCTTCTGGATAAGACCGCGCCTGCGGACGACAGGCTGGCAGGAGAGAACGGGGGATCTCTGTTTTGGAAGGATCGGAGGGAGGACGTTATCGCAGCCCTGCGGGAACTGCCGGATATCCGCGTGGAGAGGGTCTGCTCCTTTAACGATCGCTATGACCTGGTGGAGCTTGCGGGTACGGACAGCCTGTGCATGGACGAGACGGGCAGTATGGTTCCGCTGACAGATGAAAACATGCAGACGCTTTCCTTTGACGCGCAGGCAGCGCAGGATTACACCCTTTCTTTTGCCTGGGATCCTCATCTGGCGGCTAGTGTGACAGAGGCGGACGGCACCGTGAGACTGCTGCCCGTGGAGGAGACGGAAGACGGCGATATCAGGATATCCACGGCAAAGAGCGCCGGGCGGGTGACGCTGACGTGGCGCTATCCACTCTGCACGGCGGGCTTTGTGTGGGAGGGGGTGACTGCATTTATGTTTTTTGGAATGTTAGGTCATGTTGCGTTTTCAAAACGGGAATGTTAGTTTGTGTTGCATTTTCAAGGCGGAAGTGCTATAGTAATAAATACATATAGTAAATTAGTACCGAAAGATAGAATCGGCGCTAGTATCTCTGGCATTAGGTCAGGGGGTCGTGAGCGAACTCTTGTGTGAAAGTACAAAGGGGAAGTACGGAGGAAATGCTATGGCGGTCTGGGGATATGTCGCGATCGATAAAGGCGGAAAAGAGGTTAAAGGCAGTAAAGACGCTGATAACAAGGATCTTGCACTCAGAGATCTGAAGAATCAGGGTCTTATTGTGCTGGAACTCACGGAGCAGAATGCGCTGACCAAGGATATCAGCATTGATTTTGGCGGCAAGAAGCCTACGGCCCGTGATTTCGCGGTGTTTTGCCGGCAGTTTGCCAGCATCACCAGAGCCGGCGTCACGATCATCGAGACATTAAATATGCTGGCAGACTCTACGGAGAATAAAAAGATGAAGAAAGCCCTCTACGAGGTGAGGGCGGACGTGGAGAAGGGCGAGAGCTTTGCGGATTCCATGGCAGGGCGTGAAGGGGTGTTCCCGGAGCTTCTGATACAGATGGCCAGAGCGGGCGAGGCGTCAGGAAGTCTGGATACGGCCATGGAGCGTATGGCGATACAGTTTGAGAAGTCCGCGAAGACCCAGGCGATGGTCAAGAAAGCGATGATCTACCCGATCGTGGTGGCGCTTGTCGCGGTGGCGGTCGTGGTCGTTATGCTGGTAGTCGTTATCCCCAGTTATATGGATATGTTTGAGCAGTTGGGAACGGAACTCCCGGCCATCACGATGGCGGTGGTCAACCTGAGTAATCTGCTAAAAAGCAAATGGTACATAATCGTGCCGGTTGTGGCGGCTATCGTATTTGCTCTCAAGACCTACGCGAAGACCAATTCCGGAAAACACGTTTTCGGGAAGCTACAGATGAAAGTCCCAGCGGTCAAAAATCTGGTGGTAAAATCCGCCAGCGCCCAGATGGCGAGAACGCTGAGCACCCTGCTGACAGCGGGCGTGCCTCTGATCGAGGCGGTGGATATCGTGGCAGATACCATGACGAATATCTGGTTTAAGGAGGCGCTCAAGGATGCACTCGAGCAGATCATGATCGGCGTGCCCCTGTCTCAGCCTATACAGACCTGCGGTCTGTTTCCGCCCATGGTCTTCCATATGATGCGGATCGGTGAAGAGGCCGGCTCCACTGAGGAGATGCTCAATAAGCTGGCGGACTACTATGAGGAAGAAGTGGAGATGGCGGTACAGTCCCTGATGGCGGCTATGGAGCCCATGATCATCATCGTGCTGGCGGGCGTTGTCGGCATCCTGATCGGCGCGGTCATGGCACCTATGGTAACGATGTACGCTGCGCTGGATAACCTGTAAGCCGTTTCTGCGTAGAATAGTAATAGGAATTAAGCGCGCCTGAGTAGGGAACAGCCGCGTTTAAGATAGAGCAACTGTAAACCAATCAAATCAAATTCATGATGAAAAGGAGAAGGAAACAATGAAAAAAGAAAACATGAATAACAAAGGTTTCTCCCTCGTCGAGCTGATCATCGTTATTGCCATCATGGCAATCCTGATCGCAGTACTGGCACCCCAGTATCTGAAATATGTGGAGAAGAGTAGAGTATCATCCGACCAGACAACCATCGTTGAGTACATCAACGCTATGCAGGTTATCGCAGCGGATCCTGACATCACTCTGGATAGCACAAAGAGCTACACGTTGACCAGCGCTGCTAACAGTGACCAGATCGCAGTTTCTGCTGATCTGCAGGCACATATTACCGGTGAGGGCATGCTGGATGCTTCGCAGGCAGCGGGCGGCAAGGTACAGTCCACCGCATATAAGGCAGCCCAGATGGATATTGAGTTAGAATATGACACAACGAAAAAGGTTTGGAATGTGGTAAAGAAGGCTGGTACTGTTGAAGTTTCCGGTAAGATCCCTACCACCTAAGCACTGAGAAACAAAACATAATTACCAAGACGTAAGTAACACGTGTTATAAAAACACCCCACAGAAGGAAACGATATGTTACCGGACATCATACTCTACAGCATCATATTCCTCTTCGGCATTGTGATCGGCAGCTTCCTGAATGTCTGCATCTTTCGCATCCCGAATCAGGAGGATATCGTGAAGACGGGTTCCCACTGCATGAGCTGCGGGTACCGTCTCAAGTGGTACGATATGATTCCGGTAGCCAGTTTCCTTGCCCTGCGGGGTAAATGCCGCAAATGCGGCGCTAAACTTTCTGTCCAGTATCCTCTGATTGAGGCGGCGAACGGAATCTTGTACGTTTGTATCGTATGGACAGGCGGCCTCAGCATAGAATCCCTACTCTACTGTCTGCTGGCTTCCGCGCTCATTGTTTTGAGCGTGATCGACTTTAGGACTTATGAGATTCCCTTTGGAATCAATCTGTTTATACTGGCATTGGGGCTGATCCGGGCAGTGACGGATCTTCAGCATATCCTGAACTACCTGATCGGCCTCTTAGCTGTCAGTATGGTGTTGGCTGTTTTGTACTACGCCACCGGCGGCAGAGCGATCGGCGGCGGCGATGTGAAGCTGATGGCGGCCTGTGGGCTGCTGCTTGGCTGGAAACTGATCATTCTGGCCTTTTTGCTTGGCTGTGTCCTCGGCGCAGTCATCCATGTGATCCGTATGAAAGTGAGCGGCGAGGGCCGCGTGCTGGCGATGGGTCCTTATTTGTCCCTAGGCGTCCTGATAGCGGCGTTGTGGGGAGAGCAGATGCTCACTTGGTATTTCGGGCGGTTTCTGTGACATCATATGATGACATCGAATCAGGATGACGGCATATGATGATATAGAAGCCCAATGGCTTGATTATGATATGGTTGATACCATAATGACTTGGAAAAATACCTGCACGGCATTCCCGGCAGGTTTATTGTCCCTATATAGATAAGAAATCAGAACGGAAAAATACGACAGAGTAAAACATGAGGGAGGAAATGATACATGGCAGCCAAAGCGATCACGATAGAGATCGGTTATTCGCTTACCAAAGTCTGTGAGGTGGACTACAAGGCGAAGACACACAAAATATACAACAGCTTTACGGTTCAAAATGGTGCGGAGGTCATCAACGATGGCGTGTTGACGGCTTCCCCGGAATATGTGGAGAATCTGCGGCGGGCGCTTGCTGTGCACCATGTGAAGGCGAAACAGGTGGTGTTCACGATCACTTCTTCGAGAATCGCCAGCCGTGAGGTCACGATCCCCTTCGTAAAGGAGAACAGGATTGCAGATGTGGTCAATGCCAATGCCACAGATTATTTCCCGGTGGACTTGAGCCAGTACCAGCTTGCTCACACCATTCTGGGCACGGTCGGGGATCAGAAAGGCTCCCAGCAGTATAAGCTGCTCGTGATGGCGGTGCCTACCTCTCTTCTGTCCGGCTATTATGATCTGGCAAAAGAGCTGAAGCTGGAGGTGGCGGCGATCGACTACGCCAGCAACAGTATTTATCAGGTGGTGAAAGAGGAGTGTGCGCAGGGAAAGCACATCATCGTTATGATAGACGAGAGGGCTTCTCTGGTGATGGCGGTGGAAAATTCCGTGCTGACGTTCACCCGAAGCGTTGCCTACGGTGTGGAAGAAGTTATGGAGACGGTGATGAACACGCTCTGCTGGGGTGAGGTTACCTCTATAGAGCAGGCAATCCGTGTCCTGCAGCGAAATGACTGTATCGCCCCGGAGGAGAGCGCAGGCGGTGCCGCAGAGGGTGCGGAAGCCCCTGTAAAAACAGCGAAAGGGCGGGCGATGGATGATGTGCGGGATGCCGTTATGCCGCTGATAGGCGGTATTTCCCGTGTTATTGATTACTATGCCTCCAGAGGATCGGGTGAAGCGATCGAGAGGATCCTGATCACGGGTCTCGGCGCGGACTTCAAAGGTCTGGGCGAGATTCTTTCCCATGAAGTTAATATGCCTGTGACGGTCTTGAAGGAGGCGGCGGGCTGGAACCTGATGCGCAACTTTAAGAACGAGTGCTTCAGTGAATATATCGCCTGTGTGGGCGCGGCAGTATCGCCTCTGGGCTTTAAACAGGAGACTGCAAAACGCGGTAAGGAAAAAGCGAAGAAGGAAGGCGGCGAAAAGGGGACAAACTGGGCGCCGCTTGCATACACGGTGTGTGGCGTCGGTCTTGTGGCGGGTGCCGCGCTTGCGGGATTTTCCCTGTTCAACTATGCGCAGCTGACGAAGACGAACATGGAGCTGAAAGCGGAGTCTGGCAGTCTGGAAGACATTATCCCGATTTACAATGAGTATGTTGCGGTGAAGGCAGAGCACACCATGGTGGAAGCCATGTATGAGGCGACAGAGAGCCGGAATGAGGAACTGGAAGAATTCCTGGGTGAGCTGGAGGATAAGCTGCCCTCCAATGTGAATGTGGTTTCATTTACCAGTGATGCCTACGAAGTGACCATCAATATGAAGGTGCAGACGAAGGATGACGCAGGTGAAGCGGTGGAGCAGATGCGTACCTTCCACTCTCTGGTCCCGGAGATGGTGACGGTGACTTCCCTTGTGGAGGAAGACAATGAGGAGAGTGGTGAGCATACGGTCAACTTTACGGTGACGGCGGCATATCAGGATGTGGGATACGAGCCTGAGGAGACAGAAGAGACAGATGCGGCTGCGGCCGATATGGCAGAATAGGAGGCGCGGGAGATGAAAGTATCAAAGAGAGACGTATTACTTTTAGTAGGTTTGATCGGGGTTCTTGCCGTTGTCTGTTCCTATTTCTTAGTCTTCCAGCCGACGATGGAGAAGGCGGAGAAGCTGGAAGAGGAGAACACGAAGCTGGAAGAGCGGATCGCAGATCTGCAGAACAAGTCGGATAACAGGGACACCTATGAGAGCGAGACGGCGCAGATGCGTCTGGAGATGGAGGAGATTTATCAGTTGTTCCCGGTGGATGTGCGGGAGGAGAACGCGGTCCTTCTGGCAATCAATCAGGAGCTGCTTGCCCCTATGGAGGTGCAGTCTGTTACCATAGATGCCCTGGTTGAGGTGCCTTTTGTGGCGGAGACGGACCAGGAAGAGCATAGCGCTACCTATGAGATCGAAGAGGTGGAGGAGATCGAGGACGCGACGGGAACACAGGATGAACCGACACCGGAAACCGTAGAGCAGAGTACGGACAGTGTGAACCCGTTTCATTTGATGAACCGCAAGACCACGATCAACTACGAGGTTTCTTACGAGGGGCTGAAGCGGAGTGTCAAGAATATCTGCATGCAGACAGACCGTATGGTCATTGATAATCTGACAGTGGTCTATGACGAGACGACGGGGCTCCTGCGAGGCACCACAGCAGTGAATATGTTCTGTGTGCCCGATCAGGAGGACAAAGAGTACGAAGAGCCTGACTTTGGCGGCGTGCTTCTCGGCACGGATAATATTTTTGGTACGAGGGTGATCCGCAGCGAGGGCAGTCTTCCCGATCTGGAGGACGGCACGGAAGGCGAAGCGGGCGAGAACGCAGAAGATGAGCAGTAGTGAGAAGTAAGACAGGAGGAACTGCGGTTTGATGACGGGAGCAGACAGGCGAAAACTGAATAAAGATGCCGGATTTTCCTTGGTGGAACTTTTAATAGCGGTTGTTATTCTTGCCATTATCGTGATCCCGCTTATGAATCTGTTTGTTTCTTCTAACAGGATCAATATCAAGTCCAGAAAGACTCTGCGGGCCACCACGGCGGCGCAGGATATTATGGAAGGACTGAAAGCTTATAATATCAAGGAGATAAAAGAGCAGTTTGCCGATCCGGCAAGCGGTTTCTATGTGATAGACAGCAAACTGATCAAGGGCGGCGTGGCGGAGGAGACCGCGCTTGAGGTGGACCCTTCCGGCAATCCTGCGACCGGGCTCTATGTGTTCAGCATGAAAGATGTTACCATGCAGGGCAGCAAGTTCGATGCGAAGATCGTAGTGGACGGCAGAGGGTATATGTCATCGGTTCCGACGGGATCGGCAATGAAAGATCACGATGCCCATTTGGTTTCGCCTACCGGATCTGAGACCTATAAGTTTAACGATGCGGCACTGGCGGATGCTAGGAGCATCGATAAGAACAACGGCACTTTTGTGGAGGCAGAAAAGATCAGGCAGGCGGTGCTGACGAGTGTCTTTAAGGACAGCGGCATGGAAACTGCCATAAAAGATAAACTGAGGGCGTCTGGGATTGCGGACGGGGATCTTGACACTGCATATGGTGATCTGCAGGATCCCTCAAAGCCGGATTACATATGTTATAAGAACCTCACCACTTTTTTTGATAATGTCAAGCGGACGATAACGATCGATCTGTCGGTCAGCGCGGAGGTGGATGAAGACGGACGTCCCAAGGTGGATATGAAAGTTACGGAAACATACGAATTTACCTGTAAGGACGCAACTGGCACGGATGTGGTCATGCAAACTTCAGGGTATATGGGTTCCAATATCTGGGTGGAAAATATGGGATGCGGCAGTATCGCGAGAATGGTGGATGCAGCGACGGGCGACGAGGAGATTAATGTCAATCTCTTTTATTATCCGCTCTATGGAGCGTCTGCTCCTGACAAGATCGTCATAAACAACAGCTCAGGAGCCGACTTGAATCTTCTGATCGCGAAACAGCGGCATGAGGTTATCGATTCGGTTACAGGACTGCCAGATCCGAGCGATCCGGAATATCTGACGGATCCCCAGCTGATGACAGCGGAGCAGACATATAAGGCTGAAATTGAGATCAATGACACGTATGGATTTGACCCGGATCATTTTACCCTAAAGACGAATCTGGGCTTGAATCTGGTGGGTTCCAAATATCTGGCGGGTGCGCCGATAGAGATTCCGACACAGTTTAGTGTGACGGGTAGAAACTTAAATCAGTTGAACATCTTTACGTTGGACGGGGTACGCAGTGCGTTAGGAAAACCGGGAACACCCGGTGAAGCCACAGAACTGATCTATGATGTGCAGGTCGGCATTTATGAGGAGGGGGCTGCGGCGAGCGGTTTCCCCGACGATATGCGGAAGGTCGTAATTGGAGGAAGTATGACGAACTGATGATAGGCAGCGGTCGTATGGGCGGCGTTGAGAAGGACGGAAGCGGCAGAGATATGGAGTATGGGGTATGAAGAGAGCAGGCGGAAAAATGACACAGCTCTATAGGTGGTTGAAAAAGAGGCGGGATGACAGAGGATCCGCTATCGTTATCGTGATCATTGCGATGGCGATGATCGGGATTCTGGCTACCACCTTGCTTTGGATGGCCTATATGAACTATATGATAAAAGTGGCGGATATCCGCAACAAGAACAGCTTTTACAGCGCTGAGGAAGTGGTGGAGCAGGTCATGTCGGGACTGCGCCGGGAGTCCGCCGAGGCAGTGGGCGTTGCTTACCGGGAAGTGCTGGCGAACTGGGACAATCTGGAATCTGAGGAGGAGCGCTCCAATGTCTTTATGACCACATATACGGACACGCTGGTTGACAAATTTAAGGATACCTCGCGCGGCGCGGGTTACTACGACAGAACGATACTGGAGGCATATATAGATGCAGGCATTTTTCAGAGGGGGACCGCTGGTGCAGGTGTGGACGAGGACGCATGGGATCATGGTAATGCGCTGAGTGATCCGCTGGGCGACTCTGTCATGGAGATCGTAAATAATAACAGTATCATCCTCAAGAATATCTATGTCTCCTGCACGGACGACCAGGAGAGAGTATCCATCGTGCAGACGGACATCTGTCTGGATGTGCCAAAGCTGATCTTTGAGAACGACGGTTCCATCGATGGCTTGTATCAGTATTCCCTGATCGGCAATGAGGGAATCGATGTAAAGGTCAACGGTCCCATCAAGACAGAGGGAAGCATCTATGCGGGCACGGATGTGGACGGAAAGGGCGGCCTGAAGATCGGAGAGGACAGAACGATCGTAACAAATCTGACGATGGAAGATTCCCTGCGTGTGATCTCGAAGGGAAATATCAAGGTAGATCCTACGTCAAGTCTGGTGGTTCGAGATGTACCGGGGCAGGATAATCGTGTGTATGCGAGAAATATCACGCTTGACGGCTCGACGGCGAGTCTGGACAGCAAGGTGTATGTGGCAAATGACCTGACTCTGGATGGAGTTGGCAGCAAGGTTACACTTACAAAAGAATATTATGGTTATGGCACGTCTACTTTCAATGGTCTGCCGGGAGAACCGGCTGCGGACTCCGGGGACAGCAGCGCCATTATTATAAACGGTAAGGATTCCACAGTGGATATGCAGGCTGTGACGAGACTGCTGCTCGCAGGACGTTCCTATATCGGTTCTAATATCGGAAATGCGGCGGGTGATGAGGCGAGTTATACGAATCCGGCAGCGCCGGGAGTTACGGTGCCGAAGACGCCTGTGATGATGGGAGAATCCATCACCATCAAGGGTGGCCAGGTGGCCTATCTGGTGCCCGCGGAATGTATCGGGACGCTGGAGGGAGAGGTCAACATTGGTCAGAACCCTATCAATGGCGATAAGGAAAATGATATCACAGCGTTTCAGGCGGAGTACGGCGATGATTTCAAGGAAGTGGATTTTGACAGGAAAGTCTATCGTCTGAACGGCAAGAGTCTGCGGGAGTTCGGCGTGGCGGATATGAATCATATCCGTAAAGTGTATGCGCCTTACCGGGGCGGCACGCTGCTTTACTATTATCTGGTCATGGATAAGACGAACGCGGAGCGGTACTTTGTACAGTATTACGATTTCGATGCCAACAGGGAAGAGATAGATACCTATTTCGACAGATATCTCGCAGGGGGATTCCAGCTGGGAGATTTTGCGGACCCTATGACACAGTACACGATCCTGGGCAACAGTCTGGTGAGCAGCGCCCTCTCAACGAGCGGCGTGACCTTGCTGACGGGCGTTGATCAGACTACCTTAGGTTTGGAGGGAACAGACGGAACAGGAACGCCGGAAGAGGGTGCAGACCCTGCGGCGCCTGTTGATCCGGATGCTTACACGGAGACCGGCATCAATGCGGACGAAGTGGCAAACGACAGGACAGAGGCAGCTGTGCTTGCGCTCACCGATCAGATCAGAGCCGAGTACAAGGGCCTAAACTATAATCTGACGGAAACTGCGCCCCCGGCGCTTGCCGATCCCGATATCGACCCTGTGGAGGCGGCGAAGCATTATGTGTTTAACGGTGTCATCAAGGAGACAGAGGTAGAGCAGTACCTGAACGACAATCATGTGAATCATGTGATTTATAAGACTTCGTCGGGCCTGCAGGCGTATGTTGCCCAGGGCGATGTGACTTTGTCAGGGATCAGCGGTGTGGATGCGTCCAAGTTAAGGCTTCTCGTCTGCTTCGGAAACGTGACGGTGGATAAAAACTTTACCGGTCTGATCATCGCGAAGGGAAAGATCACTGTGACCGGAGGAAACAGTATCAAACGCGGCGGAACTGATCTGGCCAATGTATTGATGGCTGAGAGTGAGATCACCGGCGACACCAGAACGCCAATTGATATGTTTGTAAACGGCGGCGGCAGTATGTTGAACGGGGCGGATGCACCGGATATGGACGATGCGGGCAATCTGGTGCTCGACTATAGTGAGCTTGTCCGCTACATGAACTGGATCAAGAAATAACAGGAAGGAAACGGAAGAGTGGATAACAAACGTTATTTAAAAGATAACAGGGGTTATTCTCTGGTTGAACTGATTATTGTAATCGCCCTTATTGCGCTTATCATAAGCACGGTGTTCTATTCTCTTATTATGGTGTTCAGTGCCAACGCGAAGAGCTGTGCCAATGATATACAGCGTGCTATCGCAGACTGCAAGGTGACAACGATGGGCAGGTCGTCCGCGTACATGGAGCTTTACCGTGATACGGATCAGCATGTGTACACGCGGATGTATGTCAGGGACAGCAGCGGCACGTATGTGCCGTCGGAACCTCAGGAGGTGGGCTCAAGCAGGGTGTATGTGGCATATACGCCCAAGGGCGGCGTGGAGACGGAGCTTACGGCGGGAAATAAGATTGAGATCAGGTTCGACCGTGCAAACGGCGGTTTTACAAAGGACGGGAGCGGCAATATTTATGAGAAGCTCCATGTGGTGGGCGGCAGTAAGAATTATGAGATCGTGCTGACGGAGCTTACAGGTAAGTCGGAAGTAAATCGGGTGACAGGACCATAGCAGAAGTGTAGAAAAGGGAAAGCATTGCGTGTGCGAAAGAAGGTTGTTGGGAAGAGCAGCGGGGTGAAGAGATGGGTGTGAGAGAGAATCAAAAAGGTTTTACCATAATAGAAGTATTGATCGCGACAGTGATTCTGTCCATCGTCGTATTGACGGTATGTGCGTTTATTATGGTCGGTTCTAAAAGCTACGCGGCAGGAAACAGCGATATCAATGTCCAGCAGGAGTCGCAGCTTGCCTTAAACCAGATGTCGGATGTGGTGATCGACACCACTCGAAGTGTAAATTACGTGGGATATGACGCGAGCGGCAATACCCAGAAGGCTTTGAAGGATGCGGAATTTACCTTTACGCCTGAGGATAAGAGCCTGATCATGTACAACGGTGTGGTAGAGGAGACGGCGCCTGCAGTTCCGGGTGGTGCGACGAGCCAGACGGTAAATGCGGGCAACGGCAACAAGCACTATCATTTTTACTGGAGCAAGGATGCGGAGACGCTTTACTATGCTGAGCTGGATGTGCAGCCCTCGGATGTGGATACGGCGAGTATTCATTTCCCGACCTTTGATTCTGCGGATCCCGCGGGTTCCGGCTGGGTCAAGCTGGCAGGACATGTGACGGATTTTTCAGTAGATTTGAGTCAGGTGGAAGAGAAGCGCGTGGTGCAGCTTGCCCTGACCTTTTTGGACGGCACCAAGGAGTATGTCACTTCCAATAATGTTACCATCCGCAATAAGGTGGGTGTCAATGACGCAGAGCTTGCGCCGTTGAATAAGAGAAAGACACTTTCGGTTACGCCCAGGGACTCGGGGGTTATTCTCGAGCCCGGCGAGACTTATCATTTTTCCACTCCCAAGGTGACGGGAGACAACGTGGCGGACAGGAGCGTTACCTGGTCTTTGGCAACGCCGGGTGGAAACAGCCCTTCGGGCCAGACTGCCTTTACGGATACGGCGAACGGCATCCTGCAGGTGGCGACAGACGAGCCGGCGGGGACGATCGATGTGGTGATCACGACCAACGCGGTGGATTCGGACGGCAACCATGCGTCCTGCTCCATGGTGGTTTACATAAAACGAGTAAGCGCGGTGACGCTGAGTAAGACGGACGATGAGGATGCGGACAATGGGCCGAACGAAGTCAGCGCAGGCAGTAAATTTACTATTGGTGCCGCAATCGAGGGCGTGAAGATCGGCGTAGAGTGCAGCGGCTGTACAGAGCCTATCACCCATGATTTTGATGTGGTAAACTGGCGCATTACACAGGGCGCTGAGTTTGTTGAGATAGTGGATGCAGGAGACTGTATGAAGGCAACAGAGTACCGTGTGAAAGCAGGCACGGAAGTGGGCACGGTGATCAAAATCGCTGCGACTTCAGAGTTGTCCCAAAACAGGCTTTATGATGATGTGCACGGCGAGATTACCTTGACGGTGAAGAAAAGCATGGAGGATGCGGAACCTTACGGCGGCGCTCTGAAATATGGTGTGGAGACACTGGATGAGTCGATCCGCGCGGGACTGCCCACAGACTATAACCAGTATGTGACCGCGATCCGGGTAGTGGATAATTCCGGGAAGGAACCGGATAAAGTGTTGCTGCATTTCACCATTGGCGGCGGTAATAACTTACGTATTGCTCCCGATCTGTTTGATCTGGATCTGAACGGAAGCTATACCTTCTATATACAGGCTATCTTCCCGATAGCGGAAGACAGGTATGTGGAGGGACAGGGCGGTTACCCGGATAGCAATGACACGATCCGCGATGAATATTTCTCGCATCTGAGTAAGAGCAGACCATACGGGTATGAGGGAACCAAATACAGGCATGGCAAAGTGTTTTACGCCAAGCTGGATCGTCCGAAGCTGGTCTATGAATATAAAGGAGTTAGATATTCAGGGAAAAATATTACCTACGATCCGGTCAATATCTTTACGGTAGGCGCCGGCAGCGGCATCGTCGGAGAGATCAGGCCTGTCGGTTATGAGAATATCGTGGAGGATAACTCCGCCTGGACTTATATCTCCAATAGTCTCTATAAAGGGGAGGGGAGCAATCAGTCTCAGTGGGAGAAAATATATTATGCAAATGAAGATTCGATCGTAGATGAAGATTCGATTCAAAATAGCCAGAATATAAAATATTTTGGCAGCAATACATTGGCGGACGGGGCGGTGGTGATCGATCCCAAAGGCAGTATGTTCATGAAACGGGAAGGCGGCGGTGATCCGAACAAGGCCTGTGGCAGTTACCATATCGTTCCCGGTATGTTATATCAGAATAAGGATCCCGGCCATTATACGATCATCGGCTGGCAGGGCTTCGACTTCCCGAATCTGCCGAGAAAAGTACGCTACTATGAGTTTGATGACAGCACGATCCATGTGAAGATCAATGGCGATTTTACGATGGATGTCAACCATGAGAAGTTCAAGGGTAAGCTGGATTTCCCGTTGCCGAAGGATATGAAGAACAGTTCGCTGTTCCCCAATATCGAGAGTCTGGATTGGCAGACCTCAGCCGGCAGCCTGACGGTGGCGGCTATGCCGGATGGAGGGTCCTATGCATATAATACGACGATCTCCTATGTTCGTTACCGATATATCAAGAGCGATAATGCCTGGGAGGTTGAACCTTGCATAGAGGAAGTCGATGCGGGGTCGAAAAAGATTCGAACTTATTGCTATGGCAGATATAAGTGCAAGGCAGATGGAACCAAATGGGAGTTCCTGCAATCAGTTGCAACTCAGGAAATAGATCTGGTATGCAATCTGGAAGGCTTGATGATTAACGGTAATGGGCCATTGGAGATGTATTTCCCGCTGCCGTCGGAGAGCAATTTCCCGTTTAGGGGCGGTACAACAGCAATTGACTGCAATTCCAGCTATGTGGCATTTAATGGTTCAGGGAATGCTGATACCAACGCACTTAATAATGTCAGAATAAAATATGAGCATGTCGGAAATGTACACAGGATCATATTTGTAAACAAGTATTGGGAGGCTGAGGAATATAGCGCTTTCGAATGTACGGACGGAGCAACAAAGTGGACTAAGATAAGATAACGGTGGAATAAGGGTATTGCTTATGGGGAAGAAGGAAATAAGAGTGAATATGCAGCAAAATAGAGACAAAAAACCTATAAACCCGATCGTTTTGTTTGCAGCGTTCCTTGTTGGAGCGGTGACGACCTTTGCGGTGTTTTGGCGGATGCTGGCGTCTAAAGGCAAAAAAGGCACCGCTGTGTCCGACGATGCGGTCGATCGCGACTATGAAGCGGCGGACAGGGAGATGAAGCATCTGCTCGGGGTTCTGCAGAGAGAGAACGAGCGCAGAATGTGGGGGGATCCCGAAATCCGCGTATCAGACGACTATGGCGTGCGCGGTGTAAATCCGGCAAATGGACAGACACAGAATGTGAAGGCCTACAGACCGCATAAGCGTGTGTCAGCGAAAAAGTTTATGGGACGTGCAGTGGCGGTTGCGGTTGCGGCAGCGCTTGTGGTGACAGGGATCTATATGGCGCCCTATGACAGGACACCCGTGCCCACGGTGTTGGCGAAGGAGTCTTTCGGCGGCATAAAGCAGGTCGTGGAGGAGCATAATGAGGATAATCCTTTTGTCATTCTGGATATTGTACCCGGAAAGGCGACCACTATGATCGATGGTAAAACCTATGACTTTTCTCTGGGAACCATCGGGTATCTTGCACCGGGACAGTCGCCCATTCAGCAGGATTTATCCCGCATTTTTACAGGGGACGACAAGACGACTTTCTATGACTTTGTGAAGAGACAAGAATTGACTGATCCAGTCATTGCTGGCGGCGGTAACGGGCTTGCCTATCGGGAGGCTTACGGTGGAACGGTAGAAAACCTGAAAGCCAGCACGTGGACCAAGATATTTGATCCTGTTGACCCGAAAGCGTTGAAATATGATGTGAACGGAAGGTTGACTGATGAGGTCCCTTATCCGACAGGAAGACTCTATGCCACTGTGAAAAAAGGAAGCGGTAAAGGATATGATTATAAACTGACAGAGGGAAGTGTATCCTTTGCCTCCTCTGCTGCGAATACGCTGTCGGCGGATGGAATCTATACGTTTGCGGAAGGCGGCACGGGAGATTATGAGGTGATCTTTGAAGGGCCTGCGATGGCCGTGAGCGGATACCGTGCTGATATTATAGCGAGCGGCAGCATGGAGGAACTTGCGGGAAGCTATTCCGAAACTACGAATGTGTATCGTGTGGAAGACGGCGTATATGTATATGCGGGCGTGATAGGGAACTATACGGGTACGGTAGGGCCGCGTCCGGATCCCAAACCGACGCCGGACCCGAAACCTGATCCGGACCCCAAGCCGGATCCGGGCGATGGAGANNNNGGCGATGATGGCGGCGACGACAATGACAATCAGGGCGGCGATGATGGCGGCGACGACAATGACAATCAGGGCGGCGATGATGGCGGCAACGACAATGACAATCAGGGCGGCGATGATGGCGGCGACGACAATGACAATCAGGACGGCAACGATGGTCAGGGCGGCGACGGCAATCAGGGTGGTCAGGAGAGTCCGGCTGAGCCA
Organism: Lachnospiraceae bacterium; assembly: GCA_014804615.1. Classification (GTDB taxonomy): domain Bacteria; phylum Bacillota; class Clostridia; order Lachnospirales; family Lachnospiraceae; genus UBA3282. The sequence continues at coordinate 91,485 of JAAUZL010000001.1, forward strand.
CAGTCTTTCCCAGAGATAGCGAAGACAGAAGGCGGATGGTATCTGTGTGTAGGCACGGAGCAGAGCGATGAGCTGGACCAGCCGGAACAGCCTGAGGAGTCTGGTGAGCCGGACCAGTCCGATGAATCTGATGAGTCGAAACAGCCTGATGAGTCAGGTGAGTCAGAACAGCCTGAGAAATCTGAGGAGGATAAGTCTGAAGAGTCGGAAGTGCCTTCCACCTCCGGAGCGGCAGAGGGGACTTTTTGCATCTTAAAGTTTACCTATGTTGAAACGGAGGAAGAAGAGTATCTGTATCAGGTTAAGGATGTTATCTTGATTTCAACAGAAGAGGGTGAAGCGCGGCCTTACGACAGCTATGTATTGGAAAAGGGTCTGCTGTCAAACAGCATGAACGCAGAGGACGAGGCGGAGCCCCTTGCTGAGGACTCTTCTGTTGCGGCAAAGTTTGAATATGTGGGGGAAGGAGCGGGAGAGTATAAGCTTACCAGGAGCAGCTTGGAAAATGTTGCAGTGACGGACACCGTGTCCCCGGATGCCGAAGTACAGAATACCGATATACAGGCGAATGACCTGAAGGAAGTGGGAGTCGGTCTTCCGCTTTATATAGAAGTACAGAATGCGCCGGTATATATACAGTGTGCTAGTGGAAAAGATTTTCTGAGACGTTATGTGTTTAATTCCCTGAAGTCGCAGGACAACGCTTCCGATGATTTCGCGATCAGGGTGGATACAGTGCTTGCGGGCGATGTGACGTATGAACTGGTGCAGGAGGCGGACCTTGTCTACCTGGAGGAGGGCACCGGACTGTTCCTTGACTCAGCCGCGCCAAAGACTTATATCCAGGCGGGCGTCGAGGACGGATTGGAGGATATTTCTGATACGGCTATCACGAGCCTGTTGTACGGGGCGGTGGAAGAGTTAAAGCCCATCATCGTGGATTACGGGATTATAACGCATGATGATGCGGAGAAGGGTTATAAGAATACCAAGTATCAGAAGCTGGCAAAGGCTTTCCTGAAAAAGGATCTTACCGCCTTCTATAATGAGATGGCAAAATCGTCTGATCTGGCGGCCAGCGTTTTGATGAATGTTGACAAGGATTCCAAAGAGTTTCCGAATAAAACGGATAATAAATGCCATTATGTAAACCGAAATGTTTATATGGTAAACAGCAGTACGGTGTTGGCAGCGGACGATTTCCCGGATGCATTTGATAAGGAAGATGCGGGAGGATTTACCGAGGTGCTGGCAGCAATCCGGGCGGAGAATGTCCTGTTGCCCGAGGGAGAAAAAATATCCGAGAAGATCAGCAAGGCGATGGCAGTGCAGTATATCATCAACTATTCGCTTGGTCTGGTCGGGGAATATAAGGATCTGTCGATCCTGGAGCTGCAGCCTACGGCGAACATAAAATCTGACCTGCACCGTGATGCGGACAAAGATAAGGACAGAGTTGTCCTGTACTGGCAGAGAGATGACAGAGATGGGGACGGACAGCAGATCCTTAGAAGCTCAAAAATGATCGAGACAAACGTCACGTTGAGTTCAGTGGCAGCGTTCAATACCAGCTATCAGGACATTAATGCGGATTACAATATGATCTTTATCGGTCTGGACGGACAGCGCCTCTATCGTGAGAGGGATAAGGAAGGAATTTTGTCTGCTGTCTATAACGATAGCGGCTTGAACGGCAAGGTATACCATACGGGAGATCGTGTGGCGGGCAGTGATGCCAGATACGATGCGAGCGACATCACGGAGCAGAAAAAAGAGGCTCTCTTAGATTATCTGCGGGCAGGTTACCCCATTGTGGTGGAGAATGAGTGCTTTAAGGGCGAGACTGCCAGAGGCGCGAAGGAAAAGGATATCAATACAAAATACATCGACTCCGATACGCAGATGTATGCTTTCCTCAAAGAAGCGATCTCTATGGGCGGGTCGGATGATGATGAGAATGGCATCGGTATCTATACGATTGAGGATGTGCACAGCAGCGCTATGTTTGCGATGCAGTTAAATGCACAGCGGCCTAAGATCGAACTGCGGTATGAAGGGCAGAGCGGCGAAGATGATTCCGAGGAGCAGATTGCTTCCGATATGATCAGGACGGAGACTGTACCCGAGAAGCCCGGTGTTCTCCGGGGTACGATCGAGTACCGTATTACGAGTGACAGGGCTGGAGAAGATAAGACATACAGGGGAAGCCTGGAGAGGCATCTGTATCTCGATCTGAATTACGACGGTGTCTATGCGCCGGAGGAGGAAATTGACGAGTATCTGTATGAAGAGGCAGAGGGCGGCGGTAAGGTCAGCGTTGATTTCAATGAGATCAGTTTTGGTATCGTGCCCTGGAAACTGGAAGTGACAGATGCGGCTAACAGGTATCGGCGTGCTGCGACACAGGGCTGCTTTACCATAAGCAATGATGACGAGGCAAAGGTCTGGGTGCTGCAGGTTCTGGACGATGTGTCAAACAATAGCGCAAATTTACAGGAGCAGTATGAGAAGATAGAGGAATCTATGCTGGCTCATTACCTGAGGGGAGCGGAAGCGAGCCTGAACATGAACTGGAAGATCGAGACTGTCACGCCGAGTGTCCTGGCAGACCGGCTTTCCAAGAACGCGAACTACCTTGCCCTGTGGGATGTAGTGGTGTTAGGATTTGGCGAGAGCGGAAATCCCGGAGATGTCGTGACGACAGCCGTAAATGATTATATTACCGCGGGAGGAAGTATATTGGTTTCCTCTGCGGGCGCATCCACAGATAAGGGAAGACTTGGTATACCGGCGGCAGTTCTTGGACAGAGTGAGGAACAGACCTACGGCAGACTGGGTCTGTACAGCAGTTCCAAATTCCGCTATGAAGGCATTGCGGCAGGCATGTTTAACAAGACAGAAGGTCTGCTTGCGGATCGGATCAATGACGGTACGATTTCCAGATGGCCATATGAGATTGGTGAGACAGCCAGCCTGGAAGGTACGGAAGTTTCCATGCCTGACTATCTGTTGGATATCGGAACGGCAAAAGATGCGGGGCAGGCTTATGCAACGGCATGGTTTACCCTGATCGACGGGAGATACGAAGGCGGATACAGCGTGTCGCCGCGCGACGGAAGAAATAACTACTATGCATACAGCAAGGGAAATGTAGTGTATGTGGGACAGTCAGAGTATCCCTATACATATAACAGGCAAACCGGGGAGACGCCGGACGGAGCCGGAATAGACGAGTGTAAGATCTTTGTGAACGCATTGATGGCGGCTTACAATGCCGGTGTGCATAAAGCGCAGGTTTCCATTGTGGCTGGCTTTAACGGAGTGACCAAGGTGGAGAGCGTCACTGTTCCCTATGACGTGGCATTCAAGGAAGGCGGGGATGGTACGCAGGGCGGTATTCTGGGTGAAACGGTGGATGTGTATTTCCGGTTCAAGGATAACAATATTGCCCGTGACAAGACCACGGAGCTTGCTCTCTATTATAAGAATCCGGGTGCGGGCGCAGAGACATCGCTCCTGCAGGCGGACGGCACGGTCAACACAGCCGATTACACGGCCTTTACAAGTCTTGTATGGGCGGTGGAGAACAATCGTCTGGTAGAGGTGTCGGAAGGACTTGTTCCTGGTAAGGTGTACCGTATTAAAGCGCCTCTGACGGCTCTGCAGAGCGGGGACGATGAGACATCAGAAATCTGTGTGCTGCTCACGAACCGTTATACGAGAGCGGGACAGAGTGTGGAGGCGTTGAGCATGGACAGCGTGTCGCTGAATCGTGCCCAGATGTTCTTGCTGGAGTAATTCAAAATAGTTACAACAATAATCAAAAGGGAAAGGCTTTCACAGTCTTTCCCTTTTCGGTTTTTTTCTTGACAAAGCCACATCACCTGGCGCATAATGATTTTATCGGAACTTTCTGACTATTCTTAGTTCAATTAATTTCGGGCGTTTCGCCACAGAATTCCGAAAAATAACAATTGTAATGCAACAGAAAAAACAGAAAAAGGAGGAAATATTTTTGCTCAGTACAACTACATCAGGAGCCGTTTATGGGATCTGCAGCCATTTGATTCAGGTGGAGGTGGATGTCTCCCAGGGACTGCCGGGCTTCCAGATCGTGGGTCTGCCGGGGTCTGAGGTGCGGGAGGCCAGGGAGCGCGTAAAAGTGGCGCTTAAAAATGTAGGGATCAAACTGCCGCCTGTGTGTATCAATGTCAATCTGTCCCCGGCGGATCTGCCCAAAAACGGCACCATGTTTGATCTGCCTGTGGCGGTGGGGATCATGATCGCTCTGGGACAGCTTCCCCAGGAGGCGGTGCGGGACACCTTGCTTTTGGGAGAATTGGGACTTTCCGGAGAGCTGAAGCCCGTAAAGGGCGTGCTGCCCATCGTGCGGGAGGCGGCGGAGAAGGGGGTTAAGAGATGCCTTCTGCCTGCAGGGAATGCCTGGGAGGGGACGTTAGTCCGGGAGATGGAGGTTGTGGGTGTGAGAAATATCGGAGAGGCGGTTGCGGTCCTGTCCGGGAAAGAGCAGAGTCCGCAGGAGCAGGATGAGCCTGTGACGGTGCAGGAGGAGAAAACAGCGGAGTCTCTGCCGGATTTTGCGGATATCAACGGGCAGCATGGACCGAAGCGGGCGGCGGAGGTGGCGGCAGCCGGATTCCACAACCTGCTCCTCATCGGAGCGCCCGGCTCCGGTAAGACCATGCTGGCCAGGCGGATTCCGTCGATCCTGCCGCCTCTGTCCACGGAGGAGGGGATGGAAGTAGCGGTGATCTACAGTATTTCCGGACTGCTTAATTCCGCCGATTCTCTGAGAAGGACGAGACCCTTCCTGAATCCCCATCATACCATCACGGGCCGCGCTCTGGCGGGCGGCGGACGCCTGCCCATGCCGGGCGTGATCAGTCTGGCGCACAGAGGTGTGCTCTTTCTGGATGAACTGCCGGAATTTAAGAGAGAGACGCTGGATATTTTAAGACAGCCTCTGGAGGACAGGCAGGTGCAGATCGCCAGAAACAGCGGCAGCTATGTCTATCCTGCGGATTTTATGCTGGTGGGCGCTATGAATCCCTGTCCCTGCGGATTCTATCCGGACAGGAGCCGGTGCCGCTGCACGCCCTACGAGGTGAAGCGGTATCTGAACAGAGTGTCGGGGCCGATCCTGGACCGCATGGATATCTGTGTGGAGGCGCTGCCTATGGCCTTTGCGGATCTGACGGTAAAAAGAAAAGAGGAGAGCAGCGCCCGGATCAGGGAGCGGGTGATGGCGGCCAGAGAGAGACAAGTACACAGATTTGCCGGTACAGGGCTCCATTTTAATGCAGATATGGCAGCCGGAGATGTGAAACGTTACTGTGTTTTGGGGGAGGCGGAGCTTCGTTACATGGAGCGGATGTTTGCCGCGCTGCAGCTTTCCGCCAGAGCCTACCACCGCATTTTGAAGGTGGCAAGAACCATTGCGGATCTGGACGGCAGCGACAGGATCGGGGAAATGCATCTGGCGGAGGCAATCTGTTACCGGCAGTCCGACCAGAAATACTGGAATTAAGGAAGGGGGCGGCGTGAGAGTGGCTGGAATGAAAGATGCGCAGACGGTAACAGTGACGGAGGAAGAAAAAGCATACATACACTGGCTGTATCAGGCTGTGGGTGTGGGAAGCAGAAGGTTTTTGCGGACGTTAATGTCTCAGTGGACGCCTCGGGAGCTTTATCAGATGACCGTTTCGGGTGAGCTTTCGGAGAAACTTTCGGAGCGGTATCGTGAAAAAGCGACACGAATGTCAGAAATTAGCAGAGGATATGACGTATCAGACGTGTATGAGCGCATGAGAGAGAAGGGGATTTTTCTCGTGACAGAAGAGGAGCCGCAGTTTCCGGAACGACTTTCTCAGATTCCCGATAGACCGTATGTTCTCTACTATGCCGGAAAGCTTCCGCAGAGAGAAAAAAAGGCGGTGGCTCTGATCGGTGCAAGGGATTGTACCTCGTATGGCAGATATATGGCGGAGCAGTTCGGGGCGTCATTCGCAAAGGCTGGTGTACAGGTGATCAGCGGTATGGCGCGTGGAATTGATGGCATCGGACAGAGTGCTGCGCTGAGAGAAGGTGGTTATTCGCTGGGAGTTCTGGGATGCGGCGTGGATTTTTGTTATCCGCGGGAGAATAAAGAGTTATATGAACGGCTGCTGGCTGACGGCGGGATATGTTCCGAATATCCGCCGGGAACCGAGCCGAAAGCGTTCCTTTTTCCGCCCAGGAACCGTATTATCAGCGGACTTTGTGACGCGATACTCGTGGTGGAGGCAAGAGAGAAGAGCGGCACGCTGATCACTGTGGATATGGCACTTGAGCAGGGGAGGGATGTTTACGCACTGCCGGGCCGCGCAACGGATCCCCTGAGCGGCGGCTGTAACCGTCTGATCCGGCAGGGGGCCGGAATAGTAACCACGCCGGAGGATTTTTTGGAAGAATTTCTGGAAGGAGCTGCCGGAAAGGGCGGGGAGTGGACAGAGCCGGTGCAGGGCAGGCTGCTCTTTCTGGATGGCATACAGGGAGAATTGTGGGAAGTCCTGGATGTCAATCCTCTCCCGACGCAGGAATTGCTGCAAAGATATGAGGAAAAATATGGAAAAACAATCGCTTTGCCGGTTCTGTTCAGGGAACTTCTGGAACTGTGTGCGGGCGGATATGCGGGACAGGTGAGCGGCAGTTATTTTATGCGGGTTATGAAATAAAATATGGCAGGATTATGGAGAGGCTGGAAAAATCATTGAATAGGTAAGTAAGAATAAATTTTCCCTTGCAACCGTTTACAATTTGGTGTATAGTGTAGCACGTTAATAAGTATTCGGCGAATAGGGGAATTGCTATGGCTAAATATTTGGTGATCGTGGAGTCACCTGCGAAGGTGAAAACAGTGAAAAAATTTCTGGGCGCCAACTATGAGGTGGCGGCCAGTCAGGGACATGTGCGGGATCTGCCCAGAAGTGTTCTTGGCATTGATGTGGAGCATGATTTTGAGCCGCGCTACATCACGATCCGGGGAAAGGGAGACATTCTGGCGAATCTGCGCAAGGAAGTAAAAAAGGCGGAAAAAATCTATCTGGCAACCGACCCGGACCGCGAGGGCGAGGCGATCTCGTGGCATCTGCTCGCCGCACTGAAGCTGGAAAATAAGAAGGTGTACCGTATCACTTTCAATGAAATTACCAAGACTGCGGTGAAGGAATCCTTGAAGAATGCCAGAGAGATCAATATGGATCTGGTGGATGCCCAGCAGGCCAGAAGATGTCTGGACCGCATGGTGGGGTATAAGATATCACCGGTGCTGTGGGCGAAGGTAAAGAGAGGCCTGAGTGCGGGCCGCGTGCAGTCGGTGGCGCTTCGGATCATCTGTGACAGGGAGGAGGAGATCAACGCCTTCATTCCGGAGGAATACTGGACGCTGGATGCGCACCTGCAGATAGAGGGGGAGAAAAAGCCTCTGGTGGCAAAGTATTACGGCACCACGAAGGAGAAGCGTTCCATCGCTTCCAGAGAGGAGATGGAGGCTCTGAAAAAGGAGCTTTCGGACGTCTCTTACCTGGTCAGCAGCGTAAAGACGGGCGAGCGGATCAAGAAGGCGCCCCTGCCCTTTACCACATCCACTCTCCAGCAGGAAGCCAGCAAGGTGCTGAACTTTTCGACGCAGAAGACCATGCGGCTGGCTCAGCAGCTCTACGAGGGTGTGGAGATCAAGGGAAGCGGCGTCACAGGTATCATTTCCTATCTGCGTACGGATTCCACAAGAGTCTCTGAGGAGGCCGAGACAGCGGCACGCGCATTTATTCTGGAAAAGTATGGGGAGACTTATGCGGCGGAGGCCTCACAGGAGAGAAAGTCAAATCAGAAAATACAGGACGCCCACGAGGCGATTCGTCCCACGGACATAAGCAGAACGCCTTTGGATATCAAAGAATCTCTGTCCAGAGACCAGTTCCGGCTGTATCAGCTGATCTGGAAGCGGTTTGCGGCCAGCCGTATGGCGGCGGCACAGTATGAGACCACATCGGTGAAGATAGATGCCGGGGAACACCGGTTTACTGTGGCGGCATCCAAGCTCAAGTTTGACGGCTTTATGAGTGTCTACACCCAGGAGGACGATAAGGAAGAGAATAATACCTTGATCCGGGGGATCGCGGAGGACTCAAAGCTCTCCCTGCTCGCCCTGGAAGAAAAGCAGCATTTCACACAGCCGGCGCCCCACTATACGGAGGCGTCTCTGGTGCGGGCGATGGAGGAGCTGGGGATCGGAAGGCCCAGTACCTATGCACCCACCATCACGACGATCCTTGCCAGACGCTATATCGTAAAAGAGAACAAGAATCTCTATGTGACGGAGCTGGGCGAGGTCGTGAACAATATGATGAGGGAGGCATTTCCTTCCATCGTGGACGTAAACTTTACCGCCACCATGGAAGCTCTTTTGGATGGCGTGGAGGAAGGAAACGTAAAATGGAAGACGGTGGTGGCAAACTTCTATCCCGACTTACAGGAGGCTGTGGAGAAGGCGGAAAAGGAACTGGAAGAGGTGGAGATCGCCGATGAGCTTGCCGATGAGTTCTGCGAGCTTTGCGGAAGACAGATGGTGATCAAATATGGCCCCCACGGCAGATTCTTAGCCTGCCCGGGCTTTCCGGACTGCCGCAACACCAAGCCCTATTTTGAGAAGATCGGCGTGGCCTGCCCTAAGTGCGGCAAGGACATCGTACTGAAAAAGACGAAGAAAGGCCGGAAGTATTACGGCTGTATCGATAATCCGGACTGCGATTTCATGGTGTGGCAGAGGCCTGTGGATGAGAAGTGCGACCGCTGCGGCTCCATCATGCTGCAAAAGGGCAATAAGCTGGTATGCTCCGACGAGGAGTGCGGCTTTGTCAAGGATATGCCCAAGGAGAAAGCGGCAGAGTAAAGTGTACAGAATGTTTGAAAATTTACAGCAATTTACAGGAATTGCCTATAAATTGTATTAAAAACACATTGAAAATCCTCGAATAGTGTGATAATATATCTTTATCAGTTCAGCCAGACCGAATCTGCATGGCAAATCATGCTTGCATGAATTTGACAGACAGATGATGGTCTGAGGGAACGCCTGCTTATGAGCAAAAATAGCTGCGAAGCAGCGGAAAGCGCTGTAGGCGCGATTTTGCGAATGGCGTGTTCTGAACTGTTATAGTTTATAACGCATATACCAGAGGAGCAACCACATGAGCAGCGTGCAGTTATTAGATAAAACCAGAAAGATCGGTAAACTTTTACACAACAATAATTCGGGCAAGGTCGTATTCAATGACATCTGCGATGTCTTAAAGGAGATCCTTGCCTCCAACGTGCTGGTGGTGAGCAGGAAGGGNAAGGTGCTNGGGATCGGCGATCTGGCTACGGTGGAATCCATCACGGAGCTGATCGTGGATCATGTGGGCGGGTTCATAGACCCCATGCTCAACGAGCGGCTTTTGGCGGTGCTCTCCACGAAGGAGAACGTAAACCTGGAGACGCTGGGCTTTGAGAGCTCCGGCATCAGACGGTTTCAGGCGGTGATCACACCCATAGAGATCTCCGGCGAGCGGCTGGGGACCCTGTTCCTCTATAAGAGCGATGACCAGTACGATATCGATGATATCATTCTGTGTGAGTATGGCACCACGGTGGTGGGACTGGAGATGCTGCGGGCTGTCAGCGAGGAGAATGCGGAGGAGAACCGCAAGGTGGCAGTGGTGAAATCGGCGATTTCCACGCTTTCCTTCTCCGAGATGGAGGCCATCACTCATATCTTTGACGAGCTGGGCGGCATGGAGGGCATTCTGGTCGCCAGTAAGATAGCGGATAAAGTGGGGATCACACGCTCGGTCATTGTCAATGCCCTCAGAAAGTTCGAGAGTGCAGGGGTGATCGAATCGCGGTCCTCCGGCATGAAGGGAACCTATATCAAGGTCTTAAATGATGTAGTGTTTGAGGAAGTGGAAAAACTCAAGGAGCAGGGAAGGTTTTAGTAATAATTGTCAGAAGGATCTGCGAAAAGTGCCGATTTTGCGCGATGTAGATCCTTTTTTGATGCATTTGGAGGAGACTAATTTGGGAAAATGTATCGAAAAACCTTGTAATTTTTAATATTTTCTTTATAATGAAATATGGTATGGATTCTATTAAGGTGGAAGGAGTGTGACTATGAGTTCATTGATCGATACGCATGCTTTTGATTATGTGAATGTTTTAGATAAGGCGCTGGACGCTTCGTGGCTCAGAAATGAAGCCATTTCCAACAATATTGCCAATGCGGATACACCCGGATATAAGAGACAGGATGTGAATTTTGAGACGCAGCTTGCCAAGGCGCTGCGGAGTTCCAGATATAAGACCATGGATGCGAAGGTGGCGGATGTGAAGCTGAACCGTCTTAACCCCATTGCTTACACGGACTATGCGGGCTTTTCCTACCGCATAGACGGCAATAACGTGGATCCCGACACAGAGGGCGTGTATCTGGCTAAGAACCAGGTGGTCTATCAGGGACTTTACCAGAGCGTGAGTCAGGAATTTAAGAATCTGCAGTCAGTTATGAAATAGTCGGTTTGTTAAGGAGGAATAAAGTATGTCAATGTTTACGGCATTTGATATCAACGCATCAGGCATGACGGCGGAGCGTTTCCGTATGGACACGATCTCCCAGAACGTGGCGAATGCCAATACGACCAGGACGGAGGACGGTACGCCCTACCGCAGAAAGATCGTCGTATTTCAGGAGAAAAATTCCCAGACGCCTTTCCGTCAGGTGTNAAATACAGGACTACANGCGGGAGACCGCTATTCGGGTACCGGCGTGAAGGTGACCGGTGTCTATGAGGATAATGTGACGGAGGGGAATAAGGTCTATGACCCTTCCCATCCGGATGCGGATGAGAACGGCTATGTGATGTATCCGAATGTAAATATCATCACGGAGTTTACGAACCTGATCGATGCGTCCCGCGCATATCAGGCGAACTCGACCGCGTTCAGTGCCAGCAAGAATATTGCGACNATGGGACTGAATATACTGAANAGTTAACAGATATAAAGTGTGTGCTGTGAAGGTGTACCGAGTGTAGATAAAAAATAGGGGAATGTTGGAGGAAGGGAAAATGGCTTTGGATATTACGGAATTATATAACGTATCTTCGGGCGTGATCAAGGAGGCGGCCAAGGCGGCGCCCACGACCCGTATTGAGGATTATAAAGAAAACGGCTTTGAGAGCCTGCTACATACCGCAGTTGACAATCTGAATACGACCAACAGCTTTCTGTCGGATGCGGAAAANGAGGANATCAAGTGGGCGCTTGGTGAGACGGAGAATACNCACGATCTCACGATCGCCCTGCAGAAAGCCTCTACGGCATTACAGTATACGGTAGCGATCAGAGATAAGCTTCTGGACGCCTACAAGGAACTGATNCAAATGCAGGTTTAGTTCTGTTTTAAAGCGTAGAAGTAAGATGCCGAAGGAGAGCGTGTTCTGTGGAAAAGATATTTGAGAAACTGAAAGAATTAGCGAATAAAATATTAGAGTGGTGGAACCGGTTTACGGCGAAGCAGAAGACCTTGATCGTCTCTGTGGTGGCGTTGCTCATCATCGCGGTCGTGGTCATTGTTTCTATACTTATAAGGCCCAAGTACGCATTGCTCCGTGAGTGCGAGAGCACGAAGGAAGCCTCGGAGGTGATCGATCTCCTGGAAGGGGAAGGCTACACCTATCAGATCACGGACGACGGCCTCAGTATATCGATTCTGGCCGAACAGCTCGGGCAGGCGAATCTGCTGCTCGGGGCGAATAACATTCAGGCGGCCGGCTACGGGATTGAGAATGTAACGGACGGCAGTTTCTCCACCACGGAGTCTGATAAAGAGAAAAAATATAAGGTGTACATGGAGAGCCGTCTGGAGAACGATGTGCTCAGTAAGTTCACAGCGGTTAAGAGAGCCGTTGTCACCCTGAATATTCCGGAGAATGACGGCACGCTGATCGCACAGGAACAGGAATCCTATGCGTCGGTATTTCTGGAGTTAAAGGACGAGTTTTCCCCGGAAAGCGCGGCCTATTTAGCGCGCGCGATCGCTACGGCGCTGGGAAATGATACGACGAACAATATTGTTATCATGGATATGAGCGGCAATATGCTGTTTACGGGAGATGAGGAATTTTCGGTCTCCGGTATGGCGAGTACGCAGCTCTCCGTCAAGAGTGAAGCGGAGATAACTATGATCAACAGAGTGCGCCGGGTGATTCTGGGCACGAACGAATTCGATAATGTGGAGGTGTCTCCCAATCTGGTGCTGGATTTTTCCACCCAGAAAAGCACGGTTCATAACTACACGCCTGCCGACGGGCAGACGCAGGGTGTGCTGAGCCATGAGGATGTCTTCAGCGCCGAGAATGTCAGCGGTGGGGGCGGTGTGCCGGGAACGGACAGCAATGACGATGACACCACCTATGTGCTGGAGGATAATGCTAACTCCAGTTCCTCGCAGAGTGAGGAATCCAGGGATTATCTTCCCAATGAGAGCATTATTACCACAGACACGCCCTCCGGTGTGATCAATTACAGCGCCTCTTCTCTGGCGGCGTCTCTGATCAGTTACACCGTGATCCGGGAGGAGGATGTGGATACCCAGGGCCTTTTGGATGGCGTGAGCTGGGAAGAGTATAAGCTGGCGAACAACGAGCGTACCCGGATCGAGCTGGACGATGCTTTCTATGATGCGGTTTCCAATGCAACGGGTATTCCGAGAGATAATATCACGCTGGTAGCATATAACGAGAATCTGTTCTTTGACAAGGAAGGTCCTGCGATCACGGCTACGGATATCTTACAGATCATCCTGATCGTTGTGATTCTGGCGCTTCTGGCATTCGTGGTACTTCGGAGCATGCGCGGCGAGAAGCACGAGGAGGAAGAGGAAGAGTTGTCCGTGGAGACACTGTTACAGTCCAATGTACAGCTTGAGGAGATCTCCTCCGAGAATGAGTCTGATGAGAAAAAGCTTGTCAGCAAATTTGTGGAAGAAAACCCGGAAGCGGCGGCGAATCTGCTGCGTAACTGGTTAAACGAAGACTGGGGGTAAGATAAATGGCAGCTAAGGCTGATGAGAAGATCAACGGCATCCAGAAAGCGGCTATCCTGATGATTGCCTTGGGACCGGAGAAGTCCGCAATGATCTTTAAACACCTGAAAGAAGACGAGGTGGAGGAACTCACTCTGGAGATCGCGAATACCAGAAGCATTACTCCACAGCTCAAGGAGAGCGTAGTAAACGAGTTTTATCAGGTATGTCTGGCACAGCAGTATATCGCTGAGGGCGGCATCAACTACGCGAAGGAACTTCTGGAGAAGTCCTTTGGCAGTGAGAAGGCGATGGACGTGATCGGCAAACTGACAGCGTCCCTGCAGGTGAAGCCTTTCGAGTTTGTCAGAAAGGCGGATGCGTCACAGCTTTTGAACTTTATTCAGGATGAGCACCCGCAGACCATCGCACTCATTCTGTCCTATCTGGCGCCCGGTCAGGCGGCGCTCATCGTATCGGCGCTCCCGCCCGACAGACAGGCGGACGTGACGAAGCGTATCGCAGTGATGGACCGGACCAGTCCGGATGTGATCAAGGAAGTGGAGAAAGTTTTGGAATCCAAGTTATCATCCCTGGTGAATCAGGATTACACGATCGTCGGCGGCGTGGATGCTGTCGTAGAGATCTTGAATACAGTAGACCGAGGCACAGAGAAACATATCATGGAGACTCTGGAGATCGAAGAGCCGGAACTTGCGGACGAGATCAGAAAGAAGATGTTCGTCTTCGAGGATATTCTGCTTCTGGACGACCGNGCGATTCAGCGTGTGCTGCGTGACGTGGATAACTCCGATCTGGCGATCGCGCTGAAGGGTTCTAATGAAGATGTGCAGAACGCGATCTTTAACAACCTGTCCAAGCGTCTGGCGGTTATGATCAAGGAGGATATGGAGTTCATGGGTCCTGTCCGTATGAAGGACGTTGAGGAAGCACAGCAGAAGATCGTAAACATTATCAGAAAACTGGAAGACGCTGCAGAAATTGTTATCTCCAGAGGCGGAGGTGACGAGATCATTGTATAAGTTTAAGAACAGGACTTTATATAAGGCTGGCTGGGTCAGAGTGACTGACGAAGATAAGTGTGTGATAGACAGTAATGANCTGGTGGCGGACCGCATTGAGGAGTGGGAGAACATCCGCAAGGCGAACGCCGAGGCGCTGCCGGAGTTTGGAGAAGATGGAGAAGACGGAGAGGAAGGCGAGCCCGAGTTTGTGGGCGGTATCGAAGGCGAGAAGCTGGATGCACTCTTTTCTGACGGAGAAGGCAGCGGTAATGTGATCAAAGCGGCCGATGCGGGTCCCAATCTGGAGGAGATCGAAGCCCAGGCGCAGGCCATGCTGGATGAGGCGCAGGAAAAAGTCGATGAGATGATGGAGGACGCCCGCAGAGAGATCGAGATCAAACGCGCCAATGCGGTTGAGGAGGGCTCGAAGCAGGGCTATGACGAGGGCTATCAGCGGGGACTGTCCGAAGTGGAGGGCATGAAACAGGAACTGGCTGAAAAGAGACGTCAGCTGGAGGCCGAGTTTGACGAGATGCTGGAAAATCTGGAACCCCGGTTTGTGGATACGATCACCGATGTATACAGTCACATTTTCGGTGTGGATCTGATGGATAACAGGGATATTCTGGTACATCTGGTAGATTCCACGCTGCGCAAGGTAGAGAGCAGTAAGACCTTTATCGTGCATGTGTCGGCGGAGGATTATCCTTACGTCAACATGCAGAAGCAGACCCTTATGGAGGGCGCTGNGGCGGGCAGAGGCCTGATCGAGATCATAGAGGATATCGCGCTTGCCAAGGGAGACTGCCTGATCGAAACTGACGGCGGTATTTTTGACTGCGGCATCAGCACACAGCTGGAGGAGCTCAACAAGAAATTACAAGTGTTATCCTATGAGAAGGCGTAACAGTGAATACAGCGATCAATTATTCTAAATACAGCAGCATAAAGGACGACACCTTTTTTAAGAAAAAGGGCAGGGTGGAGAACGTAGTAGGTCTGACCATCGAGTCGGCGGGTCCCGAGGCGAAGCTGGGGGATCTTTGTCTGATCTATCCTGTGGGCGATGACTATCCGCCGATCACGGCAGAGGTAGTCGGATTTAAGGAGCGCAGAACGCTTCTGATGCCCTGTGACAATACCGACGGGATCGGGCTGGGATGTATCGTGGAGAACACGGGAAATCCTCTGACGGTGCCGGTGAGCGACGATCTTTTGGGCAAGGTGCTGGACGGTCTGGGCAGGATCAACGGCGAATATATGCCGGGTGTGCCCTACAGCGTGGAAGCGCAGCCGCCGGATGCCATGAGCAGAAAGATCATTGCGGATGTGCTCCCTCTTGGCGTCAAGGCGATAGACGGCCTGATGACGGTGGGCAAGGGACAGCGTATCGGGATATTTGCAGGCTCCGGTGTGGGAAAATCCACACTGATGGGCATGTTTGCACGCAATACCAAGGCGGATATCAATGTGATCGCTCTGATCGGCGAGCGCGGCAGAGAGGTGCGCGAGTTCGTGGAGCGTGATCTGGGAGAGGAGGGCATGCGCCGCTCCGTGGTGGTGGTAGCCACCTCGGACAGATCNGCCCTCGAGAGAAATAAGGCGGCTAAGACTGCCTGTGCTATCGCGGAATATTTCAGGGATCAGGGNAAGGANGTCCTGTTGATGATGGATTCTCTGACCCGTTTTTCCATGGCNCAGCGTGAGATCGGGCTTGCCAGCGGNGAACCGCCCGTNTCCAGAGGGTATCCTCCCAGTGTTTACTCGGAGATGCCAAGGCTTCTGGAGAGAGCGGGCTGTGCGGCGGAAGGCTCTATCACCGGACTCTACACGGTTCTGGTGGATGGCGACGATATGAACGAGCCGATCACGGATACGGCGAGAAGTATTCTGGACGGNCANATCATGCTGAACAGAAAGCTGGCGCANCAGAATCATTATCCGGCGATCGACGTGCTGCAGAGCATTTCCAGATGTATGAGCCAGATCGTGGATAAAGAGCATAAGGGACTGGCAGGCAAACTCAAAAATGTGCTGGCGACCTATAATGAGGCGGAGGATCTGATCAATATCGGCGCCTACAAGAGCGGCAGTAATAAGAATATTGACTACGCCATTGAGAAGATCGATGCGGTCAACGAGTTTTTGCTGCAGGATGTGGATACGAAATACAGTTATGAGGAAGCCGTGGATATGCTGCGGGAGCTCTTTGCGGAACCGGAAGAGGAGTAAGGGGTGACCTGCCATGGCGAAATTCAGATACAGGATGCAGAGCATTCTGGATATCAAATATCAGTTCGAAACCCAGGCAAAGATGGAGGTCGGCAAAGCGCAGCTTAAGCTGAATGAGGAAACGGAAAAGCTGCAGCATCTGATCGACAGGAAGGAAGCTTATCTGGAGGAGGGCAGAAGGCTGCGGGAAGAGACGATCAGCGTCAATGACCTGAGGGATAACCGCAACGCTGTACTTGTCATGGATGATCTGATCGTGCACCAGCAGTTTGAGGTGGCGAAAGCCGAGGTGGCGCTGGAGAAGGCCCGGGCGAAGCTGACGGAGATCATGCAGGAGCGCAAGATGCACGAAAAGCTCAAGGAGAAAGCTCTGGCGGAGTTCCTGGAGGAGGAGAAAGCAGCCGAGGCCAAGGTGGTAGACGAACTCACGAGCTATACTTACGGCCAGCGTGGAAAGGAAAATGGGAATGGCGACGGAAGCGACGAATATGGAGATGGAAGCGCAGGCTCCTATTGATACAAAAGAAGAAAGAAAGAAATTAAAAGAAGAGCGCAAGCAGTTTAAGAACGAGAGAAAGGCACAGAAAAAGGAAGCAAAACAGCGTGCCAGGGAGCTTGACGAGCAGCAGGCGCATCTGGATGGCGACGATGTGGGCGGCGTGTCAGTCTTTTTGGTAACAGTAGTTATTGTTATTATNTGGGTGGCGATCCTTTGTCTGCTGATCAAGCTGGATGTGGGCGGTTTCGGATCCGGTGTGCTGGCGCCTATCTTNAAGGATGTGCCGGTGGTCAATAAGATTCTGCCGGTGGACAACTCGATGGTNGTGGACGAAGAGGAATCCTACGGNGGTTACACCAGCCTGCGGGAAGCGGTGGACTACATAAAGGAGNTGGAACTGCAGCTGGAGGCGGNGCAGTCCGCCAGCAGCNTNGATTCCGAGGAGNTGGNGGAGCTTCGNGCGGAGANCGNCAGNCTNCAGACTTTTGANGATGCGCAGGTAGAGTTTGAGCGGATCAAGACGGAGTTCTATGAGGAAGTNGTCTATGCNGAANAAGGNCCCGGGGNGGAAGAATATCAGAAATATTATCAGACCATNGACCCGACCACGGCGGAGTANTTATATAAACAGGTGNTACAGCAGGTNCAGGCGGATAAAGAGATTCAGGATTATGCCCAGACATATTCGGAGATGAAGCCNAAGCAGGCNGCGTCGATCTTTGAGGAAATGACGGACGATTTGGACTTGGTTGCCAAGATTCTGGATCAGATGAGCGCGGAGGACAGAGGAAATATTNTGGGNGCGATGGACGCTGAGGTTGCAGCCAGACTCACCCGGATCATGGATCCCGATTCGTGACTGCGCAGGAGTGGCTTTTCNGCNNGGATTTGAAGAAAAANGCTTTAAAGAAGGCGCAATTATGCCGATATATAAAATGTGGAAGGGAAACCTGACACATGTTATATATATGTGTGAGATTTAGCACTTCTTCGCGAAGCAGCCTTTGCTGCGAGTGATTAGAAGTACTTCTCACACGAGTACCTTGAAAANTTAAGAAAGGAGGAAAGAGCAAGAATGACGGTAAACAATGTAAACGCCCTGTCGCCCTTTGGTGCGGTTCAGGGAGGTCAGACATCTGTGAAGCCGGAGGAGTTTGTGCAGGAGCGATTTGATAAGCTCATGANCAAGATGGGCGATCAGCTNGCGGGCATGCAGCAGTCTCAGNNTGGCAGCGTGNCNGCNGTGGCNCCGAAGCNGGCAGNTGTGGANAACGCACAGGAGACGGNNCAGCCGNANNATNCNGNGAAGCAGNATNCNGTGGATCNGACNGCGGAGNCGAAAANNCCTGAGGATACCGNTNANGATGACGGAAACGGCNCTGTNGAGCAGGATAAGAGCGANAGCACAGCNNAGACCNAGGAGACTGCNNCGCAGGANACNGAGAAACAGGAANCTGTGGAGAAAGCAGCCGAGGAGCTTGTGGCAGAGATCGTNAATGTGATGGANATTCCGCTGGAAAAAGTGGAAGAAGCNATGGAGAANCTGGGACTGACAGCAGTAGATCTTTTTGATCCCGCGAATCTGAAACAGCTGTTATTAAATNTGACAGACAGCACAGATGAGCTGAGCCTGGTGACGGACGAAACTCTTTACGGNAATTTNCAGGAACTCTTTACAGTGGTAGAGGATACACTCGGATCACTGCAGGAGGAGCTGGGACTATCCGAAGAGGAGCTGGATGCGTTGATGGAGCAGATGAGTGCGGCAAAGCAGGAGACTGTGGAGGAAAATCCTTTGACACAGACGCCCGAGGTGAGCGTGGAGGGCATGAAGGACTATGCAGTATCCGTGCAGAAGGACGGCGGCACCGTGCAGGTTAAGGTGACAGTCGATGATGCCAGCGGTGAAAAGCATGTCAGCGAGCAGATCACAGAGATGGCGAAACCTGAGACTGAGCCTGTTTCCAAAAAGGCGGACACGGGACATCAGGGTGAGGGAAGTATGGCGGGAGAACAGAACACCCAGCACACTTTCTTACAGAATCTGACAGGGCAGACCGAAGAGGTCGAAGCGCCGGCGGAGCAGCCGGTATACACACAGCCGGAGACGAATCAGATCATGGATCAGATCGTTGAGTACATGAAGAGCAATATCAGACCTGAGACACAGGAGCTGGAGATGCAGCTGCATCCCGCGAGCCTGGGTACGGTGCATGTACAGCTGGCGGCGAAGGACGGTGTCATCACAGCACAGTTTGCGGCACAGAATGAGACGGTGAAGGCGGTTCTGGAAACCCAGATGATCCATCTCAAACAGCAGTTTGAGGAGCAGGGCATCAAGGTGGAGGCCGTGGAAGTCACAGTTGCGAACCACGCTTACGGTGAGCAGTTCTCACAGGAGCAGGATACGTCAGAACAGCAGAGAGAAGCGGTGAAGAAATCAACAAGAAGGATCAATCTGGATAATCTGGAGGAGGATGCTCTGGAAGAGATGGAAGATTCGGAGCGGATCGCAGTCGAAATGATGCAGGCAAACGGCAGCACAGTAGATTATACGGCATAAGAGATGACAGAAAGAAAGGAGTGTTACTATGGGAGTAGTACAGAAAGTAGAAGATGGCAAGTTCGTGGAATCCAATTCCGCGGCGTCTCTTGCGAATTCCAAGAAGAAAACCGGCAATGACAGTCTGGATAAGGACGCCTTCTTGCAGCTTCTGGTGGCGCAGATGAAGTACCAGGATCCCCTGGAGCCCACCTCTAACACGGAGTATATTTCGCAGTATGCGACCTTCTCGGAGTTGGAGCAGATGCAGAATATGAGCGCATCCATGGATCTGTTCCGGGCATCCTCGCTGGTAGGGCAGACCGTACTTTTGAAGGTGGCTGACAGTTCAGGCAGAACCATAAACATACAGGGTAATGTGGACTATGTGGTATACGAGAAGAATAAGGCATACCTCTCCGTGAACGGTGAACTGTATTCTATGGACGATCTGGATACCGTGGCAGATCCCACTTATCTGGAAGCCTACAAGCTGGCGGCAGATTGGTTGAATATCTACAACAAGCTTCCGGCATTTGAGAGTCTGACTGTGGCAGACAGAGAAAAGGTAGAGACGCTGGATGAGATGTACAGTGGCATGTCAGAATATCAGAAGAACTTCTTAAAGGATGAAGAGGTGACTACCATGCAGAAGTATGTTGCGAAGATGAAAGATCTGGTGGCTGCGGCCAAGGCTGAGCAGGAAGGATCTGGCGGCAGCAGCGACGAGGAGTGACTGCCGGAGAAAGATAGCTATCTCAAGGAGGAGAAAATATGAAGATTCAAGGCAGTTCTTTCCCTTCCATAGAGCAGTTACAGGATCAATATTTAAACACAGGCAGAGCCAGGGGCAGTGCATCTGCACCGGGCGGCGTAAGCTTTCAGGATATTCTGGCAGGGAAGACGGACGGGATACAGCAGTCCGGAGAGATCAAGTTTTCCAAGCATGCAGCCAACCGCCTGTCAGACAGAAATATTGAACTGACCGAGGATCAGGTGGAACGCCTGAACTTAGGAACAGCCAGAGCTTCTGCGAAAGGGATAAGCGAATCATTGGTCATAGTGGATTCCCTCGCATTTATCGTGAGTGTACCGAATCAGACGGTCATCACGGCGATGGATCAGGCGGAGACTGATGAAAATGTATTCACCAACATAGACGGAGCCGTGATCATATAAGCCGGACCTTACAGGAGGCTTACCGTCCTCGACTGACAGAGAGGACAACGGTTCCAACATAATTAAGGAGGTCATTTTACTATGATGAGATCATTGTTTTCTGGCGTGTCGGGTCTTAAGACCCACCAGACCAGAATGGATGTTATCGGTAACAACATTGCAAACGTAAACACGACAGCATATAAGTCACAGAACATGGTATTCAGCGATCTGTTATACCAGACCACACAGGCGGCTTCCGGTGCGAATGCGGATACCGGCCGAGGCGGTATCAATGCGAGACAGATCGGTCTGGGTGCCAAGACCGCTGCCATCAACACGGCGATCACCAGACAGGGTTCCGCGCAGTCCACGAATAATCCGTGGGATGTGATGATTTCCGGCGAGTCCTTCTTCATTGTAAACAGCGGCTCCCAGAACTTCTTCACCAGAGACGGTGCGTTCACCATCGACGGTGCGGGTAATCTGGTTATGGCGAGCACAGGTTATCGTGTGATGGGCTGGCAGGTAGATGAGGAGACCGGAGATATCCGCTCCGACGTGGTTTCCGCTCTGCAGGTCATGAACCGGGATAATCTGGTTGCAGATCCGGAGTCCACCACGATGGGGTATGCTTCCGGTATTGTAGATAAGAACGATACCGATGTACACAGCAAAGGCGGTAAGGTCATGACGCTGCAATTCTTCGATCAGGCCGGCTATTCCTATACGGCGCTGATGAGCATACACGCCCTGAGTCAGGAAGGCAACTACTATGTACAGCTGGACGACATCATCAATGAGGACGGTATCTCTCTGAAGAAATACTACAATGTCAACGACATCAGCCAGATCGCAACCTTCGGTGAGGACAAGAGCATCGATGAGACCAAGGTGTTCGGTCTGCCCTCTGACGGCAGCGTGACCTACGATGACGCTACACAGAGCTTTGTGGTAAATTATAATTACGGCGAGATTCTCAACGGCTTTGATTCCAACGTCATGATGGCGATGGCTGAGAATCTGACGGTGACCGTTCCCGCCGATGACGGTCCGGTAGCTGCTGAGGCAGATGTGACCATGATGGGCGAGGTGACGCTGGATAAGGATATCCTCCAGACCAAGTATGGCCTGACCTACGATGAGAAGCAAAGACAGTACTATTATCTGGATGACGCCGGTGCGAGACAGCCTCTGGGGCCGAACAATACGGTAACTCCGCCGGAAGCGGCTAATATGGACAGATGGGCGACGGTGCTCAGCAAGCTGGGCGGCGAGGGTATAACGCTCCAAGATATTGAAGTGGATGAAAAGGGAGCGGCAAAAATGTCCTTTACGGCACAGTTTAAGACCAAGGAGGCGTCCACCTTCACAAAACTGACAGGTAAGTTCGGCGTGAGCCTGGCTTATCCTGCGGATAAGGAAGAGATCCTGGAGAAGGCTTATGGTCTTCACAGCACTGATAACCTGAAGTATGACATCAACTATATCACGCCCGACGGCCATGCCAGCATAGCCGTTTCCGAGCAGTATTCCGGTAATGCACTGGTGTTCGACACAGAGAACGGACATTTCTCCTATGTGGGAGATCAGGGACAGACTTCGGTCACCTTAAGCTTCGCCGGCTCCACCACGGATCTGTCAGGCGGAAACGTGAATTTAAGTCACTTTACCGATATTTCCATCGACTTTAGCTCGCTGCTCAATATCAACAACGGTAAGGTGTCCACCGCAGGTCTGACCAGCGGTGACGGCAGCTCGAACAATCTGGGCAGCGGTCGTAAGCGCGGTGAGCTGATCGGCGTGGAGATCGGTCAGGACGGTAAGATCAGAGCTTCCTACGACAACGGTATGACCAAACTGCTGGGACAGATCGCGGTGGCGAAGTTCGCTAACGCAGCGGGTCTTGCAAAGGCCGGTAACAACCTCTACTCCACCACCATGAACTCCGGTGAATTCGACGGCATCGGTATTGATATCACCTCGGACGGCGAGGGTTCCATGGAGTCAGGCGTTCTGGAGATGAGTAACGTGGATCTGGCGAGTGAGTTTACCGAGATGATCACCACCCAGCGTGGTTTCCAGGCAAACAGCCGTATCATCACCACCTCCGATTCCATGCTGGAGGAGCTTGTAAATCTGAAGAGATAGTCGATTTAAACTCTCCAAAAAAATTTTAACGGGAACTTTCCGCAGTATCTGTGGGAAGTTCTCTTGTTTTTACATCCCTTTGTCAAAGAATTGGGAAAATTTTTTTTTGCAGTTTTTGTAGATGTATGATAGAATAATAAAGTTGTAAGGGGCAGAAGGACAGATGGGAGGAAGCATATGGTAGAGGTCACGAAGATCAATGGCGTTAAGGTGCTGATCAATCCCGATTTGCTGGAATTAGTAGAGGAAACGCCCGATACGGTGCTGTCTTTTACCACCGGACGGAAAATAATTGTAAAAGAAAGTAGACAAGAAGTGAAAAATTTAGTAAAATCGTATAGAAAGGATATTTTTGCAGACTAGTGTAAAAGTGGGTGTGTACATATGGATATAGCTTCGTTAATTGGTCTTATTGCTTGTTTTGTGTTGATGATATTCGGTATGGTGTACGGCAAGAGTTTCTCCATGGTGATCAGGTTCTTGGATGCGCCGTCGGCGCTGGTTACCTTTGGCGGTTCCTTCATGTGTATCTTTGCGAGTTATACGATACCAGAGTTCGTTGCCGGCCTCAAGAGTTTTGGACTGATCTTTAAGACTTCCACCATGAACGTGCCGGAGATCATTCAGAAGATCATAGATCTCTCTAACGTAGCGCGTAAGGAGGGACTCCTCTCTCTGGAGGAGGCTGCCGGAGATATTGACGACGATTTCCTGAAGAAGGGTATTCTTCTTATTGTCGATGGTACGGATCCGGAGCTTGTGCGTGCCATCATGGAGACAGAGCTTGTCAGCGTGGAGGGAAGACATAAGGATAAGATCGGTTTTTGGGAGAACGTTGCCGCTATGGGTCCCGCCTGGGGCATGATCGGTACCCTGATCGGTCTGATTAATATGTTGGCCGACCTGTCGGATTTCGCATCCATCGGTCCTAACATGGCGGTCGCGCTGGTAACCACCTTCTACGGTTCGCTGTTGGCGAACTGGATCTGTGCACCGGTTTCAACTAAACTTAAGAATAAAAACGCAGAAGAGATGATGATGAAGGAGATCGAGATCGAGGGTCTGCTCTCCATTCAGGCAGGTGAGAACCCTCGTGTCATCGAGGAGAAGCTGAAATCCTTCCTGGCTCCTGCAGATAGAGTAGCTTCTGCTGATGCGGGCGGAGGTGAGGCAGATGGCTAAGAAGAAAGCAGAAGAAGCCCCTAAAGGCTCGCCGGCGTGGATGGCCACCTTCTCAGA
The DNA here is from genome assembly GCA_014804615.1 of Lachnospiraceae bacterium. Taxonomy (GTDB): domain Bacteria; phylum Bacillota; class Clostridia; order Lachnospirales; family Lachnospiraceae; genus UBA3282. Next base: position 115,451 of record JAAUZL010000001.1, read on the forward strand.
CTTGATGAATCTGCTCCTGTGCTTTTTCGTTTTGCTCTTTTCTATGTCATCGATTGATCAGGTGAAGCAGGAAAAGGTTGCCGCATCCTTTAATCAGATGTTTTCCGTTTTTGAAGGGGGAGCGCAGGCGATCGGTGACGGTATGCTGATCAGTAACGGTGTCAGCCAGCTCAATGAGCTGGATGAGTTTATAAACAGTACGGGCCGGCTGGACGATGGCTCGGTGGTTTCCGAGGATGTGGCGAACAATGCCAGTACGGCAGCCGCACAGGAGATTTTGGAAGAGGCGCAGATGGAAGAATCCGAAGCGCTTGCCGAGGCGGTCGAGGAGGCTCTGGACGAGACGGATATGGAAGATGAGGTGGAAGTGCAGTTCACCGCCCAGTATGTCCAGCTTACTTTGAAAGGCGCATTGCTTTTTGATTCGGGAAGCGTTCTCTTAAAGGACGAGGCGAAGCCGGTGCTGGATCAGGTGGGACTGATTCTGGAGCGGTACGCGGAAGGAACCATCGAGATAGAGGGACACACGGACAACGTGCCTATGTCGGGGGCGAAATACTCCAACAACGATGAGCTCAGTTCCGGACGTGCCCTGTCTGTGTTTGATTATATTCTCTCGGTTACGAATCTGGATCCGGCAACTGTCAAGCACGCCGGCAGAGGAGAGTACCTGCCGGTGGCGGATAACAGCACACCGGAGGGGAGAGCGAAGAACAGACGAGTGGAGATTAAGATATACAATTCACTGAGTTCCTATTAGAAATAGTAAGATAAGTGTAAAAGGAGAAAACTAAGGCTATGAAGAAGAATCTGATTTCCGTAATTATTCTGGCGTTGTTGATCGTAAATATTGTGTTGACTGCCATAATGATGTTCAGTGTGACGGGCGCTTCCAAGAAGACTGCCGCGCTGGTGGATGATATCGCCATGGTGCTGGATCTGGAACTGGTGAGCAAGGAGGGAAAGCCGGCTGTTGCCATGACGGACACCGAGACTTATGCTATTGAGAGCATGACGATTCCGCTGAAAAAGAGCGAGGGGGATGACAAGGATCATTACTGCGTTGTTTCCATCACCTTGTCGGTCAATATAAAGGATGATGCATACAAGACTTTCGGCTCTGATTTCACAACGCAGGAGGGATTGATCAAGGATGAGATCAATGCTGTGTTCGCTCAGTATACTGTAGAAGAGGCAAGAGACAATCAGGAGCAGATCAAGCAGGAGATTCTGGGCAAACTTCAGTCAATGTTTGATTCCAGATTAATTTACAACGTTTCATTCTCAGACATCATGTTTGGATAGTACTTAGACTGAAAACGACCGCAGGAGGTGAAGTTTCGTGGGTGAGGTACTATCACAGAGCGAGATTGATAATCTGCTGGCCGCTCTCAGCAGCGGCGAGATAGATGCAGATGAGATGAATGGCGCCGATGAGAAGCAGGTAAAGGATTATGATTTCAAACGTCCTACAAAGTTTTCCAAAGAACACCTGCGAACATTGGAAATTATATTTGAGCATTACGGACGGCTGCTCTCCACGAGTATGCCGGTTTACCTGAGAAAAAGCGTACAGGTAGCGGTGACCAGCTCCGAGACGGTTATCTTTTCGGAGTTCAGTAACTCTCTTTCTAACCCGGTAATCCTGGGCATCGTGGATTTTCAGCCACTGGGCGGTACGATCCTGATAGAACTGGCGTCCCAGCTTGGGTATGCAATGATTGACAGGATGTTGGGCGGCGCGGGTGATCCGCTGGAGAAGAGCAGAGAGTTCACCGAGATCGAGATGACGATCATAGAGAAAATGATGGTAGTGTTTATGCAGCTGATGCGAGAACCGTGGAAGAATGTGGTGGATATCAATCCCATGATGGAACGGATCGAGACCAACTCTCAGTTCGCACAGATCATTGCGCCGAATGATATGATCGCAATCGTCACCTTGAATATAAAGATTGGTGACGTGGAAGGATTTATGAATGTATGTCTCCCCTTCTTCACGTTGGAGAGCGTCATGGATAAGCTCAATACGAAGTTCTGGTACGCCAATATGCAGGAGCAGAGCAACGAGGATTTCGAGGAATATATCGAGGCTCTCATCAAGCGCGTAAATGTTCCGGTCAAGGCAGTGCTGGGTCAGACGAGTATATCCGTTACCGACTTTGTAAATCTGCAGGTCGGCGATATCATACGACTAGATACCGAGGTAGAACAGGATCTCACGGTGTATGTGGGTAATATCAGAAAATTCACGGCACTTCCGGGCACAAGCAGAGACAAAAATTCTGTGAGAGTCACTTCGGTGATCAGAGAGGGGGAATAGAAGCATGGACGGAATGTTATCACAAGATGAAATAAATGCCCTGTTAAACGGCTCGGATGAGTCGGCTGATGACACTGCGGCGGGAGATAATGCCAGTGCGTTTGACGGGCCGGATGCGGATGACTCGCTCCTGACAGAAAGCGAGAAGGACGCCGTCGGTGAAGTGGCAAATATCAGCATGGGCGCTTCGGCGACTACCTTGTTTTCCATTGTAAACCGCAAGGTGAATATCACAACGCCTGTGGTAAAGATGGCGACATGGAAAAATGTGCTGGAAGATTACGAAAAACCTTGTGTATTCATTATGATCAAGTATACACAGGGATTAGACGGATCGAATATCCTGATCTTAAAGGAGCATGATGTAAAGATCATCACAGACCTGATGATGGGCGGTGATGGCAGCAATACGGACGGAGAGTTGGGGGAACTGCACTTGAGTGCGATCTCCGAGGCGATGAACCAGATGATGGGTTCCTCTGCCACATCCCTCTCGACAATGCTCGGCAAGATGATAGATATCAGCCCGCCGGAGGCGAGTCTGGTGGATCTCACGGCCTTTAAGTCCGGCAGTGATATTGCAGAGTTTCTGGGTGGAACCTTTGTCAAGATCTCATTCAGAATGCAGATCGATGAATTGATCGATTCCACGATCATGCAGTTGTATCCGGTGGATTTCGCGAAGGATGTCTATGATACCTTCATTACCAGTCAGGGAGGTGGAGGTGACGCATCCGCGGCGGCACCTGAGCCGGCACCCGCTCCTGCACCGGCACCTGCGCCTGCGGCAGCGCCGGCTCCACAGCCGATGCCCGCACAGGCGGCACCGCAGATGGATATGAGCCAGATGCAGATGATGCCGCAGATGGGAATGCCCCAGATGATGCCGCAGATGCAGATGATGCCCCAGATGGCGATGCCCAACATGAATGTGCAGCCGGTTCAGTTCCAGAGTTTTGCCGGTGACTTCAATCCCCTGCAGAGCCAGGAGAACATCGAACTGATCAAGGATGTACCGTTGGAAGTGACGGTAGAGTTGGGAAGAACCTCCAAATCCATTTCGGATATTCTGGATTTTGCACCGGGTACGATCATTGAGCTGGATAAGATCGCAGGTGAACCGATTGATGTTTTAGTCAACGGCAAGTTCGTAGCGAAGGGTGAAGTAGTAGTAATTGAGGAAAGTTTTGGTATTCGGGTAACCGAAATTATCAAATAATATGTGATAGGAGAAAAGAGATGGCAAAGAATATTTTAGTATGTGATGATGCAGCGTTTATGCGAATGATGATCAAGGATATCCTGACCAAGAATGGCTATAACGTGGCAGGAGAGGCGGAGAACGGCGCGAAGGCAGTTGAGAAGTACAATGAGCTCAAGCCGGATCTTGTGCTGATGGATATCACGATGCCCGAGATGGATGGCATTCAGGCTCTCAAGAAGATCAAAGAGGGTGATCCCGGTGCGATGGTTATTATGTGTTCTGCTATGGGACAGCAGGCCATGGTTATCGAGTCCATTCAGTCCGGTGCCAAGGACTTCATTGTTAAGCCTTTCCAGGCGGATCGCGTGCTAGAGGCTGTAAAGAAGGTCGTAGGTTAATGCTTCTGGCATTATCAGATAGGACGACTGACTCCTATGCGCAGTTCATNACGATNCTGCTGCTGTTTGTGTTTGTGCTGGCNATCACNGCTNTGGTNACGAAGTGGATAGGTGGTTATCAGAAGGGTCTGACTGCNGGCACGAATATGGAGATTCTGGAGACGCTCAGGNTGTCTAACAACAAGTACATCCAGATCGTCAGGATCGGACGGAAGTATTTGGCAGTTGCGATCTGCAAGGATACGGTTACAATGTTATCAGAGATTCCTGAGGAGGANTTGTCTTTTCCTGAGGGGTCTGACGGCAGTGNGTTCAGTTTTANNGATGTNNTGNCNAAAATACAAAAAGAAAGAATCCTGGAAAAAGAAGACGGGCGAGACGAATGAAGAAATATTTTTCCGGATATCATTTGGCAAAATGGATATGCCTGCTGATGGTGGCAGGCATATTGTATCTTAGTTGGGGGGAAACNGCATATGCGGTGACAGACACCCCCTACCGGGAATCCAATCTCACCGGAACCAACGCGGAGAGAACGAATGTGGATCCGCCCGGAGCTTCGGACAATGCGGATGATCTGGCTGAATTGAATATTGCCAATACGGTGACGATTACGTATAACGATGGGAATGGCAGTGTNAATGGNGCNCTGCGNATTCTGGTGATCCTGACTCTGATNGCGATCGCACCGTCGTTAATTATTATGTTAACCTCTTTTACNAGGGTTATCATTGTCCTTCATTTTACGAGGCAGGCGCTCAATACGCAGACGGCTCCGCCGAACACGGTTCTGATAGGCATAGCTTTGTTTTTGACTTTTTATATCATGCAGCCCACGATGGCNGCGATCTACACGGAGGCCGTTGTTCCCTATGAGGCGGGAGAACTGACGCAGGAGGAAGCGCTTACGGCGGCGGCTGCGCCGATCAGNCAGTTNATGTATGCGCAGACCCAGAAGAGTGATGTGAATTTNTTCATGGATGTCAGCCGTACAGAGTGGAGTGGTGAATTAGACGACATACCGATCAGNGTNCTTGTNCCGGCTTTTATNGTCAACGAGCTGCGGCAAGCGTTTATCATCGGNTTTTTGATATATATTCCGTTTATTGTCATTGATATGGTGGTGGCTTCCACACTTATGAGTATGGGTATGATGATGCTGCCGCCGACTACGATNTCCATGCCGTTTAAGATACTCCTTTTTGTCCTTGCGGACGGGTGGTATCTGGTGATNAAGGGNGTGGTGGAGAGNTTCAATTATTAGATANGATATNTCGNATAATTTCGGATGTCAGAAGAGTCGATGGTAGAAGGGATGTGAAGATATGTCGGTCAATGATGTCACCATGATCGCAGCGGATGCGATCTTTACGATCATCAAATGTGCNGCNCCGATGCTTTTAGTGTCTTTGTGNGTGGGNCTTNCCGTGAGTATTTTNCAGACGGTTACATCCATTCAGGAGCAGACGCTCACCTTTGTGCCGAAGGTACTGGCGATCTTTCTGGTGNTGATGCTTGCAGGTCATTGGATCATGAATANTATGGTAGAGTTNATGACCNNTCTGTGGACCAATTTTAACCTCTACATCAGGTAGCGGTGGTNGACAGATACTGATACGGGAAAGTGTCTCTATGATAGATTACAGCTTTACTTATGCNGATTTAGAATATTTTCTGTTGATTCTGGTGCGGATCAGCTGCTTCGTGTATGTTGCTCCGTTTTTTAGCATGTCGAATGTGCCGGCCAGAGTCAAGGTGGGATTCAGTATCTTTTTTTCCTACCTGATCTACCAGGCGGTGGATCATAACGAGGTNGTTTACANCACGCTTCTGGGATTTGCCNTGATCGTGATGAAGGAAGCNCTGACAGGCTTTGTCATTGGATGGGGGGCACAGATATGCACCACCGTGACCNCCTTTGCGGGAAGCATCGCGGATATGGAGATNGGTNTGTCCATGGTCTCTCTGATGGATCCGACTACCAGGGAGCAGGCGACCTTCACAGGCGTGTTTTACCAATATATGTTTACGCTTTTAATGNTGATNTCAGGTCTCTACCANTACCTTTTGNGNGCNATGGTGGATACCTTTACCTTAATACCGATAAATGGCGCAGTCTTTAAGACGGAGGCGCTGATGCAGTCCGTTATNATGTTTCTNGCNGATTATATTGCAATCGGATTTCGCATCATCCTGCCGATCTTTTGTGCCATGATTTTCTTAAACTGCGTACTCGGCGTGTTGGCTAAGGTTTCTCCGCAGCTCAATATGTTTGCCGTTGGTATGCAGCTCAAGGTGCTAGTAGGGCTAGGTATTCTCTTTTTGTCGATGCGGATGCTGCCGGCTCTGTCGGGCAATCTGTTCACGCAGATGAAGAGGATGATCGTCTCTTTTGTGGAGGGCATGGTGTGATCTTACAGTATAATCTCCAGTTCTTCGCTAAAGATGGTCCGGGCGGAGAAAAGACAGAGGAACCTACCCATAAAAAACTGGAAGATGCCAGAAACGAGGGGCAGGTAGCCAAGAGCAAAGAGGTGACCAATGCCTTCGAGATGCTGGCAGCCTTTCTGGTTTTGCGTTTCTGGGTGGAGCACATGGGAACCTATCTGGCGGGGAATATCTATGATCTGTATTCCCAGATCCCGGAGTATGTGAAGCTTTACGACGGCCATGTGCAGGCCAGCACCTTCAGGCGGCTTTTTGCAACGATGATGCTTCGGGTGCTGCAGAATATCTTTCCCTTTCTGCTGGCAGGGTTTGTGGTAGCGTTCATCACGAATATCGTGCAGGTAAAATGGAAGGTCACCACGAAACCGCTCCAGCCTAAGTTCAATAAACTGAACCCGGTGAGCGGATTTAAGCGGATTTTTTCCAAGAACTCCCTGGTGGAATTGCTGAAATCCATCCTGAAGATTGCATTGATCGGCTATGTGGTGTACAGTTATCTGAAAAAAAATATGCCATTCATCTATATGCTCTACGATATATCCCTGCAGCAGGGGATCGTGCAGGTGGGAACTCTGGTGATCAACTTGGGCATCCGTATCGCCCTCTTCTATATGCTGATCGCCGCGGCGGATTATGTGTATCAGAAATTTAAGTTTAAAAACGATATGAAGATGACCAAGCAGGAGGTCAAGGACGAGTACAAGAACCAGGAAGGAGATCCCCAGATCAAGGGCAAGCAGCGTCAGAGGATGATGGAGGCTTCCAGACGTCGTATGATGCAGCAGCTGCCTGAGGCGGATGTGGTCATCACGAACCCGACCCACTATGCGGTGGCGATCAAGTATGAGCCGGAGGTTTACGATGCTCCCTATGTGGTGGCGAAGGGAGCCGATTATCTGGCACAGAAGATCAAGGATGTGGCGAAGGAGAACCATATCGAGATCGTAGAAAACAAACCTCTGGCGCGTATGCTATACGCCAATGTGGATGTGGGCAGCGTTGTGCCGCCGGAACTGTATCAGGCGGTGGCAGAGGTTCTGGCTTTCGTATACCATCTGCAGGGAAAAGTTTGATTTTGAATATTAAATAGCGAGTGTTGTTTTAGAAAAGGAGGTGAATTGCGATGCAGAAGCTGAAAATCGGAGATATAGGCGTTACTTTATATGTGCTGGCAGCATTTGTGATGTTGATCGTGCCGATCAGCTCCGGTCTTTTAGATGTGCTTTTAGCTTGTAATATCGCAATTGCCTTTACCGTTATGTTCAGTTGTATGTTTGCCAACGAAGTACTGAAGATGTCGTTTTATCCGACGATTCTGCTCTTTACGACGATATTCAGAATCGCCTTGAACGTCTCTTCCACCAGACTGATCCTGTCCACCGGCGATCCCGGGAATGTGGTACTGACTTTCGGGCAGTACGTGGGCGGTGGTGATCTGGTGATCGGTGTGCTGGTGTTCATCATCCTGATCATTGTGCAGTTTATGATCATCAACAAAGGTTCCGAACGTGTGGCTGAGGTTACGGCGAGATTTACGCTGGACGCTATGCCCGGTAAGCAGATGGCTATCGACGCTGACTTGAATACCGGCGCTATTACAGATGCGGAGGCTATAGAGCGCCGTGAAAAGATTCAGAACGAATCCACCTTTTTCGGCTCCATGGACGGTGCCGTGAAGTATGTCAAGGGAGACGCGACAGCGGGTCTGGTAATCACCTTTATCAATATCGTGGGCGGTATTGGCTTTGGCGTTTTCCGTCAGGGAATGGAGATGACGGAAGCCCTCAATAAATATACGATTTTGACCATCGGCGACGGTCTGGTAAGCCAGATCCCGTCTCTGCTGATCTCTCTTGCCACGGGTATTCTGGTGACGAAGGGCTCCAAGGAGGCGGATATTGGTACGGTACTGATCAGCCAGCTCTTCGGTGTGCCCAAGGTCATGTATCTGGTGGGGGCGGTTCTTGCTTTTCTGGGAATCGTTACGCCCCTGAATGCCGTGGTTTTCGTGAGCCTTGGTCTTGTCTTTGTCGTGGTGGGAAGAGTGATCGCAGGCACCATCGAGACAGCGGAGATCGAGCATGAGGCAGACGAAGAGGAAGCTGCGGCGGAAGAGATAAGGCAGCCGGAAAATGTCACCTCTCTTCTGCAGGTGGATCCCATCGAGCTGGAGTTTGGCTACGGCATCATTCCTCTCGCGGATGTCAATCAGGGCGGAGACCTCTTAGACCGCGTGGTCATGATCAGAAGACAGATCGCCCTGGAACTTGGTACTGTGGTGCCGATCATTCGTCTGCGTGATAACATACAGTTGAATCCGAACCAATATATTATTAAAATAAAGGGTGTACAGGTCAGTGAAGGAGAGATCCTGTTTGACCACTATATGGCGATGAATCCCGGTTATGTGGAGGAGGAGATCACGGGTATCCCTACCTTTGAGCCGTCCTTCCATCTGCCGGCTATCTGGATCACAGAGGGACAGAGAGAGCGTGCAGAGAGCATGGGATATACGGTGGTCGATCCGCCGTCCATCATTGCGACGCATCTGACAGAGATCATCAGACAGTACATATCCGAGCTTCTTACCAGACAGGATGTACAGAGTCTGGTGGACAACTTAAAAGAGACCAATCCTTCTCTGGTGGAGGAACTGGTGCCCAAGCTTCTGGGACTTGGCGAGATCCAGAAGGTGCTGCAGAATCTCTTAAAGGAAGGTATTTCCATCCGGGATCTGCTCACCATATTCGAGACGCTGGCGGACTATGCGGCGACTACAAGAGATACCGATATTCTGACGGAATATGTCAGACAGAGCCTGAAGCGTGCGATCTCAGGCAAATTCTTCCCGGCCAACGAGACGACCAGCGTGGTGACGCTGGATCCCAAGCTGGAGCAGGAGATCATGGCAAGCGTGAAGCAGACAGAGCAGGGAGCATATCTGACTCTCGATCCGGCCAAGACCAAGAACATTATGGAATCTGTCGGTGTGGAGACCAAGAAGCTGGAGGATCTGGGCAAGATACCGATCGTAATCACGTCCCCTATTGTGCGTGCTTACTTTAAGAAGCTGACAGAGGATTACTATAAGGATCTGGTCGTTGTGTCTTACAATGAAGTGGAATCCACGATCGAATTACAGTCTGTTGGGATGGTGACAGCATAATGATAATCAAAAAATTTACAGCCAAAACCGAAAAGGAAGCGATTGAAAACGCGAGAAAGGAACTGGGGGACGGCGTAGTCGTCATGAATGTTAAGCCCGTGAAAAACAGGGGCTTTTTCGCGTTCTTGAAGTCACCTCTGGTGGAGGTTACGGTAGCATTGGAGGAGGAGAGCGAAAAGTATTCGGCGGCAGTCTCCGCCATCAGNGCGATCGCNNCCGGTCAGAATAANGNGGANGANCCAGTTAAAAGCACACCTGTTATTGAAACNCCGGAGAAGCGGGACAGCAACAGCGCCATCGAGGAGAAACTGGACAGTTTACAGTCNCTTCTGGAGCAGCAGCTGCAGAAACCGGAGGAGGAAAAGNCAGAGAAGGAAGAGGGCNNGGAGCCNGTAAAGGANGAGTCGGAGACAGATAAGTTCATGCGGCTTCTGCANGACACCATGCTGGAGAACGAGGTGGATGAGAAATATGCGCAGGAGATCATTGACGAGATNGAGCTGATCAACAAGCCCAATATGCCCTTTGACTATGCGCTGGCAAATATCTATCAGAAGATGATNTTGAANTTTGGNAAGTCCAGCGGGATAGAACCGGCNTCAAACGGNATTAAGCTGGTGTTCTTCATCGGNCCCACCGGGGTGGGCAAGACCACCACGATCGCGAAGATCGCNTCCAAGTTCCGGGTGGATGAGAAGAAGAAGGTGGCGCTTCTGACAGCNGATACTTATCGGATNGCTGCGGCGGANCAGCTGCGCACCTATGCAAATATNCTGGAAGTGCCTTTCCGGGTGATCTATACNGTAGAAGAGATCAGCAAGGCGATGGANGATTTCAGAGACTACGATTACATTATGATAGANACGGCGGGACATTCCCACCAGAACAGTACNCAAAAGGATAACATGTGTAATATTATACATTCCGTGGATGACAAAGTGGAAAAAGAGGTACATCTGGTTCTGAGCGCCACTACCAAATACCGGGATCTGATCAGTATTGCGGATTCTTATAAGGAGCTGGCGGACTACAAGCTGATCTTCACCAAACTGGACGAGACAACGACACTGGGGAATCTCCTGAATCTGCGGCTCTATACGGGCGCGGATCTGTCCTATGTGACCTACGGACAGAATGTGCCGGACGATATTGAAGACTTTAATCCGCAGAAGACGGTGAAGAGANTGCTTGGAGGGAAGAACTAAGGAGGAAGGAAGCCTCATGGATCAGGCTGAACAGTTAAGAAGAATAATCAAGGGCAGCGCCCCGCCCAAGCGTACNCTGGCCAGAGTCATCACNGTCACCAGCGGGAAAGGCGGCGTGGGAAAGTCCAACACAGCGATCAATCTTGCCGTGCAGTTTCGTAAGATGGGNCAGANAGTGATCATTCTGGATGCGGATTTTGGGCTTGCCAACATAGAGATCATGTTCGGNGCNGTGCCGAAACATAANTTGTGTGATTTAATATATAAGGGAAAGGATCTGAAGGATATCATCACCTGGGGTCCTATGGAGGTGGGATTCATATCCGGCGGTTCCGGGATCGCAGGTATGTCGAACCTGAGCAGGGATGATCTGACTTATATCATCGATAATCTGGCGCAGCTGGATGAACTGGCGGACACGATCATCGTGGATACCGGTGCAGGCATTGCGGAGGCAGTCCTGGAGTTTCTGGTGGCCAGCGGGGAGATCCTGCTCGTGACCACGCCGGAGCCCACATCCATCACGGATTCCTATTCGCTCTTAAAGGCGTTGAATCGTCATCCGCGCTATAAGCCGGAGGAGACTCAGATCAAAGTGGTAGCCAACAAGGTGACGGGAGAGACGGAAGCGCAGGCGCTCTATGCCAAGCTGGAGACAGTGGTGGAGCGGTATCTGAAGATGCCGATCTCCTATCTGGGGATGATTCCTCAGGACCAGATGCTGGCGAAGGCAGTCATGCAGCAGATGCCGGTATCGGTGGACAATCCGAAGGCGCGTTCCGCCATGGCTTACGAGGAGTTGGCGGCGAGACTGATGAACCGGGAAGGGAATAGAACGGTAAAACGGCGTGGTATGGCGGCATTTTTTGCGCATATCATGTCCAGGAAATAAAAGGGGTACGAAAGAGTGCGGTAGAGGAGGTAGCATATGGCGGGGTTATTATCAAAATATGTATCGCCGGGCGGCGAAGTAGAAATGCGGGCCATCGAGAGAGGTATGGGACAGGATACCGACAGACAGGCGCGGGCGCATAGAAGTCAGGTGCTCTCCGTGCTGTCGGAGGATCGTCTTGAGATCGCCATGCCATTTGAAGATAACAAGCTGATTTTATTGCCGGTAGACGGTGAGTATGACATGTATTTTTACGGTGATAATGTGGTGTATCAGTGTAACGCCCGGGTCGTGGACCGCTATCGGCATAACGGTCAGTATGTGCTGGTGATGGATCTGACCAGCAATTTGCGCAATTACCAGAGAAGAGAATATTATCGCTTCAGCTGTGCACTGGAGATGGATTCCAGACAGCTGGAGAAGGAGGAAGAGATTTCTGTGGCAGAGCAGGAGGAGCTTCTGCCCACACTCCCGTTGAAGAGCAGTGTGATCGTGGATATCAGCGGTGGCGGGCTTCGTTTTGTAGCATATTATGCTTATGAGGTGGACAGTCTGATACTCTGCAAGTACCATCTGCAGATAGACGGTCACGATAAGGAGTACCGTCTGGTAGGCAAGGTGCTGGCGGTGAACGAGCTGAAGTATAAACCCGGCGTATTCGATCATCGTGTACAGTATGTTCATGTGGAGCCTCAGGACAGGGAGGAGATCATCAAGTATATCTTTGATGAAGCCAGAAAGGTACATCCGAAGAAGGAAGGTTAGCCGGCGGGGACGTAAAGAATGAAAAATATATTGATTGTTGACGACTCTGCACTCATGAGAAGGGTGCTTTGTGATATAATTGAGAGCGATAAACGATTCCATGTGCAGGACCGTGCAGTGAACGGTCTGGATGCGCTGAATCTGCTCAGCAGAAAAAAATATGATGCTGTCGTGCTGGATGTCAATATGCCGCAGATGAACGGTCTGGAGCTCTTAAAGGAGCTGCAGAAGCGTAAGATCTCGGCAAAGGTCATTATGGCCAGCACGGCCACAAGGGATGGCGCCAAGATCACGCTGGATGCCCTGGAGATGGGTGCTCTGGATTTTATTCACAAACCGGATACCTCAATGGAATGCCGCAGTGATGTCTTTAAGGAGAAGCTGTTACATATTTTGGGTACGGTGGTGGAGATGAGTCCGCCCACGCCGGCGGCAAGTACACTCCCGACGACCAGATTCGGCAGCAGAACAGGCAATCTGGACGGAATGATGGCGGCGGTGAATGCCATGCAGGCGATGCCCAGGCCGGAGCGGAATATTCCGACGCTTCCGCCGGGGAAGGCGGTCTATGATGCGGGCAGCCAGATCGTAGCGCTGGCGAGCTCCACAGGCGGACCGAAGGCATTGCAGGCTGTGATCCCGAAGCTGCCGGGAAATATGAAGGTGCCGATGGTGATCGTACAGCATATGCCGGCGGGCTTTACGGCATCCTTGGCAGAGCGGCTGGATTCGCTGAGCCAGGTCTCCGTGAAGGAGGCNCATGAGGGCGATGTGCTTGTCCCGGGTACGGTGTATATAGCGATGGGCGGTAAGCATTTAAACGTGCAGACGTCCGCAGGGAAATACACGATCCACTATACGGATGAACCGCCCAGAGAGGGTGTGAAGCCCTGCGCCAACTATATGTATGAGTCCCTGAAGGACAGCAAATTTGATCGCATTGTGTGTGTGGTCCTGACAGGGATGGGTGCAGACGGTACACAGGGAATCAAAAATCTGAAGCAAAGTAAAAAAATCCATGTGATCGTCCAGGAGGCGAGCACATGTGCGGTATACGGGATGCCGAAGAGCGCTGTGAATGCGGGGCTGGCAGATCAGGTAGTGCCGCTGGAACAGATCGCGCAGGAAATCATAACGAACGTGGGGGTAAAATAATATGGATGTAAGTCAATATCTTGAGATTTTCCTTGATGAAACNAANGAACATCTGCAGAANCTNAATACGCAGATACTCTCTCTGGANCAGGATCCGGAGAACAACGATACGATCAATGAGATCTTCCGTGCGGCCCACTCCTTAAAGGGTATGGCGGGCACCATGGGTTANAAGAGNATGCAGACACTGACCCATGATATGGANAANGTTTTCTCTGAGGTGAGAAACGGCAATATCAAGGTGACNGCNGATATGATTGANGTATTGTTCCAGTGTCTGGATGCNNTGGAGGAGTATAANACCAATATCAGAGAGAGNTCTGATGAGGGTACGAANGANAACGGCGCTCTGATCAAGCGTCTCAATGATATTATGAGCGGCGGTNCNGGAGCAGAGAGCGCTCCGGCNGCAGCCNCTCCTGCATCTNCGCCNGCGGCGGAGGGGGANGCTCCTGNNGCGNATANTGNTTTCAGTGNGATCAAGNTNGGCGAGGCNCAGCGCANTGTCCTNGGTGANGCTATCAAGNTGGGTAAGANCGTTTACGGNCTGACGGTNAAGGTGCAGGAATCCTGNATCNTGAAAGCAGCGAGAGCTTTTCTNGTATTTAANGCGATTGAGGANACCAGTGAGATCATCGTNTCCGATCCNTCTTCTCAGGATATTGAGGATGAGAAATTTGAACAGCATTTCAGNCTGATNATTGTTTCNGAGACAGANCTGGAGACNGTATTGANTGCNGCCAGAGGNGTNTCNGAGATTGAGGANGTTACCGGCAGNGNANTGAAGCNGGAGNATATGAAGNTNAGCGAGGAGGATTCCGGTGCNGCAGANGTNNNGNCNGCGCCNGCGGCACAGGANNCTCCTGCGGCACAGGNNNCTNCTGCGGCACANGNAGCNCCNGCNGCNCCNGCNGAGCCTACNGNNCAGGATACNCCNGCGGCGGCAGTNCCNGCAGCACAGAAGGCNGCGGCGGCAGCGCCTGCAGCGAAGAAGCAGACGGCAANCAAGCCNGTGGTAAACAGGACGGTCAGAGTAGATATCGAGAAGCTGGATACTCTGATGAATCTGGTCAGCGAGCTGATCATTGCNAAGAACTCNCTTGTNTCGGCATCNGCTATGTCCGGCAATTCCAGTCAGGCGGTGAACGAGCAGATCGAGTATCTGGAGAGCGTTACCACATCCCTGCATGAGTCNGTGATGAAGGTACGAATGGTGCCCATCGAGAGTACNGTCAANAANTTCCCTCGTATGGTGCGCGACCTGCAGAAGAAGCTGGGCAAGAAGATGGAGCTTTATATGAGTGGTGAGGAGACAGAACTTG
>JAAUZL010000002.1 GCA_014804615.1 Lachnospiraceae bacterium
GCACGAGGTGTAAGCGCAGTAATGTGTTAATCTGACGTGTACTAATCGGTCGAGGGCTTAACCAACAATGGACTTCAGATTCGGTTTTCAGGGTATGATACCTGATTTGGCCCGGTGGCTCAGTTGGTTAGAGCGCCGCCCTGTCACGGCGGAGGTCGTGGGTTCGAGTCCCATCCGGGTCGTTGTGTGGCAAGTGATTTATGTCATACAGTATTACACATATGGGATCTTAGCTCAGCTGGGAGAGCATCTGCCTTACAAGCAGAGGGTCATAGGTTCGAGCCCTATAGGTCCCATTCAAAACCCGTTAGACGGTTCGTTGTATATGCCGATATGGCTCAATTGGCAGAGCAGCTGATTTGTAATCAGCAGGTTAACGGTTCGAGTCCGTTTATCGGCTTTTGATGGAAACATCATATGGACGGATTCCCGAGTGGCCAAAGGGGACAGACTGTAAATCTGCTGCAAATTGCTTCGGTGGTTCGAATCCACCTCCGTCCATTGGCGTAAATTCCTTCGGAATTAACGCCGGGAGTATCACTTTGTGATCCTCCGTTACGACGCTGAGATGTAACTTAATATCGCGGGGTGGAGCAGTCTGGAAGCTCGTCGGGCTCATAACCCGAAGGTCATAGGTTCAAATCCTGTCCCCGCTACTCATGCCCAGATAGCTCAGTTGGTAGAGCAGAGGACTGAAAATCCTCGTGTCACTGGTTCGATTCCGGTTCTGGGCATTAAACCAAAGAAGTTCTCGTAAATGCTATTGTATGGGATTTACGGGAGCTTTTTTGGTATCGGGAATTTTAACCTTGTGAAGGAGAGGATATTGTGGGTCAGGGAAAAATAATCTGTCCCGGATGCGGCGCTGCGCTGTCTGAGAAGGATATGCCCTTTTGCCCTTACTGCGGCAGGGAATTGATCGATCTGAGCAGAGAGAGGACAGATGAGAAGATCTCAACCGTCAAAAGGGTACATGCGGAGACGAAGGCTGTTCCTAAAAAGATAGCGGTCTATGTTACGATTACATTCTTGATTCTGTTTCTTTTGTTTGGACTGTTTATTTTTCTAGATGGTCCGGATAGGATTAGAGAGGCCAAAGGACAGGCGGACATGGATCGGTTGTCTTCTGCGATGAAGAAGGCCTATGAAAAGGAAGACTGGGAGCAGTTGGAGGAATATCTGATTTACGAGTGTGAGGAGTATATCGGGGCACCGGATTATTTCTGCTATCGAACAGCATGGTTTTTACATACTTATCCGCCTCTTTTTGACGAGGCTTATCAGACGCATGACACGGATGAGATGCTGGAGATTTATGCATTGTTTGGAGAAGATTACAATATGCGCGGAGACGATCTTTTCTATAGAATTTATGTGACACAGGAGGAGATTGAGGAAGCGCTTTGGGAAGAAGTAGAACGGGAAAAAGAGATCCTGCTGGAGGAGGGGTTAGAGGATGAAATGTACAAGCTGCGGTTCTGATTTCGCCAGCGATCAGATAAAATGTCCATATTGCGGCACTGTAAATGAACATGCGCTGCATTTAGCCAAGGAGCTTCAAACTTACGATACAGCCTATGAGAAAAAGAGAGATGAGCTTTTAGAGACAGGCACGAATCAGGTGTTAAAGCATCTTACGATAGGATTGGGGATTACTTTTTTGGTAATCGTTCTGGTTTTCTTTGGCTATATCATTTTTTTGCGCTATCGGCCTTACTATGAGGTGACAGGAAGACGACTGGAAAAAAATAAAGCGGCGATTGCCCGTTATTTGGAGGAGGAGCAGTATATACGCGCCTATCTGCTTGCCTCAACAACAGACCCTACGGGGGAACTTTTCACATACTATCCGGAATATAAAGAGGATCTGCTGGTTATCTATAATTATTCCATTATCCAGATAGGGGTCCTGCAGTCTATGGATTCTATGGATGAGGGAGACAGTTATGCTTCTTTACAGGATACTCAGCTGACCAGTATTTCTATTTTCTATCAAAGTGCCGGAGATAGCGAGGTGGCCAGAAATCTGAAACAGGAGGTTGACGGATATTTAAAAAATTATTATCGATTGACAGATGACGAGATAGAGAACGTAAAAAAGCTGCAGTGGGGAGATCAGCTTATATTGGACGGAAGTGCTGATGTAGAGGCGGTCACCAAAGAGAGAATGGAGGCTTATTTTGAATAAGAAAAAAGCAGGGAAATATTATATACTGATCGTTCTGTTTACGATCCTGTTTTTTGTCTGCATGGCATTTTGTTTCAGCAGATATCAGGCATTGACTCACGGCTTCGGGGTGCAATCTCTTTCCCGCCGTATGGAAGGAATGAAACTGGATGAGAAAATGTTTGGGCCGGAACATATTTATTATTCTCTTTATTTTAACGATAACTATGAAGAGGACTTTGATGAGTATTGGGAATTTTCCAATGCCTATCTCGCATATCGAATAGGACGGCTGGCGGAAGATAAAACACCATACGCAGATGCGGTGCAGGACTATCTGGACAGCGCGCCGGGAGGTGAGCGGGAAAGAACAGCAAGGAGTTATCTGGAGGAATTAGAAGCACATTAGTCTGCTACGGGGAACATTGCAGGAAAAAGTGAGGGAGAGACCTGTGAAGACAGTAAAGCAATCTTTATCAGCAGTCTTTGATCATATCAGTGAGTGTATGGCGCCAATCATACCTATTGTTCTTGCGGGTGGTATTCTTAAAATGGTGGTTCTCCTGCTTACTGCACTGCATATTTTGACGGGGACAACAGAGGTTATCCTGTCTGCGCTGGCGACAACACCTTTCTATTTCCTGCCGGTGATGGTAGCGTATTCTTCTGCCAAGCATTTTGAGACAGATCCGTTGCTGGCGATTGTCAGTGTGTGTGTATTGCTTTTGCCGGATTTTACGGCACTTATGGAGAGCGGAGAAAAAGTTGTTTTTGCGGGGATACCGGTAGTTTCCGCGACTTATGCTTACAGTGTCATACCTATCATTCTCCTGATCTATTGTATGTCCCATATCGTACGGTTATTAAAACGGATTATCAAGGAGAACCTGCAGCCTTATTTTTTGGCGGTATGTGTGATCTTTATTACTGCGCTTTTGGGGATTATTGTGATCGAGCCGGTGGTGAGTCTGATAAGTAACGCATTGGCGGATGTTTTAAATGTGATGCAGGACAGGGCGCCTGTAGTGGCGTGGGGCATTTTTGCAGGACTTACGATTCTTTTAGTTTCTACAGGTATGCATTGGATTTTTATGACACTTGCGATCACGCAGATTGGCCTGACAGGGGTGGACTACGGCATCATGGTGGCGCTGTTTATTTCCAATATGGGATTGGCGGGCTGTGATCTGGGCGTGTTTATTAAGTCCAAAAATAAGGGACTAAAATCTATGGCGTTGAGTGCTATGGTTACAGCGCTTATTCCCGGTATTGCCGAGCCATCCATTTTTGGCATCTGTCTAAAGGAAAAAACACCGGCGGCGGCGAACGTTTTAGGCTGTGCAGTGGCTGGTATGGTGCAGGGGGCTATTACGGTGCATACCTTTATTTATACTTTCCCGAGTATTCCGTCAGTGTTGATGTTTTACAGTACAGAGGAACCGGTTAATTTAGGGAAAGCGATTTTGGTGGCTGTGGTAAGTTTTGTGGCCTGTCTTTTGTTTACGGTACTGCTGTACAGAGATCGGACGTCGGAGAGTACGGTATAAAAACCATTGGGTAAGCTGGATGAGGGATATATGAGGAGAAGGAAGCTGCCATGAAAAAGCTATTGTTTTTTACGGGGGATATTGAGACACAGGGATACTTTTCTATGCAGATTGCGGAAGCGATGCAGTCGCTCGGACATGAGGTCTTTATCTATGATCTGAGCAGGCCCTGGGAGAGCACGGAAAAATTTTTTCACTTTTTTGAGAAAGGAAATACCGCGCTCATTAACTTTAATTTTCACGGTATGAGCGGGGAAGAATATTTTCTGGATGAAAATGGCGTGACCATGTGGGATGCCCTCGACATTCCCAGCTATAATATAGTAGTGGACCATCCGATGTATTATCATCATTTTTTAGAAAAGGTTCCCAGGAACTATCATCACATCAGCATTGACAGGACCCATGAGGCATACATGCGCAGGTTCTTTCCCAATATCGAGCATAGCGCATTTCTGCCGCTTGCAGGAACTAAGTTGTATCCGAAAAAGGAGAATGTACCTATTGTTTATCGAAAATATGATGTGACGATGGTGGGAAATTATTGTACGCCGGGTACTTTTGACAAATATATTACCAGAATTGACGATGAGTATACTGCCTTTTATCACGGCATGATAGATGATCTTCTGGCAAATCCCTACAAGACGGTGGAGGAAGTGGCGGAGGCGCATCTTCGGGATGAATTGGGAGAGGTGCCTCATGAGGAGTTGAAAAAGACGATGGCGGCGCTTACCTTTATCGACCTGTATGTGCGTTATACCTTTCGGGGGAGAGCGGTACAGGAACTGGCGGATGCCGGGATTCGGGTGCATGTATTTGGTGACGGTTGGGAGCTTCTGGATTGCAAACATCCGGAGAACCTGATGATCATGAACAATTTAAACTCTGAGGGCTGTCTGAAAAAATTGTGTCAGACAAAGCTTTCTCTCAATGTGATGCCCTGGTTTAAAGACGGCGCACATGACAGGATTTTCAACACGATGCTGAACGGATCGGTATGTCTTACGGACAGCAGTGTCTATTTAGATGAAATTTTGCATGATGATGTAGATTGCAGCCTGTATTCGCTCTCACAGATGGAGAAGCTTGCTGAAACGGCAGGGAACTTGTTAGCGGATCCAGACCGAATGCAGCGTATAGCGGATGGAGGTAATGAAATGGCGCAGGCGGGGCATACCTGGGCGCACCGGGCAAAAGTGCTGCACCATTTGATCGAAGGGGACAGAGGCTGATATGGACATTTTAAAGGGAATTCACGAAAGGCGCAGAGAGCGTCTGCGCAGACTGCATGAGCGCAACAGGAGAATACGGGAGCTTTTGAAGGAGCATGGAGAGGACATCCTGAAATCTGAGAATTTCAGGAAGACAAGAGAACATATCCAGCACGGCACAATGACGGTACACCGCCATTGCATGGATGTGGCATGCTGCAGTCTTCTTTTGAATAAAAAGTTGAGGATTGGCTGCAATAAACACGATTTGATCCGAGGCGCGCTTTTGCATGACTATTTTTTATATGACTGGCATGATAAAGAGTATCTGGCCCAGGGAAAAAGAAAACGCCTGCACGGCTTTCACCATCCGATGACGGCGCTTCGCAATGCGGAGAAAGAATATCAGTTAAATAACACACAGCGGGAGGTCATCCGCAAGCATATGTGGCCGCTGTCGGTGGTGCCGCCTACCTGCAGGGAAGCCTGGGTCGTAACGGCGGCGGATAAGTATTGTTCTCTGATGGAGACGATGGGGCTTCATAAGGGGCATGGAGCGCAGACGTCATGAGAGCAGAGAAAAGCTTGTACCAGACTCTGGCAGAATACAGCGCGGAAGATTTTTATCCCTGTCATATGCCGGGGCATAAACGTAATATGGCAAGTGGTGAGATGGCAGATTTTTACCGGATCGATATTACGGAGATTGACGGATTTGACGATCTGCATCATGCGGAAGGAATTTTGCGAAAGGCACAGGAAAGAGCAAATCGTTTGTACGGAGCGGAAGAGACTTTTTTTCTGGTGAACGGGAGTACCTGTGGCGTGCTGACGGCAATCCTGGCGGTGACGGAGCCGGGAGAGGAGATATTGATCGCCCGCAACTGCCATAAATCCGTGTATCATGCAGCAATACTGCAGAGCCTTTCCGTACACTATTATCAACCACAGATGATACAGGAATATGATATCTGTGACGGGGTGCGTGCAGAGGCGATCGAGCAGCTTCTGGATCAATATCCTGGTGTGAAGGCAGTGGTCATCACTTCCCCTACTTACGAGGGAATCCTGTCAGATATTGCAGGGATTGCCCGCGTGGTGCATAAGCGGGGCAAGGTACTGATCGTGGATGAGGCGCATGGAGCACATCTGGGACTGGCGGAGAATTTACCGGAGGGGGCAGTAGCACAGGGGGCGGATCTGGTGATCCACAGCCTGCATAAGACGCTGCCGGCTATGACACAGACGGCACTTTTACATGTAAACGGGGACAGAGTAGATCGAGAGAGGCTGCGCAGATATCTTACCATGCTGCAAAGCAGCAGTCCTTCCTATGTCCTTATGGCGAGTATGGATGCCTGCGTACGGTTTCTGGAAGAGGAAGGCGCAGGGAGATTTGTTCTTTTTCAGGAAGAATATGAAAAATTTTGTAAAAAAACAGCTAAATGCCGGCGTATCAAAATTGGAAAAATGACGAGTGTGTCAGAAAATTATGCGCTGGCAGATTGGGATATCGGAAAGATTCTGATCTCGGTTAAAAATACAAAGCTGAATGGAAAAGAACTCGGCGATATTTTGCGGGAACGGTATCATTTGGAAATGGAAATGGCGGCAGATACATATGCGCTGGCGATCATGACACTGATGGATACGCAGGAAGGATGGCAGAGATTGGCTGATGCACTCTGCGAGATAGATGATAGGATAGAGAAGGAGAGCTGCGACAGACAGGATATAAGGAGGATCACACTGCCGCAGGTTAGATCGTCCATGGCGGCGGCCTTTCACGGTCCGCGGGAGGAGATTTCCCTGCGGGAAGCGACAGGCAGGATTGCAGCCGATTTTCTGATGCTTTATCCGCCGGGGATTCCGTTGGCGGCACCGGG
Organism: Lachnospiraceae bacterium; assembly: GCA_014804615.1. Classification (GTDB taxonomy): domain Bacteria; phylum Bacillota; class Clostridia; order Lachnospirales; family Lachnospiraceae; genus UBA3282. The sequence continues at coordinate 6,815 of JAAUZL010000002.1, forward strand.
GGAAGTGCTTGACGAAGAACTGATACAAAAGATTGAGGATAGCAGAGAAAAAGGACTTTCTCTGCGGGGCGTATCTTCGGAGGGACGGATCCCTGTTGTGGTTGAAATTCCTTGAAAAATATGGCATTATTAGATTGGAACTTAAAACGAAGGTAACGGTAGTTATGGGGAAGATTGTGTGCCTGATGGGTAAGAGCTCATCGGGAAAAGATACCATTTATAAAAGGTTATTGTCGCAAAAAAGCGTTCCTTTAGAGACGATAGTGCCCTATACGACCCGTCCGATCCGGGCGGGAGAGCAGGACGGTGTGGAATATCATTTCACGGATGAGGCCGGATTTCAGAGTTTGCTTGCGCAGGGCAGTGTNGTGGAGTCCAGAGAATANAANACCTGNTATGGANTNTGGCGTTATTTTACGGTGGCAGACAAAGAGATNGANCTTACGGCGCACTCTTATGTGCTGATCGGTACATTGGAGGCATATGAGCAGCTTTGCGATTTTTATGGCAGGGATAAGGTGCTGCCGCTTATGATCGAACTGGATGACGGGGTGCGTCTGCAGCGGGCNTTAGATCGGGAGAAAGCGCAGGATCANCCGAAATATGAGGAGATGTGCAGGCGGTATCTGGCGGACAAGGAGGATTTTTCCGAGGAGAAGCTGNCNCATTCCCATATTGAGATCACATTTTANAACGATCAGCTGGATGGCTGTATCAATGAGATCACAGCATATCTGGAGAAAAATTTNTAAATACNGACCGCTCTGGTTAGGAGGTGATGAGAGTGGACATNAAAGTAAATCAAATACAGCAGGCACCGCAGATAGAACANCCGACNCAGNCTCAGGAGACNGACGGNACGTTTAAGTTCACGCTCGTCAGCAGGATNGAGGANCAGGACCTGCAAAANGCCCTGNTCGGCATGATGGAGGAGATCACCAGACAGGGAGATAAACTGGCAAANCATCGGGATATCAAGGATATGAAACGNTATCGCACGNTNGTNAAGGATTTTTTGAATGAGGTTGTCAANAGGTCCCATGCCTTTTCCAGAGAAAATTTNCTGGACAGAAGAGGGCGGCANAGAGTGTATGGGATCATCCGGCTGATNGACCAGAATCTGGATCAGCTGGCACAGGAGCTTGTGAANGATGAGCAGGACAATTTAGCAATNNTGGAAAAAATNGGGGAAATCAGAGGATTGCTGCTNGATATCTTTACCTGATCTGCAAAGGATACCNGGAGAGATACGAGGGGGATACGGATGCCAAAGTTTTCAGATATTATCGGACAGGAAGAACTGAAGAAGCATATACAGAGTGCGATCGAGATGGACAAGGTGTCTCACGCTTANATTATCAACGGNGAGCGCAANGCGGGTAAGGAGTTTATCGCCCGCCTTTTTGCCATGACTCTGCAGTGNGAAAAGGGAGGNNCGGANCCGTGCGGGGAATGCCACTCCTGCAAGCAGGCGGTGAGCCGCAACCAGCCGGACATCATCTATGTNGGNCATGAGAAACCCAATACCATAGGCGTGGANGANATTCGNGGACAGGTCAACGGNGATATCGGGATCAAGCCTTACAGCAGTCCGCGTAAGGTNTATATTATGAATGAGGCGGAGAAGATGACGCCCCANGCNCAGAANGCGCTCTTAAAGACACTGGAGGAGCCGCCGGCNTATGCGGTCATTCTGCTTCTTACNTCCAATGTGGAGGCGCTTTTGCCGACNATCATAAGCCGNTGTGTNGTTTTNAATATGAAACCGGTNNCGGATGCGCTGGTTAAAAAATATTTGATGGAAGAGNTGGGTGTGCCNGATTATAAAGCCAGTATCTGTGTGGCTTTCGCCAGAGGAAANATNGGCAAGGCGAAGCATCTGGCAGGCAGTGAGGANTTTGAGAAGGTTAAGGANGAGGCGATCTCTCTNGTGAAATATATCACTGAAATGGAGATCAANGAGATTGTCAAGGCCATCAAGAAGATAACGGANTACAATCTTGANATAAACGATTATCTGGATATCCTTACAGTGTGGTACAGAGATGTGCTCNTGTTTAAGGCGACGAANGATATGAACAGNCTGATCTTTCGCAATGAGATCCANCAGATCAGGAAGGTGGCGGACAGAAGNACCTATGAGGGGATCGAGATCATTGTGAGTGCGTTGCAGCAGGCAAAACGGAGGCTGGANGCCAACGTTAATTTTGATCTGACGATGGAGCTTNTGCTCCTTACNATNAANGANAANTNACAAAGAATGNAGAGCATTATTCCNANGTCATNNTTTACGTCGGNNCTTAGGAGGTTTATAGATTATGGTTAAGGTAATAGGNGTGCGGTTTCGGACGGCCGGNAAAGTATATTTTTTCAATCCGGGCCAGCTGGAGATAAAGCAGGGNGATCATGTGATCGTGGAGACGGCCAGAGGCATTGAGTACGGNACAGTNGTCGGGGCTCCCAGAGAGGTGGAAGAAGATAAGGTGGTACANCCTCTCAANTCNGTGCTTCGGATAGCAAATCAAAANGATGATGAGCAGGAGGCGGCGAACAAACAGAAGGAAAAGGATGCGTTTAAGATCTGTTTGGAGAAGATCAAAAAGCATGATCTGCAGATGAAGTTGATCGATGCAGAATACACATTTGATAATAACAAGGTTCTTTTTTACTTTACGGCGGATGGCCGTATCGATTTCAGGGAGCTGGTCAAAGATCTCGCNGCAGTGTTTAAAACCAGAATAGANCTGCGCCAGATCGGNGTGAGNGACGAGACGAAAATTTTGGGCGGTATCGGGATCTGCGGCAGACCANTGTGCTGCCANACCCANCTGTCAGAGTTTGCGCCGGTGTCCATTAAGATGGCGAAGGAGCAGAATCTGTCTCTGAATCCGACGAAGATATCCGGCGTCTGCGGCAGACTCATGTGCTGCCTGAAAAACGAGGAGGAGACCTACGAGGAGCTTAACAGAAAACTTCCGAATGTGGGTGATTTTGTCACCACGGATGACGGCTTAAAGGGCGAGGTACAAAGTGTCAATGTTTTGCGTCAGTTGGTAAAGGTCGTAGTGGATGTGGGCGATGAGAAGGAGATTCAGGAATATAGGGCAGATCAGCTGCGCTTTAAGAGAAGACATGGTAAGAATCGTAAGGCGGATTCCAACGAGGCGGAGTTGAAGGAACTGGAGAAATTAGAAAAACAGGATGGAGCAAAAAAATCTTCTGAAAGAGAATGAGCGGATCGATGATCTGCAGAGGAATGGCTACCGGATCATACAGGATCCGGAGCGCTTTTGTTTTGGCATGGACGCTGTGCTTCTGTCGGGGTTTGCGACGGTAAAGGACGGTGCGCGGGTACTGGATCTGGGTACCGGCACCGGGATCATTCCCCTCCTGCTTTCTGCTAAGACCGGGGCGGCGCATCTGACCGGCCTGGAAATTCAGGCAGACAGTGCGGACATGGCAAGGCGCAGTGTGGCCCTAAACGGGTTGGAAGAAAAAATCGACATTGTTACGGGAGATATCAAGGAGGCAGGGCGTATATTCGACGCTGCTTCTTTTGATGTTATCACCTGTAATCCGCCCTATATGATCGGCAGGCATGGTCTTAAAAATCCGGAGGATGCTAAGGCTATCGCCAGACACGAGATTCTCTGTACATTGGAAGATGTGGCAGAGCAGACGGCGAAACTGCTGAAGCCGGGCGGAAAGTTTTTTATGGTGCACAGGCCATTTCGATTGGCAGAGATCATGGTGACTCTTAAAAAATATAAGCTGGAGCCGAAACGGATGCAGCTGGTATATCCTTTTGTGGACAAGGAGCCCAATATGGTTTTGCTGGAGGCGGCCAGGGGCGGCAGACCGCGGATGACGGTGGAGAAGCCGTTGATCGTGTATCGGGAACCGGGCGTATACATGGCGGAGATTTATGATATATATGGATATTAAGAAATTTATATATATATTTATGATCATGCTGGGAATGAGCTGTTTCTGTCTGGGCTGCGGTGACGGCGCGGAAGAGGCAATGGCATATGCTGAGGACGGGACAGAGCAGGAGAGCTCAGCAGAGATTATTGTGGAAGAGGACCTGCTGAGTGAGAAAGAGCCGGAAAGCATATCGGAAAATGACGGATTGCCTGAAAAGGTGACCGGAGGGGAAGACGGAATCGGGGCCGAAGAGGAGGCTTCGGAGAACGCTGTCCGCCCGGAACCCGTGAAGGTTAAGGGAATTTATGTCAGCGGCCCGGTGGCGGGCATGGCGAAGATGGATGAGCTGATTGGTCTGGTAGATCAGACAGAGCTGAACGCAATGGTCATCGATGTCAAGAATGATGAGGGCAAGGTGACCTACAAGATGCATTCCGATCAGGTGCAGGAGCTGGGGACGTCTGTCGGATACATATCTGATATCAAAGGTCTTGTGAATAAATGTAAGGGGAAGGATATTTACCTGATTGCCAGAATCGTGGCTTTCCGAGATCCCTATCTGGCGGAGAAGAAGCCGGAGTGGGCGGTGCATGACAGGAAGGGAGAGGTTTTCCACGATAAAAACGGAATGGCTTGGGTCAATCCCTATAATCGGGAAGTGTGGGATTATCTTGTAGAAGTTGCATCCCAGGCGGCGATGGACGGATTTGATGAGGTACAGTTTGACTATATCCGTTTTTCTACCGATATCAAAGAGGAAGAGTTAGATTACGGGACGGAAGCGCAAAAGATTGATAAGATCGAGATTATTACGGAGTTTACGAAGTATCTCTATGACAATCTGGTACCCTGCGGTGTGTATGTGGCAGCGGATGTGTTCGGCACAGTGATCGACAATGAGACAGACCAGAAGATCGTGGGGCAGGATTATGTCAGGATGGCACAGAATCTGGACTATATTTGCCCTATGGTTTACCCTTCTCATTATCGTAACGGTGCTTACGGGATTGCGGTACCGGATGCGGATCCCTATGCAACGATCCATGCGGCGGCAGTTTCCTCAGCCCGGCAGCTTCAGGCAGTACCCGAGGAAGAGTGTGCACATGTGCGTTTGTGGCTGCAAAGTTTTACTGCGAGCTGGGTTCCTAATCATATCAGTTACGGACCCAGGCAGATAAGAGAACAGATAAAAGCCGCCTATGATGCAGGCTATGAGGAGTGGATACTTTGGAACGCGACGGTCAGATATCAGTCGGATTCCCTGCTCACACCGGAAGAAGCAGAGGCGGAGAGACAGCGGTGGGAAGCCGGGAAGCCGGAACCGGAGAAATCGGTATCTGAAAATTCTATGCATATGTCAACGGTGCAGTAGAACTGACAAGGAGAAAAAGTATATGGCGGGAATGTTATATCTGTGTGCGACGCCGATCGGGAATCTGGGAGATATGACGCCCAGGGTGGCAGAGACTCTCGGCAGTGTAGATCTGATTGCGGCTGAGGATACGCGCAACAGTATCAAGCTTTTGAACCATTTTGGCATCAAAACTTCTATGACAAGTTATCACGAATATAATAAAGTAGAAAAAGCGGAGTATCTTATTGAGCAGATGCAGCAGGGCAAGAACGTGGCGCTGATCACGGATGCGGGCACGCCGGCTGTCTCGGATCCGGGAGAGGTGCTGGTGAAAAAGTGTCAGGAGGCAGGCATCACGGTCACTTCGCTGCCGGGTCCTGTGGCTTGTATCACGGCGCTCACGCTTTCCGGACTATCTACCAGGCGCTTTTGTTTTGAAGGGTTTCTGCCTTCGGATAAAAAGGAGAAGGCTCAGATTTTTGCAGAGCTTAAGGAAGAATCCCGCACGATTCTGCTCTACGAGGCCCCGCATCATCTGGTGCGGACATTAGGGGAGCTGTATGAAGCATTGGGGGATCGCAGGATCACTCTTTGCAGGGAGCTTACCAAAAAATTTGAGACGATTCTGCCAACGACTATATCGGAGGCGCTTGCTCTTTATGAAAAGGAAGAACCTCGAGGAGAATATGTTTTGGTGATAGAGGGCAAGAGTCTGCGACAGAAGAATGAGGAGCGGCAGGCGGCCTGGCAGAGCATGACGATAGAGGAGCATATGGCGTATTATGAGGAGGGGGGAATGGATGAGAAAAGCGCCATGAAACAGGTCGCGAAGGACCGGGGCGTACCCAAAAGAGAAATTTATCAATATTTATTGCCAAAGTGATTGACAAAACAGGAAGAATCCGTAAAAATAAGATTGACAAATATAGGAACAGAGCATATACTTTGAATGTCAAACTATTTTAAATGACGAAAAGGAGAACAGAAAAATGTTAGAAAGAGTGATTGAGATTATTCAGGAGCAGTTAAACTTGGACGGTGTGGAGATCACGGAGGAATCTTCCTTCAAGGATGATCTTGGTGCAGATTCTCTGGACTTATTCGAACTGGTGATGGCATTTGAGGAGGAGTACGGCGTAGAGATTCCTTCCGAGGATTTAGAGCAGATCACGACAGTTGGCGCTGTTGTAGAGTATATGAAGGGTAAAGGTGTGGAGGCATAAGCCGCTGCACGTACTTTGTGTGAAGGAAACCCGCGTTTAGCTGGGTAGAGGTTATCGAATGAAAACAAAGATTACAGAGCTTTTGGGGATCGAATATCCGATCCTGCAAGGTGGTATGGCCTGGGTTGCAGAGTACCATCTGGCGGCGGCTGCATCAGAAGCGGGCGCGCTGGGTATTATCGGTGCGGGCGGCGCACCGGCGGACTTTGTGCGCGAACAGGTGCAGGAAGCAAAGAAGCTGACGGATAAACCCTTTGGCGTAAATGTAATGCTGATGAATCCGGAAGCGGATGCCATTGCGGAGATGATTGTGGAAGAAGGTGTTAAGGTGGTGACCACCGGCGCCGGAAATCCGGGGAAATATATGGCTATGTGGAAAGAAGCCGGGATTCGAGTGATCCCTGTAGTAGCCAGTGTGGCTCTTGCAAAGATGATGGAGCGTGCCGGTGCGGATGCGGTCATCGCGGAAGGAATGGAGTCCGGCGGACATATCGGTGAGGCGACGACGATGACGCTGGTGCCTCAGGTAGTGGATGCAGTAAGTATCCCTGTAATTGCTGCGGGCGGTATTGCGGATGGCAGAGGTTTTGCGGCAGCTACGATGCTGGGAGCGGAGGCAGTGCAGATCGGTACCCGTTTCCTGGTGGCAAAAGAGTGCACCGTACATGATAATTATAAAAAGAAAGTGATTGCGGCCAAGGATATTGATTCTGAAGTCACCGGCAGGTCTAACGGACATCCGGTCCGCCAGATCCGCAATAAGCTGACCAGAGAATATCTCCAGATGGAGAAGGATGGTGCTTCTTTTGAGGAAATGGAGCAGCTTACCTTAGGTTCTCTGCGTAAAGCAGTGGTGGAGGGCGATATGGTATCCGGAACCATTATGGCGGGACAGATCGCCGGTATGGTCAAAGAGGAACAGACTTGTGCAGAGATCGTTCGCGAGATCATGACACAGGCGCAGGCGCTTTTAAAGATTTAAAAAAGAGGGCAAGTTATGAGGCTTGCCTTTTTTGGATGTAAATACTTTGAAATTCAAAATATTTAATCATGGCTCTGATTAATTACTAAGAAAATGGAGGTTATTATGGGTAAGACAGCGTTCATGTTCCCGGGACAGGGAGCACAGTATGTGGGTATGGGTAAGGATTTTTATGAGCAGATTCCGGTCTGTAAGGAGATGTTTGAGCTGGCAGGCAAGGCGAGCGGGCTGGATGTGGCAGCGCTCTGCTTTGAGGAGAATGAGCAGATCAATATCACGGAGTATACGCAGATTGCCATGCTGGCGGCGGAGGTTGCCATGCTGAAAGCGATTGAGGAGAAGGGTTTAAAGCCGGATGTGACCGGCGGTTTAAGCCTGGGCGAGTATGGTGCGCTGGCAGCCAGTGGAGTGATGAGTCCGGAGGATGTGTTCAAGGTAGTGCGTAAGCGCGGTATTTACATGCAGGAGGCGGTGCCTCAGGGCGGTGCCATGGTGGCAGTGCTGGGACTGGACACAGCAGTGATCGAGCAGATTTGTGAGGAAACACCCGGGATGGTGACCATTGCGAACTATAATTGCCCCGGCCAGATTGTGATCACAGGCGAAGAGGGAGCAGCACAGGCAGCAGTGGAGAAGCTGACAGCGGCAGGCGCAAAAAGATGCGTTCCCTTGAAGGTCAGCGGTCCTTTTCACTCTCCGCTTTTAGTGGGTGCAGGAGAAAAGCTGGCGACAGAGCTTGAGAATGTGGAGATCCACGATATTCAGATTCCCTATATTGCCAATGTGACGGCGGATTATGTGAAGGACAAGTCTGAGGTGAAGCCCCTCTTAGAAAAACAGGTTTCCTCTTCCGTAAAATGGCAGCAGACCGTGGAGCGGATGATCGCGGACGGCGTAGATACTTTCGTGGAGATCGGACCCGGCAAGACATTGTCCGGATTTATGAGAAAGATCAATCGGGATGTGAAGGTGATCAATATAGAAAAAGTAGAAGATCTGCAAAAGCTGGATGAATTAGTGTAAAGAGAAAGGAAGGAAGAGGATATGCTGACAGGTAAGGTAGCTCTTGTGACCGGCGCAAGCCGCGGAATCGGAAGAGAGATCGCATTGACTCTGGCGGAATACGGAGCGGATGTGATCGTTAATTATAATGGTTCTCGGGAAAAGGCGGAGGAAGTAGCAGAAGCGATTCAGAAGATGGGAAGAAAAGCCGTTGCGGTGCAGTGCAGTGTGGCGGATTTTGAGGCCTGCGGGCAGATGATCACAGACATGCTTGCGGAGTTTGGCCACATTGATATTCTGGTGAACAATGCGGGAATCACGAAGGATAATCTGGTGATGAAGATGACGGAGGAGGATTTCGCTGCGGTCATCGATACGAATTTGAAGGGCACCTTTCACACCATCAAGCATATGTACCGTCCTTTCTTAAAGCAGAAGGCGGGCAGGATCATCAATCTGTCTTCTGTTACGGGTATTCTGGGCAATGCGGGACAGGCAAATTACGCGGCGTCCAAGGCCGGTGTGATTGGTCTGACAAAGTCTATGGCGAGGGAACTGGCAAGCAGAAATATTACGGTCAACGCCGTTGCTCCCGGGTTTATTGATACCGATATGACACAGGCTATGACAGATACGGCTAAAGAGGCTACTTTGGCGCAGATTCCCTTAAAAAGGGTGGGCACGCCTAAAGATATTGCGGAGACAGTGGCTTTTCTTGCCAGCGATAAGGCGTCCTACATTACAGGACAGGTTATCTCTGTGGATGGCGGAATGGCGATGTAATTGTTGCAAAAGAAAAACAAGCGACGCGAAGCGGCATTTGTTTTTCTTGCAACATTCACGAGCAAACGTCCGACGAAGTCGGACAGAGAGCGCGACAGCGCGAGTTTGCGAGTCTAACTAGAGAAAGGAGAAAAAATGAGCAGACGAGTTGTAGTAACAGGAATGGGTGCTATCACACCCATCGGGTTAAATGTAGACGAATTCTGGGCCGGCGTTAAGGAGGGAAAAATCGGATTCGCACCGATCACGAAGTTTGATGCTTCCGAGTTTAAGTGTAAGCTGGCGGCAGAGGTCAAGGGATTTGACGGTAAAAATTATATGGATTTTAAGGCTGCCAAGAGAATGGAGCCTTTTTCCCAGTATGCAGTAGCCGCGGCTAAGGAAGCGCTGGAGGATGCAGGGATCGATATGGAGAAAGAGGATCCCTACCGTGTAGGTGTGGCGGTTGGTTCCGGCACCGGTTCTCTGCAGGCTATGGAGCGTTCCCACAGCAGACTTCTGGAGAAGGGTCCCAGCAGGATCGAACCTCTCTTTGTGCCGCTTACGATCTCTAATATGGCGGCGGGCAACGTGTCGATCCAGTTTGGCTTAAAAGGCAAGAGCATCAATGTGGTCACAGCCTGTGCGACGGGTACAAATTCCATCGGTGAGGCGTTTCGGACCATACAGTACGGAGACGCAGAAGTGATGGTGGCGGGCGGTACGGAAGGCAGTGTATGTCCCATTGGTATCGGTGGCTTTTCCGCACTGACGGCGTTGACCTCTTCCGAGGATCCTGAGCGTTGTTCCATTCCCTTTGACAAGGAGAGAAGCGGCTTTGTCATGGGTGAGGGTGCAGGCATCGTGATTTTGGAGGAATTGGAGCACGCGAAGGCACGGGGCGCAAAGATTTATGCTGAGGTGGCAGGTTACGGCTGTTCTTCCGATGCGTATCATATCACGTCTCCTGCAGAGGATGGTGCCGGCGCAGCGAAGGCGATGGAGTATGCGGTGAAGGATGCCGGACTTGAATTAAGTGATATTACTTATATCAATGCGCATGGAACCAGTACCCATCACAACGATCTTTTTGAAACGCGGGCGATCAAGCTGCTCTTTGGCGATCACGCGAAGGATATCCGGATCAATTCCACGAAATCTATGGTGGGTCATCTTCTGGGAGCGGCGGGTGCGATCGAGTTTGTCACCTGTGTAAAGGAGCTGCAGGAGGGGTATATTCATAAAACGGTGGGCTATCAGGTGCCCGATGAGGAGTGCGATCTGGACTACTGTAAGGAGCCTTATAACGAAGAATTTGAATATGCATTGTCGAATTCTTTGGGTTTTGGCGGACACAATGCGAGCCTTGTAGTGAAGAAGTACCACGAATAAAGGAGGAAACGGATATGTCACTTATGTCGGCAAAGGAGATCATGGAGATCATTCCGCACAGACAACCCTTTATGCTCATTGATACCATCGAGGAGCTGGAAGAGGGAAAACGGGTGGTTGCCAAAAAATGTGTGTCTTATAATGAGCCCTTTTTTGCGGGACATTTTCCGGGCGAGCCTGTTATGCCGGGTGTGCTGATTGTGGAGGCGTTGGCACAGACCGGTGCGGTGGCGATCTTAAGCCAGCCAGAATTTAAGGGCAAGACGGCCTATTTTGCGGCGATCAATAGTGCGAAATTTAAAGGTAAAGTGGTGCCGGGTGATGTGCTCACTCTGGAGACAGAGATCATTAAAATGAAAGGACCGATCGGCGTGGGTGCGGCGAAGGCTTATGTGGATGGCAAGCTGGTGACACAGGCGGAGCTTACCTTTGCGATCGGGGAAGCGTAAAATGAAAGAAACAAAACCCCTTAAAATTGGGGATTTGGTAGCGAGAGTGCCTGTTATACAGGGTGGCATGGGAGTCGGTGTGAGCCTTTCTTCTCTGGCCGGAGCAGTGGCGGCAGAAGGCGGAATCGGAGTGCTCTCGACGGCACAGATCGGATATCGCGAGCCGGATTTTGACAAGGATCCCATCGGCGCGAATCTGCGGGCGATCGGAACCGAGATAAAGAAGGCCAGACAGATTGCAAAAGGCGGTATTCTCGGAGTCAACATCATGGTGGCGACCAGAAAATATGAGGAGTATGTCAAGGCGGCTGTAGCAGCGGGGATCGATCTGATCATATCCGGTGCAGGGCTTCCCATGGATCTGCCCAAGCTGGCAGGTGCGGCAAAGACGAAGCTGGCACCGATCGTATCCAGCGTCAAGTCTGTGCAGGTCATCTTGCGATACTGGTGGAAAAAATATAACAGGCTTCCTGATGCTGTGGTGATCGAGGGACCGCTTGCGGGCGGACATCTGGGCTTTCATAAGGAACAGCTTCAGGATATCGAGGGACTGCATTATGACAATGAGGTGCAGGCGATCATTGACCAGGTGAACGAGGCGGCAGCAGAACATGATAAGAATATTCCTGTCGTTATGGCAGGTGGTATTTACACTCGTGAGGATATGGAGCATTATCTGGAAATGGGCGCTTCGGGTGTGCAGATGGCGACCCGTTTTGTCACGACTTACGAGTGCGATGCGGATGAAGCCTACAAGCAGACTTATATTGATGCAAAGAAGGAGGACATCGTTATTGTCCAGAGTCCTGTGGGGATGCCCGGACGAGCGATCTTAAATCCCTTTATGAGACGGGCAAAGGAGGGACAGATCCCTCACGAAAAATGCCATCTCTGTATCAGCACCTGTAAAGTGACGGATACGCCCTACTGTATCACGGACGCTCTCATCAATGCGGTGAAAGGGAAGGTGAATGATGCGCTGCTTTTTTGCGGTGCGAATGCCTACCGGGCAACGCATCTGGAGCATGTGAAGGAAATCATGGAGGAATTTGCGTGATGGCAATGAGCAGTGCACAGACAGAGGGATAAGCGCGGAGGAGAGCTTGCTCACCGAAGCGATTATGCCGATGGATGTATAGGGCGAAAGCTCGCGAGCGAGGGAAATCGAAGATTTCACGAGCGTGCACTGCGGAGAATAGAAGAGGAAGAAATATATGAAAACAAGAATCATAGGAACGGGAAGCTATCTGCCGGAGACAGTGGTGACGAATGATGATCTGTCTAAGATTATGGACACTTCCGATGAGTGGATCAGCAGCAGAACCGGTATCAGGGCCAGACATCTTGTGAAGGAGGAAACCACCGCGAGCATGTCGACAGAGGCGGCGAAACGCGCTATGGAGAATGCCGGCGTAACTGCGGATGAAATTGATCTAATCATTCTGGGGACAGTGTCGCCTGATTATGTGACTCCCGCCTGTGCCTGTGAAGTGCAGGCGGCCATCGGAGCGAAGAATGCAGTTGCATTCGATATCAATGCGGCGTGTTCCGGCTTTATGTTTGCCTTAAATATCGCGAATGCATACATACAGGCAGGACTTTATCGAACGGCTTTAATTTTGGGAGCGGAGACGCTTTCCAAGATCATAGATTGGAAGGATAGAGGTACCTGTGTACTCTTTGGAGACGGCGCCGGAGCGGCGGTGGTACGGGGCGATGAGAAATATGGCATGCTTTCCTTTGATCAGGGCAGCGACGGTGTAAAAGGAGATGTGCTCGCCTGTCTGAATCGTACAAACAATAATCCGTTGGTGGAGACGGATCCGTCGCTTTGCTATGTTCACATGGATGGGCAGGAAGTTTATAAGTTTGCCGTGACAACGGTGCCGGCTTCCTTGCAAAAAACCATTGAGGCAGCAGGCCTTACAGAAGAGGATATCGACTATTTTGCTCTGCATCAGGCGAATATCCGGATCATACAGTCAGTGTCAAAGCGGCTGCACATTTCAGAAGATAAGTTTCCGATCAGTCTGGATCATTGTGGAAATATTTCGGCGGCCAGTGTGCCGATTCTGTTAGATGAGATGAACCGGAAAGGCCTCCTGCAGCCCGGCATGAAAATCGCGATGAGCGGTTTCGGCGGCGGGCTGACCTGGGCCTCTGCGGTGCTGGAATGGTAGATTGCTTAGTTGGCCTTTAGTTTTAATGCCAGAGAAGCAATCTCTCCTAAGATTTCTTTACAAGAGTTCATATTCTCCACGGAGGTCTCCGAGGTGCGCAGGCCTTCGGTGGAGGATGCAGCTACTTCTTCGCTGGTGGCGGAGAGCTGCGTTATATTTTCCGAGATCGTCTCGGTAGAAGAGAGGATGGCGTTTACGCTCTCCTCTGTTTTTTTCACGTTGGAGGACANNTCGGACATTTCCTGNTANATATTATCAAAACGTCCGCGCATATTCTCGATCATTTCGTTTTGNGTGCGCACNGANGAAGCAGANTTCTCNATGCTGTCGTTGGCCGACTGGGCNCCNGCATTCAAGTCATTGATGATGGCAGTGATATTATTGGAAGCGTTTTTGGTCTGCTCGGAGAGTTCCCGGATNTCGTCNGCCACTACAGCNAAGCCTTTGCCGGCCTCTCCGGCTCTTGCGGCTTCTATGGATGCGTTCAGGGCGAGAAGGTTGGTNTGNCCGGCAATATTAAGAATTGTGCCGATAAATTCNTGCACGTTGTTGACCTGANTGGTCANNTGNGAGATCACCTGNACGGTNGCATCGCTGGCATTGGAGACGTTCTCCGCCTGCTCTTTTAGCTTTTGAATCTCGGCGGATCCCTCNGTGATCGTCTGCATGGTTCTGTCAGAGGATTCCAGCATAGAGCGNATCTCGCTCTCTGCCGTGTCGGAGGCTCCGCGAATCTCTACGCACATGGAAGCCTGNGCCTGAATNGATTCNGCAGTACTTTCTGTGCTGTCTGCAATATTTCCCATGGCAAAATTACAGGTATCTACGTTTTGCTTTAATTCCTCCACCATCCTCATGGCTTCTTCAAAGTTTTTAGCGATATCATCAGCCACCTGCGCCATGGTCTGATTCATTTCTTCCTGCGCTTTTGCAGCTTCCATGATGGACGCCTGATTTTCTTCATTAAAACGAAGTCGCAGTTGAGTCACTGTGATGGAAGCAAGGGCAACTAACAGCAGNGNAAANANTTCTATAANGGATTGGCTCATGTAGGANCCNTCGCNGNNTNGATNNATNANAATGCGCAGCAGNTTGGCNATGATGGTCACAACATTTGCCAANACTACTAATCTCANATTCATAAANGCCATNGANAGAATGATCANGGCAAATACATANGTAAATACGNNGNNGTTACTGTTTAACAGNACGATNNCCACATAGGCANNNGCGCAGGANCTCATCATGNTTACGGNGCCGNCTTTGGNTTCTCTGNNTTTGANNAGNGCNANNANNCNGANAAGNANNGCNANAANNGTGANANCGNTCTGTNCCCATATCNTNNGANTGCCTCCGCNTGACAGGACAGCCAGGATAAACGTGATNAGAAAATACCCCAGTATGATCATAACAACCGGAAAAATTTTAGCATTGGCAGTTCTATATTGCTCTTTAGTCATGAAAATATACCTCCCTCAACGAAGATAGAAAATGAATAATAGACACGGGNCATCAGACTCGTACCTATTATATCATTTTTTAGTAAAATATACAATAAAATTGAGGAAGAAAGACTACGTTTAAAAGGTAACCTCTCCNTCATGAGACATCANNGAAACACTGTGGANGCCAGGCAGNGCTGCCAGTTCTTCGGTTAGTTCTTCTTCTTTGGAAGTCCATAGTTCCAGTACCATATCCAGCTGTTCGCNGGTGATGTTCCGAGACTTTACCTTATAATATCTGCTGTANTTTTTCACAAGTTCGGTAATTNGGGCGNTCTGNTCTTTACCGGACTGCGCATTGATGACCAGAATCATTGCCGCCTTTGCCATCGGAAGCCTGTCCAGTACGAANACGAGAAACGTCAGGATCAGGGAACCGATCACNGCAATTTCCAACATTCCGGCACCNCAGGCGATGCCGACNCTNATNGCCCAGAACAGGAANACAAGATCCATGGGATCCTTAATTGCNGTCCGGAAACGNACGATGGATAAAGCGCCNACCATACCGAGGGAAATCACGATATTGGATTGTACGGTCAGGATAATGATGGCAGTAATGACCGCCAGAGCCGCCAGCGAAATATTGAAATTCTTGGAATAGAAAGTCTTGCGTGTGATGATCCGGTATATCAGAAAAATATACAAAGCAACCACACAGGCGCACAGAAGGGTTACCGTCACCTCGCCTGCCGACACTTCATTTTGGGCAAATGCCTCAAGAAATGAGTTCTTAAAAATATCTTTGAAATTCATTTGGTAAANTCTCCTTTGTCTTTATAAATGATATTTTCTGCAAAGATAATATTTGGAAAAAGTAGTTCTNTGCATATTNGCCAATGAAAGGGCATGATAAATATGATCCGGAAGATATTCGTCATATTTTACTTCAAGAAGCTGCTGTCCGGAAGGTAATATCTGCCGCTGCCCGCAGTTTTGGTGAAAAAAGTCTTCNATTTTGGANGAGGATGCGATATTGCGGTCAAAAGTAATTCTTACATTGCCGTTTGGATAAACATAGGGNATCCTTTCATAGCTTACGATCACCTTCGGTTCCATTCTTCTGCTCATTTTCAGAACCAAAAGCTTNNTGGCCAGCGGCGGAAGAGNAGCCGGNTCACCGANATTTCTNTTCCATACGAGCCAGTCATATTGTTCCTGTGTCAGAAGGCAGGTCTGCTTATTTACCTTATCGTTTTCCTTGCGNTTNCATTCCANACNGATCCTGCTTATGTCATGATNATAGATCCGTATACGATATTTTTCTCTTGGNCCTGTTCCGTCTTCATTTTCTGCCAGACAGCTGTCGTCCATATCATCGAAATATAAGCTTCTGATCAGATATCTGCCGTTATCACCGGCATGAATATCTTTGGACATGATACCTTTTAATCGTACTTCCAGCATGATAAGCTGTGCATCCGTACACAGATATTTGAATTCATGNCGGTATTTTAANGCCTCGCNNAGGTCGNTCTTTTTCACCTTANTGTCCATGCTCCTTTTTGCCGGATTGNNNTTCGNTTACTGCCATGNAGCATATACGGTCATTTCCTCNGTGATCGGTGTCTGTGTNGTCANAAACTCTTCTGTATCTTCAATTTTCCAGCCNANNAANTGTAAGCCGTCNNCTTCTGNGGTCGGAAGCTGCTCAATACATTCACCGGAAATGACGCCAACACAACGATTCCCACTGCCNTCGGCATCCTTAAAATGTACCATGCAAATCGGNGCNTTTTCAATCCATACCTCATCNAAAAAGGCCTTTCGCTCCCGGATAAACTGTTTGATCGCCTGTGCATGCTGTTTATAATTTTCCGTTTGGAAAGGAATATCCAGATTTTCATCCAGCGTTCTGTATACATGTCCGAAACGCGCCTGATCGAGTGTTGCAGAGGATTCTATCTGCGCCAGATATTCATCGACTTTGGTTTCTGACATCTCTGTCAGATAATCCGAGAATTTCTCCCGGTATTCCTTTTTGACCATTTCTACGAAATCCTCATGCTGATACAGGTAATAGAACCAGCTCGTATAATCTACATGCAGCGTAAGAAATGCCAGATCATGTGTGTTTTTGTTATAGCCGCTGGCATTGCCATAGCCCTTATCATAATCCCATACGGGGCCGCCATATACTTTTGTACTGAGTTCGTCCTGCGGTTTATAGAAGTAAGAGCTGGTACTGCCGCCGCCGTTGTTGCGCGTGATTTCTTCTACCAAATATTTGTCAGCCCAGGATTCCAAATCGATATATTCCGTATAATATTTACCGGTAGTAGGATTACAGCCGTCCTCAGCCATAATGGCGTCTTCGATTTCCTGCATGAGTCCGCTGATATAGAGAAGTTCCGCCTCAGAAGCATGAACCGGATTTTTCAGCGCAAAATGTTCGTCCGTATCGGTTATGAATCCGCTCGTCACATCACCGAATTTTTCACCGTAGTCATGCTCGATCAGATAGCCGCCGGTGATATCTTCCGGATTACGTGCAAGACGGGTGCCCTTGCCCTTTTCGTTTTCCGTAACAAAAGTATCGACATAGTCCAGGGCATCTCCGTTTAAAGCCCGGTTCTGCATCTCCAAATCCGCGATCTCCAGCCGGTTTTCTCCAATTTCTGCTTTTTCACATAATTGATACATTCCGGCGTAGACGCCATTAAAATATACGTCAATATATTCCGATTGTGGACTCCCCGGCATTCCTGCCTGCAGAGCCATCTCGTATGTCAGCCTGTTTCTGATATAGGCAGGATCGTAGACATTGCAGAGCAGTATCCATGTATCTGATTCACCCATTCCCATAAAATCGATTGGGGTGCTTAAGTTCAACTGATACGACTTCTTTTCATAGGTGAAGGTCTGGTTGCCTCTTGCGGAAATGCTCCTTAATTCATCCGCACATACAAATTTTCCCTGTGCATCCAGAAATTCTATGGAACCCTTTTCTTTATAAGTTTTGTCAGCATCAAGTCTTTCCATGCTTCCGGTCCTGGTGGTTACATACATTACCGGCAGACTGTCCGATTTTAGGAAAGTAACATCCCTGCTTCCGATTTCCGTTCCGGCAATGTTATAGAAGTGCATTCGATAAGGGATCCCCGGTTCAAAGCGACAGGAGGCATGTTCTCCGGCGGCAACCGTTATCGTTTTTTCTCCGCCTGTAAAATCCACCCGGTCCGCAGTTACCGCTACATCAAGATTCATATCCGCATAAGAAGGAAGAAAAACATAACTCATGCTTTCCGGATTGTCGGGATTGTCATTGTAACACTTGATCTGTCTGTTTCCTGTATACGTAAAAGTGACACTCATATCAATTGTATTTTTTCTGATCAAGTCATACAATTTGATATTTGTAAACAGTTTTGGAAGAAAAAGTAAGGGAATAGCTGTTGTCATAATGATGAACAGCCATCTCAGCTTTTTCAATTTTCCGTTTTCGATAATCATATACATCTACTTATTTTGCTATATAATTCTGTTCATTTGGCTTTCCATTTACACTATTGTAGAAGTATATCAGTGTTTGGTATTTTTTTCAACATTATGCCAAAACTATTCTTCGTTTCTGATTCTGTCAATCAGACTTTCGTTTTCCACCTTCTTATTGATAAACAGTGTGATGAGGGCCTGACCAACCAATAAGAGCAAGGCCAGTCCCAGCGTTTCCCAGAGCGGATAGTGATAGCTGGAAATGGCAGTGATACCATTTTCCTTTGCCCAAAGGTAGAAAACATAACCCAGCAGGTTGCCTAAGGTCACACTAATGAAAAGCGTACCTGCGGTGAAAAATAAACTTTCCCCGGAAAGCATTTGGGCGAGCTGTCTGCCTGACAGACCAATTGCCTGCAGGATGCCCAACTCCTTCTTTCTGGTGACGATGCTGGTGATCATCGTGTTGATCAGGTTCGTAAAGCTGATCACGGCAATCAGCACCAGGATTAGATAGAGGGGATATTTGACCATACTGATTGAGGCGCGTCCAATCCGCATTTCTGTATCCATAGAGTAGAGGATAAAATGAGGATTTTCGGCAACGATATCGGTAAGTGTTTCCTTGACAGCGTCATATCGGGAATCCTCCACATGCAGATAAACGTCAGTGGTCGGGTCACAGGTAAGTCCCAGACTGTTCCAGGTATCTTCTGTCATGATCAGGAAAGAGTAGTCGGTTTCCGGCTCTGACAGGGCGGTCAGGGTCAAGGTGAGGGGAATTTCACGGTCGCCATCGTAGAGCGTCAGGGAGAACACGTCGCCGAGGGACAGGCCGTATTCCTCAAAATGGTAGGCATGAGTGCAAAGTATCTCCTGATTGGCGGTCATGCGGTCGTAGTCGATGTTTCCCTGGGCAAGGTATTTGTTTAATTCCGGCAGATCCTCTCTGGTAAAGTAGGAAAGTGTTTCCCGACATGGTTCTCCGTCGTAATCTTCATACACGGGAGACGCGGTGTCGGAGGAGGAGAGGATCTTGCCGCGAGCCCGTTTTACCTGTTCTACTCCTTCTATGGCAGATAGTTCTGTGAGAAAGGCATCGTTAAAATATGCCTGCTGTACCAGACTGTCCAGATTGTTTTCCGGATATTCTGTATCATCGCTCGAATAGTCTAAGGAGATACGGAAATCACCCTCCGGGATATCAAGTCTGGCATAATCCTCTGCGCTGGTACTGCTCAAGACAGCCGAGATGCAGATAAATAGCACACAGCTTAAGCCCATGGTAAGGATAGTGACGGTGGTGCGCTTTTTATTGCGCGTCAGGTTTGCCATAGTCAAGGCAGATACTGTGACTTCATGATGCCCTTTGCGGAGTTTCCGGCTGCCGGTGTTTTCCTGATAGCGGATTGCCTCCACCGGAGAGACTTTTCCCGCTACACGGATGGGCTTTAATAAGGACAGCCACACTGTAAGGAGTACGGAAACTGCCACAGCCAGAAGAAGGGGCAGGGAAAACATATGAACCTGACGCAGAATCTCTTTTGCGTAGCCGGCTACGGAAGACTCGATTGCCGTAGAAACAAGCGCCTGCCATACAAGAGGAAACAGGCTGTAGGGCAGAAGGTATCCGAGCAGCAGTCCCGCAGGAATTGCAAAAGCGGATACAAGGCTTCCCTGCCAGAAAAACAGCCTGCCGATCTGGCGTTTGGAGGCGCCCAGAGCTTTCAGCTTGCCAATCTCCTGAATATCAGTGATCACGCCTACATAGTAGATGCTGTAGATGACCAGCGCGAAAAAAATGATCACGATCAGGCTGATTACAACTACAATACTCATTGCCTCCGTGCCGGGATCGGTCATAGTTAGAAGATATTCTCTATTGTAGGAGATGGATTCTTTATCCAATCCAATATCCGCAGCCGTAGAGTTAATCTCCTCCATGATCTCATTGTAGGAGAGATACTCCTCTCCGTAAAAGCGCAGATAGGTGTGATAGACCGGCTTATAAGCGCCTGCCGCCTCATATTCCTCGAGGAGCGGTTTGGAGACATAGGCGCCCCAGGAGAAACGGCTGTCGTTGATGTCTGATGTGATTTCTCTCGCAGGCAATAGCCCGCTGATGGTAAATTCTCTGGTCTGGATTTCCCCTTTGCTGTTTACCCGAAAGGAGAGCGTCACCTTGCCACCGATGACAGGCTCTGCGCCCATGTCTGTAAAAAAGGCAGGGACAGCACAAATCTCATCCGCCTTTTCAGGGAAATGTCCTTCTGCAGGCTGTAGACCATAAAAGTAGAGCCCCTCTTTTACAGTTTCAAGGCAGTTCAAAAAGCCGTTTGTGTTATTGTCTATGATTTTTGCGAAAGTTTCTACGGTTTCCAGAGATTCCACATTGATGTGGTTCGACAATGTGGTTAGCTGTTCGGTGCTTGTAAGCCAGAAAGCTGCGTGGTTATTGCTCATTGCCTTGGCCATTTGTCGGTTCATATCGAGCACGGCGATGGCGCTGGTCCCGATAGCCGTCAGAAGTGTGGTGGTGAGAAGAATTGCGATGCCGGTCAGGATGGTGCGGCTTCTGTGATAGCGCAGCTTACTTACGGCAAGGGCGAAAACAGTATTATTTTTTTTCATCAGAATTCACCTTGCCTTTCTCCATAGATACGATCTTTCCGTCCGCCAGCAGAATGGTGCGGTCCGCCATCTGGGCGATTTCTTCGTTGTGGGTGATGACCACCAGTGTCTGCCCATATTTTTTTGCGGAGGTCTTTAAGAGCGTGATCACCTCATCACCGGTTTGGGTATCCAGATTGCCCGTGGGCTCGTCCGCCAATATGATGGAGGGCTTGGCGGCGATGGCCCTGGCGATGGCGCAGCGCTGCTGCTGGCCCCCGGAGAGCGTATTGGGAAGATTTTTCATTTTGTCTGTAAGCCCCAGCGTCTCGATGATATCTTTGATAAAAGATTCGTCCAGGGGTTTGCCGTCCAGCCCCAGAGGAAGGACGATATTCTCCCATACATTTAAGGAGGGAATCAGGTTGTAGGCCTGAAAGATAAAGCCGATCTTTTGGCGGCGGATCTTCGAGAGTTTTTCTTCTTTAAAGGCGGCGATATTTTCCCCGTCGATCCAGACTTTGCCAGAGGTCGGATTATCCAGTGCGCCCAGCGTATGCAGCAGGGTGGATTTGCCGCTGCCGGACTTGCCGACGATGGTGATAAATTCGCCCTGCTGGATCTGCAGGTTTATGTGGTCTACGGCCTTGACGAGATTGTCTCCCGTGCCGTAGTATTTGCAGAGCTCCTCTGTCTTTAAGATGATATCAGAATTACTTTTCATGAATTGGTTCCTGCCTTTCTGAAGGTGTATTTAAGTATAGCATACGTCGGAAATCTTACAGGAAGCTTACAAATGGAAAAATTTCTTTTATAATATGGGTTTATGATTTATTATGAAGGGGAAAGGGGAGTCAGTTCTGCGAGGTGAAGGCGAAATGTGGCGAGATGATGATGATCGGATCATGGACATTTTAGATGTCATCGAAACCGAAAATATGGAGAGCGTTCCGGCAGTTTGCCCGATTTGTGGGGAAAGAGAAGGGCACTTATATTTTCACAGATATAAGAAGGGACATGAAGCAGGGGGTATGTGGACGTGGTGCAGTGCGTGCCGTCATAGTGCACATTGCAGAGCCAGAGTGCCGGAGTGGTGGATAAATTTAGGAGAAATTAGCTTTGAAAAGCTGGCAGCGCTTCCTGATTATTTAGAGAGAAACAAGAATCGTATTGATCAATGGGTTAACAGATTAGCATTGAAAAACAAGATTAAGACATATAAGATGCTTAAGGATGAGGAAATGCTGCAGTTACGCGCATCATATATAGAAATCGGAAAACTGGTACAAGAATATGGATATGGTGAATATAGTGGTATTTTAAAAATACTCATGGAACAAGTGAATTGTATTGATTCAAATAAGAATGGGAGAGAAAAATTACAATTTCTTATAGATAGTTACACAAAGCGGATTCAAGGCAAAGGGGGATTAGTTGACTTTGTCAGATATAATAAAAATAGTGAAGTGTATAATACTTTGAATGAGAAGTTAGGGGGAGAATTAGAGAAGGTGTGGGGGATTTTGAAGGATTATTTGTAATCTGGAGACAGTAATTTTAGTGCTGTAAAAATGATTTTGAATGGAGATGGAAACAAGCGGGGGTATCAGTAAATGAAGTCGCAATTAAAACCGGATGTTGAAGTAATATTTGAATTTGTTGGGGATAGAAAAAGAAAATTATTTGAAGGTTATCGACCGGCACATTTAATTGCTGAAAATTATTTAACGACTGGGATGCATAGCTATTATAATTTGGAAGATGGTTCTGATAAAGAGCTCAGGGGAACAATTACATTTATTTCCCCGGAGGCTTATCTGGCAAGTTTGCGAGTAGGAGAAAAAATAGAAATGTATGAAGGCAGAACTAAGGTGGGATATGCAACGATAACAAACATATTTAACTCGATACTATCTAAAAATGGAGAATAGTTTTGCAGGAACAAGGAGAGCAAAAATGGAAGTAAATTTGTTAAGAGCAACAATAGCTGACGCAAAAGAATTGCACAAAATGCAGGTAGAATCATTCAGTGAACTTTTGGAGAAATATCAGGACTTTGATACAAGCCCGGCAAGTGAAAATGCGGACAGAGTAGAAGCGAGACTAAGGCAGAAATTTACATATTATTATTTTATCTGTGTCGGATCGAAAAAAGCAGGAGCCATTCGTATTATTGATGAAAAAGAACCCGGGAAAAATAAGAGAATTTCTCCCATATTTGTATTGCCGGAATTTCAAGGACAAGGTATTGCGCAAAAGACAATTCAGTTGTGTGAAGAAATACATGGGAACAAAGACTGGGAGCTGGATACTGTTTTGCAGGAACCCAAAAACTGTCATTTATATGAGAAGATGGGATATCGACGGACAGGTAAGACGGAAGTCATAAACGAGCGGCTTACGTTGGTATTTTATGAGAAAAAGGGCTATTAAAATGCAAGAACGAACAATTATGGTATTTTAATATTTAGGTAATGTATCTGAAAGTGAGAAAACTGTTATGGGAAATATTGATAAAGAGAATTATGATGAATTGATAAAAATACTGGATGAGTTAATTGAAATCATTGTGGTAATGCGAAAAAAGGAAAAGGATTATGTGCTTGCCCAAAATGAGCGTGAAGCAAGAGAATGGATTCTTTTTCTAAAAGGGCATAGGGATAAAGAAGAATTAAAATCACTTGAAGATGAAATCTCTGATAGGTTTTTTTCTAAATTTGATGTTCGGATTGGGAAATCCCATTTGGATGATAGACGAGCAGAGCTTATGAAAATGTATATATCAAAGTCAAATGAAATTCTTAAATAGAGAGATTGATATCATTCATGTTTTTGTGTCTAAAGGATGAGAATAACGTGGCCAGTACAATGTCCTTTGGGACTGGAGGAAAGTGAATATGTTCAAAGTTTTAGATAAATTGCGTGTATCAAATATGTACAGTGTTTTGGTCGAAGGAGACACATCACTTTTGGAAAATGGATTAAAATTGATTGATGAAACGGGAAATGTTTTTGAAATTGAAACAGTGGGTATGACCAAGTATCAAAATGTTGATGATTATAAAAAGTATGCAAATATAGTATTATGTGGCGATGTAGAGAATATTGGTGAATCTTTGTTTTTATCCTGACATAGCTATTATTTAGAATCTTTTTAGTACCCTTCATCTGTGCATAAATCATATATATTAGTTAAATTAGTGAAGTATTTTGTAAAACTGTGATAATAGGAAATTTGTACAATACCATATCTTGTATTTTATAGATTACAATATGTTCTGAAAAACTACATCTTGTGTTCACATTTTTGACTAACGGAATTACGACTATAATTTTTCTACAAAAAAACATCTGAAATGAGATTGTGGACTGCCCCTGTTTATGGTATATCTGATTTAGCGGAGGCAGTTCAGTTTTTCGCATGTTGTTTCACATATCATTCGGAATCTTCGCATTCGGCGAGTTCCAAAGTATTTTTCTATTCCGAAGGAGATAGGCCGGAGGAGTCAAATCGAAAGGAAGGCACATCTATGAAAATGAATTTAGAGCAGGATTTTTTAAACGCGAGTGGCCCCGTTCCGTATTGTATGGTCAACGATTATTTGTTCCGAGCAGTCTTACAATCGAACAACAAGGCGCTCAAAGGATTGATTTGCGCATTGCTGCATCTTTCGGAACAAGAGGTATTTTCTGTGGAGATCACGAATCCTATTGTTTTAGGTGAGTCTGTCGAAAATAAGGAGTTTCGGCTGGATATCAATGTGATTCTAAACAATAACACCCTGATCAATCTGGAAATGCAGATTGCTAACAAATTGAATTGGCGGGAACGGTCAGTTATGTACTTATGCCGTTCGTTTGACCAGCTAAACCATGGGCAGGATTATATAGAGGCAAAACCCGTCATACATATTGGTTTTCTTGACTATTCTTTGTTTGAGGAATGTCCTGAATTTTATGCTTCCTATAAACTGATAAACATAAAAAACGATCAAAAGTACAGTGATAGTCTTACTTTGCATGTGGTTGACTTATCTCACATAGAATTGGCAACTGCCGAGGATAAACGGTATCATATCCATGAATGGGCCAGGCTTTTTAAGGCCACAACCTGGGAGGAAATCAGAATGATAGCATCGAAAGACGAACATTTGAAGGAGGCTGCTCAGACAATGTTCCGTATGAGTGCCGACGATTTAATCCGGAAGAGATGTCGTGACCGGGAGGAATATTATCAGGATCTGCGTAATTATGAGCGAGCGATAGCAGAGAGGGAGAAAACCATAGCAGAGAAGGAGCGAGACTACGAACGTGTGACGGCAGAAAATGAGAAACTTCGCGCAGAGATTGAGCGTTTGAAGAACTCCTGACTTTTATAGGGGTAGCTGCACCACAAAAACACTGCCCTCTTTTACAGCGGGCTTTACCATCACCGTGCCATTCTGTTCTTCAATAATCCGGCGAGAGAGGTAAAGCCCCACACCGGAACCTTCGGACCGCTTTACAGTGGGATGACTGCCGCGATAGAAGCGTTTAAAGATTTGGTTGTATTCCGCTTTAGGGATACCGATGCCCTCGTCTTCAATCTCAATGCGGACATAGCTGTAGAGTTTGTGGAGGCGCAGCGTTACCGCACTTTCTGCAGGGGAGTATTTGACGGCGTTATCCAGAATGTTAGCGATCGCTTCGGCGGTCCATTTTTTGTCCAACAGCAGAGAAAGGGAAGAAACGTCCTCTTCATCGGAATTGTCTACCTCTATGGTGATATTTTTTTGCAAAGCCTTTTCATAGATTATATTGACGGCATCCATAAGAATGTCAGATAAAAGGGTTTCTTCCGGGTGAAGAGTGATCATTGAAGTTTCCAGACGGGAAATGTTGACTAATGCAGTCACCAATGATTCCAGACTGCGCATCTGCAAAGCGCATCTTTCCAGAAAATCTGTTCGCTCTGTTTCTGTGTCAGCCTCCATGTACATAGAAAAGCAGCTTTTGAGAGCGCTGACTGGTGTTTTCAACTGATGGGAAATATCCGTCACAAGAGTCTTTGTGTGATCCCGTTCCTGAGCCAGCGCCTGCGTTTTCATCTTCAATTTATTTCCTAGCTTAAAGAGTGTGTCTGCAAAGGACTCATTAAGAAGGGGCACAGAATCTGTCTGTTCTGTCAGATAAGAATAATCTTCTGACAGATAGCGGTCGATCAAAGCGTGGAGTTGTGTTTCCTGTGCTCTTTGCTCCTTGGAAAGACGGAGGAAGCAGAGGGTGACAAGGACAAGGTATAAAAAGAAAACCAGAGCAAGGAAAGAGAGAAATTTCCCAAGAAGAGAGCGATAATAGGGATTGCTGGTCATCAGAAGATTGTCCCGATAGCCGTATTTTTCCATAATGGCAAAGCCCTCGCCAAGATGACTGCCGGGGGTATCCTGTATGGCAGACAGAAGTGCTTCTTCTGCACCGGGATATTCTGTGAGAACGGTTCCTGCAATATTGCCGAGCCTTTGCAGCTCCCGCGTGTATTGGGCGTTTAACAGGGAGATGCCGAGAAAACCGGTAAGCAGAATAAAGAGGAGGGAGACAGCCAGAATCAAAGGATATGTTTTCCTGGCATATTTTGGCATTTCCAAATATTTTTTCATCGCTTTTCACATTTCCTTTCCCAGATATAGCCGAGGCCTCGAATATTTTTCAGGATGGTGGGGGAGGAGGGATCGTCCTCGATTTTTTCCCGAAGTCTCCTGATACTGACAGAGAGGGTGTTTTCGTCCACAAAATTACCGTTGATATCCCAGATGGCTTCCAGAAGTTGATTGCGGGATAAGATCCGCATAGGATTTTCCATAAAGAAGGTGAGCAGAGAATATTCTTTTGCGGTCAGGGATAGATTAAGGCCTTTTTTTGAGGCTCGTCCTTCATCCGGATAGAGTATGATATCGCCGGAGACAATGCTTTCGGGGAGATCTGTGGGAAAGCGTTTCAGAAGTGCACCGACCTTTGCGGAGAGAGCTGCCATGGAGAAAGGCTTGGTGATATAGTCGTCCGCGCCCTGCCTGTAGCCTGCCACGATATCCTCATCCCTGTCGAGGGCGGTCAGAAACAGGAAGAGGATGTTGCTCTCCTGACGCACGCGGGTGCAGAAATCAAGGCCGTTGCCATCCGGTAAAGAGATGTCGCATATAATGAGAGAGAGATTTTTGTTCTGATAAAAAGGAAGGGCTTCCTTTACGGTGAAGGCACTGTAAACAGTGTAGCCCTCTTTTTTTAATTTCAGACTGACTGAGTGGTTGAGGCTGTCGTCGTCCTCCAAGAGTAAGATTTCCTGTGACATTTGCGTGTACTCCATTGTAAAGATTGAAATTACTCATTGCTGAGGATATAATATAATGGTCGCAAAAGAAAAGCAAGCAGCATATAGTTTTCTTGTGATGGTAACGAGAGAAGGATGGAGCAGGAAATGCAGCGGGCGAAGACTTCCAAACACAGTAAAGAGAACATCCGTATTACCTTTCAGATGGCATGGCCTTCCATTGTGGAGTCCTTTTTTGTGGCTTTCGCGGGCCTGGTGGATTCACTGATGGTAAGCTCTTTGGGTTCTTATGCGGTTGCAGCGGTGGGTCTTACGACTCAGCCGAAATTCATGGGATTAGCTTTGTTTTTTGCAGCGAATGTGGCGATTTCCGCATTGACTGCGCGGCGGCGCGGTGAGGAAAATTCGGAGGATGCAAACCGTATTTTAAGCACCGCGGTTGCTTTTATCTTTGCTGCTGCAGTGATCATGAGCATAATTTTTGTGGTTTTTGCAGGACCGATCATCCGTCTCTGCGGCTCTACCGCCGAAACACATGACAGCGCAGTGGCGTATTTTCAGATCGTGATGGGCGGGATGCTTTTTAACTGTATTCAAATGGGAATCAATTCCGCGCAGCGGGGTGCGGGAAACACGAAGATTACCATGCGTACTAATGTGACATCCAATACAGTGAATATCATTTTTAATTATTTGCTGATCAACGGGCATTTTGGGTTTCCGGCCCTCGGTATTCGGGGCGCGGCCCTTGCCACAGTGCTTGGGACAGTGGTGGCATCTGTCATGAGCGTGCTCTCTATCCTGAATCCGAACGGCTTTATCAGTCTGCCTTATATCATGAAACATAGAATTTGGCCTGCGTTCAAAACCCTTGCTAATTTAATTCATGTGGGTTACAGTGTTTTCTTTGAACAGGTTCTCATGCGTATTGGCTTCATGCTGACGGCAATCATGGCAGCGAAGCAGGGAACCGATGCGATGGCGGCGCATCAGGTTGGCATGAATATTATGGGTCTGTCATTTTCTTTCGGAGACGGTCTGCAGGCTGCAGCGGTTGCTCTGATCGGGCGGAGTCTGGGTGCGGGCGATGAGAAGCTTGCCAAGGAATACGGCGGCATCTGCAGGATGTTTGGCGGTATTATTTCCGCCTGTCTTGCTGTCATTTATTTTCTCGGAGCAGGAACGCTTATGCGGCTGTTTTTTGAGGAAGAGCATATTGTGACTATCGGCGTGAACATTATGCGGGTTATTATTTTCGTGGTGGTTTTCCAAATCAGTCAGGTGGTCTATATGGGATGTCTGCGCGGCGCGGGCGATACCCTTTATACGGCGGCTGCTTCCACTGTCAGCGTCACTTTCATCCGTACGGCAGGATCCTATCTTGGAGGCTATGTATTTGGACTTGGCATTGTCGGTATCTGGCTTGGGGTACTAGCGGATCAGATTTCGCGCTTTCTCTTTGCCTCGACTCGTTTTAAAAAGGGTGAGTGGACAAAGATTAAAATTTAGGTTAGATTTACACTATATTGGCATCTGAGATATGATATAATATACACGATAGCAATATGAAGTGCGCAGGCGGCGGGGAGAAGCGCAGTTTTGAAGGGAGAAAGGCGGAAGAAACCATGAAACAGACACAGTTTGCATATCGGGAAAAGGAATCCTTTGCGGAGGAACTTCGGACATTCAAAAGGGATCGTGCTGCAGGCAGTGAGCCGAGTCTTTTTCAGATTTATTCGGAGGTACTGGATCCGGCTGTCATCCGGGAAGTTACTGGTGTGATAGAGGAGTGTTTCCCGGATACACCCTATATTGGATGCTCCACAAGCGGAAATATCATTGACTGTGAGTTGTCTGAGAATATTACGGTCGTGTGCACGGATTTTGAACTGCCAACGACGAAATTTGAGATTTTTCAGTATGACATGGCGAAACTGTCGGTGGATGAGATCACGGCACAAATTGTGGAGGAAACCCGCAAAAATCCCTGGGTGAAGGCGGTCGAGATGTATTTTACGATCCCGGAGGGGTCTACCACACGTTTTTGCGACGGGCTGAAAGACATTCGGGAGGATGTTCAGATTTTTGGCGGCGTTACCTGCAGCGATGATATCACCAGCGATGATTCCTGTGTATTTACTAAGGACTATGGTTTTTCCGAGAGCTCCATCATCATCGTATTTTATGGCGGAGAGGATTTCCATGTGGACTCCATCAAAGTGACCGGATGGAAGCCGCTGGGCAGAAAATTTCATGTTACGAAATCGAAGGGATCTCTTTTACAGGAGCTGGATGGTATACCGGCTTACGATGTGTACCACAAGTATCTGAATATAAAAAATGACGAAAATTTCTTCTACAATACGTTGGAATTTCCGCTGTTTTACGAACATAATGACACTACGATCCTGCGTACGCCGGTATCCAGCAATGCGGATGGCTCGATCAACATGACTTCCGATATGGATATTGGTTCCGTGGTGCGTATTTCCTATGGGGATCCCAGCACGATCGTTGAAAGTATCAGACAGGACAGCCAGCGGATCGCGCAGTTTGGTCCGGATGTTCTGCATATTTTTTCCTGCGCGGCGAGGCGTACCTTCTGGACAAATAAAGAACCGACCTATGAGATCCAGCCTTTCCATGATATCTCGGCTTCCTGCGGCTTCTTTTCCCACGGGGAGTTTCTGCGGACCAGAGGGAACCTGAACCAGCACAATGTGACACTGGTGATAGCGGCCATGAGAGAGGGCGAGAAGAAGGCGTCTGCGGTGGTGGAAACGCAGGGAGAAGCGACCTTGTCCAGAGTACCCCTAGTTTCTCGTCTGGCGACTTTTATCAGTGTGACTTCTCTGGAACTTGAGAGTATGAACCAGCAGTTGGAGCTTGTCAACGAGAAGCTGCAGACGGCGGCGATCATTGATGGTCTGACAGGGCTGTATAACCGCAAAGAGATTCAGAGACAGATCGAGGAGGCTCTGGCGGAAGTAAAGAGTGAGAATTTTTCACTGGTCATGCTGGATATCGATAACTTTAAGCAGGTGAACGATACCTACGGTCATCAGGAGGGAGACGCTGTCATCGTGGCTTTGGCAGATATCCTGCGCAACAGGCGGATCGGTTCCACGCAAAAGGTATCCTCCGGCAGATGGGGCGGAGAAGAATTTATGGTTCTTTTACGCAATACAGACGCTTCTTCGGCGGCGTACATAGCGGATCTTATGCGGGAGATTTTTGCAAACACCGGTTTTCCCGGCATCAGACCTCAGACAGTGAGCCTGGGTGTGACGCAGGCAAGGGTGGAGGACACAGTGGATTCCCTGTGCACACGCGTGGATATGGCGCTCTATAAAGCGAAAAAGGGCGGCAAAAACCGAGTCGAGATAGAATAGACGAGCTGCCGGGAAACATATTGTGCAGGAAATTTCATAGAATCTAGTAAGAACTTTATTTTCTATGGGAGTTTCCATGTTAAATTATATCTGGGCGTTTATGATCTTGATCGGCGTCGTGTACGGCGCATTTACAGGAAAAATGGCGGAGGTGACAAATGCGGCGCTGGATTCCGCAGGAGATGCGGTATCTTTGTGCATCACTATGATCGGTGTGATGGCGCTGTGGGTGGGCCTTATGGAGATCGCGCAGAAATCCGGCCTGATTGCAAAGCTGACGAAGGGGATACAACCCTTCATCAGCTTTCTTTTTCCGCGGATCCCTAAGGGGCATCCCGCCAGAGAATATATTGCCACAAATCTGATTGCCAATGTGCTGGGTCTGGGCTGGGCCTGTACACCCGCAGGGTTAAAGGCTATGGAGGAATTGGCGAAGCTGGAGGCGGAGCGGGGGAATCCGGCTTATCTGCCGGAGCAGCAGGGAATAAGGGGCGCAGGGGCGCGTGTCGCCAGTAATGAGATGTGTACTTTTCTGATTCTCAACATCTCCTCTTTACAGCTGATCCCTGTGAATATGATCGCCTACAGAAGCCAGTATGGCAGTGTGAATCCGGCGGGGATCATCGCGCCTGCGATTTTAGCGACGTTTGTGAGTACATTGACGGCGGTGGTGTATTGTAAGGGGAAGGATAGAAGATGGAGTAAATGAAGTTTTCAGGTGTAAAATATTTGAAGCTATCCATAGAAAACTTTATAAATCTATAGTATACTTAATAGACGCATACTACGTATCCTTTGGCTGTTAAAACAAAAATACAGGAGAAAAGAGAATATGGATATACAGATAAAGGGATCTCATAAAATAAATACTATTATACATTCAGACAAGGTAATCATTTTAAATGGTGCATTGCTGGTAGTCAGCTTTTTGTTTTATCTTATGTTTCCTTTGTGTGACGGCCCTATATGGTGTGTGGATTCCGCAAGCTATGTGTCAATGGATATTTCAAGAGAGCCTTTATATCCGACATTCCTTGCATTAATGCGAAAAGTTTCTGGTAGTATGGGCGGAACATTTGAACAGGATAGCTTATTCCTTGTAGTAATATTACAGAGCCTGCTTGCGGGATTTGCTGCCTGGTTTGCCGGTCTTACTATTAAAAGAATAAAGAACCAAAGTATTGTGCTTCAGATTGCTACGATAGGATTTCAGTTTGCAGTTTCGTTGATTTGCAGATTTGGTGCTATTAGAGGATCGGCTTATACGGATTGTATCATGACAGAGGGTCTGGGATTTTCTCTTTTTGTTCTTTTTACTCTGGAATTATATCTTTATGTGAGTACTGATAAGAAGCGTTATTTGGTAGAGACGCTTCTTTTGTCTTTTTTATTGATCAGCCTTAGGAAACAGATGTTGATTACACTGCTTATTATGGCAACAGTCTTTTTTTGGTATTTCGTCATACGTGATAAGAAATTTCGAAAATTTGTCTGCCTTTTAGGATTACTTTTAGGAGTTCTTATATCTTGTAAACTGACAGACAGAGTTTATAATTATGCTGTGCGCGGCGAATGGATAGAGCATTGCCATAATTCCATGGGCTTTTTGTGTACTTTACTCTATTCTTCCGATACGGAAAACGATTCAAAATTATTTCAGGATAATACGGTAAAAGAGCTGTATCTGGAAATTATGTCACAGGCAGAGGAACAACAACTTCATTATCGCTATGCAGGTCAAGGATGGCTTACGGTTTGTGAACATTTTGCGGATAGTTATGATGCTATCGGATATGGAATCATCAATCCGGTCGTTGAAGGTTACATAGAAGAGAATTACAGCTTGACTTATGTAGAGGCAGCGCAAAAATATGATGAAATCTGTGGAATGATGAGTAGGACTTTGATCAAGCAGAGTGCAATGCCGATGGTTCGGGTTTATGCATATAATATCGGGCGCGGATTTATAAATTCTATTGCAAAAGCAACACCTGTTTTATGCATTTATGCCGTTATTGCGTATATCGGTATGGGAATTGTAGCGGGATATCTTGTGAAGCGGAAAAAGGCAGGAATCATGGAAGAGCAGATACAGAGAAGTCTTTCTTTTGTTTTCATTGTAATACTGGAAATTGCAATTAACGCTCTGGTAGTTGGAGTAACGATTTTTACACAGCCGAGATATATGATTTATAGCATGGGATTATTTTATACGGCGGGATGTATGTTGTTATATGATGTTTGGCAGTGCGCAAGAATGCAACAAGCGCCTTGCGTTGACCGTCACTCGATTCCTGCATAGAATAAAGAAAAACACTGCAGGAATATTTTATGGAAATTTATGTGGTAAAATCAGGAGATACTGTGGATTCTATTGCTGAGAGTTATGGGATTCCGGTATCTTCCGTTATTTTTAACAATCAGCTTGTCTACCCCTATCCCTTGGCTGTGGGGCAGGCGCTTCTTTTGTCTTCGGGGGAGTCTCTCGAACCTTCTTATCCGGCTTGGGTAAATGGCTATGCTTATCCTTTTATTCAACGGGATGTCTTAAACGAGACGCTTCCTTATCTGTCGTCCCTCTCCGTCTTTTCTTATGGCTTTACTACGGATGGGGATCTGATTCCGCCAACGCTGGATGATTCCTTTATGATTGATGCTGCGCTTATGGAGGGTGTGCGCCCGGTGCTCACGTTGACGCCTCTTGGGCCGGATGGGAATTTCAATAACGCACTGATCACTGCTGTGGTAAATGACGAAGTTGCCAAAGAAAATCTTCTCAACGATCTTCTCGCCACAGTTCAGGCAAAAAACTTCGGGGGTGTGGATATTGATTTTGAATATATTCGTCCTGAGGATCGGATTCCTTTTGCCGATTTTGTGGCAGATGTAAGGAATTTTCTTTCCCCTTATGGATATCATGTGTCGGTGGCACTGGCCCCTAAGACTTCGGACACGCAGGCGGGGCTTCTTTATGAGGGAAAAGATTACGGGCTTCTTGGAGAAGCGGCCGACAGTGTTCTGCTTATGACCTACGAATGGGGTTATACTTACGGTCCGCCTATGGCGGTGGCCCCTCTGAATAAAGTGCGACAGGTGGTGGAATACGCCATTACCCGCATTCCGCCTTCTAAAATTGATCTGGGAATCCCTAATTATGGCTATGACTGGACGCTGCCCTTTGTGCAGGGAATGTCCCGGGCAACTACTGTCAGCAATCAGGAGGCGGTGCGTATTGCGATAGAGGCGGGGGTGCCCATACAGTTTGATGAGACAGCTATGTCACCTTTTTTCCGATATGAAAAGAATGGGCAGCAGCATGAGGTATGGTTTGAGGATGTGAGGAGTTATCAGGCAAAGTTTTCTCTTCTGCCGGAGTATGATCTGCGTGGGATGGGATACTGGCAGATCATGCGTTTTTTTCGTCCTAACTGGCTGTTACTTGCGGATACCTTTCAGATTCAAAGGCCGTGACAGTTATAATGGCACCTTAGAATGGGCTGGACTTTATAAAAATAAGCGGGTAATCTATAATCAAAGTGGAACACTGATTTAGAATTGATTACATTTAAAAGAAATGTAATAACCTGATAACTATTATTATGGTTTGAAATGGAGAAAGCTATGACATCACCACAACAGTTTACTTCACTGGAGAGCGCTTTGTGCACGCTATTTGGAGAAGGAACAAAAGTAGAAGCAACCAGACCGATATCCGGCGGTGATATCAATGAAGCGTATGGATTGACGCTGACGGGCGGCAAGTGTATTTTCATGAAAACAAATACCAAGAAAAATCTTTCCTTTTTCACCGCGGAGGCTGTGGGGCTGACTGCCATTGCCCGAACAAAGGCCATTGGTACGCCGCATATTCTGGGTGTGGGAACCGACGAGGGCAGGGGCGGCTATTCCTTTTTGTTATTGGAATTTATTTCCGGAAAAAGCCGTAGCAGAAATTATTGGGAGGATTTTGCAAGACAGCTGGCGGACATGCATCGGTCATCGACAGCCGGATTGGTTTCTGACGGGAAATATGGTTTTGATTCCAACAATTATATTGGCAGACATGGTCAGATCAATACGGGGCGTGACAGTTGGACAAGCTTCTTTCGGGATTGTCGTCTGGAGCCGCAGTTTCAGGATGCCGCTCCCTATTTCGACAGAGAGAATCAGAGAAGAATCATTCGATTTCTCGATCATGTGGATGAAATGCTTGTGGAACCGGAGTATCCGTCTCTGCTGCATGGTGATCTGTGGTCAGGGAACGTGGTCACGGGAAATGATGGCAGTGCATGGTTGATCGATCCAGCGGTTTATGTGGGTCACGCCGAAGCGGATATTGCAATGACAGAGCTTTTCGGGGGATTTCCGCCAGCTTTTTATGATGCCTACCAGGAGGCGGCGCCTCTGCAGCCGGGGTACGAGCGCCGCCGTGATGTGTATAATCTGTATCATCTTCTGAATCATCTGAATTTGTTCGGGAGGATGTATCTTCCGGAGGTGAGACAGATCGTTGGGCGAATGAGTGCGGTATAGAGGTGAATCTTATGTTAAGACAGATAAAATATTTTCAAGCCGTTATAAAGCATAACAGCTTTTCAGAGGCGGCGTATGAGTGTCATATCTCGCAATCTGCCATATCACAGCAGATACAGGCATTGGAGAGGGAGTTGGGCTTTCCGCTGCTGGAACGAAAAAAACGTAAGTTTGAACTGACACCGGCAGGGGAGTTTTTCTATAAAAAGAGCCTTGTGCTGGTTGCCGATTATGAGCAGATCGTCAGGGAAACCACAAGACTGGCGGGAGGAGAACAGGAGTGTTTGAGGGTGGGATTCTTACGCTGCTACAGTGGGCAGGAATTTCATCTTGCATTGGAGGAATTTACGGGAAAGTACCCTGATATCCCGGTGGAGGTTTTCTATGGCAACCATGATGAGCTATATCATATGCTTATAAACAATGAAATAGATTTGGCATTTAATGACCAGCGCAGGACATTTTCCGGTGAATTTATCAATATGCTTCTCACGTCTTCTGTGACACATATAGAGATTGCAGGCAGAAATCCACTTTCTTCTTTGGATAAAGTGACGGTGCAGGAATTAAAAAATATGCCATGTATTCTCGTGTCGTCAGAAGCAGAAAAAGAAACGGAAGCAGAATATTATCATGTCATTATCGGTTTGCAGGGAGAAAAGTTGTTTGCGGATAATATGGAAGAGGCAAGAATGCTTGTGATCAGCGGAAAAGGATTTATGCCAAGCGAGGGAACGCCCATAGAGGGCAGCCTTGGCACGAATATCGTGCGGATTCCGTTGTATCGCGGCGATGAGCCGGTGAAACGGAATTATTGTGCCTTTTGGAAAAAAGAAAATGCAAAAAAGGTATCGGTGGAGTTTGCTGAGATTTTAAGAGGTAAGTTTAAAGTGTGAAGTTTTTATATACACAAAACGAAATATATTTATATAAAAATGTAACTTATGTGAAATGATAATATATGTTGGGCACACCGTTTCATTTACAACGATGTGTCCTTTTTTTATAATTTAACCAACTTGTGCGGTTATATGCGAGAAGGTATGAAAAGGCAGGCCCGGGCTGCTTTTTCAACGTTTTAACCGCTTTTTCAAACCGTATAAAATATGTAAAGGAGTGGAGTTAATGAGAAAGATACATCGTCTAATATCGGTAGCCCTGATGCTGGTTATGATGCTGTCGATTGTCGGATGCGGCAGCCCCGCGGATGGGAAAACCCATCTCACTTTCCAAATTTGGGACGTTTATCAACGTCCCGGGATGCAGGCTATGTGTGATGCTTATACTGCAAAGCATCCTGACGTAGTTATCGAAGTGCAGGCTACCAGCTGGAGTGAGTACTGGACGAAACTGGAAGCGTCTGCCGAGAGCAATACTATGCCGGACATTTTCTGGATGCATACGAATCAGTTGTTATATTATGCGGATTTTGGCATGTTGGCTGATGTGACGGATCTCTATGATGATGTGGAGCCCAACTACTATGAAACTCATTTTTCGGAGATTTCCCGCAGCAATGCAAGTGGTAGTGATGGCCGGCTCTATGGCGTGCCCAAGGATAAGGATAACGGTCTGCTGGTCTATAACAAGGAGATGTTTGACGCTGCCGGAGTTCCCTATCCTACTGAGGATTGGACTTGGGAAGACTTGGCAGATGCTTCTCAAAAGATTCATGATGCAACCGGTAAATACGGCTTTATGGCCTATAATGACGATCAGTTGGGGTATTGGTGTTTTGTTTATCAGGCCGGCGGTCATATTCTTACTGCTGACCGTACACAGGCCGGTTATACTAACCCGGGTTCTGTCAAGGGGATGGAATTTTATGTGAATATGCAAAAGGAAGACTGGTGTCCAAACCAGACCTATTTTGCCGAGACGGCACCCGGCACAGCGTTTTTCTCTGAAGAAGGCGCCATGTATTTGGAAGGAAACTGGAACCTTCCGCAGTTGATGGAGAATTATCCTGAGATGCGTGGTAAGTGGGATTTGGCTAAGCTGCCAAAATGTGCCGATCCCATTGAGGACAGTGAAAGTCTGGACCAGGACGGGCGGGCTACCATGTCCAATGGATTGTGCTATTCCACAGCAGCACACGGAAAAAAGAGGGATATTGCGCTGGATGTGATTAAGTTTTTCGGGACGGAAGAGGCACAGCGTATTCAGGGTGAGAATGGTGCAGCTATCCCCGCGTACATAGGCTGCGAGGAAACCTGGCGTGCCGCCTTTGATCCCTACGACGAGAAGCTGGATCTGGATGTCATTTTTGACCAATTTGACTATGCGGTACAGGCTGTTTATAATTCTGCAAGCCCCAAGTGGAAGAGTCAGGTGCTGGATGAATTGACAAAAGTTTATTCCGGCGGGCAGGATCTCACAACCGGTCTGGAAAAAATGCAGAGCATTGTCAATACGGAGACTGCCAAGAAATTGGCGAATGACTGAGAGGAGGGATTTTGATGAATAATAAACTGTCTGCCGCCGCCAAACGGGAAGAGAGATGGGGCTGGTTCATGGTAGCACCCACCATTATCGGTCTGGTTGTTTTGAATTTGTGGCCTTTTGTACAGACACTGTATGCAAGCTTCTGTGAACATGAGGGTTTTGGTCATTACAAGTTTATCGGTGTACAGAATTATGTGGATATGTTTGGGAATGCCGAGTTCTGGAAGGCTACCTGGAACACTGTTTTCTTTTGTATCCTGACAGTGCCCGTGGGTATTGCACTTGCATTGATGATCGCTTTATTACTCAATGCGAAAGTGAAATTTAAGGGCGGATTTCGTACCATTTTCTTCTTACCGCTTGTCTGTGCCCCGGCTGCCGTTGCTATGGTGTGGCGCTGGATTTTCAACGGTGAGTATGGCATCCTCAATCAAATGCTGGGTGTCAAGGTACAGTGGATTACCGATCCTAAGACAGCTGTGCTGGCAGTTGCCATCGTATCTGTCTGGAGCAGTGTCGGTTATGATGCGGTTTTACTGCTGGCCGGACTGCAAAACATTTCCAAGACGCTCTATGAAGCCAACAGCATTGACGGTGCAGGTAAAATCAGGCAGTTTTTCACAATTACGCTGCCTATGGTTTCTCCCACCCTGTTCTCTGTCCTCATTATGCGTCTGATGGCTTCCATGAAGATTTATGACCTTATTTATATGATGGCGGAGGAAACGAACCCGGCGCTGACGGATATGCAGAGTCTGATGTTTCTGTTCTACCGGTCGTCCTTTGTGGCAGGAGACCGCGGTTATGGTTCCGCAATTGTTATCTGGACTGTTGGCTTGATTCTTCTTGTGACGCTTGTTCAGTTTTGGGGTCAAAAGAAGTGGGTCACATACGATATTTAAGGAGGTGTTGGAATGAAAAACACAGATTCTCTGAGGCGTTCCTACATAATCACAAAATGTGTTACTTATTTTTTCCTGATTCTGGGCGCGGTTATCATGATTTTTCCTTTTGTGTGGATGATCCTTACCAGTTCCAAGACGGTTCCTGAGAGTATGCAGGTTCCTCCGACTATTTTTCCGAAGCAGATCATGCTGGATAACTTTAAAGAAGCTATTGCCAGTCTGCCTTTTGGCAATTTGTATTGGAATACGATATTGATGGTGTTTTTCCGTGTAGTGTGTGCTGTCCTGTTCAGCTCCATGGCCGGTTACGCGTTTGCGAAACTGCAATTTCGAGGTAAGAAGCTGCTCTTTGGTATTGTGCTGATCCAGATGTCTCTGCCCAGTCAGATTTTTATTATCCCGCAGTATCAGATGGTCGCAAAAATGGGTATGGCGAATACGGTTTTCGCTCTGGTTTTCCCGGGTCTTGTCAGTGCATTTGGCGTATTTTTTCTCCGGCAGACTTACATGAGTATTCCGGAGGAAGTGGGGGAAGCGGCTTATCTGGACGGCTGCAATCAATGGCAGACTTTCTATAAGATCATGTTCCCTTTGACGGGCACCTCCGTAGCGGCTTTGACAATCTTTACGGCTGTCTTTGCTTACGGAGACTTGATGTGGCCGTTGGTGGTTAATTCGGACTTGAAGATGATGACATTGTCCTCCGGACTGTCTACTTTGCGAGGCCAGTTCTCCACTAATTTCCCGGTTCTGATGGCCGGTTCACTGCTTGCGATGCTGCCGATGGTGGTGTTGTACCTGATTTTCCAGCGTCAGTTCGTGGAAGGAATTGCCGGTACTGGCGGAAAGTAAGAATTTTTAACGGTTTTCTCTTTTTAAAATGGTCCCGGCATATAAACTGCTGGGACTGTTTTTCTAAATTATTTTAAGGGGGTAATCGCTATGATTGTTCTTGATAAAGAAAATAGAATTTTTACGATACATACTCTAAATACGACATATCAGATCAAAGCCGATCAGTACAATGTGCTTTTGCACACTTACTATGGACCCAGAATCGAGGATTGTGATCTATCCTGTCTGATTCAGTGCGGCAATCGCAGTTTTTCACCCAATCCCAATGAGGCGGGGCGCAGTCGGGATTACTCGTTGGACATTATGCCGCAGGAATACTCCACCTGTGGTGTAGGAGATTTTCGTCTTCCCTCTATTGAAATGGAACTGCCAAACGGCAGTCATACAGCGGATTTGCGCTATGTGGATTTTCGGTTGGAAAAGGGAAAATATATGTTAGAGGGACTGCCTGGGTTTTACAGTGTAAAGGACGAGGCGGAAACATTGATAATTTTCTTGAGGGATGCGGCGGCCCAGGTAGTGGTCAAGCTGTATTATGGTGTGTTTGAATCTTTGGATCTTATCACCCGTGCGGTTCAGGTAGTCAATCAGGGAACTGAGACAGTCCGGCTGTGCCGCTGTGCTTCTCTTTGCCTGGATTTTCTTCGGTCTGATCTGGATATGATTACCTTTAACGGGCATCACTTGATGGAGCGGTGTCTGGACCGGGGAGCTTTGCGGCCCGGAATACAGAGCGTAGGCAGCGTGCGGGGCACATCCAGTCATCAGCATAATCCCTTTGTGATGCTCTGTGATCGTGATGCTGACGAAGATGCCGGTATATGCTATGGCGCCATGCTCCTGTATAGCGGCAATTTTGAAGCGGCTGTGGAGTGCAGCCAATACGAGAACAGCCGCCTGATCATGGGAATCCATCCCTATCATTTCTGCTGGACCTTGGAGCCGGGAGAGTCGTTCACTGCACCGGAGGCGGCGATGGTCTGTTCTCCTAATGGTTTTGGAGAGATGAGTCGTCAGTTTCACCGGGCCATACGCAGCAATCTTATTCGTGATCCTTATGCCGGCCGGCGCAAACCGATTCTGGTGAATAACTGGGAAGCCACCTACTTTGATTTTACAGCAGACAAGCTGGTGGATATTGCCAGAGAAGCGGCTGCTTTGGGAATTGAGATGTTTGTCATGGACGACGGCTGGTTTGGCTTGCGGAACGATGACAACAGTGGTTTGGGTGACTGGCAGGTAAATACGGAAAAACTGCCCGGCGGACTAGAGGCGCTGGTTCCCCGTATCAAGGATTTGGGGATGAAATTCGGTATTTGGATGGAACCGGAGATGGTCAATGAGGACAGTGATCTCTATCGCGCCCATCCCGATTGGATCTTACATATTCCGGGGCGTTTTCCGGCTCGAGGGCGGGGACAGTTGGTGTTGGACTTTTCACGGAAAGATGTTCGGGATTATATTTACAGCCAGTTGAGAGAGGTGCTTTCCAGCACAGATATCTCTTATATCAAGTGGGATATGAATCGGAGCCTCACAGATGTCTGGTCGGAGGCCCTGCCGGCCCGGCGTCAGGGGGAGGTTTACCATCGGTATGTCTTAGGCGTTTATGATATGCTGGAACGGCTGCGCCGGGATTATCCGAATATTCTTATAGAGGGTTGCTGCGGTGGAGGAGGCCGGTTCGATGGCGGTATGCTTTATTATACGCCTCAAATCTGGTGCAGTGACGATAGTGATGCCATTGACCGTTTGCGCATCCAGTATGGAACTTCCTTCTGTTATCCTGTCTGTACCATGGGAGCGCATGTATCTGCGGTTCCCAACGAACAGAATGGGCGTATTACTCCCTTGAAAACCCGGGGGATCACTGCTATGAGCGGCGCCTTCGGTTATGAGATGGATCTGGGTAAATGTACTGAGGCGGAAAAAACAGAAATCCGGCAGCAGGTGGAAAACTACAAGGAGTACTATGACTTAATTCATTATGGGGACTACTATCGTCTGAGCAGTCCGTTTCAGGATAACGCCTATACAGCCTGGGAACAGGTATCTGCAGACCGGCGTAAGGTTCTGGTCAATGTGGTGCTGGGCTGTACCCATGCGGCTTCTCCCTTTCGGACTTTGCGGCTCAAAGGATTGGACTCCGGGCTTTTATATCAGGTTGATCAGACGGGTACTGTCCACAGTGGTAAGGAGTTGATGAAGGCGGGCTATCCGCTTCCCCAGATACAGGGTGATTATCCGTCTTTTCAGTTTTATTTAAAAGTCGTTGAATAGAATAAAAATAGACTGGCTGTAATGGTCAGTCTATTTTTGAGTGATTTTGTTTTCTCCATTCCTGAGGCGGCAGGCCATAGCGTTTTTTAAAAGCCTGGGAGAAATGGAGCTGGTTCGGGTAGCCGCATTGGGCAGCTATCGCTTTAATGGGCAAATCGGTGAGCAGCATTAACTCTGCCGCGTTTGTCATGCGCTGAAGAATCAGAAATTCCTGGGGAGTACACCCCATTTTCTTTTTGAATTTTCTGCTGAAATAATTGCGGTTCAGTTTGCAGAAATCCGCCACCTCGTCAATTGTCAGGTCGCGGTGATAGTTTTGCTGGATATAGACAACAGCTTCATTGATATAATAGTCCGGCTGGGTCTGTACTTCAATTTTTTGCTGGCTGGAGGAAAACTCAATGAGATCGCCAAGAAAAAGGGATAACCGTCCCACCAGATGGATAGGGGATTTTGTAGAATTTTCAGAAAAGTAAAGCATTTGGTCCTGCAGCTTTGTTCCTTCTTCTGCGTTTCTCGGCTGATAAATGGGCTGGTCTTGCGTTAAGCCTGCCTGGAGAAGGCATTCTTCCGCACGCATCCCGTCAAACTCTATCCAGACATACTTCCATGGATCTTTTTCATCTGCAGTATATAAGTTAATTTGTCCGGGACAGATCAGAAAACCTTGATTTGCCTCCAGGTTATATTCATGTATTTCACCGTTGGTGGCATGGGAATACAACATTCCCTGTCCGCTGATAATGTAATGAAATAAATAGTGATTGCGGACAAAGGGGCCGAAAGAGTGGAGAGGGGCACATTTTTCCCAGCCATACTGATATGGCCGGATATCTACAAAATGATCGTTGGGAAAAAGCGAAAAATGGTATGCTCCCATAGAGTGTATCTCCTTCCACTTGTTATATTGATTTTATCACAAAAAGCGAGTAGTGTAAATCTTGCCACTGCATATGGTGTGATGTATAACTTTTTTAGTCATACACCAAAATTGTTTTGACCTTTATAAGAAAAACTTATAATATATTGCCATAAATCGAATTGATTGATAAGGTTGTTCTGGATAGAATGTAGGTGTAGCAAAATAATAAAATATTTGATTGGAGGTACACAATGAAGGAACTTATTTTATACTTTTCACGGGCAGATGAAAATTATTTCGGCGGAAGTCTGAAATACATTGAAAAAGGCAACACCGAAGTGGTGGCGGAAAAAGCGGCGGCCCTCACAGGCGCGGACGTATTCAAAGTTGAGCCGGTAAAGCCCTATTCCGCAGATTACAATACCTGCATTGAACAGGCGAAAAAGGATCTGCACAGTGGTGT
Organism: Lachnospiraceae bacterium; assembly: GCA_014804615.1. Lineage (GTDB taxonomy): Bacteria > Bacillota > Clostridia > Lachnospirales > Lachnospiraceae > UBA3282. Next base: position 49,672 of record JAAUZL010000002.1, read on the forward strand.
GCGTCCCGAAGTAGTGGCAATGCCGGAGAATATGTCACAGTATGATTTAGTGACAGTCATGTATCCGAATTATTGGGGCACCATGCCGATGCCTATGTTCACGGTTCTGGAACAGATCAATTTCGAGGGGAAAACGGTCCGCCCGGTATGTACCCATGAGGGCAGCGGGATGGGAAGAAGCGAGGCGGATCTGAAAAAATGCTGCGCAGGTGCCGTGATTAAAAAAGGGCTGGCGATTCAGGGGAGCAGCGTGGGAAGATGCGACGATGCTTTGAAAAAATGGCTGGAGGGTTAATAAAATTAATGGCATAAATATTAGGAAAAGGTGGGGTTACTATGGAACGGGATTTTATGAAAGACAGTAAGAAATTAGGATTTGGATGTATGCGGATGCCGGTGCTGGATGCATCGGATCCGACAGCTTTTGATTACGAAAAGATGGAGAAACTTTTTGATTGTTTTTTGGAACAGGGATTTACCTATTTTGATACTGCCTATACGTATCATGGATATCAGGCCGAAAAAGCGGTGAAAAAGGCGCTGGTGGATCGTCATCCGAGGGAATGTTTTCAACTCGCCACTAAAATGCCGCTGCGGGATTTTAAAGACGAGGAGGATCTGGACAATATTTTTGCCGAGCAGCTTGAAAACTGCGGGGTAGATTATTTTGACTTCTATCTGCTCCATAATATGGGATATAATGTATATGATAAATGTTGTCAATATCATGCGTTTGACTTTGTCAAACGTAAAAAGGATGAGGGAAAGATAAAGACGGTCGGAATGTCCTTCCACGATATGCCGGAGCTCTTGGATGAGATTCTTGAAAAATATGGGGACCGGCTGGATTTTGTTCAGCTCCAGATCAATTACATAGACTGGGAACAGCCGAATGTTCAGTCAAGAAAATGTCTGGAAATCGCCAATAAATATCAAAAGCCGGTGATCGTCATGGAGCCCTGTAAAGGAGGGACGCTGGTAAATGTCCCCAAAGAGGCGGAAGAGTTGATGAAAGCATATCATCCGGAGGACTCTGTGGCAAGCTGGGCGCTTCGCTTTGCTGCCAGCCAGGAAGGGGTGATCAGGGTACTCAGCGGCATGAATACCATGGAACAAGTGCTGGATAATACGGATACATTTCAGAATTTCACGCCGCTTAATGAGGGAGAATATGAAGTCATTCGTAAGGTGACGGAGATTATTGATCAAAATACTGCCGTTCCGTGTACAGCGTGTGAATACTGTACCCATGGCTGCCCGAAGAAGATTGCGATTCCTCAGTATTTTGCATTGTATAACAGTATCATGCGCACAACAGGAAGTTTTTCCAGCCAGCAGGTATATTATAATAACATTGTGCTGAATGGCCACGGAAAAGCCAGTGAGTGTATCGGATGCGGAAAATGTGAACAGGCGTGTCCTCAGCATCTTCCGATCAGAGAGCATTTGGAAAAAGTGAAAGAAAAATTTGAAGAGGAAAGTATTATTCCGGTGAGAAAATCATAAAGGGGGAAATGAGATGGAGAAATATTTTGGAGAATCCACACCGAAGCTGGGATTTGGCTTGATGAGACTGCCCAAAAAGAGCACGGGGAAAATAGACATCGAGCAGACAAAGAAAATGGTAGATCTGTTCATGGATGCCGGATTAAATTATTTTGACACGGCGTATGTATATGACGGAGGAGATTCAGAGCGCGCCGCAAAGGAAGCGTTGATAGACCGGTATCCCCGCGAGAGCTTTACGCTGGCAACAAAACTTTGTGCCTGGATGGGAGCAACCAATGAAAAAACTGCCAAGCAGCAGTTTTATACCAGTCTGGAACGCACAGGGGCAGGATATTTTGATTATTATCTGCTCCATGCTCTGCAGGCCGGAAATTATAAGCTTTATGACAAGTACCATATATGGGATTTTGTGAAAGAGCAGAAGGAAAAGGGATTGATCAAACATTGGGGATTTTCCTTTCATGCAAGTCCCGATATTTTGGATGAAATCCTGACACAGCATTCGGATGCGGAATTTGTCCAGCTGCAGCTTAACTATGCAGACTGGGAAAATCCCGATGTGACCGCAAGAGCAAACTATGAAGTTGCCAGAAAGCATGGGAAATCTATCGTAGTTATGGAACCGGTCAAGGGGGGCGCGTTGGCTAATCCGCCGAAGGAGGTTCAGGACATTTTCCGTAAGGCGAATCCGGAGGCGTCTTTTGCCTCTTGGGCGATCCGTTATGTGGCGTCTCTGGAAGGGATCATCACGGTGTTGTCCGGTATGTCCAATGTGGCACAGATGGAAGATAATCTCTCTTATATGAAGAAGTTTAAAGCATTAGATGCCGAGGAACAGGATGCGATCCGGCAGGCTCAGGAAGTGATCAACGGGATAAAATCCATCCCCTGTACAGGGTGCCATTATTGCACCGCCGGATGTCCGAAACAGATTCCGATTCCGGAGATTTTTGAGGCAAGAAACAGGCAGTTGGTGTGGGGACAGTTGGAAGAAGGGAAAACCAGATATGCAGATGCCATCGCAGACGGAGGAGCAGCATCTGACTGTATTGCCTGCGGGCAGTGCGAAAGAGCCTGCCCTCAACAGATTCCCGTCATTGACAGGTTAAAGGATTGTGCGGCAGCGTTTGGAAAGTGATATATGGCAGGAGGCAGGGTGAAAGCAAAAAACAGTAGGAGAGACTGAATATGAATCTGGAAATGATAGAGGCGGGTTGGTTGTCCCTTTTGCCTCCGCTGATTGCAATTACTCTGGCATTGATCAGCAAAGAGGTATATTCTTCCCTTTTTCTGGGAGTGCTGACAGGCATGCTCGTATACTGCGTCTCGACAGGAGGGAATGTATTACAGGCGGTTACCTATGTTTTTGACATGATAGCGGCAAAAATCGGAGAAAACGGATATATGATTATTTTTCTGGTGCTTCTGGGTTCTCTGGTAATTGTGGTAACCAGGTCGGGAGGCTCCAATGCTTATGGGCAATGGGCGGGGAAAAGGATTAAAAATAAGGTGAGCGCCAAGCTGGCCGCTTTTTTGCTGGGACTCTTGATCTTTGTGGATGATGGCTTTAACTGTCTTACAGTGGGAACTGTCATGCGCCCCATTACGGATAAGTGCAAGGTCTCAAGGGAGAAATTGGCTTATCTGCTTGATGCCACGGCGGCGCCGGTCTGTATCATTGCACCGATTTCCAGCTGGGCGGTAGCGGTGGCTTCGGAAGTGGAGGAAGCAGGCGGGCTGAATGCCTTTATCCGGACCATACCCTATAACCTGTACGCGATTTTAACGATTGTCATGGTGTTTTTCCTGAGTATAACTGATTTTGATTTTGGTCCCATGAAAAAAGCAGAGGAAAACCAGAGCATAGAAGATATGGAGGCGCAGAAGGAGGATGCCGGAGTAAAAAACGGTACAGTACCGGATCTGGTGGTGCCGATTCTGACTCTGATCGTCTGCTCCATTTTGGGAATGGCTTATGTAGGCGGTTACTTTGAAGGACGCTCCTTTGCGGAAGCTATCGGGGAAAATCCTACTGCAGGACTTACCTTGGGCACATTTGCGGCGTTGCTGACAGCGATGGTCATGTATGTACCGCGGAAGCTTATGGGGCTGCGGGAATTCATGGCAGGGATTGTTGATGGCATAAAGACCATGATTCCGGCGTTGCTGATTTTGATCTTGGCATGGGCCCTAGGGGGAGTGTGCCGGGAAATGATCGGAACAGGGCTGTTTGTCAGCAATTTTGTGACAACTGCTAACCTTTCTTTCAGTTTTCTGCCAGCTATCGTATTTGCCGTGGCGGCGTTCCTTTCCTTTTCTATGGGGACAGCATGGGGTACCTTTGGAATCCTGCTTCCTATTGTGTCCATGATCTGCGTTGGAACAGAAGGCGCAGCCGTATTGATTCCGGCTTTGGGAGCCACCTTGGCAGGTTCTGTATATGGAGATCACTGCTCTCCGATTTCTGATACTACTATTCTGGCATCTACCGGGGCACAGTGTGAGCATCTGAAACATGTTGAAACCCAGTTGCCATATGCGACTTTAGTGGCTGCGGTATGCTTTGCCGGTTATCTGGTAGCCGGATTTGTCCGTAATCCATGGATCACGGTAGCAACATCGCTTTTATTGCTTTTTCTTGTGTTTGCAGCGATTTTTTATATTGACAGAAAGAAAAGTCAGAACATATCCGAAGTGGTTGAGGATTCTCCGGTAAAAAATGATGTAGTCTGATAACGGATGAAACGGTACTTAGGGGAGAAAAGGCTTTCGGCACATTCAGTGAGACCGAAAGCCTTTTTCTTTTTGGATAGTTCTAAAAGCACATTTTAATATTTCAGAAACATTTCAAAAATATTTCAAAAACAAAGAGGTGGTAAAACCAACAAATATATTTGATTCCGTTATAGGAGGAATACCACATGGGTAAGTTGTTTCGATTTATCAGCTCGCGTTTTTTCATAGGGGTATTTTGCATTTTACTGGAGCTTGTTGAGCTTTTGGCGGTATTTGTTTTATTGTATAAATTCTTTTTGCCTATCACGATCATGGCATGGATATTTCATTTTGGTATGCTGCTCTATTTAATTAACAGAGATGAAATCCCGGAGTTTAAAATGCCGTGGCTTATTATTCTTTTTCTACTTCCTGTTTTGGGAGCGTTTATTTTTATGCTTCTGTCAAGCAACAGTACCAGCCGAAAGGAATATGCCCGATCTGAAAAAGCAGCAAAAGCCATGGAACAATATCAGCAGCAGACTGCACAGATTGATGATTTGAGGAATCAGAATACAGATGCATGGCTGCAGGCAAATTATCTGTATGATACTGCAGGAATGCCCTGCTATGGAAATTCCAAAACAACTTACTATCCGATTGGTGAGGAGTTTCAGACTGCATTACTGGATGAACTGAGAAAAGCAGAGCAGTTTATTTTTATGGAGTATTTTATTGTACAGGAAGGCCAAATGTGGAATCCCATCCATGAAATATTGAAGGAGAAAGCTGCGCAGGGTGTTTCAGTTTATTTCATGTACGATGATTTCGGTTGTATTGCGACACTCCCGTGGCATTACCACAAAGTCCTGTGCAGTGAAGGCATTCATTGTGTGATCGCCAACAAGTTTGCACCGGTGCTTTCCCATATCCATAACAATCGCGATCATCGGAAGATTACCGTGATTGATGGTCGTGTGGGTTTTACAGGGGGTCTTAATCTGGCGGATGAATATATAAATGCCATTGTAAAACACGGCCATTGGAAAGATACCGCGGTAAAGATTGAGGGCGAGGCGGTGCGGAATCTGATGTCGCTATTTCTTGTAAACTGGAATACACAAAGCAAGAAACCAATTGACTATGCCAAGTATATGGACATGCCGCTTAGTTCAGAAAATGGCAGGGGAATCGTCATTCCGTTTGGCTCTGGGCCCGCACCGATCTATACAGATACTATCGGCAAAAATGTATATCTGAATATGATAAATACCGCTAAAGACTACCTTTACATTACAACGCCGTATCTGATCTGTGACCGTGAGATATTGTCTGCTTTGCGGCTCGCTGCTAAAAAGGGTGTTGATGTGCGGATTATTACTCCACATATTCCGGATAAAAAGACTGTGTTTTTAATGACTCGCTCAAATTATAAAGTGCTGCTTGAAGATGGGGTGAAAATATATGAATATACTCCTGGCTTTATCCATGCCAAGAATTATATTTGTGATGACAAATTTGCTGTCTGTGGAACCATCAACATGGATTACCGATCCCTTGTCCATCATTTCGAGTGTGGTGTATGGATGTATGATACAGACTGTATTGCGGATATGAAGGCAGATTTTTTGAGTACGGCAGCACAATCCGGCATGATTGATAAAAATAAAGCTATTATGAGGAGCTGGCAAAGACTTATTGCTGAAATTATGAAAGTGTTTTCACCTTTATTTTAAAAAATCTTTTTAATAATTCAGAAACAAATGTTAAACAGGGAAAAGAAAGTGGCTTGAAATCTTGAAAAATGGCGATTTTACAAGGGTTTAAGCCACTTTTGATTTTTAGGAGAAGTATCATAACTTATCGCAGAATGGTGTAGTTTGAAGAAAAATTGGTGTCAAAAATGGTGTACAAATCTGACTGATGAAATGATGTATTTGTGTGAAGAATCAAATTAAAATTGTTATTCACAGGAAGCACAATCTATGGAGA
>JAAUZL010000003.1 GCA_014804615.1 Lachnospiraceae bacterium
GACACCATGGCTGTGTCTCCATCTGTTTTATGTCATGATTCTGTATGTATTTGCATGGCTTAACGGGAATGGTTATGAAGCGGCGGCACTGCCTGCAGCAGAGGCTTTGGTTTCCAATTTCTCGTGGATTGTGGTATTAAGCGAGGCATTCATGCTGCCGCCATTTTTATATTGGTTCTATCTACAGGTTTCCGGCAGGACAATATTCCCGAAATGGATGGCATTTACAAATGTGCTGGTTATTTACGGAATCTTACAGCTTGTGAAATCTTTTCTTCCCGATACGCCCTTTCGTATTGGTTTTACCAACGGGCTGATGAGCGAGAGCATGATCATCTGGTTTGGGATCATGCTGGTGTGGGGTACGATTCATTTATGGAATGGCAATCAGGATAAAAAAATGGATTGAAAGGGAGAGAGCAATTTATGATTTTCATTTTGCAGATACTTATCTATCTGATACTTTTTACGGCTGCAGTCAAGGCAGTAGCAGGAAATAATCCTGTCGGATGTGTTTTCTTTTATCCGAAGCCTGTTCAGCAAAGGGTATATGATCTGGGGCTGACAACTCCCGAAATAATCCGCAAGCGCAAAACCATATTTTTCACTGCTCTTTCTTGAAATAATGAATTGGTACGATGGCATTGTAGTGGATCGGATATGGGTAAAGTACAGCAAGTTTTGGATCATCAAAGGCACGGAAGATTTGCCATATGTAAAGAGTATCAAATTTGTTGTCATAGAAAGGTTGATTATAACATTTGTGTACATATTCGGTGCAGCAATTGTTGCAGGAATGGCTGTTTTTCTTGGCAAGGCGTTTTGATGCTTGAAACTAATGGAGTTGTGAAAAGATAGGGAAATGAAGATGAAGAAGATACAAATACAAGGTGTGTCGGAAACGATGCTGCAGACTATGTATGCCCGTGCTGCATATTCCAAACAGAAAAATGCAAAGATTCATGATGACAAAGCTGTGGAGATTGTATCCCGCGTGGACTATGATTTTTCACTTGCGGGAGATGATGCCCTAATGTCTAAGGGGGTTATTGCCAGAACGATACTGCTTGACCGTATGGTGGGTGATTTTATCCGGCAAAATCCAAATGCGACGGTAATTAATATTGCCTGTGGAATGGATACAAGAGCATACAGGCTGAAAATCGGTTCCACGGTTCGCTGGTATAATATTGACCTCCCGGAAACGATAGAAGTCCGCCGCCGCTTCCTTGAGGAAAACGGTCATATTTCCATGATTGCAAAGTCAGCAATGGACGAAAGATGGGCAGATGAAATAGAAGAACCAAAGGGCAGGGTGTTGGTTATCATAGAGGGATTGGTCATGTATCTGTCAGAACAGGACGTGAAGCAGATACTCTCAATTATCAGCAGACGTTTTGAAAGGGCAGAAGTCATTATGGAGGTTATGAATCCGTGGGTAGTGAAAAATGTAAAAGAAAAGTCCATTGAGAAAACAAAGGTAAAGTTCACATGGGGTATCAAGTCCGGGAAGGAACTGCAGTGTATCTCGCCAGATTATACATGGGTGCGGGATGTGAGTCTGGTGGAGGGAATGAAAATCATCATGCCAGTGTATTATTTGTTCGGATGGATACCAGTGGTGAAAAATATTTCAAATAAGCTGGTTGTGCTAAGAAAGGGATGAAATTATTATGACGAATGAAGAGTATAAAAAATTGTCGCAAAAGGAATTTGACCGGGCAGCGGCAAAATTTGATGATAATGATCCAAGCATTTACAATGTATGCCGTAAGGATTATCCTGACATATTGGCGGAAGCAGTGAAAGAACCGTTTTACGACCTGCTGGATGCCGGCTGCGGCACAGGGGCAATGCTCGCTATGTTCAAAAGGGATTATCCGGACAGAAATTATATTGGATTGGATCTGTCAGAGAAAATGATAGAGACCGCAAACAAAAAGCATATAGATGGCATACGTTTTGTCGCGGGAGATTGTGAAAATCTGCCTTTTGAGGACAACAGCTTTGACGTAGTCACCTGTTCCCTGAGTTTTCATCATTACCCCAATCCTGAAAGATTTTTTATGAGTTTGCACAGGGTTCTGCGTCCGGGAGGCAGGTTTATTTTAAGGGAAATGGCGCCAAGCAACGAAGTGCTACTGTGGCTTATGAATCATATCCAACTCCCGATAGTCAACAAAATCTTACATAAAGGAGATGTGCATGTTTATTCAAGGGCTGATATACAACGGCTTTGTGATGCCAGCGGGATGAAATTGGAACTGTTTGAAATTAGGAAAGGGCTTCGCCAGCACTGCGTGGTCAGAAAACCGGATTGAGCGGGAGGTACGATAATGGATTTACAATTCTGAATGGCTTTAGCTGATGGTAGACTATTTCACAATCAAGACGTATAATATCAATCGTCGGATAGGCGTCTTACGTACAAATACATATTATGGAGATTAGGTGAAATCAAATGAGAAGAAAAATAATTGTATGGATTGTGATGCTTGGTTTATTGGAAATGACAGGCTGCGGCCAAACAGGACAAGTAATCAGGAAATCAGAAAATGTGCCAGTGCAGACAGAGTCAGATACAACGGAATCCCCGGAGAGTGAAACGCCGGATTTAACTAATTCAGTATCTGATACAGTTATTGAGGAACAATCCGATTCTGCAGGCAGTGGAAACAATGATATCGAATTGAATGATAAACTTGAAATAGATTTTACCAATGACTATTCTGAGGACATCAAGGCGGATGTTGACTATGTGGTATCCGGTTCGGCTTCCCTGCAAGAAGAATTGGAGAATATTGAGAAAATTATCCAAAAGTACACTCCGTTAGCCGAGGCAGCTCAAACGCAAGGAGAAATGAACGTATCATCTGAATGGTTTTTCGTAATATGGGATACTGAATTAAATAATCTTTGGGCCAGATTTAGCAATTCCGCTGATCAGCAGACCAAGGAGAAGATTCTTGCAGACCAAAGGAACTGGATAGGCATGAAGGAAGAAGTGGTATTAATGAACATTGGATCCAGCGAAGAAAACGGCAGCATGTATCCTCTTCTTGTGAACTCCTTCTTGGAGGAGATTACCAGAAACAGAGCTTATGTTCTTGCAAATGAGTTGGCAAAGGTAAAAGGGGAATCCTTTGTTATGCCGGATAAATCAGCAAAGTACGGTTCATTTGTAGACAATCAGGGAACTGACAGCGTATACAGCTCGCTGATCACCTGGCAGGTACAATCAGAAGATGATGAAGCAATTATCTCTATATACAGACTGGGGCAAATAGAAGGAACCTTTGTTGACAATGGAAACGGAGAACTTGCTTTCACATCAAATGATGGAAGTGTAAAAGGAATCATCAAAATTAGTGGATGGGAAGGCGCAAGTTTCACAGTTACTGAAACATTAAGAGAGTCTGTTTTTCCTGTGGGAGAAGAATTCAAATTCCCGTTTGTATTTTGACGGAAAATCGAGCCGAGAGCGACAACCATTGATATGAATAAACATTTTGGATGTTTTAACCAACTAGGAGAGAAGTCGGAGACAAAATGACAGAGATTTATCTGGCAGAGAACCATCTGCTGCTTAAAACAGGATATGGTAATCCGGAAATGCACAGCCACTCTGCCTGTCATGTCCTGGTGGGGCTGCAGGGGGATATGCGTGTCATTACGGAGAAAGAAACCGTGATGTGCCGCGGCGCCATCCTGCCTTCAGGAATGGTTCATACAGTAGAGAGTTTTGGTGAGCCGCTTTTGGTGTTCATGTTTGATATTACATCCACGGTGTCGGAGCGAATGCTGAGTTTTACGGTACTGGAGGAGCAGGCGGCAGAGGGTGTTGCCATGTCTTATCAGATGCTTGCTGCCGGAGATCCGGAAAAGGATTATAGAAGATTTTTCAGGGAAATAATGGGGAGGATAGGAATAAAGGAAGTTGGCAGCAGGATCACGGATGAAAGAGTTCTTCTTGCTATGCGGTTCGCGGAAGAACATCTGCAGGATGAGGTGACGGCGAAGGAGGCGGCCGGAGCGGCGTGCTTGTCGGAAAGCCGGTTCTCCCATCTGTTCAAAGAACAGGCGGGGATTGCCTTTTCAAGCTGGCTGGTATTTCGGAGGCTGTTCTGCGCTTACATGAGGGTAGCAGATGGGGAATCCATCACAGATGCTTCTCTTGCAGCCGGATTTTCAACTCCGTCGCATTTTGCAACAGTCAACAAAAAGATGTTCGGCATTACAGCCCGCGATCTGAGCGGCGATTATTGTCTGCATAGAATAGCAGATATTTAGAAGTGAATAAAAAGACCTTTCTGTATTATAGAGTTATGGGATATGTGTCCCGGATAAATGCACCATAGGTGTGTAAAAATACAGGGAGGTTTTATTTTATGGAAATTCATTTCAAAAAAGGCGTATATAAGCTCAATGAGCAGAGTAATTTTGATTTCCAGCTGAACCGTGTCGTCATGTGGGACGGCGGCGATTTGGAAGAGATAAAGGCTGTGGGGTCTAAGATCAACACAAGCGAGGACTGGAAGCGGGAGCTGATTGCCTTAGGTGATAAGGCGGTATCGGAGGGAAGGACGGAAAAGGCCATCGCTTATTACCGTATGAGCGAGTTCTTCATGTATGATGGCGACCCGGATAAGAAGGCTTACTATGTGAAAGCGACGAAGATGTTCTACGATTACTACCAGTCTGTTTTTGACAGCGGTGAAGTAGTGCGTTATGAAGTGCCTTACGAGGATATCGTGTTGCCTGTCATGTTGGCAAAAGCAAAAGGTGAGGAAAAAGATGTGATACTGCTGCATGGCGGGAACGACAGTTATTTTGAGGAATTTTTTATCCCTATGCTTTATCTTGCGGAACACGGTTTTACCACTTATCTGTTTGAAGGACCGGGGCAGGGCGGTGTGATGCGGGTGCAGGGAAAACATTTCACCCATGAGTGGGAGCGGCCGGTTAAGGCAGTTTTGGATTACTTTCATTTGGATGATGTGACGATCGTCGGCGCTTCTCTCGGCGGTATGCTGGCTCCCCGTGCGGCGGCCTTTGAGAAAAGGATTAAGAGAGTAATTGCATGGAGTGTTTTCCCGAATTTCAGGGATGTCATCCTTTCCGCTTCCAGCCCTGCCGATGGGCGGCGTATGAAGCTGGCGAAATGGCTGCTTGACCATAACTGTAGAGGAATCATCAACGCTGTATTCGGCAGGATGGCAAAAAAGGATGAGATGATCCGCTGGGGCTTAGAACATGGAAAATATGCGTATGAGGCAGAGGATGCCTTTGGGTACGCGCAGAAGATGAATCGGTTCCAGATGATGGACATTGCGGATAAGATCACGCAGGATATTTTGATCGTGGGAGCAAATAAAGACCATTTCATTCCCTATACGATGGTTGGGGAAGAGATCAATGCCCTGAAAAATGTGCGTTCCCTTACCTTCCGTCTGTTCACGGATAAGGAAGATGCCTGCAACCACTGTAACTGCGGAAATGTGAAACTGACCTTTGACACATTTATGAACTGGATCATGCAGATGAAAGAAGGAGGCAGGTAAAGCTGAGGATTTCATAATCAGGGCACATTCTACAGTTGATCCTGCATATATCGTTCTTGATCACCCGGATCTTTTGTTATCGTTTTTATTGCAGTCTCTTTCCATGCCTGGGCTATTAGCTTATGTCCCGCAGCCGTAGGATGTACCCCGTCCTGGCTCCAATGGACGGATACCTCTTTTTCCTGCGCCTTATCGAACACTTCCTGAAGATCTACATAACCCAGATGGAATTCCTCCGCAAGCTTTCTGGTAATATCTCTGCGCATCCTCACTTCACTGTCGAATACGTCCCATTTTTCATCTGTGGCTTCCCCATGTATCACATAAGCACCCATCAAGATGATCTTGATATCCGGCAACGCCTTCAGGGTTTCCTTCAGCAAAATGCGGTAGACCTGTTCAAACACCTCTGCGTTGACTCCGTTTTCCCAATTCAGCTCATGCCAGACATCATTCACGCCTATCAAGATGGTAAGCACATCCGGCTTCAGATTTAGACAATCCTTTTTCCATCTGGCAAGCAAATCCACTACTCTGTTCCCGCTGATACCACAGTTTAGAATCTCATGGCCGCTCTGACCAAAGCTGATATCCGCCTCCAACAGACGAGGATATCCTGTTCCCGTGGCATAGGGATTCTCGTAATTATCCCTCCCTGCATCTGTTATGGAATCTCCTTGAAATAAAAAGCGCATTTTTCACTATTCCTTTCCTATGATCTTCATAAATCGTCAGCTTTCCTGAATTGTAAACCGCACACATTTGTTTGTCAATTATGGAAGAGACTTTCAAGTTCATGTTGTATTTCTTCAGCGCGCTTAATTTGTTCTTTTAAATTCCATTTGCCGATATTGACTCCATCTTTTAGAAACATGGATCCGCACTGATGAAAATAGAACTCTATATTCCTTTCTTTGGCTTCTAAGTACAGATTTTTTACCCATTCATATTCGATAGGTCTGATATCTGCTTTAGGGGCCATTTCTCCGCCGACATTAACACACTTTATCAGTCCTGTGTCCAAATATTTTCCTAAAGAAATCGGGCCGATCAGCGGGGAGCAAAATACCTCCCGGTGTTTTACAGGTGCTTCTAAAAAGTGTTTTAGTCGAATATCCGCCATTTCCTGATTTTCAATAGAAATACTGATGTGTATGTGTTCCCATCCATCTCCCCAATCTGACGGGACACAATCTTTGATTCTTTCCGGCCTTTTTGTGGTCGTAACGAAGATACAATCTTTTCTTCTTCTCATAAAATCCCAGCATCCGGCCCGCCATTCATCCGCCTCTTCAATAAAGAAATCAGAAGAAAAGCACAACTTAACCAATGAGTTTGGAGGACAGTCTTTGTCTTTTAACTCATAAGTGGTTTTGCCTTTTGTAATGATAGTAGTATCTCTGCCATATCGCTGATCCATCTTATATACAAAACAATTTTTACAGCCTGGACTTACCTTTTTACATCCATGCCAGGGATTCCATGGTATTGCTTTTTCAATTTCTGTGTTCTGCATAATTTTAGCCTTTCATATCTCGATTTGTTAAGAATATAATACCATAAAAGCGTTTGGGTGACTATGCTGTAGCACATTTAAAAGGCTTTCTGGATGTGCCGAAGTGGTTTGTGCTGCTCAACCCTTTTGTGTTCTTGTTTGTGGGTGTGGGACTGAGAAAGATAAAGCCGGAATGGTTTTACGACTTGCCGGGCATTATCCTGCCGAGCCTTGGAATGGGGATGTACGGGTTGATCGCGATTGTGAATATTCTTTGAAATCGGATATGAGAATAATCTTTCCGTTCTTCATGAATTCCGTATTGACCATATTCCACTTGTGGAATATAATATAGCACAAGTGGAATATGGGAGGAGCGAAAATGCTGAAACATGGCATATTAGGATTGTTGAATTATAAAGAAATGAGTGGGTATGAAATCAAGGTGGCATTTCGTGACTCACTCAATTTTTTTTGGAAGGCACAGACCAGTCAAATTTATAGAGAACTGCAAAATCTAAAAAAATGCGGCTGGGTAACAGATGTCACCATCCCGCAACAAGGGAAACCCGATAAGAATATTTTTTCTGTAACAGAGGCGGGTAAGCTTGAGTTGAAACGGTGGCTTTCTGATGACAGTATGGAACCGAATAAAAACCCGCTGCTGATGCGAACCTTTTTTCGGGGAGAACTGCCGATAGAGGATAATATCCGATTTTTTCAGGCAGTGCGGGAATATGCTGCCAGCTTTCTCAAAGAAATGGAGAAACCTCCCGTAAGTGCCGGCCTTTATGCAAAGGAGATCAAAGAGCCGGAGCAGGCGATTTATTGGGATATGACGATTGAATATGGGATGATGTATATGGAGATGCTTCACCGATGGAGCGAATCTTGTATGACCCGATTAGAGCAATTGGCGAAAGAACATTCTGGTGACGAAGGGATTTGCAGGAAGGAGACGGAAGCGTTATGATAAAATTAAAAAAGTTCTTGCTGCCTGCCATTATGTGGCTGATCTTTGAGACTGTGGCGGTTACGCTTTGGCTTACAAAGCAAAATATATTTTATCTGTTTAATTTCAGCTATATCGGAACATCTATCACGATCGGGCTTGTTTTGTACCAATTCCGATATAAGCATGCGCGCAGGGTGGCACAGTTTTTAGTCGGAACCTATATGCTTGTTTATCTTGGACTGCTTTGTAATGAAAATATGCAGATCGAAGGGTTCTGGTACTATCTCTTTACAGGTGTTTTTGAGGCGGCAACCATTCATTACGCAGTTGCAAAGATATTCGGTCCACTGTTTTTCGGCCGGGGATGGTGCGGATATGCCTGTTGGACAGCAATGATTCTTGACCTGCTCCCTTATAAGACGCCACAACAGCCCAGAAAAAAGTGGGGTTGGATAAGATATATTACCTTTGCAGCATCTTTCATTTTTGTAAGTGCATTATTTCTTGCACAGGCAAAAAATATGGAACGGATCATGTTTTGGTCCTTCCTGATCGGAAACGGATTATATTACATAGTCGGTATTGTCTTAGCCTTCACTTTGAAAGACAATCGTGCTTTTTGTAAGTATATCTGCCCGATCACGGTATTTTTGAAACCCATGTCCTATTTCTCTTTGCTGCGGATCAAATGCGACAAGAGTAAATGCGTTTCCTGCGGTAAGTGTAAGACGGTGTGTCCTATGAATGTTGANATGACGGACAATACAAGGAANCGNAAAAATGGNACGGAGTGTATTTTGTGTTTTGAGTGTACGAAAGCGTGTCCTAAAAATGCATTATANGTCCGTATTTCTTTATCTGCTGCTTAATGAAAAACAANGAAAGGAGCCCGTTATTTATGACAANACCGAAATTTATCCNTANCCCCGGAGGTCCTACATTAGGAGTCGATCAGATCCCTGTTTTGGANGTAGANGGNCTGTNCTTTAAAGATATGGAACGTACCGGCACATTNCTTCCNTATGAGGANTGGCGNTTGCCNGCTAAGGAGCGGGCCAAAGANNTGGCAGAGCGGCTTACTGTGGAGGAGATTGCCGGACTGATGATGTACAGNGCACATCAGGTGGTGCCGAGTCCNTCGGAAGGNCCTTTTTCGAATACNTATCATGGGNAANCATATGAAGAAAGCGGNGNACAGCCNTGGGAAATGACNGANGCACAAAGAAAATTNCTTTCCGATGACCATGTGNGGCATGTGCTGCTCATGAGTGTGCAGAATGGCGAAGTNGCAGCNCGTTGGAATAATGAGATACAGGCATTTTGTGAGGCACTGCCGCATGCTCTNCCCGTGAANATCAGCAGCGATCCCCGNCATAGCGCTTCACAGGCTGCGGCAGAATTTAAGAGTGAGGCAGNTGATACAAGTAAGTGGCCGGANGGTATGGCGATGGCAGCTACCTTTGACCCGGAACTGTGTGAGTCTTTTGGNCGTGTGGCAGCGGAAGAATATCGTGCATTGGGAATTGCCACNGCGCTGGGNCCGCAGGTTGATTTGGGAACGGAGCCCAGGTGGATGCGGGTAGAAGATACTTACGGTGNCTGTCCGNAGCTNGTNACNGATATGGCNAGAGCTTANTGTGACGGTCTGCAGACAGATCCGGATGCANNNGGTGCNGCGAATGGATGGGGAAATAAAAGTGTTTCCGCCATGGTGAAGCACTGGCCGGGCGGAGGACCTTGCGAAGCAGGCAGAGACGCACATTATCCNTTTGGNAAATTTGCCGTGTATCCNGGACANAATCTGGATAANCATTTNAAGCCGTTCCTGGAAGGCGCTTTTGCCNTGAANGGTCCGACCGGGNAAGCGGCAGCNGTTATGCCCTATTATACCGTGAGCTGGGGCGTGGATCCCAGCGGCGCAAANGTGGGGAATAGTTACAGCAGTTATATCATNAATGACATGNTGCGTGAAAANTATGGATATGACGGTGTAGTTTGTACAGATTGGGGCATNACACAGGATCCGGCAGAAAAGATNGANTCNTTTGGAAGCCGCTGTTATGGTTGTGAAAANCTTAANGAAGCGGAACGTCATCTGCGCATTTTAGAAAACGGTGTGGACCAGTTNGGCGGGAACAACGATATTATTCCCATATTAGAGGCGTATCAACTGGGATGTGAAAAATATGGAGAAAAGGCTATGCGCAGCCGATTTGAGCGCAGCGCAGCCCGACTGCTGCAAAACAGCTTCCGATGCGGNCTGTTNGAGAATCCATACCTTGATCCGGAAGAGAGTGTCCGAATTTTAGGNTGCAGGGAATTNAGCGACGCCGGTTTTGCGGCCCAGTTAAAATCCGTTGTGATGCTCAAAAACAANGGAGTGCTGCCTGTCNGTGGCCGTAAGAAAGTATACATTCCGGGACGGACNATCCGNGAGAGGAAGAATTTCTTCCGNGGNATAACGNANGCACAGAATNTGCCCGGTGCCGANCGNGCCACTGTGGAGGAATTCTTTGAATGGGCGNATACNCCGCAGGANGCNGATCTTGCNTTGTGCTTTATCGAAAGNCCTATCAGCGANGGCTATCGCGAAGAGACCGGTTATCGNCCTGTTANGCTTCANTATCGCCCCTATACTGCCGANNAGGCGCGGGAGGTCAGTATTGCGGGAGGTGACTTCCGNGAAGACTTCACAAACCGCAGCTATCTTGGTAAAAGTAATNCAGCNGCCAATGAGAGCGATCTGGATNTCGTATTGGATACGCGTGCCGCTATGCCGGATAAACCTGTGATNGTGGTNNTAAGGATGCATAATCCGTGTGTCCTTGCGGAATTTGAATCTGCCGCGGATGCTGTTTTGGTGGATTTCGGCGTACAGGAGCGGGCGGTACTACATATTGTATGCGGAAAGGCGCAGCCAAGCGGGCTGCTGCCGGTTCAGCTTCCCGCCGATATGGGTACAGTGGAGCAACACGCAGAGGATACGCCATTTGATTATATTCCCTATACAGACAGTCAGGGGAATGTTTATGATTTCGGATTTGGAATGGATTGGAGCGGAGTCATTCATGATGCACGCAATGAGAAATATCATAAATAGAGCAGGATATCTGCGGTGCTCTCCGCTCATACACAGCTATAACTGTAGCGATTTCATCGGTATTGATCGTTTCCCGGTATTCAGTATATAAAGCGATAAAGAGCCGCAGCAGATGTGTCTTGACAATACCGAAGAGCAGATGCTTTGAAAAGCTGTAATCCTCAAAGATATCAAGGAAGTCAGTCAGCAGGTAATATTCAAAATACCGATTTAGTATCTTATCCAAATCCGGTATTTTCTTGTAAAGGCTTTCTTGCAGGGCGGCAAGCTTTTGGTTTGCGGCGACAGAATTTCGTTTGCTTTGGAGGCCGAATTTCCGGATATATTTTCGGCACAACCGATATAAAAGCGGTGATTTGGTAAGGAGTTTTGGGTGATAAAAGCCGTTGAAAAGCCAATTGTTTATTTTTTCACAGGTCATCCGGTAATGCTCTCCGGATTCGTAGTCCTGCGGGCTGGGGAGGGGCGTGGTGCCGAGGCAGGCATTTTGCGTATCCTGTCCGTAATGTAATATCGCCATACTGTCATAAGAGATGCCGCTTTCCAGCATCTCAATCAGTTTCTCCCTCGCTTTCAGCAGATAATCCAGAAATTCCCTGTCATCGTTTGTGGTGTTTACTTCATAGCTGACATTGCCTTCTGTCACTATAAACTCGAATGGTTTGTCTCCGGCGGCTGCTGCCAGAAAAAGCCGTGCGGCCTCAGGACATGACAGGTACAGCGTTTCTTCGCAACAAAAATTCAAGTTATACAGCTGCCTGGGAAATTGGATACATACCATAGGCATGTAAGATTCGCCATGTTTTTTCTGTATGCCGCATAGATGGTCCGCTCCCCAGAATGGACAGCCCCGGAAGGTGTTCCGAAAAATGGTCAAATCCCGTCTTTGCACGGTAGAACAGCGCAGCAGCAGACCCCAAATACCCTTTTCATTGCAATATTTATTGTACATATCAGGGTCAATGGGAATCTCCCATATGCTGCGGCAGCAGTTTTCCGGACAATCTTTTCCGATGCATTCAAATTCATTGTAAATGGAAATCCGCTTTATCTCCATAGGGGTCGCTCCTTTGCTAGCTACATAATACTATAAAAACAGGAAGATTTCTACTGTGCTATCCTGGCCCTTGACAAATATAGATTTAAGCATTGAGGAGAGTAAAAGCAATGGAGAAGAGAAATAGTAAAGAAATCTTTGAAACTCTGCCTGTACCACAGGCGGTAAAAGAAATGGCTTTACCGACCATATTCAGCCAGATCATTGTTCTGATCTACAATATGGCGGATACTTTTTATCTCGGAAGGACGAATAATCCTTATATGGTGGCGGGCGCTTCTCTGATTCTGCCGGTTTTCAATATCTGCCTGTCACTAGCGGGACTGACAGGCATAGGCGGAGGAGCATTGATATCACGGCTCCTGGGCGAGGAGAGAGAAGATGAGGCAAAAAAAGTGTCCTCATTCAGCTTTTATTTATCCATTGCCGCAACTGCTGTGTTTTCCATAGGGATGTTTGCGTTCATGAAACCGATTCTTGCATTGCTTGGAGCGAGTGACAATACATATCATTATGCAAGACAGTATGCTTTTTGCGTTATTGTACTTGGCGGAATACCAACCGTGCTTTCCAATGTGATGTCCAATCTGCTTAGAAGTGTGGGCATGTCAAAAGAGGCGGGCTTTGGCATCACGATGGGCGGCATTATCAATATGGCGCTTGATCCTCTGTTTATGTTTGTACTTCTCCCAAGGGGAAATGAGGTATTAGGCGTTGGAATCGCGACTCTGATTTCGAACTGCATCGCATGTGGTTATTTCTTTTGTGTCATATACAGGACCAGAGGACGATCGGCTGTCAGTTTCAGCTTCAGACATGGCTTGCCTGACAGAAGGAGTATAGGCTCCATATTTAATGTCGGCATCCCTTCGGCGGTTGCGACACTGTTGTTTGATATAGACTATGTGGTCATTGATAAGCTGATGGCGTCCTACGGTGATATTGCGCTTGCTGCCGTTGGCATTGTGCTGAAAGCGGAAAGACTGCCTCTTAATGTCGGTATCGGTATCTGTCAGGGAATGCTGCCGCTTGTTGCATATAACTATTCTGCAAAGAATCATGAAAGAATGCATCATACCATAAACTTCTCCATCAAAGTGGGAATCATCGTCAGCATAATCAGTATTGCGCTATATGAAATTTTTGCAGGAAGCATTATGCGGATATTCATACCGGAGCAGCAGACGGTACTACTGGGCACCGACTTCCTGAGAATCAGATGCCTTGCAACGCCGTTGATGTTTATGAGCTTTTTCACGGTATATGTGTTCCAGGGATTTGGAGAGGGAAATAAATCGCTGTTTCTCGGTGTGATGCGGTGGGCAGTGTTTAATATTCCGATGTTGTTTTTATTAAACCATTTCATTGGAATGTATGGCATTGTCTGGTCGCAGGTGTGTGCGGACATCCTGACAGTGTCACTGTCATTTTATGTATATCGCAGATATACGCATAGGGTATTTATTTCCCCCAAAACCGGGGTTAAGATATAAAAAGCCGGAAAATATAGTTGACAAAGCAAAATTGATTGTGTACAATCGAAATAAATAAATTGCGCGCAATTAAATTATGAAAAATTTATAAGGAGGTAACTATGACTGTTTATGATTATGCAGTAAAAGCGCAGGACGGCAGCGAGGTTTCCCTTGCAGATTATCAAGGCAAGGTTCTTTTGATTGTAAACACAGCAACAGGCTGTGGTTTTACACCGCAATATGACGGGTTACAGGACTTGTATGAGAAATATCAGTCACAGGGGTTGGAGATTCTTGATTTTCCCTGTAATCAGTTTGGACATCAGGCCCCCGGAAGCGATGAAGAAATCACGGACTTCTGCCAGTCGCGATATGGAGTGACCTTTCAGCAATTTAAAAAGATCGAGGTAAACGGAGCGGGCGAAGATCCATTATATACCTTCTTAAAATCACAAAAGAAAGGTGTTATGGGCGATAATATCAAATGGAATTTTACGAAGTTCTTAGTTGACCGAGCAGGAAATGTAGTTGCACGTTTTGCTCCGACCGTTACACCGGAAAAGCTGGACGAACAAATAAAGGCACTGTTATAGAATAAGAGAAAGAGAGGATGATTTGATGAATATTTATGATTTTAATGTAAAAAACACAGAGGGTGCTGAAGTATCTTTAAAGGACTATGCCGGAAAAGTAATATTAATAATCAATTCAGCAACAGAGTGCGGTTTTACACCGCAATATGACAGTTTACAGGATCTCTTTGAAAAATACAGCGACGAGGGATTTGTCATTTTGGATTTTCCCTGTAACCAGTTTGGGCATCAGGCACCCGGAAGTGATGAGGAGATCGTAAGCTTTTGTGATTCTACGTATGGAATTACGTTTCCGATCTTCTCTAAGATAAAAGTGAATGGCAGCGATGAGAATCCGCTCTATACTTATTTGAAATCACAGAAAGGTTTTGCCGGGTTTGCTCCGGAGCACCCTTTGACACCAATGCTGGAAAGTATGTTGGAGAGAGCAGATGCGAATTATGCCAAAAGCAGTGATATTAAATGGAACTTTACAAAGTTTTTGATCGATCAGCAGGGAAATGTGATAGAGCGTTTTGAGCCTACGACAGATATAGCGATAGTGGAAGAACAGATTGCAGAGCTGTTAAAACCGAAGAATGTTATGGAGTATACATATAAAACAAAAGATACCTGCTCCAGTGAAATAAAACTCAATATTGAGGGAAATGTGATCACAAACATCTCTTTTACAGGGGGATGTAACGGAAATCTGCAGGCAATACCGCGTCTTGTAGATGGCTGGACAGTGGAAGAAATCGAAAAAAAGCTGTCAGGTATCATTTGCGGACGTAGACCGACTTCCTGTGCAGACCAGCTTGCTAAGGCTTGCCGGGAGGCATATGAGAAACAGAAAGAGAGGATGCAGGTATGAAATACGACTGCCTAAAACTTGAAAATCAATTATGCTTTCCTCTCTATGCTTGCTCCAAAGAAGTGATACGAAGATATAAGCCTTATCTTGACAAACTTGATCTGACATATACCCAGTATATCGCAATGATGGTAATGTGGGAGAAAAAAGAGGTGACTGTCAAGGAACTTGGGGAATGTCTTTATCTGGATTCCGGTACGCTTACACCTGTGCTGAAAAAATTGGAAGAAAAGAATTATGTGGTGCGGAACCGTTCTAAAGTAGATGAACGGAATCTGATCGTTTCGATTACACAGGAGGGTGAAGACTTGAAGGAGCAGGCAGTTCAGATACCTGCGAGCCTGAGTGCCTGTATTGACGTAGAACCGCAGGAGGCACAGCAGCTATACCAGCTTCTGTATAAACTGCTTGACGGATTATCTTAATACGGAATTCATCATTTTAAATGAGGAGGCAATTATGAAGCAGGAAAAAACAAAATCCCGTATGCCGCAAATAGGAGAAGCAGTATTCTGTATTGCGTATTTGGTGTTTGACTTGATTGCGGCTATTGTTTTCTTGTCAAACGCGAATGGCAGCCAGATACTGAACCTGTTCGGTGTGTTGACCCTTGTCCTCGGCGGGGGCGATGCGTTCCATCTGGTTCCCAGAATCATCAAAGCTTTTCGCGGTGATTCGCCGAAAGTGGAATGGTGGGCCGGTCTGGGGCTGATGGTCTCATCCATCACCATGACCGTGTTTTATGTGCTGCTGTTTTATATCTGGAAGGCTATTTTCCCGCAAGTGATCTATCCGGGCTTTCTGCCCGTTCTGATCTGGGTCAGTGCGGTGCTGCGCATCGTGCTTTGCCTGTTCCCTCAAAACAACTGGTTTAGCCCGGAAGGAGATTCGACTTGGGGAATCTACCGTAATTTGCCCTTTGCCGTGACGGGCCTGTGCCTTGTGATATTGTTTGTCTTGTCCGGCAACACTGGCGGCTATGGGCTGTGGATGATGTCTGTCGCAATCATTATCAGCTTTGCCTGCTATTTTCCTGTGGTACTGTGGGCAAAGAAAAAACCAATGATCGGGATGCTGATGATGCCTAAAACAATGGCCTATATCTGGATGATCTGCATGGGGTTTGGCTTGATTGGGCGTGTTTGAGGCAAATCTGACTGGAAATTAGTGTAAAAGGCAGTGTGGTATGGCAATTGCGTCATTTCACTACTGTCTTTTTTGATATGCAAGTAACTTGACAAAAGAAACAGTATGTTTTATAATTCACGTTATATAACAAAAATTATAAAATGAGAGGAAACGAAATGCCGCCAAAAGCCAAAATTACAAAAGATATGATACTTGACGCCGCGATGGAGATTGCCCGTGAAGAGGGGGCGGAAAACATCAATGCAAGGACGGTATCAGAAAAACTCCATTGTTCCACACAGCCTGTTATGTATCATTTTGCAACCATTGAGGAACTGAAAAAGGCCGTATACGCAAAAGTTGACGTGTATCATTCAGAATATCTGATGAATATGGAAAGACAGCAGAAAGGAGTTATGCTGGAAATGGGGTTAAATTATATCCGTTTTGCGATCGAAGAGCCGAATCTGTTCCGCTTTCTTTTTCAATCAGGTTTTGCCGTTGAAAACAGTCTGCTTGAAATGATAGATTCTGAGGAATTAAAACCGATTCTTTCTGTTATGCAGGAAGCTATGGGGATGAACACAGAGCAGACCAAAGAAGTTTTTTTAACGATCGCTATGTTTGCCCATGGTTATGCAAGCATCATCGCCAACAATTCATTAGAGTATGACGAAGCGCTAGTCGCTGCACATTTAGAACGGGCATACAGAGGTGCGGTATTAGCCATCCGGGAGGAAACGAAATGAAAAAGCTATACGAGAAAAGCGAACTGAAATTTGCGATTGTTTGGATTGTATTTTATTGTGTTCTGCAATCCCTGGCAAATCCGATCAATGAAAAAATCGGAGTGGAATACGCTGCAAGTGCCGTTTTGTGTATTTTACAGACGGTTATCCTTTTTTCTTTTATTTTAAAGAATGATTTACTGAAACGGTATGGGATTTGTAAATCTTCTGTACCCGCCCGTCGGTTCCTATACTATGTGCCGCTGATCATCTTAGCTACGGGAAATCTTTGGAACGGTGCCGCTGTCAATGATTCGTTGACGGGTACGGTTTGTCGTATTGCCTGTATGCTTTGCGTTGGGTTCCTTGAAGAAGTGATTTTTAGGGGCCTTCTCTTTCAGGCAATGGCGCAAGACAACATAAAATCCGCAATTATCGTTTCAAGTGTAACCTTTGGCATAGGGCATGTGATCAATTTATTTAATGGCAGCGGTATGGATTTGATAAGTATTTTTTGTCAAATTATTTTTGCGATCGCAGTTGGTTTCCTGTTTGTAACGATATTTTATCGTGGCGGAAGCCTGATACCCTGTATTATCACCCACTCCGCAATCAACACGCTCAGTACTTTTGCCAATGAAGCGGGACTTACGATGGGAAAGCATATTATTTATTGCCTGATTATGATAGTGATCACTGTCGCATACACTCTGATTCTCACAAAGACACTTCCGAAAAATCAGTAAACCGGCTTAGCGAAAACAGCAGTGAAAAAGCTCTTTATGTCTTGGCATAAAGGGCTTTTTTATGGTAGAGCAAAAGGCATACGGTCATTACACTTAAATGCCCGTTCAAGACAACAATAAAGCTTTGTTTATATGCATGTCGATATATACGATATACCCGTATAAGGCAGGTGATGAAAATGCTTTCCATAGCAGTATGTGACGATGAAGTCATAGAATGCTGTAATATGGCACGAAGAATTAAAGATATTCTGGAGGAGATGAAAATACCATGCATCATCCGCCAGTTTCAAAGCGGCAGGGAACTGCTGCAGGCAATAGAAAGCTTTGATATTATTTTTCTTGATATTATGATGCAGGATTTAGATGGGATGAAAACGGCGCAGATGTTCCGCGAAAGGGACTTTGATAAGATACTGATTTTTGTATCTTCCAGCAGGGAGTATGTGTTTGAGGCGTATGACGTGGAAGCTTTCCAATATCTGTTAAAGCCTGTGGATGGCAGGAAATTGAAAAGGGTACTGCAAAAAGCCGTCCTGAAAACAGAAAGCCGCTCGCAGGAATATATCATAGTAAGCAGGGAAAGACAGAAAAAGAAACTATATCTTGATGATATATACTATTTTGAAATAAAAGGGAGAATTGTCGATGTGCATGGGCAGGAAGGTATTTTTGCCTACTATGAACAGATCAGTGAGCTGGAGAGAAAACTGCGGAATAAAGGTTTTTTCAGATGCCATAAAAGCTATCTGATCAATCTGAAATATGTTGACGGGTATAACAGGCAGGAAGCGATTCTGGAAAACGGAGAAGCTATCGTGATCGCGAAGCGTAGATACGAGGAATTTTGCCGGGAGGTGCTTAAGGTTATGCGAGAAAATGGAGGAATTCTATGAGACAGCGCTTGGATTGCGTGGATATTTTGATAGCAGCGCCCTGCTATCTGGGATATGCGTGGGCGGTCGGTAAATTCTGTAAAAGGTATCTGGGAACTTCCGGGAAAAGAGAATTGGTGTTTGTACTTTGTTCTTCCGGCAGCTGGCTGGTTTTGAATATTATGTGCAGGTGTTATCATGTACCTCAAATCCTTTATGCGATGCTTTCTCATATAGTGTTTATGGGACTGGTGTTCTTCTGTTTTCGGGCGGGATGGGAGAAAAAGATTTTGGCGGCTTCCTTGATGATGAACGTTTTGAGACTGGTGGGAAATATTCTTGGTTCTTGCCTGTCATGTCTTGTCCTCTTTTTCAAACATAGTATGAAAAACATTCCGAATCCATTGGTAAATGATTGGGAGGGAGTGGTGTTTAGTGTAGTCAGCTTTTGTATGGCGGCGTTTGCCGTATCTTATATGACAAATCATTTTGACACAGTCTTTTCCGAAAAGCCGGGGAAGTGGTATGTTACGCTGGCGGTTCCCTTATTTTTGATTATTGCCGTGTTCGATGTGGCGGACTGGGGTGCGTGCCACGGGATCATGGTCAGAAGCGGGGGAAATATGGGGCTGTACTATGACCAGATTTTCAGCAACACGCAGTTTGCTGTTTTGGCAATTATTTCACTGGCTGCGGCAGCGTTTTATGTGTTTGGAATGGATCAGATTTATCTGGAACAGAAAAAGAGCAGCCGGTATCATTCACAGATTGCGGTTTACAAAATGTTGACGGAGCAGTACAGACAGTCGGAACGGCTGCGGCATGATATGAAAAATCATATCAGTGCCCTTTCGGGGCTGGTTCGGAATGAAGAGTGGGAGAAAATCGATGACTACCTGAAAAATATGGAGGGTATTGTTCTGGATACCGGCGGGGATATGACAGGAAATAAGGCAGTGGATGCGCTTCTGTATCAGAAACGGCAGCGAGCCAAAGAGGGAAATATCCAATGGGAATGTGATGTGCAGATACCAAAGGAATGCTGCATCAATGAATTTGACCTGTGCGTATTGTTTGGAAATCTATTGGATAATGCGCTTAATGCGTGTGAAAGAATGCAGAGAGGTGAAGGCCGTTTTATCCATATTCAGGCAAAAACCGTAAAGAAATGTTTTCTGCTTGAAGTAAAAAACAGTATGGACAGGACGGAAAAGTATACAGATGGATCTACAAGTAAAGAGGATTCACAGGAACACGGAATCGGTCTGCTGAATGTAGGCGATGTGGTGAATAAGTATCATGGTGTAGTGAATATGGAAGCCGAGGATGGCATCTTCGTAATATCCATTTTAATGCCGATGAATGATGCCGCACATGACATCAAAGCGGCTGTTTGAAACAGAAACCTAACATAGTATTTTCCCGCCGCCGAAACAACTGGTGAGTGCATCATTTGTCCCCACTTATCATGAAACTTTGTGTGGAGGGCAATATGGGCACAAAAATGACAAGGAGGCGATGCAATGCATACGAAGACAATGGAAGGATTGATAGGTGCAAGGACAAATATGGAGCTGCTCAACACTCCGTTTCGGGTTTTTAAAGAGGCGAGGCGTAAGGGTGATACTGCGAAGATGGAGCAAGCAATGGGTTACATGAATGATTTCCACGAAGATGCCTATGAGTACAAAGAAATAGCGGACGAGGGCATGAAAAAAGATGTGGAGGAGACCCGCAGGATCGCGGAGGAGCAGCGCGAGGAAGCTATTGAAAAGCGCAGGGAAGAACGTGAAAAACTGGAAGAGAGGATTGAGGAAAAGAGAAATCCGGATACCGTTACGGATACGGTGGAGATCAGTGAGGAAGGGAAAGTATTGTTGAAGGGTAACACAGAGTTGAATAGTGCGGATTCTGATGTTGATGTGACGAAGGCAGAGGCCGTAAAAGAGCCTGTGACCTACACAAAGACAGGAGATACCGTTTCTGAGGAGCAGAGTCCAAGCATTTCGGTTTCTGTATAAGCAAGAAGATAGGAAAGTATTCATTTGTTGAGATTATAAGTCGTATATCTGCATTTCGGGAATCTGGAGCAGCCATAAAACTGCTCCCCGGCATGCTCTCCCTTTTTTGCAGTACGAAGAACCAGTTCTGCACCGCATCTGGGGCAGATCCGATTGTTGTTCTGGTTTATGGGGGGTTCCTGAGGCGCATTTTCAACAGGCTCACAATCTGAGCCCGCTTCATTCGTGATATTTGCATTGCCGGAGGATTCGGATACAATAGTATCTGTTGTTTTTTCCTTCGTTTTGTATCTTGCTGACTTGATGTTATCTATATGTTGCTGCTTTTCATATTCTGTAGTCTGTGTGTAAGGATACAGCATTTCCTGAATACGGGAGATGTCCATTTTGCTAAGAGCCTGTATGGAACGATTGCCCATGTGCTTTACCGATTCGCTGATATCCTGTCTGTTTATTACTACAACATCAGAACTTTCCACAGTGATATCTTTTAATGTACACCTTTCAGAAAAAGCAATAAGCGAATAAATCGGAATATTTGTTCCGACTATTTCCTTTAACCATTTTACATGAGTGCTGTTCTGCATGATGGGATTATAAAAATGTTCTTTACGAACCTTTCCGTTGCCGCTGCGAAGCGTCTGTGTCCATGTTTTGTTATCTTCGCTTCCAAATATCCATCCGCTGTAATTCTTGCTTTCAATTACAAAAATGCCGGTAGAGTGAATGAGCAGTACATCGACTTCCGTTGTTTTTCCGTCCTCTTTTGGTAAATAGCAATTGAACAGAAATTTTCCGCCGTCGGCCTCATATTCCTTCAATTTCTTATATGTCAGATATTCTCCATATTTACCCGCATCAAAAATTGTTTTCAAAAAGCTGTTTCCGGTGATTTTATAATAAGTTTCATGTTTGAATGTAATGACGTTAGATATCAGAACAATGATCAGAAGAAAAATAAGTGCAAAGAAAATTTTAATCAACATATATGTTGTTCCTCTCTTGTAATGGAAATATTCTATGCCTTATATGTTATCATAATAGAATAATGTCAGGCAACCTTTTATATGTTTCATTTGCGCAGCTTGCCACCTGCCATTCGCAACTTGCGCATTGACATCTTGCAACAAAGGCAAATACAGTGTAAGAAGAAATTATAAAAAAATAAAGGATCGGGAATTCATATGAAAATACAGTATCAAAGAGATCCTTTCCTGGAAGAGGATTATGTAGAAGTACATTACCGGAAAGAGTCAGAAGGAATAAAAACGATACGTGATTTTTTTACTGCCTTCCAAAGCATTACCGGCAAGAAGGGAAATGACATTCACAAACTTCATCCGGAGAGTATTTACTATCTGGAAGTGGTAGACAGAAAACTTTTTGCATATCAGGAAAAAGAAGTCTACCAGTTGGAATACAGCCTTCAGCATTTTCTGGAATGCTTTGAAAATTGCGGATTTGTGAGAATCGGGAAATCAACTGCTGTCAATCTATATAGAGTGAATCAAGTAAAGGCAGATTTGAACATGAGGCTGAGACTGTTAATGGATAACGGTGAGATTTTGATTTTAAACAGAACATACAAAAAATCCTTTTTGGATGCTTTATATCATATTCGGGAGGTGTGTTATGAAAATCATTGACAGACATAATTTTTGGAGTGTTGTATGCATAGTCTTTACACTACTACTGTTTAGTAAAATTCTATTAGAGCTTATTGTACAAGATGTTTTCGGCAACTATCAGACAAATATCATTCTTATGTTTGGTCTTTCCCTTTTAGCAACCTTTGTATTATCGCAGCATTATCGTTTTCAGAAATATCCTCTGTTGGTTGTCATTCTGGGGCAGTATATATTGCTGATTGGCATTGTTATGTTGATAACATGGATGGGCGGATGGTTTGGCGAGCTTCATGAGGAAGCTTATTGGGATATGTTTTTGTCTTTTACGATTCCGTATGTCATAGGAATCATTATTTATTATGTGGCGGTTTTTCATGAAGTTAAATCTGCCAATTGCGCACTGAAAGAGATAAAAGAAC
Source organism: Lachnospiraceae bacterium (assembly GCA_014804615.1). Taxonomy (GTDB): domain Bacteria; phylum Bacillota; class Clostridia; order Lachnospirales; family Lachnospiraceae; genus UBA3282. The sequence continues at coordinate 22,635 of JAAUZL010000003.1, forward strand.
ATAAAAACAGAGCAGATGGGAAGAGGTAAATATGAAAGAAAAGAAGGAAAAAATTACGGGCGGGGATTACTTGTCGCTTGGAATATATGCTTTTGCAGGGCTTGGCATGGAGGTGCTTTATGCTTATTGGCTGGAGCCTGTAATATACAATGCACCTATGCAGGACTGGTCCGATATACAGATTATTGTGCATTGGATTCTAACCTGTATAACATGGGGAACATTTGCTTTTATCCTGATTCAGAGATCCGGCAAAAAGTATCATTTTGCTTTGCTGGAAAAAGGGAAGGCGATAAACTTATGGCAGATGGGTTTGTGCGCTTTGTTTATCCTGCTTGCCTTTATCGTGGACTATATATCATGGGGCGGGTTCAAAGTATATTTGGAGTATGTGAATAAGGGATTTCTTCTTTTTGCTTTTCAATACTTATATTATGCTTTTGAAACGATGCTTTTCCTGTTGATAATTGTATTTGGGCAGAAGGCCTGTGAAGTATGGTTTCGCAGAGAAAAAATTCCTTATGGCGGAATAGTTTGTGGTCTGACTTGGGGATTGGCGCATATTTTTACCAAGAATCTGCTGACAGGATGTTTGGGGATAGCTCTGGGATTTGCAATGGGAAGCGTCTACCTGCTTGTTAACCGGGATTTTAAGAAAGCTTATGTTGTTTTGTTTTTCATGTTTGTACTGTAGGGAAACTGCTCTCAAAAGCCATACATGGACAAGAATCATTTCCCCGTGATAAAATAGGACGGAATACTATTTGCGGGAATGAGGAGTGCACTATGAAAAAAGAAAGTTTGAAAATAGGCACTGCCACGCTATTGTGTGTCGGTGCCATATTTTTTGCAGGGTGCGGCGTGAAGGACGATGTTGCAAAGGACAGCGAAAAGGCGGGAGAAGAACAGCTGCTTGCGGATGATAAAGCAGCACCCTCTGACGGGACGGAAATTCCTGTATTTGAGGGAGAGGACGCCATGGGCAGCGCAGATGTGGAAAATGCGGAGGATTCTGGCGAGGAAAACGCAGAGAAGGCACAGGCGCTGTATGAGGCGCAGATCAGGCATTGCTACGGCGGTATTCTGTCGCAGATCATTGGGGCAAGGCAGCTTCCTGATGGTGAACTGGACACCTCGTCTCTGGATGCCGGGTTTGGAGAGATGAGAGACAACCACTTCGCTGTGACAGATATTGACGGGGACGGCAGGGAGGAGTTGATTGTCAGTTATTCCAATGCAATCATGGCGGGCATGATGGAGATCATCTATGATTATGATCCTGTTCTCGGAAAGTTAAAACGGGAATTTACACAGTTTCCGGCTCTTACTTATTATGATAACGGTATCATAAAGGCGGAGGCCTCCCACAATCATTCGCGCGGGGAATTCTGGCCTTTTGAGCTCTACCAATATGAACCGAAGCGCGATTCCTATGAGCAGATCGGTTATGTGTGCGCGTGGGATAAGGAAATTTCGGACTCATACGAAGGACAGCCCTTTCCGGATGACTTGGATATTGACGGAGATGGAACGATATATTGTATTCGGACAGATGAAAGTGGAGATATCTTTGAATGGTATGAGGATTACAGGTACGATCAGGCAGACTACGAGGAATGGTATGATGGGATTATGGGAGGGGCAGAGAAAATAACCATCGAGTATCGGCCTATGGAATATGAGGCCTTTGCGGATTTCACACCGGCATATTTAGAACTCCTTGCGGACGAGGCAGGAAAGGAGCGGACAGATACCGCTTCCGATCTGGGCCTGTTGATTTTGAATGAAGAGCAGTTCCTGGATGCGGTGCAGACCTTTCTTTCAGAGGAATATGATGTGGAGCTTGAACAGCCGGAACCGGATTTTGAGGAGTGGACGGTTGGTTTGAAGGACGGCAGAGAGGTATTTTCCTTCGAGGCACTGAACGCGGGGCATATCGGCTACAAGGGGGAGNAGGTNGATGATGTGACNATCTTCGGCATCTATCCCGGNATCAGTGTGGANGGCGCNTGGGGGAAATTAAAGGCTTACGGCTTTTATGCTTCTCCCTATGGAGAGGTGGAAAACTGNCTCATTACCGGGGAAGGCTTTGGCAATGTGAGTATCTGGTTTTCTGNNGAGGATNNTNTNGTGACGGATATCACNGTGNGACCGTTCTGCGCTTTTGCGGGTTAAGNAATAANTTGTGACANCTTTTTACATCTTGNGCGAAATGATATATAATAAATCCAATGTAANCGNTGAGGAGGATTCAGGTGTGGAACGTGAAAGNTTTGGCTCTCGTCTGGGATTTATTCTGGTGAGNGCGGGATGTGCGATCGGTATNGGAAATGTGTGGAGATTTCCNTATGTAGCGGGNGAGAATGGCGGAGCCGTTTTCGTACTGTTTTATTTATTATTTTTGNTTTGCATGGGCGTGCCNGTTCTGACAATGGAACTTGCCGTGGGGCGTGCCAGCGGGAAGAGTGCGACGCTGGGATATAAAGCTTTGGAGAAGCCGGGGAGTANGTGGCATATCCATGGNTGGTTTTGTATGATCGGCTGCTATCTTCTGATGATGTACTATACGACGGTTTCGGGNTGGATGCTCAGCTATTTCTTTAANTTNGCCGGCGGAAGNTTTCAAAAGGGNATGAGTGCGGATGCGGTCAGCAGNGTGTTTGGCGANTTNTGNGCCGATCCNGTNGAAATGATNGTTTGGATGATGATCACGGTCCTNTTGGGNTTCCTGGTATGCAGTTTNGGTNTGCAGAAAGGNCTNGAGCGCGTTACCAAGGTNATGATGATGGCNCTGCTTGTGTTGATCATTGTATTGGCGGTTCACAGCGCCATGNTGTCNGGTGCGGGAGAGGGGATTGCCTTTTATCTGATGCCTGATTTCGCCAGAGCGAAAGAGGCAGGGCTCGGCAATGTGATNACCGCAGCCATGAATCAGTCCTTNTTTACATTGAGTCTGGGAATCGGCGCGATGGAGATNTTCGGNAGCTATATGTCAAAAGAACATACGCTGGCGGGAGAATCCGTGCGGATCTGTGTTCTGGANACGTTTGTGGCGCTGATGTCCGGTCTGATCATCTTTCCGGCATGNTTTTCCTTCGGGGTGGAGCCTGATGCCGGCCCGTCNNTGATTTTNGTTACNCTGCCGAATGTGTTTGTCAATATGGCAGGGGGACGCATCTGGGGCGCACTGTTTTTCCTGTTTATGACNTTTGCCAGCTTCTCCACGGTGATTGCCGTGTTTGAGAACTTACTGGCGGGCTGTATTGATAATTTTGGATGGAGCAGNAAGAAGGCGTCGATCATCAACTGTATTTTTGTGNTGATAGCNAGCCTNCCNTGTGTGNTGGGATANAATGTGTGGAGCAGTNTGCATCTGATCGGCGGAAGAGATGTGCTGGACAGTGAAGATTTNCTTGTCAGCAATTTATTGCTTCCGATNGGNTCNCTNGTCTTTCTTCTATTCTGTGTAACCAAATGGGGCTGGGGATTTGACAAGTANCTGGAGGAAGCCAATACCGGAGAGGGATTGAAACTGTCCAAGTATTTGAAATACTATTTTAGATTTGTTTTGCCNNTACTCATATTGATTATTTTGATTCAGGGATTNTGATAAATAATTTNTGAGAATANTTTTCTGTTAACGAGGCATCACAGCTGTGATGCCTCTCCGATTTTCTTATCGCTGTTCAGGATATGGTTTACCAGCCACTCCGACAGAAATTCCATCATGTCNTCCAGCGTTTCCTGCTGGTTTTCATCGATGTGCTCCAGATCCATNTCCTCCAGTCTCGACACAAAAGCGTCATGGGCTCTTTTCTGTGCTTCCAGACCGGGATAGTGAATGCTCNCCATGTAGATTTCTTCATCCTGAAAATGAAATTTAGTATATTCGGTTAACTCCTCAAGCAAACTGACAATCTCGTCATATTTATCGAAAGCTATTTCATTNGTCATAACGCGGTACACTTCCCCTATAATGCGGAACANCTCTCGATGCTCTTTGTCGATCAATGAAACGCCGGTTAAGTACTGGTCGGCAAATACCGGAGCGGTGCGCTCCTCTGCGGGCTTTAACTTGCCGATCATAAGGTCGCAGCCGATAATATGCTGATACAGCCATGTCACAAGATATTTCAGCAGATCCTCCAGCACAGNCTGTTGTTCCTGATCGGAGGAAAAAGAGTTTGTGATGCTGTCGATCTTTTCACAGAATAGAAGATGCTGCTTCTTTTGCAGATTCAGTTCCGGATGGCGTATGCTCTCCATATANGCTTCCTCGTGCCGGAAATGCTCCTCTGCATACCGTTCTAAACGTTCGATCATTTCAAGGATCCTGTCATATTTGTCGTTCAGGATCTGATTGTCCAGTAATTCCTGGGTTTCGTTTATGATGCGGAACAGCTCCCGGTGTTCGTTGTCGATTGCCTCCACACCGAGTAGACAGTCGTCGGTAAAGTAATACATTATGTATGCCTCCCTGCCATAAGCAATTTGCTATGTNTNTGATTTTTTTATCATTATACTCTGAAAGGATTTACTTGGAAAGTTATAAATTTAAAAATAAAAATTGCAATCTATACCCTAAAAANTGCAAATTNTACCATAACACCTNTCATTTTGNCNNGATTTGATTGATTATTANNGGAAAGCTTATTATTATAAANAAGNTAATACATTCGGTAACTTTTGGAGGAAGAGCAGTATGAAGAAACTTAAATTATCTTTTTTAGCAACCAGTATANTAATGGGACTGATTCCCCTGCTTGTGGCNGCAGTCACAATATCTATCGTGGCGNTNAATAAAACAAAAAGCAATTTGGAAGAAAGAGTNTATTTACAATTACAGGCCTGTGCCATGTCGGTAAGGCAATATTTTGAATGGGATATCAATGAAGATATTNTGGAAGTGGATGAGGTCAGTCTGGAATTTATTGACAGCCTTAAAGTGCAGGATGTCGATCTGACACTCTTCCTTGAGGATGTAAGGTTTATTACTTCCGTTTATAATGAGGATGGAGAACGCAATGTAGGAACCAAAGCAGCTGAGGGAATCTGGGATTCCGTGAGACAGGGAAAGGATTATCGAACGAACGGAACGGTGGTCGGGGGAAAAGAGTACTATGTGTATTATACTCCTGTCAGCAACGAAAGCGGTGAGATCATCGGTATGGCATTTGCGGGAATGCCGGAATCTCTTGTAAATGAAAATATAGCATCCAATACAAGGACCTTGGTGCTTGCAGCCATATGTACTGCCGTTTTTTGCATTGTGATCATTGTATTGATCGGCCTGAATATAAGGAAGTCGATCATCGGGATAGCCGATTATACGCATGAACTGTCAGCAGGGAATCTGGATATCAGTGTAAGTTTTACATCAAATATCAGGGAGATTGCAGACTTGATAGATTCTGCCGAAAACCTTCAAGATAATTTGAAAAATATTATTTCCAAAGTAGATGATAAAACAGTGCGCCTCAATCAGAATGTAAAAACCATTCATGATGGCATTCAGATTTCCAATGATGCGACCGAAGGCATTGTGAGGGCTGCAAATGAATTGTCGGAGGGTTCTGTGCAGATCGCGGATTCGGTTCAGAATACGGCAGCGTCCATGCAGAATGTGGGAGAGAGCATTTCTTCCATTGCTGAAAGTGCAACGGCGACAGAGGCAGAGGCACGGGAGATTGAAGTCATCAATAAAGAGGCAAAAGATAATTTGTCCCACCTGATTGAAGCGAATAAAAATACGGTTACCATATCGGAAAATGTTGTGACGGGCATCAATGAAGCGAATACTGCGATTGAAAACATTAGGGAGGCGGCAGATGCGATCACAAGCATTGCAGGACAGACAAGTATGCTGGCGCTGAATGCTTCCATTGAAGCAGCAAGAGCAGGGGAAGCAGGAAGAGGTTTTGCTGTTGTTGCAGATTCCATACAATCGTTAGCCGGGGAATCCGATAGCTCAGCGAAAGAGATTCAAAATATTATCAATGAGATCATATTGAAATCGCAGAGTAATGTGCAGCTTGCAAATCAGATCAAAGATGCCATTGATTCGGAGGGAAATGCACTGGCTACGGTGAGCGACAGCTTTGACAGAGTCAGCGGTAAGATACAGATTACGGTTGATACCATTCATAGTATATCAACGGAAAGCGATGTCCTGAATCGTGATAAGGAAAAGGTGCTTGGCGAGATAAGCAGTCTGTCCTCCATATCAGAAGCCAATACCGCAAGTTGTCAGGAAACGACGGCATCTATAGAAGAGCTGAGGAAAAACATTGAAATGATAAACGTTCAGGCGACAGATACAGATAGCATATCGGAAGAACTGAAAGAGTCCGTTGCCTATTTTAAGTTGTAATTTTAATCTGATATGGAAGTAGAAAGGCTCTGTGTGTGAAAGCATACAGAGCCTTTAGGTTGTATTCTGTGCAGTTTTTACTTCTTATAACAAACAGGATAAGAAATGCTTGACAGTCCTGCTCGAAAGAGATAACGTATTATCATATCAGATTATTCTTATAGTTTTATCATTTGTGCGTTTCGCACGATCGGCGGTTTCTGCCGGAGATTCCAACTTTTATTGTTTGGAAAAGCAAATTTTACTTAAGAGGAGGATTGTTTATGGCAACTAAGTTAAAAGAATATTTCCCGATGATCAGGAAGAGGGAGGAGGTGCTGGCAGAGATCGCAAAGAGCGCCATGCTTCAAACTAAGTTTGACGGCTGGGAAGTGGAGCAACAGGAAGAGTTCCTGAATATCTGTACCGGTGTGAAAGGATTGAACCTTTTGTATGACGGTTTCTTTAAGGAAGTCATGAACCCGGAGTATGTGCCGGAGAGACTGGACGATTTTCTTTCCCAGATGCTGCGGCAGAAAGTGAAAGTGGTGAAGGTATTACCGAATGATTCTGCCAGGATCGCAGATGAGAGCTCCCTGCTTATTATGGATATCGTTGTGGAACTGGAAGACGGAAGCATAGCCAATGTCGAGATGCAGAAGATCGGCTATCTGTTTCCGGGGCAGAGGTGCGCCTGCTATTCGGCAGATCTGTTACTGCGCCAGTATAAGAGGGTGAGAGGAGAGAAGAAAAAGAAATTCAGCTACCGCGATATTAAGAGTGTTTATACCATAGTTTTGTTTGAGAAAAGTCCGATAGAGTTTCATGAGTATCCTGACATATATTATCATTTTTTCGAACAGAAATCTGACACGGGATTGAAAATGGAATTTCTGCAGAAATACCTGTTTGTTCCGCTTGACATCTTTCAAGAAAGCAAGCAAAATAGAGACATAAAAGATAAACGGGATGCATGGCTGACTTTATTTTCAAGTGATGAACCGGAGATTATCATAGGGCTGATAGAAGCATATCCGGGGTTTCGTGAAATATATAAGGAAGGTTATGAGATATGTCTGAATGTGGAGAGGGTGATGGAGATGTTCTCGAAAGAACTGTATGAGCTTGACAGGAATACGGTGCAGTATATGATCGATGAGATGCAGGATACGATAGATGCACAGAAGGATGCGATTGAAGAATTACACAGAAAGAATGATGAGATGTATAATCAAAGTATTGTCGGCACAATAAATATTCTGCGGGGTTTAAACATACCGGAACAGGAGATCATCATGCGCATCTGTGAGCAGTATCAGATTGATGAGGCACAGGTGAAGAAGTATTTATAGATATTAGGAGTTAGCCGGATATATCTGAGACATCATAATATTCAGTTCAGGGAGAGCAGAGATTCAAGAGAGTCTCTGCCTTTTTTCTTGAAAAACTGCAATCCATACCCTAAAAACTGCGAATCGTTCCATAATACTTGTTATTTATATTTCGTTTAGATATTATAGTAAAACCAATAGATTCGGTAAACACAAAGATAAAGATTTAAAATAGGAGTTAATACGGCATGGCAGAAGAAAGATAAGCGGCATTACAGTATCTACAACAGGGAGAAACAAAATTATGGATGAACAACGTGTATGGATCAGATCAAGAAGAAAGAGGAGATTACGTTTAACAGCAGTCATACTCGTACTTTGTCTGCTGTTTACGACCTATCCGGATATTCTGGCGACATTATCCGCTTCTGCAACGGAGCAGAAGGATGGCACTTTGCATGTGTCTGGCTTCGCGCAGCTGCCGGAGGCGGTACGGGAGCAGACCGTACCTGTGGGGACGGACATATCCAAACTGTCCCTGCCCGATACGCTGGAGGCATTTGCGGCAGCGGCGGAGGGCACAGACTCGTCGGAGGACGCAGAGGTCGAGGACAAAGGCCGGCCGGGGGATTCCGAGGGAGAAAGTGAGAACGAGTCGGAGGACCAGAAAGGAGAAGACGAGAACCAGCAGGGCAATCAGGAGGAAGAAGGCACCGGGGAGCAGGGCGGTGATACTGGGAATCCTGACGATGGAAACGGTGACAATACAGGAGAAACGGACGACGGCACAGGGGAGACGGACGGCGACTCTGACAGCGGTGAGGACGTAGAACAGCCCGTGGAAGGGGAAAATGATGACACAGCAGAGCCGGAAGAAGACAATAGCGATGCCGAGACGGAACTGCTCAGCGTGCAAAGCGGTGTATTTGTTATGCCTGTTTACATGGCGGAGCTCGTTGGTACGGTGGAGCCCCAGACTCTGGAAAGAAAAGCGGAGACCGTCATGATAAAGGGTGTCACATGGCAGTCCGAGCCTGTCTATGACGGCAATGTGGAAGAAACTTATATTTTTACCGCAGTCCTGCCGGAGGGCTATGCGATCGCAGAGGGTGCAAGTCTGCCGCAGATCACGGTGACGGTACAGGATGATGCCGCAGTGCGGGCACTGATTGCACGGATCGCGGCGCTGCCGGATGTGCAGGACTATATGGAGAAAGAGCCGGATATCGATGATTGGGAGGGCGATGAGGACGCTTACGAAGAAGCCTATGAAGAGTGGATGAAAGGGCTTATGGCGTATGCGGAGGAAGCCCTTGCTATATGGGAGGAGTATGAGGCGCTGACGGAAGGGCAGCAGGCGCAGATCTCGGAGGAAATATTGGACAAGCTTACGGCATGGATGGAGATTGCGGAACAGTTTGCAGGAAGCAGGAAGGTGATGGCGGCTGCGGAATGGACCAATATTGAGGGTTCTGGTTTGAAATGGAAATTGGAAAATGGTACGCTGACAATTTCCGGAACCGGGGATATGCCGGACTGGGCTCTTTATTCATATGCGCCGTGGGATAGCTCGAGAAGTAGTATAACGCAAGTTGTGATTGATGACGGAGTGACAAGCATAGGCGAGTGGGCATTTTGCCATAGCGGTTCCAATTACACTTCATTGAAAAGCGTGACAATACCGGGAAGTGTGACAAGCATAGGCTATCGAGCATTTTGCGGAAGCGCAATTACAAGTGTGATAATACCGGGAAGTGTGACAAGCATAGGCAATAGTGCATTTTACTATTGCAGCTCATTGGAAAGCGTGACAATTTCGGAGGGTGTGACAAGCATAGGTGTTGGTGCATTTGAGCACTGCGGTGTATTGAAAAGCGTGACAATTTCGGAGGGTGTGACAAGCATAGGTGCTAGTGCATTTGAGCACTGCGGTGTATTGAAAAGCGTGACAATACCGGAGAGTGTGACAAGCATAGGCAATACTGCATTTCAATATTGTACTAATTTGGGAACAGTGACGTTTAAGGACACAACCACAATACCAACGCTGGGTGATAAGGCTTTTGATAGTTGTTCTTGTGTGTCAGAGGGTACACGAGGCATCTCGATTCCAACGTGTAAATATCTGACAGTAGAAGGATGGCAACAGTATAAAGATCATGTAGACAAATCACATGATCTGATGAAGGTAGAAGCTAAGGATGCTACATGCGCTGCTGCGGGAAATATAGAGCATTGGGAATGTAATAAGTGTGACAGTCTGTTCTCTGATAAAGATGGAACAACAAACACAACTTTAGCCGAAGTGACGACCGAAATATTGGCTCATAGTTATACCTATACCGCAAGCGGTGCGGTGATTACGGAAAAGTGCGGCCTGGGATGTAATCATTCCGCCACCGCCACGCTTTCCATAAAGAGCGGTGCAAACCTGACTTATACAGGAAGTGAGATCAAGCCGGTCGCTGTTACTTATGATAGTAACTGGGTGGGAACGAATAAACCGGATGCTTCTAAGATCAGCTATTCAAATAATATAGGTGCCGGAACCGCTACGGCGAAACTTACGATCTCGGGAGTTACGGCAAGCACAACATTTACTATTTCTTCCGCAGATATAAGCAGTGCAGTTGTCACCTTGGGAAGCAGCTTGACTTATAACGGAGCGGAACAGACCCAGACAGTAACCAGTGTCAAGGTAGGAAGCCGGACGCTGGAAGAAGGAACGGATTACACTGTAAGCGGCAACAAGAAAACAGATGCTGGAACTTATACGCTTACCATTACAGGAAAAGGCAATTATACCGGAACGGCTGCGAAGCAGTTTACGATTGCCGGAAAATCGCTGACTGCCGGCATGGTAACGCTGGCTGCCAATTCCTATGATTACACGGGAGAGAAAATAGAGCCTGTTGTGACGGTGAAAGATGGCAATACGACATTGGCAAGCGGTACAGACTATACAGTCAGCTATACAAATAATACAGGCGCTGGAACCGCCACGGTCAAGGTCATGGGAACAGGGAATTACACCGGAACGGTCACGAAGCAGTTTACGATTGCCGGGAAACCACTGATTGATGACATGGTAACGCTGGCCCCTGGTCCGTACGAATACACGGGAACGGAAATTAAGCCCGCGGTGACAGTGCAAGAGGACAGTAAGACATTGACTGAAACCACAGACTACACAGTCACCTATTCGAATAATACGAATGTTGGAACTGCCACAGTCACGGTCACAGGAAAAGGCAATTATGTCGGAGAAGTCAAGATGCAGTTTGCGATTACCCCCAAATCATTGACGGAAGACATGGTAACGCTGGCTTTGGATTCCTATGAATACACGGGAACAGGGATTACGCCTGCTGTGACAGTGCAAGATGGCAATTCCACAGTGAGCACTGCAAACTATACAGTCAGCTACTCAAATAATACGAATGTCGGAAATGCAACAATCACGGTTACGGGAAAAAGCAATTATACCGGAACGGTCACGAAGACATTTATGATTAAATCCGCAGATATAAGCAGTGCGGTTGTCGAATTGGGTGCTGTATTGACTTATAATGGCAAGGAACAGACCCAGGCAGTAACTGTAAAAGTAGGTAGCCGGACGCTGGAAGAAGGAACGGATTACACTGTAAGCGGCAACAAGAGAATAGATGCCGGAGATTATGAGCTTACCATTACAGGAAAAGGCAATTATGAAGGAACAACAACGAAGTCCTTTACGATTGCTGTGAAACAGCTGACTGCCGGCATGGTAACACTGGATTCCACTTCGTATAAATATACGGGACAGGCGGTCACCCCTGCTGTGACGGTGAAGGATGGCAGTTACACATTGGTAAGCGGTAAAGATTATTCAGTCAGCTATAAAGATAACACGAATATCGGAACTGCTGCTGTTACGGTCACGGGAACAGGCAATTACAGCGGAACGGTCGAGAAGACATTTACGATCGTGGACAAGACCCCGCTGAAAGAGAACGAGATGACACTCACCATATCCGGCGGAGCTTACGGGTCGCTGAAAGAGCCTGCCCCTAAGGGAAGTGTTACCAAGACAGACACGGAGAAGACTTTTACCTACCGGTACCGTGCAGACGATGGAAATACCTGGGTGGATGCGGATGCCCTTCCTAAGTCTTCCAGCGGCTATATCATTCCCGGCACGTACACAGTGGAGATGACCTATACGGGCAAAGATTATACAGGTACGAAAACGGCTTCCTTCACTGTGGTCCAGAAACCCCTTGCGGTGAAGAAGGGAACCCTTGCGGTGGAGAACCGCAACTATGACGGGACGACGGATGCCAAGCTGAAAGAGGGCGGAGTGCCAGAGCTTTCCGGTGTGATCGCAGGAGATGATGCCATGCTCGGCGGTACTCTCAGCGCAGTGTTTACCAATAAGGGTCCGAAAAAGGACATTAATGTGACAGTATCCGGATTTGAACTGACAGGCGTGGATGCCGGATGTTATAAGCTTGCAAACAAAACGCTTACCATAAAGGCGACCATCAATAATGCGGATGGAACTGCTCCATCGTCCGGAAGCAGCAACGGCGGAAGTGGGAGCAGTGGTGGAAGTGGAAGCGGCGGCAGCAGTGGTGACAGCGGCGGCAACGAAGACAATGATAATAGCGGAGACAGCGGTAACAGTAGCAGCAGCGGAACCACTGGAGATGGCGGCAGTAACGGTAACGGTGGAACTACCGGAGGCATCGGAGGAAGCAACGGTAACGGCGGAGCTGCTGGAGGCGCTGGAGGAAGCACCGGCACCGGCACAACTACCGGAGGCGGCAAAGGCAGTAGCGGAAGTGGCGGTACAGGCAAAGGCGACACCGGAAGCGGCAGCACTGGTAGGACAGGCACAGGCGGCACCGGAAACGGCGGCACAGGCGGTACAGGCAAAGGCGGCACCGGGAACGGCAGTGCCAGTGGAAACGGCGGCACAGGCGGTACAGCCAAAGGCGGCACCGGGAATGGCACCGGAGCGGGAAGCGCTGATGCGTCAGAACAGGGTGGCACCGCACAGGCAGGAAGCGGACAACAGACGGAGAACGAGACGGTACAGATCGTACAGGCTGCGGCGGAGGACGGCAGGATCGTCCTGCCCGATGAGAAGGCAGCAACGCCTGCTGTAACAGGCAATCTGACAGAGGATTCCCCGACAGAGACACGGCTGATGGTCGGAGACGGGACAGTCATTGTCGAGGTGGCCAGTGCAGACGGGAAATATACTGCCGGGGCAAAGGATGTCCTCGCAGTGGCGAATGCAGTCCTGACGCAGGAGCAGATAGAGCTTGCAGATAACGGCGGGACCATAGAAGTCCGGGTGGATATCAGGGATATCTCGGACAGTATGTCGCTGCAGGATAAGGAGACGGTGGAGAAGGGCTATGAAGCATATGGGCAGTATCTGACGGATCTGAAGATGGGAGCCTATGTGGATATCTCCGTGTACATAAGGACAGGGGACAGCGGCTGGAATGCTGTTACCGAGACAAGGGAGCCCATCGAGATCGTGATCGGCATACCGGAAGAACTGCGCGGCGAAGGCAGGGAGTATTATGTCATACGCGCCCATGAGGGCAGACATGCTCTGCTGAACGATATGGATGACGTACCGGAGACCATAACGATCATTACGGATATGTTCTCAAGCTATGCGATCGCGTATCGGCTGACAGGTGCAGCGTATGGCGGAGCGGATACAGTGTACGGCGGAGTAGAAATAGTGAACGGCAGGGCGCAGTGCAGACTGTGTCATATCTGCCCCACATTCCACGGCATATGCTGCTTTATCTGGCTGGCGGTGCTTGTGGCAGCAGTTGCTTTAGTGGGACTGATCCTATATCTGGGATATTTCTGCATTGCTTATTACCATGACCAGCGTCAGCAGCGTAAAAAATACAGTTGACAAACCCATGCCCCCTATGTATAATTGTTTGAGTATGGATGGGAGTCTGCTATGTTTTTGAACCTGACTGAGGTGTTGACAAACGAAGACAAAGTCATTCCGTTGAGGACAGAGGCTGGGATCACAGAGGTTTCTGTGGGAGGAGAGGCTTATCCGGTGCGCACTGCATCGCTGGTAGATTTCGTTTTTACAAACACAGGAAAGGGCAAGGCACGGATCGAGGGAAAGGCAGTGTTCACTTTTGAAGCCGGCTGTGACAGATGTTTACAACCTGTGGAGCAGGAGATCGTGCTTGACTTCGAGAGAGAGGTGTGGGCGCCGGAAGCGGCGACGGACTCTTCGGTGTATGAAGAACAGCCCTTTATGGATGAGTTTCAGTTGAACGTGGAAGACTTACTAAACAGTGAGATAGTGACAAGCTGGCCTATGAAGATCCTGTGTAAGCCGGATTGTAAGGGGATCTGCCCCATATGCGGCAGGGATCTGAATACGGGGACGTGTGACTGTGACAGTTTCGTGCCAGATCCCAGGATGGCGGCGATCAAAGATATTTTCGAAGCGGATAAGGAGGTGTGACGATGTCTATTTGTCCTAAAAACAAATCTTCTAAGGGTAGAAGAGATAAGAGAAGAGCAAACTGGAAAATGACTGCTCCTACATTAGTAAAATGTAGCAAATGCGGCGCTTTGATGGTGCCCCACAGAGTATGTAAGAAATGCGGAACATACAACAAAAAAGAAATCATCGCAGTTGACTAAACGATGTACACAGGCTTTTCGAGGACTTCTCGAAGAGCCTTGATTTTTATGGGCAAATTTAGTATATTATACTAGTACAATTATAATGATAAGCAGTTTGATAAACGGAAGGTAATGTATGAGTGAATGGGTTAAGGTGGCAGTGGATGCCATGGGCGGAGACAATGCTCCTGTTGAGACGGTAAAGGGCGCTGTGGAGGCGGTCAATGAGAGCAATAAGGTTAAGGTATATCTGGTAGGGAAGCAGGAGGTTCTGGAACAGGAACTGAACAAATATTCCTATCCTAAGGAGCAGGTTGAGATCGTTCATGCCTCCGAGATCATAGAGACGGCGGAGCCGCCGGTGATGGCGATCCGTCAGAAAAAGGATTCCTCTCTGGTCAGGGCCCTCAATCTGGTGAAGGACGGTACCTGCGATGCCTATGTGTCTGCGGGCAGTACCGGAGCGACACTGGTGGGCGGACAGGTGATCGTTGGACGGATCAAGGGCGTGGAGAGGCCGCCCCTTGCACCGCTTATTCCCACGGCGACAGGTTGTTCTCTGTTGATCGACTGCGGTGCGAATGTGGATGCCAGACCTTCTCATCTGGTGCAGTTTGCCAAGATGGGGTCTATTTATATGGAGCATGTGATGGGCGTGAAAAACCCGAAAGTCGGCATTGTGAATATCGGTGCCGAGGAGGAGAAGGGAAATGCGCTGGTGAAAGAAACTTTTCCCCTTTTGAAAAACTGTCCCGACATCAATTTTATAGGAAGTGTGGAAGCCAGGGATATTCCGGCGGGCGCAGCGGATGTTGTGGTCTGTGAGGCCTTTGTGGGCAATGTCATCCTAAAGACCTATGAGGGTGTGGGACTGACACTGATCTCCAAGGTAAAGGAGGGCATGATGACCTCTCTTCGCAGTAAGATCGGTGCCCTTTTGGTGAAACCGGCTCTTAAGGAAACACTTAAGGCTTTTGATCTGGAGCAGTACGGCGGAGCGCCGCTTCTCGGATTAAAGGGGCTGGTGGTAAAGACCCACGGAAGTTCTAAGGCAAATGAGATCAAAAATTCGATCCTGCAGTGTATCACATTTACGGAGCAGAAAATCAGCGATAAAATCAGAGAAAAGGTCGCACCTCAGGAGAGCTGAGAAGAGACAGGACTGATAAGATACCGATAGAGAGAACGCTTTATTAAGCGATGAGGTTGGCTTTGTGATGGAATTAGAAAAATTACGGGAAGTGATAGCCGGGGTGCTGAGCGTAGACCCCAAGGAGATCACAACGGAGACCACTTTCTTGGAAGACTTGGGAGCAGATTCCCTGGATGTTTATCAGATTATTATGGGAATTGAGGAGGCTTTTCATATCGAGATACCGGCCGAGAAGGCGGAGCGTATTGCCACGGTGGGCGAAGCGGTGGAACTGATCAAGAACAGCAGGGAGTAAACAGAGAGCCCCTTTTGATAAGGAAGGGGCTTTTCTATGCGGAGGTTTTTATGGCTGGCGAAGAGTTCAGAGAACTGGAAGAAAAAATTGCATACCAATTCCGTGACGGGAAGCTTTTGCGACAGGCTCTCACACATAGCTCCTACGCCAACGAGATGAAGATCAATAAATATGAGGATTACGAACGGCTGGAGTTTTTGGGAGATGCCGTGTTAGAGCTTGTGAGCAGTGATTTCCTTTTCCGGAGAGAGAAGGAGACGCCGGAGGGACAGCTGACGAAACAGCGTGCCTCTATGGTATGTGAGCCTGCCCTTGCTTTTTGTGCCAGGACATTTTCTCTGGAAACCTATATCCTGCTTGGAAAGGGTGAGGAGGCTACAGGAGGAAGGTGCCGGGATTCCATTGTGTCGGATGTGCTGGAGGCTGTGATCGGCGCGATCTATCTGGACGGCGGTCTGGAGTCGGCTTCCGCGTTTATCCACCGCTTTATTCTGTCGGATCTGGAACACAAGCAGCTTTTCTACGATGCGAAGACGATCCTGCAGGAGCTGGTGCAGCAGGAAGATCACGGTGCGCTGCACTATGAGCTTGTGAAGGAGGAGGGGCCTCAACACGATAAAACCTTCGAGGTGGAAGCCTATGTGGGCGAGAAGAAGGTGGGATGGGGAAGCGGCCATTCTAAGAAGGCAGCGGAGCAGCAGGCGGCTTATCAGGCGCTTTTAGCAAGGCAGAGTGAGTGACGGCTCTGCCAATAGATGAGAGGTACATATGTATTTAAAAAGTATAGAGGTACATGGATTTAAATCTTTTGCCAATAAAATTACGTTTCAGTTTCACAACGGCATCACGGGAATCGTAGGTCCGAACGGCTCCGGAAAGAGTAATGTAGCCGATGCGGTCAGGTGGGTGCTTGGTGAACAGCGCATCAAACAGCTGCGCGGCGTCTCCATGCAGGATGTGATCTTTTCCGGCACAGAGCTCAGAAAACCTCTGGGCTATGCTTATGTGGCGATCACGCTGGATAATTCAGACCATCAGCTTGCCATCGACTTTGATGAGGTGACTGTGTCCAGACGTTTGTACCGCTCCGGTGAGAGTGAGTACATGCTGAACGGTACGCCCTGCCGTTTGAAAGACGTCAATGAACTGTTCTATGATACCGGTATCGGTAAGGAGGGGTACTCCATCATCGGGCAGGGGCAGATCGACAAGATCCTGAGCGGTAAACCTGAGGAACGCCGTGAGCTTTTTGACGAGGCGGCCGGTATCGTGAAATTTAAGAGACGCAAGTATGCGGCGCAGAAAAAGCTGGAGGCGGAGAAGCAGAATCTTTTACGTGTCAATGATATTCTGGCGGAGCTGGAGAAGCAGACCGGCCCGCTGGAAAAGCAGGCGGATAAAGCCAGGATCTATCTTCGCAAGAAGGAGGAGTTAAAAACTCTGGACGTGAATGTCTTCCTTCTGGAAAATGTGCGGGTGACAGAGCAGTTGAAAGAAGTGGATGAAAAGCTGCGCATTGCCGGGGGAGATCTGCAGGAGACGACGGATAAATATGAGTCGATCAAGGAAGAATATGAGCGGATCCAAAGTCGTATCGAGCAGCTGGACGGAGAGATTGAGGCGGCTCGCGCGACTCTTACTGACACGGGTGTCATGCGTTCCAAGCTGGAGGGCGAGATCAATGTCTTAAAGGAGCAGATCCACTCGGCAGAGGGAAACGAGGAACATTTACAGAACCGTATCCGCAGCATCAGTGAACAGCTGGCGGAAAGGGATAAAGAGCGGGAAGATATCCTGGAAGAAAAGCGTGAGATAGACGAGAAACTGGCGGCTCTTGAGGAGGAGAGAGCGCAGGCGAGAACGCTTTTGGAGCAGACCCAGGGTGAGATAGAGACCTTAAATAATCATATTGAAACCGGTAAGAATACCATTATTGAAGCACTTAACAGCCGGGCGACTATCAAATCCAAGCTGGGACGTTTTGACACCATGCTGGAGCAGGTAAACATCCGCAAGGCAGAGTTAAATTCCAGACTCCTTCGTGCCAAGTCCGACGAGGCGGAGCAGACGGAGACGATCAAGAAGCTGGAGGAGGAGTTTCAGGCAATCACTGCACTGATCCAGGAGCTTACAGAGAAGCAGGAGCTCATGGAAGAGCAGCTTGCCGGAGTGCGGGACGAGCTGGCAGCCAAGGATCAGAAGCTGCGGGATACGCAGGTGCTCTATCACCAGCAGAAATCTAAACTGGAGGCGCTTTCTAATCTGACTGAGCGCTACGAGGGATACGGCGGCAGCGTAAAGGCCGTCATGGAAAAGAAGGATACAGAGAAAGGGATCATTGGCGTGGTGGCGGACATCATTCAGGTGGACGCCAAGTATGAAACGGCTATCGAGACGGCGTTGGGCGGCAATATCCAGAATATTGTGACGGAGGACGAGGAGACGGCCAAGCGCATGATCTCCTATCTGAAAAAGGCGAAAGCGGGCCGTGCAACCTTTTTACCGCTTACCAGCATTACCCATCCGCAGGAGTTTAAGAATCCGGAAGCCCTGAAAGAAAAGGGCGTAGTAGGCATGGCGGATGAGCTGGTGAAGATAGAGAAAAAATACCGGAATGTGGCGAAGGCTATGCTGGGCCGTATCATGGTGGTTGACAATGTGGATAATGCGGTGAAGATTGCCAGAAAGTTTGACTACGGCATCCGTATGGTGACGCTGGAGGGAGAACTTTTGGTGCCCGGCGGTGCCATCAGCGGCGGCGCTTTTAAGAATAATTCCAATCTCCTCAGCAGACGCCGGGAGATGGAGGAGCTTGAAGGCAAGGTAAAGCAGTATGTGAAGGAGATCGATCAGCTTCTGAATGAGATCGAGGAGACGAAGCGGGGCCGCAATAAGATGCGCCTGGAGATCGAGGATATCAAGGGACAGATCCAGCGCAAATTCATTGAGCAGAACACTGCCAGAATGAGCGTGATGCAGGCGGAGGAGAAGAAGAACGAGACGGCGGAAGGCTTTGGAGAGCTGAAAACCGAGGAGCAGGATATTGAGACGCAGCTTTCAGAGATCCAGACCGGCAAGGAGGAAGCGGCAAAAGAGCTTGCTGATTCCGAGGCGTTAGAAAAAAATGTGGAGGCGCAGATCGCCGAGTTTCAGACGCAGTTGGAGGAGAAGCGCACGCAGGAATCCGAGCAGGCGGTACGGGTATCCGAATGGGATGTGGAAGTGGAAAAGATGCGCCAGACCGCGGACTTTAAACGCCAGAATCTGGAGCGTGTAGACGGCGAGCGGGAGCGTTATACGGCGGAGCTGAACGAGGTGAAGGAAGGCCTTCATCTGGGGAAGGAAGAGGTGGAGCGCAAGAAACAGAATATTCTGGAGATTGAGCAGACCATCGCGGCTTCCCACACGGCACAGACCGATGCGGAGCAGAAATTGAAAGACGATATGGAGGCGAAGGAAGGACTTTCCGCAAAGCAGAAGAATTTCTTTGCTTCCAGAGAGGAACTCTCCGAGCGGATGTCGGCGCTTGATAAGGAAGTATATCGACTGAACGCCCAGAAGGAGAAGATGGAGGAATCCATCGAATCTCAGATCAACTATATGTGGGATGAGTACGAGATCACGCTTTCCGATGCGGCGGGGTTAAAGAACGAGGAGATGAATGACCTGCCGGCCATGAAGCGGGAGATCAGCGGCTTGAAGGATGAGATCCGCAAGCTGGGGGATGTGAACGTAAATGCTATTGAGGATTATCGGAATCTGATGGAGCGTTACACTTTCCTGAAGACCCAGCACGACGATCTGGTGGAGGCGGAGAAGACGCTGCTCGGTATTATCGAGGAGCTGGACACCTCCATGCGGAAACAGTTCAATGAAAAGTTTGCTCAGATCAACAAAGAGTTCGATAAGGTCTTTAAGGAGCTTTTCGGCGGCGGTAAAGGCTCTCTGGAGCTGATCGATGATGAGGATGTGCTGGAGGCGGGTATTCTTGTGATTGCGCAGCCGCCCGGGAAGAAGCTGGTCAATATGATGCAGATGTCAGGCGGTGAGAAGTCGCTGACGGCGATCTGTCTGTTGTTTGCCATTCAGAACCTGAAACCCTCGCCCTTCTGTCTGCTGGACGAGATCGAGGCGGCTCTGGATGAGAACAATGTAACCCGGTTTGCAAAGTATCTGCATAAGCTCACAAAGAGCACACAGTTTATTGTTATTACCCACAGACGTGGGACCATGGAGAAGACGGACAGGCTTTACGGTATCACCATGCAGGAGAAGGGAATCTCCACGCTGGTGAGCGTGAATCTGATCGACAAAGAGCTGGATGATTAGCGGGAGAATGATAGGAAAGAGGGAGCAGTATGGGAGAAGAAAAGAAAGGGTTCTTCGGCAGACTGAAGGAAGGGCTCACCAAGACCAGAGATAATATCGTGCACAGTATGGATTCTGTGTTTGGCGGCTTTTCCAATATTGACGATGATTTTTATGAGGAGCTTGAGGAGATCCTGATCACGGGGGATATTGGTGTGAAAGCCGCCGAGGAGATCCTGGAGAAGTTAAAGAGTCAGGTGAAGGAGAATCATATCAAGGAACCTGCGGCGTGTAAGGCATACCTGATCGAAAACATCAAGGAACAGATGCAGATCGGGGAGACTGCTTACGATTTTGAGAAAGAGCAGTCCGTGGTGCTGGTGATCGGTGTCAACGGTGTAGGCAAGACCACCACGGTGGGAAAACTTGCCGGGCAACTCAAGAATCAGGGGCGTAAGGTGCTGATCGCGGCGGCGGATACCTTTCGGGCGGCAGCGGGCGAACAGCTTACCGAGT
This sequence comes from Lachnospiraceae bacterium, assembly GCA_014804615.1. Classification (GTDB taxonomy): domain Bacteria; phylum Bacillota; class Clostridia; order Lachnospirales; family Lachnospiraceae; genus UBA3282. Next base: position 43,253 of record JAAUZL010000003.1, read on the forward strand.
GGGCCGGCCGTGCCGGGGTGGATATCATCGGCGGTGTGGAAGGCGCAGATCCGGCCAGCGTGATCTATGATGCCCTCCACGCGGCGAAAGCGCGCAATGCGGATGTGCTTTTGTGCGATACGGCGGGACGTCTGCACAATAAAAAGAATCTGATGGAAGAACTGAAGAAGATCGACCGGATCGTAGGGAAAGAGTTCCCGAACGCTCATCGGGAAAATCTGATCGTCTTAGACGGTACCACAGGACAAAACGCCTTGCAGCAGGCGAGAGAGTTCAGTGAGGTGACGGATGCGACCGGCATTATCCTGACCAAGCTTGACGGGACGGCAAAAGGCGGTATCGCGGTGGCGATCCAGTCAGAATTGCAGCTTCCTGTGAAGTATATTGGTGTGGGTGAAAAAATAGAGGATCTGCAGAAATTTGATGCGGGACAGTTTGTAGATGCACTCTTTGATGTGCGGGAGGAAAATGAGGATGAATGAATTATCGTTAGATAAATTTGAGGAAGCCTATGAGATCGTGAAGGAGGTAGCCTCCGAGACGAAACTGGTGTACAGCGACTATTTCAGTGCACAGACCGGGAATAAGGTTTATTTGAAGCCGGAGAATATGCAGCTGACAGGAGCCTATAAGCTGCGGGGCGCATACTATAAGATCAGCACCCTGACGGAGGAGGAGCGATCCAAAGGATTGATCACGGCCTCTGCCGGAAATCATGCGCAGGGCGTGGCCTACGCAGCAAAGTGCTACGGGGTAAAGGCAGTGATCGTGATGCCTACCACAACGCCTCTGATCAAAGTTAACCGTACCAAGAGCTATGGGGCCGAGGTAGTCCTCTTCGGAAATGTGTACGACGAGGCATGCGAGCATGCGGTCAAGCTGGCGGAAGAGAACGGCTATACCTTCGTGCATCCCTTTGACGATCTGGCGGTGGCGACCGGACAGGGAACCATTGCCATGGAGATCATCAAGGAGCTTCCCCTGGTGGACTATATTCTGGTGCCCATCGGCGGCGGTGGACTTGCCACAGGCGTATCCACATTGGCAAAGCTGTTAAATCCAAAGATCAAAGTGATTGGCGTGGAACCCGCAGGAGCCAGCTGCATGCAGGCATCCATCAAGGCGGGAAAAGTGCAGACATTGGACCAGGTGAATACTATTGCAGACGGCACGGCGGTGAAGACGCCTGGCGAGAAGATTTTTCCTTATGTGAGTAAGAATCTGGATGATATCATTACGGTAGAGGATCAGGAGCTGGTAGTAGCCTTTCTGGATATGGTGGAGAACCATAAAATGGTGGTGGAAAATTCCGGTCTGCTCACAGTTGCGGCTTTAAAGCAGCTGGATGTCAAAAATAAAAAGGTGGTTTCCATTCTAAGCGGCGGCAATATGGATGTGATCACTATGTCTTCCGTAGTACAGCAGGGGTTGGTGCTGCGGGATCGAATCTTTACGGTGTCGGTACTTCTGCCGGATAAGCCGGGCGAGCTGACCCGGGTATCGGATGTGATCGCGAAGCAGAATGGTAATGTGATCAAGCTGGAGCACAACCAGTTTGTATCCATTAACCGGAATGCAGCCGTGGAGCTTACTATTACCATGGAGGCTTACGGCACGGAGCATAAAAACCAGATCATAAAGTCGTTGCAGGAGAATGGTTATCAGCCCAGGCTTGTGCGGGCGAGCATCTGATGACTGCGTAAGCTCGGGGTGCGGGTCTTATCATCGTGCAGTACATATTTTCGCTGTGGCGCGGATATGATAATCGAAGATGCACGAAAAATATTTCCAGAAAAGTGGAGATCGTAATCCATGAAAAAGTATGCTATTATAACAGCAGCATCCTTTAGTTATGCTGTTGGAGTCAGTCTTTTTACGGATCCGAATAATATGGCGCCGGGCGGCGTGACAGGTATTTCCATTATTTTAAGCAGACTTTTGCCGCTTCCGACAGGTACATTGATCTTGCTGCTCAATGTGCCGATCCTTCTTTTTGCTGTATGGAAATTCGGGATCCGGTTTACTCTGTCCACGATCTATGCCATAGCGCTGATCTCTCTTTTTACCAATGTGCTGTCGGCATATGGAGCGGCCACGGATGACATTCTGCTCGCCGCTCTTGTGGGTGGTTCGATTACCGCAGTTTCCATCGGCGTGATCTTTCGCGCGGGTGGCACTACGGGAGGAATGGATATTGTAGTCAAAGCACTGCGGCTGCATTTTCCCCATCTGAAGACGGGAAAGATCTTTTTCGTTGCAGATGCCTTGGTGGTGACGTTGTCAGGCATTGTATTCCGGGATTTAAATGCGGCGCTGTATGCGGCACTTTCCGCTATCTGTGCGTCTTTTGTGATGGATATCGTGCTCTATGGAAGGGATGAGGCTAAGATGCAGTATATCATCAGCGCCCATGCAGAGCAGATTGCGGGTCGGCTGCTGTCAGATCTGGATATCGGCGTGACATATATAAACGGGCAGGGTGCATATAGTGGAGATAACAAGAAAGTCATTTTATGCGTGGTGAAAAAGCCGGTATCTCCCAGAGTAGAGGAGATCGTAAGGCAGGAAGATCCGGACGCATTCATGATCATTACGAGTGCGACGGAGGTCTTTGGAGAGGGATACAAAAGCTATTTTAGCGAACGAGTCTAAAAGGAGAGGCTATGCAGGAGAATCATGTACAGGGGAAGCGGCAAAAGAAGAAGCGAAGGCGAAGTGAGAACAGTATTCTGGCAGGTTCCATTCTCCTTTGCATCGTCACCCTCACAGCGGTTACGGTCTGTCTTGTGGCGGTGTTTCAGTATCGGGCGATCCAACAGCAGAACGTAGAGGTCATGAATGAGTTGGAGGAGGTTCGGCTGGTAGAGGAAATGTCCTACAGCCAGTCTGAGGTGGATGCCCTGCTGGAGAGCGCGGTGGCGAAGACCAGAGAAGAAACAGACGCCGAGGTAAGCAGCGCTTTTCTTGATCAATTAAAAGAGTTCATGGAATCCGGCGAGAGCACTACGGATATGCTTCGGTATTTTTTCACGGATGAGGTGGTGGTAGCAGATGCCGGACGGTATTATTTTTTTCCGATTCTGGAACAGCTCGCTAAGAATACATATGATCCCACGGCCTTTATGCCGGATGAAGACGGCGTGATGCACTACTATAAGGAGGGGGAGCGGATTTCTCATAAAGGGATAGATGTGTCCCGGTATCAGGATAGGATTGACTGGGAAAAGGTAGCGGAGGATGACGTAGAGTATGCTTTTATCCGCCTGGGAATCCGTGGCTACACCGAAGGTGTGATCATGGAGGATGAGACCTTTCAGGACAATATCCGAGGTGCCTTGAAAAATGATATTGATGTAGGTGTTTACTTTTTCACTCAGGCTATGAGTGTGGAAGAGGCTGAGGAGGAGGCAGAGTTTGTACTGGAAGCCATATCTCCTTACCGGGTCACATATCCGGTGGTCATAGACATAGAGGCGGTGACCAGCACAAATGCAAGAAGCAATGAGCTGACCAGCGAGGAACGCACAGAATACTGTATTGCCTTTTGCGATAAGATCAAAGAGGCAGGATATACGCCTATGATCTATGGCAATTTAAAAACCTTTATGCTGCTTTTGGATATAGAGAAGCTGGAGGACTATGATAAATGGTTTGCCTACTATGATGAGACATATTATTTTCCCTATGATTTCAAGATCTGGCAGTATACCAACAAAGGAAGTGTCTCCGGTATCAAGGGAGATGTGGATTTGAATATTAGTTTTGAGTAGTGCCGCACTACGAAATAGGAAAAGATAAGAGAAACCAAGAAAATAAAAAGAAAGGCGGGTTACGATATGAAGTATGAATTTGAAGGTACTGTGGAATTTCGGGAGAATGAGAATGCTATCGCTGTTCCCTTTAACGTGTGGGAAGTCTGCGAGAAGGTGGGAGATGCGCCGGTGAGGGTCTGCTTTGATGAGGTATGTTTTATCTGTGATCTTTTACCGAAGGGGCAGGGCTACTATGATATCCCCATCAATCAGGATACGCTTGCAAAGGTGGAGCTTGGCAAGAAGTATCTGATCTCGATAGAAATCGTTGGCAATGTGGTGAGCATAGGAGGCGCAAGCCCCTACAGCGTGGAAAATCCGATCCGCAAGGTGGATGGGATAGATCTGGTGACACAGCCCTGGGACGGCCTGTGCGGACAGTCCTGCATTGCCATGATCGCAGGGACTACGCTGGATGAGGCCTGTGATATCATGAAGTGCAGAGAGTGGCAGGCAAATATGAGCAAAATGATCGCTACTCTGGAGTATCTGGGACTTCGCCATGCGGACAAGATCGTCTATACGCTTGGTAAGGAGGTGGAGCTTCCCAAGTGCTGTATCATCATGGAGCGTATGGGGAGATACAGCCACTATCTGGTAGGATATGACGGCAAATATTATGATCCGAATCTGGGTGTGATCAAAGAATTTGATCAGGCTAAGATGGTGGGGTATTTGGAGATTATCGTATAGACTGTGAATGCGGCTTGAGTTTGTGAAGTAAAAACGGTCGGATTACTAAAAAGACATTTACCACAGATGAAGGTTGAAGTGTTTGAGGGAATGGGACATGGACAGCTTATGAATGAACATCCGGAAGAATATGTGCAGAAAATGGAAGATTTTATGAACTGAATAGACTTTATGTATTTATGCAAAAAAGATTGACTATTTTCATGAATATGGTATTATACTATTAGTGGTGAGTCCTACCGCAAAGTGGACTGCTAAAAGCGTTAGCAACTCTAATGGAGTTACTACACAAATGGCTATGTGGAAACGCATAGCCATTTTTAACGAGGAGATATATGCAGACGGATTTTAAATTATACAAGGTGGATATGAAATATATCCGCAATTTACATAATATAGATGATAAAGTGCTTTCTGTTTCACCACAGGCGGGAAAAGATAACAGGGTTTTCGTTGGAATTGTTATTATTTGTGGCGCTTATAAGTATTGCATACCACTTTCATCGCCAAAAGAAAAGCATAAAAAAATGAAGAATTCTATGGATTTTTCAAAGATTGAGGTAAATGGAAAGCTTTTAGGCGTCCTCAATTTCAATTTGATGATACCTATTGAAGAAGAACAATTACAGCTTGTTGATACAACCATTTTTAAGAGAGATCGGGAAAATATCAAATTTTACAAACGATTGTGTCTTCAGGAATTAGAATGGTGTCGGAACAATAGTGAAGTAATCTGTAATAAAGCAAATGTCTTGTATAAGAAATACATCTCCAATGAACCATTTACAGGCAGAAACCGCTGTCTGAATTTCCCTAAATTAGAATCAGAATGTAAGAAATATAATTCAAAATTTTCTCCCCCTTATTTTTGACCTTATGAGGGTTTGTGAACTTCTTAGAGATAAGATATAACAGTTATTAAATGTTATAAATTAGGTCTTACCAGAATTCCAGTTTGTTGGCAAGTTGAATAAATCACGAAGCAAAAATTTGAGGAAGTTAGCTATGACAGCTATTATAGGAGCAAGTTTTTACTGTAAATGATGATACAGATAGAAATTATTTGGAACAAGCAGTTGTACGTGACAGTTTCGGATTTATTAAGGTGAAAAAATGGAAAGATATGAAGTTACTCTAATTGAATTGGATACTCAGTATGAGTTTTCTGTGCAGGTAGAAGTTGATGAAGCAGAAGCATCCGAAAATATAACTATCCTTGCCAGAGTCGGAAAAGATAAGATTGAATCTACAAACTATGCTTACTTACCAGCATATCAGGAATTTAGAGATAAATTGCTTGTTGTAGGATATGGAATTAAATGCAATGGGTCACGCCTCAATGCTGTTCAATCAGGAATGATGGGAGCAACAGATAAAGTTTACCTTGTTGAAATGGGGAGGCAGGCATTGATGAAAGATATTGTTCATATTTGGGATTATGCTGATATTGATGTTTTCCCTGATACACAGCAGCAAAATGATTTTTTTGAGCAATGGAATAAGCGGTAAATTCCGGCTTATAAAATTAATGATAGGAGTATTGATATGATAAATAAACTGCATTTTGAAATGATTAAATTATATAGTGGAGATGTAAAAAGAATACAGCATTTCTGTAAGGTACATAGTTACGCAAAGCTGATTGCGCAAATGGAGAATATAGATACAGACACTTTGTTTATGCTTGAAACAGCGGCATTGACGCATGACATAGGCATTCATTATTGTGAAGAAAAATACGGCAGCTGCAATGGAAAGCTTCAGGAGAAAGAAGGGCCGGATATTGCCAAAAAGCTTTTGGCGGATCTGCATTTCGAAGAGCAGGTGTCTGAGCGGGTTCAGTATCTGATTGCGCATCATCATACCTATGAGAATATAGACGGTATTGACTATCAAATACTTGTAGAAGCGGATTTTCTGGTAAATTTATATGAGGATGGACTATCGAATCAAGAGATAGAGCATGCTTATAAGAAAATTTTCAGAACTGATTCAGGAAAGAAACTATGTAGAGAAATGTTTCAATTGGAGTTGAATTGAAATCCGGTTTGTTGGACGGGAAATTTGGATTTGAGAGGGAGATAAAGGTAATGGCAATGAAGGAAGACGACTTAGTTCGGCTTATGGATGCATATATGGGATGTGACGGTTATTATATGAAACCTAAAATAGAGGAAGATGGGGAAAGCAGTTTTTTTATTGCAAAAGATACTGCAAAATCGTCTGATGTAGATGCAAGTTTTGAACTTATCAAAGAAACGATTGGCACAAAAGAGGAGAAGGAATTGCAAATTTTTACTGGCACCCCCAAAGTTGAATGCGCTGTCTGTGCAGATGTCCCTAATCTGATGGATATAGATTCAGAAAATGAATAATCTGTAGAGCTAAATATATTCTGGTTGATCGAGGAGATATATACGGAGTAACAAAATTGGAATTTGTGGAGGCTTTATAACAATGAAAATGTATGATTGTGGTTTTACCAAGGAAAGTAATTGGTTTAGATATCGTGCAGGAGCAATTATTATAGAAAATGGTTGTGTGCTTTTTGCAGGAAATGAGAAGGATAATTACTTATATTCCATCGGTGGCGGTGTTCATATGGGCGAAACCGCTGAGGATGCGGTTCTTCGCGAGGTCTTTGAGGAAACGGGTGTGCATTATGAGATAGACCATTTAGCGGTTATCCATGAGAATTTTTTTAATGAGAATACCGGAACTTTAAAGGGATTAAATTGCCATGAAATAAGTTTCTATTTCCTAATGAAATCAAGAGGAACGAAAGAACTTCACAGCAATAGTTTAGTTCATGGAGTGAAAGAACAAATGCACTGGATACCGATAAATGATTTGGACAAATACATTGCATTCCCAAGTTTTATGAAAGATTATCTTAGTAGAGAACACTTTGGAATAGAACATATAGTAACTGATGAAAGAAAATTTAAAAAGGAATGAGAACTATTCATGCTTTTGGTGGAAAGAGAATATTATAGTTATCTTGTGGAGAAAAAATATGTCTGAACGGGAAGAAAAATTTGAAAAGATGATGCAGGCAATACAAAAGGAATATGATGATACCGTAAATAAAATGGAAAACTTGAGGTTGGAAGGTAAAACAAAGACCGTAACCTATAAGCAGCTTATGGGTACAAAAGTTGCGCTTCAAAATATGCTTTCAAGATATGAAATTTATGGACTTTTGGAACGATAAGTCTAGTTTGTTAGACTGACAATTTAGAAAGTGTGAGGGAGTGTAATGGCAAAAGTTATATTTTTAGATATAGATGGCGTACTTAATTCTAATTTTTGGAACGATAGTCATCAAAGGGAAATAGGTGATGGAACATTGATTGATGGAGAGAAAATTAAGATATTAGCATCCTTAGTAAAAAGAACAAATGCAAAAATAATTCTTCATTCCGGATGGCGCTTTTGGTTCGACGATGAACTAAAACCACTCGGCACAGAGGCAGAGAGATTGGTAGATATGCTTGCTGAAGAAGAGTTGTTTATAGATGGAGTAACCCCGGATCTGACTACTGAAGAAATAAGAAGAACCAAGAAATTTAGTTTGGTAAAGGCGGATGAAATCCTTTTATGGTTGAAGCTGCATAATGATATTACGGAGTGGGTGGTTCTGGATGACTTGGATTTACATTCGATTCAGATCGAGCAGCATCAGGTAAAAACAGACCCGACCATAGGATTAACTCTTGAGAATATAGAAAAAGCAGAAAAGATTCTGGAAGGTTCGATTTCTGGGTAGAAAAAACGGTATTTGATAAGGTGATTAATTTGGTAAACAGGTTAAAGTATGGCAATACAAATACTTTTCTTATTCGTGGAACAAGTGGCAGTTTACTTGTTGATACTGACTATGCAGGTACATTGCCTTTGTTTTATAAAGAATTGAAAAAGAATGCGGTTAAATTAAGTGATATAACCTATGTGTTGGCAACGCATTATCACCCGGACCATATGGGACTTGTCAGCGAACTCATGCAATTGGGTGTAAAATTGGTATTGCTTGATACACAAGTTGAATATGTCCATTTTTCTGATGAGATATTTCGAAGAGACGAGCGCACAGAATATATGCCTATAAAGGAGAAAGAGGCTGTTTTTGTTAAATGGGAAGAGAGCAGGTCTTTTCTTCACAGCATAGGAATAGAGGGAGAGATATTATCTACCCCAAGTCATAGCAATGACAGTGTATCCCTTATTTTGGATAATGGAACTTGTTTTGTCGGGGATTTGGAACCGATAAATTATCTTGATGCTTACGAGGAAAATATAAAACTGAAAGAGGATTGGGAACTTATTATGAGTTATAATCCTAACATTATTTTTTATGCACACGCAAATGAGAAAACGTTGATATAGTTATTTGTATTCCGTCCTTTTGAGGACATAAACTGTGTAGCAAAACTTGAATTTGAATTAATTACTGATAAGAGGAAAGTATGAATTTAAAATGGTATAATCGGAGGATAAATATATGAAAGAAGATATTCATATTATCGAAATATTCGATAGTGATAAAAGTCATCTTATACGAGAGAAATACTTGAAATGTTATCAGAATGGTTTGGAAATAGACAAGCACTTGGCGAGTATGTAGAAAAAGTTAAAGAACTTCCATATTATGTTGCATTCAATAACGCAGATAATTGCATTGGTTTTTTCTCAGTGAAAATACATTATCAACATACAGGTGAGATATTTGTATGTGGGGTTCATCCGGAGTATCAATACAATGGTGTAGGGAAAGCTCTTTACCGTGTTGTAGAAAATTACTTTATTCAAAGAGGGTGCAAATATGTGATTGTAAAAACATTGAGTGATACAGTTGATTTTGAACCATATGCACAAACTCGTAAATTCTATAAAAGTATTGGATTTGAGTCACTTATTACTTTGACAGAAATGTGGGACGAAGAAAATCCTTGCCTCATTATGTTCAAGTCGCTTATTTAAAAGGTTAAAATCTGTATTATTATGTTTAAAATAGAACTGAAAGGAAATAAAGAATGGATTTTAAAATGCTCACATCAGCAGATCATATGTGGAACAAAGTAAGAGATTATGCAAAAAGCTGCTCATGGAGTGCTGGCAAATCATTAGCCAATGCTATGGACAATAACCTGTTTACAGAATGGGAACGAGTTATCGTTGCTTTGGATGATCAGAAAATCTGTGGATACTGTACGGTTGCAAAGACAGATTGCATTCCGGATGTATGCTATACCCCTTACATTGGTTATATGTTTGTAGACGAAGAATATAGAGGAAACAGGCTGAGCCAAAAACTAATACAGTATTCAATGGATTATTTAAAGACAATTGGATTTGATAAGGTACATATTGTGAGTGACCATGAAAATTTATATGAAAAATATGGTTTTGAAATCATAGACCATAAAACTGCTCCCTGGGGATCAGTGGAAAAAATATATATGCAAAGATTAGTGTAACTATGAAACTGAGGAAATGATTATGATACGAAAAGCAGGAAAAGAAGATTTAGAAATACTCGCCAATTTAGCGGTATTGATGTGGGACAGCAATTCTGTTAATGAACTGATTACCGAATTTTCAGAAACTATTTCTAAGGGTAAATCACAATTCTTTTTAAAATATGAAGATGATATGCCCATAGGTTTTGCACAGTGTCAGTTGCGTTACGATTATGTGGAGGGAACAAGCACAACTCCGGTTGGTTACTTAGAAGGGATTTTTATCAAAGAAGGGTATCGTAATAAAGGATATGCGAAAGAGTTATTATCAGATTGTGAGGCATGGGCAAAGGATAATGGCTGTCAAGAGTTCGCCAGTGATTGCGAAATAGATAATGTGGGCAGTTTTTGCTTCCATAAAGCTATGAATTTTACAGAAGCAAATAGAATTATTTGCTTTACTAAGGCATTGTAGAATTTTAGTTTATCTAGCTGAAAAATCGAAATTTTCAGGAGGGAATATGATTATTGAAACAGAAAGATTGATTCTAAGAGAATATACATTACAAGATTTCAATGCGTTATATGAAATAATGTCAGACGCAGAAACCATGCAGCATTATCCTAAGCCTTTTGATAAGGAGCGAACTATGAAATGGATTGAGTGGAATCTCCAAAACTATAAGGAATATGGATTTGGTCTGTGGGCTGTTGTTTTAAAAGAAACAGGTGAGTTTATCGGCGACTGCGGACTGACAATACAGAATATTGATGGGGAATCACTGCCGGAAATAGGGTATCACATTCATAAGAACCATTGGAGGAAAGGGTTTGGGAGTGAGGCCGCAAGAGCGGTTAGAGATTGGGCATTTAGGAATACAGAATATGATTGTCTGTATTCTTACATGAAATATACAAATATCGGTTCCTATTCTACTGCCATTGCAAACGGTATGAGGAAAGTGAAAGAATATCCCGATGAAAAGAATGAGATATCATATGCGTATGCCATAAAGCGTGAAGAATGGGAAAAGCTAAGCTGTGTTATCAATACATAATTACGGGATAAGAGGATAAAAGAGAACGGAGAAAATATACATGTCATATCCGATGGTACATTTAAAGGTGGCATATGAACTGCTTGCGCGATATGGGGATGGACGCATAGAGCGGCCGGGAGATTTTCTGCTTGGTTCCGTCGCGCCGGATGCGGTGCATTTCCACAATGAATATGATGTTTCGCTGAAGGAGAGAAGCCATCTATGGAAGTTTGGACCGCGCTGGGGCATAACGCTTGACAGCGAAGGCTGGCGGGATGCCATCTATAAGTTTTGGGAAGAGAACCAAAATGCTGAGAACCGGGATTTTATAGCGGGGTACTGTATACACCTCTTGACTGATTGGGAAAATGACAGAAGTATCTGGACGCCTTTTCGGGAAAAGATGATGCGGGGCACAGAAGTTGACGAGGTACACGAGCGCTATGCAGCGGAGGCATACGGATTTGACCAATGGCTGTATCAGACGGACAAGAATTCGCAAGAGATATGGCAGCTTTTGGAGCAGGGGCGTATCTATGGTGTAGAGGGATGTATTCTGGAAGAAGATCTTGCACGGCAGAAACGGTCGCTATTAATTGAGCAGTTTACCGGAGAGAAAGTGTATGATGTGAGTGGATATCAGTTTTGCACAAAGGAAATTATGGGAGAATTTGTGAAAAAGTGCGTGGAAGAAATGATTTTTTTACAGCAGCTATGAAAATTACAATGGAAGCGATAATGGAGGTGTAGACATGAGATTAGAAAACGAAATGTACAATCTCATTTTAGAGGTTGCGAAAAATGATGCCAGAATTAAGGCTGTTTATATGAATGGTTCCAGAATAAACGAAAATGTTTCAAAAGACATTTTTCAAGATTATGATATAGTTTATGTCGTGGAAGAGACCCAAAGCTTTATAGAGGACAAAGACTGGATTAGGATTTTCGGGGAAATTCTTTATATGCAATATCCTGATGAAAATCCGAATTATCCAAACGATAAGAAAAATTCTTATGGCTATTTAATGCAATTTGCAGATGGAATTAGAATTGACTTAACTGTGCAGTCTGTAGATTATGCATTACAGAATATTAAAGAGGACAAGCTCTGCAAAATTTTATTGGACAAAGAAAATATCTTACCTGAGATAGAAGAGGCTACGGATTGTCAGTATTGGGTTAAAAAGCCTACGAAAGAACAATATCTGGCGACTTGTAACGAATTTTGGTGGTGTACCAATAATATAGCAAAGGGGCTATGGCGAGAGGAAATCCCTTATGTTCAGGATATGACAAATTATTGTGTAAGGCCTCAGCTTATTACTATGTTAAATTGGAAAGTGGGTATTTTGACAGGATGGTCTGTAAGTACCGGAAAATCATCAAAATACTTATATAAATGGCTTTCCGAGGAAGAATGGCAAATGCTTTTATCAACTTATTTTGATGGTAATATTGAAAATGCATGGAAGTCTGTTTTGGGTATGTGTAAGCTGTTTGAAAACGTGGCACAGTTTGTTGGGGAGAAATCAGGATGGAAGTATAATGAGAAAGAGGGAGAAGCCGCCCGGTCTTTTCTGGAATACGTACATCAATCATCAAAGAATGAATGATTGCGTTGTCTGGTTAAAAATGATATTGTAATTGCTGACAAAGTAATGGTAGTGATACATGGAGGATAATAAACGAATGAATACAGATATTGTCATAAGAAAGTATGAAGAAAAGGACGTAGCCGCCATGGTTTCCATCTGGAATGAAGTGGTGGAGGAGGGTATCGCTTTTCCTCAGGAGGAGAACCTGACCAAAGAGTCGGGAAGAGATTTTTTTGCTGAGCAGAGCTACTGCGGCGTGGCCGAGAAGCAGGGGACGGGCGAAATTCTGGGGCTGTATATCCTGCACCCCAACAATATAGGCAGATGCGGTCACATTGCAAATGCGAGCTATGCGGTGGCCTCCGCCAGCAGAGGATTACATATCGGGGAGAAGCTGGTAAAAGACTGTATAGAGCAGGCGCATGTTGCCGGATTTCGAGTTCTGCAGTTTAACGCTGTGGTAGCCAGCAACATACATGCAAGACATCTGTATGAGAGAATCGGCTTTAAGCAGCTAGGGACGATCCCGAAAGGATTCCGGCTGAAAAACGGACAGTATGAGGATATCTGTCCTTACTATATCGAGGTATAACAGAAAAGCGATGGGAGGCTGCTTATGTTACAATTTTTATCTGAACTGGATGGCGGAATACTTTTATGGATTCAGGAATATCTCAGGAATCCGGTACTCACGCCGATTGTAAAAGTTATCACGACTCTGGGAAACGGCGGCGCGATATGGATTCTTCTGACGCTCCTGATACTGATGCTGCCTAAGACGCGGAAAGCAGGCTGCATGATGATGGCGGCTCTGCTCGGCACTTTGCTGATCAACAATATTCTGCTGAAAAACCTGGTCGCCCGGACCAGGCCATACGAGGTGATAGAGGGGCTGACCTATCTGGTGCGGCGGCCGAGTGAATTTTCTTTTCCATCGGGACATGCGGGGAGTTCCTTTGCGGCGGCAGGTGTCATGCTGCGCAGGCTGCCAAAACGTTACGGTATCCCGGCGTTTGTTCTTGCGGTTTTGATTGCGCTTTCGAGGCTGTATGTGGGAGTGCATTATCCAAGCGATGTGTTGTTTGGTGTGATAAGCGGTATTCTGATCAGCTATGCGGCGGAAGCAGTTGTGGAGCGGATGTGGAAAAGGAAAAAGGAGCGCAGTTAGCATGCACTTTGTAGATGCAAAAGGAATACTATCGTCTCAGAACGGCATGAATCTTTATCGGGGATGTACCCACGGTTGTATTTACTGCGATGTCCGGAGTACCTGCTATCAGTTTACTCATGCTGTTGAAGATATCGAGGTGAAGCAGAATGCGCCGGACCTTTTGGAGCGGGCGCTTCGCAGCAAGCGTAAAAAGTGCATGATTGGAACGGGCGCGATGTGCGATCCCTATATGCACTGCGAGGAGGAACTGCAGCTGACGAGGAAATGTCTGGAGCTGATCGACCGGTATGGGTTCGGTGTCGCAGTGCAGACAAAGTCGGACCGGATTCTGCGTGATCTGGATCTCTTGATGAGTATTCACCGCAAGGCGAAGTGTGTGGTGCAGATGACGCTGACCACCTATGATGAGGAGTTGTGCCGTATTGTGGAGCCTCAGGTCTGCACTACCAGACGGCGTTATGAAGTGCTTAAGATCCTGCAGGAGAACGGAATTCCAACGGTGGTATGGCTGTCGCCGATCCTGCCCTATATCAATGATACCAGAAAAAACATTCAGGGGATTCTGGAATATTGCAGGGATGCGGGTGTGTATGGCATCATCTGCTTCGGCATGGGAATGACCCTGCGGCAGGGCGACAGAGAGTATTATTATGCGGCGCTTGACAGACATTTTCCGGGATTGCATGAGAAATATCACCGCAGGTACGGGTATGATTATGAGCTGCCGAGTGACCATGCAGGAGAGCTGATGGCATATTTCAGGACATTCTGTGCCGAGAATCATATAGTGAGTAATGTGGATGAGATCTTTGCATATCTGCATGCATTTCCGGAGAATAAGGGATATGAGCAGTTGTCGTTGTTTTAGATAAAGTTGATATTTGACAATTTGACTTTCTTTTGTTATGATTCAAATTGATTACTCGGAGGGTGAGTCATTCGTTGGAAATGATGAGCTGGATAAGGTAACAGGTTGAGACACCTGTTTTCTTACCGGCTTTTTTTGTTGTAAGGGAGATGAGAAAATGGATATGATATCTGGAAATGTCAGGCAGATTTATTTTAAGTATTTAGCTGCGGCTTTTGGGAGTGCATTAATCAGTTCCATTTATGGCATTGTGGATATGGCAATGGTGGGGCAGTATCAGGGGCCAAGCGGCACGGCAGCACTTGCCGTTGTAGCTCCGATATGGAATATTATATACAGTCTGGGACTTTTGACAGGAATCGGAGGTTCTGTATTATTGGGCAGTGCAAAAGGAAAAGGCGATACAAAAGCCCAAAACGAATATTTTTCAGCAGCATTGATGATTACAATAGCACTTGCAATCGTTTGCTGGGGAGCAGTTTTGTTTTTTGATACAGAAATGCTGACGATTTTTGGTGCAGAGGAAACGCTGCTGCCTTTAGCAAAAGAATATCTTATTCCCGTCAAATTTGTAGTTCCTGCTTTTCTCTTTAATCAAATGCTGGCTGCATTTTTACGAAATGATAATGCCCCTGCTCTGGCAACAGCAGCAGTTTTAGGCGGAGGCATATTTAATATTTTCGGAGACTATTTCTTTGTATTCACTTTGGACATGGGAATACAGGGCGCAGGATTAGCAACCGCAATAGGGGCAGTGATTACTTGTGTGGTCATGCTTTCTCATTTCTTTACACAGAAAAACAGCCTGCGTTTTGCTCTTCCGTCCTTGTTTTACAAAAAAGCGCAGCAGGTTTTGGTGACCGGCTTTTCCACCTTTTTCATTGATGTGGCAATGGGCTTTTTGACTATGCTGTTTAACCGACAGATCGTAAGATATTTTGGTACAGATGCTTTATCTGTTTATGGTGTCATTGTGAATGTCAGCACGATCGTACAGTGCTGTGCGTATAGCGTAGGGCAGGCGGCGCAGCCCATTCTATCTGTCAATTACGGTGCGGGTAACGGGGCGCGTATAAAAGGGACACTACGGTACGCGCTATATACAGTGCTGTTTTTCAGTTTGATATGGACAATATCCGTTTGGGCAGTTCCCAATGGATTTATCCGTGTGTTTATGGCTCCGACAGAATCTGTCTGCCGGATCGCACCGTCCATTATGCGCAGCTATGGCATATCATTCCTGCTATTGCCGCTGAATATCTTTTCCACCTATTATTTTCAGTCGTTAATGAAACCTAGTGCCTCTTTCTTTGTTTCTGTTGCACGGGGAATGGCTGTCAGCGGGATTTTGATTTATGCTCTGCCCGCTTTGGCAGGAGCAGATTCTATCTGGTTTGCTATGCCGATTACAGAACTGTTGGTGGCAATCGTTGTTATTATTCTGATGGTAAGATATACATCAAGTTTTGGCTTAGATAAGGGCAGTCATTTTTGAGCACATACCTGTAACCTGCGGAATGTTTCAAAACAAGTACCGTCTGGCTGTTGTGCTCTTTTCAGCATTTCTTCGATCACTTCCTTGCGGAAAGTGCTTTTAAGAGTATCGGGAATGCATTCTATAAAAGGCACAATAGCCGGTTGATCTATCCATTTTATGATTTCATCAGAAGTTGGGAAAAACCTGTCCCGGTTTACTTCGGTAATCGTAAAATGAGAAAAACCGATTTTGGACATCAATTCTGCGTAGTGGCTTTTTGAGGGCATAAACCACGGCATTTCAAAATCTTTGAAAAACTCGATATATTTATCCTCGGTTATCTTTTTCTGTATGACAGAAAGAAAATTCGAACAGTTGCCTTCTCCTCCGAAACTCCAAAACAGGATACCATCTGCTTTTAATGCCGCAAGTGAATTCTTCAGAAGCTGATCATGGTCTTTGACCCAATGCAGAGCCGCATTGGAAAAAATAATATCAAATTCATTAGAAAAGCACAGGCTGTTGATATCCATATGAAGAAAGGCAAGGTTATTCCGACAGAGCTTTTTTGCCGTCTGGATCATTCCCACAGATGCGTCTATTCCTAATACTTTTCCGTTTGGCACGAGCAGCGCTAACTGCTCCGTCAAATAGCCGTCACCGCACCCCAAATCTAATATTTTTTCGTTGCCCTGTAATGAAATTTCTGAAATAAGGCTTTGTCCCCATTCCTTTTGTGGGGTAGAAGCTATTTTGTATTTTTCGCCGTCAAATTCATATGTTTTCATTATTTTTCTCCTTGTTTCGTTTTCTTGCAGTATACTTTCATTAATGGTATAATTCAAATATATGTAATTTATAAAATATATAAAAAGAATTTATGGGAGGGCGATGTGGAAACATTTGAAAATCTTTCAAGATATAAAATTTTTCTTGCAGTTGCCGAGTGCAAAAGCATTTCAAAGGCGGCCGCACAATTATATATCTCTCAACCGGCAGTCAGCATAACCATTAAGAAACTGGAAGAAAATCTGAATACCACTCTTTTTATCAGAAAATCAAAAGGCGTGGAACTGACAGAAAACGGGAGAAAGCTATATGAGGATGCTAAGCGGGCATTTCATATACTTTTAGATACGGAGGATAGGCTCAGGTTTCACCAGAATACAGGTTATTTACGAATAGCCGCCAGCAATGTGTTGTGTAAACATTTTCTCATGCCTTATCTCAAAGAGTTTACAAGTTTATACCCTAATACGGATGTCTCTATTACCTGCACGTCATCAGCGGCAGCCTGCTCCATGGTGGAACAGTGTAATATAGATTTGGCTCTTGCTGCAAAACCGGAAAACTTGGGAACAGCAGTATATCATTCTTTAGGAGTCATCGAATACATTTTCGTTTGTACTCCAACATACCGGGATAAATTAAATTGTAGTAATGACGAGATATTTGAACATGGCAATATTATATTGCTTGATAAGGATAACGTTTCCCGCAGGCATCTGAACAGTTATTATGCGCAGAATAAAATTACGCCTTTGCATATCCTCGAAGTAAACGAAATGGATCTACTGATTGAATTTGCCAAAATGGGGATTGGGGTATCTTGTGTTGTGAAACAATTTGTGGAGGAAGAATTAAAGGAAGGTTCCCTGATAGAGATAGAATTGTCTAAACCGATAGCTCCTCGTGAGATCGGGTTTCTATATCAGCGGATTCGGCCGATGAATGAAAATATATTGAAATTTATCAAAGTGCAATCAGATTGACGCCCTTTGTTGACAAATGTCGAAAAACGACTACAATAAGTAATAATAAATGCGAGGGGTGGTTGACATGGCGTTTCCAAAGTCCAGAATTCTTTCTGCAAAGAACTTATCACAGATAATAAAGGAATCAACCGAAAATAGTGATCAACGGTTCTGTTTCATCTTGGGTTCTGGTGCATCGGTAGAATCTGGCATTCCCGTTGGTAGTACTCTTGAGATGCGGTGGATGAATTATCTCATGGGCAAGCCGGGAGACCAAGGGATGCCTGTGATGGATGCAGAAGAGACGCGGAGACTTGCCAATGCCCTGTATGAAGAAGATGAAATGGAGCACAAGTTTGATGAGATCGAAGCGGCATGGCGAAAGGTCAAAGAAGAGGGCGGAGCGATTTCAAGCAAGTACTATTTTGATATCTATAAATTGCGTTTTCATGACAATCCGCGTATGGGGTATAGGTATCTGGAAAAAATCATGGAGCATTCTGACCCCAGCCTTGGCTATCACGCATTGGCAAAACTATTAACAGAGAACAATCAGAATAATCTGGTCATTACCACGAATTTCGACAGTCTGGTGGAAGATGCTCTGTTCTTGTACACAGATAAGAAGCCACTTGTTGTCAGCCATGAATCCTTAGCGGACTATATGGATGCAAATATCCAACGTCCCATTGTGGCAAAGGTGCATCGCGGCTTGATGTACGCGCCGTTGAACAGTCCGGAGACGACAAACGAATTGAAATTAGAATGGCAGACAGCACTGAACCATGCGCTCAATACCTACACGCCCATTGTGATTGGATATGCCGGCGGTGATCACAGTTTGATGTCATTTTTAGAGGACGAGCGTACGGATATGCGTAGAGGCGTATATTGGTGCTATTGTGGAAAGCCTGATTCCTCTGATTTGCCCGAAAAGAAGATTCAGAGATTTGTGAAAAAACGGAATGGATATTTCGTCGCTATTGATGGATTTGACGCTTTGATGGTAGAAATCGGAAAAGTCATGTATGGAGATGCCATCCGACCGGGTCTTACGGCAGAGCATCTGAAGAAAAATTATGAGAATCGTGTTCAGCGATATAATCAGCAATGGGAGAAACTGAATGAAAAACCGGAAATTCAGGAAGCTCTTCAGGAAATGAATGAAGCGGAGCGGCATGAAGAAGAACAGCGGGAGAAAGCACAGACACTTACCGTTTGGGATTATATTCGCCGAGGAAACCGTGCCCGTAGCGAGGGTCGCCTACATGAGGCTATGGAAGAGTATTCAGAAGCAATTATAAAATATCCAGAAAATGCAGGTGCGTATGTTGGGCGTGGAAATATATATGACGATTTAGGGCAGTATGAAAAGGCTATCGAAGATTGCGATAAAGCAATTGAGTTGGATCCTAATTATGCAATGGCATATTATAATCGTGGTAATGAATATGAAAAGATAGGGCAGCATGAAGAGGCCATTAGAGATTACGATAAAGCAATTGAGCTGGATCCCAATTATACAGATGCATATTATAACCGTGGTAATGTATATGAAAATTTAGGGCAGCATGAAAAGGCCATCAAAGATTACGATAAAGCAATTGAGCTGGCCCCCAATGATGCAATGGCATATAATAATCGTGGTGTAGCATATGACAGTTTAGGGCAGCGTGAAAAGGCCATCAAAGATTATGATAAAGCAATTGAGTTGGACCCCGATTATGCAAAGGCATATAATAACCGTGGTGTTGTATATGACGATTTAGGGCAACATGAAAAGGCTATCAAAGATTACGATAAAGCAATTGAGCTGAATCCAGAGTATAAAAATGCCTATCTTGGTCGCGCAGGAGTGTATTCAGCCATCGGCGAGGAGGCACTTGCGGAAGCGGATCGGAAGAAAGCGGAAGAATTGTAATGTCCTCATACCAGTGGTATAGCGGGGCAAACTTGATTCCCGTGGGAAGAAAGAGTTTTTTATTGAAAAAGTAAAGGAAGCATGTTATAGTTACTACATAACCAAAAGGAGCAACCGCCCACAAGGTGGGTTGACCAAATAATGTAGATAGAAAATCCACCCCATCACTGGCCAAAGTTTAGGGGTGGTTTTTCTATGTAGCTTTACTTACAAAACGTAAACACGAATGTAAGCAATGCCAAAAGGAAAAGACCAAAGGTCATTACATCCTTAAAATCAAAATGATTTTTCATAGGCATCACCTCCATTCCATAGGAATATCGGGTCAGCCCACCCTGCAACACGGTTGTCCTTGTGGAGTATTCTATCATAGCAAAAGAGTAAAAACAATCATAATTGCGATAAATTTTTATCGTCTAAAATAGCATTTTAGTTATAAGTAAGAATAAAGGTTGGCACTGTCAAGAAAAAATACTTGACACACTTTCCTCCTTATTGTACAATGCAAAAGTCGGTTACTGTTCATCCAAAAGACAGCCGACAGAGGCCGGGCATGGAAAAAATCGTAGAACAGGGTTTATTATATGATTTTTATGGAGAACTGCTGACCAGACATCAGCAGGAGATCTACGAGAGCGTCGTGTATGAAAATCTTTCTCTGGGAGAGATCGCGGAGGCGCAGGGCGTAAGCAGACAGGCGGTGCACGATATCGTCAAACGCTGTGACAAGACGCTTCTGGGTTATGAGGAGAAACTGAAGCTGGTAGCCCGGTTCGAGAGTATCAAGGAGAAGATTTCACAGATCGATCAGCTTTCGGCACAGTATGAGAGCGGAGAGCTGGCGGATCCGTCATCTTACGGATCAAGGATCAGAGAGTTGTCTTCCCGGATCATGCAGGAATTGTAGTAGCGTGAAAAGTACTTCTAAAGACGTCCCGCCATGGGACGGGACGCCAAGAAGAACTATGTTTCACGCAGTAGAAAGGCGTGGGCTATATGGCGTTTGAGAGTCTGACAGATAAACTGCAGAATGTGTTTAAGAATCTGAGGAGCAAGGGCCGTCTCACGGAGGAGGATGTAAAAGTCGCTCTGAAAGAGGTCAAGATGGCGCTCTTAGAGGCCGACGTCAATTTTAAGGTGGTCAAACAGTTCGTCAAGTCCGTGGAGGAGCGGGCTGTCGGCGCAGATGTGTTAAACGGCTTAAATCCCGGGCAGATGGTCATTAAGATCGTGAATGAAGAGATGGTTTCCCTGATGGGCTCCGAGACCACGGAGATCGCCATGCAGCCGGGAAAAGCGATCACAGTCATCATGATGTGTGGCTTACAGGGTGCAGGTAAGACCACTACCACGGCGAAAATTGCCGGGAAGTTAAAGTTAAAAGGGAAAAAATCTCTGTTAGTGGCCTGTGACGTGTATCGTCCGGCGGCCATCAAACAGTTACAAATTAACGGTGAGAAACAGCAGGTGGAGGTATTCTCCATGGGAGAGAACCACAAACCTGTCAATATCGCAAAAGCAGCTTTAGAGCATGCGAAGAAGAACGGTCATAACGTGGTCATTTTGGATACGGCGGGCCGCCTGCACATAGATGAAGAGATGATGGCGGAGCTGCAGGAGATCAAGGAGAATGTGGAAGTACATCAGACGCTCCTTGTGGTGGATGCCATGACAGGTCAGGATGCCGTCAATGTAGCCAAGGACTTCGATGAGAAGGTGGGCATAGACGGGGTGATCCTTTCCAAGATGGACGGTGATTCCAGAGGTGGTGCGGCGCTCTCCATCAAGGCAGTGACCGGTAAGCCGATTCTTTACATCGGTATGGGAGAGAAGCTTTCCGATCTGGAGCAGTTTTATCCGGACCGTATGGCCAACCGGATCCTGGGCATGGGCGATGTGCTGACGCTGATCGAGAAAGCCCAGCAGAATCTTGATATAGACGAAGAGAAAGAAAAAGAGATGGCTGCCCGCATGAAGAAAGGGAAGTTCGACTTTGAGGACTACCTGGAGAGCATGAAGCAGATGCGTAATATGGGCGGCCTTTCCAGTATTCTGGGCATGATGCCCGGCATGGGCAAGCAGATGGCGGATATCGAGTCGGCGGTGGATGAGAAGCAGCTGGCGCGCATGGAGGCAATCGTCTTAAGTATGACGCGGGAGGAGCGGCAGAATCCCAAGCTCTTAAATCCCAGCAGAAAGGGACGTATTGCGAAGGGCGCCGGTGTGGATATCGCGCTGGTCAATCGGTTTGTCAAGCAGTTTGAGCAGTCCCAGAAGATGATGAAACAGCTTCCGGGTATGATGGGCGGCAAAAAGGGCCGTGGTCTATTCGGTGGCATGGGCGGTATGAAATTCCCATTTTAGGGTTTCAAAAATAAATTACATTTAACAAATTTTTTTACAGGAGGCAAAGAAAAATGGCAGTTAAGATCAGATTAAGAAGAATGGGACAGAAAAAGCATCCTTTTTACAGGATCGTGGTGGCGGATTCCAGATCCCCCAGAGATGGCAGATGTATCGCCGAGATTGGTACCTATGATCCCAACACGGATCCCAGCACCTATAAGGTAAACGAGGAGGAAGCGAAGAAGTGGCTTGCCAACGGTGCGCAGCCTACAGAGATCGTGAGCAGAATCTTCAAGACGGTAGGCGTGACAAAATAAGAGGGTTTCAAGTCGCTTTTGGAGGTGGACTATGAAAGAATTAGTGGAAGTGATCGCAAAAGCTCTTGTTGAAAACCCGGATGAGGTAGTGGTGACACAGAAGGAGGAAGGTAAGAATATCATCGTAGAACTCCATGTAGCGCCATCCGATATGGGAAAAGTCATTGGCAAGCAGGGACGCATTGCAAAAGCAATCCGCTCTGTTGTCAAGGCGGCATCATCAAAAGGAAATAAGAGAGTGGATGTGGAGATCATCTGACAGATCAGCCTCACGGGGATTCTCCGTGAGGCATTTTACATGCAGGAGTTATTATGAAAACAGAGAGAAACGATGAATTACAGGTGGGTGTAATCACCCAGACACACGGTATCCGCGGGGAAGTAAAGGTATTTCCCACCACGGACGATCCGAATCGGTTTAAGAAGCTGAAGGAAGTGACGCTGGCTGCCGGAAAAGAGCGTCTGNCCATGGAANTAGAGGGCGTCAAGTTTTTTAAACAGTATGTGATATTGAAAT
This sequence comes from Lachnospiraceae bacterium, assembly GCA_014804615.1. Taxonomy (GTDB): domain Bacteria; phylum Bacillota; class Clostridia; order Lachnospirales; family Lachnospiraceae; genus UBA3282. The sequence goes on from JAAUZL010000003.1 coordinate 66,223, forward strand.
TTAAGGGATATGATTCCATCAANGATATAGAGAAATATAAGCAGGGAAAGCTGCTGGTNACAAGAGAGCATGCGGTCAAGCTGCAAAAGGACGAATATTTTGTGGCGGATATGATNGGCATGCAGGTGNTNACGGACGAGGGGGAGGACTTCGGCGTGCTNAAAGGANGTGCTTGCAACCGGAGCNAANGATGTCTATGTGGTAANCAGGGANNNCGATAAAGANGTNNTGCTTCCCGCGATCAAAGAGTGNATCAAAAACGTGGATATGGAGCGCCGTGTCATGGANGTTCATATCATGGACGGGTTATTNTGAGGGAAAGCGTACANTGATTCATTTTCANATNNTGACTCTGTTTCCCGANATGGTTCTGCAGGGACTGCACACCAGCATTCTNGGCAGGGCGGCNNCGCGGGNCGATATCGCGATAGAGGCGGTCAACATCAGGGATTATACNACNGATAANCATGGNAAGGTGGATGATTACACNTATGGGGGCGGCGCNGGTATGNTGATGCAGGCGCAGCCGGTCTATGATGCNTATCNATCCATTATTGACCGAATNGGTCGAGANAAGAAATGCCGNGTNATCTATGTNACGCCGCAGGGNANAACNTTNCATCAGGAAATGGCAAGAGANCTGGCNNNGGAGGANGAGCTGATCTTTCTGTGCGGTCACTATGAGGGNNTNGACGAGCGNGTNCTGGAGGAGATCGTCACCGATGAGATNTCNCTGGGNGATTATGTGCTCACCGGGGGAGAGCTGGCNGCCATGGTGATGGTNGATGCCNTAGCCAGGCTGGTGCCGGGCGTTTTGCACAATGANGAGTCNGCNCAGACGGAGTCNTTTNGCGACGGACTGCTGGAATACCCGCAGTATTCCNGNCCGGAGATCTGGCATGACANAAGGGTNCCGGAGGTNTTGCTCTCCGGGNATCACGCGAANGTNGATGAATGGCGNCTTGCGCAGTCTCTGGAACGGACANGGGAAAAACGNCCTGATCTCTATGAAAAGTATCTGGAANCGCACCCGNCGGTGGAGAAAAAGCGGCGTAAAAGCTAAAAGCTAAAATGGGGAAAANTTGCTTGCATTTGTACCCGTGATGTGGTAAGTTATTAATGTTGTGAAGAAGGATGGTCCTCTGTTACAGACGTATTAAGAACATCCGGAGCATATCAGGAGGAGAATATGAACGATATNATCAGAGAAATTGAAGCAGAACAGTTAAAGGAAAACTTAAGCGACTTCCATGTAGGCGACACNGTTAAAGTNTACGGTAAGATCAAGGAGGGTAACCGCGAGAGANTNCAGGTGTTTGANGGAACCGTNTTAAAGATNCAGGGCGGCGGNAACAGAACCACCTTCACGGTNCGTAAGGTNTCTAACGGCGTAGGCGTTGAGAAGACCTGGCCNATGCACTCTCCGAATGTGGAGAAGGTAGAGGTTGTCAGAAGAGGTAAGGTGAGACGTGCTAAACTGAATTACCTGAGAGATCGCGTCGGTAAGAAAGCTAAGGTGAAAGAACTGGTTAAATAAGCGTAAGAGATGATGAAACAGATACCTCAGAGTGATTTGGGGTATCTGTTTTTCACCATATGGGAANCGGAAACAGTAAGAGGGCGAAAGATGGCGAGAAGAAAAGGCTTGACCTTTTATCAGAAAAAGAAAAGGCTTAATCCCAAGATCATAAAGGATATCCTGGAGATGCTCGTGGGAAGCGCTGTTGCTGTTTTTCTGGCNTTTGTCCTTATTTTTTCGGCGGGGATGCGCACCAGTGTGGTGGGGAACTCCATGGAGCCTGTACTTTACAATGGACAGGAGATTTTGATGAATCGNCTTATCTACAGGATCTCTACGCCAAAAAGGGGCGATGTCATCGTTTTTTTGCCAAACGGCAATCAGAATTCCCATTTNTATGTGAANCGTGTGGTGGGATTGCCGGGCGAGACGGTACAGATCCGGGATGGAAGTGTATACATAGATGGCNTCCTGCTTGCGGAGGATGAGAGTTTGGATAAGATCGCCGATCCCGGCATCGCGCAGAATGAACTGCAGCTTGCGTCGGATGAGTTTTTTGTTCTGGGAGATAACCGCAACAGCAGTGAGGACAGCCGTTCCGGAAATATCGGTGCGGTGAAGAAAGANACGATCATCGGCAAGGCATGGTTTCATTTGGCAGTGGAAGACCANCCCATGGGTCTGATCGAATAGCGAGGATAAGAGATGAATTATCAGTGGTATCCGGGGCATATGACAAAGGCAAAGCGGATGATGNAGGAGAACATNNGCCTGATCGATCTGGTGATNGAGCTGGTAGATGCAAGGATTCCGCTTTCCAGCAGNAATCCGGACATAGATGAACTGGGAAAAAACAAATCCAGACTGATCTTATTAAATAAATCGGATCTGGCAGACCCCAAGGCGAATAAACTTTGGATGACATATTTTAAAGATATGGGCTTTCATGTACTGGAGGTCAACGCGAAGACGGGACAGGGGCTTAGGGCGATCCAGCCTAAGGTGCAGGAGGCCTGTAAGGAGAAAATAGAGCGGGATCGAAAAAGAGGGATCAAAAACCGCCCGGTCAGAGCGATTGTGGTCGGCATCCCCAACGTGGGGAAATCCACCTTTATCAATTCTTTTGCAGGAAAGGCATGTGCCAAGACCGGCAATAAACCCGGAGTGACCAAAGGAAAGCAGTGGATCCGCCTGAATAAGGATCTGGAGCTTTTAGATACACCGGGTATTCTCTGGCCCAAGTTTGAGAGCGAAGAGGTGGGAAAAAGGCTTGCCATGATCGGCTCCATGAATGATGAGATCTTGCAGATGACAGAGCTGGCGACGGAGCTTCTTACCTATCTTTTAGAGAATTACAGAGAGCCGCTTCTGGAGCGTTATCAGATCGAGGAGAGCGGGCAGACACCGGATGCGGTGGCGATGCTTGCGGCGATCTGCGAGAACCGTAAGTGCTATAAAAAGGGACAGGAGCCGGATTATGAGAAGGCGGCGGCGCTTCTGGTAGATGATTTCAGAAGCGGCAGGCTTGGCAGGATTACACTGGAAACGATACAGGAAGGAGAAGAAGTATGAAGAAGGTATTGCGTGAGATATTAAATACCAGTCTTTATCTTTTGGGTGTTTTATGTGTTGTTTATCTGGTCATTCACTTTGTGGGACAGAGAACGCAGGTGCAGGGCAGTTCCATGGAACCGACGCTCAGCACAGAGGATAATCTGATCGTAGATAAGATAAGCTATCGGTTTCACGACCCGGAACGGTTTGATATCATTGTCTTTCCCTTCTTGAAGGAGGATGATACGTTTTATATAAAGCGTATCATAGGCCTGCCCGGTGAGACGGTACAGATTGATGAGGAAGGGAATATTTTTGTGGATGGGGAACTCTTACAGGAGTCTTATGGCAAGGAAGTGATCCTGCATCCCGGCAGAGCCATCGATCCCATAAAGCTTGGCTCCGATGAGTATTTTGTACTGGGTGATAACCGAAATAGCAGCAGTGACGGCAGGGATCCTTCGGTTGGCAATATCAGGAGAGAGAATATCATTGGCAGAGCGTGGCTGCGCATATGGCCTTTGGATAAGTTTGGATTTGTGAAGCATAGGTGATAGTATGGCGGAAAATATCGGAGCGATCAGACAAAAATTGCAGGCGGCGGCTATTGCGGAGCTGCCTGCTTTGTTTTTGGAGTATGAAATGGATTCGCGTGCGGGGGTACAGGCAGAAATCGCCAAAGCGAAAAAGAGGATTCTTGCCTATGAAAAAGAGGTGGCAAGAACGGAAGCGTTAAAGCGCTATGAGAGAGAATACGGCGATTGTGACTATATCTGCGGCATTGACGAGGTGGGCAGAGGCCCTCTGGCCGGACCGGTGGTGGCGGGAGCGGTGATTTTGTCGAAAGATTGTGATATTTTATATATCAACGATTCTAAGAAACTCTCCGAAAAAAAGAGAGAGGAGCTATATGATATCATCATGGAGAAGGCGGTGGCAGTGGGACTTGGATACAGCACACCGGCGAGAATCGATGAGATCAATATATTGCAGGCCACTTACGAAGCTATGCGGGAAGCCATCGGAAAATTGACGGTAACACCTGATATTTTATTAAATGACGCGGTGACCATACCGGAAGTTTCCATACGGCAGGTTCCCATCATCAAAGGGGATGCGAAGAGTATTTCCATTGGTGCTGCCAGTATTGTGGCGAAGGTGACGAGAGACCGCCTCATGGTGCAGTACGATGAGATCTATCCGATGTATGGCTTTGCCTCCAATAAGGGATACGGTGCGCAGGCGCACATAGAAGCGCTGAAAAAACATGGCCCTTGTCCTATTCACAGAAAATCCTTTATCACACATTTTTGCGAGGTGCGCGATTGAATCTGGGAAATATTTTTAATAAAAGAGATACGAAGAGTGTCAGGGCAGGCGAAAGTGTACGTTCGTCGGATTCTGTCAGCAAGGGCGAACGTCTCATGCGTCTGCAGAATGAGGTGCGCAGCTTAAAGCCGGGGCAGACTCTGCAGGGAACGGTGGTCGGTCGAAACGGAAATTCCGTACAGATCGAGCTGGCGCAGGATTTTACCATCAACGCCAAGGTGGATAAGAGCGTGAGTCTTGCCTTGGGGCAGTTGATGAGCTTTGAGATTAAGGCAAACAGCAGTTCTTTCATGTCCTTGGCGCCCCTCTATACGAATACGGCGAACACGGCTACGATCCTGCGGGCCCTGGCGGCGGCGGGACTGCCGGAAACGGCGGAAAATATGGAGATGGTGGCTAAAATGATGGAGGAGGGAATGCCGATCGATAAGGAGTCCATCCTGAATATGAGCCGGCAGCTTCTTGATTTTCCGGGGCAGGATCCTGCTTCCATCATACAGATGACTCGTCTGGAGCTGCCTGTGACGGCAGAAAATATCGAGCAGTTTGAGCAATATAAAAATGCCACGCATCAGATCCTCACAAGCGTGGATACCATAGTCGAGGAGCTGCCTCAGGTTTTTCAGCAGCTGGTGCAGGAAGGGCAGGCAGATAAGGCATTTGCTTTCTATGAAGCCGTTCTGGCGGCATTTTCTGAGAATGGCGCAGAGGATGGTACCGTTACGCTGCAGGAAAATGCGGAAGTGGTAATGCAGGAGACGGAAGGACTGGTGCCGGAAGGGAATCCGGAGACCGCAGCGGAGAATCCGCAGGGACCGAATGGGGAAGCTGCTGTTGCGGCGGAGCAGTCTCTCTTGCCGGAGTCAGCAGTGCAGAAAGATCAAATAGCGGGTGATTTGGCCGCGGTGTCGGAAGAGTTGATGCCGGAGGAGGAAACCGGCAGGAAAGCCACACTCACCCAGGGCCAGTGGGAGCGGCTGGGAGACGCACTGCGGGATCTGGGACTGCATGAGCAGACCGCGGATCAGATTAAAAACGGGGAATTGGATCCCAAGGAGGTCCTGCAGCTTGTCAGACAGTTTGTACAGAAGGCGGGGCAGTCGGATGCATCGGATCAGGCTTTGCATAAATTGTTGGGAGGCAGGGAATTTCAGGAGCTTTTAAAGCAGGAAATAGGCCGTCAATGGACCATAGAGCCGAAGGATGTGGCGGATAAAAAGCAGGTAGAACAGCTCTATGAGAGGATCAGGGAGCAGACTGCCAGACTTTCTCAGGCGCTTGACACAGCGGGAAAGNGTGACGCTCCGGCGGCGAGAAGNGTGCAGAATCTGCAAAACAATGTGGATTTCATGAACCAGATGAATCATTTATATACCTATGTGCAGCTGCCGCTGAAGATGTTGGGNAANAATGCGCACGGCGATCTCTATGTCTATACCAACAAAAAGAGTCTGGCGGCGAAGGACGGGCAGGTGAGCGCGCTTTTGCATCTGGATATGGAGCATCTGGGGCCTTTGGATGTCTATGTGACGATGAAGGATAAGCAGGTGGCAACCAATTTTACGGTGATGGACGACAGCATTCTGGATCTGATCGAAAAGCACATCCATATTCTGAATAAGCGTCTGGAGGACAGGGGATATTCTCTGAAAGCACAGATGCATGTAAAAGAGGAGAATGCGGAGGAGGAAGAGACTTCCGTTATGCAGACCCTTCTGCATCAGCAGAAAAACATTTCGGTGTTGAGCCGGACATCTTTTGATATGCGCGCGTAACCGCGCAAGAAGAAAGAGGAGAAGATATGGCGGAAAAAAAGGGAGAAAAAGTAAAGCAGGCGATTGCCCTGGAATATGATCCCGAAGACGAGGCGCCCCGTGTCATCGCTTCCGGGCGAGGTGCGCTGGCGGAGCGCATCATTGAGAAAGCGAAGGAGGCAGATGTGCCGATCCACCGGGATGATAAGCTGGCGGATACGCTTTCCCGTCTGGAGATCGGGGATATGATCCCGCCGGAGCTGTATGAAGTGGTGGCGGAGATCCTGATCTTTGTGGATTCCATGGATAAGGTGAAAGCTAAAATAGCGAAGGGTAAGTGAGGATGAATACGAGAAGAAAAGGGGCACAGAAGGAGGAACAGGTCTGTGCCTATTTGCTTGCCAGAGGCGTGAAGATCGTGGAACGGAATTTTCGCGGCCGACAGGGAGAAATAGATATCATAGGCTATGACGGAGAGTATCTGGTCTTCTTTGAGGTAAAATACCGTGCTGGGCACAGCAAAGGCAGTGCGGCGGAGGCGGTAGGGTTCGCCAAACAGAAAAGGATCTGTCAGGTGGCGGATTATTACCGTATGCTGCACCACTGTGCGGAGGATACGCCGCTGCGTTTTGATGTGGTGGCGGTGGACGCGGATAAGGTGAATTGGATCAAAAATGCCTATGACTATATCATGCGGGCGTAACGGGAGGATTTGTCGATGGACTGGTACAGACATCAAAACAACACACAAGTGCGTGTGAATCAGACGGGGGAGCTGGTTTATCTCACCTTCCCTATTTTGGAGCAAAAAAGGATGGTGCGGCATCTCTTTTCCACCAGACTCGGCGGAGTGAGTGAGGGCATATTTGCTACCATGAATCTGAGTTATACCAGAGGAGACCGCAAGGAAGCCGTAGACGAAAATTACAGGCGTATCGCGGCGGTGCTGGGCTGTAACGTGGAGGATATCGTGTGTTCGGACCAGACCCACACCACAAATTTGCGGGTAGTGGGAAGGCAGGACTGCGGTAAGGGCGTCACCAGACAGAAAGATTATCAGGATGTGGACGGTCTTTTGACGGATGAGCCGGGCGTGTATCTGGCGACCTTTTACGCGGACTGTGTGCCCTTGTATTTTGTGGATGAGAGAAAAAGGGCAATCGCACTGGCACATTCCGGCTGGCGGGGCACGGTGGCGCGCATGGGACAGTGCGTGGTGGAGAAGATGCGGGAGGTCTATGGGACAGATCCCAATGATCTGACNGCAGTCATCGGGCCTTCCATCTGCCAGGACTGCTATGAGGTCAGCGAAGATGTGGCAGCGGCTTTTGCGGANGCTTTTTCCGGTCCGGGGCAGGAGAGAGAGATCCTGTTTGATAAGGGCGGCGGCAAATATCAGCTTGACCTGTGGCGGGCAAATGAGATCGTGCTCACGGAAGCGGGGATTCCCCAGGAGAATATTCAGGTGACGGACCTCTGCACTTGCCATAACGACCGTTATCTTTATTCCCACAGAGCAAGTCAGGGTAAGCGTGGCAATCTTGGCGCATTCCTTGGTCTTAACGCAAATTAAGAAAGTATTAAAAAAATTCCTATCTATTCCTTTATGATTTNGTGNTTTACTGGTTATAGTAAAGCACGGATCTATAAAACCATACCGATTTACGAAAGAGGTGAGAACAATGGCCAATATTCTGGTNTGTNATGATGACAGAGANATCGTGGACGCGATCGAGATCTATCTTTTGCAGGAGGGCTATACGATCTTTAAAGCTTATGACGGTCAGGAGGCGATCCAGATCCTGAAGGAGCAGCAGATACATCTGCTTCTCATTGATATTATGATGCCGAAGCTGGACGGGATTCACGCGACGCTCAAGATTCGGGAGTATTCCAGTATTCCCATCATTTTCCTGTCGGCGAAGTCGGAGGACAATGACAAGATACTGGGGCTTAACATCGGGGCGGACGACTATATCACCAAGCCCTTCAATCCGCTGGAGCTNGTGGCGAGAGTGAAGTCGAACCTTCGCAGGTACACGACGCTTGGNAATCTCAATACGGAGAATAATGCGCTCTTTCAGGTGGGCGGACTCTGCATCAACGACGACACCAAAGAGGTGACGGTGGACGGGGACAGTGTGAAGCTGACGCCCATCGAATATAATATTCTTCTGCTTCTGGTGAAGAACTGCGGCCGTGTGTTTTCGATCAATCAGATCTATGAGAGCATCTGGAACGAGGAGGCCATCGGTGCAGACAACACGGTGGCGGTGCATATCCGGCATATCCGGGAGAAGATCGAGATCAATCCCAAGGAGCCTCGCTACCTGAAGGTAGTGTGGGGCGTCGGCTATAAGATCGAGAAGGGGCTATAAAACGTCATATCGGATCGGGGAAAGGAATTGGGGATGGAAAAAACAAAGTATGAGGAAGCCTCGGAGGTTTTAGAGACGACAGAAGAGGCAGNGGAAAGGACAGCGGAGGAAACGACAGAAGANNAGACGGAAGTACATAAGGAAAAGAGACAGAAAAAGGAGAAGCCGAGGAAGAACAGGTTTGGAATCAGGACCATACTTCGGATCGTGCAGCACGCTGCGCTGGCGGTCACGGTGTTTTCCGTGCTGATCGTGGCGGTGTGCGGTACCGTGCGGATCTCAGGGATACACTCGGGGGGCACCTATACCAATTTTACCGGCTACTCTGATCCGGGAACACCATTTGAGGATTCGGAAGCCTTCAACGCCATTTTTGGCTATGCTGTGGCGGATATCATCCGTTTCGGTGTGGTGAGCAGTCAGATGGAGTCTGGTGGAGATGTCTTCGACGGAAATAAGATCGTGGATGTGACGGCATACAATTATCGAAACGACGTACTCCCGGAACAGTATGTGACGGCTAATTACAGGCTGGAAGATCTGTTGAAATGGGGAAGCTACGGTTTCTCTTTCTCCGATGTGGAGATGACCGAGGCTGAAGCAGAGGCTTTTCTGGCAGATGTGACCCAGATTACCTCTATAGATAAGAACAGCGGTTACCAGAATACGACAGACGCCAACTACTTAAAATCAGATGTGAAAACCTATACCTCCGTCAGTGATGTGGAGGCAGGGGCGGAGGTCACTGTGGAGTTTTCCGATTGGGATGCGGATTCCGGTTTTGTAACAGGGTATCAGCCTATCGACGATCTGGCGGATCATGCGGATGCACCTGCAAGGGATACTGCTGCGGAGGAGGATACCAGAGCGGATGTGCCTTATCGGGATGCAGATGAGTCGGTGTATGCTTATACGGTCCTGATCAATCGCTATAAGACGGCAGAGGGTAAAAATCTGGAGGAGTATGTCTCGGACTGGACACATTACTATGAGCTGTGTGACAATGTGCGCAGGGCGGCCGAAAATCTGGCTTATAATTACAACGAATATGTGGAGTGCAAAGAATATTTTGACAGTAAGAACTCTAATGTGCGCTATTTGATCGAGAAACCGGTGGGGGAGGAAATCCAGACTTACAGTAATGTGGAGGCCGGCAGTTCCTACAGGAAGCATATGATGCAGAGCATGGAGAAGGTGGCGCAGGAGAAGTCCCCGGAGCTTTTGGCAGAAAAGTTTATCTATTACTGTCCTGCCGATATGACCTATGTGACCAATACGGGTATCACGGAGAGCACGGTGCGGCGTATTTTGCAGGAGTATGATTATGCTTACCCGGAGGCGACCAGGATCTGGATCAACGTGGATACATCCTACCCGGCGGTGGATGCCTTTACCCGGGGGAGAGAGTATCTGCCCAATCTCTGGCAGTGGGCGGTGGCAGCGGTTATTGCAGGACTTTTATATGTGATCCTGTTTATCTATCAGACAGTGGTGACCGGAAGAGCCTATGATGAGAACGGCGAAAAGCATATCAGATTGAATGCGTTCGATGAGATTCCCACGGAGGCGGCAGCACTGATCGCCTTTACAGTGATATTGCTGGGAGTCTGGATTTTGGTGGTTTTGGCAGCGGTAGGAGGGATCGATCCAACGGATTTTGACTTCTATCAGGATGCGGTACATGAGAATGGGTTTAAGGTTGCGGCTGTTTTGGCTGTCTTTGCAGCGGATGTGTTATTTACCTTTTTCTTCTACAGTCTGGTCAGACGGATCAAGGCGCGGACGTTCTGGAAAAACTCTTATCTGTGCCGTCTGGTAAACTGGCTGAAGCAATTTGCATGGAAGGTGTACGATAACAGCAGTATCGTGCTTCGCACCTGGGTGCCTTACGTTGCTGTCATTATCTTTAATCTGCTGCTGGTGATTCTGGCATCCAGATGGGGCGATATCGATATGCTCCTGCTTTTCTTTCTGGCAGTGATAGATGCGTGCGTAGGTGTTTTGTTCTATAAGGACGCCAAAGAACGGCAGGATATCGTGAAGAGTATAGAGACCATTGCCGCAGGCCGGGTGGATCATCAGATCGATGTGGAGGAACTGCACGGGGATAACAAGATCCTTGCGGCCTCTGTCAACAGCATTGGAAAGGGGATTCAGGAGGCCGTGGAGATCAGCATGAAGGATGAGCGCATGAAGGCGGATCTGATCACCAATGTATCCCACGACATCAAGACGCCGCTCACCTCCATTATCAATTATGTGGATCTGTTAAAGAGAGAGCAGGTGGGAAGTGAGAAGGCGCAGAATTATATCCGGGTGCTGGACGAGAAATCTCAGCGGTTAAAGCAGCTTACGGACGATCTGGTAGAGGCCAGCAAGATCACCTCGGGCAATATCAGCCTGCATTTTGAGCGGATCAATCTGACTGAACTGATGAATCAAACGATCGGAGAGTTTTCCGAGAAGTTTGAGGAGAAAGGATTGGTCACGGTGATGAACGTGAATACGAAGCAGGTGATGATCGAGGCGGACAGTCGCAGGATCTGGCGGGTGATGGAGAATCTGTTCAACAATATATACAAGTATGCTATGCCCGGGACACGTGTGTATGTGGCTATGGACCAGGCCGGTGAAGAGAAAGAAAGCGTGCAGGTAAGCATTAAGAATATTTCGGAGAACTATCTGAACTGTAAACCGGAGGAACTGACGGAACGTTTTATCAGAGGTGATGAATCCAGAACCACGGAGGGCAGCGGATTGGGACTCTCCATAGCCAAGAATCTGACTCTGGCGCAGAAGGGAAGCTTTGAGATCGAACTGGATGGGGATCTGTTCAAGGTGCTCCTGACCTTCCCAGCAGCAAGCCAGGAAGGATTATCCAGAGGCACACCTGAATAGCCTGTGAGGGCAATTTGGATAGTTCCAGAAATAGAATTGAGAGATAAATAACGACCTTGAAATGGAAAGAAATTTCTGTTTTGAGGTCGTTTCTATTATAGAACATGGCAGTACTTCTTTCGTGTTATATTTGGCACTTTAATGTTACAGCGGTGAGCCAGAGCTGATTATATTTGAAAAATCTTGACACTGGCAAAAAATTAGATGATAATAAAAAATAGAAGATATATGATACGAGGAGAAATTAGTATGGTATATAATGTGCTCCAATACTTAGAAAAAAACGCTGAAAAATTCCCGGATAAAATAGCATTGGAAGACGATATATCTAAGTTGACTTATGCAGAATATAAAGAAAAAGCAATGCAGATAGGGTCATACATAATTAAAGAGCGGTTTGATTATGGGAGGGGGGGTAAATTCTGCTCAACCGGTAGCGGTTTTAATAGATCGCAATATTAAATCTATTCTGGCATTTATGGGCGTTGTCTATAGTGGTAATTTTTACGTTCCGATAGATGTTACGATGCCCGAAAATAGAGTAAAGTTGATTTTTGACACTTTAAAGCCGGTTATGGTCATAGATGCCAGAAATCATACATATAATAGTGAGAATGTGGTTTCAGTGGATGAGATGCTGAAAGCGCATAAATTTGAAGTGGATCTTATTAATGAAATTCGCCTAAATTTCATTGATACAGATCCACTTTATTCTATTTTTACATCAGGTTCTACCGGAATTCCCAAAGGTGTTGTTGTATCCCACAAATCTGTGATTGATTTGGTGGAATCATTCAATGACACGTTTTCTTTTAACAATGCTCTTGTGTTTGGTAATCAGGCTCCCTTTGATTTTGATGTATCAGTGAAAGATATTTATAATGCACTCAGATGCGGCGGAACAGTGCAGGTATTGCCTAAAAAGTTGTTTAAGATGCCTAAATTGTTGGTGAATTATTTGAGAGAGAGACATGTTAATACATTGATATGGGCTGTGTCAGCTTTGCGGATTGTAGCTGATTTTGAAACATTTGATGCGGTTGAGGGTATAGATTTAAAATATGTCATGTTTTCGGGAGAAGTTATGCCGATACGGGCACTCAACTATTGGATGGACAAGATCCCTGATGCGAGATATGTGAATCTTTATGGCCCCACGGAAATTACTTGTAATTGTACATACTATGATGTGACGTATAAGCATAAAGAGGATGAAATGCTTCCGATTGGAAAGGCCTTTGTTAACAGCAGGGTTGAATTGTTTGACGAGGAAAAGAAGCCGATTACGGAGCCGGGGAAAATAGGAGAAATTTGTGTTATGGGTAGCTGCCTCGCTCTTGGATATTGGAACAATAAGGAAAGAACACAGGAAGCTTTTATTCAAAATCCGGGAATATCAGCATATGATTCGACTATGTATGCGACAGGAGACATGGGATATTACGATACCGAAGGTAATATTGTTTTTGTTTCCAGAAAAGATTATCAGATCAAACATATGGGACACAGAATTGAGTTAGGGGAGATTGAGGTTGCATTGAATGCCATTCCTTTCCTAAATGTTGCATGTTGTCTTTTTGATAAAGAGAATGAAAAGATTGTATGCTTTTATCAGGCGGAGAAAGAATGCAAAAAGGAAATTGTAGCAGAACTATCAAAAAAACTGCCAAAATATATGTGGCCGAATGTCTATGTACATTATGCAGAACTTCCGCTGAATAAGAATGGAAAAATAGACAGGATTTTGTTAGGGAGTACTTTAAAATAATGGAAACAATAAATGTAATTTTTCTTGGCTCTTCACAGCTTTTATATAACTGTGCCAGAAAAACTAGAAATTATTATGAACAGAATGTCAATATAAAAGTTATTGATACGTCCGATTCTGCTACTCAAAAAAAGAAAAAATTGCAAGATGAATTTGGAAATACAAAGGAGTATTCGACCAAATCAGAACTGTTCGATTATTTGGAACACATCGATGAACATACTTTTTTGTTTTCTATTAATAATCCATATATTCTTCCAAAACGTGTGTGTTCGAATCAAAATTTAACAATGATTAATTTGCATCATGCTCTTTTGCCAAGGCATCCTGGTAGAAATGCAGAGGCTTGGACTATTTATGAACAGGATTTGTGGGGAGGGATATCATGGCACTTTTTGAATCAGAAGATTGATTCAGGCGATATAATCTGCCAAAGAAAAATCAACATTACTGAAAATACAACATCTTTGAAATTATTAAGATTATGTGAGAGGGAGGCGTTAGATTCATTTGATATTTTTTTGCCGATGAGCGGAATAGCGGATATGCCCAAAACAAAGCAGAGTGGAAAAATGGAGACGCCGAAAAAAGCTTCAGATATCCCTAATGGTGGATTACTGAACCTAAATTGGCCTATTGATAAATCTTTAGCCTTTTTAAACTCATTAAACTATGCGGGGATTGATGTTATGGGTTTTCCAAAGGTGGAATATCAAGATACAAATTTTACAATAAAAAGTTATCAAATTGTAACAAAGAACCAGGATTTTTGCAAAAAAATATTATATAATTCGGAAGTCAATACACTTGAAATACATGATAGGCAGAAATATCTTATTTTGAATTTAGAACAAAGCTAATTAAGGAGGTAAAGTAAATGGAACAGTTATTAAAAATTATGAGCGAGGTAAGGCCTGATATCGACTTCGAAAAGGAAACAGAACTGATAGATGCAGATATTTTGGATTCCTTTGACATCATTGCAATTGTAAGTGATGTAAATGATCAGTTTGGAATTCAGATTAACGTAAACGATCTTTTGCCCGAAAATTTCAATTCAGCAGCAGCGTTATATGATTTGATTCAGACTATGCTGAACAGTTAAAAGGAGTATACAATGCCTCTTATATCATTTCAATTTATGCTGTTTGGTATTATAACCATAGGGCTTTATTTTGCTGTTCCTAAAAAAAGGCAGTGGATCGTTATATGTGTAGCTAATATAGTGTTTTATGCATTTTCCGGGATCGTGTATTTGGTATATTTGTTATTCACTTCTTTGGTGACCTTCTGGATGGCTTTAAAATTGGAGGAGATTGCGGAGATTGGAACAAAACTTGCCGCTACAGCGGATTCTGTGAGTGTTAAAACGGAGGTGAGAGGGAGTATCCTTACGGTCAGGAAATTGTTGTGCGGTGTGGCGATCGTCTTGGCCATGGGGCCCTGGATTGTTCTTAAATATACTAGTTTTTTTATAGCCAACGTAAATATGCTGTCGACATGGTTTCATTCAGAATGGCAGAAGGATACTGTTTCGTGGGTATTGCCGTTAGGTATTTCATTCTATACATTTCATGCGGTAGGCTATCTGGTTGATGTGTACCGTTCAAAATACAAGGCAGAGAGAAATTTTGCCAAATATTTCACTTTTCTGGCTTATTTTCCCCATATTACAGAAGGCCCTTTCAGCCGCTTCGATAAACTGGGTAGAAGTATACTGGAAGAGCATTCATTCTCGTATGACAGACTCTGCCAGGGATGTTCGCGGATCCTCTGGGGAGTGTTTAAAAAAACGGTTGTGGCAGATAAGCTGGGAATTGCCATAACAACGATATTAGCAGATTACATAAACTATTCGGGAGCATATATTTTGTTTGCTGTATTTGGATACAGTATACGTATTTATGCGGACTTCTCAGGATATATGGATATTGTGTGCGGCTTTTCAACGATTTTAGGGATTGATCTTGCTGAGAATTTTGAACAGCCATATTTTGCGAGAACCATAGATGAGTTCTGGCGTAGATGGCATATTACGCTGGGAAAATGGTTCAAAGATTACGTGTTCTATCCCGTTTCAATGGGAGGAGTCGGTCAGAAAATGTCAAAGATGGCAAGAAAAAAATGGGGTGCTAAAATGGGAAAACTAGTACCCGGTTATTTTGCTTTGATATTCGTCTGGTCGGCCACGGGAATCTGGCATGGGGCGCATTGGTCATATTTAGTCTGGGGATATTTGAATCTCTTGGTTATTTTATCGACCATGCAGCTATCGGATACTTATGAAGCGATAAAAACGAAACTACATATAAAATCAGACAGTTGGATTTGGCAGATGTTTTGTATATTGAGAACGTTTTTCCTTGTTTGTCTACTTCGGTTCTTTTCAGTGGGAGTAGGCTTGAAAGCGTTTTTTTCCATGCTGCAGAAAGTATTTTTTGAATTCAATCCAGAGGTGATAAAAAATCCGATTTTATTGTTTGTGGGTATGAGTGAAGCAGAAGTGTGCGGCGTTTTGATCGGAGTGGCTCTGATGATAATGGTAGATGCGTTCAATGAAAGTGGAAAATGGGACACTGTCAAAAAGAAATGTCCCATGGTTTTTAGAAATGCTATATATGCAGGATTGATTTTATTTATTATGGTACTGGCAGGAGGAAGCAGTGATTTGACAGGAGGTTTTATGTATGCGAATTTTTAAGGCTAAAACTTTCCAAAGGATATGTTCACTTGTGATTCTGATTGCTTTTTTAGTTGTCGGCATTGTAGTGATGGGAGAAGCATTAACCCCTATAAGCTATGCTACATATTTTAACCATGATATTAAAACGATTGAGGAGAATAACCAAGGAGTAGGGTTAGTATTTGTAGGTGCATCAAGAGTGTTTCACTCTTACGTTCCAGAAATATTTGAACAGGAATTAGGAACAAATTGTGTCGTAAATGCAGGCAGTTCTGCACAGCCTATATGTGGTACATATTATCAATTGAAGGATTTGGTGGAAAGACTGCATCCTGAAAACGTTGTTATTGGAGTTACTTGGGATGGAATAGTAGGAGATGCAAAACCGAATCAGCAAAGCATGCTAATTGTTTACGACCGACTATCTGTATCTAATAAAATAGAATTTTCTTTCACAAATTTTAAAACAAAAAATTTGTTATATTGTTTACGACCATATCGGTATAAGGATAATATGAGCTGGGAAATACTTAAGGATAACTATGAAGAAAAGCAAAAATTGATTTATAATAGTTATGTGGCAGACAGAAATCAAGATCAAGATCAATACTATTCGGATAAAGGATTTGTTTATTTTACGCATTCATGCAAAACAGGCAATGTAGATATAAGAGAAACAGGCATTTTTAGCACTGAATTGGTTGCGGAAGATAAACTGGATTATCTGGATGCATGTGTAAAATTGTGTCAGGAGCATGATATTCCAGTCTATCTGGTTTCGGGTATGTCTACTATGATGAGGCTCTATAGTATCGAAAATTATCAGGAGGCGGTTGATTTTTATACGATGTATGCAGAAGAACATGGAATTATTTATCATAACTTGAATTATCTTTTGGACAGAGAAGAAATATTTCCGGATGAAATGATGCGTGATTATAATCATTTAAATGGAGAAGGTGCATATAGAGTGAGTAAGATCTATGCAGAAATCTTGAGAAAAGATATGCAGGGCATTGATACGAGTGATTACTTTTATGAAGATTTGGATGATTTGAAAAAAGATGTCCACAGGATAGTTGCGGTTAAAGGAGATATCACTATGGATGAGACAGATATTGGTTTGGCTCATGTTGTTATTACAAGTCTTCAAAATGAGGATATAACACCTCAGTATCAATTGGAAATCTCAAAAAACGACGGAGAGAATTATGAGGCTGTGGTAGAATGGACAGAAGAATCAGAATGGGATATTTCTGTGCCAACGGGACAGGAATATATGATTAAAGTACGAGCGAAGACCGGTAATGAGGGAGACGCGGAAGCGTATCAAATTTATACATTTTAGTCAATCCCCAATATTTTATGGGATGTGATTCTTGAGAAAAGCGGGCTGGATATCAAATGTCCAGTCCGCTTACTTCGCGGTTATTATATTTAGCCAGAATCTGATGGATCTTGTCTGTAGGCGTATAGATGTTGGCCATAGAGGCGTCGTGGTTCATAAAGTCGATGATGGAAGCGATGAATTTGCTCATATCCGCCTCTATGTAGTAGGGCTTCTCCCGAAGCTCCGGGGGCTGATAGCAAAGGTTTGTGGTCACGATACGGTCGATATAGCAGCTTTCGTATGCGGCGTCGAAGGCATCCAGACCATCCGTAAAGAGGCCGAAAGTGCAGCAGACAAAGACCCGCTTGGCATTCATTTTCTTTAGCTGTCTGGCAGTGTCGATCATACTGCCGCCGGAGGAGATCATATCGTCGATGACGATGACATCCTTACCGTCAATGTTATCCCCCAGAAACTCATGCGCGACAATGGGATTCTTGCCGTTCACGATGGTAGAGTAGTCCCGGCGTTTGTAGAACATACCGGTATCCACACCCAGCACGTTTGCAAAATATACGGCCCGGTCCAGGGCACCTTCGTCAGGACTGATCACGATAGTGTGTTCCTTATCGATGATCAGATTCTTTTCCATGCGCAGGAGCGAACGGATAAACTGATAGGGCGGCGTGAAATTATCAAAACCTTTGATGGGAACGGAATTCTGGACTCTGGGATCATGGGCGTCAAAGGTGATGAAGTTAGAGACTCCCATATCCATCAGCTCTTTGATGGCGTAGGCGCAGTCCAGAGATTCCCGTCCGTTTCTCTTGTGCTGCCGTCCTTCGTAGAGGAAAGGCATAATCACATTGATACGGTGCGCCTTGCCGTTGATGGCGGAGATGATCCGCTTTAAATCCTGATAATGATCATCCGGTGACATATGATTCTCGTAACCGTTGATGGTGTAGGTGATACTGTGGTTACAGACATCTGTCAGAAGAAAGATGTCCTTGCCGCGCACGGAATCGTGCAAAACGGCCTTTCCCTCCCCTGTGCCGAAACGGGGACATTCCACTTCCACCAGATAATTGTCTTCCATATAGCCGTGGAAGGCGGGATCGTTTTTCACATCATTTTTCAGATTCCGGCGATATTCCACCAGATGGCTGTTGACTTTTTCCGCCAGTGGAAGAGCGGCTTTCGGGGCAAGCAGTTTGACTGCCGCCACCGGCATAGAATGTTCAAGCTGTTCTGTATTCGGCATTTTTTCTCCATTGAAACGCACGTTTTCGCGTGCGGTATTCTTTTCGTATGCTGTCCTATGCTTACAAAGTTTTTATATCATTTATGGTGTGTACATGTCAAGCGGATTCCTCCGGTTTCTGTTCAACTGGGGGAAAATACTTTACAGCTTTGCCCGGATGTTGTAAAATTAAGCGGTATATGACTTGGTTTTGTGATGAAATGGAGAGCAGGATACATGAGTAAAAAGCATACCAAGCCGATCGTTGCTGTGGTGGGACGACCCAATGTGGGGAAGTCTACCCTGTTCAATGCGTTGGCGGGGGAAAAAATAGCAATTGTACAGGATACGCCGGGAATCACCAGAGATCGGATCTATGCGGATGTATCCTGGCTGGATCGGAACTTTACACTGATCGATACCGGAGGCATTGAGCCGGAGAGCAAGGATATTATCCTTTCCCAGATGCGGGAGCAGGCGCAGATCGCCATAGATACGGCGGATGTGATCCTTTTTCTGGTGGATGTGAAACAGGGGCTGCAGGATGCGGATGCCAAGGTGGCTGATATGCTCAGACGCTCCCACAAGCCGGTCGTTCTGGCGGTCAATAAGGTAGATGATTTCAATAAATATATGGCAGATGTCTATGAGTTTTATAATCTGGGAATCGGGGAACCTTATCCCATATCTGCAGTGAACAAGCTCGGCTTTGGCGAACTTCTGGATGAGGTGATCGCACATTTTTGCGAGGAGAGCATGGAGGAAGAGGAAGATGACCGGGTGAAGGTAGCGATCATCGGGAAACCCAATGTGGGAAAATCTTCCATCATCAACCGGCTCATCGGAGAAAATCGTCTGATCGTCTCGGATATTGCAGGCACTACCAGAGACGCCATAGATACGGAAATCACACACGACGGCAAAGAGTATGTGTTTATTGATACGGCGGGACTGCGCCGGAAAAACAAGATAAAAGAGGAACTGGAGCGGTATATGATCATACGTACGGTGTCTGCCGTGGAGCGGGCGGATATCGCGGTGCTCATCATAGACGCGGTGGAGGGCGTGACGGAGCAGGATGCCAAGATCGCGGGGATTGCCCACGACAGAGGAAAAGCTGTCATCATCGCCGTGAACAAGTGGGACGCCATCGAGAAGGATAACAAGACGGTGAAGGAGTACACGCAGAAGGTAAGACAGGTGCTCTCTTTTATGTCTTACGCGGAGATCATGTTTATCTCGGCGGTAAGCGGACAGCGGCTTATGAAGCTTTACGAGGTGATCGACGCGGTGAATGAAAATCATTCCATGCGTGTGGCAACCGGTGTGCTCAACGAGATCGTGACAGAGGCGGTAGCGCTGCAGCAGCCTCCCGCTGATAAGGGTAAGCGGCTTCGCATTTACTATACCACTCAGGTGGCGGTAAAACCGCCCACTTTTGTGATCTTTGTAAATGATAAAGAGCTGATGCATTTTTCCTATCTGCGGTATCTGGAAAATCAGATCCGGGATACCTTCGGGTTTGCGGGGACGCCTTTGAAATTTTTTGTCAGAGAGAGAAAGGAAAACAAGTAGAGTGGAGAGAGTCATTTGTTTGTTGATCGGCTATGTATTTGGATTGTTTCAGACAGCTTATATTTATGGCAGACTGCACGGTATTGATATCAGAAACTACGGAAGCGGCAATGCGGGCACTACGAATACTCTGAGGGTATTCGGTACCAAGGCGGGGCTTTTGGTGCTGTTTGGAGATATCATGAAATGTATTCTGGCAGTTGTAATTACGGGCGTTATTTTTAAAAATACACATGGAGATGAGGTATATCTGCTGAAAATGTATGCTGCGGCGGGTGCCATCATCGGGCACAATTTTCCTTTTTATCTGAAATTTAAAGGGGGAAAGGGCATTGCGGCCACGGCAGGACTGATCCTGTCCTTTCATCCCTATCTGATTCCGATGGGATTGATCTTGTTTTTTGGCGCTTTTTTCACGACTCACTATGTATCGCTGGGATCCCTTCTGGTCTATGCAGGATTTTTCGTGGAACTGGTCATTTTGGGGCAGATGGATGTCCTTGGCATGACCCAGCCGCTTTTGAACGAGATGTATGTCATTGCCGGGATTTTGACGGTCATGGCTTACTGGAAGCATCGGGAAAATATAAAGAGACTTCTGAGCGGAACAGAGAGAAAGACTTATCTGACCCACAAAAACAAAGAAGAAAAGGATAAGGCGGAGTCCTAAGCGGACGAGAACGGAGGGGAAAATGGCGGATATCAGTATCATAGGAGCAGGAAGCTGGGGAACAGCGTTAGCGGTGCTTCTCCACAAGAATGGACATAAGGTCACGGTCTGGTCGATCATGGAATCGGAGATCGAGATGCTGACCAAGGAGCGCGAGCACAAGGATAAACTGCCCGGCGTCAAACTTCCGGAGGATATGGTGTTTACCACAGATCTGGAAGCGGCGGTGACAGGCAGGGACGTGCTGGTTCTGGCGGTGCCTTCTCCTTATACCAGAAGCACTTCCCGGTCCATGAAGCCCTTTGTGAAGGAAGGGCAGATCATTGTCAATGTGGCGAAGGGGATAGAGGAGAAGACCCTTTTAACCTTGTCCCAGATCATAGAGGAAGAGATTCCGCAGGCGGAGGTGGCAGTGCTGTCCGGGCCCTCTCACGCGGAGGAGGTTGGCAAAGGCATCCCTACAACGATCGTGGTGGGTGCGGCGAAGAAAGCCACTGCTGAATATCTGCAGAATATTTTTATGAACGAGGTGTTCCGCGTCTATATCAGCCCTGACGTGCTTGGGATAGAGCTGGGGGCGGCACTTAAAAATGTGGTGGCGCTGGCGGCGGGAATTGCGGATGGTCTTGGCTGTGGAGATAACACGAAGGCGGCGTTGATCACCAGAGGCATTGCGGAGATCGCAAGGCTTGGGCTTGCCATGGGCGGCAGGATCGAAACCTTCAGCGGACTGACGGGCATCGGAGATCTGATCGTGACCTGTGCCTCCATGCACTCCAGGAATCGCCGTGCCGGCATTCTGATCGGTAAAGGCTATACCATGGAGCAGGCCATGGATGAGGTAAAGATGGTGGTGG
Source organism: Lachnospiraceae bacterium (assembly GCA_014804615.1). GTDB lineage: Bacteria > Bacillota > Clostridia > Lachnospirales > Lachnospiraceae > UBA3282. The sequence goes on from JAAUZL010000003.1 coordinate 87,781, forward strand.
AGGGTGTGTACTCTGCCAAGGCGGCTATGGGGCTTGCTCAGAAATATGATGTGCAGCTTCCCATCATCGAGCAGGTGAATGCCGTGCTTTTTGATGGGATGCCGGTAGATGAAGCGGTGAAGAATCTGATGCTTCGGGATAAGAAGATTGAGAATCCGCTGATTCCCTGGTCTTAAATCTGCGCACAGATTTCTATTGTTGTTTTAAGCTTATTCATGGAGTAGATGTGTATACCGTCTACTCCGTTTTTTTTCAGATCGAGGATCTGCCGTACCGCATAATCGATGCCGGCCTTACGCATATCCTCTTTATTCTCTCCGTAGGTGGCGATCAGATCTGCCAGCTCCTTGGGAACGGAGGAACCGGAGAGGGAGACGGTGGTGCCAAGCTGTTTGGCAGTGGTGATGGGCATGATCCCGGCGTGAACGGGTACGGCGATGTCCATCGCCCTTATTTTTTCCATAAAACGATAGAAGTATGTATTGTCAAAAAACATCTGGGTTACCAGAGAAGTGACACCTGCGTCAACTTTTTCTTTCAGATGACGCAGATCCTCTTCAAAGCTCGGTGCTTCAAAATGCTTTTCCGGATAGCAGGCGCCGGAGATCTGAAGCGAAGTGTGTTCTTTCAGGTGGCGCACCAAATCTGTCGCGTAGAAAAATTCCCTGCTGTTAAACTGCTCGTCTGTCATGGACTGTGGTCTGTCTCCGCGAAGCGCCAAAACATGGTTTACGCCTGCGGCCTCTAAAGCCTCACAGTTTTTCTCAAGGTCAGATTTGGTAAAGCCCACGCAGGTGATGTGGGCGATAGCGTCAATGCCTAACTCCTTCTGGATGAAGGAGGCGATCTCTATGGTCTTACCGGCTCTTGAACCGCCGGCACCGTAGGTGCAGCTTATAAAATCGGGATGAAGTTTGGCAGTTTCCCGCAGAAAGCCAAATATATTGTCAAATTCTTCCTCTTTTTTGGGGGGAAACACCTCAAAGGAGAGGCTGGTTTTTGTATTTTCTGTTGTCATTTCGATAATCCTTTCTTATGGTGTTTGTATGAATTTTACGGTGGCAGACAGCCGTAAGAATCGCTTGCTTTTATATCTGAAATATCGTAACATAAATCTATAATGCATGCAATAACCGAAATCCCGAAGGGCGGACTATGGGCCGGGAAAGGGATATCGGATTGAGAGAAAGGAAACGGGTATGGCGAATACAAAATTTGAGAGCACAGCCGATTATGTGGCATCGGAACAGCTTTTGGCAAGTGTGAATGTGGCGATCGCCCTGCAGAAGCCTCTTCTGATCAAGGGAGAGCCGGGCACGGGGAAGACTATGTTGGCCCAGGCGGTAGCGAATTCTCTGGGGAAGAAGCTGATCATCTGGAATATCAAATCTACTACCAAGGCGCAGGACGGCCTCTATATGTACGATACCATCCAGCGGCTCTATGACGGACAGTTCGGAGAGGAGGGCGTGGATGACATCGCCCACTATATCAAGCTGGGTAAGCTGGGAGAAGCCTTTGAATCGGAGGAGCAGGTAATCCTTCTGATCGATGAGATCGACAAGGCGGATCTGGAGTTTCCTAACGATCTTCTATGGGAGCTCGATCAGATGGAATTTTATATTCATGAGACAAAGCGGACTGTGAAAGCGAAGCACAGACCCATTGTGATCATCACCTCCAACGCGGAGAAGGAGCTGCCGGACGCTTTCCTCAGGAGATGTATCTTCCACTACATTGATTTCCCGGATCAGGCATTGATGGAGGAGATCGTGAGAACCCACTATCCTGATGTGGAGGATAAGCTTTTAAAGGATGCCATGGAGGTGTTCTACTGGATCCGTTCCATGAAGGACATCCGTAAAAAGCCCAGCACTTCGGAGCTGATCGACTGGATCAATGCGCTGCAGATCGGCGGGATTCCAACGGACAGACTGCAACAGGAGCTGCCCTTTATTGGCGTGGTGGTGAAAAAGGATGAGGATCTGGAAACCGTAAGAGAGAAGAATGGTCTATAAATAACAGATGTTTTTAATGTGAACAGCGAGGGTATTTATGTTCAGTAAATTTTTCTATACGCTGAAAGCGAAGGGGTTGGAAGTGTCCTTAAGCGAGTGGCTGACCTTACAGAACGCGTTGCAGGAAGGGCTGTGTCACAGCAGCTTGACGGAATTTTATTATCTGGCGCGGATGATCCTGGTGAAGTCTGAGACAGAGTTTGATAAGTTTGATATGGCTTTTGACGAAGTCTTTAAGGGGGTCATGTCAGAGAATGAGGTGGGTAAGAATCTGTTGAAATGGTTGGATAAGCCGGAGATGCAGGACGTCTTCGAGGAGATGCGCCACGAGATGAACCAGGAAGTGGTCACCTTGGATAAAGATGATATTGAGAATAAGTTTAAGGACAGACTGCGGGATCAGAACGAGGAGCACAACGGCGGCAGCTACTGGATCGGCACCATGGGGAAGACCTCTTTCGGCAATATGGGAGGTAATATGGGCGGCATCCGGGTAGGAGGCACCACCGGCTATCAATCCGCCTTTCAGGTGGTGGGAGCCAGAAAATACCGGGATTTCCGGAATGATAAGGTGTTGGACAACCGCCAGTTTCAGATGGCATTGCGGAAGCTCCGGCAGTTTTCCACGAAGCTGGATATCCCGGAGACGGAGCTGGATATCAACGGCACGGTGGACGCTACCTGCAATAATGGCGGTTGTCTGCAGATCGTAATGGAAAAGCCCCGTAAAAATTCGGTAAAGCTCTTGCTTTTGATGGATTCCGGCGGTACGATGATTCCTTACACTACATTGCTGAGTGAGCTGTTCCAGTCGGTTCATAAGTCAAATCACTATAAGGATGTGAAAACCTACTTTTTCCACAACTGTATCTATTCCAATCTCTATACAACGCCGGAGTGCGAGAACGGGGAGTGGATCGAGACGGAATGGATGTTCCGCAATCTGGACAGTGATTATAAGGTGATCATTGTGGGGGATGCCGCGATGGCGCCGGAGGAATTATATTCCACGACAGGCAATTACAGGGGGCCCAACGGCGGGCTTTCCGGGATGGACTGGCTGCTTCTGATGAAGCGGCATTATAAGAAGATCGTGTGGCTCAATCCCAAGATGGCGCCTGGCCATGCGCCCTGGCGGGAGGCGGAGACGGCGATCAAGGGGCTGTTCCCGATGTATAAGCTGACGGTGGACGGCTTGAATCAGGCGATGACGAAGTTGATGGTAAATCGATAGTGCGCGCATAAGCTTAACTCTGCTTATGCGCGCACCTTGACTTTAACGAGTAAAAGTGTTAAAGTGTTGAAAGCAGTTTCTATTTGAGAAAGGGGTATCTTTATGTCAGCTTTGGAGGAAATACGAAAAAGGTTTCAAAACGATCATTTTGCTACAGATGCCACGGGTATTGTCATCGACTCGGCGGAGCCGGGGAAGGCGGTCTGTTCTCTGACGCTGGAGGAGCGGCATTTGAATGAAAATAATGTTCCCATGGGCGGGGCAATTTTTACCTTGGCGGATTTTGCCTGTGCTATTGCGGCGAATGGCTGCACGGAGAAAAAAACGGTGAGTCAGCAGGTTTCTATCAGCTTTCTTGCGCCTGCCAAGGGAAAGCGCCTGATTGCGGAGGCTTCCTGTCTGAGAGCCGGGCGGACCACTGCTCTCTATGAGGTAGATGTGCGGGATGAACAGGATACCTATGTGGCACATGCAACAGTGAACGGTTATGTAATAGGATAACTAGTGTTATACTAAAAGATGCGAAAAGGAGGAAATCATGGTAATTACGGAGTTTTTGGAGCGGAATGCCCGTCTTTACGGATCGGAAACGGCTCTTGTAGAGCTGAATCCGTCCCAGGAGCGTGACCGTGCGGTGACCTGGCGGGAGGCGAGTCTGATTGAAAGCGCGGAAAACGGCGCTCCTTACCGCAGAGAATTGAGCTGGGCGGATTTTGACAGGCGTGCCAACCGCTTTGCCAATCTGCTGTTGAGCCGCGGCATGGAGCGGGAGACAAAGGTGGGCATTTTGATGATGAACTGTCTGGAATGGCTGCCTGTTTATTTTGGTATTTTGAAAGCGGGCGGTGTGGCGGTCCCCTTGAATTTCCGCTATTCCGCGGAGGAGATCAAATATTGTCTGGAGCTTGCGGATGTAGAGGTGCTTGTTTTCGGACCGGAGTTTATCAGCCGTATGGATGCGATTGAGAAGGAGCTGTCGGGCGTTAAGATGATGTTTTTCCCGGGGGCGGGCGGACCGTCCTACACGGAGGATTGTCTCAAGCTTATGGGCTATTGTTCTTCCAGTGCGCCGCCGGTTGCGCTTGAGGAGACGGATTATGCGGCAATCTATTTTTCTTCCGGCACCACCGGATTCCCGAAGGCGATCCTGCACAATCATCTCTCTCTGCGTTCCTCCTGTGAGACGGAGCAGAACCATCATGGACAGACCAGAGACGACGTGTTCCTGTGCATTCCGCCTCTTTATCATACGGGAGCGAAGATGCACTGGTTCGGGTCTCTGTTATCGGCCAGCAAGGCGGTTCTTCTCAGGGGCGTTAGTCCGGAGTGGATCTTAAGAGCCGTCACGGAGGAAAAATGCACCATCGTCTGGCTGTTGGTGCCCTGGGCGCAGGATTTGCTGGATGCCATCGATTCCGGGAAGGTGGACATGGAGCATTATCTACTGGAACAGTGGCGGTTGATGCATATCGGGGCACAGCCCGTTCCGCCCAGTCTGATCCAGCGTTGGAAAAAGCTTTTCCCGCACCATCAGTACGATACCAACTATGGCCTGAGCGAGTCTATCGGACCCGGCTGTGTGCATCTTGGTGTGGAGAACATACATAAGGTGGGAGCTATCGGGAAGCCGGGCTACCACTGGGAAGCAAAGATCGTGGACGAGCAGGGTAGAGAAGTGAAGCAGGGAGAAGTGGGTGAACTTATCGTCCACGGGCCCGGCGTTATGCTCTGTTATTACAAGAATCCGGAGGCCACGGACGAGGTTTTGAAGGACAGATGGCTTTATACCGGAGATATGGCGCGTATGGATGAGGATGGCTTTATTTATCTGGTGGATCGGAAGAAGGATGTTATCATCTCCGGAGGAGAGAATCTCTATCCGGTGCAGATCGAGGATTTCCTGAGAAGGAATGATAAGATTAAGGATGTGGCGGTGATCGGTCTGCCGGATGCAAGGCTTGGCGAGATCGCGGCGGCGATCATAGAGCTGAAGGAGGGCGTATCCTGCACGGAGGAGGAGATCATGGAGTTTTGCACGGAGCTGCCCAGATATAAGCGGCCCCGGAAGATCATTTTTGAGGACGTGCCCAGAAATCCTACGGGTAAGATCGAGAAGCCGGTCTTAAGAGAACGGTATTGTCACGGAAGTCTTGTGGAAGCACAGATTAAAAACTAGAAGGAGAAAAATCATGGATCTTTTTATCAAACTTTTAATGCTCATTATCTTTTTCGGCGTTATGATCGGCATCGGGCTTTACTGCCGTCGTCATGCCACTGACGTAAACGGTTTTGTGCTGGGCGGCAGAAGTGTGGGCCCTTGGCTTACCGCTTTTGCTTACGGCACGAGTTATTTCTCGGCGGTGGTCTTTGTGGGTTACGCGGGACAGTTTGGCTGGAAATACGGTATCGCCGCTACTTGGGCGGGACTCGGAAACGCTTTCATCGGCTCTCTGCTTGCCTGGGCGGTGCTGGGACGCCGTACTCGCATTATGACGCAGCACTTAAACAGCGCTACCATGCCGGAATTTTTCGGACAGCGCTTTGAGAGCAAGCCTTTAAAGCTGGCGGCTTCAGCGATCATCTTTATCTTCCTGATCCCCTATACTGCCAGTCTCTACAATGGTTTAAGCCGTCTTTTCGGTATGGCTTTTGATATTGACTATAGTGTTTGTGTGGTCGCCATGGCAGTGCTCACAGGCATTTATGTTATAGCCGGCGGCTATATGGCTACCGCCATCAACGACTTTATTCAGGGTATTATCATGATCTTCGGTATTGTGGCTGTCATTCTTGCCGTGCTGAACAGTCAGGGCGGTTTTCTCGCAGCGCTCGATAAGCTGGCGGCGGTGAGCGACGAGTCGGTTTCCGCTGCGCCGGGTGTATTCAATTCCTTCTTTGGTCCTGACCCGGCAGGACTTCTCGGCGTGGTGATTCTCACCAGTCTGGGAACCTGGGGGCTGCCTCAGATGGTGCAGAAGTTTTACGCGATCAAGAGTGAGAGCGCTATTAACAAAGGTATGGTGATTTCCACGGTATTCGCAACCATTGTCTCCGGCGGCTGTTACTTTTTAGGCGGTTTCGGCAGACTTTTCAGTGACAGGATCGATATTGCGGCGAACGGCTATGACTCGGTGGTGCCGACCATGTTATCGGGACTTCCTACGATATTGATCGCTGTGGTGGTCATTCTGGTGCTCTCTGCCTCCATGTCCACCCTTTCTTCCCTGGTATTGGCATCCAGTTCCACCTTGACGCTGGACTTTATTAAAGGTACTATTATTAAAGAGATGGATGAAAAGAAACAGGTCAAATGGATGCGGGCCCTACTGGTGGTGTTTATTGCGATTTCTGTGGTGATCGCGTTGATCCAGTATCGTTCCAATGTCACCTTTATCGCACAGCTCATGGGTGTGAGCTGGGGCGCGTTAGCCGGTGCTTTCCTTGCTCCCTTCCTCTATGGATTGTATTGGAAGCGGACGACTAAGGCGGCCTGCTGGGTGAGCTTTTTGTTCTCGACGATCGTGATGCTTGCTAACATCTTTTTCCGGGCAAGCTTCCCCGCTTATCTGCAGTCTCCGATCAATGCCGGCGCATTCTGTATGCTGGCAGGACTTGTGATCGTACCTGTGGTGAGCATGTTTACAAAAGCGCCGGAAGAGAAGACTCTGGAGCATGTTTTCTCCTGTTACGAGAAGAAAGTGACGGTTTCTGTGACAGATTCCATCGGCGATCAGTCATAAGGAGGAAATTATATGAAAACACTGATGCTTGGCAATGAGGCAGTTGCCAGAGGACTCTATGAGGCTGGCTGCTGCTTTGTATCCAGCTATCCGGGAACGCCCAGTACGGAGATTACCGAGTCTGTGGCGAAATACGAAGAAGTGTATGCCGAGTGGGCACCCAACGAGAAGGTGGCTCTTGAGGCAGCGCTTGGCGCTTCTTTGGCAGGAAAGCGGAGCTTTTGCGCCATGAAGCACGTGGGCTTGAATGTGGCGGCGGATCCTCTGTTTACCATTTCCTATACCGGGGTAAATGCGGGACTTCTGATCGGTGTAGCCGATGATGCCGGCATGCACAGCTCTCAGAATGAACAGGATTCCAGACATTATGCGCAGGCGGCAAAGATTCCCATGCTGGAACCCTCCGATTCTGCGGAGGCGTTGGCCTTTGCAAAGCTTGCTTATGAGCTTTCCGAAGAGTATGATACGGCAGTTCTCATTAAGATGTGTACTCGTGTCAGCCATTCTCAGAGTGTGGTGGAGACGGGGGAGCGGGTGCTGCCGGAGCAGAAGAAATATGAGAAGAATCCCGGGAAATACATAATGATGCCGGCCAATGCAAAGAGACGTCATCCGGAAGTGGAGGCGCGTACCAAAGCACTGACGGCCTGGGCGGAAGCAGCGGATATCAACCGGGTGGAGCCGGGAACGGATAAGAGCTATGGCATCGTTACCTCATCCACCTGCTATCAGTATGTGAAAGAGGCCTTTGGGGATACATACCCTGTTTTGAAGCTGGGGATGATTTGGCCGATGCCGGAGCAGAAGATAAAGGACTTTGCGGCTTCCGTTGATAAGCTGGTGGTGGTGGAAGAACTGGATGGTTTTATCGAGAGCCACTGTAAAAATCTGGGACTTTCAGTGTCGGGAAAAGATCTCTTTTCCAGTATCGGAGAGCTCAGCCAGAATATTGTGAAGGAGAAGCTTGGGAGAGCAGTGCAGACGGGGCCCGTCCTTTCGGAGGATATTCCGGCGAGGCCACCGGTGATGTGTGCAGGCTGTCCCCATCGCAGCATCTTCTATGTGTTGAAAAAATTAAAACTTACAGTGCTTGGAGATATCGGGTGTTATACATTGGGGGCGGTTGCACCTTTGAATGCGATCGACACCACTGTCTGTATGGGAGCTTCCGTGTCGGGGCTTCATGGTTTTGTCAAAGCGGGTGATGCGGAGAGTGACGGAAGAACTGTGGCGGTTATCGGCGATTCCACCTTCATCCATTCCGGCGTTACGGGGCTGATCAATATCGCATACAATGAGTCAAATGCCACGGTGATCATACTGGATAATTCCATTACAGGCATGACGGGCCATCAGCAGAACCCCACTACGGGGTATAACCTGAAAGGAGATCCCTGCACAAAGATCGATCTGGAGAGCCTGTGCCGTGCTGTGGGAATCAACCGGGTGCGGGTGGTAGATCCTTACGATATGGAAGCCTGCCAGACGGTGATTCAGGAGGAACTTGCGGCAAATGAGCCTTCCGTCATTATCTCCCGTCGTCCCTGCGCGCTGCTGAAATATGTGAAGCATCCCGGGCCGATCTGTTCTGATCCGGAGAAGTGTAAAGGTTGTAAGGCGTGCATGAACATCGGCTGTCCTGCCATCAGCATGGTGGACGGCAAGGCAGTGATCGACGCAACGCTCTGTGTGGGATGCGGGGTCTGTGAACAGTTGTGTAAATTCGGTGCGTTAGGCTAAGAGATGCGAGGTAAAGTGGAGATGGAAACAAAAAATATTATGATTGTCGGTGTGGGCGGACAGGGCACGCTTTTGGCAAGTAAACTTTTGGGACGCTTGCTCCTCACGAAAGGATTTGATGTGAAGGTGAGCGAGGTACACGGCATGAGCCAGCGTGGCGGCAGCGTTGTCACTTACGTTCGGTGGGGCGACAGGGTATGTTCCCCCATTATAGACAAGGGACAGGCGGACTGCATCCTTTCTTTTGAACTTCTGGAGGCGGCCCGTTATACAGAATACTTAAAGCCCGGCGGCAGGATCATCGTCAACAGCCAGCAGGTCAACCCTATGCCGGTGATTGCCGGGGCGGCAGTTTATCCGGAAAGCCTGGAGGAGAAGCTCGGAGGGCTTGGCATCCATGTGGATGCGCTTGACGCGCTTTCCCTTGCGGAGCAGGCGGGAAGCAGCAAGGCGGTGAATCTGGTGCTCATGGGCAGGCTTGCCAAACACTTTGACTTTACGACGGAAGAGTGGATGGATGCGATCGAGCACAGCGTACCGTCGAAATTCCTGGAATTGAATAAGAAGGCATTTGAACTGGGCCAAAGCGCGTAGTCAATGCCTCAAAAGAGAAGGAGAATAAACTTATGGAACAAAGGTATTACCAGAAAGAAATTGAAACCGCGGACAGAGAGCAGATTCTCGCGTGGCAGAATGAACGCCTGGTGAAGCAGGTGCGCCATGTCTGGGACAATGTGCCTTACTACCGTAAGAAGATGGAGGAGAAGGGGGTTACACCTGAAGATATTCAGAGTGTGGAGGATCTGCATAAGCTTCCTTTCCTGTCGAAGGACGATCTGCGGGAGGCTTATCCTTACGGTCTGCTGGCGAAACCTCTCAAGGACTGTGTCCGCATCCAGTCCACATCCGGCACGACCGGACGCAGGGTAGTGGCTTTTTACACCCAGCACGACATTGATCTGTGGGAGGACTGCTGTGCCCGTGCTATTGTGGCGGCAGGCGGCACCAATGAGGATGTCTGTCATGTCTGCTATGGGTATGGTCTTTTCACCGGAGGTCCGGGACTGAATGGTGGAAGTCACAGAGTGGGCTGCCTGACCCTTCCCATGTCATCAGGCAATACGGAGCGTCAATTGCAGTTTATGGTGGATCTGGAAGCTACCATTCTTTGCTGTACGCCTTCCTATGCCGCTTATCTTGCAGAGAGTGTCCATGAGCATGGACTTAGGGATAAGATCAAATTGAAAGCAGGCATCTTTGGTGCGGAAGCATGGAGTGAGGAGATGCGTCAGGATATTCAGAATAAGCTGGGAATCAAGGCTTATGATATCTACGGTCTCACGGAGACCAGCGGTCCCGGTGTCAGCTTCGAATGCAGTGAGCAGACCGGCATGCACATCAACGAGGATCACTTTATTGCCGAGATCATCGATCCGGATACGGGAGAGGTTCTCCCTGAAGGCAGTAAGGGAGAACTGGTATTTACCTCCATCACCAAGGAGGCGTTCCCGCTGCTTCGTTACCGCACCAGAGACATCTGTGTTCTTACCAGAAAGAAATGTTCCTGTGGCCGTACGCATGTCAAGATGAGTAAGCCCATGGGAAGAAGCGATGATATGCTTATCATCAAGGGTGTCAATGTATTCCCGTCTCAGATTGAGACAGTGCTGATGGAGCAGGGGTATCCCCCGAACTATCAGATCATTGTGGATCGTGTCAACAATTCCGATACGCTCGAGGTGTTGGTGGAGATGACACCGGAAAACTTCTCTGATAATCTGGGCAAGATCACGGAGATGGAGAAAAGCCTGGTGGCGGCGTTAAAGGCGATGCTCGGCATCTACGCCAAAGTGCGTCTGGTTGCGCCCAAGTCCATTACCAGAAGTGAGGGCAAGGCGGTGCGCGTGATAGATAATCGGAAAATATAAGACAGGAGGAACAAGTATATGACAATACCTCAGATTTCTGTATTTCTGGAAAATAAAGCAGGACAGCTTGCGGATATCACCGGCATTCTCTCGGATAACCAGGTGAATATGCGTGCGATCAATATTGCAGAGACAGCGGATTACGGCGTTTTGCGCCTGATCGTGGACGATGCGACGAAGGCTTCCTCTATTCTGCTGGAACAGGGTTTCATCCTGACCATGACGCCTGTTGTGGGCGTGGCGGTTCCGGATACGCCGGGCGGTTTAAGCAAAGTGCTGAGCTTGATCTCCACTGCCGGAATTGATGTGGAGTACATGTATTCCGTATTTGGACAAAGGGATGGAAAAGCCTGCATGATTTTCCGTGTGGCGGACACGGATGGTCTTACGGAGGTTCTTGACAAGAACGGAATCGGCACTATAGCGGGAGAGGATCTGGGGATTCACTGAGATGATAGGGCATTTCCAGAGAAAAACAGTTGACAAAGCCGAAAATTTCGTATACATTATAAGGCAGTAAAGTTTTATAAATATTATATGACAGGCGTTGATGAGAACAAGTAGTGGATCAGGGAACGGACAGAAAGCAGCCGGATGATGAGAGGCGCGCGGGAACTTTTTCATGAATACATCTCGGAGCTTCACGGCAGAATAGAGACAGGATGTTTCTTAGTAGGCCGCGACGGAGGAATGCACGTTATAGCAGGAGAGTATCATTATAGATAAATAGCATGTGTTATCTGATAATTGTACTCGGTGAGGCAGACGATGTGAGTCGTCTGTGAAATTAGGTGGTAACACGAGTAAAACCCTCGTCCTGATAACAGGACGGGGGTTTCTTTACGGAATGGAGGAAAAACATGGGAATNTANGAGGAATTACAGGNGAGNGGACTCCTNGCACAGCTGACGGATGCTGANGAGATCCGTGATCTGATCAANAATGGAAAGGCAACCTTTTATATCGGGTTTGANCCTACNGCNGACAGNCTGCATGTGGGACATTTCATGGCGCTNTGTCTGATGAAGCGTCTGCAGGAGGCGGGNAATAAGCCNATCGCCCTGATCGGCGGNGGTACGGCGATGATCGGCGATCCTTCNGGGCGGACAGATATGCGGTCCATGATGACGAAGGAGACCATCGAGCACAATTGTGAGTGCTTTAAAAAGCAGATGAGCCGGTTTATNGATTTNTCCGAGGGCAAGGCNCTNATGGTCAACAANGCGGACTGGCTGTTAGATNTNAATTATGTGGANTTTATCAGNGANGTGGGNGCCTGCTTNNNNGTNAATAATATGCTNCGNGCAGAGTGCTATAANCAGNGNATGGAGAAGGGNTTAAGCTTNCTGGAGTTTAACTANATGATCATGCAGAGCTANGATTTCCTGGAGCTCTATAAGAGATACGGCTGTAATATGCAGTTTGGCGGAGACGANCAGTGGAGNAACATGCTGGGCGGNACAGATCTGATCCGNCGTAAGCTNTCCAAGGATGCNTANGCCATGACCATCACCCTTCTTATGAANTCTGAGGGCAAAAAGATGGGNAAGACGCAGAAGGGTGCCGTGTGGCTGGATCCCAATAAAACTACGCCNTTTGANTTTTATCAGTACTGGCGCAATGTGGACGATGCNGATGTGCTGAAGTGCCTGCGGATGCTGACATTCCTGCCNNTNGAGCAGATCGAGGAGATGGACNGCATGGGAGGGCAGTCAGTTAAACGAGGCGAAGGAGATCCTGGCTTACGAGNTGACCAATCTGGTGCACGGGGAAGAAGAGGCAGGAAAGGCGAAAGAAGCGTCCAGAGCGCTCTTNTCAGGCGGCGTAAGCTCGGAGAATATGCCCACNGTGACGCTNNAAGAGACCGATTTTAAGGATGGCAGGATCGATATTCTGGGAATCNTGGTGGCTGCCGGTATGGTGANNTCCCGTTCNGATGCCCGCAGAGCGGTNGANCAGGGCGGCGTGACCGTGAAGGGNGAGAAGATCAGNGATGTGAANGCNTCCTACACNAAGGAGGANATCGCNGCNGAAGAATTTATNGTGAAAAANGGAAAGAAGAGCTTTAAGAAGATTTTAGTATAGTCNAAANNATAGNNACAGGATANNGNCGNNATAACNGNCGGAGGGAAAAGAANATGGAGAATACAAAGAGCAAGAGAACACTTATGTCCTATGCACCGGATATCAAGGTGGTGGACTGTACACTGCGGGACGGNGGTCTGGTCAATGATTTTTTCTTTACGGATGAGTTTGTAAAGGACCTGTATCAGGCCAATATCAAGGCCGGAGTGGATTACATGGAATTCGGCTATAAGGCGTCGAAGGACATGTTTGACGTGAAGAAATTCGGCAAGTGGAAATTCTGCGACGATAAGGATATCCGTGCCGTTGTAGGCGATAATAAGACGGATATGAAGATCGCTGTGATGGCGGATGTGGGAAGGTGTGATTTCAAGCGGGATATTCTGGCAAAGAAGGACAGTCCTGTGGATCTGGTGCGTGTTGCCACCTATATCAATACCATACCGGCGGCCATTGAGATGATCGAGGACTGCACAAAGAAAGGTTATGAGACCACGGTGAATATCATGGCGATCTCCAAATCGAATGAGGTGGATATTGATGCGGCATTGGAGCTTCTCTGTCAGAGCAGTGTAGGTACGGTCTATCTGGTGGACAGCTATGGTTCTCTTTATCCGGAGCAGGTGAGACGTCTCTCTGAAAAATATCTGGAAGTAGCGGACAAATACGGGAAAAAGGTGGGAATCCACGCGCACAATAACCAGCAGCTGGCGTTTGCCAACACGACGGAGGCGGTTATCAAAGGTGTCAGCTATCTGGACGCTACGGTGAGCAGTCTCGGGCGCGGCTGCGGCAACTGCCCCAGCGAGCTGCTTCTCGGTTTCTTAAAGAATCCGAAATATAATATCAATCCGATTCTGCAGTTTATTGAGAAACATATCGTTCCGCTGCGGGAATCCGGATTAAAGTGGGGCTATGATGTGCCCTATCTGCTGACAGGGATATTGAATCAGCATCCCAAGTCGGCGATCCAGTTTTCCAAAGAAGACCGGAAAGATTACTATGAATTCTATCTGGAGCTTTTGGAGAGCTTTTAATTAAATAACGTATGTGATAAAATGCAACGTGAATTGGCGGACTGACAGGAGTGAGATACCGTGAAATTAGAGGAAAACAACGATCTGGAGTTTATTGATCTGGAAGAGGAGACAGAGGAAGAGGATTANGAGGAAGCCTTNGATGATGCGCTGGACGAAAAGACACTGCGCTTTGTACGGAAGGTATTGTTTCCGGCTGTCATAGCGCTCGCAGCGGTNATCGTTGCNGGGGCGGCGATGATACTGTTTCTGGGCGGCAGAAAGAATAAGGAGGAAACCTTAGCAGCTATGGAAGAGCTGTCTGTCAAAGAGGTGGAGATGCCGCAGGAGCAGCCGTCTGAGCCGGATGCGGAGGCAGATGCTTCTCACGAAGCCGTGGAAACTGCGAAGCAGGATGGCATAGAACCTGATGCTGAGGAAGAACTTTCTGCGCAGGATGCGGAGGATCCCCAGACAGAGACTATGGGAACGGAAGTAGGAACGGAAGTGGATGTGAGCAAACTTCTCTCCTCCGAGTCTGCGGCTGAGACGAACCAGTTNAGNTTTGGCATAGATGTGGCCAGATACCAGGGAACCATAGACTGGGCGCAGGTGGCGGCATCNGGNGTNGANTTTGCCATGGTGAGNACNGGNTANCGGATGGACGGNACCCGGGAGATCGTCGCNGACAGCAANGCCAGATATAATATGCAGGAAGCCCAGAAAAACGGTATTAAGCTGGGCGTGTACTTTTTTTCTACCGCTGTCAATGAGACAGAGGCAGTGGAAGAGGCGGACTGGGTAGCAGATTATATNGCNCAGTANCGNATCACNTANCCGGTGGCTTATGACTGCGAGGGATTTGAGCGCGCNGANAGCGCACAGTACGGNTTGTCGAANGAACAGACGNACGGATATNGCCATCGCTTTTCTGAATAGAATATATGAGAGNGGATATACNCCCATGTTNTACGCCTCCATGGGTGAGCTGACAGGAGAAGCCAAGTGGGTGACATCCCGGATTGAGAATACCTATAAGATCTGGGTATCACAGTACCCGTCGGCACCCTATCCTCAGACGGGAAAATCTTCCTATCAGGGAGTGCATGCCATGTGGCAGTATACGAACCGGGGAACGGTTGCCGGAATAGGCCGCNCGGTGGATGTNAATATCGCATATTTCGGCTATGANGGGACGGCGGAGGCGCAGAACGGGGAAGCACCGGAGGAAGCTCAGGCGGATGTGGAGGCGTTGATGCATTTTGCGGAGGTAAACGAGGAAGTTACCGCCAAGGACTCCACCAATCTGCGCAACATTCCAAGCCAGGGGGAGGACAGCACAGTAGTCTATACTCTGCAAAACGGGGAATCGCTTACAAGAACGGGTATCAGCGACAGCGGCTGGTCCAGGCTTACCTACAATGGGCAGACGGTCTATGCGGTGAGCAGCTATCTGACAACAGATCTGGGATACCAGGCGCCCAAGGAGAACGTGCAGGAGGGCGCGGGAAGCGGCGATGGCCTGAAGACCAGATTCTCAGAACGAAATGAACAGGTGACAGCAAAGATTGAAGTGAATTTGAGGGCTCTGCCCAGCGTGACAAATCCAGATGCTGTGGTTGTTGCGGTGCTGCANAATGGAGAGTATGTGACACGGACGGGTATCAACGAGGATTACGGATGGTCCCGGGTGGAGTATGAGGGGCAGACGCTTTACTGCATCAGCAGTTACCTTCGCGAAGGNAATGAGTAGTGCGCAGACNAAGTCTTTCGAATGNGCACTAGGGAGTGAAAATAGATAAAAGGAGGCTCACATGAGAACAACGATTGCAAACGGACANTTTGATGAGGAGCGGGCGCTATATCATCTGCAGAATGCGGATGTGACNGAGTGTATNTTTGCCGGGCNGGCGGATGGGGAATCGGCGTTGAAGGAATCCAGAGATGTGAATCTGACAAAGTGTACTTTTTCGCTGCGCTATCCGCTGTGGCATGTACAGGGATTTACCATGCAGGACTCTTCCATGGATGAGCTGACAAGGGCGGCGATCTGGTATGCTGCGGACGGTGTGATCAGGAAATCTGTTCTCGGCGGTATCAAGGCGGTCAGAGAGTGTGAGAGGATACGGNTGGAGGATTGTCGTATTGTATCGCAGGAGTTTGGATGGAAATCCAAGGAGATCACGNTGACGGATTCGGAGATNACCTCNGAGTATCTCTTTTTTGACAGCTCGGATGTNAAGCTGGAACGGGTGAAGATGACGGGAAAATATTCNTTCCAGTATATGAANAANCTGGAGATNACAGACTGTGTGCTGGATACCAAGGATGCCTTCTGGCACAGCGAGAATGTGACGGTGAGAAACAGTGTGGTGAAGGGCGAGTATCTGGCATGGTTNTCCGATGGNNTGACCCTGATCGACTGCAAGATCATAGGGACACAGCCTCTNTGTTATTGTAANAATCTGAAATTGATCAANTGCACTATGGANGATACNGATCTTGCNTTTGANTATTCTGATGTGGAGGCNGANATCCGGGGACATGTGATTTCCATTAAAAATCCGAGAACNGGTACNATTACTGTGGANAGTGTGGGAGAAATCATAAGAGAAGCACCNGTTATGGAGTGNNTCGGCGAAATTGTNGTCAGAGAAAATAACGGATGATATCACGAAAACAGCAATTGTTATCAGACGAAATANNAGTAATNTGGAANCGTACCGACAGGTTAACTTAAAATGGCGGTTTCAAAAAACTGAGAAGTGACAAAAATAGAAAATGTGGCATATATTAAAAGAGAATTTAATATATGCCACATTTTTCTTCTTGATTTAATTTTTGTATATTGNTTTCAGGTGNTCCATNTTTGCNCCNGCNTTCACCANAAGNGCATCNAAAAGNGTGATNGCANCCATNNATTCCACNACCACCACNGCTCTNGGGACGATNACGGGATCGTGNCGNCCCTTGATGGAAATGCTGATCTCTTCCCCNTNTCCATTGACGGTATCCTGAGGNGAAAAGATGGAAGGCGTNGGTTTTATGTGGGCGCGCAGTACGATCTGTGAGCCATCGCTGATACCGCCCAGAATGCCGCCTGCNTGGTTGCTNGTTTTNACGANCTGTNCGNNCTGNATNCGGAANGGNTCNTTNTTTNCGGAACCGTTNCGGGTGGTGACNTCTATGCCNTCNCCNATNTCNACCGCNTTGACNGCNCCCANGGACATCACNGCCTTTGCCAGNTTGGCGTCCAGNTTTTCNAATACCGGATCNCCCAGACCGGCGGGNACGCCGTCTATCACACATTCGATCACACCGCCTGCNGAATCATANTTTCTCATACANTCNGCCAGATATTTTTCNGCTTTNGCGGAGGCCTCTCTGTCNGGCATANANGTGGGNGTTTCCCGGATNGCGCTNTGATCGAAGNNGTTTGGNTCGATCGNTATGGGNCCGATGGANTTCGTGTANGCATTAAGNNGTATGCCNAATTCNGCGAGANCCTTGGCGGCGATNGCGCCGGCAGCCACGCGTCCTATGGTTTCCCTGNCGGAGGAACGTCCGCCGCCGCGATAGTCNCGGAAGCCGTANTTTTGATCAAAGGTATAGTCGGCGTGTCCGGGACGGTAGCAGTTTGCNATCTCGCTGTAATCTCTGGATTGCTGCGAGGTGTTCCTGACAAGGAGACTGATGGGTGTGCCGGTAGTTTTTCCCTCAAAGATACCGGAGAGGATTTCTACGGNGTCCGCCTCTTTGCGTGGCGTGGTGATGGAACTCTGCCCGGGCTTNCGACGGTCTAAATATATCTGAATATCGTTTGNGTCGAGGGGGAGTCCTGCGGGGCAGCCGTCTATCACAACGCCCAGTCCGGCGCCATGAGATTCTCCCCATGTGGTGATTCGATAGATAATTCCCAGTGTTGAACCTGCCATTGTCTGATCCTTTCTCTAGTTGTGTGAAGTTTTCTGAAAATAGCACGCAAGATATCCTGCAAAATTAAATTGCATATGAAATATCAAATGCACAATTAAATATTGGACTACAAAGGATACGTTGCTTTTGTGTGCGGAGAAACGTATATCAGTTGAAATTTATGCGTATTCTCACGGTTTACCCGTAATCAGAATACCATATTTGGTATAAAATGCAAGAGCGGGTAAGGAAAAAGAANGCGAAAGAAAACCGGATGAAGATCTTACTTTGGCAAGAGCAGGAATATAAAAAATCAAATCAAAAGGGAAAAGAAATAAAAAAAGTGTAGAAATATGACAGATTTACATAAAAAAGGGGTGTACAAATAAATTTTATGTGTTATGATATATGACAGAGTAATCGTAGCAAATGAATCTGGGGTTTTAGATGGATAAAACATNTCGCGAAAATATAATTTCATATTTTACGGGTGTGGCGAAGAAACATAAAGTGTTGAAGTATCCCTGTATCGTGATCCTGCCGGTAGTGCTTCTGTTCTATTATTTAGGCAGACATTTTATGACTAACGGCAAGCGGTATGCGAGCATGGCCTTTGTGGCGATCTTCTTTATGAGCAGCTGCAGTTTTTCTTTTGCGGTTTTCGCTGAACGGACAGGGTTTACGAGTGTGCAGGAGACCTACAGCGCTATCGTGGAGACCTCAGACATTACGCTTGCGGCGGTGGATCCGGTGACTTCTGAGAGTGAAGTGCTCCTGGAACTGGAAGGGGAGTCCTTTCCGTTGGAGCAGGAGGATGAAGAAATTGAAACCTACACGCTGGATGATCTGTTGGAGAATCATGATCACGAACCTGTAGGGACAGACTATACAGAGACAGAGTATGCTGTGAACAGGGATGAACTCACCTTTGATGCTTCTGATTGGAATCTTGTGTTGATCAACAAGCAGCATCCTATCTCCGAGGACTATGACTTTACATTGGGATCCTTTGCCTCCGGCATGCGCTGTGATGAGCGTGTGATAGAGGATCTGCTGCTTATGATGAAGGCGGCGCAGAAGGATGGGCTTAATCTGATGGTCAGATCCCCCTACAGAACATCTGATCATCAGAAATCTAATTTTAATAACCGGATTAAAGAATATATGCAGCAGGGATTGTCTTATATGGAAGCTTATAAAAGAACTTCCCAGGTAATCACCGTCCCGGGATGCAGTGAGCATGAGGTTGGTCTTGCGCTGGATATCACATCCGATACGTATCAGCCGTTGAAGCAGGGATTTGCCGAGACAGAGGAGGGACAGTGGCTCGAGGAACACAGTCATGAATATGGATTCATAGTGCGATATCCTTCCGGTAAGGAATACATCACCGGAATAGAGTATGAGCCCTGGCATTTCCGTTATGTGGGCAGGGAGGCAGCTATGATCATGAAGGAAGAGAACCTCTGTCTGGAAGAGTTTTGGGATAAATATTTATAATAGAAGAAGCTTTAGTGGAAAGAGGCTTACATGTATAAGATTTTAAAACAAGAAGGCAGGGCGAAACGGGCCGAATTGACGACAGTGCACGGTACGATACAGACCCCTGTCTTTATGAATGTCGGAACGGTGGCGGCAATCAAGGGAGCCGTGTCCACCGAAGATCTGGAAACCATAGGAACGCAGGTAGAGCTGTCTAATACCTATCATCTGCATGTGCGCCCGGGAGATCATGTCATCAGACAGATGGGCGGACTGCATAGATTCATGTCCTGGAACAAGCCGATTCTCACGGATTCCGGTGGGTTTCAGGTGTTTTCTTTGGCGGGATTGCGCAAGATCAAAGAGGAAGGTGTGTATTTTCATTCCCATATAGACGGCCGCAAGATATTTATGGGACCGGAGGAGAGTATGCAGATCCAATCGAATCTGGCTTCCACCATAGCGATGGCTTTTGATGAGTGCCCTTCCAGCGTGGCGGAGAGAAGGTATGTCGAGGATTCCGTGGCACGGACCACCAGATGGCTTGTCCGTTGCAGGCAGGAGATGAAGCGGTTGAATGCTCTGGAAGACACCATAAATAAAGAGCAGCTGTTATTTGGAATCAATCAGGGGGCAGTCTTTGATGATATCCGCATTGAACACGCGAAACAGATCGCGGATCTTGATTGTGACGGTTATGCGCTGGGAGGTCTGGCCGTGGGGGAGAGTCATGAGCAGATGTATCATGTGATCGAGGAGACGGTACCTTATCTGCCTAAGGACAAACCTACTTATCTAATGGGAGTGGGAACACCGGCTAACATTCTGGAGGCCGTAGAGCGGGGCGTGGATTTCTTTGACTGCGTGTATCCGACGAGAAACGGGCGGCATGGACATCTTTATACGAACCGGGGCAAGATCAATCTGTTTAATGCGAAGTACGAATTGGATGATAGACCGATAGAGGAAGGGTGTAACTGTCCGGCCTGCAGGCGGTATTCAAGAGCTTATATCAGACATCTGCTGAAAGCAAAGGAAATGCTGGGTATGCGCCTCTGCGTGCTTCACAACCTGTATTTCTACAATACTATGATGGGAGAGATAAGAGAGGCGTTGGAGCAGGGGGAATTTGCTGCATACAAGAAGCGGAAGCTTGCGGGAATGAATCCGTAAATTTCAGGAAGGGGCTTGTTTTTCCTTTTCAAGTTGTGTATCATAAGCTTTAGATTTTTGATAGAAAAGATAATGGAGGACATACTATGGGATTTTTATTAACGGCTGATGCGGCGGCTGCTACGGGCGGCGGTCTGGTCATGGTCATCTATATTGTGGTTATCGTGGCGTTCATGTATTTTATCATGATCCGTCCGCAGAAGAAAGAACAGAAAAGGGTTGCGGCCATGCTGGCAGATATGGCGGTAGGCGACTGCGTACTGACCACCAGCGGATTTTACGGTATCGTGATCGATATCAATGACGATACGGTCATCGTAGAGTTTGGCAGCAATAAGAACTGCCGTATTCCCATGCAGAAATCTGCTGTGGCGCAGATCGAGAAAGCGGAGACGGAATAGAACATTAGAAAAGGCATATTTGGGCCATGACGCAGCGTAAAAGTCATGGTCCTTTTTTCTTGTTGACAATGGAAAATAAATGATGTAAAATCCTCTCTTGACTGATAATATATTACAGAAAAGTTTTTATGGAGGAGAATGTTATGAAAAGGAAAACAGTGAAAACAATTCTTTGTGCAGCGTTATTGACGCTTGCAATGTCTGCAACAGCATGTGGCGGTTCTGACAGCGCGAAAGAAAGCGCGGCGCCTGCAGTTGTAGAGGAGGATTCCACAGAGGAAGAGGCGCCTGCTGAGGTGGAAGAAGAGGCTGAGGCTCCCGCAGAGGAGGAAGCGCCTGCTGAGGAAGAAAGCAGCGGACAGATGACACTTGAGGAGTATATATATTCAGATCCGACTGCGGAACAGCAGCTCAAGGAGCAGGCAGAGGCACAGGAAAACGACCAGATGGACATGGAGATCGAGGTGAAGGGAAATGCGGTTGTCTGTGTAGCTACTTTCAAGGATTCTGTAGAATTACCGGATGATATATCAGAGCAGCTGAATGACGGTATAGATGCAGTGGGCTCAGCTTTCTCGGCGCTTGCCGGTGCGTTGGATAGTGCGATCGGTGCAGAAAAAGGAACAGTGTCCTACGGCATCAGATATTGCGCTCCGGACGGAACAGTTCTTGCAGAAGCAAGTTTTACAGCAGAATAAGAAAAGCAATACAGAGAGTTTGAAAAAGCCGGGCTTAAGGTGGCCCGGCTTTTCTATATTGAAATTTGGGCAGGAATAGTCTATGATATATAAGTGATATTTTTGACTTTATGGCTTTTCAGGTACAAAGGGCGGATGGTTTGACAGACGGCCCAGGATGGAGGATGGTATGAATTTGAAGATAACCTGTATTCCGGGAGACGGAATTGGCCCGGAGATCGTAGCGGAGGCGAAAAAAGTACTGGATGCGGTGGCAGAGAAATACGGACACGACATGCAGTATACGGATATTCTGATGGGCGGTGCGTCTATTGATGTGCACGGTGTGCCCCTGACGGAGGAGGCTGTGGAGACGGCGAAGAGCGCGGACGCGGTACTGATGGGGTCCATCGGCGGTGATACCACCACTTCTCTCTGGTATAAACTGCCGCCAAATCTGCGGCCGGAGGCAGGACTTCTGGGTATCCGCAAGGCGCTTAATCTGTTTGCAAACTTAAGACCTGCGGTTTTATATGAGGAACTGGCAGGAGCCTGTCCTCTGAAGGAAGAAATCTCAGTGGCTGGTTTTGATATGATGATCATGCGGGAGCTGACGGGCGGCCTGTATTTTGGTGAGAGAAAAACGGTAGAGGAAAACGGCGTGAGAAAAGCGATCGATACGCTGACTTACGATGAGAATGAGATCCGCAGGATAGCGATCAAGGGATTCGACATTGCCAGAAAGCGCAGGAAAAAGGTGACCAGCGTGGATAAGGCCAATGTGCTGGATTCTTCCAGACTCTGGCGCAGCGTGGTGGAGGAAGTGGCGATGGACTATCCGGATGTGACTTTAGAGCATATGCTGGTGGATAACTGTGCTATGCAGCTGGTGAAGGATCCTGCTCAGTTCGATGTGATCCTGACAGAGAATATGTTCGGAGATATCCTCTCCGATGAGGCGAGTATGGTGACCGGTTCCATCGGTATGCTGGCATCCGCTTCCTTAAATGACACCAAGTTTGGATTGTACGAGCCGAGCCACGGCTCCGCGCCGGATATCGCGGGCAAAGACATTGCGAACCCCATCGCTACGATTCTTTCCGCCTCCATGATGCTGCGCTACAGCTTTGATCTGGATCGGGAGGCGGATGCCATTGATGCGGCAGTCAAGCAGGTACTGCAGGATGGTTTCCGTACAGGAGATATTATGTCCGAGGGCTGTAAACAGGTGGGCTGTAAGCGGATGGGTGACCTGATCGTGGAAAGAATCAAATAAAAGCATGCGTTATTTTATAAAAAGTAGAGAACAAAGAGGGACAGCCTTTTTTATCACCGGGAAAAAACGGGAACGCAGCTGGGAAGAGGGAGCTTTTCTCCTGCTGTTTCTGGGCATGGCAGTCTATTACGGATACAGAATGTTTGCCCTGACGCCCTGGTATGACGAGCTGTACACTTACTATTATTTTATCAGCAGAGGGCCTGTCTATGCGGCGATCCATTGGCCGCTGCCCAACAATCATGTGGGGTACTCAGCGCTCTCAGCCTGTCTGGGAATATTTGGAAGCGCTCCCGTCGCCCTGCGTGGTGTATCCTATCTGTGCAGTCTGGGGAGTCTGGTTCTTCTCTATCGGATCTCCCGGAAATGCTTTACAAAGGGTGTTGCGCTGCTTCCGGTGTTTGTGTTTGCGAGTCTGTATATGGTCAATCAGCTTGCGGTGCAGGGCAGGGGCTATGCGCTTGTGACCTTCTGTTACCTGACAGCGATCCTGACACTTTATCATATCGTAGCGGAGAAAAAAGATAACAAGCGTGATTATATATGTTTTGGATTGGCTCTGGTGATATCGCTCTGGGCGATTCCCAGCAGTTTGTATGTGGTCATGCCGATCTGCCTGATCGGCGGCTTTCTGCTTCTGTTGCAGAAAGAGTACAGGCGGCTTGGTCGATTGATCAGTGTTTCTCTGGTGAGCGCGGTCTGCACGGCGGGCCTTTACGGGATCCTGTGGCTGGCTGTCGGCTCCAATCTGCTCTCCAAAACACCGGACGGGCCTTTCTATACGGCAGGGCATATTGAGATCATATTGCATGCACCCTTTCAGGCATTATCGGAGGGCATCAGCTATATGCTGGATACCCCTTATATTCAGAGTATGACCAGACAGGCATTTTCGGCGCAGGCAGACCACTGGCTGCGGACACTGTTTAGAACCCAGCTTGCGCCGCTGTTCGGACTGCCGAGAAATGGCTGGTGCATTCTCCTTGCGGCGGCACTGCTTTTGGCGGTGGGGTGGCTGATCAAAAAGCGGGGGGAGCCTGCTTTTCTGGAATGGTATTTTGTGTTGACGGCATTGCTTTTGGCATTAGTGCTTTTTATACAATGTAAGCTGCCCTATCAGAGAGTGTTCTCCTTTCTGGGCGTGTGGGTGGCGCTTTTGCTGGGATGGCTGGTGCAGAAGCTTGTAGATTTTTTACAGAGACACTGCGGTGTCTGGAAAAGGGGCAGTGCGGCAGGCTGTGTGATTGTTTTGGCGTTGGGGCTTGCCGGTATTTCCTATGCGGGCACCTTTCTGGATCAATCACCCTACAGTATGCGGGATGAGCTGATTCGGGACGCCTATGCACAGATCGATCTGGACGAGGCGGATGTGGTGGCGGTGACGGACTGCGATCAGGAATATTTGATGCTTTACCTCTATGACAGAGGGGAAGATCAGGTCACCAGACAGATCGAGGAAGCGGACGTTGTGCTTTTGGACAAGGCGCTTTTGGGACTGAACTACGATTACAGGGAAGATCCCGAAGAGTGGAAATTCTATCTGTCGAAAGAGGAAGTGGAAGGAAAAAGCGCCTATCTAAATGAGAATATGACGCAGGTATATGAAAACTGGCAGTTTGTCATGTTTGCAGAAAATCAAGCGCGCATGAAATGAGCATTTGATTTTTGAGATAATAGATAATAATGGAAAACGGAGGAGATAAAGGATGAGAAGCGATAACGTGAAGACGGGCGTACAGCAGGCGCCTCACAGAAGTTTGTTTAATGCCCTAGGATTTACCCAGGAGGAGATGAAAAAGCCTATGGTGGGTATCGTCAGCTCTTACAATGAGATCGTACCCGGACATATGAATCTGGACAAGATCGTGGACGCTGTGAAGCTGGGCGTGGCGGAGGCAGGCGGCGTGCCTGTGGTATTTCCGGCGATCGCGGTCTGTGACGGCATTGCGATGGGACATATCGGCATGAAGTACTCTCTGGTGACCAGGGATCTGATCGCTGATTCCACGGAGTGTATGGCGCTTGCTCATCAGTTCGATGCGCTGGTGATGGTGCCCAACTGTGACAAGAATGTGCCGGGCCTTTTGATGGCTGCGGCGAGAATCAACGTGCCGACGGTATTTGTCTCCGGTGGTCCCATGCTGGCAGGTCATGTAAAAGGGCAGAAGAGAAGCCTTTCTTCTATGTTTGAGGCTGTGGGCTCTCATGCGGCAGGCACTATGACGGATGAGGAGCTTTTGGAGTTTGAGGAAAAGACCTGTCCCACCTGCGGTTCCTGTTCCGGTATGTACACGGCAAATTCCATGAACTGTCTCACGGAGGCCTTAGGTATGGGACTTCGCGGCAACGGCACGATCCCGGCAGTGTATTCTGAGCGTATCAAGCTGGCAAAGCACGCAGGTATGGCGGTGATGCAGCTTCTCGAGAAGAATATCAGACCCAGAGATATTATGACAAAGGATGCAATCTTAAATGCCCTCACGGTGGATATGGCGCTTGGGTGTTCCACAAACTCCATGCTGCATCTGCCGGCCATCGCTCACGAGGTGGGCTTTGATTTTGATATTGCCTTTGCCAACGAGATCAGCGAAAAGACGCCCAATGTGTGTCATTTGGCGCCGGCAGGTCCTACGTATATGGAAGATCTGAATGAGGCGGGCGGCGTTTATGCGGTGATGAAGGAGCTTGCAGATATTGGTCTGCTCCATACAGACTGCATGACGGTCACGGGAAATACCATCGGTGAGAATATCAAAGATGCTGTCAATAAGAACACGGATGTGATCCGGACGGTGGAAAATCCCTACAGTAAGACCGGCGGTCTGGCTGTCTTAAAAGGAAATCTTGCCCCTGACGGCAGTGTGGTGAAACGCTCCGCTGTGGTGGAGGAGATGATGGTTCACGAGGGCCCGGCAAGAGTCTTTGAATGTGAGGAGGATGCGATCGCGGCCATCAAGGGCGGTAAGATCGTAGCCGGTGATGTGGTAGTGATCCGTTATGAGGGGCCCAAGGGAGGCCCTGGTATGCGTGAGATGCTAAATCCCACTTCGGCGATCGCCGGTATGGGACTTGGCTCCAGTGTGGCGTTGATCACGGATGGACGGTTTTCCGGCGCTTCCAGAGGCGCTTCCATCGGTCATGTGTCGCCGGAGGCGGCAGTGGGCGGCCCCATCGCACTGGTGGAGGAGGGAGATATCATCAGTATTGATATCCCGAATATGAAGCTGGACATCAAAGTTTCCGATGAGGAACTTGCAAAGCGCAGGCAGAATTGGCAGCCCAGAGAGCCTAAGGTGACAAGCGGCTATCTTGCCAGATACCGCGAGATGGTGACAAGCGGAAACCGGGGAGCAATTTTGGAGATCCCAAGAGCAAAATAAATTACGCACGTTATTAAAATGGGGCAAAAAATGCCTCGGAACGGAGGAGACAAAATGGTATTGACTGGAGCAGAGATCGTAGTGGAGTGTCTGAAAGAGCAGGGCGTGGACACGGTGTTCGGCTATCCCGGTGGTACGATCTTAAATGTATATGACGCATTATATAAGCACAGCGAGGAGATTCATCATATTTTGACATCCCATGAACAGGGGGCGTCCCATGCGGCGGACGGCTATGCCAGAGCTACCGGCAAGGTAGGGGTCTGTCTGGCGACCAGCGGCCCCGGAGCCACCAATCTTGTGACAGGTATTGCCACAGCCTATATGGATTCGGTGCCTATGGTGGCGATCACCTGTAATGTAAACCTGCCTCTTCTGGGCAAAGATACGTTCCAGGAGGTGGATATCGCGGGAATCACCATGCCCATCACCAAGCATAACTATATTGTAAAGGATGTTGCGATTCTTGCGGATACTTTAAGGAAAGCCTTTACCATTGCGAAGAGCGGCCGTCCCGGACCGGTTCTGGTAGATATCACGAAGGATGTGACAGCCAATTCCTGCGAGTATGAGAAGCAGGAGCCGGAAAAGATCGTGACACAGAAGGGACGATATACCGAGACGGAACTGGAGGAAGCCATCCGCCTGATAGAGAGTGCTGAGAAGCCCTTTATCTATGTGGGCGGCGGCGCTGTGATCTCCGGGGCTCATGAGGAAGTAAGAGCCTTCGCCAAGCTGGTGGATGCGCCGGTCTGTGATACGCTGATGGGGAAGGGCGTTATCGATGGCTATGACGAAAGATATACGGGCATGATCGGCATGCACGGCACCAAGGCATCTAACTTCGGTGTCAGCGAGTGCGATCTCCTGATCGCTATGGGAGCGCGTTTTTCCGACCGTGTGGTGGGAAATCCGAAGAAGTTTGCGGAGAATGCAAAGGTGCTTCACATTGACATCGATGCGGCGGAGATCAATAAAAATATCCGGACAGATGTTTCTCTGGTAGGGGATCTGAAAGCAGTGCTCACAGAGCTGAATGCCAAGATCAAAGAGCAGAGACATGAGGAATGGATGGCGCACATCAAGGAGCTGAAAGACAAATATCCTTTATCCTATGATACCTCGGCGCTTTCCTGTCCCTATATCATGGAGGAGATCGACCGGGTGACCAAGGGAGAGGCTGTTATCACCACAGATGTGGGACAGCACCAGATGTGGGCAGCGCAGTATTATAAATATACAAAGCCCCGTACCTTGCTGACCTCCGGTGGTCTCGGGACCATGGGCTACGGTCTGGGTGCCTGTATCGGAGCTAAGATGGGGCAGCCTGATAAGATCTGTATCAATATCGCGGGGGACGGTTGTTTCCGCATGAATATGAATGAGCTTGCCACAGCCAGCCGGTACAACATTCCGATCATACAGGTGGTGATCAACAATCATGTGTTGGGAATGGTCAGACAGTGGCAGACCCTGTTTTACGGGAAACGGTATTCGCAGACCGTTTTGAATGACGGCGTGGATTTCTGTAAGGTAGCAGAGGGTCTCGGCTGTGAGACGATTCTGGTGACCAAAAAGGAAGAAGTAGCGCCCGCCATTGAAAAGGCGATCGCCTTAAAGAAACCAGTGTTATTAAACTGCATCATACCAGAGGATGATAAGGTATTTCCGATGGTGCCCGCAGGAGCGCCTATCAGTGAGGCTTTCGATGCAGGGGATCTGGAGTCGTGAGAAAAGAAGCTCTAATTATGAAGGTTTAACATGAAGAGACTACTAAAGCATATAGCGGTCATTCTGGGATTGGTCACCATCGCCATGATGGGGACCTATGTGGGACTTGCCGTGTATTATCACAACGCCTTCATCTATGGCACATGGATTAATGGGATCTACTGCACCGGCAGAAGCATTCAGGAAGTCAATGACGAGCTGGTAAAAGGATTTACCTACGAGGGCGTCACGGTGGAGGATAAGGACGGCAACCGCTATGAAATATCGGCTGAGGAAATTGCATATCAGTTTGATTTTAAGAAGGCCTTGGAGATTTATCAGAACCAGCAGGATCCCTGGATGTGGATCGATAGTCTGTTTCAGGGACATCAGGTGAAGCTTACGCCGGTGGTGTCCTACGATGCGGAGGCTTTTGAGGAATGCTTTGAGACGTTGCCATTCTGTCAGGAAGCACGGCCGGATCGGGAGCGCAGGGTGGAGATTATCCGTACACCTCAGGGCTATGATCTGGTGAATGAGAGAACAGAGGTGCTCTTCATAGAGCAGGCCAAAGGAGCAGTGCTTGCTGCCATCGAAGCTTCCGAGAGTCAGGTATCTTTGATGGAGGCAGAATGCTACCATGATCTGGAGCTGACGGCACAGATGCAGGAGACCTTGGAAATCTGGGAAAAACTGGCGCCTTTTCAGGAGTGCGGCGTTGTTTACCGGATGGGGGAAGAGGATATCCCCGTGGATGCTTCAGTTGTCTGCGATTGGATCGCTACGGATGATAACGGTCGTTTTTTAATTGATGAATCCGGCGATTTACAGTTAAAAGAAAATGCGATAGAGGATTTTGTAAAGGCGCTTGCCGAGGAGTATGATACGGTGGGCAGCACCAGACAGTTTCAGTCCACCAGAGGAGATGTGGTGACGGTGGAGGGCGGCCTTTATGGCAATAAAATGGATCAGGAGGAGGAGGTCGCCTATCTGACGGCCGCTTTTTACAACAAAAAGAGCGAGGTGCATGAGCCGGCTTATACCCAGGAGGCATGGAGTAAGGGCAAGGAAGATATCGGTTCCACTTATATCGAGATCGATATGAGTGAGCAGAAAATGTACTATTACGTGGATGGTGTCCTACAGATAGAAACGCCTATTGTGACGGGAAATACTTCACGCAGAATGGGGACGCCCTCCGGTGTTAATTATGTGTATCTGAAACAGAAAAACCGGATCCTGCGGGGGCAGGGCTATGCTTCCCATGTGGATTTCTGGATGCCCGTAAAGGGAAATATCGGCATTCATGATGCCGCTTGGCGCGGAACTTTCGGCGGTACAATCTATCAGACGAACGGTTCTCACGGGTGTATCAATACGCCCCGCACCGCCATGGAACAACTCTACGAGATGGCAGAGGTGGGTACCCCTGTGGTGATGTTCTATTAACAGCTCAGCCGGACCGGGCTGTAACAAAGTAATTGACTAAAGTGTGTGAAGAGCGTAAAATGTTTCTTGGTTTGTAAAGTTGAGTAAGGACGGGAGGAGAAAACAGTGTCCAGAGTGTATAATTTTTCAGCGGGTCCCGCAGTTTTACCGGAAGAGGTACTGCAGGAAGCAGCGGCGGAGATGCTTGATTACAAGGGTTCGGGAATGTCGGTGATGGAGATGAGCCATCGCTCCAAGGTCTATGATACGATCATTAAGGAGGCGGAGGCGGATCTCAGAGAGCTTTTAAATATTCCGGATAATTATAAGGTGTTATTTTTACAGGGTGGTGCAAGCCTCTTGTTTGCGTCTGTACCCATGAACTTGATGAAGAACCGCAAGGCAGGCTATATTCTGACAGGACAGTGGGCAAAGAAGGCTTTTGCGGAGGCAAAGATCTATGGTGAGGCGGTGGAGCTGGCTTCCTCTGCGGATGAAACCTTTTCCTATATTCCGGATTGTTCCGATCTGCCCATCACAGATGATATGGACTATGTCTATATCTGCGAGAATAACACGATCTACGGGACGAAGTTCCATAAGCTCCCGGACACCAAGGGAAAGATTCTGGTTTCCGACGTGTCTTCCTGTTTCCTGTCGGAGCCTATGGATGTGACCAAGTATGGGCTGATCTATGCAGGCGTGCAGAAGAATGTGGGACCTGCGGGAACGCAGGTAGTGATCATCAGAGAGGATCTTCTGACAGACGAGGTATTGCCCGGCACGCCCACCATGATGAAGTTTAAGGTGCATGCGGACAATGATTCCCTGTACAATACACCTCCCTGTTACGGTATTTATATCTGCGGCAAGGTGTTCAAGTGGCTTCTGAAGAACGGCGGCTTGGAGGCCATGAAAGAGCGCAATGAAAAGAAGGCGAAGATTCTTTACGATTTCCTGGATGAGAGCAAGCTCTTTAAGGGGACGGTCAGAAAAGAGGACAGATCTCTTATGAATGTGCCTTTTGTGACGGGCGATGAGGAGATGGACGCGAAGTTTATCAAGGAGGCGACTGCGGCAGGCTTTGTGAATCTGAAAGGGCACAGAAGCGTGGGCGGTATGCGTGCCAGCATTTATAACGCTATGCCGGAAGAGGGTGTAGAGAAGCTGGTAGCGTTTATGAAGGAATTCGAGAAGAACAATAAATAGTAAAAAGAGGGCGTACAGATGTTTAAATATCATTGCTTAAATCCCATCGCGCAGGTGGGGCTGGAGAAATTCAGCGATCAGTATGAAAAGACAGATAAAGTGGAGGAGGCAGACGGTATTCTGGTCAGAAGCGCGGCCATGCACGATATGGAGCTGCCGGAAAACCTTCTTGCTATTGCCCGGGCTGGCGCAGGCGTCAACAATATTCCGCTGGAGAAATGCGCTGAGAAAGGTATTGTAGTGTTCAATACTCCCGGGGCCAACGCAAACGGCGTCAAGGAGCTGGTGATCGCAGGTATGCTTCTGGCTTCCCGTGATGTGGTAGGCGGCATTGAGTGGGTGAAGGACAATCAGGCAGACGAGAATGTGGGCAAGAGCGCCGAGAAGGCAAAGAAGAATTTTGCCGGAACAGAAATCTCCGGAAAGAAGCTGGGTATCATCGGTCTTGGCGCTATCGGCGTCAGAGTGGCCAATGTGGCAAAGCATCTGGGCATGGAGGTTTACGGGTATGATCCCTATGTGTCTGTGGATGCGGCCTGGAACTTGAGCCGTGACGTAAAGCATGTGCTGCATGTGGAGGAAATATATGCAGAATGTGATATCATTACGATCCATGTACCGCTGATGGACGCTACAAAGGGCATGATAAATGCAGACGCTCTTTCTCAGATGAAAGAAGGCGTGATCCTCTTAAACTTTGCCAGAGATCTGTTGGTAGATGAAAAAGCAGTATTGGACAGCATCCGTGCAGGCAAGGTAAGAAAGTATGTCTCCGATTTTCCCAATCCGACCACGGCAGGACAGGAGGGATGTATCGTGATTCCTCATCTTGGCGCGTCCACAGAGGAGTCCGAGGACAACTGTGCAGTGATGGCTGTCAAGCAGATGAAGGATTATCTGGAAAACGGCAATATCGCCAACAGCGTCAATTATCCCAGGTGTGATATGGGGATTTGTGAGCAGGCTGGTCGTGTGGCCATTTTCCACAAGAATATCGCCAATATGATCACCAAGTTTACCGCATGCTTCGGTGACAATAATATCAATATCTCTGATATGATGAATAAATCCAAAGGGGAAGTGGCTTACACCATGCTGGATATCGAGACACCGGCATCGGGAGAGATCATCGAGAAGCTGCAGTCTATCGATGGGGTGTTCAGAGTTAGAGTTGTAAAATAAAAAAGGGGCTGCCAAATCCGGCAGCCTTTTTTTTCTTGCGTTTATTTAGTTTAGCCGGTTTGCGATGGAAGAAAAATCTGCGCCCTCCTCGTCATCCAGAGTGGCCTGCAGTTTTTTGTCTGCTTCCACGGCGGCCTCGCTGGCCAGATCCATATAGCGGATAAAAATATCCTCCACGGAGGAGCCGGTTTCTTTGGCAATTTCCTCCATAACGGGCTTTAAGGCTTCCAGCTGAAAAGAAATCCGGGTCTTTTGGGGATCGATATCTGCAAGGGCCTCCTCTGCGTAGGCGTTGATCCGATCTAAGATTTTTTTATCTTCAGGGGTCATATCTATTCGTCCTTTCTTGTTTTTTATTCACAGTGCAGTGCACTGCTCATTGCCATCGCGTATATCTTAGCATAATTCCCTTGTGGTGCCTAGCGTAATTTGTTAAAATAAATACATATATTACCATATGACAGACAGAGAAGAAGGGAAAGCTATGGCAAATATAAATCCATTTCGGGCCGTCCGGCCCAGGGCTGATCTGGCGGAGCGCATTGCGGCGCTGCCCTATGATGTCTACAACAGAAAAGAGGCAAGAGAGGCCGTTTCGGGCGACGAATATACCTTTCTGAGGATAGACCGGCCGGAGACACAGTTCCCGGAGGACTATGATATGTATGCGCCTGAGGTTTATGAGAAAGCGCGGGAAATGCTCGATCAGATGATACAGGACGGGCTCTTCATACAAGAGCAGAAAAGTGCATACTATGTGTATGAACTTGTGATGGATGGCAGATCCCAGGTGGGGATCGGAGCCTGTGCTTCGGTGGATGATTATGATGCCCAGGTGATCAAAAAGCATGAAAATACCCGGGCCGACAAGGAGGCCGACCGTATCCGCCATGTGGATGTTTGCAGTGCGCAGACGGGGCCGATCTTTCTGGCCTACCGCAGGCGGGAGGAGATTGAGCGGGAGGTGCAGGCCGCTATGGCTAAGACGCCGGTCTACGACTTTACGGCGGCTGACGGGATCACACACCGGATTTGGGTGATCGATGATGAGGCGTCCGTTGGGCGCATCAGGGAGGCTTTCTCGCAGGTGGAATCCATTTATATCGCGGATGGGCATCACAGATGTGCTTCAGCGGTGCAGGTGTCGAAGAAACGACGGACGGCGTGTCCTGATTACACGGGAGAGGAAGAGTTCAATTTCTTTTTGTCAGTATTATTTCCGGATGACCAGCTCATGATCATGGATTATAATCGTGTGGTGAAGACGGTGGCCGATTTTGATAAGGAGCAGTTTTTTCAGTGCATGAGAAAGGCCTTTGC
Source organism: Lachnospiraceae bacterium (assembly GCA_014804615.1). GTDB lineage: Bacteria > Bacillota > Clostridia > Lachnospirales > Lachnospiraceae > UBA3282. The sequence continues at coordinate 120,695 of JAAUZL010000003.1, forward strand.
GGTGGAGGAGATGGGCAGGACGGCCTACAAGCCGCAGAAGAAAGGCGAGATCGGCATGTACCTGGAGGAAACCTGGTATCGCCTTACAATAAATAACGAGTGTTACACGGGAGACCCGGTGGAGGATCTGGATGTGGCAATTCTACAGAAGCATCTCCTGGAACCGATCTTCGGTATTGTGGATCCGAAGGTGGATGACAGGATCGATTTTGTGGGAGGTATCCGGGGACTGGCAGAGCTGGAGCGGCGGGTTCACACGGATGCGAAGGTGGCATTTGCCATGTATCCCACAGATATCCACGAGCTGTTTGCCGTGTCCGATGCGGGGAAGCTGATGCCCCCGAAATCAACATGGTTTGAGCCAAAGCTCAGGAGCGGTCTCTTGATACACAGGATAGAATCATTTACGGAAAGGGAAGGTGGCAGATGAATAAAAGATTATATAAACTGATGAATTGGGCGGAGATAGAGGGCGTTGTCTATTCGGAAACGGACGATCCTCATGCCATTCTGGGAGCCCATGTGACGGGAAATTCGGTGTTGGTGCAGACCTTCCAGCCCGGTGCCAAGAGCGTGCGGCTGCAGCTTTTGGAGGGAGATAAGAGTTATCGAATGGAGCAGGTCGATGAGGAAGGTTATTTTGCCCTGCTAATGACGGGAAAGAACATTCCTGCGTATGAGTATGTGGTGGAGGCGGAGAACGGAAGCCTAAAGAAAGTGAAGGATGCTTATAACTTTGCTCCCCGGATCACCAGGCAGGATACGGAAAAATTCAATGCGGGAATCCATTACAGCATCTATGAGAAGCTGGGAGCACATCCCTGTGTGCTGGATGGCACTGCAGGCACTTCCTTTGCCGTCTGGGCACCGAATGCCCAGCGGGTCAGTGTGGTAGGAGATTTCAACGGCTGGGATGGCAGAGTACATCAGATGAAGCGGCTCTGGGATTCGGGAATCTTTGAGATATTCATTCCCGATGTGAAGCCGGGAGACTGCTATAAGTTTGAGATCAAGGTAAAGAGCGGTCTTGTTTACCTGAAGGCGGATCCTTATGGCTTTGGTGCGCAGCTTCGGCCGGACAGTGCCTCGGTGGTGCGGGATATCACAGGCTTTTCCTGGAAGGACAGTAAATGGATGAAGGAGAGGGAGTCCCTTCAGATTGAGGATAAACCTATGAGTGTTTATGAGGTCTATCTGGGATCCTTTGAGAAGCCTTCTGATGGCAGAGAGTTTTATAATTACCGTGAGCTTGCACCGAAGTTGGCTGCTTATGTGAAAAAGATGGGATATACGCATGTGGAACTGATGCCTGTGATGGAACATCCGCTGGATGCTTCCTGGGGGTATCAGGTGATCGGTTACTATGCGCCCACAGCACGTTACGGCACGGCAGAGGATTTTATGTATTTTATGGATGAAATGCACAGAGCCGGGATCGGTGTGATCTTAGACTGGGTACCGGCACATTTCCCCAGAGATACCTATGGCCTGTCAAACTTTGACGGCACCTGCCTGTATGAGCATCAGGATCCCAGACAGGGCTTTCATCCTCACTGGGGAACGCTGATCTATAATTACGGGCGGCCTCAGGTGAGCAATTATCTGATCGCCAACGCGCTGTATTGGGTGGAAAAATATCATGCGGACGGCATCCGTATTGATGCGGTGGCCTCCATGCTCTATCTGGATTATGGCAAAAATGACGGCGAGTGGGTGGCAAATATCTACGGTGGTCATGAAAATCTGGAGGCGGTGGAGCTTCTCAAGCATCTGAACTCTATCATGAAAAAGAGGAATCCGGGGGTTCTGATGATCGCGGAGGAGTCAACGGCATGGCCGAAGATCACGGGGGCTCTCGATGAGGATGGTCTGGGATTTGATCTGAAGTGGAATATGGGCTTTATGAATGACTATCTGGGCTATATTACGACAGATCCTTTCTTCCGGTCAGGGAGACACAATGATCTGACCTTTAGTATGATCTATGCTTACAGTGAGAAGTTCATGCTGGTGTTATCCCACGATGAGGTGGTGCATGGCAAGGGGACGCTGCTTGGCAGGATGCCGGGAGAGCGGGCGAAGCAGTTTGCCAATCTGCGGCTGACCTACGCTTATCATATGACTCATCCGGGCAAGAAGCTGTTTTTCATGGGACAGGACATCGGAGAGTATGACGAGTTCAATGAGAAGCGGGCCGTGGAGTGGGAACTTCTGGAAAATAACGATCACAAAAAGCTGAACAATATGGTGGCGGCTTTGAATCAGTTTTATGTGTCCTCGCCGGCCCTTTATGAGAAGGATACTTCTTGGGAAGGCTTTGAGTGGATCAACTGTATTACACCGAATGCCTGTATGTTGTCTTATGTCCGTAAGGGAAGCGATGTGAAGGATATGCTGGTAGTGGTGGCGAACTTTGCCGACGCAAAGCAGGAGTTCCGTGTGGGTGTGCCCTGCGAGGGCAAGTACCGGGAGGTCTTTAACACCGATGATGAGTCCTTTGGCGGAAGCGGCATATTGAACCGGGGAATCTGTGATGCCATAGAGACAGAGTGGGACGGCAAACCTTACGCCATTGATATGGTGAGCGCCCCTCTGAGTATCAGCATTTTCTCCTATACACCCTATACCAAGGAGGAAAAAGCAGAGATAGAGCGCAAACGGGCCGAGGAACGCCGCCTGGCAAAAGAGGCCGAAGAACGCCGGCTGGCAAAGGAGGAGGCTGACCGCACGGCGCAGGAGGCCGCAGAAGCCAAGGAGCAGGCCAAGAGAGCGGCGCAGGAGGCCAAAGAGCTGGCGAAAAAGGCGGCAGCTGAGGTAAAAGCGAGAGAGAAGGCTGCGGCTCTGCTGGTGAAAAAAGCAGAGGAGGCGGCACAGAAGCTGCAGGCTCTGACAGAACAGCAAAAAACTGCCGAGGAGAGCACAGAAGCCAAAAAGAAGCCCGCGGCAAAGCGAAAGACAACGAGTAAGAAGGCGACAGAGAAATAATAAAAATCTCTTGCAAAATAGACTATTCCATCATATAATAGTCATTGTTGTAAGAGATATGCTGGAATAGCGCAGTCGGTAGCGCAACTGATTCGTAATCAGTAGGTCGAGGGTTCGAGTCCCTTTTCCAGCTTAAAAGACCCGTAAGAACGGGTCTTTTTTCATGCAAAAATAAACCCACAATAACTTGACATAATATTTTAGCGTGATACAATATATAGTATGTGCAGCGAGGATATGACATACATCATGTAGTGTATTGATCGAAATAGTATGTTTTAGAGAAGTGGGGGCATTTGGTGCATGAAGATCATTAAGAGGAGCGGGGTGGAGGTCAATTTTGACCTGAAAAAGATCATTGCGGCTATCAGAAAGGCAAACAACACAGTCAGGGAGGAAGACCGGCTGACAGAAGCGGAGATAGATGAGATTGCTTCTGTTGTGGCGGATCATTGTGGAGAGATGCTTCGTGCCCCCAGTGTGGAAGAAATTCAGGATATGGTGGAGAACCAGCTTATGAAGTATCGGGCCTATACCATTTCCAGAAACTATATTACCTATCGTTACAAGAGAGCGCTGGTCCGCAAGTCCAATTCCACGGATGAGCAGATCCTGAGTCTTTTGGAGTGCAATAACGAGGAGGTTAAGCAGGAGAACTCCAACAAAAATCCAACGGTCAACAGTGTACAGCGGGATTATATGGCGGGAGAGGTGAGCAAGGATATCACGAAGCGTTTCCTGCTGGAGCCGGATATTGTGGAAGCCCACGAGCAGGGGATCATTCATTTCCATGATGCGGATTATTTTGCCCAGCATATGCACAACTGCTGCCTGGTCAATCTGGAAGATATGCTGCAGAACGGTACCGTGATCAGCGAGACCATGATCGATACGCCCAAGAGCTTTTCTACGGCCTGTAACGTAGCAACCCAGAGTATCGCCCAGATCGCAAGCTGTCAGTATGGCGGACAGAGTATTTCTCTGGCACATCTTGCTCCGTTTGTAAATGTGAGCCGTGAGAAGTATCGCAGGAAGGTGCGGGAGGAGATGGAGGAGACGGGAGTCAGTGTCTCTCAGGAGCAGATCAACACCATTGCGGAGCAGCGTGTGAGGGATGAGATCAAGCAGGGTGTACAGATCATCCAGTATCAGGTGATCACACTGATGACTACTAACGGACAGGCTCCCTTTATCACGGTATTTATGTATATTGACGAGGTGCCAGAGGGGCGTCTCAGAGACGATTTGGCTATGATCATAGAAGAGATGCTCAACCAGAGGATCCGGGGCGTGAAAAATGAGAAGGGTGTCTATATCACGCCGGCGTTCCCGAAGCTGATCTATGTGCTGGAGGAAGATAATATCCGGGAGGGCACGAAGTACTGGTATCTGACGAAGCTGGCGGCGGCCTGCACGGCGAAGCGTATGGTGCCCGATTACATTTCGGAAAAGATCATGAAACAGTTAAAAGATGACAACTGTTATACTTGTATGGGATGCCGGTCTTTCCTTACGGTATACCATGACGAGGAGGATAAGCCTAAGTTTTACGGCAGATTCAATCAGGGTGTAGTTACTTTAAATCTGGTGGATGTGGCCTGTTCCTCGGGCCGCGATATGGAGAAGTTCTGGCAGATCATGGATGAGCGGCTGGAGCTTTGCAGAAGGGCGCTGATGGCAAGGCATAACAGACTGAAGGGAACCTACTCTGATGTGGCGCCGATCCTCTGGCAGAACGGTGCGCTGGCCCGGCTAAAGAAGGGGGAGAAAATCGACAAGCTTCTCTATGGCGGATATTCCACCATATCTCTGGGCTATGCGGGACTTTGCGAATGTACCAGATATATGATGGGAAAGAGCCATACAGATCCGGAGGCAACGCCCTTCGCTCTGAAGGTGATGCAGTATTTAAATAACGCGTGTAAGGAATGGCGAGAGGAGACCAACATTGATTTCAGTCTCTACGGTACGCCTTTAGAGTCCACCACCTACAAATTCTCGAAATGTCTGCAGAAACGATTCGGTATCATCGAAGGCGTGACGGATCGCAACTATATCACAAACAGCTATCATGTGCATGTGACGGAGGATATCAGTGCCTTTGATAAGCTGAAATTTGAGGCGCAGTTCCAGGAGCTTTCGCCGGGCGGTGCGATCAGCTATGTGGAAGTGCCTAATATGGAGAATAATCTGGATGCGGTGCTTTCTGTCATGCAGTATATTTACGACAATATTATGTATGCCGAGTTGAATACCAAGAGTGATTACTGTCAGGCCTGTGATTATCACGGCGAGATCGAGATCGTCGAGAATGAAGACGGCAAGCTGATCTGGAAGTGTCCCAACTGCGGCAATACGGATCAGGATAAGATGAATGTGGCGAGACGGACCTGTGGTTACATCGGCACCCAGTTCTGGAATCAGGGGCGTACACAGGAAATCAAGGAGAGGGTACTGCATTTGTGATATGAACTATTCGGAGATTAAAATCTGTGACATCGCCAATGGTCCCGGTGTGAGGGTGACAATCTTTGTCAGTGGCTGTACCCATCATTGTAAGGGCTGCTTTAATGAGATGACCTGGGATTTTGCCTACGGAAAGCCCTTTACGGAGCAGACCATCGATACCATTCTCTCGGCGCTTGCGCCGGACTATATCGCAGGACTTACGCTGCTTGGCGGGGAACCGCTGGAAGAAGAGAACCGACGGGCGCTTTTGCCGCTTTTGCAGGCGGTCAAAGAGCAATTCCCGACAAAAAATATCTGGTGTTATTCAGGATATCTTTTTGAACAGGATATTTTGGAGAAGTTTTGTGCGAGGTGGGGGCAGATGGAAGAGTTTTTGTCCTATCTCGATGTGATCGTGGACGGGCCGTTCCTTTTGGAGCAGAAGGATATCAGCCTGCAGTTCCGCGGCTCAAGGAATCAGCGGATCATCCGGGTACGGGAATCTCTGGAACAGGGAGAGGTCGTGCTGTGGGAGGCCGGAGCATAGATTGATATGATTTATAGTGAGAAATGACAGGGGCAGGCCAAGCGGCCTGCTCCTTTAATATTTCTTGCGATAATAGTGCTCGGCGCGCTGGATCAGCTGATAGAAGATCATGGCGATGGCGCAGAGGATGATGATGGAGGTGATCACCATGTTAAGCTGGAATACCTGAGATCCGTAGATGATCAGATAGCCAAGTCCCCTTCTGGCGGCCAGAAACTCGCCGATGATGACGCCCACCAGAGCCAGACCGATGTTGACTTTCATGCTGCTCAGGATAAGAGGAACGGAGCTTGGCAGGATCACCTTAAAGAGAGCGTCCCTGCGGCTGCCGCCCAGCGTGTAGATCAGTTTGCACATTTCCGGATCCACCTGACAGAAGCCAGTGTACAGGCTGATGATGGATCCAAAGACCGCAACGGAGATCCCGGCAGTGATGATAGTGTTCGTTCCAGTGCCCAGCCAGACGATGAGCAGGGGTGCCAGAGCGGATTTGGGAAGTGCGTTCAGGATGACCAGGTAAGGTTCCAGGATATCGGAGAGACTTTTCTGATACCAGAGGAGTGTGGCGGCGAAGAGACTTAGGACAGTGACCAGAAAGAAACTTGCGATCGTTTCAAACAGGGTGATGCCGGTATGGGTGAAGAAGGAGTGATCGGCGAACATCTGCCCCAGGTATTTTAAGATGCCGGAGGGACTGCTGAAAAAGAAGCTGTCGATCCAGGCGAGCCGGGATGCGGTCTCCCAGAGCCCCAGAAAAAAGAATAGGAGAAAAAGCCTGCCTGCGGTGATCTTATGGTGATGCTTGTGATGGGCCAGCAGAAATGCCTTTTGGCGTGGGGAGACAGGCGGCGTGTTTTCAGGATGTGGTTTTGCCATCGGTTAATACCTCCCATAGTTGATTAAAATATTCCTGATAGGCGGTGGTGCTTCGGATCGCCAGAGGATCCTCCCGGCTGATCTCGTAGAGAATCGGCATTTCACATTTTACGCAGGCAGGCCGTTTTGAGAGAACGATGACGCGGTCTGCCAGCGTGATGGCCTCGGAGAGATCATGGGTGATCAGAAGTGCGGTTTTTCCGGTCTTCCGGATAATGTTTGCGATATCTGCGGAGACGGCGAGTCTGGTCTGAAAATCCAGGGCGCTGAAGGGTTCGTCCAGAAGAAGGAGATCGGGGTGGACTGCCATTGTGCGGATCAGGGCTGCGCGCTGGCGCATACCGCCGGAGAGCTCGGAGGGCTTTTTATCCTTGAAGCCATAGAGCCCGTAATCCGTAAGCAGTTTNGTAATGTAGTCGGTATTCTTTTCGGTNAGGGTATGGTTGAGCTCCAGNCCGAGAACCACNTTCTGATAGATCGTGCGCCATTCAAAGAGATGATCCCGCTGCAGCATATAGCCGATCTTCAGAGCGGTGTCAGCACAGTANTCCNTGGACGACAGGCCNCGGTAGAGGATCTCNCCCTCCTCNGGAGCAAGGAGNCCGGANATGATGGAAAGAAGAGTGGATTTGCCACATCCGCTNGGACCGACTATNGCGACGAAGCTTCCTTCCGAAACCTGCAGACTGATGTGGGAAAGGGCGGGCGTTTCTCCCTTGAGATTGTGATAGGAGTAGGAAACGTCCTGCAGAGATAAGATTGGCTGCATAAAAACAACTCCTTATGATTATAGAATATTTTATGAGAAGGAAGAAAATATGTGTTTTGATTGAAAAAAAAACCAGTTTATGGTATCATCAAATTTAGATTTAATTAAAATGAGGATTANTNTGGAGGTTTATCGCATGGCACAGNTGTGGGGCGGNCGNTTTACNAAGGAGACNGANCNGCTTGTATANCNTTTTAANGCNTCGATCNCNTTTGATCAGAAGTTCNTNAAACAGGANATTGAGGGCAGTATTGTACATACCATTATGNTNGCNAANCAGGGGATTCTGACGAAGGAGGAGAAGGACGNAATCTTAAAGGGNCTCACCGGAATNCGGCAGGATGTGGAGGACGGAAANCTCGANATCACGGAGGANTATGAGGATATTCACAGTTTTGTGGAGGCCAACCTGATCGANCGGATCGGGGATGCNGGAAAGAAGCTTCACACCGGCAGAAGCCGGAATGACCAGGTNGCGATGGACATGCGGCTGTATACCAGACTTGAGGTGCTCTATGTGGATGGGCTTTTNATGGAACTTTTGCAGACGCTTCTTTCGATCATGGAGGCGCATGTGGAAACCTATATGCCTGGTTTCACGCATCTGCAGAANGCNCAGCCGGTGACGCTTGCACACCATATCGGCGCNTATTTTGAAATGTTTAAGCGGGACCGTTCCAGANTGAANGATATTTTTTNCCGTATGAATTATTGTCCGTTGGGAGCCGGAGCATTAGCCGGAACGACTTATCCGCTGGACAGGAATTATACAGCGTCGCTTCTTGGCTTTGAGGGACCCACCTTAAACAGTATGGATTCCGTGTCNGACAGNGATTATGTGATTGAATTTTTGTCNGCGCTNTCCACGATCATGATGCATCTAAGCCGTTTCTGCGAGGAGATCATNATCTGGAATTCCAACGAATACCNGTTTGTNGAGATTGACGACGCTTACTCGACCGGAAGCAGCATTATGCCGCAGAAGAAGAATCCGGATATNGCGGAGCTGATACGTGGCAAGACAGGNCGTGTNTACGGAGCGCTCATCTCCATATTGACGACCATGAAGGGAATTCCNCTTGCNTATAATAAGGANATGCAGGAGGACAAGGAGCTGACCTTTGATGCCATCGATACCGTGAAGGGGTGTCTGGCATTGTTCGAGGGNATGATCCGCACNATGAAGTTTAATAAGGAAGTGATGGAAAAGAGTGCGGTCATGGGCTTTACCAACGCCACCGACGCNGCGGACTATCTGGTGGGGAANGGAGTGCCGTTCAGNGACGCNCATGGTATNATNGGCAGACTGGTGCTTTNTTGTATTGAAAAAGACTGCAGNATAGATGATCTNTCCATAGAGGAGCTGAANGAGATCAGTCCNGNGTTTGANGAGGATGTTTATCAGGCCATCAGCNTAAAGACNTGCGTGGAAAANCGGNTGACGATCGGCGCGCCNGGGTCGAAGGCNATGCGNGAGGTCATACGGATGCACNNNGANTATNTNNANAAGGACTGGCNGGATGAGGACAGCATGTTCGGCGGACAGCTTGGAGANATAGAGATANAGGAAATATANTGAGGAGGAANTGAAAAAATGAGNGAGAAATTGAAAGTAGGNATCTTAGGNGGCACCGGNATGGTNGGACAGCGGTTTATTGCATTGCTGGAGNATCATCCCTGGTTTGAGGTNACNACGATCGCGGCGAGTCCGAGATCGGCGGGCAAGACNTATCANGAGGCTGTGGGTGAGAGNTGGAAGATGGATACNNCCATGCCGGANGCNGTNAAGAATATTGTGGTCAAGAATGTGAANGAGGTGGAGCAGGTGGCAGCCGAGGTGGATTTTGTGTTCTCCGCGGTGGATATGACCAAGGATGAGATCAAGGCCATCGAGGAGGCTTATGCAAAAACGGAGACACCTGTGGTTTCCAATAACAGCGCGCACCGTTGGACGCCGGATGTTCCCATGGTAGTGCCGGAGATCAATCCGGAGCATTTTGATGTGATCGAGGATCAGAAGAAGAGACTTGGAACGAAACGCGGCTTTATCGCGGTAAAACCGAATTGTTCGATCCAGAGTTATGCGCCTGTGCTCACAGCATGGAAGGAGTTTGAGCCATACGAGGTGGTGGCGACCACTTATCAGGCGATCTCCGGTGCCGGAAAAACCTTTAAGGACTGGCCGGAGATGGTGGAGAATGTGATTCCCTACATCGGCGGCGAGGAGGAGAAGAGTGAGAAGGAGCCGCTGCGCATCTGGGGTAAAGTGGAGAATGGACAGATCGTGCCGGCAACAAGTCCGGTGATCACCTGCCAGTGTATCCGTGTACCGGTGTTAAACGGTCACACGGCGGCGGTGTTTGTGAAATTTAAAAAGAAACCCACCAAGGAGCAGCTGGTAGAAAAGCTGGTAAACTTCAAGGGACTTCCGCAGGAACTTGAGCTTCCCAGCGCGCCGAAGCAGTTCATTCAGGTGATGGAAGAGGATAACAGACCCCAGGTGAAACTGGATGTGGACTATGAGAACGGTATGGGAATCAGCATAGGCCGTATCCGTGAGGACAGTGTCTATGACTGGAAATTTGTGGGCCTTTCCCACAATACCGTGCGTGGAGCGGCGGGGGGCGCTGTGCTTTGCGCGGAGACATTGAAGGCGAAGGGATTCATTACGAAGAAGTAAGATAAGTGCGAAGATATAACGAGGTAAGCAGATATTATGTTGTTGGGCAGAACGACCGAATTAGGTTATCTAAACAATTACTATGACCGGGATGGCAGCCAGATCCTGATCGTCTATGGGCAAAAGCATATCGGCAAGACGGCGCTGGTGAAGGAATTTATGAAGGACCGGCCGGGCTATTATTATCTTGCCAGAGCCTGTTCAGAGAGAGAGCAGGCTTACCAGTGGGGCAGACAGCTTGNGCATGACGGTTATATTGTNGATAAATTTCCTTCTTTTCAGGATATTTTTGAAAAGATATCTCATCGTGTCACGGGCAAAAAGGTGCTNGTNATCGANGAATTTCANAATATNGTNCGCGCCAGCGATACCTTTATGAAGGATCTGGTNGCNTTTGTGCACAGCCAGTGGAANCGGGACAATGTGATGGTGATCCTTGTAAGTTCNTCNATCGGCTGGATNGAGAACAGNATGATCACCAGNATCGGAGAGGCGGCTTATGAGCTTTCNGGCNTGTTAAAGATCAAGGAGATGCCCTTTNCGGATATCGTGGAGCGGTTTCCCAATTTCCGAATTGAGGAGTGNGTGGAGGCCTATGCNATTTTAGGNGGNATTCCCGGNCTCTGGAATCAGTTTGATGACAGACTCACGNTCCAACAGAATATCTGCCGTAANATTTTAGACTGCAACAGCTTTCTNTTTGANGANGGNGAGCGGATNCTGACAGANCAGCTTAGAGAGCCGGGNGTTTATAACACGATCATGGCTTCTATNGCCGCNGGAGANCATAAGCTTAACGANNTGCANCTGCACACAGAGTTTTCCCGGGCTAAGATCAGTGTGTATCTGAANAATCTGATCGANCTNGANCTGGTGGAGAAGGTATTTTCCTANGATACGGCNGGCAAGGAGAATGTNCAGAAGGGNATATACAGNATCAGTCATCCNTTTGTGGACTTTTANTATACCTANATGTATCCTCANNTGAGCGATCTGCAGATGCTCTCGGTGGGAGANTTTTATAATCATTACATCATGCGNGANTTCAGACGCTATGTATCCGGGTATTTTAAGCAGGTGTGCAGACAGCATCTTGCAAGACTCGGNGAAAGACACAGACTTCCCATTCACTGNGGCTCGATCGGAGAGTGGATCGGCAAGGTGGGNTCTTTGGATATCATTGCGCAGGACGAGGANGGACGNACGATCATCGGCCTGTGTAACTGGGNAAAGCCCATGNCCTATGANGATTATGANAATCTTCTTCTCTATGCNAAGAAGGCCAAGATCAGTGCAGATTACATCTATATGTACACGGCTTTTAGGTTTGATGAAAAGCTGAATCTGGAGGCCAAGGTCAAATCGAATCTGAAACTGGTGCAGATCTCCGATCTGTGAGAGCATGGTGATAGAGAATTATGGGAAAAAGCTTGTTTATTGCGGAGAAGCCCAGCGTAGCGCGGGAGTTCGCAAAGGCNTTAAAATATAANATGAAAAACCGCGATGGCTATATGGAATCNGAGGAAGCNGTGGTGACCTGGTGTGTNGGNCATCTGGTGACGATGAGTTATCCNGAGGCTTACGATGAGAAGTACAGAAGGTGGTCCCTAGANACGATNCCTTTTATTCCGGAAGAATTTAAGTATGAGATCATCGACGGCGTNAAAAANCAGTTTGGCATTGTGAGCGGTCTTTTGAACCGGGAGGATGTGGAGACCATTTATGTCTGNACCGACTCCGGGCGGGAGGGAGANTATATATACCGNCTGGTGGAACAGCAGGCNGGNGTGGTNGGGAAGAACCGCAGAAGNGTGTGGATCGATTCCCAGACNGAGGAGGAGATTCTGCGNGGNATCCGNGAGGCCAAGGATCTGTCGGCNTANGACAATCTCTCCAACGCAGCTTATCTTCGGGCAAAAGAGGATTATCTNATGGGAATCAATTTTTCCCGTGCNCTNACTNTNAAATACAGTAATTCGATTAAAAGTTATTTNAATACAGACAAAGCGGTGGTTTCCGTAGGCCGNGTNATGACCTGTGTGCTCGGTATGGTGGTCAACAGAGANCGGGANATCCGNGAATTTNTAAAGATTCCCTTTTACCGCNTTATTTTGCAGGCNGAGATNGCGGGACANAACTGCAGNCTGGANTGGAAGGCTGTGGAGGGNTCCCGATATTATCAGTCTCCGGCGNTNTATAAGGACAANGGTTTTTTGCAGGAGAAGGATGCGGANGCGTTCATTGCCTGGCTGGAGGAAGAACCGGTTAANCAGCCGCAGCTGGAAAAGATCGAGAAAAAGAAGGAGACGAAGAATCCGCCTTTATTGTATAATCTGGCNGAGCTGCAGAATGATTGCTCCAAGCTTTTNAAGATCAGTCCTGACGAAACGCTGCGGATCGCGCAGGANCTCTATGAGAAGAAATTGACTACNTATCCCCGAACAGATGCGAGNGTGCTCTCTACNGCGGTGGCAAAGGAGATAAACAAGAACATCAGAGGNCTGCAGAATTATCAGCCGGTGAGCGNNTTTGCGNCNGATATTTTAGAGAANGGCAGTTTTCAGANAATTGCGAAGACAAGATATGTGAATGATAAGCAGATCACAGATCACTATGCGATCATTCCCACNGGACAGGGGCTTGGNGCATTGAANAGNCTGCATCCNACNTCGGCAAAGGTTTATGAGATCATTGTAAGACGATTCTTAAGTATTTTTTATCCGGCGGCGGTNTATCAGAAGATATCCTTGACNGCAAAGCTCAAGGAAGAAACTTTTGTCTGTGGCTTTAAGGTGCTGGCGGAACCGGGATATNTTGCAATTTCACAAAATTCTTTTGCAAGAAAGAGAACAGAGGAGTATACTGGAGAAGAGGGANCTGAGGANCAGCAGGAGGATTCCTGTGACGCAGTTCTTATGGAGACTTTGAAAACGCTTAAAAAAGGCGATTTTCTTACGAAAAAAGCGTTGGAGAAAAANGANGGNGANACCTCCCCGCCCAAACGNTATAACTCCGGCACCATGATCCTNACGATGGAGAATGCCGGNCAGTTCATAGAGGATGAGGAACTGCGGGCNCAGATCAAGGGAAGNGGNATCGGNACCTCCGCCACNNGNGCGGAGATNCTGAAAAAGCTGGTACATATCAAATATCTGGATCTGAATAAGAAAACCCAGATGATNACACCGACNCTTTTAGGAGAGATGGTTTACGAGGTAGTCGCGGGAGCGATAAGACCGCTTTTGGATCCCCGATTGACAGCCAGCTGGGAAAAGGGCCTTACGCTGGTAGCTACGGGAGAGATCACAGAGGAAGAATATATGGGGAAGCTTGACGACTTCGTCACCAGAAGGACGAACGCCGTCAAACAGATGTCGAATCAGGGGATGCTTTACAGCAGATTTCAGTATGCATCTCAGTTTTATAAGGGGACTAAGAAGGGGAAGGGGAAAAGTGTATGACAGGATTACAGGATACCACGATCGAAGCGTTGTACACGCTGGAGGAAACGATCGCGGCGGAATTGTTTCGGGGAGCAACGTACCCCTGGGAAGTCTTACCGAAGATCAAGGATTTTATCATTGCTCTGGGTGAGACGCTTCCGGAAGAGAAATACGAGAGACGAGAAGGTAATGTGTGGATTGCCAGAAACGCGAAAGTGTTTCCAAGCGCTTATATCGGCGGCCCGGCAATTATTGATGAAGAAGCGGAAATTCGTCACTGTGCTTTCATCAGAGGCAGCGCCATCGTAGGGAAGGGCGCAGTGGTAGGCAACTCCACAGAGTTAAAAAATGTGATTCTTTTCAATAAGGTACAGGTGCCTCATTACAATTATGTGGGGGACAGTATCCTTGGATATAAAGCGCATATGGGCGCTGGATCCATTACTTCCAATGTGAAGAGCGATAAGACACTGGTGGTGGTAAAGGCAGGGGAAGAAGCCTTTGAGACAGGTCTAAAGAAATTCGGCGCTATGTTGGGAGATCAGGTTGAGGTGGGATGTAATTCCGTATTGAATCCGGGTACCGTGATCGGAAAAAATACGAATATTTACCCCACATCCATGGTGCGGGGCGTTATCCCGCAGGGGAGTATCTATAAACGGCAGGGTGAGATAGCTGACAAGCGGTAGACACTGTGGAACGCAGATAACGATAAAAAGACCAGAGAAAAAAGTGTGTTGAGGATGAGCGTATGGCGATTGATTTAAGTATTGAAAACTTTAGCTCTATGATCGACAATGTGATAGCCGGAATCTGTTTCTTCGAGTATGAAGGGGGGAACCTAACTCCCATTTTTGTCAATGAAGGTTTTTTCCGTATGCTTGGCTATTCCAGAGTGAAGGGGATGAAGTATCTGGAGATGATTGAGCTGTGTATCATTCCGGAAGATATTCCCACCTATAAGCAGGCGATCGAGGATGTCTTAAAGGATGACGGTGTAGTGGATGTGGAGTTTCGTACCGTGACGGCGAGCGGCGGACTGCGCTGGCTGCATGTGCGGGGCAATCTCTATGCCAGAGAAGGAAAGAAGTATACGATCGTTACGATCATTGAGGATGTGTCCGAGAGAAAGATCGTGGAGGAGGAACTGCAAAGGCAGGCAGAGCGGCTGCATATCCTGTCGGAGGCTGAAGGCGAGAAGATTCTTGATTACAATGCCAAGACGGACGTTATGATCATCCGCTCTTCCGATGAGTATGGAATGGCGAAGGATGAGATCCACGGCAGATACATGGAGAAGTTTCAGGAGGAAACGATTTACCATGAGGATGTGGCCTATTACAAGGCCGTTCTGGACAGTCTGTTAAAATCTCCGAAACACGATACCATTGAATTTCGGATCAATCGTTTTGACGAGGATTATACCTGGTATCAGGCAAACCTGACCTCCCTTCTGGGAGCGGAGGGATATGTGACCCGTATTGTGGGCCGTATGATCAATATCAACGACAGGAAGATGAAGGAGATGGAACTTCTCCTGCGTGCGGAGAAGGATGCGCTGACAGGCATCTATAATCAGGGCGCCGCAGAACAGCTGATCCGAAACTCTATCGAGGAAGGCAATGACAGTTCCTTATGTGCGTTGATGATCATTGATCTGGATAACTTTAAGGAGGCCAACGATCTTCTGGGGCATGCCCACGGGGATCAGCTTTTGGAGAAGACAGCCGAGGTTCTGAACGAGATGTTTAAGGGAGGCGATATCATCGGCCGTATCGGCGGTGATGAGTTTATCGTCTACATGAGAAATTTGACAACGATCTCCGATGCGGATGAGATGGCCAACAATGTCGTAAAGAATGTAAAATATGATCTGGATTTTGAAGGGCAGCCTATCCACGTGACTTGTAGTGTGGGTGTGGCCATTTATCCTTATCACGGAGATACCTTTGAGGCGCTCTTCGAGAAGGCGGACAGGGCGGTATATACGGTCAAGGCAAACGGTAAAGATGGTTACCGTGTCTATCATGCCGCTTCTACCACGGTTTATCATGCCAACAGAAAAGTCGGCTACGATATGTCGAAGACGCTGGATTATGAGAGAAATATCGAGGATCAGGTCATGCAGCTTCTGTTTGAGGACAGAGTGCTTGAATCTGCACTGAAATCTGCCATAGAGCTGATGACAGCGAAGTACCAGTTCCACAGGGGCTATATCTGTGGTAACGACTCATTGCCCATTTCCCGCACGATACAGTTTACCGTGAAGAGCTACGCAACGGGAAAAGAGACTGATGAACACTATGAGTTAAAGAGGGTTGTGAATGAGATCCTTTATGCCTCCTTCCCGAGCGTGACCATGATCCATGATTATGATCTGACGGCAGAGGAAATGCATGATTATTTCCGTGCGGAGGGCATCAAGAGTATGCTCTATTATCCGCTGACCTCCAAGGGAGAGTTCCAGGGTGCCATTGTTTTTGAGAACCATGAGGATGTGCAGATGGAGCTGAGTAAAAGTGAAATGGAGGAGATACGGTCTCTCTTCCGTCTCATGGAGGCAAATATCCTTCAGATCGGCCTGATGGACAGACTGCAGAATTTTGTGGCGCAGATCGCCATCTTTGACAATATGGACAGTTTTGTCTATGTGGTGAATCCCGATACTTACGAGATCAGCTTTATCAATAAAAAGGTAGTGATAGATTCGCCGGACGTAAAGATCGGTGATACCTGTTACAAAGCGCTGCAAAACAGAGACACGCCATGCGAGAACTGTATTCTGCGCAATCTGAATAAAAATGATCCGCATTGCCGGTGTACGGAGGAACTGTTTAACTACTCACTGCGCAGCTGGACCAGGAGCAGTGCAAGCTGGCTGGAGTGCAGGGAGGAGAACGGTCTTGCCATGATAAACAGTTTCGATATCTCAGAGTATTTTATGGGCTAACAGTTCAGCCATGCAAAATGGAGAAATTATTCACAAACATCTGGATTTTTTTCTCCTGATATGAGAAAATAGAACCAGCGGTTATGACAGGCGTTTGGACCTGTTATCAAATAATCAATACATAATCGAAAGGAGTTATCACATGATCTATTCAAAAGAAGTTGAAGAAATGTGTACAGTGGCACAGGGCGTTCATCATGGCTGTGCTCCTATCCCCGAGGAGGCAAAGTGGGTGCAGGCAAAGGAAGTGAAAGACATTTCCGGTCTGACACACGGCGTAGGCTGGTGTGCTCCTCAGCAGGGCGCTTGTAAGCTTACCCTGAATGTGAAGGAGGGAATCATCCAGGAGGCTCTCGTGGAGACCATCGGGTGTTCCGGTATGACGCACTCCGCAGCTATGGCTTCCGAGATTCTGCCGGGTCTGACGGTTATGGAGGCACTCAACACTGACTTGGTGTGTGATGCGATCAACACCGCTATGAGAGAGCTGTTCTTACAGATCGTATACGGTCGTACACAGTCCGCGTTCTCTGAGGAAGGGCTTCCGGTTGGCGCAGGTCTTGAGGATCTTGGTAAGGGTTTAAGAAGTCAGGTGGGTACGATGTACGGTACTCTCAAGAAGGGCCCCCGTTATCTTGAGATGGCTGAGGGTTATGTGACAGGCATTGCGCTTGATAAGAACGACGAGATCATCGGTTACAAGTTTGTAAGCCTTGGCAAGATGACTGACTTTATCAAGAAGGGCGATGACCCCAACACAGCGTATGAGAAGGCTTGTGGTCAGTATGGTCGTGTAGACGATGCTGTAAAGATCATTGATCCCAGATGCGAATAACTGTAGTTAATTCCTGCGGAATTAACTACGCGAGCACTGCTTCGCAGGCTCGGAATTCTTTAATACAAACAGGAGGATTAAAATAAGATGGCTTTATTTGAATCATATGAAAGAAGAATTGATAAAATCAATTCCGTTTTGAGCAGCTATGGCATTTCTTCTATCGAAGAAGCCGAGAAAATCACAAAAGACGCCGGCTTAGATGTATATGAGCAGGTGAAGAAGATCCAGCCTATCTGTTTTGAGAACGCATGCTGGGCTTATACGGTAGGCGCTGCGATCGCGATCAAGAAGGACTGCAAGAAGGCGGCTGACGCTGCAGCAGCGATCGGTGAGGGTCTGCAGGCATTCTGTATTCCCGGTTCCGTGGCAGACACCCGTAAGGTTGGTCTGGGACATGGTAACTTAGGTAAGATGCTTCTTGAGGAGGAGACGGACTGCTTCGCATTCCTGGCAGGTCATGAGTCTTTTGCAGCGGCAGAGGGTGCGATCGGTATCGCAGAGAAGGCTAATAAGGTTCGTCAGAAACCCCTCCGCGTCATCCTGAATGGTCTTGGAAAAGATGCTGCAAAGATCATTTCCAGAATCAACGGATTTACCTTCGTAGAGACAGAGTATGATCCTTACACCAACGAGGTGAAGGAAGTAGACCGTATCGCATATTCCGATGGTCTTCGTTCCAAAGTAAACTGCTATGGCGCAAACTCCGTTCCCGAGGGTGTTGCGATCATGTGGAAAGAGAACGTGGATGTATCCATTACCGGTAACTCCACCAATCCTACCAGATTCCAGCATCCAGTAGCAGGTACATATAAGAAAGAGAGAACAGAGGCAAATAAGAAGTACTTCTCCGTAGCATCCGGCGGTGGTACAGGACGTACCCTTCACCCCGATAACATGGCTGCAGGTCCTGCTTCTTATGGCTTCACGGATACACTGGGACGCATGCACTCTGATGCACAGTTTGCTGGTTCCTCTTCCGTACCGGCACACGTTGAGATGATGGGTCTGATCGGTATGGGTAACAACCCGATGGTAGGCGCTACCGTGGCTGTTGCGGTTTCGATTGAGGAAGCTGCTAAGGCTGGGAAGTTCTAAGTAAAAGAATCAAAGAAATGACACCCCCGCGAGATTTTAAGTCTTGCGGGGGTTTTTATATCAGACGACAGTATATGAAAATGAAAAAGCCTGTATTAACATTGTTCGCGCATAACCATCTGCTCAAACTCATCGGCAGGAATAGGCTTGGAATATAAATAACCCTGCAGATAGGAAACACCTATGCCGCGGATGATATCCTGAATCTCTTCCGTCTCGATACCTTCGGCTACGGTCTGGATCGAAAGCTGGCGGCACATATTGACAACGTTCTCGATAATAGCCATATCCGTCAGATTCCCTTCGCGGATAAGACCGCGCACAAACTTCTGGTCTATTTTCAGGACATCCATACTGACGTCATGCAGAAGCCCAAAGGAGGCGTATTCTGTTCCGAAATCGTCCATTGCAATTTTAAAGCCGAGCTTTTGAAGCTTATCAAACTGGCGGGAGAGCATTTCCGTGTCATCGGCATTGCAGCTCTCTGTAAGTTCAATCATGACGAGGCGTGGATTTACTTGTAATTCCCTGGCTTTTGCAATCAGTTTATCAATAAATTCCCCATCCAGAAGCTGAAGATAGGAGACGTTAAAGCTTACGCTGATGTTATCGTATTTTTTCTGCCACATAGCAGCATGCCGCAGCGCTTCCTCCATGACCCAGGTTCCCACTTCTCTGATTTCTCCGCTGTCTTCCAGAATCTTAATAAATTCATAGGGGGTGGCATCCTGTATTTCCGGTGTCTTCCAACGTAGAAGAGATTCACATTCAATGATTTTTCGGGTTTTTGCGTCAAGTATGGGCTGGAAGTATAGCTCAAAGCCTTCAAAATTGTTATGGATGCTTTGAGTCAACGCTTCGTGGAGCTGGCTTGTGCGGAGATGACGCTTAGAAATTTTTTCGGAAAATTCAGCGATGCTTCCGTGCTTTTGTTCTTTGGCATATTCCAAGGAATGTTCCAGATTGCTCATCAGTGTACCGAAATCCGCTCCGTCCTCCGGGTAGGATACGAGACCNGCGGAGATGGAAAAGCTTTTGAGCCCCTTGATATTGGCACAATGCTTGTTTACAGNTTCAAAAAGCTTAAACAACGCATCCTTGGAGCCGTTGGGTGACAAAATAACAAATTCGTCTCCNTGGAAACGGTANACTCTGTCATTTTTGCCGGCGCACTGTTCAAGGCATTCAGACAAGGCAACCAGCACCTTGTTGCCGTAGAGATAGCCGTTTGTGTTGTTGATCTTCCGGAAGGCGTTTATGCCGAGAAGAAGGATGGCGCCGTTCCCCGTGGAGAAGTCATATTTCAGCATTTCATAGCTNGTCAGCAGATGGGTCAGCGGGTCGTATTTATTNTGGTTGTCAAGCCGCGTCATGATTCCCGCAAAAACCGAGGGCTGTCCATCCGCNCCNNTGATTACNCTNCCNTTGCATTCCAGCCAGACATANTCATTNTANTTGTTTTTCGCACGNTATTGGCAGCTGTGNCGAGTGGATGCACCGGANAATACTGCTTCGATATCTTTGAGATATGCGGCGCGGTCATCGGGATGTATNCATTCCATCCATTTGGGGCCGGCACCCTCTATGTATTCCCCTTCCAGATTGAAATAATCCACNGAATTTTTGGACCATCTGGACAGGTCTGACTGCATATCACATACATAAATATAAATATTGTCCGAAGCGTTTGCAAAGGATTCAAATAATTCATTTTCCAAAATATTTTTTGCCATATGCAAGGACTCCTTTCGGTNGAATGCGCTAATGATCAAGCATTTTTGATTTAATATTACAATTCTACCATGATTTTGATAAAATGGAAATGTAATAAACAAAAGAAATGAGCAAAAATCAGGGGAAGAACTAATGAAAAAGAAAAGGGTTATCATAAATTTACTGTTGTTTTCTGTTTTTGCTTTTCTTTTTGTCAGTTGCGCGGGTGATACAGATATCCCACAGACAGAAAAAGTGAAAACTTCGGCAGAACCTCCTGTACAAGAGACAACAAATAAGCTGGAGGGAAAAATAGAAGAAAAGGCAGAAACAGAGAAAGAAGAAGTATCAGCGGGGCGCCGTGAAATACCCATAGATTTTCCTTTTTATGGGGATAAGGAAGAGCATAAGCTGGTTCTGGCGGCTCCGGAGGAAGGACAGAACGCATATGAGCTGATTTATTATAATGAGGACAGAAAAATTTTGCAGCAGATCTTCTGTGGACACCTGACAGAGCCGGTCACATTCTCGTTTGATGGATTGGCTTACGGCTCATGGAAGGATCTTGAAATCTTTTGCGAGGGCAGCGATACGGGACTTTTATATATCTGGAAGGATGGGCGGTTTTCAGAGACTCCCATCGGAATACCGAGATATGAGGAGTGCCGGGGGACTGCGATGCTCACCGTGGCGGAGGATGATGAGGTTTGCGAAGGCGAGATTTATCTTTTAAATGAAATCAAAAACAGAACTGACAAGGCGAGAACCTTCCGGCTTCAAAAGGAAACGGAAATGCTTTTCATTTGGGATGAGCTGTATCATAAGACCCTGTTTGAAGGGAATGTCCGTCTGGATGAAAACGGGAAGCCGTTGAACGAGGAATACGTCGACAAGCTTTTGTGGGGCAATCTTCCTTTGTTATGGGATTACAAGGGGGAAGATACGATCGATACGTGGGTAGAAAAAGCGCCGGAACAGAAGGAAAAGGGAGAAGAACTTATCATCAACGGTTTTGAAGATGTGCATAAGTTCCTGTCCGGGGTTTCGGGAGATCGGAAGCAATATGAGAGTCGGCAGGCCCTTCTCAAAGATTTCGGATTAGAAAACAGCGAGCCCATGTATCGGTATTTTGGCGAATCGGGTAATCTTGAATTAGAATTGTATGCGGATGAAGACAGAGNGCAGTTATGCGGCATTGCCTATAGCAGNAGATTCAATGACGATTTGGATCTAGTGATGACGATGGAAGGGTTTACCCTGTGTTCGCCCAGAGAGGCGAAATTGAATNGGTGGGATCCGTTTACGTTCCGATCAGTGTATGACACGACCGGAGAGGAGAGAGAGAATGTGAAGGATTATGAGGAAAATATAGAGTATACCGATTTCGGGAAACCGGACTGCTTTGTGTCCAGAGGAAGGGTAGAAGGGTGGTCGGCAGAGGATGAGATGCAGGATATCCTGAGAATCGACTTTACCTATCGGGAGGACGGAACGCTCTTTTGCAGGGATTACTATCATTCCCATCAGGCGTTCGGAACCACGTTACAGTCACTGCACAGCTATTATGATGAGCATGAACGTGTGATCTTTGAAAGTGGCTACATTACCCACGGATGGTTGGAATATCATTATATTTATGAGGACACAGACGAGGAAACAGCGGAGAAACCGACGTACATTTTATATCTTGACTACAATATGGGATCTGTGATTCCGGATATCATAAAATGTCTGTAGAAAGAGGAGAATGGAATGTTATGGAAAAAGAATACAGAGGGCAAAAGGTGTTGGACACGGTTGGCGCGAGGCTGATACCGCCTAATGACAATTATCCGGATTGCGAGTGTCTGGTAGTGCTGACGGCACAGCATTTGTATGTGTTGGAAGATAATTATGACGGAACTTATGAAACGCACTTTGAGTTTGTGCTTAGAGAAATTGATGATATCAAGATCGAACAGGAGGAATCTGACCAGTATTCAGAAAACAAGACCGTTTCTGCTGCCAGTCTGATCATCACAGAGGCTGTCTGTGCGCTTGCCGGATTGATAGCGGTGCCGGGCGGAAATCAGAGAAGAAACATTAAAAAGAAGTTTTTTGTGATCAGCTATCACGATATGCAGGGAGAAAAACGCAGCATTTACTTTAACATGGATCATGCGGGGGCAAAAAGTTTTGTGAAAGCGTTTTATAGGGCAAAGGGGATGTGAGGCCGCCAATGAAAGAAAAAATTCTTCGTATGCTGTTTTGTGCCGTTATTCTCACAGGAACACTTTTAGGAAGTGGCGTAAAGGAGAAAGAGAAAAAAGAAATATCGGTTTTCACATCGCTTCAGGTAATATGTGCGACAGGAAATGATTTGGCAACAGCGGNAGAGGCAATTTCAAGAGCAGAGAATGCAGTGACAGAAATAAGAGTGGTNTAACTATATTTATACGGTGGTTGGTGATTCGGATGAGGATTATCCTTATGACAGGATAAAAGTGCGCTGATNTTCTTGTGTTCCTATGG
Source organism: Lachnospiraceae bacterium (assembly GCA_014804615.1). Classification (GTDB taxonomy): domain Bacteria; phylum Bacillota; class Clostridia; order Lachnospirales; family Lachnospiraceae; genus UBA3282. Next base: position 143,550 of record JAAUZL010000003.1, read on the forward strand.
GAAAGCGTGTATAATNAATGCGATAGTATTTGGGGTATGAATTTGCAGTAAAATGGCAATACTTGGAGACAGAGGACGGCAGAGAGTGTATGNNAGTGAAGATACTGCTGNACCGTCCAAAGAAAGGAGTGTTGACCATGATACTGACGGAGAANGAGACCACCGCGCTGCGCGACTTACAGACACAGGANAAATCCTGTATCACCAAGTATGAAAAATATGCGGCCCAGGCAAAGGATACGGAATTGCAGAGCCTGTTCCGCACGCTGCAGCAGGATGAGCAGAAGCATTATCAGTCCATCGGGCAGGCGCTTCACGGCAATGTGCCGGACTGTGACTGCAACGATTCTCAGGGTAAGAACTATGCGCCGAAGGGCACATACCGTGACGGCGCCAATGCCGCCGACAAGGAGAATGACTGCTTTCTGGCCACGGATTGTATCGGCACNGAAAAGCTTGTGTCTGGAGAATATAATACCAATGTGTTCTCCTGTGACAATTCCGGACTGCGAAAGCTTCTCGCTGATATTCAGATCGAAGAGCAGAACCATGCCGAGATGCTTTATAAGTATAAGCAGGCGAACGCTATGGCGTAAGGCGGAAAAACCGCTGCAAAAATGGCTATGCGGAAACGCATAGCCGTTTTTGTAAGGAAAAGGTGATAGGAAGTATGTTCAAGTTTTTAGTGATTTTTCAGATTCTTATGGTACTTGGCTGTTTTTTCTTTGTCAGTATTATGGCAAGGCAGCGTGAGAGTGCNCTTTCCAAGCTGATGCTCTGTGTCGGCTTTTTTGGCGCGATCCAGAATGCGGGATATCTGCTGGAAATGCTGTCACGGGACATCGGTGAGGCGATGATCGCCGTGCGTGTAGAATATCTGGGCGGTGCTTTTATCAGCACATTTCTCTTTATTTTTGTNGGNAAATATTGTGGGTTCAGCATTTCTAAAAAACTGGAAGTGGCCATGTTTGCGCTGGATACCCTGATGCTTTTGTGTGTCTGGGGATATCGTTATACGCCAATCTATTATTCCGGGGTCTCCTTTGTACAGGAGGGACTGTTTCCGCATCTGATCNTGGAGAAGGGGCCGCTTTATTACGTATGTTTTGTGCAGATGCTGTGCCATATGGTGGGCGGTTTTGTTTTTACGATACTGGCAAACCACAGATCCCAGAAGGAGAAGCTGAATATCAATGTGGCTGTTTTGGGAATCTGCTGTATCTTTCCCACGCTGGGCTTTTTGTGTAATGCTATGCAGTGGATCGAAGGGCTCGATGCGGTGCCGGCTTGTGTAGCTCTGGGAATTTTCTCCTTTGGTATCGTGATCATGTTCTACCATATTTTTGACATAACGGTCACGGCCCATGAGGAGATCATACACTCCATGGATGAGGCGGTGTTGATCGTGGATGCGGATGGCGGTTTTATCGAGGCGAACGCCATGGCGAAGGAGCAGTTTCGCGCTCTGGCAGATTATCGAAGCGGAGATCTTGTGTGTAAAGAAAAACTGGAAGATGTCTTTTACGCCGGGGATTATTTTGAGTATAGTTTCGGAAACCATGATTATGAGGTGCATGCCAATAAGCTCTGGAACAATAAGGTGCTTGCGGGATATGCNCTCGTGTTNGTAGATATTACGCAGAGGAGGAAGCAGCTTGCGCAGATGCAGACGCTGAAGGCGAATGCGGAACAGGCCAATCAGGCCAAGTCNGAATTTCTGGCGAGAATGTCCCACGAGATCAGGACGCCCATCAATGCGGTGCTGGGTATGAACGAGATGGTGCTCAGAGAGTCCACGGAGGAAGANGTGAAGAAGTACTCTATGGATATNAANTCGTCAGCGCAGGCGCTCCTGGGGATCATCAATGACATTTTGGATTTTTCCAAGATTGAATCCGGAAAGATGGAGATCGTACCTATAGAGTATGAGTTTAACAGCATGTTGAACGACTTGTATAATATATTTTCCCTTCGTGCCAAGGAAAAAGGACTTGTGTTTGATGTGATCGTAGATCCGGAGCTTCCCTCCAAGCTTTATGGGGATGATCTGCGAGTCAGACAGGTGTTGATCAATTTGTTGACTAATGCAGTCAANTATACCCGCAAGGGAACCGTGACCTTCCAGGTGTCAGGAGAGCGGGACGGGGAAGATGTAATCCTGCATTTTTCGGTGCGGGATACGGGGGTCGGCATTAAGCAGGAGGACATTTCCAAGCTGTTTTCCGCTTTTGAACGTATCGATGAGGAGAAGCACAGAGATATTGAGGGTACAGGCCTGGGTATGAATATTTCCCTGCAGCTGCTTAAACTGATGGGTACGGATCTGCGGGTAGAAAGTGTCTANGGAGAGGGAAGCCGGTTCTTCTTTGCNCTGCGACAGAGAGTNGTAAACGGGGAACCCATCGGCAACTTCCAGGAGAGAGCCAGAAAGGCGGCAAGAGAGCATGCTTATCAGGCCAGCTTTACATCGCCTGAGGGAGAGATCCTTCTGGTGGATGATAACCGGGTCAACNGAAGAGTGTTCTGTGGCCTTTTGAAGCAGACAAAGATTCAGATCAAGGATGTGGGAAGCGGCAGAGAGTGTCTGGANCATATCAGGCAGAAGCATTATGATCTGATCTTCCTTGACCATATGATGCCGGAAATGGATGGTATGGAAACCATGCAGCATATGAAGGAAATGGAGGATAATCTCTGTAAGGATACGCCNGTTATCATGTTGACGGCAAATGCGATCATGGGAGCGAAGGANGAGTATCTGCAGGCCGGATTCGATGATTTCCTGGCTAAGCCCATCGATCAGTCCAAGCTGGAGCGGCTGGTGATGCATTGGATGCCGCAGGAGAAGATTCANAGCAATACATAGTNNAGNNGNGNACAGCGGNGNAAACGTGTAANAGGGNGGNGAAAGGAAGAAGTACATGAATTATTATCTGGTNGATTTTGANAATGTAAAGAAAGATGGATTGGATGGTGTCCATTTGTTGAATCCTGAGGATAAGGTGTGCATTTTTTACAGCAAGAATGCGGACAGCATCACCTTTGACCAGCACAGGAGGATCATGGAGTCCAAGGCGGATATCGAGCTGTGCAAGGTGGAGGTGGGAAGCAAAAATGCACTGGATTTTCAGCTTGCCACGCAGCTTGGCTTCCTGATCGCGAACAAAGCGGCCGCACAGTATTATATTGTCAGCAAGGACAAGGGTTTTGAGATCCTNAGCGGCTATTGGAAGAGCAGAGGGGTATCGGTGACATTGATCGCGGATATCACGGGACGCAGTCATGATCATGAAACGCAGGAGCTTCGGGAGAAGCTTGAGGCGGTCATTAAGGAGGAAGAGGGAGTGACCGTGGATGACGTCCTGAAAATCATACAGCAGTATAAGACAAAGCAGGGCATTATGAATGCGCTGATGAAAAAATATCCCAGTGGCGATAATAANAAATCCAGCAGNATTTATAAATCCATNAANCCGCTTCTTGCGGATAAAAAGGGAAGCTGAGTGACATACTGATAGGGAATGTCCGTGACAGGGTATCGGAAAGGGAGTTGAAACGATGAGCATAAATGGGGTAAGAAGCAGATGGATCGTGATGCTTGTGGGAATCTTGATGGTGTGCTGTACGGCNTGCGGCGGGNAGNCGGCNNCTAAAGGNCCGGAGGGNTCTTTANAGGATATNATGACGGCTCTCTATGCCAATGCAGANCTNGACGCAGATTTTCGGGAGGGCTTGGACTATTTTGACACGTTGGAGCTGACTGATGATCTGGAAAGCTATATTCTGGGCACCGATGAGATCACCTACACGGAAGGCGTGGTATCCATGCCGAAAATGTCCTCTGTTGCCTATCAGTGCGTGTTGCTGCGTGTGGATGAAGCGGATGTGGAGACAGCCAAGGAGGCGCTGAAAAACAGTGCCGATCCGGATAAGTGGGTCTGCGTCAGCGCGGAGAGCACGCTCATCGAAAGCCGCGGGGATGTGATCTTTTTTATCATGAGCAGCAAGGACGTGGCTTATGCGATGAACAGTGCCTTTCAGAATCTGTAGGGCAGAAAAGGAAAATTTTAAGCCTTCCAATTTTGGAGGGCTATTTTTTTGCGAACATATTGACACGGTGTCAGAATGAGGTTATATTATTTATTGACACAATGTCAGAATAAATCAAACTGAGCAGGGCCTAAGATGTAAAGTAAAAGGAGGAGACCGTATGCCCAAGGGATCACCGGAATTAACCAATGCCCGGAAAGAGGAGATCATAAGCGCCTGCGAAGAACTCTATAAAACCATGAGTTTCAAGGAGATCACGCTTAAGGAAATCGGAGAAGCCACCAGTTTTACAAGGACTTCCATTTACAACTACTTTCAGACAAAAGAGGAGATATTCCTGGCTCTCCTGCAACGGGAATATGAGCTTTGGATCGCTGACTTAAGGGAGATCATGGAGAAGAATGAAACGCTTTCCAAAGATGGGTTTGCCGATAAACTGGCTCGGTCTTTGGAGAAGAGGGAGCAGCTTTTGAAGATTATGTCCATGAACCACTATGATATGGAGAGCAGCAGCCGTCCGGAACGCCTGGCCGAGTTTAAGGTGGCCTATGGAGAATCACTGCGTACGTTCATGCGATGTCTTGAGCAGTATTTCCCTGATATGCCAGTTTCCGATAAGCAGCAATTTCTATACACCTTTTTTCCGTTCATGTTTGGGATCTATCCCTATACCGTTGTCAATGAGAAGCAGCGAACAGCTATGGAGGAAGCAGGTGTGAACTATGTTTTTATGACAATTTACGAGATTACTTATAATTGTGCAAAGCGTCTATTAAAAGATTGAAACGGAGGTTTGAAGAATGAAGTACACAAATTTAGGAAAGTCGGATTTGAAGGTATCCCGCATCTGTATGGGGTGTATGGGATTTGGAAACGCAACGACCGGTCAGCATAGCTGGACGCTGGGAGAAGATGAGTCGCGAGAGATAATCAAACATGGACTTGATCTGGGAATCAACTTCTATGACACAGCTATCGCTTACCAGAACGGCACCAGTGAGCAATTTGTAGGCAGGGCGCTCCGGGAGTATGCGAAGCGGGATGACTATGTGATTGCCACAAAGTTTACGCCCCGGACGCAGGATGAAATCGAGGGAGGCGTCAGCGGGCAGAAGCATATTGAAAACTATCTGAATCAGAGCCTCAAAAATCTTGGCCTCGACTATGTTGATCTCTATATCTATCATATGTGGGATTACAATACTCCGATGGAGGAGATCATGGAGGGACTGCACAATGCCGTGAAATCGGGCAAAGCGAGGTATATTGGTATCTCCAACTGTTTTGCGTGGCAGCTTGCCAAAGCAAACTACTTTGCCCGTATGAATGGCCTGACAGAGTTTGTATCCATCCAGGGACATTACAATCTGATCGCCCGTGAGGAGGAGCGGGAGATGGCACCGTTCTGCGCATCCGAAGGCATTGCCATGACGCCGTACAGCGCACTGGCCAGCGGCAGGCTCTCCCGCCATCCGGGAGAAACCTCGAAACGGCTTGAGGAAGACGCATACGCCCGGTTCAAGTATGACGCGACTGCTGAAGCAGATGGAAAGATTATCCGCCGTGTAGAGGAACTAGCGGAAAAACGCGGCGTGTCCATGACGGAGATATCCCTTGCCTGGCTGCTGACAAAAGTGACTTCCCCGGTGGTAGGTGCGACAAAGTTTTCCCATGTGGACGGCGCAGTGAAAGCCACTGACCTTGAGTTGACGGCAGACGAGATCGATTATCTGGAAGAACTGTATGTTCCCCATGCCCTTGCCGGTGTCATGGCACAGAACGGCAAACAAAAAGCAGGAAATGTTGTGTAAATATGTAAAGGAAAGAAGGAGGATTTTATCATGGAAAAAATTGTACAAACGGCAGGAAGAAACGCACTGGGAGAGTTTGCTCCCGACTTCGCACACTATAATGACGATGTACTGTTTGGAGAAAACTGGAACAATCAGGACATTGACCACAAGACCCGCTGCATCATTACCGTCGTGGCGTTGATGTCATCCGGCATAACGGACTCATCACTGAAATATCATCTGGAAAATGCCAGGAAAGCAGGCGTGACGAAGAAGGAGATTGCCGCCGTTATCACTCATGTAGCCTTTTATGCAGGCTGGCCGAAGGGATGGGCTGTGTTCAATATGGCAAAAGAAGTATGGGCAGATGATGTTTCGCTGTAAAAACATCTTGAGTGAGTGGATGAAAGCAGGAGATGACGAGAAATATAGTAAATTAGAGCGAGGAAATGACAATGAAAAGATTAATGATATTGATCTTAAGTCTGTGTACGGCATTTGCGCTGGCAGCCTGTGGTGCAGGGGCTGACGAAGCCGCGCCCGACAGTCAGGAAACAACGGGCTTGACACAGCCTGAAGGTGACGAGGGAGCAGAGGAAGACAGCCAGACAGATGCACTTGTGTCAGACGCAGAAACGTCGGAACCGGCTGTCTCAGACGCAGAAGAAAGTGATGCGCCGGAAGAAAACGGCGGCAAGGTTTTGGTTGCCTATTTCTCCTGTACCGGCAATACGGAGGGCATTGCCGAAAAGATTGCCGAAGCGCTTGACGCAGACACCTATAAGATTGTGCCGGAGCAGCCATATACGGATAATGATCTGAATTACAGCGATTCTTCCAGCCGGAGCACAGTAGAGCAGAATGATGATTCCTGCCGTCCTGCGATTTCCGGCTCCGTGGGAAATATGGATGATTACAATGTTGTCGTGATAGGTTACCCCATCTGGTGGGGTGAGGCTCCCAAAATCATTTATACGTTTATGGAAAGCTACGATTTTTCCGGAAAAACCATTGTTCCGTTCTGCACTTCGGGTAGCAGCGGAGTGGGTTCCAGTGCAACAAATTTACATGGCTCCGTTTCGGATTCTGTGAATTGGCTGGACGGTACCCGCCTTTCTTCCGGTGCTTCCGGGAGTGATATTGAAAGCTGGCTGAGCGGGCTTGGATTGGAATGATCTATTGGTGGCGCTTTGTATGGAAATCTGCAAAGAGTTGAGATGTTGGAGGTATTAACAGATGCTATTTTCAGGTAAAGACCTGCAGAAAATGATCATTCCGCTGTTTTTAGAGCAGCTTCTGGTTATGCTTGTGGGGATGGCAGACACGCTTGTGGTCAGTTACGCGGGAGAATCTGCTGTGTCGGGGGTTTCTTTGGTAAATCAGTTTAATACGATCTTTATATATCTTTTTACAGCGCTTGCATCCGGGGGCGCGGTTGTGATTAGTCAGTATGTGGGAAGAAACGAGAGTGACTCGGCGGGAGAATCCGCCAGCCAGCTTTTGCTTTTCTCTACGCTGTTTTCTGTTTTGATCGCCGTTTTGGTGCTCGTTGGGAATCAGGGGATGCTCCGGCTTTTGTTTGGCAGGGTGGAGGATTCTGTCATGCAGGCATGTATTACTTACCTGAGAATTTCCGCTTATTCTTATCCGGCGCTGGCAGTTTATAATGCGGGAGCTGCAGTCTACCGCAGCCTTGGCAGGACCAGTGTGACCATGTATCTGTCCGTTGCTTCCAATCTGATCAATGTGGTAGGCAACGTCATCGGTGTATTTGTTCTGCGCGCAGGCGTGGCGGGTGTGGCATGGCCATCCCTGATTGCCCGGCTGTTTTCGGCAGTGGTGATCACTGTGCTCTGTTTCCAGGAGAAGAATGAGGTGGTTTATCGCAGCAGATGGATCTTCCGGTGGGATGGAGAATTGATGAAGCGTATTCTACATATTGCTGTTCCCAATGGTATTGAGAATGGGATATTTCAGTTGGTGAAGGTGGCGCTCAGCAGTATTGTTGCGCTCTTTGGCACCTATCAGATTGCCGCAAACGGGGTGGCACAGAGCATCTGGTCTATGGCGGCATTGGCAGGGGTATCCATGGGGCCTGCGTTTATCACAGTCATCGGACAGTGTATGGGAAATCGGGATGTGGAGGCGGCGGAGTATTATTTTAAAAAGCTTACGAAGATTACGCTGCTTATTTCGACAGCATGGAATCTTCTGATCTTCCTGCTTACCCCTGTTTTTTTACAGTTCTACGCATTGGAGCCGCAGACGAAGCAGCTGGTGATCTGGCTGGTGTTGATTCATAATGTGTTCAATGCGGTGGTGTTTCCTTTTTCCGGAGCCCTGAGCAACGGGCTGCGGGCGGCAGGGGATGTAAAATTCACCATGTATGTTTCTATTGCCTCTACTATTTTGGGACGGCTGGTTTTATCCTATCTTCTGGGGATTACTCTGGATATGGGTGTGATCGGCATCGCTCTTGCCATGGTCTGCGACTGGATCTTCCGTGCGGTAATCTTTTTCTGGAGGGAAAAGTCCGGGAAGTGGAAAGCGTTTCAGGTAATTTAAGCGGGAAAATAAATCAGGATCGCTATCGCATCATGCCGCCGTGAAAATAGCATTCATAGACCTTATCATTATTACAATATATTTCCTCATATCCCTGATACCAGGTGAAATCACCGGATACTTTGCATTTATAGAGATACTCGCCGGATTGATAGTATTCGGGGCCTCTGTAAGGCATTTCGGGATTTGCTTTAAGGAGCGCTTCTTTCAAAAAGTTACCGCTAAAAGTATCTGCCAGCACTCTGCCGATATAGTTCATTGCATATACGGTCCGTCCGTTTTTCCACACAGCTTCTTGACCTGCAAACTGTTCTCCGCCAACATAAGTGTCATGATAAGCGTATGGACCTTCTTCAAATCTGAAATCATGTGAGTCAAATCTTGTAGAATCCACTTCATTCATAAACGCCGCATAGGTATTTTTATTTGCTTTTAATCGGAATGCAAGGATCTCGGTCTTGTCATCTGTGTTACTTTTCGTCGGTGCAATACTACATTCCTGGTCCCGTACCAGATAATCAACAGTGACGTGCATAAGGTTACTGATTTGAATGAGGTTGCTAATGTCAGGATAAGACTGCCCGGCTTCATATTTTGCGATTGCTTGTCTGGAAACATTTAGTTTTTCGGCTAACTCCTCTTGGGTATAGCCTTTGCTTTTTCTTAAAATCTGTAATTTCTCTGAAAAATTCATAATACCACCTCCATCACAAGTATAGCAAAATAAAATCGAGCAGTCTGTAAAATTGTGGTTGCTATATTTCTACTTCTGGTAGATAACTTGCTTATTGTGATCCACCCTTTGTCTTTTGCAAATTCGTGTTCAATTTTTTGACGATGTACCTTACTATCATATACTGCACGATCCACACGACGGCAAAGACCAGAACAAAAATCCCGAAATAGCTTAAAAATCCCTTCAGGCTGTGTTCCATCCAGTACATGAAATAGGCGATGGGCATCATGATCAAAGCGGTGACCGCAAAATATACGCCGGTCTGTACCACAATGCTCCAGCGTTCCACTTCCCATATTACGGAACCTCCTGAAAAACCAACGCCCACTAATCCACAGAGCAGAGCCTGCACGAGTACCGCATTGATCTCGTTTCCCATGACAGCGATCAGTTCAGGTGCACAGGGATAGTAGTATCCGTCCGCCCATATAAGGGAAATAAGGATACTCTCTAGATAACCAATCGTAATTCCAATCGGGAATCCTATAAGACTTCGGGAAATAATATTCTTTTTCATATTCATACCTCACATTCCTAATATTTTTCTGATTTTGGAAACATATCGTCTGGAGACATATGTTACAGTTCCGTTTGACAGTTTGACACAGATCGTACCTGTAAAGCTCAAATCAAAGTTATTGACGTGGTTCAGGTTGATGATCTCTGAGTTAGAGATGCGGACAAACTGATGAGGGTTCAGCCGTCCTTCTATCTCGTACAGTCTGAGGCGTAGAGTGTATTCTCCTTTATCCGTGGCTGCAAAAACTTTTCCCGCATTTGCATAGATCCGGATCAGCTCAGCAGGGTCCAGCACTTCAATTTTATTGTTTCTGCTGCCGGATATGATTTGAGGAACATCTTCTGACAGCTTTTTAACAAGGTTGTTGATGTCTTCTGTAACCGAATTAGTCAGTATGAGTATCTTCGGTTCGGTATAGGAACTGTCGATCTTGATCTCGACCTGCATATGATTCACCTCCCTTTCCTTTCTTGATGCCATTATAGGAAAAACGGATAACGTTCTCAATAGATTTGAGACAGTCGGCTGTTTTCAAAGTATAAGTGGTCATAACTGCCAGTCCACGCATCTGAAATATTCTTAAAACGAATGCAATAGTATTCAGTATAGGTATTTGTTATCGTTTTAATATTGCTTTATACTTAAAACGGTGGTAAATAAGAAAGTCCATGAGATAAGTAAAAGTATTGATCGTAAGAATTTAGGGGTAAGGAAAACGATATGGCAGATANANCACAANAAGAAAANATCATGGGAACNCAGAAAATGNGTANANTGATTTTANTTACCGGNATTCCNNTGATGGTCAGTTTGTTTATCAATTCCCTGTATAACTTNGTGGATTCCATGTTTGTATCACAGGTATCAGAAAANGCGNTGACAGCGCTTTCNCTGGCGGCNCCGGNGCAGCTTCTGGTATCTGCATTGGGNCTGGGAAATGCAGTNGGNTTAAANGCTGTNATTTCNAAAGCNCTNGGAAGAAAAGATACAGNGGAAGTCCGNANGGCGGCGGATGCGGCGATTTTTATCGCCCTTTGCTCNTGGGTTTTGATTACTGTACTGTGTCTNTTATTTGTNAAGCGTTATTTTGCATGGCAGTCAGGNGGGGATGAANTGATTGCNGAGTACGGTGTTCAGTANCTTNCGGTATGTATGNTGTTTTCTCTGGGGCAGATGGGGCAGTGGGTATTTGACCGTTTNGTCATTGCAAGNGGNCGTTCCGGNNTGTTTTTGTTTACNCTGTCNGCNGCTTCTGTCACGAATCTGATNCTTGATCCCATTTTTATTTTTGGTCTGTTTGGAGTNCCAAGGCTGGNAACATTAGGTGCAGCNATTGCCACGGTNATCGGGCAGACAGTAGGGATGNTTGCAGGNATTGCGATCAACCGGAAATGGAACCGTGAAATACCTTTTGGNTTTANNCTTCGTCCGGACAGGAGGAGTGTTGCGGATATTTTGAANGTTGGATTTCCTTCNACACTGGTACANATNNTGACCTCTTTTGTGGGNATTTTGATGAANTCCATTTTAATNACTTTTTCTTCCACTGCNGTNGCTGTCTATGGANTCTGTATACGNATNAANGGNNTTTCAACCGTAGGAGTNCATGGGATNACCAATGGNNTGATTCCGATTGTTGCTTATAACTATGGGGCNGCAAATAANAAACGTGTTTCTAATGCGGTGNGGTGGTCGCTTTTGTACGGAACCNTGTTTTATCTGCTCTTTTTTGCGGTGCTGGAACTTGCGCCTACATGGATGCTGCATATTTTTGAAGCTTCGGACTATATGCTGGAGATTGGTATTCCGGCACTNCGCATATTGGCTTTGGCATGGCTTGTGNCAATACCGGCNCTGGTNATATCGGCAGGGCTGCAGGGANTATCCATGGGAATGAGCAGCATGATTCTGACCATGGCAAGGCAGGCGGTTTTGCCNTTGNTTTTTGCAGGAATATTCAGCAGGTTGGGNAATCTGAATCTGCTATGGATCGGNTTTATTCTTGCGGAGTTTATAGGAATACCNGCGGCAATGTGGTTTTGGAGGAAAGGNTGNAGGCGGATGGAAGGAGGAAAATTTCAATGAAAAAATTAGGGNATATTGCAATTACATTTATTTTATTGNTGNGNCTTGTGGGATGTGGNGNGCNNAATTCAGATGCGGATGAGAGNCATTCTCCAGTCANGCCAAGTGTGTCAGANGGAACAGAGGCTTCGAAGGGAACAGAGGTTTTGGAGGATAATGCTGTGACAGTACAGGTAAGTTCAGAAATAGAGGAGCTGGAGAAGGGGTTTTCTGCCGTCAGGTATGAAGGGGAAGATGGGNTTGCNGCTTTTCTTGCCGGGGGAGGTGCCAAAACGGACCAGGAGGTTGTACAGTTTTTGGTAAGCGAGCTTTTTGCGGGAAGTCGCAGCGGTTTGACCATGAATACACAGGCCTTTGGGTGCAGCACCCTTTCCGTACAAAATACAGAGGGCGGTTATCTTTTTGGNCGGAANTTTGACTGGAATACCTGTGACGCACTTGTTGTCACATCTTATCCGCAGGACGGATACGCATCTATTNCCACNGTGAATCTGGGNTTTATCCGTCAGGGAGCCGGAATGGCCGGCAGTCTNTTAAACGATGATAAGATGACCATAGCGGCGCTGTACGCACCTTTGGATGGAATGAATGAGAAGGGATTATGTATATCCGTCAATATGATTCAGGACNGTGCTACGATTTCGCAGGATACGGATAAGCCGNATATTACCACCACAACAGCCGTCCGACTGCTGCTTAATCAGGCGGCCACAGTAGAGGAGGCATTGGATTTGTTGGGGCAGTATGATCTTCATGCCTCCATGAATTATATGGTTCATTTTGCCATTGCGGATGCGGCCGGAAACAGCGTGGCTGTGGAATATATTGACAATGAAATGGTTGTGGTGCAGACGCCTGTCCTGACGAATTTTTATCTGGCGGAAGGAGAAAAGCAGGGAATTGGTACAAGCCAGTCCCATGAAAGATTTGACATATTAACAGAAACGATTGCGGAGAAACCGTCCATGGCACAGGCGGAAGTAAGGGATGCCTTAGACAGTGTGAGCAAGNATAATTTTGGAGAGTTTGAATCTACAGAGTGGAGCATTGTGTTTGACCAGTCTGCCCTAACCGCAGCTTATTACCACAGGGAAAATTATAAGGAGGCNTATTTTTTTCAAATTACAGGGGAATAGATTTTTGAATTAACATTCCTATAACCTATGCAAATACATTCAATATAGGTATTTGCTATTTCATATTAATGGTTGTAGACTTTAGATATGATAAGTGCGTTCACAAAAATAAGGAGGTGACAAGGCATGGCTGCAGGTATCGATTATTTCCGTCTGTTGTGGAATCTCTACAGGCAGAAAA
>JAAUZL010000004.1 GCA_014804615.1 Lachnospiraceae bacterium
AAGAGCGCTGTGAATGCGGGGCTGGCAGATCAGGTAGTGCCGCTGGAACAGATCGCGCAGGAAATCATAACGAACGTGGGGGTAAAATAATATGGATGTAAGTCAATATCTTGAGATTTTCCTTGATGAAACAAACGAACATCTGCAGAACCTGAATACGCAGATACTCTCTCTGGAACAGGATCCGGAGAACAATGATACGATCAATGAGATCTTCCGTGCGGCCCACTCCTTAAAGGGTATGGCGGGTACCATGGGTTACAAGAGGATGCAGACACTGACCCATGATATGGAAAATGTTTTCTCTGAGGTGAGAAACGGCAATATCAAGGTGACCGCAGATATGATCGACGTATTGTTCCAGTGTCTGGATGCCTTGGAGGAGTATAATACCAATATCAGAGAGAGCTCTGATGAGGGTACGAACGATAACGGCGCTCTGATCAAGCGTCTCAATGATATTATGAACGGCGGTTCGGGAGCAGAGAGCGCTCCGGCGGCAGCCGCTCCTGCATCTGCGCCTGCGGCGGAGGGGGGTGCACCTGCGGCGGATAGTGGTTTCAGTGAGATCAAGCTGGGCGAGGCTCAGCGCACTGTCCTTGGCGAGGCCATCAAGCTGGGTAAGAGTGTTTACGGGCTGACGGTAAAGGTACAGGAATCCTGTATCCTGAAAGCGGCGAGAGCTTTTCTTGTATTTAAGGCGATTGAGGAAACCAGTGAGATCATCGTTTCCGATCCTTCTTCTCAGGATATTGAGGATGAGAAATTTGAACAGCATTTCAGTCTGATCATTGTTTCTGAGACAGATCTGGAGACTGTATTGACTGCAGCCAGAGGTGTCTCCGAGATTGAGGAAGTTACCGGCAGTGAATTGAAGCTGGAGGATATGAAGATAAGCGAGGAAGATTCCGGTGCGGCAGAGGTGGCGTCAGCGCCTGCGGCACAGGAGACTCCTGCGGCACAGGAAGCTCCGGCGGCGGCAGCGCCCGCAGCACCGGTTGAGCCTACAGCACAGGATACGCCGGCGGCGGCAGCGCCCGCAGCACAGAAGGCCGCGGCAGCGCCTGCAGCGAAGAAGCAGACGGCAAACAAGCCCGTGGTAAACAGGACGGTCAGAGTAGATATCGAGAAGCTGGATACTCTGATGAATCTGGTCAGCGAGCTGATCATTGCAAAGAACTCCCTTGTGTCGGCATCTGCTATGTCCGGCAATTCCAGTCAGGCGGTGAACGAGCAGATCGAGTATCTGGAGAGCGTTACCACATCCCTGCATGAGTCGGTGATGAAGGTACGAATGGTGCCCATCGAGAGTACCGTCAATAAATTCCCTCGTATGGTGCGCGACCTGCAGAAGAAGCTGGGCAAGAAGATGGAGCTTTATATGAGTGGTGAGGAGACCGAGCTTGATCGTACCGTGGTNGATCAGATCGGCGATCCCNTGATGCACTTGCTCCGTAACTCTGCAGACCATGGTCTGGAGTCCGCTGCGGTTCGTAAAGANAGAGGAAAGCCGGAGGTCGGTTCTATTTTCCTGGATGCCTATCAGGATGGCAATAACGTTGTCATTGAGGTTCGTGATGACGGTAATGGTATCGATACGAATGCAGTTAAGAATAAAGCTATTGAGAGAGGCGTTATCACCCCGGAGCAGGGCGATGCTATGAGNGAGAANGAGATCATAGATCTGCTCTTCAATGCCGGATTCTCCACAGCAAAAGTGGTATCCGATGTGTCCGGACGAGGCGTGGGACTGGATGTGGTAAAATCCATGATCGAATCCCTGAGCGGCGAAGTGGAAGTGAAGTCGAAGCTNGGAGAGGGAAGTACATGGACNATCAGACTGCCTCTTACCCTGGCNATCATTCAGGCTCTGATGGTNGAGATNGGTGATGAGAAATATGCGATCGCNCTGGGATCTATTCAGACCATCGAAGATATTCTGCCCAGCGAGGTGAAGCTGGTACAGGCGAAGGAAGTGATCACNCTCCGTGATCAGGTAATCCCGCTGATCCGCTTAAATGAGGTTTTGGAGGTTCCCAGCAAGAAGGGACCCGAGGATAATCTTGTGGTAGTGGTCGTTAAGAAGGGCGACAAGCTGGCAGGTCTGGTGGTAGATGAGCTGATCGGACAGCTGGAGATCGTTATCAAGTCACTGGGCAAGTACATCAACAAGTGTAAGATCATCAGCGGTGCGACGGTTTTAGGAGACGGTGAAGTGGCGCTGATCCTGGATGCCAACACACTGATCTGATAGAGGGGAGGAAAAAGACATGGCGGACAACAACGATTATTTAGATGAGTTAAGACCGATCGGGGAGACCACGCAGTTTATTGTGATCAGATTGGGCGATGAGCAGTATGGAATTGACATCAAGTACATAGATAATATTGTAAGAATGCAGCATATTACCAGAGTGCCCAAGGTGGATGATTATCTGAAGGGCGTGATCAATTTAAGAGGTGAAGTCATTCCTGTTATGAGCATTCGGATCAAGATGGGNTTAGAGCCGGATGTGGAGACCAAGGCCAGCAGGATCATCATCCTGAAGCTGGAGCAGCAGGGAACCCTCGGCATCATGGTCGATGAAGTGAAGGAAGTGGTGACTCTGGAGAATGACAGGATCGAGAAGATCGCTTATGACGCCAAGGATGAGAGAGCAAGCTTCTTATGCGGTGTCGGCAAGAGTGATGGCGGCTTGATCTCATTGCTTGATTTAAATGCTGTGGTTCCGGAGAACCTGTAGTGTATATTTAGGAGGAGTCATTGTGAGTGAACTTACCTTGGATGGTATGTCAAATGAATATTTTGACGTTTTAAAAGAATTGGGCAATATCGGTGCCGGGAACGCAACGACAGCTTTGGCACAGATGATGCAGTGCAAAGTGGATATGTCGGTTCCCAGAGTGCAGCTTCTGGAGTTTAAGGAGCTCGGCGAGGCCATGGTCGGTGAGGAGACGGTCATGGCGGGTATTTACCTTGCCATTGAAGGGGATATAACCGGAAGCATCATGTTTCTTCTGGAAAAGCAGGCGGCAAAGCATCTGGTCGCGAAGCTGACCGGCATGGAGTCGGAAGGAGAGGAATTCTCAGAAATGGAGTATTCCGCCCTGAAAGAGGTGGGCAATATCATGACGGGCGCGTATCTGAATTCTCTTTCAAGCATTACGAATCTGGTCATCTCTCCTTCTGTGCCGGATCTGACCGTGGACATGGCGGGTGCGATCTTAAGCGTGCCGGCGATCGAGTTCGCGGCCCTGGGAGACAGAATGCTGTTGATCCAGACACAGTTTTTCGACGAAATGGTATTGGACGGATATTTTATCCTGATTCCGGATATGGATTCTTACGGCAGGATGTTGAAGGCGCTGGGAATCGGTCTTTGATAAACCGGTGTCCGGGGGTATGGATGAAGAATGTGTAAACAGGAGAAAGCAGTGTTATGGGTGTGGAGATAAAGGTCGGAATGGCCGACTTAAAGGTATGCGTCAGTCCTGACAGTATTACAACATTGGGTTTGGGGTCTTGTGTAGGTATTGCGCTTCGTGATCCGGTCACTAAGATCGGCGGGCTTGCACATATCATGCTGCCGGATTCCACGTCGATCCGCAATAATTCAAATGTCCCGAAATTTGCGGATACGGGGATAGAGGAGCTGGTGAAGCAGGTGACCAAGAAGGGCGCGAACAGAAACCGGCTGGTGGCTAAGATCGCGGGCGGTGCGCAGATGTTTGCATTTGGCAGCACTAACGAGGCGGTCCGTGTGGGTGAGAGAAATGTGCAGGCGGTTAAAAAGAAGCTTGGAGAGCTGAAGATTCCGATCCTGGCGGAGGATACTGGTAAAAATTTTGGTAGAACCGTTATTTTTTATCCGGAGACGGGAGATTTTGTGATCAGGGCGGTAGGAAAGTCCGAGTACAAGATCTGAGCCGGTTTGGGGTATGATATACGGAGATATAGTGGAAGGATAGCAAGGTGGACTGGGAAGAAAAGGATAACGACGAGACGGAAGTAACAGAACAGGCGGAGCCTGTGGAAGGCGAGGAGCTGGAAAACACGGCCGAAGGCGAAGGTGAGCCGGAGGAGGAGATCGAGACTGCGGCGCAGCGGGAGGCCAGAGAAAAGAGAGAAGAAGAGGAGAGACAAGCGAAGGCCAGAAAGCGTAGATTGATCCCTCCTTTTGTCATGTTGCTCGCCGGGGCGATCATCAGCATCACCATGCGGATTTTGCATTATGAACTTATGACGATGCTTGTTGTTTTGTTGTGTGTATTGCTCGGTTTTTATTTTGTGGGACGGATCCTGCAGATCATGCTTGACAAATTTGAACTTCAGATAGAGGAAGCGCATATGGAGGAAGGCGAGGTCATTGAGAAGGAGCCGTCCTAAAAAATTGCGCGGCGTATCTGTAGCGAAAAGGAAGGGTAAGTAGGGACTCGGAATGGACGATGCAGGAAAAAAGAAGCTTTGGGAGGAATATGCGAATACAAAATCCTCCGAAATACGGGAAAAGATCATATTGGAGTACGCGCCGTTGGTGAAGGTGGTGGCAGGACGTCTCAGCATGTATCTCGGATATAATGTGGAGTATGAAGATCTGGTGAGTTATGGGATATTTGGACTCATAGATGCCATTGATAAGTTTGACTGCTTAAAGGATGTGAAGTTTGAAACCTATGCGAGTCTGAGGATACGGGGAGCGATTCTGGATCAGATCCGTAAGATGGATTGGATCCCGCGCACCATCAGACAGAAGCAGAAGNGGATCGATTCGGCGATCAAGGAGATTGAAGCGAAGCATGGCAGGAGCGCCACGGACGAGGAGATCGCGGAGATTCTGGGAATCACCGACGAGGAGTATCTGGAATGGCAGTCTCAGATGAAGATCACCAACGTGGTGTCCCTGAATGAATTTTTGGAGCAGGGGAGCGAGGTCCCCAATGAGGCCAGCAATACCAGAAGCGCGGCCTTCGATTCTCCGGAGGAGATCCTTGAGAGGGATGAGCTGAAGAAAATGCTGACTCAGGCGTTGGAGCTTCTGACGGAGAAGGAGCGTAAGGTTATCGTACTTTACTATTATGAGGATCTGACGCTCAAAGAGATCAGTAATATATTGGAGGTGTCCGAGTCGAGAATTTCTCAGCTCCACACCAGAGCCCTCCAGAAAATGCGAGGAAAACTGGGCGATTATATCGGCATTCTCACAGATTCTGACAGGAGAAAGTAAAACAGGAGTACGTATGAACGGATATTTCAGATTGGTGAATCAGGAAGGAAAGTCGCTGCTTCGGCTGTTTCCACCCACGGGAGAGGGAAGACCGTTGGAGGTAACCGATGTGCTCGAGTATTTGACGATGAAGGATTACGCCTGTGATCTGCCCACGTTGAAGCGGGCGGTGGAAGCGGCGCAGAAAGAGGAGTATGAGATAAACGTCGGAAACGAGACCAGATTCCCGGAGAGAGAATGCTATAAGTTGTCGTTCAGCTCTGACAAGATGCAGGCGTATGCGAAGTTCTATGCGGCTTCTGTGGGCGGCGAGGATATGACGGAAGAGGAGATGCTGCAGGATCTGAG
This sequence comes from Lachnospiraceae bacterium, assembly GCA_014804615.1. Classification (GTDB taxonomy): domain Bacteria; phylum Bacillota; class Clostridia; order Lachnospirales; family Lachnospiraceae; genus UBA3282. Next base: position 5,574 of record JAAUZL010000004.1, read on the forward strand.
GCATCGAGGAATCAGGAGCGGCATTCTGACGGATGCCGTTCGTGGATTTTTTGCAAAGAGAGAATACTGTGAGGAGATCCTTGTGGCACAGGGCAAAGCNCCTGTCCAGGGAAAACACGCTTATATCGAATATAAATTTAACACGGATAAGAAGGCGAAGCCGACCTTGAACGAGGATGGAAGTGTAGATTTCTTTCATCTGAATATACTAAATCATTGTAACAAGGGAGANGTGCTGGCNGTTCTGCATCCGGAGGAGCCGGGTGAAGCAGGGGAAAGCATTTTCGGAGATCAGATCCAGCCTGCTGAGGTGCGTAAGGAAACCTTGAAATACGGGCATAATATCGATCTGTCTGAGGATCGGATGGTGCTGACTGCCCAGGTGGACGGTCATGTGGAGCTGGTGGAAGGAACGGTTTTTGTTTCCGATGAGCTGGTGGTGGAAAATGTAGACAATTCTACGGGTAATATAGATTACGACGGAAACGTTCAGATCAACGGCAATGTCGCCACTAATTTTCAGGTGAAGGCTAAGGGCGATGTCATGGTGAAGGGTGTCGTGGAAGGCGCGATGATCGAGGCAGGCGGCAATATCATCATTGCCAGAGGCATGAACGGCATGGGAAAAGGTGTTCTGAAAGCGGAAGGCAATATCGTCTCCAAGTTTTTGGAGAATGTTACCGCGCAGGCGCAGGGGTATGTGGCTTCCGAGTCCATCCTGCACAGCAAAGTGACGGCCGGCAGTGAGGTCAATGTAAATGGCAAAAGAGGCTTTATCACGGGCGGTAAGGTCAGCGCTACGGGCAGCATCAATGTAAAGACATTGGGGTCTGCAATGGGAGCGGACACCATCGTGGAAGTGGGAGCCGATCCCGGGCTGAAGGATCGCATTGCCCAGCTGCAGAAGCAGATCGGGGAAGACACCAAGACGCTGCAGTCGGTGCAGCCGGTATTGCTCTCCATCAAGCAGAAGCTGGCTCAGGGAGCGAAGCTCAGCCCCGAACAGGTGCAGTATGTACAGTCTATGGCGGCAGTCAGTCAACAGAAGACAGAGGCGATAGCCGCTGCGAATAAAGAACTGGAGGAGCTGCAGAAGCAGGTCGGAAATCCGTCTGAGGCGGTGGTACGGGTGCAGGGGGAGGTGTATCCCGGCACACGGATCTGNATCGGCGATGTGTCCATGATGGTGCAGAAGNCCACCCATTACTGCCGTTTCGTCAGGGAGCGGGGCGATGTGAAGATGGCGCCATTCTAACGTATCCTACTCGATTTGAAAGGGGGAGCAGCTATGGCGATTGGCTTTGTGGAGATGCAGGGGCAGATCACAAGAGCACAGGATTTTACCACCGTGAAGCATAATGAAGACACGAAGGGCATGGTGGATCAGGCGAATTTTGAACAGCAGGTGACCAGGCAGGTGGAAAAGCAGGCGCAGAGGGTCAACGAGCGGGCAAATGCCGAAAANCATCAGAAAAAATTTGATGCCAAGGAGAAGGGCAGCAACGAATATCACGGNGATGGGGGCCGNGAGAGAAAACGGGAAAAGAAAGATCCCGATGACGGCAAGGTGCTGCTCAAGGGTGTGCATACCTTTGAGACCATTGGGTAGGACTAAGTAACGGGATACCGGATCACGAAAGGAAAAAACATGAGTGTAATAGAGATCGTTCTGATCATTATCGGCGCGGGGGTATTTCTTCTGGGATACCTTCTGCCGGCAGGAAAGAAGGACGTGGATGAGGAAGTACAGCTGATCAGTGAAGCTGAGATCAGAAAGCTGGTGGACAGCGAGACGGAGCGCGTCAGGGATAGGGTCTCTGATATCGTGGATGAAACGATCGGCTACTCCATAGAGAAGACAGAGCGCGCGATGGAGCGCGTGGCGAACGAAAAGATTATGGCGGTGAACGAATATTCTGACACCGTTTTGGAAGAGATCAATAAGAATCATAAAGAAGTTACTTTTCTCTATGATATGTTGAATGATAAACATGAGACGCTGATGGCCGGCATCGGGCAGGCGACCCAGGTGGCGGATGAGATCAGGCAGACCATGCGCGATGCCGAGATCACAGCGGAGGAGACGGCCAGAAAGGCTAAGGATGCAGAGGGCGTGGCGGATGAAGCGCTTGCGCGGATCCGCAATGCGGAGATTTCTGCCAGAGAGGCGCAGGATGCAGTGCAGGAGGCGGTAGAGTCCGTGATGGGTGCGGTGGAAGATACCCGGACCGATCTCTGGTCCATNCATGGGGCGAGAGGCTATGCGCCGGAGATCGTGGAGGAAGTGCGCGGCGAGATCGTGCCGGAAATGCAGCCTGAACAGTTTGACTATGGCCGCCGTGAAATACCTGTAATGGAAGAAATAACAGAAATGACAGATNTGTCAGAAATNGAAGAGCCGGAAGCGGATTTTGNCGAGCCTTTTGCGGCGGAGGAACCGGAGGACGATTTCCGGCCGATCAGACCCAGACGGGTAGAGATCATCCATGAGCCGGAAGCGGATTATGTGGCNGAAGAGCAGGATATTTCCACCAGNGAAGCTTTTGCGAGACTGGGNATATTCGGCAACAGAGAAGCGGCGCAGANACCTGTGNCGGCACCNATACCTGCACCGGCACCTGTACCGGCGCCCGCCTATGCGCCTGNACNTGAGGAGCAGCGTGGTGTGGATATTCGGTTTGCCCAGGGGAATGACAATGGGCGCAANAGCAATGAGAGAATTTTAGAGCTTCACAAGGCAGGCAAGTCCAATATGGCGATTGCCAAGGAGCTGGGACTGGGNCTTGGGGAAGTGAAATTAGTGATAGACCTGTTTGAGGGTGTTTAAGATGGAGAAAAAATACTATTTTCGAGGACTGGGNCTTGGCATTNTCGTGACNGCGGTTATCATGGGAATTGCGCTGTCGGGCAGCAGACAGGGGCAGATGACGGATGAGGAGATCATAGCCAGAGCGAAAAANCTGGGTATGATCGAGGATTCCAGTCTGCTTGACGCATCCAATTCGGATGATGAGGAAAATGAGGCGGAGGGNACCGGAGAGCAGGAGGCGGCTGAGCAGGAGACCGTGAAACCGCCGGTGAAACTGGATGTAGCGGTGGCGGAGCCAAANCCGGAAGAGGCACCTGAGGAGCCGGAAGAGACGGATGNCGATTCCTCTGCAGGTGCGAAACCGGGGGCGGATACGGAGTCCTCTGCGGATGCAAAGCCTGCGTCGGACAACAAGCCGGAAGCAGATACCAACGAGATGACAAAGCAGGACGATGATACGACGGAAACGGNATCCGAGGTAACGTCGNCAGTGGCGAANAGTATTACGATCGTCAGCGGTGACGGCTCCTATACGGTAGCCAAAAAACTGGCGGATGCGGGCGTGGTCGAGTCTGCAGCTTCCTTTGATACTTTTTTGTGTCAGAACGGCTATGACAAGCGTCTTAGGACAGGCACTTTTCAGATCCCGGCAAACGCCAGCGGTGAGCAGATCGCCAGGATCGTGACAGGACAGGAATAACTGCCGGAAAATACAAGAATCCCCCTTGCAAGGGGGATTCTTTTGTGTTATAGTATCTAAGTGTGCGCAAGGCACAAGTATCCTATCAATCACATATACCCAGCCCATGCCGGTGCCCGGATCAAGCGGGTGGCAGGGAGGCGCACGGTATATGGCAGACAACCAAACGGAGGTAAAGACATGAGCGTTATTTCAATGAAGCAGTTGTTGGAGGCAGGTGTTCATTTCGGACATCAGACCAGAAGATGGAACCCTAAGATGGCTCCCTACATCTTCACAGAGAGAAACGGTATCCACATCATCGACTTACAGAAGTCTGTAGGTAAGGTGGACGAGGCGTACAGAGCCGTGTTTGATGTGGTGGCACAGGGCGGTACGATCCTCTTTGTNGGAACGAAGAAGCAGGCGCAGGATGCAGTCAAGACNGAGGCTGAGCGCTGCGGNATGTACTATGTAAATGAGAGATGGCTGGGCGGNATGCTCACCAACTTTAAGACGATCCAGTCCAGAATAGAGAGATTNAANGCGATCGAGACGATGGCGGAGGACGGCACCTTTGAGGTTCTGCCCAAGAAAGAAGTCATCCAGATCAAGAAGGAGTGGGAGAAGTTAGAGAAGAACCTGGGCGGCATCAAGAANATGACCAGNACNCCTGACTGTATCTTTGTAGTAGATCCCAAGAANGAGAGAATCTGTGTACAGGANGCNCATNCNCTGGGNATCACNCTGATCGGTATCGGCGATACAAACTGNGATCCCGAGGAGCTTGACTATATCATTCCCGGCAATGACGATGCGATCCGTGCGGTGAAGCTGATCGTTTCCNAGATGGCNGANGCTGTNGTAGAGGCAAACCAGGGCGCTGAGGCNGATGACTATGTNGAAGAGGCTGAGGCAGAGAAGNTCGAAGAAGAGGACTAATAGTTCAGACAGCCTCGGGCTGAACAATATAAAATCAGGAGGGAAAATAGATGGCTATCACAGCAGCAATGGTAAAAGAGTTGAGAGAGATGACCGGAGCAGGCATGATGGATTGCAAGAAGGCTCTGAACGAGACTGACGGCAACATGGATGCAGCGGTAGAATATCTGAGAAAGAACGGACAGGCAAAGGCAGAGAAGAAGGCGGGCAGGATCGCGGCTGAGGGTCTTTGTCGTGTAGCAGTCAAGGATGAGAGGACCGCAGCGGTAGTGGAAGTGAATTCTGAGACCGACTTTGTGGCAAAGAANGNNGANTTNCAGGNNTATGTNGAAGCGGTNGCAAAGCAGGCNGTNGAGTCTGATGCNGCNGATNTGGATGCTTTCCTNGNTGAGAAGTGGCATNTGGATGCTTCTAAGACCGTGAAGGATGCGNTGGTNGACAAGGTGGCNGTGATCGGTGAGAATTTNAGCATCNGNAGATTTGAGAAGGTAGTGGCAAANGANGGCTGNGCAGTGACTTATGTACACGGCGGCGGCAGGATCGGNGTTATCGTGGANGCNGCTACNGATGTGGTAAACGATGCAGTGAAGGANGCNCTCACCAACATCGCTATGCAGGTNGCNGCNCTGTATCCTAAGTATGTGTCCACCGATGAGGTGTCTGAGGAGTTCAAGGCNCACGAGAAGGAGATCATCACAGAGCAGATCAAGAATGATCCNAAGATGGCAGGNAAGCCTGACAAGGTGATCGAGGGNGCNGTGAANGGNCGNCTGAACAANGAACTNAAGGANGTCTGCCTCTTAGAGCAGGTATATGTGAAGGCAGAGGACGGCAAGCAGACCGTTGCGAAGTATCTGGAGCAGGTAGCGAAGGACAACGGCNCGAACCTTTCCGTNAAGAGATTTGTACGTTTCGAGACCGGTGAGGGTCTTGAGAAGAAGGAAGAGAACTTTGCGGANGAAGTTGCAAAGCAGATGGCAGGGAACTAGAATTTTGCAAAGCAGAAGGGTATGCAGGTTCGTATCCGCAAAATAGAAAGTGTGAACAAAAGAACGCTTTGTCGGTGAAGCCCGCAGAGCGTTCTTTTTATCCGCTGGCGAAATTTTCTTGTGCTTTTTTCATAAAATTTCTTTTCGTTATCTCTCAGATGTGATATAGTATAAAAGAATGGGGGAATAAGAGAGCAAAAGGAGCCGATGAAGATGGATGCAGAGCAGGATGCACATTTTCAATTGATGAAACGGCTGCTCATCATCATTCCGCTTACCACGATAGTGNTTTTGTTGACNCTGTGNNTATTCTTAAGCGTGAGCCTTTATCATGCGAAACAGGAGCTGAAANCNCTNNGGGAGACGNCAGCCCCTGNNATGGCNGAGCANCAGATGNTTACAGAAGCAGGACAGGGCGGAGACTTTTACACAGCCTCCGGCGTGGACGAGTTCAGNCATGGAGATACCGATGATACGGATNNNTCCGGCGAGAANAACGATGGCGGCAGAAAGGTGTATCTGACCTTTGANGACGGCCCCAGCAGCAATACCGGTAAGATNCTGGANNTTNTGGCAGANTACGATGTGAAGGCGACTTTCTTCGTAGTGGGGAAACCGGAGGAGCGGTATCAACCGTTATACAAAAGGATCGTGGAAGAGGGGCATACGCTGGCGATGCACTCCTACAGCCATAAGTATGATGAGATCTATCAGTCAAAAGAAAGCTTCGTGGCAGATCTTACGAAGCTGCAGGAATTTCTCTATGAAACCACGGGAGTCTGGTGCAGATATTGCAGATTTCCGGGCGGCAGCAGCAACACGGTGAGCAGAGTGGACATGCATGAGCTGATCGCGTATCTGGAAGAGCAGGATATGAGTTATTTCGACTGGAATGTATCTTGCGGGGATGCGTCGGCGGCATACATCAGTTCAGAGGCNATCGTGAGGAATTCTACCGTTAACCTGTCGGAGTTTAGTGAGGCGATGATACTGCTGCATGACGCNGCAGAGAAAAANACNACGGTNCAGGCATTGCCGGANTTGATNGANAAGATTCAGGCCATGGAGGATACGAAGATCGTTCCGATCACAGATGATACGGAGCCGATTCATCATATAAGTAACGATTAAAGAATGGAGGAATAGGGAATGGGATTTTTTTCGGATTTAAAAGATGATTTATCCCAGGCAGTTAATGAANTGATGCCGGANGAAGAGCTGGAAGCGGCTCTGGCGGCAGGNCTGACACCNGAGGAGGCNGNCGCTGCAGCGGCACAGAAGNCTGCGGCAGATGANNNGNCCGNANCCNTNGATCTGNGNGATATGCTGGANAAGATAGANGANCTGGTAGATCCGGCGCTTGCAGCAGAGGAGCCTTCGGCGGAGGAGACCGCAGCGGCAGAGCCCGTCATTGAGGAACCTGTGATCGAGGAGCCGGTCATGGAGGAGGCTGCTGTTGAGGAGCCTGTTGTCGAAGAACCGGCGGTTGAAGAGGCTGTTATAGAAGAGTCAAGTATAGAAGAGGAGGCAGAACCAATCATGGAAGAAGCGATGGTAGCAGAGACTGAGGAAGCAGTCGAGAATAGCGGAGGGAAAGGAAAGACTATGGAAGTACAGGCAAATCGTGTGGCAGTTGACGAGACGGCAGTTGTAACAGAAGGTATGACGATTACGGGTGATATTGTATCAGAAGGTTCCATGGAATTGATCGGTACCGTAAACGGTAATCTTGATCTCCTGGGCAAGCTGAACATCACCGGTACCATCCAGGGTAATTCCAAGGCTGCTGAGATCTATGCCGAGGGCGCTAAGATCACCGGTGAGGTGAACAGCATGGGCAGTGTGAAGATCGGACAGAGCTCTGTGGTGATCGGTAACATTACGGCTACCAGCGCAGTGGTTGCCGGTGCGGTTAAGGGTGATATCGATGTGCATGGTCCGGTTATTCTGGACACCACAGCGATCGTGATGGGTAATATCAAATCCAAGTCCGTACAGATCAATAACGGTGCGGTTATCGAGGGTATGTGTTCTCAGTGCTATGCGGATGTGAATCCTACCTCCTTCTTTGAGGAGTTCAAGAAGAAAAAATAAGGCCGGCACATAAGGGAGAGCAATATGAAGCGGATACTCTTAAAGTTAAGCGGAGAAGCCTTAGCGGGTGAAAAAAAGACCGGCTTTGACGAGGAGACGGTGCGCGGGGTGGCCCTGCAGGTAAAGCAGCTTGTGGATGACGGCATTCAGGTGGGAATCGTGATCGGGGGCGGCAATTTCTGGCGCGGCCGATCCAGCGAGAACATCGACAGGACCAAGGCGGATCAGATCGGTATGCTGGCTACAGTCATGAATTGTATTTATGTGTCGGAGATCTTTCGGTCGACCGGCATGATGACATCGATCTTGACGCCTTTTGAGTGCGGTTCTTTTACGAAGCTTTTCTCTAAAGACAGAGCGAATAAATACTTTGGGAAAAATATGGTGGTCTTTTTTGCGGGAGGAACGGGACATCCCTATTTCTCTACAGATACCGGGGTAGTGCTTCGGGCGGTGGAGGTAGATGCCGATGTGATCCTTCTGGCGAAGGCAGTGGACGGCGTCTATGACGATGATCCGCACAGCAATCCCAATGCCAAAAAATATGAGGAGGTCTCGATCCATGAGGTGATCGAGAAGAATCTTCAGGTGGTGGATATGACGGCTTCCATTCTGGCGCGGGACAACAAGATGCCTATGTGGGTGTTTGGTCTGAATCAGGAGAACAGCATTGTCAACACCGTAAAGGGTAAGTTTAACGGCACGAAAGTGACCGTATGATGGTTGGAGGATTACAGTATGGATGAGAGACTGAAGCCCTATGAGGAAAAGATGCAGAAGTCTTATGACTTTCTGGTAAACGATTTGGCATCGATCCGTGCCGGGCGTGCGAACCCGCATGTGCTTGATAAGATCAAGGTAGATTATTACGGAACGCCTACGCCGATTCAGCAGGTGGGCAATATCACAGTACCGGAGGCGAGAATTTTACAGATCGCGCCCTGGGAAAAGAGCCTGATTAAAGAGATCGAGAAGGCGATTCTGGCATCGGATGTGGGAATCACTCCCACCAATGACGGCTCCCTGATCCGGCTGGTATTTCCGGAGCTCACGGAGGAGCGCCGTAAGGATCTGGTGAAGGATATCAAGAAGCGGGGCGAGGACAATAAGGTAGCGATCCGCAACACGAGGCGCGACGGCAATGATGCACTCAAGAAGCTCGCTAAGACCGAGATCTCTGAGGATGAGATCAAGGAGCTGGAGGACAAGCTGCAGAAGATGACAGACAAGTTTATCAAGGATGTGGATAAGCTGGTGGAGGAGAAATCCAAGGAAATTCTGACAGTATAGTTGATTGAGCTATATTATGGATAATGTTGAGAGGGGCTTACAGAATGAGATTCTGTTGCCCCCTTTCCGTTTTGAGGTTTACATAATGTTTTGTAAACCTGATGGCAGGAGGAGAATATGGCGGAAGAAAAAAGTGTTCCACAGCATGTGGCGATCATCCTGGATGGTAACGGCAGATGGGCAAAGAGTAAAGGCATGCCCCGCAACTATGGTCATGTGCAGGGAGCAAAAACGGTGGAGGTCATCTGTGAGGAGGCCTATCGCATGGGGATACAGTACCTGACGGTGTACGCTTTCAGTACGGAGAACTGGAACCGGCCCGCAGATGAGGTGGACGCCCTGATGGGACTTCTCCGAAATTATATGAAGACCTGTCTCAAGACAGCCGCGAAAAATAACATGTGTGTGCGGGTGATCGGTGAGAAATCCCGGCTGGATGAGGATATCCGGAAGCGGATCGACGAGCTGGAACATGCCACCAGAAACAATACAGGCCTGCACTTTCAGATCGCTATCAATTATGGTGGCAGGGATGAGATCGTCCGCGCTGTCAGAAAACTGGCGGCACAGGTGAAGGCGGGAGAGATCGCGCCGGATGCTATCACAGAGCAGCGTTTCGACGATGCCCTTGACACGGCGGGGATTCCGGAGCCGGATCTGCTGATCCGCACTTGCAATGAGCAGAGGATATCCAACTTCCTGCTCTGGCAGCTGGCGTACACGGAGTTTTATTTTACGCCGGTGGCATGGCCTGATTTCAGCAAGGAAGAATTAGAGAGAGCGGTTGAGGCATATAATAAGAGAGACAGACGCTACGGTCTGGTGAAAGAATAAGGAGGGCGTCTGTATGTTTCGTACAAGATTACTGAGCGGTATCCTGCTGGTGGCGATCGCGCTTGCGGTCTTTATCGCGGGAGGCCCCATTCTTGCGGTGGTGCTTCTTCTGATTTCCGTGATTGCGTATCAGGAGCTGACGGCGGCCTGCAAGGTGCGCGGGGAGGAGATGACGCCAGGCCCTCCTGTTATTGTGGGATGCGTGATGACGCTTGCGTACTATGGAGGGATAGGCCTTGCTCTGGCAAGGGACATCACCCTGACTTTCCAGGCGATGATCGTAGTAATCGTGGCGGCGTTTCTCGCCTTTTTGTTCGTCTATGTATTTACGTTTCCGAAGTACCATGCGAATCAGATCATGTCGGCTATGTTTTCCTTTCTNTACGGGCCGGTGATGCTGTCCTTTCTCTATCTGCTGCGGGAGGGATTTGACGAGGGNATCTATCTGGTGTGGTTCGTNTTTCTGGCNTCCTGGGGNAGCGATACCTGCGCCTATTGCGTGGGCGTGNTGATCGGGAAGCATAAGATGACGCCNAAANTNAGTCCGAAGAAATCCATTGAGGGGGCNGTNGGCGGCGTTNTGGGGGCGGCGCTCCTGTTTGTCCTCTACACNTATTTTGTGATCAACCGCTATACNGCNATCACGTTATCCCTGCCGNTTGCGGCGGTGCTGGGAGCGGTAGGGGCACTGGTNTCCATGGTGGGAGATCTGGCGGCCTCCGCAGTGAAGCGGGATCACGGCATTAANGATTACGGNAAGCTGATACCGGGACACGGCGGGATCATGGATCGTTTTGACAGTGTGATCGTGGCGGCNCCCATCGTCTGTATCGGCATTTATCTGATGATAGGAATATANGAGATGAGGAACGAGAGATGAANAAAATAGGGATTCTGGGTTCTACCGGTTCCATCGGGACACAGACACTTGACATCGTCAGAAAAGAAAAGGATNTGGANGTAGTCTCTCTGGCNGCGGGCTCCAACGTGGCGCTTATGGAGAGNCAGATCAGAGAGTTTAAGCCCCGGACGGCAGCCCTCTGGGANGAGAAGGCGGCNGCCGACCTGCGGGAGCGGGTCAAGGATCTGCCGGTGCGTGTCGTGAGCGGCATGGAGGGCCTTTTGGAGGTGTCCACGGAGGCGGATATGGAGATCCTGGTGACNGGGATCGTGGGNATGATCGGTATCCGGCCTACCATCGCNGCCATCGAGGCAGGGAAAAATATCGCTCTTGCAAATAAGGAGACGCTGGTGACGGCGGGGCACATCATTATGCCCCTCACGAAGGAGCGAGGTGTNTCNATCCTGCCNGTGGACAGCGANCACAGTGCGATCTTTCAGTCCATGCACGGGGAGAGACGNGAGCGGGTGGAGAAGATCCTGCTCACAGCCTCCGGCGGCCCTTTTCGGGGAAAAACAAGNGAAGANCTGGCNGATATGACNGTGGAGGATGCCCTCAAGCATCCGAACTGGTCTATGGGGAAAAAGGTGACCATAGANTCCGCGTCCCTGTGCAACAAGGGACTGGAAGTGATGGAGGCNAAGTGGCTTTTCGATGTGCCNCTTGATCAGATNGAGGTGNTGGTGCATCCCCAGAGTATCCTGCATTCCGCCGTGCAGTANGCGGACGGCGGCATCATGGGGCAGATGGGNGTGCCGGANATGAANNTGCCNATNCAGTANGCNCTGTTTTANCCGGACAGACGGCCTATGGATACCGGNAGAGTNGANTTATGTAAACTTGGNAGCCTNACTTTTGAAAGACCGGATACAGAGACNTTCCGGGGGCTTGCGCTGGCTTATCGGGCCGCNGAGCGGGGCGGTTCTCTGCCNACNGTNTTCAATGCGGCNAACGAGAAGGCGGTAGCGCTGTTTTTAGCAAAGAAGATNCGTTTCCTGCAGATACCTGAGTTGATCGAGGCGGCCATGGANGCCCATCATGTGGTGGAAGATCCTACGGTGGAGGAGATCCTCTCGGCGGAGGCGGAGACTTACGAATATATCAGACAGAAATTCGGAGAGCAGATGGAAAAATAAATCGCTCGAAAATGAGGAGAAGTNATTTGATCAGGACGATTATTCTATTTATCATTGTATTTGGTTTGGTAGTNATTTCCCATGAGCTGGGACACTTNCTCATCGGCAGGAGAAACGGGATCCGCGTGGTGGAATTCGCGGTGGGNATGGGNCCCTCCCTTTTNTCNTTNACCAGAGNNGGCACNAAATATTCNCTAAAGCTNCTGCCCTTTGGCGGCGCCTGTATGTTTGAGGGNGAGGACGGNCTGGAGCGGGAGCAGGAGGAAGCCGGGGAGANNATNCCGTCTTCCGGNGNAGAAANGGAGGGCGTNGCTTTCACGGANGCGGGNGTCTGGGCGCGNATNGCCACGGTCTTTGCCGGNCCNTTCTTTAATTTNATTCTGGCNTTTNTNATAGCGGTGATCCTGAGCGCCTTTTCGGGGGCGGATCTGCCGGTGGTAGGGACTGTTTCTTCGGGCTCGGCGGCGGAAGCAGCGGGGCTGCAGGAGGGTGATGTGATCAAAAAGATCGGCAGGGAGCCGATACATTTTTATCGCGAAGTCAGCCTGATTTCTGTGCTGAACCAGGGTGAGGCCATGGAGATCACCTATGAGAGAGGCGGAGAAAGACTTTTTACCACCCTTACTCCTCAATATAGTGAAGATGACATGCGTTATTATATGGGGATCACCAATGGTGGGCAGTATCTGGAATGCAATCCGCTGCAGGTGTTCCAATACGGTTTTTACGAGGTGGAATACTGGGTCAAGATCACCTACAAGAGCCTGAAGATGCTGGTGCAGGGACAGGTGACAAAAGACGATGTGACGGGACCTGTGGGTATTGCCCAGCTGGTGGGGGAGAGCTATGACCAGGCGGAGAAAAATTACGGCACCCCCTATGCCATTCTGACTATGCTGGAGATCATCGTGCTTCTCTCGGTCAATCTGGGCATTATGAACCTTCTGCCGATTCCGGCGCTGGACGGCGGCAGGCTGGTGTTCATGCTGGTAGAGGTGATCCGTGGCAAGCCCGTACCGCCGGAGAAGGAGGGCATGGTGCACTTTGCCGGACTCGTGGTGCTGATGGTATTGATGGTCTTTATCATGTATAACGATATTATGAGGCTGGTGCGATGAGCACCGGCCTTTTATTTGTGCACCATGCGGCGCACGATTTTTCTGAAATGGATTATGAAATGATTGCCATATAATGGAATATGTAGTAAGATAACATCATCGAATTCAATTCATGGATTCAGCAGGATACATGGCGGGTTTCCCGCAGATTTCCACTAAGAATAAAAAAAGAAACGAGCAGACCGCGCGAGCAAATAATGCTTTTGAGAAGGGAGTGATGTATTTAAAATGCGGTATTTGACAGGGGTATATTGGTGCCGTGGCAGGGAGGCGGACAGGAATCAGGATTCGGTGATCCTGCAGCAGGTTTTAACACGCCGGGGACGGGTGCTGATGGCGGCTGTGTGCGACGGTATGGGAGGCATCTCTCAGGGAGAGACAGCCAGCGGCTATGTGGCGGAGAGCCTGCAGGAATGGTTTTACATGGAGCTTTTGTATATGATCCGGGAAAAGAAGAGAAGCTGGGTGATCCGCAGATCGTTGGACCGGCTGACCTTTCATCTGCAAAGGCAGCTGCAGCGGTATGCCGGGCGGGAGGAGATTTCGCTGGGAACCACGATGACGGTGCTTGTGATCTGGGAAAAGACGTATCTGGTGTGGCATCTGGGCGACAGCCGGGCCTATCGCCTGCGGAGAGGCTGTCTGGAGCAGATCACCACAGACCACGTACACGGGACGGGGAAACTGACGAAGTGTCTGGGGAGTTTCGGCTATTTCGTGCCGCAGCATGCCATGGGGGTTCTGCGGTCGGGAGAGGCTGTGCTGCTTTGCAGCGACGGGTACTGGCGGCGGATTACGGACCGAGAAATTACGGGTGTTATGAATCCAGCCGGAATGATACAGGAGGAGCAGATCGAGCGGCGGCTTCGGGAGATCGGAGAGGCATGCATGAAGCGGGGAGAGCGGGATAATCTGTCGGCGGTGTATGTGAAGGCTTTGCAATAGTTTTCATATAGCTTACAAAGTTTACATAATGCAAAATCCTGGACAAAAAATAAGTTTACATAATGTGAATAGAGAAAGAAAAAACTGAAGTGGAGGGAAAATGAAGAAAAGAGAGTTGGAAGAAGGAAAAATGGCAGGCAAATATCGGGTTTTGGACACGTTGGGTGAGGGCGGCGAAGGGCGCGTTTATCTGGCAGAGGACGAGAGTCTATCCAGAAAGGTGGCGCTCAAGTGCATTCGGCAGGCGGAAAAAACAGAGGAGGAGATCCGGCGGGAAGCAGCCTTTCTCCGGGATCTGCGCCATCCCATGCTGCCGGTGGTCTATGAGCTTTTTTATGAGGATGACTGGTATCTGGCGATGGAGTACATAGAGGGGGAGACCTTGCAGCATTATCTGGAGAGTCATGGCAGAGTGGAGGAAGCACAAGGTTGTGCATGGGCGGATGCGCTTTTGGATGTGCTGTGCTATCTGCACAAAAGAAAACCACCTGTTATTTATAGAGATTTAAAACCTGACAATATTATGGTATGTCGGGATGGTATGCTGAAACTGGTGGATTTTGGCGGGGCGGCTTTAAAAAGCTATGGGGAAAGGTGTGTGGGAAGAATGGCCGCTACAGTGGGCTATGCGGCCCCGGAACAGTGGACCGGAAAGGGACAGAACCCCAGGGCGGATGAGCGCAGCGACCTCTACGCCTTTGGTAAGATCCTCTACTACATGGTGACCGGGGCGGACCCGGGCAAGCCGCCCTATACGGCACTGTCCATCGCCCACTATAATCCGCTTTTGTCAGCCGGATTAGAGCGGGTCATCCGGCGCTGCATCGAGGAGGAACCGGAGGCCCGTTATCAGGTGGCAGAGGAGGCCGGAAGAGATCTGCACAGGCGCGATCTGTGGAAGAGAAAGGGAACTGCCGGAGGATTTCTTCGACATGTGGAAAAGCAGGTGTATCTGACCCAGAAGATTGGCGTGGGGCTTTAGAGATTGTTTTCTTCCCCTTTTTGGATTATAATNAGCCTTATGAAAAATCANAGAGANNAAACCAAGGTAATTACAATTGCAGACAGGAAGATCGGCGGNGGNAATCCCATTCTGATNCAGTCCATGACCAACACGCCCACGGAGGATGTGGCGGCTACAGTGGCACAGATTTTGCGGCTGGAACAGGCGGGATGCGAGATCATCCGCTGTACGGTGCCCACGATCGAGGCGGCACGCGCNCTTTCTGAGATCAAGAAGCAGATTCATATCCCGCTGGTGGCGGATATCCATTTTGACTATAAGATGGCGATTGCGGCGATGGAGAACGGCGCTGACAAGATNCGCATCAATCCGGGCAACATCGGCNGCCGTGAGAANGTGGCGGCAGTGGTCNNGGNNGCGAAGGAACGGCAGATTCCCATCCGTGTGGGCGTAAACAGCGGNTCTCTGGAGCGGGANCTGGTGGAGAAATATCACGGCGTGACGGCGGAGGGCATTGTGGAGAGCGCTCTGGATAANGTNGGCANTATCGAGGANTGNGGATATGACAACCTTGTCATAAGTATCAAGTCCTCCGATGTGATGATGTGNGTNCGNGCNCATGANNTGTTGGCGGAAAAGACGACTTATCCGCTGCATGTGGGAATCACGGAGTCGGGGACGGTGAACAGCGGAAANATCAAGTCGGCNATCGGNCTGGGCATTATTTTGAATCANGGCATNGGCGANACGATCAGGGTNTCTCTGACCGGNGATCCGGTGGAGGAGATCAAGTCCGCGAAGNTGATCCTGCGGACNCTNGGACTCAGAAANGGCGGNATNGAGGTGGTNTCCTGNCCTACCTGCGGCAGAACGAAGATNGACNTGATNGGTCTGGCGGCNCAGGTGGAGGAGATGGTGCAGGANATTCCTCTGGACATTAAGGTNGCGGTCATGGGCTGTGCAGTGAATGGCCCNGGAGAGGCGAAAGAGGCGGATATCGGTATNGCCGGCGGCATCGGAGAGGGCCTTTTGATCAAGAANGGTGAGATCGTGAGGAAGGTGCCGGANCAGGAGCTTCTTAGCACATTGAGGGAGGAGCTTTTGCACTGGAATGAGTAAGTCTTTTTTTGAAGTTTTTCCCACTTTGAAATTAGATACNGGACTGAAGGATCTGTTTGAGAATGTNNCGGTAGAGAAGGTNACGAGTACCAAACGGAAGGATTTTCTGCGCGTTTATATCGCTTCNGAGCATCTNATCAGCAAAGAGGATGTGTANCGGGTGGAGAAGGAGATCGGCAGGCAGTTTTTTCCGAAAATGCCCATCGTTGTCAAGTTCTATGAAAGATTCCNNCTCTCCGGGCAGTATGANGCNGAGAAGCTNATGGATGCCTANGGNGAGAGCATNCGGCTGGANCTGCAGGAGGCGTCCCCTGTGGAGTACAATCTGTTCAAANGGGCNGATATNGNCTTNGACGGGAGTAANATGCAGNTGACGCTGGANGATACGGTNCCCGGCAGGGAGAAGNCAGCGGAGCTTACNCGNATTCTGGAAAAAATATATAACGAGCGTTGNGGAATTCCGGTACAGATAGANNTTNCCTACAANGAGCGNAAAACGGGNAAATACCGGGAGGAGGACGAGCACAGGCTGGCGATGCAGGTGGCNGAGATNTCNGCNAGAGCCGGGTATGCNGTGGCNGCNAANGCGAATGGCCTGTGGGAGAAGGAGAAGCCGGAGAAGAGCGGAGNGCCGNTGGNNGAGCCTGTGGAGAAGCCGGTAAAGCAGGAGAAACCGGTGGAATTTNCTGCTGCGGCAGGACAGTCGAANCGNCGGNCNGGTGANCGNGANCGNGGCGANCAGAAGCGTCCGCTGAAGCGCTCNGACAATCCNGATGTGATNTANGGCAGAGANTTNGANGANGAGGCNATGCCCATTGAGGATATCATCGGGGAGATGGGCGAGGTGGTNATCCGNGGNAAGGTGATCCATAAGGACAGCCGGGAGATCAAGAANGANCGCATGATACTGATCTATGATATCACGGACTACACGGATACCATGACGGTCAAGTTTTTTGTACATAANGAGCAGGCANGNGAAATAACGGATGTTATGAAAGANGGAACNTTTGTCAANCTCAAGGGCATGACNATGATGGATAAGTTCGATCACGAGCTGACCATCGGNTCTCTGGCNGGNATCAAGAAGATNCCTGANTTTACGAACTTNAAGNGNGAGGACAGAAGCGTCAGAAAGCGTGTGGAGCTGCACTGNCATACCAAGATGAGCGATATGGACGGGGTTTCCGAGGCNAAGGATATCGTNAAGCGGGCCTANCAGTGGGGNCATCCCGCCATNGCCATCACNGACCANGGNGTNGTNCAGTCNTTTCCCGATGCCAATCATGTGTGGGAGGATCTCTGGAANGCGGAGAAGAANCGCTGNAAGGANGCGGGAGAGCCGGAGCCGGACAANCAGGGCTTCTTTAAGGTCATNTACGGCGTGGAGGCCTATCTGGTGGANGANCTGCANGAGNTCGCNACGAATGATAAGGGNCAGGATTTCNCGGCGGANTTTGTGGTCTTNGATATCGAGACGACCGGTTTTTCCCCGATNCGGAACCGNATNATNGAGATCGGGGCGGTGAANGTNAGCGGCGGCANGATCGTNGACCGCTTTTCCAGCTTTGTGGACCCTCTTGTGCCCATTCCCTATGAGATTGAAAAGCTGACAGGAATAACAGATGATATGGTNATGGNGGCNGANCAGATNGANACNGTNCTGCCNCAGTTTCTNGNCTTNTGCGAGGNCNGCATNCTGGTGGCGCACAANGCCCAGTTCGACATGAGCTTTATCCGGGAAAACTGCAACAGACAGGACATTCCCCATGACTTTACCTATATCGATACGGTGGGAATCGCCAGGATCCTTTTGCCGGGGCAGAAAAAGCATACCCTTGACGCGGTAGCAAAGACTCTGGGCGTTTCTCTGGAGAATCATCACCGGGCAGTGGACGATGCGGAGGCGACCGCAGAGATCTTTGTGAAGCTGATCCCTATGATGCAAAAGGAGGGGATCGACACCCTTGCGAAGCTGAATGAGCGGGGCAAGGCGAGCCCGGAGATTATAGGAAAGCTGCCCACTTACCATGCCATCATTTTAGCGAAAAACAATGTGGGGCGGATGAACCTCTACCGGCTGGTGTCGGAGTCCCATCTGACTTATTTTGCTGGAAGGCCGGGAAGGCCCAGGATTCCAAAGACTTTGCTTATGCAGTACAGGGAAGGGCTCATTCTCGGGAGCGCCTGCGAGGCGGGGGAACTCTATCGAGCCCTTCTGGAGCAGAAANCCGATGCAGAGATCGCAAGACTGGTGAATTNTTACGACTATCTNGAGATCCAGCCACTTGGCAATAATCAGTATATGATTGAGTCGGAAAAGGTGCCGAGCGTGCAGTCCATGGAGGATATCATAGAGATCAACCGGCAGATCGTGCGGCTGGGTGAGCAGTTCCATAAACCGGTTGTGGGCACCTGTGATGTGCATTTTCTGAATCCGGAGGATGAGATCTACCGCCGGATCATCATGGCTGGGCAGGGTTTCCCCGATGCGGATAATCAGGCGCCCCTGTATTTCAGGACCACAGAGGAGATGCTGGAGGAGTTTGCCTATCTGGGCAGCGATAAGGCGGAGGAGGTAGTGATCACCAACACCAACCTGATCGCGGATATGATCGATGTGATGAGTCCGGTGCGGCCGGATAAATGCCCGCCGGTCATCGAGGACAGTGACAAGCAGCTTACGGATATCTGCTATAACAGGGCCCATGAGCTCTACGGGGAGACGCTGCCTCAGATCGTGGAGGACCGGCTTCAGAAAGAGCTTAACTCCATCATTTCCAACGGGTTTGCGGTGATGTACATCATTGCCCAGAAGCTGGTGTGGAAATCCGTGGAGGACGGCTATCTGGTGGGGTCGAGAGGTTCTGTGGGAAGCTCTTTTGTGGCAAATATGGCGGGGATCACGGAGGTGAATTCGTTAAGCCCCCATTATCTGTGCCCCAAATGCCACTACTATGATTTTGATTCCGAGGAAGTGAAGGCTTACGGCGGCGGCGCGGGCTGCGATATGCCGGATAAGGACTGCCCGGTCTGCGGGACGCCTTTGAGCAAGGAAGGCTTTGACATTCCCTTTGAGACGTTTCTGGGCTTTAAGGGAGATAAAGAGCCGGATATCGACTTGAATTTCTCCGGAGAGTATCAGAGTAAGGCCCATAAATACACGGAGGTGATCTTTGGCAGCGGTCAGACCTACCGCGCCGGCACCATCGGTACGCTGGCGGACAAGACAGCCTACGGCTATGTGAAGAATTATTATGAGGAGAGAGGCAGGCATAAGAGAGGCTGTGAGATCAACCGGATCGTGGCGGGCTGTACCGGGATCCGCAGAAGTACGGGACAGCATCCGGGCGGCATCGTGGTGCTGCCGATGGGGGAGGATATCAATTCCTTTACGCCGGTGCAGCATCCCGCCAACGATATGAGTACGGATATCATCACCACCCATTTTGATTACCATTCCATTGACCATAATCTGCTCAAGCTGGACATTCTGGGGCATGATGATCCCACCATGATTCGTATGCTGCAGGATCTGACCGGCATCGATCCGGTGACGATCCCGCTGGATGATAAGGGTGTGATGTCTCTCTTTCAGTCAACGGAGGCGCTGGGAATCACCCCGGAGCAGATCGGGGGCTGTAAGCTGGGATGTCTGGGCATTCCGGAGTTTGGTACGGAGTTCGTTATTCAGATGGTCATAGATGCCAAACCGAAGTGCTTTACAGATCTGGTGCGTATTTCAGGACTGTCCCACGGCACGGATGTGTGGCTCGGCAATGCCCAGACCCTGATCGAAGAAGGGCTGGCGACGATTTCCACAGCGATCTGCTGTCGTGATGACATTATGATCTACCTGATGCAGAAGGGCGTGGAGCCGTCTCTGTCCTTCACCATCATGGAGAGCGTGCGTAAGGGAAAGGGATTGAAGGATGAGTGGATCGACGCCATGAAGGCGCAGGATGTGCCGGACTGGTACATCGGTTCCTGCAAGAAGATCAAGTACATGTTCCCCAAGGCCCACGCAGCGGCCTATGTCATGATGGCATGGCGGATTGCCTACTGTAAGATCAATTATCCGCTGGCCTACTATGCGGCCTATTTCAGTATCCGTGCCTCGGCTTTTTCCTACGAGATCATGTGTCAGGGGCAGGCCCATCTGGAGGGTGTGATGGCGGACTATAAACGCCGCAGCGATGAACTTTCCAAGAAGGAACAGGATACCCAGAAGGACATGAAGATCGTGCAGGAGATGTACGCCAGAGGTTTTGACTTTGTACCCATAGATATCTTTACGGCACATTCCAGACTGTTCCAGATCGTGGACGGGAAGCTGATGCCTTCTCTGGTCAGTATTGACGGTCTGGGTGAGCGGGCGGCGGACGCCATCGTGGAGGCGGCGAAGGATGGCCCGTTCCTGAGCAAAGACGATTTCAGAGACAGGACGAAGGCGTCCAAGTCTATAATTGACCTAATGAGTCAACTTGGACTTCTGGGGAATCTCCCCGAGTCCAATCAGATCAGTATATTTGACTTAGCATAACCGATTGAGCTTTGCTCAATCACGAGATTCGCTTCGCGAACTCGGAAAGGAGGGAAAAAACATGAGAAAGATCATCACCATCGGAAGGGAGTTCGGCGCGGGCGGCGGCGAGATTGGCAAGCGG
The DNA here is from genome assembly GCA_014804615.1 of Lachnospiraceae bacterium. Taxonomy (GTDB): domain Bacteria; phylum Bacillota; class Clostridia; order Lachnospirales; family Lachnospiraceae; genus UBA3282. Next base: position 26,061 of record JAAUZL010000004.1, read on the forward strand.
GTGGCAAAGAGCCTGGGGATCGAATACTATGACAAGGACATTATCTTAAAGACCGCTGTGTCCGGGAAAAATCTGTCTCCGGAGCAGGTGCTTCGGTGGGACGAGCGGGTGCCGAAGAATTTCGGATTTGCCCAGAGTTTGTTTGACTTTTACAACAGACCGCTGGAGGAGGAGATCTGGCAGGCACAGAGAGACGCCATCAGAGAGCTGGCCAACAAGGAAAGCTGCGTGATCGTGGGCCGGAACGGAGACTATATCCTGCGGGAGTTTGATCACTGTCTGAATGTGTTTATCCATGCGGGCTTCGACTGGCGTGTGAAGCGCATGACAGGGCTTATGGACCAGGTGCCCAGAGATCAGGTGGCAAATGATGTGCGCGCAGTGGACAAGGCGAGAAAACGCTACTGTGAGTATTACACCAAATGTACTTACGGCGATGCCCGCAACTTTGACCTGACCATCAACACAGAGAAGCTGGGTATCGACAAGGCGGTGGAGCTGATTCTGGCAGCGGCTCAGGATCTGTAGAGGATAATTGTATACAATGATACAAAATCCTTGACAAACCCTCCGGTTCTTTATTATACTAGGGAAGATGAATGAGGACTAAAGTGAAAAGAACGGAGGAGAGTATTATGAAAAAAAGCATGATGAAAAAGGCACTGGCGCTGGCATTGATGATCTGCATGACATGCAGCATTGCTGCCTGCGGCAAGAGCAGCGGAAAGAAATGGATCGTTGCCACAGATACGGTATTCAGACCTTTCGAGTTTACCAATGAGAATGGTGAGTTTGTAGGTATTGATGTGGATATTCTGGCGGCTGTTGCAGAAGATCAGGGATTTGAGTATGAGCTGCAGAGCCTTGGCTGGGATGCGGGCGTGGCAGCAGTACAGGCCGGTCAGGCACATGCTCTGATCGCGGGCGCTACCATCAAGCAGGAGCGTATCGATGCTGGCTGGATCTTTTCTGACGGCTACTATAATGCGACACAGACCTTTGTGCTCCCTGAGGGCAGCACCGTGACAAGCTTCGAGGATCTGGCAGGTCAGAATGTGGCAGTCAAGAACGGTACCGCTGGGGCAGATTTTGCAAACAGCTTAAAGGATCAGTACGGGTTTACCGTGACCGTGTTTGAGGATTCACCGACCATGTATCAGGACGTAATCCTTGGCAACTCTGCTGCATGTGTAGAGGATACGCCTATCATGGCGGATTCCATCAAGACAGGTGGTCTGGCACTCGTTATTCCGGAGGGCATGGAGAGTGATGGTGCTCCTTACGGATTTGCTATCATGAACCCTGATAACCAGGAGCTTCTGGATATGTTCAATGCCGGTCTTGCCAATATTCAGGCGAACGGCAAGTATGATGAGATTCTTGCGAAGTATTTAGGTGAGTAAAGGAAATTGGTGATAAGCTTATGTTGATGATACTGCAAAGATATGGCCTGATGCTGGTGGCAGCGCTCGGGCAGACGCTGCTTTTAACATTACTGTCGTTATTTTTCGCGATGATCATCGGTATGATCTTCGGCCTGATGAATGTGGGCAATAACAGAGTGTTTAATTTTATCGGGACGGTTTATGTGGATGCGGTGAGGGGCGTGCCCCTCATCGTGCTTGCATACTTTATCTACTTTGGCGTGCCGGCGGCGATTCAGGGGATTGGATTTGCAACATTCCGGCTGACGGCGCTGCAGGCGGGTACGATCGCGCTTTCCATGAACTGCGGCGCTTACATGGCAGAGATCATCCGCGCGGGTATCCAGAGTGTGGACAGAGGACAGATGGAGGCCGGCAGGAGTCTGGGACTCACCTACGGTTCGTCCATGGCGCTGATCGTAGTACCCCAGGCGATCCGCACGATGATACCTTCTATCATCAACCAGTTTATCATCACCCTGAAAGATACCTCTATCCTCTCCGTGATCGGATTTCCGGAGCTTACGAATGTGGGTAAGACGATCATGGGAAATACCTTCAAAGCCCTGGAGACCTGGGCGATCATCGGCGTTATGTACATGGTGGTGATCGTAACCCTGAGCAAGCTGTCGAAGAAGCTGGAGAGGAGGATCAACCGTGGCAGATAGTAAGATTTCCGTCAAAAATCTGAAAAAGAATTTTGGCTCTCTGGAGGTACTCAAGGACATCAGTCTGGAAGTGACAGAGGGCGAGGTAGTGGTGCTGATCGGGCCTTCCGGCAGCGGAAAATCCACACTGCTTCGATGCTTGAACCAGCTGGAAAAGGTGACCTCCGGACAGATTATCATAGACGGCTATGATGTGACGGACAAGCATACAGATATCAATAAGGTGCGGGAGAACATCGGCATGGTGTTCCAGCATTTTAATCTCTTTAACCATTTGACGGTCATAAAGAATATGACCCTTGCGCCGGTGCATTTAAAGCTTCTCTCCAAGGAGGAGGCGAAGGATAAGGCGCTTAAGCTTTTGGAGCGTGTAGGTCTTGCGGACAAGGCAGAGGCTTTTCCCAGCCAGCTTTCCGGCGGGCAGAAACAGCGTGTGGCGATTGCGAGGGCGCTGGAGATGAATCCGGATATCATGCTCTTTGATGAACCTACCAGTGCACTGGATCCGGAGATGGTGGGCGAGGTGCTGGCTGTCATGAAAGAGTTGGCGAGAGAAGGCATGACGATGGTGGTGGTCACCCACGAGATCGGTTTCGCCAGAGAGGTAGCCAGCCGCGTGATCTTTATGGAGGGCGGATATATTGTGGAAGAGGGAACGCCGGAGGAGGTGTTTAATAATCCGAAGGAGCCAAGAACCATAGATTTCCTGAGTAAGGTGCTGTAGTACAGGATGATGTTGGCTTGAGTTATGTAAACTATAGAATAACATAACATACGATATATATAGAAAGATAAAAAAAAGACTTGCAATCTCTCTGAAAATATAATAGAATAAGCAAGTGTCAAACAGATGGCTCGTTGGTCAAGCGGTTAAGACGCCGCCCTCTCACGGCGGAAACAGGGGTTCGATTCCCCTACGAGCTGTTGACTGTGAAAACAGCCCAACCCTAAAGGATGCCGGAAACTGCGATAGAAGCGGTTTGCGGTATTTTTTATTTAGCTGAAAGGGAAACCACCCTCACTCCAACCCAGCCGGCAGCGTCAGCAAAAAGACGGTACCGCCTCCCGCTGCATCGCTGACAGACAGCGTCCCTTTGTGGGCGGCAACGATTTCCTTGGCTACTGCGAGCCCCAGGCCGTGGTGGCCTTTTTCTTTTTCTGCTCCGGCAGTATTACGGTTTACACGGTAAAACCGGTCGAAAATTTTATCCTTCTCTTCGTCAGGGATACCAGGCCCGTTATCCTGTACGCCGATGGAGATCGCTTTTTCATGGACGATGTCGGGAATGAAGAGTCTGATGCTGCATCCCTCCGGGGTGTAGGAGAGGGCATTGTGGAGAAAAATATGACAGACTTGTCGTATTCTTGACGCATCGCAGGCGCAGGGCGGGATTTCCGATTCCGGGAGGGAGACGGACAAAAGATGTCCGCTTTCTGTAGCGAGAGGCAGAAAATTTTCATAGATCTCCAGAAGAAGAGTCTGTAAGTCGGTCTGCTCGATCTGCAGAGGTAAGCCGTGACTGTCGGCTCTGGAGAGCGTGAGGAGCTGTTCCAACATGACGGACATCTGGGCGCCCTCCCGCTCGATTACCTGAAAAAAGGGCTTCTGCTGGGAAAAGGGTGCTTTTTCACAGGCGGAGGCGTTGGAGAGAATGACGGCGAGAGGGGTGCGCAGTTCGTGGGAAACGCTGGCAATAAAGCGGTTCTGGCTTGCCTGGGAAGCTAACAGCGGCTCTAAAAGCCGCCCGGTAAAATGCCAGCAAAAGAGTGTAAGAAGGCATACGGAGGAGAGAAACAGGGTGAGATAAAGAATCAGACTGCTTCTGATATGGGCATAAAGCGGCTCTAACGACTGTAAGAAATAAACTTGCAGGAGACCGTTATTTTTTACGAGCTGTTTGTGATAATAGAGAACTTCCGGCAGAAGGCCGTGTTTTCCGAGGGAAATATCCTCGGTCTGCGTCTGTGGGTGCAGGGTGCGGCCCTCTGTCAGTGCAGGAAGATAGTAGGTATATTCAGGGCGGATCTGGTTGGCGTGGTCGCGGTTATGGAACAGCTCTACATCGTTGTCCCACAGATAGATGCGAAATCCTGCATTTTCCTCATGGGTGGTCAGCCACTGGGAGGTGAGAACGGCCTGCTCGTTGATGGATTCGGCCACGGTGTATGACTGGTTTGTAAAAGAGGATAATTGCAGGGAAAACTGCTGTTTCACGGAAAAATAAAGGCAGACGCCAAGCAGCACAGCCAGCAGAACAGAGAGGACAGAGGTGAAAAGTTTGGTCAGCCGAAGTCGTACATTCTGGTACATAGGCGCTCCTTCAATCTTCGTTGTATTCCAGACGGTAGCCGAGGCCGCGCCGATTGACGATGGCGACACGGCTATTCAATGTTTTGAGGCGTTTCCGCAGGAAATAGATATAGTTATCCAGATTGCTGCTCTCCACAGAGGTATCCAGCCCCCATACTTTGTGCAGCAGTACGGTACGGTCTGTGGTTTTGTCGCCGGATTGCAAAAGCAGACGCATCAGCTCGCTCTCCGTCTGGGAGAGGGAGCATCTTTTGTTCCCGCATATAAGGCTGCTTTCTGCACTGTCTAAGGACAGATCGCCGTAGGCGAGGGGCTCGCGCTCAAAAGCGTTTTTGCGGCGAAACAGGGATGCGATCCTGGCGGCAAGCTCCGAGTAGGCGAAGGGCTTTACCAGGTAGTCGTCCGCCCCTGCATTGAGCCCTGTCACCCGGTCGTTTACTTCGCCGAGGGCGGAGAGAATGATAACGGGAGTCAGGTTCCCTTCTGCGCGCATGGTGCGCAGGATGTGAAGGCCGTCCTCGCCGGGCAGCATACAGTCTAACAGGATCAGGTCGTAAATCTTCTGTNTGATATAAAGTGCGGCCTCACCACCGTCATGGCAGCAGTCCACACGGTGCCCCTCCTGCGTAAGCTGATAGCTTACGCCGTTGCACAGATCTTTATCGTCTTCAATGATCAGAATATTCATCGCAGTTACCTCATCTGAGTCTATCTTACCATATTTATTCTTTAAATAAATCCTAAATATTTTACTTTTTTAAAAATATTTCATTTAGAGATTTCTTAGAAACTTCTTAGAAGCTATTTAGAACTATTTTTTATTATAATTTAAAAAGCAGTAATGAATAGATAGCTGCGGGAGAGAGAGGAGANCGGCATGGTGCGGAAACGGGAGTGCAGGGACGGTATGAAAAAGAGATGGGTAACAGTGGCAGCGGCTGTTTTATGCAGTATGGTACTGCTTTCCGCCTGCGGAAGCAAAGAAGAAGAAATTCCTATGGGCCGCTATGCNGACAGGGAAGTGGAGATGCCGGCCGGTACTTTTNATTATGTGCACCCNTGTCCGGANGGNAGCTTTTATCTGTACGGTACGGAGGCAAATNTGACTTATGTGGATGCGGANGGCGCAAGCAAAGNGCACTTCTGGGGCTGGGAAAATACATCCAATATCCACACGAAGTATAATGTCGGGGTGGCAGACAANGGGGCGGNTGTTTTCTCATACACGCCTAACTTCTTTTTGGACGAGGAACTTGAGGCGTATTGGCTCGAGGGAGATACCCGCTGGATGTACTATTATGTAGATGAAAAGGGGCAGAAGCGGGCGCTGGAACCCTATGGGGAGAGCTATGAGAAGGCNACGAATCTGAACCTGTTTGCNTTTTCANCGGAAGGAGAATTATATGCGGCATCCGATGNNAATGTGTACCATATCGATGTGGAGACCGGTGAGACGGTCAGCCTGTTTGCCACGAGGGGGCAGGTAAAAAATATCGTTTTTGTAGAGGATGTACTGTTGGCGGCAGACACAGAGAAGGCATATCTATATGATATGGCGGAAAAAAAGCTGCTGGAGGATAACAGTATATTGGATGAATTTGTCTCAAGCCATAATAACGGCGGCCTNGTGATGGCTNTATCGGACAAGGAGGCAGANGGGATCGTTCTATATTTCGCCTGCCGTGCCGGATTGTACCGTTACATATGGGGCGGCTCGGTGATNGAGCAGATCGCGGACGGGCAGATGACNGCGCTCAGTGATACCCAGAGAAACCTGCTGGCTTTGCAGGTGCTTGACAACGGGGAGTTCCGGGTCTTTTTCGGCGGCCATTATATGGTGGAGATGTACTACGATGAGACGCTTCCCGCCAGACCNTCCAGNGAACTGGTCGTATACAGTCTGGAAGAAAACGGCTGGATCCGCTATGCGGGGCAGCTTTTCCAGAAAAAGCACCCCGATGTGCTGGTGAGATATGAGACGGGGATGGAAGGTGACAATGCGGTCACCAAAGAAGACGCGCTGAAGAANNTNAATACNCGCCTGNTGGCAGAAGANGCGCCTGACGTGATCATGCTGGACAATATGGATATNGAGCAGTATGCAGGGAAAGGCGTGTTGAAAGAACTGGACGGTATTTTAGAGCCTTATCTGGAAGANGGGATTTTGTATCAGAACATCGTCGAGGGAATGCGNATGACGGAGGAGGACAANATATACAGCGTGCCGATGATGGTCTATCTTCCCCTCTGGCTGAGTGAAAAAATGTATCTGGAAGATGAGGACAGTCTCGAGGATATCGTGGCGGGCGTNGAGCTTGCAAGACAGAAGCATCCNGAAGGGCCGATCCTCTACACGCCCTATCCACGGGACNTTCTGTTACAGACACTTCCGGTCTGCCTGCCGGCATGGACAAAGGAGGACGGCAGCCTTGATGNAGAGCGGCTGACGGAATATTACCGGGCNGTGGCAAGGATGTGGGAACTGGACTGTGCCGGGCTTNCCGGGGCGGAGCGTGAGGCATGGCAGAAGAATAATACAGAGTATTATGCGCCAAAGGATTTAGATGTGGTAGATATTAATCACAATGGNCAATATACCAGTTTTCGGGATTTTGGTGAGACCTGGATGCAGTTGGGTTTTCTTATGAGTTCCTATTNTGGTATAGAGNTAAGNATNCGNCCNGTTGAACTCAACCTGGCGNCGGACTGGCAGAAGAAGNAACTGGAGGACGANGCAGGTTTCGGAAAGTATATCGGNCAGGCGGNCAATGTTTACTGGGCGAGGATNATCGTGGGACTCTGCGAGCAGGCGAAAGAGCCGGAGCTTGCAGAGGAATATCTGCATCTGCTGCTTTCCGATGAGATGATGCGCAAGTGGTGGCTGGAACGGGGCGCTCAAGGCGGTATCACGATACGCAAGGATTCCTTCAGGGATNTGTTAGATNTCAACAATGTGGAATACGAGGTGACCATGGGGATGAAAGACCCTACATTGATGCATGTGGAGAGCATGTGGACGCCGGAGGAAGAGAAAGAGTGGTTCTATCAGATGATGGAAGATGCGGACAGCTGCTACNGCCCCGGGACAATGCTGGAGGAATGTGCGATAGAAGCCGGTCTCCGTGTACTGGAAGGGGAATTGACGCCGGAGGAAGGAGCCGAGGAAGTTGCAAGGAAAATGGCGATTGCGATGGAAGAGTAAGCGGCTTTTGTTTCTCCTGCCGGGATTTTCAGGTGTGGNGCTGTTCTATCTGCTTCCCTTTTTTGANGTGGTGCGGCGTTCTTTCTTTAAATCCGGCAACAACGCTTTTGTGGGNGTGGACAATTANCGTACNGTGGTTACAAACGGCGCCTTTGTGCTGGCGGCGCGCAATACAGCGCTTTATCTGGTNACCGGCGTCCCTCTCCTTATGGGAATCAGTCTGTTTTTGTCGATGCTGCTCCGCAATCTGGTCGTAAGACGGAAACTTGTGTCGGCCATGCTCCTGCCGATGGCGGTGCCGGCGGCGGTGATGGTTCTCGTCCTGCGTATTGTGATCGATAAGCAGGGANTGGCAAATGGAATTGTGACATATCTGTCGGAAAATGTATCTTTTCTTTCCGGACTNGAAGAGCATTGATTANCTNAATTCCGGCTGGGCGCTGGCAGTNGTGCTGTGCAGNTTCCTGTGGAAAAACACAGGGTACATGGTCATCCTCTGGCTNNCGGGNCTTTCGGCGCTTCCCANGGAAGTGGAGGAGGCGGCGAAGGTGGACGGTGCGAACAGGTGGCAAAACTGGCACTATATTATCAGACCGGGGCTTTCCGGCAGCTTTTTTACCATAGGAATGCTTTCCGTGCTGCAGATTTTTAAAAGCTACAGGGAAGTATGGATGGTGGCGGGGAGTTATCCGCAGGAGAATATTTATTTTTTACAGCATCTGTTACAAAACTGGTATCTGAAGTTGGAGTTTGACAGGATGGCGGCGCTGACGGTGATCCTGTCGCTTGTACTGCTGGTGGTGTGTCTGCTCTTGCAAAAGAGACTTGAGCCGGAGCGGTAGAAGTGTGCGAAAAGAACCGGGGAGAAAGGGAATGGTGAAAGAGGAAACGAAGCTAAAAATACGGGAAATACGAAGAAAATTTAGAAAAAGAAGGGGCGCATGGCTTGCCACGGTGATCTGTATGCTGGCGGCGGTTCTTATCTGTCTGCCGCTCCTTATGATTCCCGGCGGGGCTTTGATGGACAGCGCGGAGATGAAACAGATCTTAGCGCCGGTGCTGGGAGAGGGGACAGGATTTGCGGTGTGGCATCTGATTCCGCTGTATCCGACGATTGAACATTTTAACCGGCTGNTGATCAGCTCGCCCGCATTCTATAAGCTTTTNTGGAACACAGTGGGGATGACGGCAGCGATCCTTGCGGGTCAGTTGGTNGTGGGACTGCCCTCGGCGTGGGCGTTTGCTGCGTTTCGGTTTCGNGGCAGGGATTTTTTGTTCGGGCTCTATGTGGTGCTGATGCTTCTGCCGTTTCAGGTGATGCTCCTGCCGCAATACCTGGTACTGCAGCAGTTTCATTTGTANAATCACCCTGCGGCGGTGATCCTTCCCGCCGTGTTTTCTACCTTTCCGGTATTTATCATGTACAGGGGTTTTACCCAGATCGATCCGGAAATTATGGAGGCTGCCAGACTTGACGGAGCGGGGGANATGCAGATTTTTCTGTATATCGGACTGCCGCTTGGGAAGATGGGAATTCAGGCGGCGATGGTATTAAGCTTTTTGGAGTACTGGAATCTGGTGGAACAGCCCATGGCATTTTTGGAGGAGCAGGCATATTGGCCNCTGTCATTGTATCTGCCGCAGATTGAGATCGGGCAGGCGGGATTTGCCTTTGCGGTGTCAGTGGTGGTGCTGATCCCGGCGCTGTTTGTCTTTGCGCTGGGGCAGGACGCGCTGGAAGAGGGAATCGCTTATATCGGCGTGAAAGAATAGCAAAATCATGGAGGTTGACGTGGAATCAAAGAAGAAATTATGGAGAGGATTGGCGGTTTTTATGGCTGCCATGTTAATTATGACATTTGTGTCACGAACTGTCTATGTCAGCAGGATGCCACGGATCAAGTGGAGCAGTCCGACGTCATCGTCTGTTCGCAAAAAACTGACGGTGGACGGGACCGTGGAGTCGGTCAATGCACAGGCGATCACCGGTATGGAAGGACTGCTGGTCAAGAGGGTGTGCGTGACGACAGGCGATCAGATCACGNCGGGAACCCTTCTCTATGAAGTGNANATGGAGGATCTGGAGACACAGCTTGCGCATCTGGAAGCCGAGGAGCGTGTGTGGCAGGGGCAGGTGCAGGCGCAGAGGAAAGAGGCGGCNACGGAGGTCACTCGTGCGCAGGAAGATTACGATACGGCTGTGGCGGANCTGGACAGGCAGATCGAGGAGCAGACAAAGAAGCTGGAAAATGTCATGGAAGATCTGGATACCCATATGTTCCGGATACCCGAGGAGGATGCTCCCGATGAAATCTGGATCGCATGGGCGGACGAGAGAGTGCGGCTGGACAGAGAGATCGCGGAGCGGAAACGTGCTATTGAGGATGCCGGTTTTCAGAAGGAGAAACTTTTGAAACAGGCGAACCGGAGCATCGAAGATGCCAAACAGACCCAGAATGAAGTGACGGACGCTTATGGCGCAGGCTTTTCCGCTATCGGGCAGGTGCAGACGAGGGAGGAAAAGATTGAGGCATGGAAACAGCTTGTGGAAAATGAGGGAAAGGTGACAGCAGGGCAGGAAGGCACAATACTGGAAATCATGCTGCAGTCCGGTATGCGGATGGGATCGGAGGCTGTGATCCGGTATGCCGATGCCGGGAATGGTCTGGTGTTTCACACGGTGATCACCCAGGATCAGAAATCCATGGTACATACGGGTGACAGCGTGCGGTTGAGCTTTCCGGGGAGTTCGGAAGAGGTGTCAGAGACCATTGATTCTATCGTGCAGGAGAGCGGAAGCTACAGGGTGAGCATNCGTCTGGANCCGGGTGTCGGGCAGGGACGCACGGAAGCTGTTATGGAGGTGACTTCCACTTCGGAGATATACGATTATGTAGTTCCGTTAAAGGCNCTGCANAANGAAGGCGGCAACTGNGTTTATGTNNTGGAGGANAAGAANGGNATTCTGGGTACNGANNTNAGNGTCAGGAGNCTGACNGTACGTCTGCTNGANCANAACGAGGATTATGCGGCGATTGCTGATGAATTGCTTACAGGGGATATTAAGATCGTGACAGAGAGCGACAAAGAGTTGTCGAATGGTNTTGCCGTAAAAGAATGGGGAGAATAAGCCAGGACCGGGATNTATTCCCGGTCCTGTTGTTGTGTTGTCATGCCAATCTGGACTTNAATTCTTTTACATCGGACTCCAGCATCCGAACCTTGATTGCCAACATCTCTACCTCGTTGCTGGGNCGCATCGCGTCGTGGAGATTTCTGGACAGATCCAGATGTCCCTCAGCTACGCGCTGGATGTTGACGCGAATTTCATTTTCAAGGATTAATTCTGTGTGGATCACCTTGCTTTCGATGACATCGACCTTTTGGCTTAAGGATTGGGTGTCCTCTTTCAGTTTTTGGGTATCATCTTTCAATAGATGAATATCCTGTTTCATTTCTTTCATCTCAGAGAGAAGAAGATCCAGTTTTGCACTGTCTGTCATATAGCTTACCGCCTTTCTTTTGCAGCGACACTTACTCTCCGGGTAAGTGAATAAAGCATATCACAGGACAAAAGAAATGTCTATATTATTTATGAAAAAACTTGAAAAATATATTACGAAATATCGTTTATGCGAATTGCGAGAGAAAATTGCAAAATATGCTTCTTTTTTTAGTATTTTGTTAGTAATATAATAAAAACGGCAGAGAAAATAGCAGCGACAGTACGAAAGGATGATGACAGTATATGATCATTTTACGCACTTTATTGGAAAACCAGCTTTCCCAGAATAGAGCGCTCCGGGCGGAGCATGGGCTGTCTTTTCTGGTGGAGACGGGGGGTAAGAAGATTCTTTTTGACTGCAGTGCAGGTAAGGCGGCGCGCCGGAATGCCAAAAAGATGAACGTTTCGCTAAAGGATGTGGATTATGTTGTCTTAAGCCACAGCCATTATGACCATGCGGGCGGCTATCCGGATATGGTGGCCCACGGCGTCCACGCGCCGCTCATAACGGGACCCCGGTTTTTCGAGGAGAAGTATGCCAGAGATGGGGAGAAATACGCGTATCTTGGCTGCGGCTTCGGACGGGAACTGTTAAAGAAGAAAAAGATCACGCACCGGGTATGCGAGGTAAATATAACGTTGTTTCCAGGCTGCCATGTGGTGGGCGGCTTCAAGCGGTTTTATGAGTTTGAGAANGCNCCGGCCCGNTTTGTGNGAANGACGAAGGCNGGGATGGTGGAGGATGATTTCCCGGATGAGATCTGTCTGGTGTTAGAGAGTGAGAAGGGNCTTGTCATGATCGTGGGATGCAGCCATCCGGGGATCTTAAACATGATCGAGAGNGTGCGGGAACGTTTCGGNCGGCCGGTATATGCGGTCTTTGGAGGATCNCATCTGGTGGANGCGGACGAGGCGCGCCTTACGGANACCATGAAGATTTTGAANANNATGGGTGTTTTACTTGCNGGNTTNAATCATTGTACCGGGGAGGAGGCACAGAAACGTATGGGNGAGAGCGAAGAGGCAGCGTTTTATNCCCATCTGAAAACGGGGGACTGTATTTTCCTTTCTTAAAGGCGTTCGGCTTCCGGCAGGATCGCTGTGATCAGATAGAANGGCAGACTTANGACCATGAAATACACATAGCGGAACTCTGTGGCNACGGGAGTGGCCACGAGTACCGTNAAAAGNAGGGTGATGCCGGGAAGATANCAGATGAGTTTGTGATACTCCCGGCGNATGCANACNNCACTTATACTGAATAGCAGGATCCAGCAGGCAACGCCCATGCTCCACAGGGTGCCGTAGATAGGAACCATGCTGCCNAGTTTGATGGCGATCTCTTTGCCTTTTATGACAAGGGGACCGCCTATTATTGGGGTATGGGAGACGCCCAGATCCGTTGCACTGATGCCCTCTCCCTCCGCCACCAGATAGAAGTAGTCGGGATACCAGTAGCCGTANGTCTGGTTTATGTAGGCNGTCAGGTAGTCTGCGGGATAGCGNAGGCCCAGACGCAGCCANAGNNTGAAAAACTCCNCCTTGTGGGCGGTCAGATAGTCCTGNTTGCCGGCNCGGACAAGCTCTTTGATGTTNTCCGCGAANGTAGGATTGTACAGCTCATGGATGTAGGTGAGATCCACNACCTGTTCGATCAGAGCCAGATCCTCNGGGGCAAGCTCTCTGTCATTACAGATAACGGCTGTAATTTGCTGCATGGGGATGCAGACAGATTCGATGAAATCCGGCTGCTCCACATGAAAGGCCTGCATGACCGGATATTTGACGATCACAGCGCACAGGAGNATGAGTAAGAGCAGCGGGTAGAAGCGNNTGGCTTCCCTGCGAAACCCNAACAGCAGNAAGGGAAAAGCCANAAGAAANGCATACCAGCCGTTGGAGCGGAATAAACATATCATAACACCTGATATANTAAANACGGTGAGATTNGCCGCATTGATCTTTTTCTTTACNGACAGCCGCAGGAGCGCACAGCTNAAGAGCAGCACNGCCGCCGCAAAGGGAATNTCCTTCCAGANNGTGACGGAGAAGACGGCGTGATAGGGGANCAGNGCGTAGAANGCCGTGATCAGAAGCAATANAAAGGGNCGTATNCTGAGNGNNCGCAGGGTGGANATAAAGTAGGCGATGCTTCCGGCAAGCAGGCACATNTGAAAAAANGTATAAAAGGATACGGCGGTCACCATGTTCCCGGTGCAGGCGTAGCCGATCCGGTAGAAGAGCCCGAAGAGCATCGTGTGCACCCAGGGGTGGTGGTTGGAGTAGGGGACGANNCCNAGNACCTGTTCAAACTGGTTGATACTGTCCGGGGTCATGATCCCCGGGTATTGATACAGGTAGTAGGGCAGCCAGCAAAGCAGGCAGAGNAAAAAGGANCTNANTGNNGTATGCATTTTATAAAAGCTGAAAATCCTTGTAAAACAGGCTGAGAGCCTGGGATGATCCGGNTGTATNTAGCAGGCGGGCGCATAATCATAGAGAAGCAGTGTGCGCAGANCAGACTTGNTGCAGGTATAGGAAAACAGAAACAAAAGCAGATGATAAAACAGAANAACAAAGCCGATGAACACGATGCCAAGGATCACGGCNCGGTAGAGCCGGCTTGTGAGAAGCTCTATGTAGTGNGGATAGTCCACCAGCATATACAGAAGGGTGAAAAGNACGGCAGTACCGGCTNNGACNNTNCGGTTNNCGCTCTGCATGAGTTCTCTTCTGCGGTGTACGTGCCGGTAAAAGAAAAAAACAAGCAGGAAAAATACAAAGGTCAGGATATTGCCCGGTTCCATGCGGGCCGCCTTCATCAGCGCCCAGGTGCTGAAAAAACTCTGAAANATATGCCGTANNACNGTGCGGTTNGNCTTTTCCATAGTGCNTTTGCTCCTTTTCGCTNATCNTTNANTAGAGTAAAGGATATCTGCCATCCTGTCAATTCCGGCGGNAAAAACAACACTTGCATTGGAAGAAAAAGGGTGTTATAATNCATNNAGTATCAAGAATAGTTACTGTAATAGAGAGTGGGCTTGCGAGTCCACTCTTTTGTATGGTATTGCTTTGCGAACAAGTTGTCAGGAGGGGCTATGTCAAAGAGAGAGACATACGAGGAAAAGACAGAACATCTTCTTGCACCCATTGTAGAACAGTATGCTGTGGAAATCTACGATGTGGAGTACGTGAAGGAAGGAAAAGAGTATTATCTGCGGGTTTATATTGATAAGCCGGAAGGGGTGAACATTCAGGACTGTGAGAATGTGAGCCGCGCCCTGTCCGACAGGCTCGATGAAGAGGACTACATTCCGGATGCCTATATTCTGGAAGTCAGCAGTCCGGGACTGGGAAGGGTGCTGAAAAAGGACAGACATCTGGAAAAAAGCCTGGGGGAGGCGGTGGAACTGAAAGCCTACAAACCCATTGACGGGCAAAAAGAGTTTGCGGGGATCCTGAAAGCTTTTGACGCCGGAACCATTACGATCGAAGAAGACGGCGGCACACATACTTTTGAGAGACAGGATATCGCGACGGTGAGACTGGCATTGGATATTTAAAGCATTTTTATGATATGGCAATGAAACATAGGAGGACAATGGAAAATGAATAAGGAATTGATGGAGGCGCTGGATATTCTGGAGAGAGAGAAAGAGATCAGCAAGGAGACTCTTTTCGAGGCCATCGAAAATTCACTGATCACTGCCTATAAGAATCATTTTGGCAAGGCGGACAATGTGAAGGTGGAGATCGACAGAGAGACCTGTGATTTCTACTGCTACGCAGAGAAGGAAGTCGTCGAAGAGGTGGAAGACTCCGTGATGCAGATCTCTCGCGAGGAGGCGAAGGAGATCGAGCCGAAAGCCAAGGAGGGCGATGTGATCCGCGTGGAGGTACGCTCCAAAGAGTTCGGACGTATCGCGACCCAGAACGCCAAGAGCGTGATCTTACAGAAGATCCGTGAGGAAGAGAGAAGCGTCATCTATAATCAGTACTTTGAGAAGGAGAAGGATGTGGTGACCGGCATTGTGCAGCGGTATATGGGAAAGAATATTTCCATTAATCTGGGCAAGGCGGATGCCATTTTAAATGAAAATGAGCAGGTGCGCAGCGAGCATTTCCGTCCCACTGAGAGGATCAAGGTGTATATTCTGGAGGTGAGAAACACCCCCAAGGGGCCCAGGATCTTAGTCAGCCGTACCCACCCGGAGCTGGTAAAGAGGCTTTTTGAATCTGAGGTGACGGAGATCAAAGACGGCACAGTGGAGATTATGAGCATTGCCAGAGAGGCGGGCAGCAGGACGAAGATCGCAGTGCGCTCCAACAATCCCAATGTGGATGCGGTGGGAGCCTGTGTAGGTATCAACGGCGCCAGGGTCAATTCCATCGTGGATGAGCTCTGCGGTGAGAAGATCGATATCGTAAACTGGGATGAGAATCCCGGTAACCTGATCCAGAATGCTCTTTCTCCGGCAAAGATCGTGGCCGTGTTTGCGGATCCTGACGAAAAGACTGCCAAGGTGGTTGTGCCGGATTATCAGTTATCTCTTGCCATCGGAAAAGAGGGACAGAACGCCAGACTGGCAGCCAGACTGACAGGTTATAAGATCGACATTAAGAGCGAGACGCAGGCCAAGGATGCTCCCGGCTTCCGTTACGAGGATTACGTCTACGACGATGAGGAGTACGATGAGGAAGAGTACGAAGGAGAGTATGAGGAAGACGGGTATGTAGAAGAGGATTACGCGCAGGAGGAATAATGGCAAAAAAAATATCTCTGCGCCAGTGTGTGGGCTGCGGGCAGATGAAAGATAAAAAAGAAATGATGCGTGTGTTAAAGAGCGCGGAGGGTCCGGTGGTTTTGGACGTGACCGGGAGAAAAAACGGAAGAGGCGCCTATCTGTGCAAGAGCGGCGACTGTCTGGCGGGAGCGAGAAAAAACAAGGGACTGGAGCGGTCGCTTAAGATGCGTATACCGGATGAAATATACGAGAATCTGGAAAAGGAGTTTGAGGAGGGCGGGTATGAGTCAAATGCCGGGAAAGGATAAGGTGTTGTCCATGCTGGGACTCGCCACACGCTCCAGAAATGTTGTCAGTGGCGGATTTGCAACGGAACAGGCGGTCAAGAGCGGTAAGGCCTGTCTGGTCATCATAGCGGAGGATGCGTCGGGTAATACCAGAAAAAAGTATAGTAACATGTGTGATTTTTACATGGTTCCCTGTGTGTTCTATGGAACAAAGAACGTGCTTGGACATTCCATGGGCAAGAAGGAAAGATCGATCCTTGCATTGACAGATGAGGGATTTGCAGATTCGATACAGAAGCATTTGGCGGATTCGAAATAGTTGGAGGTAGTAAGTATGGCGAAGATGAAAGTACATGAGCTTGCAAAAGAGTTAGACAGGAAGAGTAAGGAGCTGATCGACTTCCTGCAGGCTAAAGGATATGAGGTAAAGGCGGCGCAGAGTTCCATTGAGGATGATGCGATCGCGCTGGTGAAAAAAGAATTTGGCGCGGCCGGGAAGGAAAAGCCCGCGAAGGAGGAAAAACCGCAGGAGGTTAAGCCGGAGGCGGCCCCTGAGACAGCAAAAGCGGCACCTGAAGCGCCTAGGGCGGCGGAAGAAAAGAAGGATGCGAAGACCGAGGCTCCTAAAAAGAAAAAGATCATCTTCGTGAGCAATCCCCAGAATTCCAAGATGGGAGGAAGACCGGCTCAGGGAGGAGGAAACCGTGCAAGCGGCAGACCGGTGGGCAACGGTGCTCGTCCTGTGCAGCCGCAGAACACGCCTCATAAGATCGTGCGGCCTACCCAGAAACCGATTCCGGTAACGGCAGAGCCTTATGATGTACGGCAAAAACAGCAGCAGGAGAGACGGTTAGAGCAGCGGCAGCAGGAGAAACGGGAAAACAGCAGGAACGTAACGACAGCCGGACAGGAGAGAGCAGGCAGTGCAGGAGAAAATCACAGAGCTGAGGGCCAGAGCAGGCCGAATTATAACAACGGTCAGGGTGATCGCAGGGGTGGCGGCGCTCCCTTCGCTGGTGGCCGGAATGGTGGAAATAATGATCGCGCTCAGAGAGGAACTGGCGGGCAGGACAATAGATTTCGGAAAAATAACGGTCCAAAGGACTTTGTCGCCGAGGCGCCCGGCAAGGACGTGGAGAAACATCGGGAGGATGAGAAGCGCAGGGCCAATCAGGACAGGGATAAACGCTCCAGGAAAGATCATATCTATGAGGAGGACGAAGCGGCAGTAAAGAACCGCAACAGAGCGGGCCGGTTTATCAAGCCGGAGAAGAAGCCCGAGGAGTCCAAGGAGGAGCAGATCAAGGTGATCACGATTCCGGAGACTCTGACTATCAGGGATCTTGCGGATAAGATGAAAATTCAGCCTTCCGCGATCATCAAGAAGCTCTTTTTACAGGGGCAGATCGTGACCTTAAATTCTGACGTCACGTTTGAGGAGGCGGAAAATATTGCCATCGAATACGAAATCATCTGCGAAAAAGAGGTCAAGGTGGATGTAATCGAGGAGCTTCTGCGTGAGGAAGATGAGGATGAATCTACCATGGTAGCGCGTCCGCCGGTCATCTGTGTCATGGGGCATGTAGATCACGGTAAGACATCTCTTCTGGATGCGATTCGTAAGACCAATGTGACGGATAAAGAGGCAGGCGGTATCACGCAGGCCATCGGTGCTTACACGGTAAGCGCCAAGGGCCAGAGCATTACCTTCCTGGATACGCCGGGTCATGAAGCATTTACCGCTATGCGTATGCGTGGTGCCAATTCGACGGATATCGCGGTTCTGGTAGTGGCGGCTGATGACGGTGTGATGCCCCAGACAGTGGAGGCGATCAACCATGCGAAGGCGGCAGGGATCGAGATCATCGTAGCAGTCAATAAGATCGATAAGCCCAACGCGAACATTGACCGTGTGAAGCAGGAGATGACAGAGTATGAGCTGATTCCGGTAGATTGGGGCGGATCCACGGAGTTTGTACCGGTGTCTGCAAAATCAGGCGAGGGAATCGAGAACCTGTTAGAGACGATCCTGCTCACGGCGGAGATCTTAGAGCTGAAGGCGAACCCTGACAGAAATGCAAGAGGTCTGGTGATCGAGGCAGAGTTAGATAAGGGAAGAGGACCGGTGGCTACCGTTCTGGTGCAGAAAGGTACTCTTCATGTGGGAGATTTTATCTCCGCAGGGGCGAGCCACGGCAAAGTGCGTGCGATGATAGACGATAAGGGCAGAAGGGTCAAGGAGGCGACCCCTTCCACACCGGTGGAGATTTTGGGATTATCCGATGTACCCAGCGCCGGCGAGGTGTTTATCGTCCATGAAAATGATAAGAGTGCAAAATCCTATGCGGAGACCTACATGGTACAGCATAAGGAAGAAATGCTGGCAGAAACGAAGACCAAGATGTCTCTGGACGATCTGTTCAACCAGATCCAGGAGGGTAATCTGAAAGAGCTGAACCTGATCGTCAAGGCGGATGTACAGGGCAGCGTAGAAGCTGTAAAACAGAGTCTGATGAAGCTGTCCAACGAGGAAGTGGTAGTGAAGTGCATTCATGGCGGCGTGGGCGCGATCAACGAGTCAGATGTTTCGCTGGCTTCCGCATCCTCGGCTATCATCATCGGTTTCAATGTGAGACCGGATGCGACAGCCAAGACGGTGGCAGAACGGGAGGGCGTGGATGTGCGCCTTTACAAGGTGATCTATCAGGCGATCGAGGATATCGAGGCGGCCATGAAGGGCATGTTGGACCCGATCTTCGAGGAGAAGGTGATCGGCCACGCAGAGGTACGCCAGATCTTCAAGGCGTCTGCAATCGGCAATATCGCCGGTTCCTATGTGCTTGACGGCGAGTTCCAGAGAAATTGCAAGATCCGTATCCGCAGAGGCGAAGAACAGATCTACGAGGGTGAGCTTGCCTCTCTGAAGCGTTTCAAGGATGACGTGAAGGAAGTAAAGGCCGGATTCGAGTGTGGTCTGGTATTTGAGGGCTTCGACAAGATGCAGGAGCTTGATATTGTAGAGGCTTATATCATGGTGGAGGTACCCAGATAGTATGAGGAAGAATAGTGTCAAGAATACCCGCATCAACGGGGAGGTGCAGCGCGTGCTGGCAGAGATCATCCGCAGCGGGATCAAGGATCCGAGGATCGCGCCGATGACCTCTGTGGTGGCAGTGGAGGTGGCTCCCGATTTGAAGACCTGTAAGGTGTGGATCAGTGTGCTGGGGGATGAGAAGGCACAGGCAGATACCCTTGCGGGGCTTAAAAGTGCGGAGGGCTATATCCGGGGACAGCTGGCGCACACTATTAATCTGCGCAATACGCCTCAGTTGACTTTTATCATGGATCAATCCATTGCCTACGGGGTGAATATGGCGAGGCGGATCGAGGAAGTAGTCGCGTCAGACCGGGAAGCTGCAAAAACAGATGAGGGAAATGAAAATGAAGAAGATCAGTGATTTGAAGGAGACAAAATCCATAGCGATCAGTGGCCATGTCAGACCCGATGGGGATTGTGTCTGTTCAGTGATGGCACTGTATCTCTATCTGCAAAAGGAGGTGCCCGGGGCGCAGATCGATGTGTATCTGGAGGAACCGCCGGCTGTTTTTCAGTTTTTAAAGGGAATAGAAGATATTAAATCAGAATTTAACACTGATAATACATATGATGTTTTCTTTGCACTGGACTGTAATGACGAGCGTTTGGGAGATGCACTGCCCATTTTTAAACGGGCGCACAGGCGCATCAACATAGACCATCACATCAGCAATGAAGGATGTGGCGATGAAAACGTGGTAGAGCCGGAGAGAAGCTCTACGGCGGAGCTGCTCTATGATCTGATGGAGACGGAGCTGGTGGATGAGGAGATCGCCAAGGCTATTTATATTGGTATGGCGCATGATACGGGGGTGTTTCGGTATTCCAACACATCACCCCACACGCTGCAGATTGCGGCAGAATTGCTTAAATTTGGATTTGATTTTTCTGCACTGATAGAGGATACTTTTTATGAGAAGACCTATGTGCAGACGCAGATCATGGGCAGAGCGGTTCTGGAGAGCATACGCTTTATGAATAACAGGTGTATTGTAAGTATGGTGAGCCGCCGCATGATGGAATTTTATCAGGTGACCTCCAAGGATCTGGACGGCATCGTGAATCAGCTGCAGGGCGTTAGAGGCGTGGACTGTGCGATCTTCATGTACGAGATCGGCACGTTGGAATACAAGGTGAGCATGCGCTCCAACGGACGGGTCAATGTGGCGGAGGTTGCCATGAAATTTGGCGGCGGCGGACATGTGCGGGCAGCAGGCTGTACCATGAACGGCACCTATCANGACANTATCAACAACCTGTCGAAGGAGATCGCGGCACAGTTGGANNAGATGTGAGCACGAAAGNNGTGNCCTATNTTGCNGAACGCTCTGAAATGAGGAATTTATGTATAANGGNATNATGAATGTNTANAAGGAGGCNGGNTTTACNTCCCACGATGTGGTGGCGAAGCTNCGGGGCATCTGTAAACAGAANAANATAGGGCATACAGGAACACTCGATCCGGATGCGGTCGGCGTGCTTCCTGTATGTTTTGGTTCGGGCACGAAATTGTGCGATATGCTNACNGATTGGGATAAAGAGTATATNGCNNCGCTTCAGNTNGGNCTNGTGACGGANACNCAGGATATATCNGGACGGGTGTTATTNAAAGCNGANCCGGAAAANNTGCAGGCAATNACCGAAGANCNGGCANCGGAGNGCGTGATGNGNTTCCTNGGNGAGTACGATCAGATNCCGCCCATGTATTCNGCGCTCAAGGTAAACGGGAAAANGCTCTATGAGNTGGCAAGGGCAGGCCGGGANGTGGANCGNAAGCCCCGCAGNGTGCAGATCAAAGANCTGGAGATNTTGGAGATGTCGNTNCCNANNNTCCGNTTNCGNGTNGTNTGCTCCAAAGGGACCTATATTCGGACGCTCTGCCANGACATCGGGGAAAAATTAGGCTGTGGCGGCGTGATGGCNGCTNTNNAGAGAAGCCGNGTGGGCATCTTTGGCATAGAGGANGCNCTCACGCTCTCCCAGATNGAGCGNCTGCGGGATGAAGATAAAATATCNNNNGTTATTATTCCNCNGGATGGCGTGTTNGGNCAGTGCCGGGCNGTGAAGGTGNCACCGGNCGGGNANCGGCTTTTGGAGAACGGGAACCGGATACCNGNGCGNATGCTTNNGGNAAATGCGNGTCTGCAGGAGGCNGANCAGGTGCGGATGTACGATGAGNAAGGCCGGTTTTACGGTATNTATCAGTACCTGAGCAAGCCGGNNGAGGTAAGNCCTGTGAAGATGTTTTTATAACTCCNGTAAANTATTTNCNGACATAAGGAGCGNCAGAATGACAGAAGTGAGATGGNCNGCATGTTGATCATNGAAAATANANCAGAATTTNNTTTGCNGNGNAAAAGCGCTGTGGCTCTGGGAAAGTTTGANGGNATTCATCTGGGACACNGNNANCTNTTNNACAGNGTGCTGGAGCAGAAAANGCAGGGNCTTTCCACNGTGGTGTTNACCTTTGACACGTCGGCNGCCTCNTTNTTNGGCGGNGAGGAGAANGNTNTNTCCACCANGGAGGAGAANCGGGCGGTCTTTGCCCGGATGGGGATCGATGTGNTGATCGAGTTNCCNCTGAACCGGGAGACGGCAGCNACNGANCCGNTGGATTTTATNTCCCGCTANCTNGNNGACCAGATGCAGACAGCNTATCTGTGNGCNGGNCCGGATATTTCNTTCGGNAAGGGCGGGGCGGGGGATTATGCGCTTCTTGCCCGCTGTGCGAAAGACTATGNGTANCAGGTGGAACTGATCGATAAGGTGCGCNTGGATGGAGAGGAGGTCAGCTCTACCAGAGTG
Source organism: Lachnospiraceae bacterium (assembly GCA_014804615.1). Taxonomy (GTDB): domain Bacteria; phylum Bacillota; class Clostridia; order Lachnospirales; family Lachnospiraceae; genus UBA3282. Next base: position 48,105 of record JAAUZL010000004.1, read on the forward strand.
CGGGAGGCGGTTCGTGCCGGCAAAATGGAGGCGGNCTGCGAAATGCTGGGTGCGCCTTATAGCGTGAGCGGCCGGGTGGTGCANGGCAGACGTCTGGGACGGACGCTGGGAATGCCTACGGCNAACNTGATCCCGGCAGAGGAGAAGCTTCTGCCGCCCAACGGGGTCTACTATGCCAGAGGGATNGTGGACGGAANGNTATATCGNGCCATCTCCAATGTGGGGTACAAGCCNACTGTCTCAAAGGAGCGGATCATGGGAATAGAGACTTATCTCTATGATTTTGNCGGGGAGATCTATGACAGCGAGATTCAGGTGGAGCTTTTGGCTTTTCGNCGGAGAGAGCAGACATTCGACAATGTGGAGGCGNTGCGCCGTCAGATNGCGGAGGATGTGGAAGCCGGGAGTACCTGGCGATGATTTTTTGTCGAAAAGGGTTGTAAGAGATTTTTTTTTTCGATACAATAAGATTATGCAGCTTTTCAANAGGAAAAGAACAAAGGTGAATTGAGATGAATCTATCTATCATTCTTTCCATGGCGGGCGGCCTGGGGCTGTTTCTCTACGGTATGCGTATTATGAGCGACAGNATTGAGAAGGTGGCGGGTGCCAGACTGAGAGGAATACTGGAGCGGCTGACNACAAACCGATTNACGGGGATGCTGGTGGGNGTGCTCTTCACAGCNGTGATCCAGTCTTCGTCAGCCTGTACGGTCATGGTGGTCAGTTTCGTAAACTCCGGTCTGATGACGCTTACCCAGGCGGCGGGCGTGATCTTCGGTTCCAATATCGGTACGACAGTGACGGCGCTCCTTGTTTCCTTTAAATTAGAGAAAGCGGCGCCGGTGATCCTTCTGGCGGGTGTTCTGATCGTCATGTTTGTCAAGAAGCAGAAGATCAACCAGTGGGGTGAGGTGATCGTGGGCTTCGGTGTTCTCTTTATGGGACTGAGCGCCATGTCCGGCGCTATGTCCGGTATGAAAGATTCACCGATGGTCTTACAGATGTTTGCATCCCTGCAGTCTCCGCTTCTGGCGGTTCTTTTGGGTACGGTCCTGACGGCGGTGATCCAGAGTTCGTCGGTGACGGTCAGTATCATGGTGCTTTTGGCCAATCAGGGTCTGCTGGGCATGGATATCGGCCTGTTCATCATCCTGGGCTGTAATATCGGCGCCTGTACCTCCGCTGTGCTGGCTTCCTTAAACGGTAAGAAGGACGCAAAGCGGGCGGCGGCGATCCATCTGGTTTTTAATGTGATCGGTATGGCTATCTTTTATGTTGTCTTCAGTCTTGCTACGGACAGAGTGGTGGAGATCCTCACGGTCATGGCAGGAGGAGATCCGGGCCGTATGGTGGCATACGCCCATATGTTGATCAAGATAATTCAGGTTATCATCATGATGCCTTTTGTAAAACAGATCGTGAAGCTGACCTATCTGCTGGTGCCCGGCGACGACAAGAAGATCGGTTATCGGGACAGCTATCAGTTGAAATATATCGGTGAAAAAGTAGTGTTAAATCCGGCTACGGCGGTGGTGGAAGTTATCAAGGAGCTGGATCGTATGGGTTCCCTTGCGGATGAGAACCTAAACCGCGCTATGAACGCGCTCATCACCTTGGATCAGGAGGAAATCAATGAGGTTTATGAGGTAGAGAAGAATATTGACTTCTTGAGTCATGCGATCACCAATCATCTGGTGAAGATCAATCAGACAACCCTGCCGATCGAGGACTTAAAGAGCATCGGTGCCCTGTTCCATGTAGTGAATGACATTGAGCGCATCGGCGATCATGCGGAGAATATTGTGGATGCGGCGGTGCAGCGGGAGAAGACCGGCGTGAGCTTTTCCAAGACGGCGCAGCGGGAGCTGGGCGAGATGATGGATATGGTCAATACCATCCTGCGTTTCTCCTTCGAAATGTTTGTCAAGAGTACAGATGAGCACGAGGAGGATATCAGGCATCTGGAGGAGGCCATTGACGAGAAAGAGAAAGAATTGCAGCAAAGACATATCGAGCGGCTTTCCAATAATGAGTGTACGCCGGAGGCAGGCGCTATGTTTTCGGATATTGTTTCCGGGTTGGAGCGTGTGGCGGATCATGCCACAAACATTGCCTTTGCCAATAGTTATTTTGAGTTAAACTAGAGAGTACAAACGGAAGAGAGCGAGAGGAAACTGTTCCAGATGAATAGAAGACCATTTTTATTAATAATAACACTAGTTATTATATTGTGGACGCCTTTGACGGTAGAGGCGTCCATGCCTATGCCGGATCTTCTGCCTGTGGGTCAGCTGGACCTTGACAGGGAGCCGGATGCCGGGGAGGAAGAGGCCGGTCAGGAGAATGCCGACGGGGAAAAGAATATCGCAGAAAAAAGTGAGGAAACTGCCCAGGATGTGCTGAACGATGGTATTGGCTCCGGTGCGATCCTCGTCTCCAATAAGACGGCGGAGGATTATGAGCTGGCCTATGAGCGGGCAAAGAACGCAAACTGGGGATACACCAATCTGGGGATCGCCGATGTGAGCGATAATCTGAATATTCGGGCTATCGCCGCAGAGGATGGCAGGCTTGTGGGGAAGCTGCCCAAGGATGCGGCCTGCGAGGTGCTTGACACGGACGATGAGTGGGTTCATATTGAGTCGGGAAATGTGGAAGGCTATGTGAGCAAAGACTTTCTACTGACCGGCGTTGCGGCAAAAATGAAGGCGGAGGAGCTGGCGACTACCATAGCCAGGGTAACCACCGACAGCCTGAAGGTCAGGGCGGAAGCGAATACGGATTCTGAGGTTATCACGCTGGTGCCCCGCGGCGAGGAACTGGAAGTGTCGGCTGTGGAGGGCGACTGGGTCAAGGTCTTTTTGGATGATGACGAGGTGTATGTCTCCGGCGAGTATGTGGAGGTCAGTGCGGAACTGGGCACGGCGGTCACCATGTCGGAGCTGCTCTACGGACAGGGTGTCTCCGATGTGCGGGTGGATATCTGTCAGTATGCGAAGGAGTTTATCGGAAATCCCTATGTGTGGGGCGGTACCAGCCTGACGAAGGGAGCGGACTGCTCCGGGTTTGTCATGAGCGTCTTTAAGAAATACGGTGTGAGACTGCCTCACTCATCGAGGGCACAGGCAAANTGCGGTACNACCATCAAGGTATCCGAGGCAAAGCCCGGTGATCTGATCTTTTACGGGAANGGNAAGTATATCAACCANGTGGCTATNTATATCGGAAACGGNCAGGTCGTTCATGCCAGCAATCCCAAGACGGGNATCCGGATCTCCAATGTTTCNTATCGGTCCCCGCTCAANGCGGTCAGGATACTCTATGATTGAAAATTTGCTTTACAACGCGGTGGCATTATGCTAAAATATCATGGTATGAATTTCAGCCGACACGCAGAGGCGGGACACTCCGACCCCTTCTTGGTGCCAGGCGGTTATTAGGGCAGCCCCCTAAAGGAAAGGAGAAATTATGATTTCTAAGGAAAAGAAGACAGCAATTATCAAAGAGTACGCCAGAACAGAGGGTGACACCGGTTCACCGGAGGTACAGGTAGCCGTTTTGACGGCAAGGATCCAGGANCTCACAGAGCATTTGAAAGAGCATCCGAAGGATCACCATTCCAGAAGAGGCCTTTTGANGATGGTAGGTCAGAGACGCGGCCTGCTCGGTTATCTGAAAGAGAAGGATATCGAGAGATATCGTGCGTTGATCGAGAAACTTGGACTTCGTAAATAATAAGAGCTGATGAGCGGAGATAGGGTTGGCATGTCCGACCCTAAATCCGCTCTTCATTATATGCGCAGAACCGCACAGNAGAGGTTCGCGCGANGAGTGGAGAAAAAGNTTCTCTACTCNATGAGACNAAGAGGAGAAGAAGAGAAGAAGGAGAAAAGATTATGTACAAGAGTTATACCATGGAACTCGCCGGGCGTACCCTCCGTGTGGATATCGGCAGAGTCGGCAAACAGGCAAACGGCTGCGCTTTTATGCAGTATGGNGANACCACCGTGTTATCTACGGCAACNGCTTCCGATAAGCCCAGGGANGGNATTGATTTCTTTCCCTGNAGTGTAGAGTATGAGGANAAGTTTTATTCTGTAGGCAAAATCCCGGGNGGTTTTAATAAGAGAGAGGGNAAGCCCTCTGAGAATGCGATCCTGACAAGCCGTGTGATCGACCGGCCTATGAGACCGCTGTTCCCGAAAGATTACCGCAATGATGTGACACTGAACAATCTGGTCATGAGCGTGGATCCGGCATGCCGTCCAGAGCTGGTGGCTATGATCGGTACGGCGATTGCGACCTGTATTTCCGATATTCCTTTTGCAGGTCCCTGTGCCATGACCCAGATGGGTATTGTAGATGGAGAACTGATCGTGAATCCTTCCCAGGAGCAGTGGGACAAGGGTGATCTGCAGATGACGGTTGCATCCACTTCCGAGAAGGTGATGATGATCGAGGCAGGCGCTAACGAGGTNCCGGAGGCAAAGGTGCTGGAGGCNATCTACAAGGCGCATGAGATNAACCAGACANTGATCGCTTTCATCAATCAGATCGTNGCNGAGGTGGGCAANCCNAAGCATACNTATGAGAGNTGNGCGGTTCCCGAGGAAATGTTCGAGGATATGAAGAAGATCGTCACGCCCGAGGAGATGGAGAAGGCTGTCTTCACCGATGAGAANCAGGTGCGNGAGGAGAATATNAAAAATGTNACGGCGAAGCTGGANGAGGCNTTTGCNGANAAAGAGGANTATCTGGCNGTGCTCGGNGAGGCCGTATANCAGTATCAGAAGAAGACNGTCCGCAAGATGATCTTAAAGGATCACAAGCGTCCNGANGGCAGAGCGCTGGATCAGATCAGACCTCTGGCAGCGGAAGTGGATATNATNCCCAGNGTGCATGGTTCCGCCATGTTNACCAGAGGACAGACNCAGATCTGTAATGTATGTACNCTGGCNCCTCTTTCCGAGATGCAGAAAGTNGANGGCCTGGATCCGAATGTCACNGGNAANAGATATATGCACCANTACAATTTCCCTTCCTACTCCGTAGGTGAGACGAAGGTGAGCAGAGGACCGGGCAGAAGAGAGATNGGCCACGGNGCTNTGGCGGAGCGGGCATTGCTTCCGGTACTGCCCTCNGAGGAGGAGTTNCCTTATGCGATCCGNACCGTGTCTGAGACNTTTGAGTCCAACGGTTCCACNTCNATGGCGTCNACCTGTGCATCCTGTATGTCTCTGATGGCGGCAGGCGTGCCCATCAAGAAGATGGTNGCNGGTATCTCCTGTGGTCTGGTGACNGGNGAGACAGANGATGATTTNGTACTTTTGACAGATATTCAGGGTCTGGAGGATTTCTTCGGNGATATGGANTTTAAGGTGACCGGTACTCANGANGGTATTACGGCGATCCAGATGGATATCAAGATCCACGGNCTGACCAAGCCCATCGTGGAGGGCGCTATCGCAAGATGCCGCGAGGCGAGAGAGTTTATCATGGCTAACTGCATGAGCCCNGCTATCTCNGCNCCCCGCAAGGAGGTNGGCCCTTACGCACCCAAGATCATCTCTATCCAGATCGATCCCGAAAGAATCGGCGACGTGGTGGGACAGCGCGGCAAGACGATCAATGAGATCATTGCCCGCACCGGCGTGAAGATCGATATCAACGATGAGGGTCAGGTATCCGTTTGCGGTACAGACCATGAGATGATGGATAAGGCNGTGGATATGATCAAGATGATCACCACAGACTTTGAGGAGGGACAGATCTTCCAGGGTACTGTGGTCAGCATTAAGGAGTTCGGNGCGTTCNTTGAGTTTGCACCGGGCAANGANGGTATGGTNCACATCTCCAAGATCGCGAAGGANAGAATCAACCGNGTGGAGGATGTGCTCACNTTNGGCGATAAGGTCACNGTGGTNTGCCTTGGTAAGGATAAGATGGGCAGNATCAGCTTCTCTATGAAGGATGTAGCGCAGGTATAAAGACCTGACGAAAGATATGGCATAAAAGCAACAGCGCGTCGATGACGCGCTGTTTTGCATGTTGGNGATCANAANCGCNGGGNNGCTTTTTCCTCGCAGTATTTGCAGCGATAGATCTCTTTTTCTTCATCNGCCAGNACNAANATATGNGGCAGNTCCTGTTCNATGGAAGTGATNCAGCGCGGGTTTTTNCANTTNATGACATTGTGAATNTCGNGNGGNAGNACCAGATCNTTCTTNTCTACGATTNCNCCGTCCTTGATCACGTTGACNGTGATGTTATGATCGATAACNGCCAGNATATCCAGGTTNAGNGTGTTGATATCGCACTCCACNTTNAGGATATCNTTTTTNCCCATCTTATTGCTGCGGGCGTTCTTGATGATCGCNACCGTGCAGTCCAGTTTNTCCAGTTTNAGATGATGATANATAGAAAGGCTTTTNCCTGCCGCTATGTGGTCGAGTACGAAACCTTCCTCTATTTTTCCTACGTTTAACATAAGGGTCTAACCTCCTTTGGTCATGGTGTCGGCAGCGGTTTAACTTTCGATGCCGAGCAGGGTCAGGATCAGTGCCATGCGGACATAGACGCCATATTGTGCCTGTTTGAAATAGACGGCGCGGGGATCGTCATCGACCTCCACGGAGATTTCATTGACACGGGGCAGGGGATGGAGCACCAGCATGTCCTCTCTGGCGGCGGACAGCTTTTCCTTGTCCAAAATATAAAAGTCTTTCAGTCGCACATAGTCTTCCTCGTTAAAGAAGCGTTCCTTCTGCACTCTGGTCATGTAGAGCAGATCCAATTCCGGCATCCGGTCTTCCAGGCGGATCACCTCTTCGTAGGCAATCTGCTGTTCTTTCAGCATGTCCGTGATATAGTCGGGTACCTTTAACTCCGGCGGGGAGATGAAGATAAAACGGATGTCAGGGTAGCGCAGCAGCGCATTGATCAGAGAGTGTACGGTGCGTCCGAATTTCAGGTCGCCGCAGAGACCGATCGTAAAGCCGCCCAGTTTTCCTTTCAGGGAGCGGATCGTGAGCAGGTCGGTGAGCGTCTGGGTGGGATGCTGGTGTCCGCCGTCTCCCGCGTTGATCACGGGGATGCCGGAGCGGCTGGCAGCCACCATAGGCGCACCCTCCTTGGGATGGCGCATAGCGCAGATGTCCGCGTAACAGGAGATGATGCGGATGGTATCCGATACGCTCTCTCCCTTGGTGGCGGAGGAGGAAGCGGCATCCGAAAAGCCAAGCACCTGACCGCCCAGATTGAGCATGGCGGCTTCAAAGCTTAAGCGGGTGCGTGTACTCGGCTCGTAGAAGCAGGTGGCCAGATTTTTGCCCTCGCAGGCGTGGGCATATCTGGCGGGATCTGCCTCGATCCGGTTTGCCAGGTCAAAGAGTTTTTCCAGCTCCTCCACGGAGAAGTCAAGTGGATTCATCAAATGTCTCATACAGTCAGATACTCCTTTGCTAGAATTATAAAAAAATAGAAGAGAATATTTCTCTTCTATTTTTTATGGTTTATGTTAGATAGGATAACAGTTCCTCCACGGGCTTTCTTCTGGGAACAGCGGGTGTCTCATCGGGATAGCCAATGGGAATGAGCGCTACCAGTTCTCTGTCCTCGGGAAGCTGCAATAAAGATTCCGCTGCGCTCTGGTCAAAAAGACCGAGGATCACGGAACCGAGACCTTGTTCATAGGCCGCCAGACAAAGACTCTGGGAAGCAATACCGGCATCGTACATCTGCCAGCCGTCGCCGCGGGGAGTGCTGAAAGAGCCATCGCGCTCATAGCCGCTGCGATTTTTAATAATAGTAACAGCCATCAATACGGGAGCGGCAGCGATAATATCACCGTTAGGGGGATATATGGAAGTACACTCCCTGGCAATTTTTTCTTTCAGAGCGCCCTCCACGGCGATGTAGCGGGTGATCTGAGTATGTTTCCAGCTGGGCGAATAGGAAGCGGTCTCNACNATCTCGGATATGAGNTCNTGAGAGACGGGATCAGCCTTGAANTTGCGGATGCTTCTGCGCCCTACNATACATTCTTTAGCAGTCATGTGGAGTCCTCCTTATATATAGTTTCGATTACCATGTTTTATACATCATAGCATAAAGNAGGGGTGNCGTGCAAGGGGAAGTGCAACTTGTGAAATACAGAGGGATGTGNTAAGATATTCACGTAGGCAATGAGCAGTGCCAAAGCGGGCAGAGACATAACGTCTGCTTGCAGGCGGGAGTGGCNATGCCTGCTTTGATAGGGCGAAGCCCNTGANNCGAGTGTCACTGNGAATNAATAAANAANGNNGGAGAAGATATNTCATGGAAGAAAACAGAGAAATGTTAGAGGAAGATCTTGATATAGAAGAAGGACAGGAGCAGGAGGACGTAAAGGAATACGTGGAGCGCAAACGGTGGCTGTTTTTNGGTCTTCCCTTTACTTTTACGAAATATACGATCAACGAGCGTGTGATCACCATTAANGANGGATTGCTCAGCACAAANGAAAACGACTGTTATTTATATAAGATTCAGGATGTGGAACTGAGAACCAGTCTGGCGGAGCGNATTTTCGGANTGGGTACGGTAGCTTGCTTTACAGGCGACAATACGCATCCTCAGCTTTTTTTAGANCATATTAAGCATGCGAAAGAGGTCAANNACTATATTNTNTANGCGTCCGAGGNGGCCAGAAGAAAACGCCGGACCTTAAACACCTTGAACATTGATGCGGATGATATTGATATAGACTGATCCCGGCGGTTANTCCGGNCGCAGGGAAGGATCGTTTTCCCGCAGGAGACGTTCGAAAAGGAGTCCGGTGATAAACCAGCAGGGAGCATAGTCAAGCCGGATCACCTTGGCCAGATTCCAGCGGGAGCGTTCATAGTTCCACGGACACAGCTTGCGGCGGTTCAGCCATATGCCGGTGATAAATTCACCGGTGAAGATCAGGCCGGTATAGGTGAGGCCGCGAAACAGCAGGGAGCGGTTNCTGATCAGGCGGCAGAGGGGAGCAAGCAGGGCNGCCATACCGTAGATGGGAAACATCCAGACGGAGGTGGCACCGGGCAGTGTCATATCCCTTCTGCGAAAGGCGTGAAAAGCCGTGAAGGTGATCTCNAGGAACCACCCCAGCAGGCCGCAGTGAATGAAGTTGTGTATCANTTTTTTCATAAGAACAGTATAGACGGTTTNTTTCTATAATATTCGCTGCAGATACATCCGGCTTTTTATTTTTGTAAATAGATGATGTATGCCGCNGAAGTCGGCTGTGATCAAAAGAGAGGATGCCACATGAACTATCGGGAAGCCATGGATTATATAGAAGAANTGCGGCCTCTTGGCAGTGTCATGGNANTGGAGACCATGCGTCTGCTGTGTGAACGTCTGGGGGATCCTCAGGAGCAGTTGAAGTTCGTACATATAGCGGGAACCAACGGAAAGGGTTCTACGCTGGCTTATGTTTCCACGGTGATGCAGACGGCGGGCTACCGGGTGGGCAGATACATTTCNCCCACGGTGAGAGAGTACCGGGAGCGGTTTCAGGTGGACGGTCGNATGATCACCCAGTCGGGACTGTGTAAGTATCTGGAGCCTGTGAAAACGGCGGCNGATGCGATGGCGGCGGAAGGACTNCCGCATCCCACTCTTTTTGAGGTGGAGACGGCGGTAGCTTTTTTATATTTTCTGGATAANGCCTGTGACCTGGTGGTTTTGGAGACCGGANTGGGCGGTGCGCTGGACGCCACGAATGTGGTGAACAATACGCTGGCGGCAGTTTTTGCGTCCATCAGTATGGATCANATGGAGATCCTGGGAGAGAGCCTTACGGAGATTGCCCAGGCGAAGGCGGGTATTATAAAAAACAAGTGTTACACAATTTCCGTAAAGCAGGNCCCTGAGGTTATGAAGATTCTGCGGCAGGTGTCCGTTTTGAAGAAGAGCAAGTTTTTGACGGCGGATGTGTCCCGGACGAAACAGGTCAAATATGGCGTGACCAAGCAGAGTTTTAGCTATGACCGCTATAAAAATCTGGAGATCTCCATGCCGGGACAGTTTCAGATCGAGAATGCAGTGNTGGCGGTGGAGACGGTTCTGGCGCTTGCAAGATGCGGTTTTACGGTGCCGGANGAGAAGCTGAGNAAGGGTCTTCTGGAAACGCGGTGGCCGGGGCGGTTTGATGTGATCGCCAAGAGNCCGCTCTTTATTGCGGACGGCGCCCACAANGAGGATGCCGCNGTGAAATTGGCAGAAAGCATTCGGTTTTATTTTACAAACCGGAAAATTATTTATATAATGGGAATGTTACGGGATAAAGAGTATGATAAGGTGATTCGCGCTACNTTTCCGCTGGCATCCCATATTATCACGGTGACACCGCCCATAGGAGACCGCGCACTGCCGGCGCTCGATCTGGCACAGACAGCCAGAGAGTATCATGGCGCTGTGACGGCGGCAGACAGTGTACAGGAGGCGGTGGAGATAGCCTATCTCCTCGTAGGAAAGGATAAGGATACCGTGATCATAGCGTTCGGCTCTCTCTCCTATTTGGGAGAATTGATGGATATAGTCGAACACAGAGATACGATCAGGAGAGACACCCATGGTAGATCAGACGAAAGTTAAAGAGGCGGTCCGACTGCTCTTAGAAGGCATCGGCGTGGACGTGAACAGAGAGGGACTGCGGGAGACGCCGGAGCGGATCGCGCGTATGTATGAACAGATCTTCGCCGGAATGGAGGAGGATGCGGCAGCGCATTTGTCCAAGACCTTTGCGGTAGCCAGCAATGAGATCGTCATGGTAAAAGATATCACTTTTTATTCTATCTGCGAGCACCATCTGATGCCCTTTTACGGGAAGGCGCATATCGCATATCTGCCGGACGGCAAGGTGGTGGGGCTCAGTAAACTGGCAAGAACTGTGGAGGTTTACGCCAGAAGACCTCAGATCCAGGAGCAGATGACGATACAGATCGTGGAGGCGGTCATGGAGCATCTGAAGCCACAGGGAGTGATGGTGCTGCTGGAGGCGGAGCACATGTGCATGACGATGCGGGGTGTGGAGAAGCCGGGAAGCAGGACAGTGACCATGGCATCCAGAGGATGTTTTCAGGAAAAGCCGGAGTTACAGGAGTTATTTTTTCGGATGCTGGGTGATTCCAAAATACAGGACCAGAACAATATATAATCAGGATTTAACGAAGCGAAATCCTGTGGATAAGTAAGTATATCAATTATAATACGGAGGAGAGTAAAATGAGGATTGGACAGAGAGATTTTAGGACAAAAGGACATGCTTATGTGATGGGAATTCTTAACGTAACACCTGATTCTTTTTCTGATGGCGGGAAGTATACGGAGCTGGATCAGGCATTATATCACGTAGAGCAAATGATAACAGATGGTATGGACATTGTGGATGTGGGCGGAGAATCTACACGGCCCGGTTTTACCAGAGTGTCTGATCAGGAAGAGATCGAGAGAGTCGTTCCGGTGATCGAAGCCATCAAATCCAGATTTAATGTTCCGATTTCTCTGGATACCTACAAGTCTGAAGTGGCAAAAACGGGTATCGCGGCCGGTGCAGATATGATCAATGATATCTGGGGATTGAAATATGATGACAAGATGGCGCAGGTGATCGCGGAATCCGGTCTTCCCTGCTGTCTGGGGCATAACCGTAAGGAGCCGAAGTATACCAATCTGATCGAGGAGATCTTCTGGGACCTGGAGTCTTCTCTGGAACTGGCAAATAAGGCGGGGATCACCTATGATAAGATTATTCTGGATCCCGGCATCGGTTTCGGCAAAAGCTATGAGAATAACCTGGAGATCATTGATAATCTGCAGAAGTTTCATTCTCTGGGATGCCCGGTGCTTCTCGGCGCAAGCCGTAAGTCCGTGATAGGAATGGGGCTGGATCTGCCGGTGGCCGAGCGTATGGAGGGAACGCTGGTTACGACCGTTTACGGCGTACAGAGAGGCGTTATGTTCGTCCGCGTGCATGATGTGAGGGAGAATGTGCGGGCGGTGAAAATGACAGAGGCAATCCGCGACGGTTATAAGAATTAGTATAAATAGCGACTGTGATGGAATGGCGGGAAAGAGTATGGATCAGATCATAATAGAAGATCTGCAGGTATACGCTCATCACGGAGTATACCAACAGGAAAACGAGAAGGGACAGAATTTTTATGTCAGTGTCTATTTGGAGACGGACACCAGAGCAGCGGGGATGGCGGACGATCTGGGATTGTCTACAAACTATGGGGTGGTGTGCCGGTTTTTGCACACCTACCTTACGGAGCATACTTACAAGCTGATCGAGACGGCGGCGGAAAAAACTTCAGAGGCCCTGTTGTTACAGTTTCCTCATGTGCGACGGCTCACCATGGAAATAAAAAAACCGGAGGCGCCGATCTCGATTCCCTTTGGGTCGGTCTCCGTGAAGATCGCCAGAGGATGGAACCGTGCCTATATCGCCTGCGGCTCCAACATGGGAGATAAAAAGGCGCACCTGAATGCGGCGGTGGATGCTTTGCTTACGGATGAGAAGTGCAAAGTGCTTCGGGTTTCAGATTGGATAGAGACGACTCCCTACGGCGGCGTGGAGCAGGCGGATTATTTAAACGGCGCCCTGTCCATTGATACCCTCTATACACCGGAAGAGCTTTTAGAGAAGCTGCAGGGAATCGAGCGGCAGGAGGCCAGAGAGCGCAAGGAGCGGTGGGGCCCCAGAACGCTGGATTTGGATATCCTTCTGTATGAAGGACGGGTGATGGATACGGAGAAGCTCACTATCCCTCACAGGGATATGAAAAACCGGGATTTTGTCTTAAAGCCTTTGGCACAGATCGCACCCTATGAGATACATCCGGTGTATGGGAAAGCGGTGGTGCAGCTGCTGGAGGAAGTCGAGCAGGACGGAGAGAAACATGTGTTATTGAATTAGATGAAAGCATCCACTTTGAAGTGGGTGCTTTTCCTATGCCTAATATAAAAGGTGGAGAAATTCAACAACTATTATCTCTTAATGGTCATACGGACGGATATATTTATGACTCAGCGGGCAACCGAATCGGCATTCGCTATCCTGATGAAAGTGTGGTAAAGTGTATCTATGATAAAAGAAGAATTTGGTTCTCTAATGGCATGTTACAATGGCACGCGGTAGGAGGCATGGAAATGCTTAGCAGGAAAGAAATGTTACAGTTACGTGCATCATATATTGAAATAGGAAAGCTTGTACAAAAATATGGTGGCTATAAGTATTATAGTGTATTATTAAAAGCGCTTATGAGGCAGGTGGAATGTATCGATTCAGATGAGGATGATAATGATAAACTACAATATCTTGTAGGCAGTTATGATGGTCTGTTTGTGTACAAAGGAGGCTTGAGTGATTTTGTTATAGAGGATGAAAATGGGAAGATGTGTAAACAACTAAACGAAAGACTACGTAAAGAAAGCAAAAAAATATGGGAGATTCTAAAGGACTATTACTATCATAATAAATAATACCGATCGAGAATAAGTCTGAATGAAAAATTTCATACCAATTAACAAAAGGATTGAAGATGCTTCATAGATGAGAATAGTCGGCAATGGAAGTGGCAACACCACTTAATAGTGTAGATTTAAAGTATTTCTATATGTTAGGAGAAATTGAATGATATTCAACAATATTGAGGATGTAAAGCAGTATATGAAATTTTTGAGAGATAGTTCTCAAGAGGAATCGAAGTGGTTCGGGGATTTTAATTGGTTTAGCTCGAACAATTACACTACGACATCAGAATATTTTGGTGAATTAGCAATACTTGTTGAAAAGCTATTGAAAAACAATGAACTTAGAGAGCATAAGTGTGAGCTGCTTCAACTTCAAGATACAATAGAATCATATTTTAAATAGCTGTGTGATTGAAGGGTTATATACAATTATGCAGATATGGTGGCAAATACTTTGGCAGGAGCAGAAAGGACATTTGATGGTCTTTAATGTCCCTGTTGTAGGTGTAAAATATCCAATTGCTTGGAGGAGGAAATCAAGTATATATTCCGGAGGTAAACGAATTATGGTTTGTCAATTAAGCTGTGATTGTTAGGTAATCTTGAAGATTTATTAGAGTAAGGGGAAAATATGATATTTTCAACGGGAAAAGATTATAGACGTTGTACTGAAATTGTTAGGAAAGAACTGGCTAAAAGAAATGTTAAGGTAAAAGGTGTGACATTGAGAAAAATTACAAAGGACGTTATGAATATTTCATATGCAAAGGGAGGTGATTATTCTAATGAAATAATTTTTGAATTTGCAAGAGCATATGTGGAGCACGGACTGTATAAAAAATTTCTTAGGTAAGGCTGAGTTTTTGTAATTTAATATCTGGGCAGCCTTTGGCAGCAAATATCCATTGAACGAAGGAGTGATATGATTTTTGGAAAAATCAATAAAGGTGCCGGAGCTAATGAATATTCAAAATATAATTGGAGAGTTATTGTATATCGGAATTGTAGCCGAAAAAGGAAGGTGCTATAAAAAAGTATGGAGATTCGGATACAAAAGAATCTTATATAAACATGTTGCTGCATTAAATGAACTGCAAAAATGTTTACTGCTTACCGATGAAAAGTCGGTAAATGACGCGATAGGAAATTTTATTGCAGTATGTAAAGAAAATTTTGAAATAGGTAAATTTTACAATTTTTCTGACCAAGAAATAGGTGAATTACATATAGGAATAAATAGCATAGTCGTTAATCGTTTAATGGATCAATTATTTCTTGATTTAATGACTGAAATAATGAAAACATATATCCAGAAAAGAAAAGTGTATGATCTGTTATGTGCATTGCATAATCTTCCCAGAGTATATTTGGGGAAGGATAAAGAAACATTGTGCGGGTTAAAACAAGAAGCTATTTCAGAACAAGATGCGATAGAGTATGCATTCGATAATATGAGTACTGATATGAAAAAGAAATACCAACACCTGCTATCGCTAATTTAGTCGAAGAGTCTGCTATAGACAGACATAGGGAGGTACGGTAGTGAAAAGAAGAGAATTAAAAAAAGCATTAAGAAAGATGGGAGTGGCGCCTTATGAATATAATCTGGATGGCAAAGGAAGAAAGGATGAGCGTTTTTGTATAGAATTTGTAAATGACGAGTGGCATGTTTATTATATTGAGAGAGGAGTAAAGACAACAGATGAAAGCTTTGCATCTGAAGAAGAGGCGTGCCGATTTATTTATGAGGAATTTTTAAATTAAATCTAAAGAAAAAGGGGAATTATACATCGGATGAAACAACCAACAAAAGAAGAGATAACACAAAAACTGGACAGGGTTTTAGATGGAAGCCTGACAAGAGAAGAGATTTGTATATGGGCTGTTGATTGTATTAGGAATGATGAGCAGATTTGTGTTAAGGATTTGGAAGCGTGGCATTATTTGGTGGAGATATCGAATATCGATGAGATGCTTGGCCCAAATGAATATCTTTTCCATGAGGATGATATACAAGCTATTGTCAAAAAGTATAATTAGGCACTACAACTAAGCTGTTCATCTGAGGGGGAGGGAACTAATGAAATTAGCATGGGAAAGGACAATATCAGAACTAATAAAAGATTTTGATAAAATAGATCAAATAGAATGTCCAAGCTGTGAAAAATGTGCAATAGATTACATATACATTGGAGATGGTGATACGAGAATTGGTTATTTACAAGTGTGGTGCAAGCAATGTTTAAGAGGTACTTATGTGAGCAGAGCAGTTGCACCTCTAAATGCAAAGTTTGTGACATTTGAGACGGATTTAAAGGGTATAGTTCCAAAGAAGATTGAATTTGTGAATGTTTAAATAATAGTAGGGTGGATTGAATATAAAAAATGAGAATATTATATATTGGCCAGTATAAAGAAAAAGGGCAATTTTTAACAATTCAATGGAAATATTTTATAGAATGGTGCAAAGAAGAATGTAATTCATTAATTGTTTATTCTCGAATGTCATATGATACTTTTCGTACTAAATTTTTTTGTTATTGTAATGTTGATATATTAGAAAAACCGGATGAGACCTTAGATGTTTATGCATATAAGATTGAAGTGGTTGACATTAGATTTTGGAATTATATTGAAGAATACAATTATAACATTGATGCAGAAAATGACGTTTCGCATATGTTTTTTCTTAATGGAGATAGAAATATTGCATCGTTGGAAGTAGTTGATTATGAGAATTATGTTCTAATTGAAGAACCTATTAGTCAAGAAGATATTTTTTGTTTCAAAAAGAGATGATTATAGAAAACATACAATTTTGTGTCAGGGGAAAGGAAGATATAGATGAGATAGCGCGAGGAGAGGAATGGCAACCTCTGGGGTGTATAAAAAATCTTGAAAGAAAAATAGGGATGAGAAAGGGTATGAGCATAGAAAACTATTCATATTTGTGGGATAAAAAGAGAATAGATTTTGTACTTGTAAAGACAGAACTTGGATATAGCATTGTAGATAAAATGAAGCAATCAGTATTATTGATAGAGGATGAGGAATTAGTGCAGAACATAATAGGTAAAATGCTGGAGAATGGAAAGAAAGTATATGATAATATAAATCAAGTATATGCAGACATTAACTATTAACCACTAGATTATATAAAACCTTCATATAAATATTGGTTGTACAGCAATTTCTGGATGGTTAAACACTCAAAGAAGAAATTTTAAAGTTTAAGGAGGAAAATGTTATGGCAAATCATACAAAAACAGATTTGAGGAACAAAGTGATCTATTCCGTTTATGTCAGAAATTACAGTGAGGAAGGAACTTTTGCAGCGGTGGAAAAGGATTTGGACAGGATAAAGGAGCTTGGAGTGGATATTATCTGGTTCCTGCCGATTTACCCGATCGGACAAGAAAAACGTAAGGGAACACTGGGATCGCCTTATGCCATTGCCGATTACAGAAAAGTGAATCCGGAATTGGGTACAATGGATGAATTTAAGCACTTGGCAGAGGAAATCCATTTAAGGGGAATGAAATGTATACTGGATATTGTGTACAACCATACATCACCGGATTCGTGGCTTGCAAAGAACCACCCGGAGTATTTTTATAAGACTCCTGAAGGAGAGATGGGAAACCGGGTAGGTGATTGGGGAGATATTGTCGATTTAGATTACGGAAATGAAGAACTTTGGGAATATCAGATGGATACGCTGAAAATGTGGGCCGGCATTGTAGATGGTTTCCGCTGCGACGTTGCGCCGCTGGTTCCACTTGCATTCTGGTTGAAGGCAAGGGAAGAGGTGGCTGGAATCAATCCTGAGTGTATCTGGCTTAGTGAATCCGTTGAGCCGGAATTTATACTGGATTTAAGGGCAAGAGGAATGACGAGTCTGTCGGATTCACAAATTTTTCAGGCATTCGATATGTGTTATGACTACGATATCTACAAATATTTCAGGCAGTATTTAAAAGGAGAGGGCACGCTCAGCAGATATGCGGAAGCTGTTAATATGCAGGAGTATATTTATCCTGCTAATTATGTGAAGATGAGATATTTGGAAAACCATGATCAGGAAAGGGCAAAAAGTATTATCCCGGAGGAAGAAGCGCTCCGGAATTGGACGGCATTTATCTATTTCCAGAAAGGGGCTACGCTTCTGTACGCAGGACAGGAAAACCAAAATGAAACAACCCCGGATTTATTTAATAAGGATGTTATAAATCTGGATGGCAGCCATGATATATCGGATCTTTTAAAACGGCTTTATCAGGTAAAGAAATTGCCTGTCGTTGCAGAGAGCAGTTACCATCTATCGGCCGACGATGAGTTGGGGGCAGTTATTGGCGAACATAAAAAAGTTCAGGGAACAGACAGGCTTTTGGGGATATTCAGTTTTGAAGGGAAAAGCGGTCAAATAGAAACCGGAATGCGGGACGGAACTTACATAAATATGGCGGATGGGAAAGAGGTTCAGATCAAAGACGGAAAGATTGACTTAAAAGCATGTCCGGTCATTATAGAAGAAAGGGGAAATCGGCGTTAACCGATTTCCTCTTTCCTATTCTCCAACTCCCGATAAGTCCGCACAATAATAACAGCCGCAATTAAAAAGGTCAGGATATCCGATACGGGCATGGAGTAGAGCACGCCGTCCAGTCCGAAAAACCGGGGCAGGAGCAGGGCGAATCCCACACCAAACACGACCTCCCGGATCAGGGAGATTGCCGTGGACGCCGCCGCCTTTCCCAGGGATTGCAGGAAAATGAAGGTACCCTTGTTTACAGTGGCAAAAATCATCATACAGAGGTAAATGCGGAAGCTCTTAATGGCAAACTCTGTATAATAGGCACTCTCGTTTGCCGCGCCGAACAGGTTGATAAGCTGTCTGGGAAACAGCTCCACGATCAGCAGGGCAACAGCGCCAACGGCGGCTTCTACGCTCAACAGACGGGTGAACAGGCTTTTCACCCGGTCCTTCCTTCCGGCACCGATGTTATACCCGACAATAGGGATGCAGCCTGCGGCAGTTCCTACGGCGATAGAGATGACGATCTGGAAAAATTTCATCACGATACCGACGACAGCCATCGGGATCTGCGCATACTCTACCTGTCCAAACACAGGATCGAGTGCACCGTATTTCCGGATCATGTTGTTGATGGCAGCCATAGCGGCTACCAGTGAAATCTGGGACAGGAAACTGGTGATTCCTAACGCCAGATACTTTCCGGCCAGCTGATGGTGAACGTGGAAGCTTTCGGCCTTCAGCTTAACAGCTTTCATATGACACAGATACCATATGGCTAATAGCGCCGTCAAGATCTGTCCCATCACCGTAGCGACTGCCGCTCCCATCATGCCCCATTTGAATATGAAGATAAAAATAGGATCGAAAATGACATTGACCACCGCTCCTGCCAGGGTGGAGATCATAGCAAACTTTGGACTTCCATCGGAGCGAATAACAGGGTTCATGGCCTGCCCGAACATATAGAAGGGCACGCCCAGGCTGATCCAGAAGAAGTATTCCTTGGATTGGAAGAAAGTCTCTTCATTGACCCGCCCGCCGAAGAGCGTCAAAATCGGCTCCTGAAAAATGAGATAGACAGCGGCAAGGATGATGCTGCTGACAATACACAGCAAAACCGCACTCCCGATACTCTTGTGTGCATCATCCTTACGTCCGGCTCCCAGACAGATGCTGACAAAGGCGCAGCAGCCGTCGCCGATCATGACGGCAATGGCCAGGGCAATCACCGTCATGGGGAACACTACCGTGTTGGCAGCGTTGCCATAGGAGCCGAGGTGACTGGCGTTGGCGATGAAAAGCTGATCCACAATATTGTAGAGCGCCGCCACCAGCAGTGAGATCACGCAGGGGACCGCGTATTTTTTCATCAGGCTTCCGATGGGCTGCTTTTCCAAAAAATCATTTGCTTTCTGTTCCATAAGAGTTCCTCCTTGCACAAAAATAGTGCGTAGACAAAGAAGCTGGATTTACGCCTCTTTGGCCACGCACTTTTTATTTGAGCATTCAGTTTGAGCAGATTATAGTCTACTCGCTCTATTTCGATTTGTCAAAGGTATTTTTTCACAAAAATCTACTCTATATCCACCCCAGCTGCTTCTCTGGCGGCATCGAAGGTAGTCACATTGACCGGTCCGTAGGTGTAGGTCTTGTAGACCGGTGTAGTCTCGTTAAAAGCGTTAAAATACACATACTCGGATGTGACGTTGATGTTCTGGTACACGCCTTCCCGCACCAACTCCTGAGAGCTGCCGTCTGTCCGCATCCGCTTGAGCGCCGGAGCATCGGTGGAGCTGACTTGATAATATATATAGCTGTCGTATACATTGAACATATCGATGCGGTCATTGGTCAGCACTTCTATCACGTCATTGTTCAGACTGTAGCGGCACAGACGATAGTTCTCCGAGACGTCCATGTAGTACACATAGCCGTCCTGAACAATGGGATTCCAGAGATTCCCCTGCCAGACCACAGTGGGAGTGTCGGTGGACACATCCAGAGCGTAGAGGAAATGATCCTTACCGGTGCCGTTATAGTAGATCCTGCCGTTGAGATAGCAGTTGGGATTGATGATCTCCTTGGCTACCGTCTGTCTGTCTTTTTTATCGATCCGCACTTTATCCAGAGTGGTGCCGAGGGCTTTGTCATATTTCTCATAGTAGAGATAATTACCGCAAAGCTGCATGGAGACGATACTGCAGCGGTCCAGACCTACAGTGGATTTTCCTTTTAGATTACTTCGGTATATGCCCTCGGTATGTGCCAGATAACCCAGTCCGCTTCCGCTAGAGCCGTCGCTTGTCATGGCGTAGTAGAGATACTTTCCGGCGGCATTGATGGAAGAAACGGAGTTGCCGGAAAGTTTGACCATCTCGCTCTCATCCGGATTCATGGCGTAGAGGCCATAATTGTCGTAAGCGTTGGCAAAATATACCCGGCCGTCCGCCTCACAGAAGTATCCGCCGTTATTCAGATTACCGGGGGTATTTCCCATAGTGTAATCGTCATTCATGGTGATATGACCGCTTAAAACGACGCCTAGGGACAAGAGTATTAAAACAACAACCGTTATTGATATGATCAGGATGTTCTTCTGTGTGGTGCTCATGATAGCTCCCTCTCGATAGAATAGTCGTACAGCACTATTATATCGAGAATCCTTCTTGCTATCAAGAACAAATTGCGGTAAACTTAGGGAGGTAATTAATGGGAAAGGATGGAAGGTATGGATTTAGCAGAATTGAGGGTACAGCTGGATGCGATCGATGAGAAGATCGTAGCCCTTTATGAAGAACGTATGGCGATTTCGTCCCAGGTGGCGGATTATAAAATAGAGACGGGCAAGAAGGTGTTTGATAAGAGCAGGGAGGCGGAGAAACTGGAAAAAGTGCGCTCCCTCACGCATAATCCTTTTAATGCCCACGGGGTGCAGGAGCTTTTTGAGCAGATCATGTCTATGAGCCGGAAGCTCCAGTATAATAAGCTGGCGGAGGCGGGGGCCCTTGGCAGGCTGCCTTTTATCGGCGTGGACAAGTTGGAGACAGAGCAGACCAGAGTGGTTTTTCAGGGCGCGGAGGGCGCCTATTCCCAGATGGCGATGTTTCGGTATTTCGGAGAGCAGGTGAAGAATTTTCATGTGGATACCTTTCGGGACGCCATGACTGCCATCGAGGAGGGGAGCGCAGACTTTGCCGTGCTGCCCATTGAAAATTCCACGGCGGGCATCGTGAACGAGATCTATGATCTTTTGGTGGAGTTTGAAAACTATATCGTGGGAGAGCAGATCATAAAGATAGAGCACTGCCTGATGGGGCTGCCGGGTACGGATATTTCTCAGATCAGGACAGTATATTCGCATCCGCAGTCCCTGATGCAGAGCGCCAGATATCTCAGTACCCATGAGGACTGGCGGCAGGTGAGCCTGCCCAATAACGCCTTTGCGGCGCGGAAAGTGAGTGAGGAGGGAGATAAGACTCAGGCGGCCATCGCCAGCGAGCAGGCAGCGAAGATTTACGGGCTGGATATCCTGAAGCGGGGCGTCAATCAGTCGGAGACCAATTCCACCCGTTTCATCATTGTCACGAATCAGAAGATATTCAGGAAAGATGCGTCAAAGATCAGCATCTGTCTGGAGGTGCCTCACGAGAGCGGCTCCCTCTATCATATCCTGTCACACTTTATTTACAACAATCTGAATATGACAAAGATCGAGAGCCGGCCTATCGAGGAGAGAAACTGGGAGTACCGTTTCTTTATCGATTTTGAGGGCAATTTTGCGGACGGTGCGGTGAAAAATGCGCTCAGAGGACTGCGGGATGAGGCGCGCAATATGAAAATACTGGGGAATTATTGACAGAGAGGGATCACACGATGAGAGAAGAAGAACTGATCATATATAAGGAATTTGCGGATGGAGATATCCTGCGGGATGTGGTCTGGCTGATGGAGCATTACCGATCCGGCGACGGCAGGGCGAGGCCGCTCTTTTACAAGTGTATGCACCGGCTCTCCGAGCAGGCGGCGGATCACGGCTTTTACGGGAATCTCTGGCATTGCTATCTGACCAATCTTCTGGTGAACAATGAGAACAGCTACAGCTGCGCCTGTGAGATGAGAGGAGAGGTGGAGGGCAGCATCAATGANCTGGTACTGCACGATATCGCNATATTTAAAGANCTGTTTGATTATGACTTTACGGAGATGATGGAGGTTTTGAAGGCGCCGGAGTTCGCNGTGGTNTTNGCATANNAGGGGNCTTCTGCGGACAGTAAGGTCTATAACAGNCGTATCNGNGATCGGATCTGTACNCTGGCACAGCACTTTGTACAGAATGAGAACGCTATGGCNATGAAGNCCACGCTCACGCAGTTTTATCGGGAGTACGGTGTGGGAGATCTGGGACTGCACAAGGCTTTCCGTGTGGAGCANGGGGCGGATGGCGTNGGGATCGTACCTATCCGCAATATCGCCCATGTGTATNTGGAGGATCTGGTGGGCTATGAGATACCGAAACAGAAGCTGAAAGAGAATACGGAGGCCTTTGTGGAGGGACGCCGGGCGAACAACTGTCTTCTGTTCGGGGATGCGGGAACCGGAAAATCCTCCTGCGTGAAGGCNATNGCCAATGAATATTACGAGAAGGGTCTGCGTATTATCGAATTATATAAGCATCAGTTCCAGGATCTGAACGAGGTGATCGCCCAGATCAANAACAGGAANTATAAGTTNATCATTTANATGGATGATCTTAAGNTTCGAGGATTTTGAGGTGGAATATAAGTATTTGAAGGCGCTCATNGAGGGCGGNCTGGAGAAGAAGCCTGCGAATGTGCTGATNTANGCTACCTCNAACNGNCGGCATCTGATCCGGGAAAACTACAGCGACAAGGCGGACAGGCGGGATGAGGATATGCANGCGGGAGATACGGTACAGGAGAAGCTTTCNNTNGTNTANCGCTTCGGTGTGACCATCTTCTTNGGTGCTCCGGATAANAAGCAGTTCCAGCAGATNGTAAAGGCGTTGGCGGAAAGAAACGGGCTGCATGTGCCGGAGGAGGATCTTTTCCTTCTGGCGAACAAGTGGGANCTTTCCCATGGCGGACTNTCCGGCAGGACNGCCCAGCANTTCATTGATTTTTTATTGGGACAGAGCAAAAANGCGTAAGAAGTTACGGAGGTCAGGGTGAAAACTTTTGCTGCGATAGATGTNGGCTCNTATGAGCTTGCCATGAAAATTTTTGAGATATCCAAGGAAGGACTGCGGGAAGTGGATTACATCAGGCATCGGATCGATCTGGGNACAGACACCTTTGCCATGGGCAAGATCAGCTACGACNGGGTAGATGAACTTTGCAGGATCCTGCGGGATTANCTGGATGTCATGAAGAGNTACCGGGTGGATGATTANACGGCNTACGGCACGAGCGCGTTCNGGGAGACGGAAAATACCGGTATTGTNCTGGATCAGATNACCCAGCGCACCGGGATCCATATCGATGTGNTGAGTAACTCCGAGCAGCGTTTCCTGAATTATAAGGCCATTGCCTCCAAGGGAAAGTTCAGTANGATCGTGGAGAANGGCACAGCCATCGTGGATATCGGCGGCGGCAGCATCCAGATCTCGCTTTTTGACAAGGATACGCTGGTCACNACNCAGAATATGCGGCTGGGCGTGCTGCGNCTGCAGGATCAGCTGGGACGGCTGAATATCAGTCCCAGACAGTATGAGGTGATCCTGGATGAGATGGTCAGTTCTCAGATCGCAGTATTTAAAAAACTATATTTAAAAGACCGTAATATAGAAAATATTATTGTAGTGGACGATTATCTCTCCGCCGTCGTGGAAAAAAAGGCCGCTGGNCGGGAGGAGAACAGCGCAGAGATGCCTGATGTGGAGGAATTTTTGGAGCTGATCCGCACAAAACCGGTGCAGCAGGCGGCGAGAGAGCTGGATATACCGGANGAGAACATACCGCTTTTGTTTATTTCCTGTATGCTGGTCAACCGGATTGCCAGAGTGATGGACGCNCATACGATCTGGGNGCCGGGAGTGACGCTGTGCGANGGTATGGCGTATGATTACGGGGAGCGGCACAAGCTCATNANNGAAGAACATGATTTTGTGCAGGATATCATCGCNTGTGCACAGAATATCAGCAAGCGTTATATGGGCAGNAANCGNCGNGGCGAGACGTTGGAAAAGATTGCCATGACCATATTTGACAGTATGAAAAAGGTNCANGGTCTGGGCAAGCGGGAAAGGCTGCTTCTTCGGATCGCTACNCTCCTTCATGACTGCGGTAAGTATATCAGTCTGGTGAATCTGGGAGAATGTTCCTATAATATCATCCTGTCTACGGAAATCATAGGTCTTTCACATCTGGAGCGGGAGATCGTGGCCAATGTGGTGAAGTACAATCACATGGAATTTGATTACGGCGAGGTGATGGGAAGCGGCGGCGACATTGACAAAGCGGCTTATCTGACCATCGCGAAGCTGACGGCTATCCTGAAGATCGCAAATGGTCTGGACCGCAGCCACAAACAGAAGTTTAAGGATGTCAAGGCGTCCCTAAAGGAGAGAGAGCTGATCATTACCGTGGACGGTTCGGTGGATATCACGCTGGAAAAAGGACTGTTTACAAAACGATCCGATTTCTTCGAGGAGGTTTACAGCATACGCCCGGTGATCCGCCAGCGCGGCTAANGCAGAGATTATATAATAACTAATGTAATTTAAAGGAGATCTTAGAGGCTATGGCACAGGAGNTGGATCTTTCCAGAGANGAATATTATACCAACAGGGAATTGAGCTGGCTGCTCTTTAATGAGAGAGTGCTCGCGGAGGCGAAAGATAAGCAGATNCCGCTGTTTGAGCGGTTGAAGTTTTTAAGCATTACCGCATCTAATTTAGACGAGTTTTTCATGGTGCGGGTGGCATCTNTAAANGATATGGTNAATGCGGGCTANAAGAAGCGGGATATTGCGGGNATGACNGCNNNGGAACAGCTTGCGCAGGTGAACGAAAAGACACATCAGCTGGTGAACCAGCAGTACAACACCTACAACCGTTCTCTGCTGCCGCAGCTTTCGGCGAACGGGCTGCACTTGGTTTCCCATCATGAGGATCTGACGAAGGAAGAAGGAGCCTATGTGGACAGCTATTTTACGGATAATGTCTATCCGGTGCTGACGCCTATGGCGGTGGATTCTTCCAGACCTTTTCCGTTGATCCGCAATAAATCCCTGAATCTGGGCGCTCTGGTGACAAAAAAGAGCGGGGACGGCGAACTGGAATTTGCCACAGTGCAGGTGCCAAGCGTTCTCTCCCGTCTGGTGGAGCTTCCCTCGAAGGAGGACAGGAAACTGATCCTTCTGGAGGAAGTGATCGAGCGCAATATTCATAAGTTGTTTTTAAATTATGATATTGTCTGCAGTTTCCCCTTCCGGATCATGCGCAATGCGGATCTGTCTATCGAGGAGGAAGAGGCGGAGGATCTTTTACAGGAGATCGAGAAGCAGTTAAAGAAGAGACAGTGGGGACAGGTGATCCGTCTGGAGGTGGAGGATGGGATCGACAGCCGGCTCCTGAGGCTGATCCGGGAGGAGTTGTCCATTCCCAAAGAAGATATCTATGCCATCAGCGGACCGCTGGATCTTACCTTTTTGATGAAGCTCTATGGTATGGAAGGTTTTGACCACCTGAAGGAGCACAGCTATCTGCCACCCCAGCCTGTACCGGAGCTGCCGGAGGACGCGGATGTGTTTGAACGGATCCGGGAGGGCGATATTCTCATGCATCACCCCTACCAGAGCTTTGAGCCGGTGGTACGGTTCATTAGGCAGGCGGCGAGAGATCCGGAGGTTCTGGCAATCAAGCAGACGCTCTACCGGGTCAGCGGCAATTCTCCCATCATCGCGGCGCTGGAGCAGGCGGCGGAGAACGGAAAGCAGGTTTCCGTTCTGGTGGAATTGAAGGCACGGTTTGACGAGGAAAACAATATCGTTTGGGCAAAGAAGCTGGAGAAAGCGGGCTGTCATGTCATCTATGGCCTGGTGGGGCTGAAGACCCACAGTAAAATAACACTTGTTGTTAGAAGAGAAGAAAACGGGATACGCCGCTATGTCCACCTGGGCACCGGCAATTACAATGATTCTACGGCGAAGCTTTACACGGATGTGGGATACTTTACCTGTTCGGAGATGATCGGAGAGGACGCTACCGCAGTCTTTAACATGCTTTCCGGTTACTCGGAGCCCAGAAGCTGGAACCGCCTTTCTCTGGCGCCTTACTGGCTCAAGGATCGTTTCATCCATCTGATCGGCAGGGAGGCGGAGTACGCGAAGGCGGGACGACCGGCCAGAATCATCGCCAAGATGAATGCGCTTTGCGATAAAGATGTGATAGAGGCGCTCTATGCTGCCAGTGCAGCGGGTGTGAAGATCGATCTGATCATCCGCGGGATCTGCTGCCTGCGGGCCGGAATCCCGGGTGTCAGCGAGAATATTACGGTCCGCTCTATCGTGGGGAATTATCTGGAACATGCCCGAATCTTTTATTTTGAAAATGACGGCAAACCAGAATATTACTGTGCCAGCGCTGACTGGATGCCCAGAAATCTGGAGCGCCGGGTGGAGATCCTCTTTCCCATCGAGAAGGCGCCTTTACAGGAGAAGCTCTGGCATATTTTACAGAGCCAGTTAAAGGATACGGTGAAAGCGTCCATCCTGCAGCCTGACGGCAGCTATGCCAAGGTGGATAAACGGGGAAAGGAAGTATACAATGCACAGCTTTCTTTCTGTNANGAGGCAAAAGCGGCGGCGAAGGAAAAGAGCGGGACAGGCGCACAAANGNGTCTTTATNCCGAAGGTNCACCATAACGAATAGAAAGGAAACAGNCTGATGAAAATATATCTGGCNTCGGCATCNCCCAGNCGNAANGACCTGTTAAANCAGGTGGGNATCTCCTTTCGTGTCNTGCCCAGNACGGTGGAGGAGAAGATCACNAAGGAGAAACCTGACGAGGTGGTAGAGGAANTGTCCTATCAGAAGGCGGTNGATGTCTGCGGCAGACTGATGGCGGAGAAGAAGGAAGATTTNGTGGTGATCGGGGCGGACACGGTGGTGTCTGCCTGGGGNNAGATTNTNGGNAAACCTGCGGACAAGGAAGATGCGGTCCGTATGCTGAAAGANCTGCAGGGNGTAAGCCATCAGGTNTATACGGGTGTCACCATCGCCTGGAAGAATAAGGATATNTCTCCCATGTATGCCACCTTCTCAGAGTGCACGGATGTGACTATGTACACAATGACGGAGGAGGAGATCCGGCAGTATGTGGACAGCGGCGAGCCNATGGANAAGGCGGGCGCTTACGCNATNCAGGGCNTGTGTGCCGCACATATTCAGGGAATCTGTGGGGATTATAACAATGTGGTGGGACTGCCGGTGGGGCGGCTGTGCCAGGAGTTAAAAAAACGNGGACTACTGTAGGAGGAAATGCTATGTTTGATGAGGAAGTATTACAATGTTTTTTGGATAATCAGTTACAGCTCTATCCGGAGAAGGTAGCGGAAACACCGGAGGANGCAGAGGATTTTCTGGAAGAGTGTATGGCNGTAGTCGTGNACTCTGTCANAGAAGTGTGGGANTTTTTTGAGGAGGAAGGCGTCGATATGGANGGCGCNGANGAGGAAGANATCCTGGAGGCGGAAGAGGTGTTTGCGGTAGGAGACGGCAGATACCTGATCGTAGAAGTATNAGAACATGTCGTTATTTAAAGAAGCAATAATTTACTNAGCGTATCGGCGAGCCCATTATGATCGTTGTCCAGATCCGTGACAATATCAGCGTGGGCTTTTACATTGTCCGTGGCATTGCGCATGGCGATGCCGCAGCCGGCAGCTTCCAGCATGGAGATATCATTGTCTGCGTCTCCGACAGCGAAGGTNTGGGAGAGNGGGATGNCCAGAGAATCGCTGAGAATGTGCACAGCGCTGCCCTTTCCNGCATGCCAGTCGAAAAGCTCCAGATATTTATCGTTGGAATAGATCATNCTGATCTTGTTTTCTGCCCANCCCGCGATGTATTGGCGGAAAACCTCNAATTTTTCTTTGTTATGTAAACTGATNGCCAGCATCTTGCAGGGNTCNTCGATGAGCGCGTCGGTCAGATTTTCGGAAATCACTAACGGCAGATGAATCTTCTGGCGATAATAGCGGATCTCCTCGTCATCGGCGGGNGAGATCACAGCGGCGCTTTCCNCATCATCCCGATAGGTCTGGATGTGGAGAGAGAGAGCCTTTGCACACTCCTGCAGATAAGAGACGTANGAGAGGGGAAGACCTATTTTCATGACGGTCTGCTGNCGGTCNCAGTCGTAGATGATGCTGCCGTTGGAACAGCATGCAAAGATGCCGGGCTGATTCAGCCCCGCCCTCTGTTTGACTTCCAGGACACTTAAAAGAGGTCTGCCNGANGANAGGACAAGACGGTTGCCTGCCGCCAGAAATTTGTNCAGNAATGCTTTTGTNTCAGGGCTAACCTGACTTTGGTTGTTTAAAAGGGTATCGTCCAAATCTGCGAATAAGAGATACATGTTATCCTCCNCNAATAATNGCGNATTTTATTTANCNGNTGCAGCNNGGCGTTTTTTCATTTCAGTGAGCAGATCCTCCGGAANATANAGCTTCCCGTAGCCGCATCCCANGTCAAGNCCCGGNTTGTTGGCGCCGTGNAANTCGGANCCGCCGCTTAAAAGCAGATCNTANTTNNTNGCCAGATGCNGCATATCCCGCACATCCTGATTGNTATAGGTGCTGTAGAANGCNTCNATGCCCATAAGCCCGTCCTCTTTCAGAGAAGCNGTCAGNGCATCCAGNCGTTCCTGCCCCATNTGATAGAGGGGCGGATGGGCCAGAATGGGAACGCCGCCGGCNTGCAGGATCANCGCCACGGCCTGAGAGGGTGTCACTTTCTCTCTGGGCACGAAGTATTTTGTGTGGTCNCCCAGATATTGNGAGAANGCATCCTGACGGCTTTTGACATAGCCCTGTTCCAACAGATAGGANGCATAGTGGGCNCTGGTGATGACTGCGTCCGGAAACCGCGCCTGCAGNTTTTCATANGTNATGTCGATACCTGCGCTTTGCAGGTTCTCGCACATTTTGATATTCCTGTTCGTGCGGGAATTTACGAAAGCGTTCAAAGGCTCCAGAAAGACCGGACTGTCGTAGGCGATGTAGAGNCCCACGATGTGNACATCCTGCTTTTCGTACTTGGTTGAAAACTCGATCCCCGGGATNACCTCAATGTCGGAGACNCCCTTTTCCCGCAGGGCANCAGCNTGGGNGATGGCCTCNTCAAGCCCNTCNATGGTGTCGTGATCTGTGATGGCCACTGCNGCCAGATTTTTTTCTATGGCNTAATCCACCAGCTCGGCGGGCGAAAANCTNCCGTCCGATTTGGCNGTNTGNGTNTGCAGATCTATNGCTCTCATGCTNAGTCGTCCTCTTCCTCGCTGGCTGTGCTGGTGTAGACGGTACGCTTTCTNGCCATTTCATCGCTNTCCAGGTACTCNTCATAGGTGGTGATCTTGTCGATCAGCGTGCCGTCCGGCAGGATTTCCATNATGCGGTTGGCNGTGGTCTGTACCACCTGATGGTCGTGGCAGGAAAAGATNTCCACNCCTTTNAATTTTTTCATGCCCTCGTTCAGGGCNGTGATGGCTTCCATGTCCAGATGGTTGGTNGGCTCNTCGAAGAGCAGACAGTTNGCGCCNCTGATCATCATTTTGGAGAGCAGGCANCGCACCTTNTCGCCACCGGATAACACNTTNACNTTCTTGACGCCNTCCTCNCCNGCAAAGAGCATACGGCCNAAGAANCCGCGCACATANGTCACATCNTTGACNGCGGAGTANCCCATCAGCCAGTCNGTNATGGTGTAGTCGTTGTCAAACTCNGCGGTGGAATCCTTCGGGAAATAAGCCTGAGAGGTNGTCACACCCCATTTNTAGGTGCCCTCGTCCGGCTCCATTTCGCCCATCAGGATCTGGAACAGCGTGGTCTTAGCCAGCTCGTTGCCGCCCACCAGAGCNATCTTG
This sequence comes from Lachnospiraceae bacterium, assembly GCA_014804615.1. Classification (GTDB taxonomy): domain Bacteria; phylum Bacillota; class Clostridia; order Lachnospirales; family Lachnospiraceae; genus UBA3282. Next base: position 78,255 of record JAAUZL010000004.1, read on the forward strand.
TCGTCGTGTCCCACGATAAAGGAGATGTTGTCTAATACCTTCTCCCCGTTTATGGTCTTGCTGATGCCCTCCACGGTGAGNACNTCGTTGCCGATCTCACGNTCGGGCCGGAAATCAATNTAAGGATACTTACGGCTGGAGGGACGNATNTCNTCCAGCTCGATTTTTTCCAGGGCGCGCTTTCTGGAAGTNGCCTGCTTGGATTTGCTGGCGTTGGCGGAGAAGCGGGAGATGAACTCCTGCAGCTCCTTGATCTGCTCTTCCTTCTTCTTGTTGGCTTCCTTGCGCTGCTTGATGATCAGCTGGCTGGACTCGTACCAGAAATCGTAGTTGCCGGCNAANAGCTGAATCTTGCCATAATCNATATCTGCGATGTGTGTGCANACTTTGTTAAGAAAATAACGATCATGGGAGACCACGATGACGGTGTTGTCAAAGTTGATCAGNAANTCNTCCAGCCATGCGATAGCGTCCAGATCCAAGTGGTTGGTAGGCTCATCCAGAAGCAGAATATCAGGATTGCCGAAGAGGGCTTTGGCAAGGAGCACCTTCACCTTCTCATTACCGTTTAAGTCGGCCATCTGACTGTAGTGTAGCTCCGTCTCAATGCCCAGACCGTTTAAGAGCATGGCGGCATTGGTCTCTGCGTCCCAGCCGTCCATCTCTGCAAATTCAGCCTCCAGCTCACTGGCGCGGATACCGTCCTCGTCGGAGAAATCTTCCTTGGCGTAGATGGCGTCCTTTTCCTTCATGATCTGGTAGAGCCGTTCGTTGCCCATGATGACAGTATCCATCACGGGATAAGCGTCGTATTTAAAGTGATCCTGCTCCAGAACGGAGAGACGCTGACCGGGTGTGAGCGTCACATCGCCGTTAGTGGTCTCCAGCACGCCGGAGAGGATTTTCAGGAAAGTGGATTTGCCCGCGCCGTTAGCGCCGATCAATCCGTAGCAGTTTCCCTCGGTGAACTTGATGTTAACGTCCTCGAAGAGCGCTTTCTTTCCTACTCGTAATGTTACATTGTTTGCCTGTATCATGTCGAAACCTCATATTTTCTCTGTTTTTACTCTTTCTGGCTACTCATATCATTATACACAAAACGGGTGTTTTTTCAAGGAAAAAACATGATATAATACAGCATAATGATAAGGAGAGAAATTGTATGAATATTAAGTACAAACCGATAGCTCTTTATATTCTGGAAAATTATATTGATGATATTATGACAGAATCTGGTTTTAAGCGTAGAAGTAATGCACTTGTTTATAGCAGAACGATTGGCACTACAAAGCAAAAACTTGAAATGGTATGTTATTCCCATCCGCCATATTATGCGGGATCATTACTGCATATTTATCCATATATGTCTGTGTATTTTCCGGAGATCAATAAGACTGCTGAAAATATGATATCTAATGAGGAAACTATGACAATACAACAAACAATACGCCAACCAATCCAGGCGAAAGCTTTTGGCACGACCCCATGGATCTTGATGACAGATGCGAAGGAAGAAGTAGATGCTGTCGCGGAAAAGATAAGGATTTATATGAAGCAATATACGATTCCGCTCTTGGATGATTTGAAGACCATAGATGGTTATATTGATAAATATGAACGACAAGAGGGAAATAAGACTATTTCATTAAGTCCAGAGTACTGGTTTTATGTTGCGAGTGCTTATGCGATTAAGGGAGAATACGCGAAAGGATTGGAAGTTTTAGATAATAGGTTTAAAGGACCGGCAATACGCAAATATCATGCGAGAGCATTTGAGTATTTAAAAATGAAATTGGGCGAGATTTGAAAAAAATAAAACTAAAATGGGAAAAAGGATTTAACATTATAGCTAATCATTTACTTACAATAATTGAAAAGGAAAAGTAGACGATGAAAGATACGGTTTGTGTTTTGAAAAGAGGTAGGGGCATTTAAAAAGGATTGTCTATATTAAAATTGCGTGATAAAATAAACGTATGGGAAACCAGAGAGCTAAAGGCGGCTTACCCTCCTGTTTTATCGGAGGGGCTACCCTCCAGACGAAAGAAAGGAGGGATGCCAATGTATGTTACATATCCTGATCTGATTCAGGCTGGAATATTCATTGTCGCCCTTGCAAGTCTGTTATATCAGATTTTCAGGGAAAAGAAATAGCCGCCACTATCGGAAGTAGTGACGGCTGGCCGCTTTTAGCGGTAAAGTTATAAACTATCGAGGGTAGGCCGCTTCTCTGGCTTTCCCTATTTATAATAGTATAGTATATCTTTAAAGCAATCGCAAGGGGGTAACAATAAAATATGAATCAATTTATGATGTGCGAATCGGAATGGAACATTCATATGAAAAAGTAAGGTGGTAGCCTCCCTAGACTTGAAAAAGAGGGGAGGTGGTGTATATGAGTACTTACGAATCTTTATCTTTGATAATACTTTTCGGAACGTTTCTCATTGCACTGCTTGCCTACATAGATAGGAACAAGCGCAAATAAAAAGCCTACCTTGTACTTAGCCGGTCGAGGTAGGCTTTAACTTAACCTAGGAGGCTAACCACTTTGTGGGCGGTTGCTCTTCTTATGTCATATTATAAGATGACAGATAAAAATTTTCAAGATAGTTTTTTGAAACTTTTCGCCCCTCTGATTCGTATTCTTAGTATAGAAGCTATTATCTCCGAACCAGATAGAAGTTTTACCAAAAGAGAGGCGGAAACTATGAGTGGATTTTTCTTCACACCGATCACCCGTTTTTATGCGGAAATGATGCAGGGAATGGGCAGCACNGGAAGCNGNGTATATGCNGGAAACGGAACGGATGGAAGCTTTTTCGGGACGGTGCAGGATAAACTTTCGCAGATGGAGAATGGGCAGGNCAGCNCTGCNGGTGNNGGAGAACGGGATGAGGCTGCCGTACAGGCCATGNCTATGGAGGCTTATAANNTGTATATNTATCAGAAGATATCCGGGATTCCCATGAACGNCTCCCAGAANTGGGATGCNGTGTCGGTNAACATTTCNGAGGAGGGNTTTGCGGCGATGAAGGCGGATCCCGCCTATGAGAANTGGGTGCTGGATACGCTGCGAAGTGACTTTTCCTATTATAATCCCTGGAGCAGNTACTATGGCGGCAGCTACAGGTCGCATTATTTCGGGGCAACGAAGGAGGAATACCGGGGAGAGAGCTTTCATATGGGATTTCGGAACGGNGATAAGCGCACGGAGTCTAAGAAAAAGGAGGAGAGCTTCTGGGATAAGCGTGCCAAGCGGCGTAAGNTGTACATGGATCTGGCGCAGAAGGCATGGTACAAGCATGAGAGCGAGAGAAAATATCAGGAGAGTATCGACCTGCAAAGGCGGGAATTGAGCAGCGCCAGATTACAGCAGTGGTCTCTGGAACGGGCCACGGGNGAAANGGNAGAACTGGATGTNAATCCNTCGGTGCTGTCGGAGGCGGCCACGGAATATGCNCAGGAATATGTNTTCTTTAAGATTCCNAGCGNCCTGATNAATGCGAAGCCGAAAACNTCTAAATAGGAAGCGTNACCGTAAAGANGCTGCCGCCGCCGGGGNGGCTGTCCACNCGNATCGTACCGTGGTGGAGCTTTACGATCTCCAATGCAATAGANAGNCCCAGCCCGAAGTGNCCCTTGGCGCTTCGGGATTTTTCTGCCCGGTAAAAGCGGTCGAAGATTTTTNTCTGATCCTCCGGCGGGATGCCGATNCCGGTATCCGCCACGGTGANNCAGAANTGNTTCTTNTGATANGCCAGCGNNAGNTCGATNCTGCCGCCCTCCGGCGTNTANCTGATGGCGTTGGAGAGCAGCACNTGGAAAGCAGNTGGGAAAGACGNTCGGCATCGGCATGNCANAGTGGCAGGGCATCCTCCGGCAGAGAGATGGTGAGGGTCAGNTTTTTATCTGCCGCCAACGGTTCAAAGGCTTCGTAGGTGTTGATGAGCAGTGTGTCCAGTTCTACGGGAGCCNGGTGAAACGGCAGCCGCTGGNTATCGGAGGCGCTCAGNGTGAGCATGTCATTGACNAAAGANGTCAAAANCGCNCNNTCCTGTCGTATCGTGTCTAAAAATCCGGTCTGTCTTTCTGANGTGGCATCCCGGCAGCANTCGGCGGCGGACAGGATNACTGCCAGAGGNGTGCGCAGCTCATGGGAGGCGGCGGCTACAAAGGCCGTCTGCTTCTGTCTGCTCTCAATNATGGGCGCAAGAAGCCTGCCTGTGAAGAAAAAGGANAACAGGGNCAGGAGGAGACAGGCGGTCAGATTGATCAGNAAAAAACGGNTCCGCTGGCNCAGAATCTGCTCCTTTAAAAATGCCAGNGGAAAAAGGATCACGACCTGCAGGGTGGAATCCTCTCTGACAAGCTCAATGACGCTGGCGTAATATTCATGTCTGCCGCCATCGGGATCAAANGGAAANTCCATGTGCAGNCAGGCNTTATACAGACCGCCTGTCTGCAGTTCCAGCTCGATCATGGAATATTCCTGACTGTTTTGATAGGCAGAAAGACATTTGTCCAAAAGNATCAGNTCNTCCGGNTTATCTGAAAAGCCGTTTAAACGGTTATAGAGAAANGGGATCCCGTTGTCCAGCACATAGAANGTATAGTTNCCGCGGGATTCCATTTTAGAGAGCCACTCCATGGANATCACNNTCTGNTGTTCCAGACTCGTGGCAATGGTGTTGATATCNTTTTGAAAAGAGTGNTATTGATTTTCNTAAAGATTCTTTTCCGAAANATACANGTANCACAGNGACATTATGATCAGGACGGCGGTGATNGTGCCGGCNCACATCGCNGTCANNTGCAGATGNACTTTTTGAAACATGATTCCTCCGTTNGTNANCGGTCGGCGGGATGCCCTGCTCATGANGGATTGACCATGACGTAGCCGATGCCNCTGACCGTNTTTATGGTGAGACTGCTTCCCACGGNTTTCAGCCGTCNGCGCAGAAAATGNATATAGTTATCCAGATTGCCCTCCTCCACATCGCTGTCGGGACCCCAGACTTTTAAGAGCAGCATACTTCTGGAGAGCGTGGCGCCGTCACTTTTTAAAAAAGTTTCCAGAAGAGCCATCTCCCGTCTGGAGAGCGTACAGCTTCCTGTTGGTCCTGTCAGCCGGTTTTCAGCAGCATGCCAGGTAATATCTGCAAGGGAAGCGGTTTCTTCATCCACGATCTGACGAGGCCGCCTTATGACACAGCGGATCCTTGCCAGGAGCTCTTCCAGAGCAAAGGGTTTGACCAGGTAATCGTCGGCACCCAGATCAAGCCCCTCTACTTTATCCGACAGCATACCCAGTGCGGTGATCAGGATGATGGGGGTGCAGATTCCTTTTTTGCGGAGAGATATCAGCACTTCGCTTCCCTCCATGTGGGGCAGCATACGATCCAAAAGGATGACATCGTAGATATCCTGTTCACCATAGAAAAGGGCATCTTCTCCGTCAAAGCAGGTATCCACATCAAATCCGGCCCGGGTCAGTCCGTAGACCAGCGTTTCATTCAGTTTTTCGTCATCCTCGGCAAGCAGTATCCGCATGGCAGTCTCCTTTTATATTGCTAATTTATATAATACCACACAAATCTTTAAAAAAACTCTAAAGATGTGATATAATGTACGCGAAAGCAATGAGCAGTGCGCAGACAGAGAAATAATTTCGGTGGAGAGCTTGCACTGCGAGTTTAGTATGGAGGGATTTCCGTGAGACAGTATAGCTCGAAAACCGATTTTACAATATGTTTTGATGAACATACGCTGCCCGTGATCGAGCAGATCTCAGAGGGGATGCCGGGCGGCTTTTTTATCTATCATGCGGACGGCGACGAGGAGCTGATCTATATCAATGGCGCCATGCTGCGGATCTTTGGCTGTGATACGGTGGAGGAGTTTAAGGAGCTGACAGGTTATACCTTTAAGGGGCTTGTCCACCCGGAGGATATCGAGGCGGTGGAGGCCAGTGTGGAGACGCAGATTGCTCACAGTCAGGATGATCTTGATTATGTGGAATACCGCATTATCCGCAAGGATGGAAAGGTGCGGTGGGTGGAGGACTACGGCCACTTTATTCACACAAGAGAATATGGGGATGTTTTCTGTGTCTTTATAGAGGATGTTACAGAGCGGATGCAGAAGCGGATGGCGGAGCTGGAACGGATCAACGAGGCTCTCTATGAGGCGATGCTGCGGGAGGATTATTTTAAGAGAGCTCTGCTGCGCGATGCGGTCTCTTTTGTGGAGATCAATCTGACCAGAGATGAGTTTATCTCGGCTTCCATGCTGGACGAGGATGGAAGAGTACAGAATCTCTTTAATTTTATGGGTATCACCCCTTTTGAAAAATATTCTGATTTCACCAGATTTTGGGCGGATTTTACGGAAGCGGAGGAATTGGAAAGCTACAATCGCTTTTTCGATATAGAAAGGCTGATCCGCATTTACGAAGCGGGAGAACGGGAACAGTTTTTTGATAGCTGGGTGACAGATATGTTTGGCAGAAAGCGGTTGTGCCATTATATGTTCTTTTTAGATAAGAATGAGCATACGGGCGATGTGGTCTGCCTTTCCGTGGCAAGGGACATCACGGAGCAGGTGGAGCGGCAGGGCCTTTTAAAATCTGCGCTGCGGCAGGCGGAGATGGAGCGGCTTGCGAGGAACACTTTTTTTGCCAATATGTCACACGATATCAGGACGCCGTTAAACGCTATCATCGGTTACGCGGAACTTTTAAAGAGTTATGTGGGAGATCCGGGTAAGGTCGGAGAGTGTATAGAAAATATTCGCTATTCCGGCGAAGAACTGTTATCGGTCTTTGATGAGTTCCTGCGGGACAACCTGAGCGAACCCTCCAGGGCGGAGCTTACAGAGAGTGAGTATCATCTGGGCGAGCTGCTTCGGGAAGTGGAAAAGAATGCCGAGCGTCCCATCAAGGCAAAGCATATTGCATTTCAACTGGATAAGAAAGACATTACGCATGTTTCTGTAGATGTCGATTACATAAGGCTCAGAGAGATCTTAAATCAGCTTTTGGATAATGCCATCAAGTATACGCCGGCAGAAGGACAGGTGCAGCTTACGGTCAGAGAGCGTGAAAGCGATGGCAAGGGCAGAGGCCTGTATCAGTTTATTGTTTCGGATAACGGCTGCGGAATTCCTCCGGAGCGGCTGGAGGAGATCTTTCAGCCTGCGCAGCCGGGAAAAGGCGCTGTGTACAATGGTATGCCGGGTGTAGGGCTTGCTGTGGTGAAAAGCTATGTGGAGATGATGGGCGGTACTGTCAGCGTGGAGAGCGAAGTGGGAAAAGGAAGCGTCTTTACGGTTGTACTTCCCTTGAAATATCCCGTGGGCGGCTCTTTTATGGAGTATGAGAACACAGTACCTGAGGAGGAAAATACCGGGGAGGAGCAGGTGCGGATCCTGCTGGCGGAGGATAACAGCATCAACCGGGAGATCGAGGCGGAGCTTCTCAAAAATCAGGGCTATGCGGTGGAGACAGTCTGTGACGGCTTGAGCGCTTACGAGATGATGAAAAACTCCGATCCGGGCTATTATGGGCTGGTGCTTTTGGATATCGAGATGCCCGGTATGGATGGCTACGAGACAGCCAAGGCGATCCGCAGGCTGGAAAATGAGAAGCTTGCCAAAGTGCCGATCGTTGCGTTGTCCTCCGATGTCTGGGAGGCGGATCGGCAGAGATCGTTGGAGGCGGGGATGAATGCACATTTCCCTAAGCCTATTGATATTGAGGCGCTGCAGAAATTGATCGGAGAGATTTTGGAGGGGGGAATAGATTTATCAATTTCATAATAATAGGAAAACAATGTAGAGCACATAGTGAAAACTATGTGCTCTTTTTGCGAGGTGGGAAAACCTTAGGAGTTTCTGTATAAAACTATACCATGAGAGGAGAGTTCTGGCATTATGCGTTTTTTCTTAAAAATGTCATAATAAAATCTTCATTTTTTTTAGAGAGAATTTAGAGAGACAGCTGATATCATTTTCCCAGAGTTAACGGCATGCCTTTTACTATGACGACAGAAGAATACAGAAAGGATGGCAGCAGGATGAAAAGGAATCATCGAGGAATACGCGCGGGCTTAGAGATTCTTTAGAGAAAATTTTGATAAAATGGAAAGGGTGCGATAATATGAACCGATATTTGTTTGATGATAACAGAAAAATAGTAAGGGCGCTGGCAGTTTTAGCTGCCCTTATGGTGGCGGCCGGACTGCTTGGCGGTTGTGGCGGAAACGGGCAGGAAAATGCACCAGGGACACAGGGGACGGCTTCCGGAGAATCGGATACTTCGAATGCAGGGGAAGGAACAGAAAGCGGGGAGAATGGCGGATCGGAAGGAGAGAGCGACGCGACGGCCATGGGACGATACATGGAATCCGTCATAGATCTCTCGGAGTATGTGACAAAGGATCACGGCGTGACACGGCTTTCCGATGGAAGCTTTCTGGTCCTAGATGAGAAGGCGGGGCAGATCATTTCCACGGACGAAGGGAAAACGTGGCAGACGAAGGATATTCCCGGCATCTCTGATATGGAGGCTTTTACGAAAGACAATTATATTTTTCAGATGCGGGCAGGCCTGGACGGCACGATTTATGTGCTGTCTTCCCCGAATACCAACGGTACGGGAGAATTTCACACCGGACTGGTGATCGGAAAGCCGGATGGGACCTCTCAGGTGATCGAGGAGATAGAGATACCCGAAGGAGACAGTTTTGTATGGGATATCTGGGTCTCCCCGGACAACAGGCTGTTTGCGAAGCTGTTGGGAGCCAGCTGCCTTTACGAGCTGCATCCGGAGGACGGCTCCATGACAAAATATCTGACGATGGAATACCTTCCGGATCTGGTGCAGTTTCAGGGCGATTACATGATACTCATGACGGCCCATGAGGGAGTCATCTTTTACGATATGAAGGAAGAGAAGATCGTGACCGATGATGTGCTTCAGAATTTTATGGCGGAAAATTATCTGGGAGAATATTATGCGGACGAATCCTTCACGGTCTATGTGGTTCCGGGTGAGGAGGAAGTTGTATATGTGGCGGGAAAAGGCGGTGTGTACCGTCATGTGATCGGCGGCAGCGCGATGGAACAGATCATTGACGGAGCGCTCTCCAGCTTCAGCAATCCTGCCATGAATCTCAGGGGTATGATCAGACTTCCTCAGGATGAGTTTCTGGTACTCTTTTCCGGCGGTCAGCTGATCCGCTATACATACGATCCGAATGTGCCTACAGTGCCGGAGAATCTGGTCACAGTGTACTCGCTGGAGGAGTGGGATGCGGTGCGACAGGCGATCGCGCAGTATCAGACAGAGCATCCGGATATCTTTGTGAGATACGAGGTGGCGCTTAGCGGTACGGACGGCAAATCCAGAGAGGATGCCATCAAGAAACTGAACACAGAGTTGATGGCGGGCAAGGGTCCGGATGTGATCATTCTGGATGAACTTCCCGTAAAGTCCTATCAGGAAAAAGGGATACTCATGGATTTAAAGCCGCACATAGACAGCCTGACAGGAGACGCGGTATTGCTTTCCAATATGGTGGACGCCTTCACGGAGAATGGGAGCGTCTATATGATGCCTGTGTCCTTCACCCTTCCCATGGTGGGCGGCAGACAGGAGGACGTGGAGGGAATCACGGATTATGCGTCTTTAGCGGATACGGTGGAAAGACTCCGGGAGGAAAATCCTGACGCGGGAATCTGCGATTTCTTTTCCGGGGAGGCGACGATGCGCTGGTTTTTACCGGTGGCGGCTGCGGCCTTTGTGGAGGAATCGGGGAATCTGAATGAGGATAAGTTAAGGGACTATCTGGATGACACACGCAGACTCTATCAGGCTGCAAATGAAGGACTGCCCGATTACTTGCAAGAACAGTACAGGAATCAGGAATCCTACTATAAAGAAAGCGCCGCGGAGAGAAGTTACTATTACCATCATTTGGGCGCCGTAGGCAACATGGCTTCTGATTTTCTTATAGGTGATGCGATTTTGGCGGCGGGTATGCTGTATAACACCTACGGCTATCAGCAGGCTATGTCCATCAGCCATGTGGAGGTGTTTTCGGACGTAAGGTTTCAGTCCTTTGACGGGATGAGTGAGGGTGTCTTTGCTCCCTCCATTCTGGTGGGATTGAACGCCTCTTCCGCACACCAAAAGGAAGCGGAGCAGTTCTTTGACGTGATCATGGGAACGGAGGTACAGAGTCTTCTCTACGACGGTTTTATGACCAATCGGAGTGCACTGGAATCCCAGCTTTCGCCTCAGTGGAAGGTAATGCAAAACGGTGGTATGGATGTGGATTACGGCGAGGTGTCAAGCAGTATCGGCGGAAGCTTCGGTGACGGCAGAGAGTATCATATGGATATCTATATGCCCACGAAGGAAGAATATCAGGCCCTGTATGACCTTTGCTGTAAAGTATATACGCCCTATGTGGCGGATCCCGTGGTGGAGGAAGCGGTGATCGAAATCGGCGGGCAGTATCTGGACGGGTATCTGACTCTTGATGAGGCAGTGCAGAAGATTATGGCAAAAATTGAAATTTACGCAGCAGAGTAGAATATTAGGGGAAAATGTCAAAAACTATACTATCATAGGAGAGTTTAAAATGAGCAGATCAAAGAAAATACTTCCCTTTCTGCTTTTTCTCCTGCCAAGCTTTGCCGGGGTGACGCTGTTTGTGCTGCTTCCTTTTCTGGATGTGATGAAGCGCTCTGCACAGACAGCTGTCACAGGGGAATTTACAGGGGTTAAAAACTATAGTGTGATTTTCCATAATCAGGCCTTTCTGCTGGCGGTGGCAAACACGCTGCGGTTTACCGCCGTCTGTATTCCACTGCTGGTGCTTGTGGGTCTTCTGATCGCTTTTCCCTTAAGCGGGTTCCGGAATGCGGGACTGATCAAGTCAGTTTACCTGTTTCCCCTTGCCATGCCTACGGCCACCATCGTGCTGGTCTGGAAGATGGTTTTTTACAGGCAGGGATTTTTCAATCTGGCGCTGACAAAGCTGGGGGAGATGACGGGATTGTGGGGAGCAGTCACCACGGATTATCTGGCCACGGGAGCTTCCTTCTGGGTGCTGGTGGCGAGTTATCTGTGGAAAAATACGGGATACACGGTGGTGCTGTGGCTTGCCGGTATTCTGTCGATTCCGAACGAATACATAGAGGCCGCAAGGGTGGACGGAGCCGGACGGTGGAAGTGCATCCGCCATATCATTCTGCCGAATCTGAAAGGGAGCTTTTACACGATCGTGATCTTGTCATTCTTAAATTCCTTCAAGATTTACAGGGAGGCCTATCTGGTGGCAGGGTCTTATCCGCAGGAGGACATTTACCTTTTACAGCATCTGTTCAATAACTGGTTTGTGAACATGGAGTTTGACAAGATGGCGGCCGCCGCGGTCTGTGTAGGCGCCGTTTTATTTGGGGCGATTATGCTGCTGCAGAGGTTGTGGGATCATGAGACATAAAGGATTTATTAAAAAGATAAAAAAACAGATAACGACGGTGGTTCTTCTCCTGCCCGCGATCCTGATCTGCTTTCCGGTGTTTTTGATCCTGACGGGATCGGTGATGGACAGCATTGAGCTGGGGCAGTATCTGGGCCCGGTGTTTGGCGGGGGAGAGGGATTTATCCGCTGGAAAGTGATGCCGGATTATCCCACCTTCGAACATTACGGGAGGCTGCTGTTCCAGACGCCCTCCTTTTTTGTACTGTTTTGGAATTCCGTGAAGCTGGTGGTCTGTATTCTGGCGGGACAGCTGCTTGTGGGTGTGCCGGCGGCCTGGGCCTTTGCGGCGTATCGGATACGGGGCAGCCAGGCGCTCTTTGCACTTTATGTGGTGCTGATGCTTTTGCCTTTTCAGGTGACGATGCTGTCAAGCTATCTGGTACTGGACTGTTTTTCGATGTTGAATACTCACAGGGCAATCATACTGCCGGCGGTATTTTCTACTTTTCCGATCTTTTTATCCTACGGCGGGTTTCGGCAGGTTCCGGTACAGCTTCTGGAGGCAACCCGCATTGACGGGGCAGGAGAACTCTGGATTTTTTTAAAAATAGGGCTCCCGTTGGGGAAAAGCGGATTATTGTCTGCCATGGTGTTAGGGTTTTTGGAGTACTGGAACCTGATGGAACAGCCGTTGGCATTTCTGGAGGATAAGGCGCTCTGGCCTCTTTCTCTATATCTGCCGGAGATTTCCTGGACGCAGGCGGGATTTGCGCTTTGCGCATCGTTTGTCACCCTGATTCCGGCAGCCTTTGTGTTTGTGCTGGGGCAGGATTATCTGGAGCAGGGCATTATTTATTCGGGCTTGAAGGAGTGATTGCTATGAAGAAAAAAAGAATTGCCTGGGGGCTTGCGCTGTTTCTGGTTCTTATGTGGCTGTGTACATTGATTTCAAAAAGCATATATGCATCCAGACTGCCCATGGTGACTACCTGCAGAACGGATTCCAAATATATCGAGCACGTGGTCGAGGCAGAGGGCATTGTGGAGGCCGGAGCCAAACTGCCGGTGACGGTTTTGGGCGGCCTTCGTGTGACAGAAGTTTTTGTGCAGACCGGCGACAGGGTGGAGGAGGGAGATCTTCTCTTTACGGTGGATCTGGAAGACATGAAGAAGATCATGGCGGATCAGGAGCTGGCCTGTCAGAAAACCCAGTTACAGATTGATGCGATTTTGCACAACAGGGAACTTGCACAGGAAAAAAAGGCGTTGGATGAGGCAAGAGCCAGAGAGGATTACGATGCTCTTGCCAGATACCAGGATACTCTTGTCGGCAGGGCCGCTGAGGACGTGGTTCAGGCGGAAAAGGCACTGGAAGAACTGCCGGACGAGAGCAGGGGAAACGGGAGCGAGGAGGAGGAACTCCTGAAGCGGCAGCTGCAGGCTGCCGCCTATGCGGAGGCGGATGCGAAGTGGAACCGGGACAACACCATGAAGGACGCCGGAAGGAGGGTGGAAGACACTGTATCCGAGGAGGATGAGGATGCAACCCTTGCCGTCTACCGGGCGGAGCTTGCGGGCACACAGGAGAAACTGGCGGCTTATCAGGAGATTTTGGACGGGGAGGGGAAAATCACAGCCCCCTTAAGCGGTATGATAACCGACGTTTATGTGCAGACGGGCGGCAGAGTGCCGGACACAGCCTCGTTTCTCGTGGCGGACAGTGACGCGCCCTGCCAGTTCCGTGTCACACTGACAAAAGAGGATAAAACTTATGTAAACCTAAATGATGATGTGAAGTTGAAACTGGGAGACAGAAGAGAGATCAACGCAAGCATAGATTATCTGGCGGAAAATGAGAATGCGCCGGGCACTTTTACCGCCCTCCTGCGGCTCCCCGAGGACACGGGCACACCCGGACAGTCGGGAACCATCACCTGTGCAAAAGCCGGAGAGAAGCGGCCCTGCTGTATTCCTCTGTTGGCGCTGCACGAGAATCCGGGAGGAAGCAGTTATGTGTATGTGGTGAGCGAACGCGAAGGGATTCTCGGCATGGAGTATTATGTGGCGGAGATCAATGTCAGCGTCGCAGATAAGAATGATAAGCTGGCGGCAGTGGAGGGGGCGCTTTCGGAGGAGAGCCGGATCATCCAGTCCGCTGACAAGGAAATTCAAAAGGGAGATGTGGTCAGGCTGGCAGAGCCGTAAATGGAATAATTTTAAGATTTGCACAGGTTGAAAAACAGGAGATCCGGTTGTACAATAGCAGTGGCATTTTACATTGGACTTGACTAACTGCAAAACAGGAGTAAACGGATGATTTTGACGGTGATAAAAATTACTCTGGTATGTATGATGGCGCTGTTTCTTTTATATCTGCTGGCGATCATGCCGCGTATTTTTCATAGACCTGACACCACCCTTTTTCAAAAGAGATATTTTGCCCACAGAGGACTTCATGATAACGCAGCGGATGCACCGGAAAATTCTATGGCGGCCTTTCGCAAGGCGGTGGAGGCGGGATTTGGCATGGAGCTGGATGTGCAGGTGACAAAGGACGGCGTGCCGGTCATCTTCCATGACTTTACGCTGGAACGGATCTGTGGTGCGGAGAGAAAGCCTGCGGAATGCACCTACGAGGAACTGAGGGCTTATACTTTGTGCAATTCCGGTGAACGCATTCCCAGACTGGCGGATCTGCTCGCTCTGGTGGATGGGCAGGTGCCTCTTATCGTGGAGATCAAGGCGGAGACGGCGGATGTCTCCTGCTGTGTGGTCATAGATGAGATGCTGCGCGCTTACAAGGGCGCTTACTGCATCGAGTCTTTTAATCCTATGGTCTTGTGGTGGTTTCGAAGAAATCACAAGGAAGTGGTGCGGGGACAGCTCTCTTCCAATTTCCGCAAGGAAGGCGTATACTGGAACATTCTCTATTTTGCGATGACGCATCTTCTGTTTAATTTCCTGACAAAGCCGGATTTCATTGCCTACAATCACGAGTTCAGAGAGGAGCCCGGCAGGAGGATATGCAGGCGGCTCTACCGTCATCCCGCAGCAGCCTGGACGATCCGCAGCGAGCAGGAGCTTGCAGCTGCCAGAGAGGCGTTTGATGTGTTCATTTTTGAAAGTTTTCTGCCGACATAGAGGCAACAGCTATAAGTTGTCTTTCTTTTTATGAAAATATTAAAAAATTCGTGCTAAGTTTTCAAATATATGGTAAAATATATGCTAACTTGAGAGCTTGTTTGATAGAAAAGCCGCAGGCTAAGAAAGGAGTATGGCAAATATATGGCGAAATGGGTGTATTTATTTGAGGAAGGTAATGCAGACATGCGTAATCTTCTGGGGGGCAAGGGAGCAAACCTGGCGGAGATGACGAATCTGGGACTGCCGATCCCGCAGGGCTTTACTGTGACCACAGAGGCTTGTACGGATTACTACAATAACGGCAGACAGATTTCCGAGGAGATCAAAGAACAGATCTTTACGGCACTTGCAGGACTGGAAGAAAAGCAAGGTAAGAAGTTCGGGGATACCGAGAATCCTCTTCTTGTGTCGGTTCGTTCCGGCGCGCGGGCTTCCATGCCGGGTATGATGGACACCATTCTGAATCTGGGATTGACGGACGTGGCTGTGGAGGGCTTCGCGGCGAAAACAGGTAATCCCCGCTTTGCTTATGATTCCTACCGCAGATTTATCCAGATGTTCTCCGATGTGGTTATGGAAATCCCTAAGTCTTATTTCGAGAGAATTCTGGATGAGATCAAGGAAGGAAAAGGCGTCAAGTATGACACCGACCTGACGGCGGAGGATATGAAGGAGATCATCGTCCGCTTTAAGGGTATTTATAAAGAGAACAAGGGCGAGGAGTTCCCTCAGGATCCCAAGGTACAGCTTATGGAGGCGGTGAAGGCCGTGTTCCGTTCCTGGGATAATGAGAGAGCGATCGTATACAGACGTATGAATGACATCCCCGGCGACTGGGGTACTGCAGTTAATGTGCAGGCGATGGTATTTGGTAATATGGGAGATACCTCCGGTACGGGCGTGGCTTTCACCAGAAATCCTTCCACTGGTGCGAAGGGCATCTACGGCGAGTACCTGATCAACGCCCAGGGCGAGGATGTGGTGGCAGGTATCCGCACACCGCAGCCGATCACCAGACTGGAGCAGGATCTGCCCGAGTGTTATAAGCAGTTTATGGAGATCGCGAACCGCCTCGAGAACCATTACCGCGATATGCAGGATATGGAGTTTACCATCGAGGAAGGTAAGCTGTTCTTCTTACAGACCAGAAACGGCAAGCGTACCGCTCCTGCGGCTCTGCAGATTGCATGTGATCTGGTAGATGAAGGCAAGATCACACCCGAGGAGGCAGTACTTCGTATTGAAGCGAAGTCCTTAGACCAGCTTCTCCATCCCACCTTTGATCCCGATGCTCTGAAAGCAGGCCAGGTAGTGGGACAGGCGCTTCCCGCATCTCCCGGTGCGGCGGCAGGTAAGGTATATTTTACCGCTAACGAGGCAAAGGAAGCTCACGAGAAGGGCGAGAGAGTTGTGCTGGTACGTCTGGAGACCTCTCCGGAGGATATCGAGGGTATGCACGCGGCAGAGGGTATCCTCACCGTGCGCGGCGGTATGACATCCCACGCGGCAGTGGTAGCAAGAGGTATGGGTACAGCCTGTGTATCCGGCTGCGGCGACATTGCGATCAATGAAGATGACAAGGTATTCCAGCTCGGCGGAGAAGTATTCCGCGAGGGCGATTACATTTCCTTAGACGGTTCTACCGGTAAGATCTATAAGGGCGACATTAAGACTGTGGAGGCTTCCGTGAGCGGCAACTTCGGCCGGATCATGGAGTGGGCGGATAAATACCGCAGACTGCAGGTACGCACTAATGCAGACACCCCGGCGGATGCAGCTAATGCTGTGAAGTATGGCGCAGAGGGTATCGGCCTTTGCCGTACCGAGCATATGTTCTTCGATCCTGACAGGATTCCGAAGATCCGTCAGATGATCCTTGCGAGAACACAGGAGCAGAGAGAGAAAGCTCTGAATGCGCTGATTCCTTTCCAGAAAGGTGACTTCAAAGCACTCTACGAGGTGATGGAGGGCAGACCGGTGACCATCCGTTTCCTGGATCCTCCGCTGCATGAGTTTGTGCCTACCGAGCAGGCTGATATCGACGATCTGGCTGTGGATATGATGATGACAGCAGAAGAGGTGCAGGAGATCTGTGATTCCCTCCATGAGTTCAACCCGATGATGGGACACCGCGGATGCCGTCTGGCAGTGACTTATCCTGAAATTGCCAAGATGCAGACCAGAGCCGTGATGGAGGCAGCGATCGAGGTGAAAGCCGAGAAAGGCTACGACATCGTTCCCGAGATCATGATCCCGCTTGTGGGTGAGAAGAAAGAGCTTAAGTTTGTCAAAGACGTGGTGGTAGAGGTAGCGGAGCAGGTGAAGAAAGAGAAAAACTCCGATATCAAGTACCATGTAGGAACCATGATCGAGATTCCCAGAGCAGCGCTTCTAGCAAATGAGATCGCCGAGGAGGCAGAGTTCTTCTCCTTCGGTACGAACGATCTGACACAGATGACCTTCGGCTTCTCCCGTGACGACGCGGGCAAGTTCCTGGGTGATTACTATAAGAATAAGATTTATGAGTCCGATCCTTTCGCAAGGCTCGACCAGAGCGGCGTGGGACAGCTGGTGCAGATGGCGGCAGAGAAAGGCCGTTCCGTAAGACCGGATATCAAGCTGGGTATCTGCGGCGAGCACGGCGGCGATCCTTCCTCCGTGGAGTTCTGCCACAAAGTGGGACTGACCTATGTGTCCTGCTCACCGTTCCGTGTGCCGATTGCAAGATTGGCTGCGGCGCAGGCGGCGATTTCGGAGAAGTAATATAAGGAATTTTGATGTCGTAGGGCACAGAAATTTATTCTATAGAGGGCAAAAACCAATAGCTACGACATAGAAAAATAAGACCTTGCATCGCAAGATGCGAGGTCTTATTTTTGTTCTTCGAACTATCCTTTCCCTCGCATAAATACTGGATTTTAGGAACATTCTGCGTAGGATCACCATGGAGTAGGGGCAGGAGAGGCGAAAGCCGAAGAGGATAGATAAGAGTGCCTTATATAGAAAAAATTCTATGCCTTACGAAAATAGTATCATGAGTAAATATGGGCTCTGCAGGATGTTCATGTGGGTTCCTGCTTTTGTTATGGTAATTTTAGTGATGATTTCAAATTATATGTCAAGAGCTTGAAATTTTGAGCTGTTTAAGTGTATAAATATTGAAAAAAGGTATAAATAAATGATATAATGAGAAAAAAGTGATTACAAAATGAAATAAATGTTGAAAAATAGATGTTTTAATGATATTATACTTAAAAAAGGAGGAGCGTATGCATAATGCGGAAAAACAGGTGAATCAAGAATCACTGAATGAGATATTTAATGATATAACGCATTTCCTCTCTAAAATGCGTAGGATTTTTGTCTTTACATTATATGAAAACGGTGAACTGTCGCAGGGGGAATTGGCCAGAATAGCAGGTACAACAGTTACGTCTGCTGCAAATATTATGATGAAGTTTTCGGAATATCAGTATCGTCTGATTGATATGAACAGCAGAGGAAAGTACCGATATTATAGGTTAACTTCTTTGGCAGTACAGTATGTTGAATATATTAATAGTCAACAGGAAAAAGAAGCTGAAGAGCAGATTATTCATCACTCCGAATTGATGCTTTTGCAAAGAGCAAAGAATAGTTTGAATGAATTTAAACGGATTTATGATGATGACTGGGATGTTTTCCTGGATGATTGCCTTATCAGCTACATCGAATGTAAAGAAATGGAAGAAACAGAGGAAAATTTGATACAGGGAATGCTACATAGTTTGGCGATTATGGATTTGGACGAATGTGAAAATTCCATGGACAAGTTTTTAGAAATAATTGAAGTGCCTATTCTGAGCAAGCGGATTGAGAAATTTATGGATACGTTTGCAACGATTCGCCCGATACTACAACTGCTGAAAAATGAAAAGAATGTTTATTATGTCAATGAACTTTTTTTGGCCATAATCTCAGAAGACGTGTCAGAAGTTTTGGCATATGCTAAAAGACTTGGTGTTCAGCAGCAATGTGAAAAATTACAGGAAACGATAGGCGGATTAAAGAATAAGTTGTATGGGAAAGATAAAGAAGAAATTTTTGTCTTTATTAAACGATTTTTTCCCGGGCAACAACAGTTATGTTTTACACTAGCAGATAAAATATACAATATTTAGGAGCGTATTGAATGGATTAACGCAAAGTGAGAAGTACAGAGAATATTGCCGAGGGAGAAAGCCTGTATGTAAGCGTATTCTTGCATAGAGGCTTTCTTTTTCGAGAAAGGAAACACTGTGTCGGGAAAAGGAATGCACAAAAGCAAGATGACATCTAATGATAATATAAAGTCGGTCATTGCCTTTTTGGCAGATGTGTCAACTTTTGTAATGAATCTGCGTGCTTTTTTAGTGCCCGATTTTCGTAATACTGCGGTTTTAGTGATTTGTACTATAATATATGTAATAATATTTATTTGGGCTGTTTGTAAATTGAATGAAATTATATGCGTTAAAAAAAGGAATGAGGAAATTCTTGTAAAAAAGATCCAACAGAGAATGGTTGGAGAGAATCCAATGCTCCTTTATAAAAAACATGGAAAAATAATAAGATTAGGAGAAAAGATAATAGGGGTAATAATGGCGGTATGCATTTTTTCCGTTAGTTTTAACTGTTATCAATTATATATGAAGGTTAAGGCAGAGGTAGAAGTTACTTCTGATGATAATAGATTCGGTCAGGAAATAACAGTGCAGATTGTTCAACAAATAGGTAAAGATGTTGTTGATACTATATCACGGGCAAAAATTGTGAATGATATGGAGCAAGCAGAGACAAATAATTTATACGATAGTGTCTCTACAATATCTTTCTGCCTGAATGAGTCTGTGATTCCTGAATTGGAACAGGAGCAGGCTGAAAGCGTTTTTTATGTGCTGTATGAGAATGGGGAAGAGGTTGTACGGAAGCATGTGAACGAACTGGATAGTATTAAAATAGCAAGTGGTACATTGAGTTGGACAGAGGGAGAAAAGGCAAATATAGAAGCTGCATCTATTGCAGAAAAGGAGTTTAATAAAAAGGTGGAAAAGGCAAAATCATATAAGGAGAGACGATTGATGGAAGAGTGGCAAAAAAATGTGCCAAGTGTCTCTAACTATAAAAATGATGTGGCAGAAGTAAGAGTTAGAATTATTGAGGCTGGGAAGGGAAATTCAGAAATATGCGTATTGACGGCTCATGATTTCAAATATATAGCGGATGAATATGAGAAACAGGATAAAAGTTATCAAGCAGTAATCTATTATTGGGGGGTATGCATTATTTACATGGAAAAAGCGCTGTCTTATGATGATATGCCGGAGACGGCATGGAAGGGGCACTATCATTATCTGAGAAGCCGCTATAAAGATATTGCAGATTATCTGGAGAAAAATTGGGATAAAATTGAGGAGGAGGATAAAGCTCAATATGCTCAGTGGAAAGATGCAGCCAAACAAATATATGCGGAAATGCCATAATGGATAAAAAACAATCTCTGTAATGAAAGTGTGGAGTAGATTGCACAATATTAAGAAATTTAAGTAATAATATACATAAGAGGAAGCTTGAGAGATAGTTTCAAGTTTTGTGTAAACTCCCTCAAGCTTCCTCCTATACAAAACGGGTAATTACATCAGACCTTACTTAGTGTCATCTAAAATCCGCTATTTTAGTATAAAACTTTCTTTTGAACGCATCGCTTTGCTAAAATCATCAAATCCTGCATGCTGCAAAGCAATACCCGCCTCATCAGCAAACTGACAAATAGCATATATAGCCAGCTCATAGTTTTCACCAGTTTCAAGGTTATACTCAAAAGTATCTATAAAACGATCGAACATCTTTCGCTGACGTTCCTCACATCGTGCAACATGCTTTTTGAACTCCTCATGATATTCATCCATTTCACGAGTTGATTCTAATAGAATAGCGGTCATTCTATCATATTCACTAGCGTTCAAGTTTGCATTCTTAATAATTTCACGTGTACATGTTACAACATAGCTCGCTGTAGTATATACAACCATCGGAAGAATTGGATTTACAGCAGACCCCATAATTGCGCCAACAGCTTTAGTAAAATAAATAGTTGTTGCAGCTTTTGCGGTTGTATCAATCAATTGTTCTTTCAGTTGTTGCTCGTCGATTTCACCACGCGCATATGAATAAAGTGCAACTCCACCATCAATGATTCCACCTGCCATAACTGTTGCAGCCGCAGAATCACTAAGCAAAGCACTTCCGGCTTTTATTCCCTTATATCTGATTGCTGTACTAACTACACCAGTAGCACTACCACGTGCAGCTCCCTTTACTGCATCTGCGCCAACATCATGTAGTGCATCTGCAAGTTCCTTTTTATCCTGGAATATTTCAAACATATTTGTAATACCAGAAACAATTCCAGTAGTCACAAAATTGGCCTTTGCCATATTAGCAGAGGTACACTTCATCTCAGCCCTAACAGCTTTACGTTCAAATGCTTTTGCATACTTATATGGTGATGCATATGCCGTTTGAATTTCTTCAAAGGTGGTTCCCCCAGAAGTGGCGTCTCCGTAGTACAGTTCATCTGTCAGGTGCTCATGTACATCCCTAAAATCCTCTGCGTGTATGTTACCTGATTCAGCTCTATCCTTAGAAAGCTTTTTAGCCTCTTCGAGCAACGAACCTTCTGCGTTGTAGTGGTCATCTTTACGGATAAGTCTATCCATGCTCTTGTATTTACCCCAGTGTCCATTTTGACCACCTGTCTGGTCAAGTACACTTTTTGCAGCACTGTTTTCTACTCCATTATTAAATGACTTTACAAATTTAGCTTGAACTTCTTTTTGAACCTTACCATCCGCTTCTATTAGAATATCTGCAGCTGCACCTTGATCATAAACATCTGTAACAACTGCATGTGCAGACATACCTTTACTTGCAGCATCGGTATTAAACTTAGCCGCCTCTATATACTCAAATAGATTTCCCTTTTGCTGATCAAAATGTCCGTTCTTAATAATCGGGGTACCCATTTTCCATCTGAACAAATCCATTCCATTAATAGCAGCGTTCGTTGCATTTTGTGCATTTACCGATGCCATATTGCCGACTAAATTTCCAGTTGTTTTTGATGTGTCTTTCGCCGCTTTCTTAAAAATCGACATAAGCACCTCCTAAAGTAGTGTAGCAACAGTAATTGCTATAACTATGGATCCTATAAGCCTAACAAGACGCCATGTATAGAGCCTGCTTGCTGGAAGGTTCCTAAACTTAAAGAAGATTGGAAATGCAACAACTCCACACAAAATAAGTAATATCCCTTTCAATACACTTGTATCCATTGATAAACAGCCTAAAGTTATCATTATTCCTACAGCAAAAAAATTTATAATAAGCATTTTATTTGCTTCTGGTTTCCAGATAATATTTCCAACCTGTGCATCTTCGTTAACCATCTTGTATGTATCTTTTTTTATTTGCTTCAGTCTCTTTGTAGAAGCACTCAATGCTTCACTTGCTTCAATTGCCACCTCGCCTTTTGAATTAAGGATAGGCGTAGATAATACGTGGTAATATATCTGTGCCATAAGCCATGACACATGTAATGTTTTTTGCTCAACAACAGAAAGACTATTAAAATTAATCATGCCGTCTTCATCTACCGGATGGGATTTTTTTATTCTATCAAGTTCCTGTAGAAAAGGCGCAAATTTCTTATTTAACTTTTTGATAAAATTGGAATAGTTATCAGACATTTTTGCTATACCTTCCATTCCAGTAGTCACTACATTCATTTGAGAAACTGCTTCTTCAGCTTCTGAATGTATCTTTTTGGCTTCAGCAAGCTTTTCTTTACCTTTGGCACCTGCTATGACTGCTGCAACCGCAACAATCGGAGCAACTACTACTCCGGCTAATACTAGCTTACCACCTGTCATACCTAAACCACCTGCTGCCTTTGCTCCACCACCGAACCAAGCGAGTGTAGCATTTGTTTTAGCTGCACCTGAAAGAGCTGCAATTGCAGTACCTGTTGATGCTGTTCCAAACATCATCGCGCCACCATAGGATGCAATACCAACTAGCGCTCCCGTTCCTAAAGCTGCAAATCCGGCCTTAGCAACTTCATTTGCTGTCATCGATGCATTTTGAATATTCATAAGCATCTGCTTAGGCTCTTCATCCGAACCAATGAAATTCATATTTGTTTCGATTTTTCTATCCATCTCCACATTTTTGAATGTATCAAACGCAGTCACAAAAGTATCCATGCCGTCTGCCCAAGCATTTACCTTAACTTTTCCAAGATTCTCCAGACTCTTTGTTGTTTGTTTCTTCTGTGATTCGAATTTGTTTTTTGCGTTGTCATACATTGATTGAGCTTCATTTAATAGACTTTCAACCTCTTCTTTATGGGTAATCGGTTCTAATAATCCCATAGCATATACCGCCTTTTCTAATGTTTTACTTACCCTATAAACATATTTCACTTACTCAATATCAAAAGTGCCCTAACCTGTGGCTGCAATGTATTCATTCAAATAGTCCAAGACCTTAACAGTTAATGTGTTTCTTTTATTCGTAGTAAAAATCTCCTCAGTATATGCAATTATAAGGTAAAGTACCTATTATTACAATTGGAAAAGATAGATTTTTTGAGAATCGTGGAATTACCAGATGAGTCTTGAGGGAACAAACCTTCAAGGTCTTCTTCTTTTTTGCGTTCTTTCAAAAGTCAAGTGTGCGCTTGAAAAGAAGTAATGCACGTGATAGAATAGAGCCATATCCAAGGCTCTATTTTTTATGGAGAAGTAAGTGAAAAGGCTGAAATTCTGGGGTTTCTGGAGAAAAACGAACCAATGTTCGCCTACCTACGGTGGCTTCCGTACAGGCGGCGATTTCGGAGAAGTAATATAAGGAATTTTGAGTGTAGAGGGGTTCACCGGAGTGGCTGGTGAGCCTCTCTTTTTGGATACCGTTGATAACGCGGCGATTGGAATGGAAGCACACAATCTTTGAGTGTTAATGTGATTGGATTATTTGCAGGATCAATAGTTTAATGATATACTTGTCTCGATAAATTAAGGGAAATGACGGAAGTACATACCAGAAAGGGAATAATTATATGCAAGAAGAAAGTCTGGCACAGCGTACCGCAGATAAGCTGAGGAATTTGATACTTACAGAAAATATATATAAGTTCGGTGATAAACTTCCAAATGAAAATGTACTTTCTAATGAATTAGGAGTCAGCAGAACGACGCTTCGGGAAGCTGTTCATATTCTAATTTCAGAGGGATTGCTGAATGTTCAAAGGGGGAAAGGTACTTTCGTTGTAGAGCAGTTGGAGCGCCATGCGGATAGTGGGATTGATCTGCAGGAAATAAGCAGTAAAAAAGTGACCTTGCGGGATTTATATGAAACAAGAATGATTTTTGAACCCGAAGCAGCAGCTTTGGCATGTGTAAGAGCCAGTGATGAAGAAATTGCGCATATATTAGAATTAGGGGAACAATGTCAAAAACATTTGAAGAAAAGTCATACAGGTGAACAGAGAATAGAATCGGAGATTGCCTTTCATGGAGCGCTTATTAAAGCATCTCATAATGAGTTTATCGGACAGTTTTTGCCAGTATTGACTGCAACGATAGAAAAGACCTTTGACTTGGATCATAATCTTCATATTATTGCGAAAGATGCATATGAAGACCATGCTATGATCATGAAGTTTTTAGAGCAGCGGAATCCGGAAGCTGTTAAATGTGCAATCAAGATTCACTTGAATAACGCAATGCTTACAGAAGAATTAGAAAAGTGATATGTATAAATAAGGACTGCCACACTGTAATAGGTGTGGCATTTTTTTGTCTGAAAAGAGAAATTGTATTGACAAGATATCTAAAGTGTTGTATAGTTGTCATACAACATAATATATGATGTCGTATCACATAAGGAGGTTATTATGAGTAACGCAAAAATTTATTATCAGGAAGACTGTAATCTAAGTCTTTTAGAAGGAAAGACGATTGCAGTTATCGGCTATGGAAGTCAAGGACATGCTCATGCCCTGAATGCAAAGGAATCAGGATGTAATGTTATTATCGGTCTCTATGAAGGAAGCAAATCATGGGCAAAAGCCGAAGCGCAGGGTTTTGAGGTCTATACAGCAGCAGAAGCAGCTAAAAAAGCTGATATTATCATGCTTCTGATTAACGATGAACTGCAGGCTGATATGTATAAGAAAGATATTGAGCCAAACTTAGAAGAAGGCAACATGTTGATGTTTGCACATGGTTTTAATATTCATTTCGGCTGCATCACACCACCTAAGAATGTTGATGTTACTATGATTGCTCCCAAAGGACCCGGACATACGGTAAGAAGTGAGTATCAGGCAGGTAAAGGTGTTCCATGTTTGGTAGCTGTGGCACAGGACGCTACGGGAAAAGCATTGGAGCGTGCGCTGGCTTATGCATTAGCTATTGGCGGTGCAAGAGCAGGTGTCTTGGAAACAACTTTCCGTACAGAAACAGAAACAGACCTTTTTGGTGAACAGGTTGTTTTGTGCGGCGGTATCTGTGCATTGATGCAGGCTGGTTTTGAAACGCTTGTTGAGGCGGGTTATGATGCGAGAAATGCTTATTTTGAATGCGTCCATGAGGTAAAGTTAATTGTAGATTTGATCTATCAGTCGGGTTTTGCAGGAATGAGATATTCTGTATCTAATACTGCAGAATACGGAGATTATATCACGGGATCTAAAATTATTACAGAAGATACAAAAAAAGCCATGAAGCAGGTTTTATCGGATATTCAGGATGGAACTTTTGCGAAAGATTTCCTTTTGGAAATGTCTGCTGGTGGGCAGGTTCATTTTAACGCATTAAGGAAGCTGGCATCAGAGCATCAGGCAGAAGTTGTCGGTGCAGAA
>JAAUZL010000005.1 GCA_014804615.1 Lachnospiraceae bacterium
ATTTGGTGACCGTCACAATAGCCGTAGCATTTAAGTCAAGCGCCGTGGTACAGGTGGCATGGCAGATCGCGTCTGTCACATCGGGATTCGCATCCCTCTCCAACTGAAAAAACCGCTTGCGGTAATCCACATCCCGTTCCGTGCGCTCCGCGATCCTGACCATGGTTTTCACCGCCTCCACCGGATAGGTGCCCGCCGCCGTCTCTCCGGAGAGCATGATCGCGCTGGTGCCGTCATAAACCGCATTGGCAATATCGGTAGTCTCCGCTCTGGTAGGTCTGGGATTTTTGATCATAGACTCTAACATCTGAGTCGCCGTGATGACCTGCTTGCCTGCGCGGTATACCTTCTTGATGATCTCCTTCTGGATCACAGGCACATCCTCATAGGGAATTTCCACGCCCATGTCTCCCCTGGCTACCATGACGCCGTCGGATACTTCAATAATATCGTCAATATTCGCCACACCCTGCGCGTTCTCGATCTTTGCTATGATCTTAATATCCTCGCCTCCGTTTTTTTCCAGAAGCTTTCTGAGCTGTAAGATATCTTCCTTTTTTTGTACAAAGGAAGCCGCGATAAAATCCACATCCTGTTCGATGCCGAAGAGGATATCCTCCCGATCCTTGTCGCTGATATAAGGCATGGACAGATCCACATCGGGCACATTGACGCCCTTGTGATTAGAGACCGTACCCCCGTTTATAACGCGACAGACAATGTCATTCTTATCTACCTTTTCCACCCGCATCTCGATCAGGCCGTCATCGATCAGCACACGCATACCCACTTCCAGATCCTCATAAAGTCGGTTGTAGGTCACGCTCACCTTCTCTTTCGTGCCCTCTACCTCATCAGCTGTCAGTGTAAAAAGCTGTCCTTCCTCCAGGACCACTTTGCCCTCCTTAAAATCCTTCACCCGAACCTCCGGGCCTTTTGTATCAAGAAGAATCGCTACCGGCATACCCACTTCCTTGCGAACCTTTTTTACCGTATCCATTCTCTTTTTATGATCCTCATAAGTGCCGTGAGAAAAGTTGCATCTGGCAACGTTCATTCCTTCCACCATGATCTGCCTGAGCACTTCCTCATTGTCTGTAGAAGGTCCCAGAGTACATACAATCTTTGTTTTGCGCATAACCGCCTCCGTTCCGGGCACAAAGACCCGCATTTTTTATACTGTCTTTATACTATATTTTGCGCCAAACCGCAAGTTTTCTTCCCCTTACATAAAAATAGAGCGCATAGACTAATTTTCTATACGCTCTGACGCTATTATTTCTGATCAAACTACATTTATAGTACTTGAGCCTCAATGATGGCCGCTTTTATGACCGGAATCATGACCAGAATTATGATGCCCCCCGCTGCTTCCACTGCTTTCACTGTTTCCGCTGCTTTCGTGATCTTCTCCATGGCTGTGATCCCCAGTCTGCGTACAGCCCGATACTCCGCAGGAATTAGAATCGTGCGAGTGACTATCCGTCTGTGTGCAGCCCGATACTCCGCAGGAATTAGAATCATGCGAGTGACTATCCATCTGCGTGCAGCCCGACACTCCGCAGGAATTGTGCGTGTGGCTGTCTGTCTGCGTGCAGCCCGATACTCCACAATTATGATATGCATGCCCGTCATTTGCGCTGTGGGGATAACAGTACTCTCCATCGTGCATATGCGTTCCTGTTTCCGTACACCCTGCTATGCCGCATATGCCGTGACTGTGTTCACCAATCTGTGTACAGCCGCCAATTCCACAAGCTCCATGAGTATGCGCTGTTTGCACCGTACAGCCTGACACCCCGCAATTATGGTACGCATGCCCGTCATTTGAACTGTGGGGATAACAGTACTCTCCATCGTGCATATGCGCTCCTGTTTCTGTACACCCTGCTATGCCACATATGCCGTGGCTGTGTTCACCAATCTGTGTACAGCCATCAATTCCACAGGCTCCGTGAGTATGAGCTGTTTGCACCGTACATCCTGACACCCCACAATTATGGTATGCGTGCCCGTCATCTGCACTGTGCGCGTAATAGTATGCTCCATTGTGCATATGCGCGCTTGTTTTCGTACACCTTGCTATGCCGCATATGTCATGACTGTGTTCACCAATCTGTGTGCAGCCGTCAATTCCGCAAAGACCGTGCTGGTGCACTTCTGTCTGTGTGCAGCCGGACACTCCGCATGAAAACGTCACTTCTTCTGCCTGAACCGCATCCTCAATCTCTGCCCGCGTTATCTCCCCATTCTCTGTCTGTGTTATTTCTACGATCGCTTCCTGCGATGCACTCTTGGCCTCCACTGAACCTTGGTACATCTCAAAAGCTAATACCAGACCGCCTGATATCAAACCTGATACCACTGCAACCGCCACAAACGCAAGGGCCAATAATGCTTTTTTCCCCGTCTTCATCTTCCTTTACCTCATCTGAACCATCATATTACAGTTTGGAAATAGTGTACCACAGCAGTTTCTTCAAATCAATAAACTTGGTTCAAAAATTAGATCCCCCGGAACGTAAAGCTGAAGGTCAGCTTTGCCCCCACATAAATATGGTATTCGGGATGCACGGGAGCACCCCAGCTGTCATCGCCGCCTATTCCCATCTGACCACCTGCCACACGAACTACCGTGTAGTGAACCGGCGGCAGCTCATAGTGGTGTTTTGCGTTTTCTATTTCATGGGGTGTGTAGGGCAGCGCCGAAAAACTCAAATCTTTTCCGCTAAAGAGCATACCACGCCCCTGCCTGTCCGTCACTTTGGCATAACGGACTTTTGTTTTATTACCACACTCCTGAGGCACCAGATAGGCCGCCATGTTATCCGCCACCTTGTTGCGGTAGACGCCCAGCTTCGCGCCCTGGTCTCTGTCCGCATAAGTCTCTTCGGGACCATAACCATACCATTCCACCTGATCATAGTCAGCGTTCAGCTTAAACAGTACGCCAAACTCCGGCATATCCGGTAATCCCTCTACCGCCTCATAAGAAAGCGTCGTGCGGATGTGTCCGTCGCCGTAAACCTCATAGGTTAGCTGGCAGATGGCAGCCGGAGTCGTCTGGAGATCATAGAGATAAGTCACACTGACAAAATCCTTCTCCTCCCGGACGATGGGATTTTCATAGGCCACACCTCCCGGTACATCCAGCTTTTTCCCTACTCCTTTATGAGTAGCATAGAGGCTTGCCAGCTTCCACTGCCCCTGTCTCCCCGCCATGTTATTACCCTCATCATTGTCCGTAGGCGCACGCCAGAAGTTCGGTCTGGGGATTGCTTCTATCATTTCCTTGCCCGCATAGCGGTAGGATACCAGGCCCCCGGAAAGCTCCGAGAAAAGTACATCGAAATTCTCGCCACGGACACCGATATTGTCATTGCCGCGTATCAGCTCAAAGGGCTTATTCTTTTCCTCCGCCGGAGCATCCACCTTGCCGATCACCGCCTGTCCGAAGGCTACTTCATGTCCTGCTTTCGCCCACAGGGTATCTTCCTTCAACCGGAAGGAGATCGTCACCGCATACTCGCCCGGCTCCTCAGGCAGTGTATAAGGCATCGGATAAGCACATCTGCTATCCGGCGCAACTGCGATTCCCGCAAGCTCCTTCTCCGCCACCTTCACGCCGTCCTGCAAAAGCTGTGCCACGCAGAGGAAACGCTCCGTGGAAACAAAAAGATTCTTATTCCACACTTCGAATTTATCTTTCCCTGCCGTTACCGTAATATT
This sequence comes from Lachnospiraceae bacterium, assembly GCA_014804615.1. Lineage (GTDB taxonomy): Bacteria > Bacillota > Clostridia > Lachnospirales > Lachnospiraceae > UBA3282. The sequence continues at coordinate 3,730 of JAAUZL010000005.1, forward strand.
CTGATAATTAAACTTCACCGCCTGCATCTTGGGCGAAGCTTCTCTCTCTCCGCCATAGGCAATACCATTGCCGCTGAAATTATAGTCGGTGGGCCTTTCCCCGAAATCGCCGCCGTAGGCCTGGAACCATTTTCCATAACGGTCTTTCTTATAGATGGACTGGTCTATATAATCCCAGATAAAGCCGCCCTGATAACCGGAATCCTCCTGATCCGCCAGCTCCGTGTACTTGTGCATCGCACCACAGGAATTCCCCATCGCATGTGTGTACTCACAACAGATGAAAGGCTTTTTCCCATCCTCTTCCAGATACTTCTTAATGTCCACCACCGTAGCATACATACGGCTTTCCATATCAGAAGAATCGTTGTAGCGCCTGTCGTTGAAAACGCCCTCGTAATGCACCAGTCTGGTATTATCCAGCTTGCGGAAAAGCTCGGACATCTCATAGATGGTCTCTCCGCCATAAGATTCATTCCCCACAGACCAGATGAGCACCGCCGGATGATTCTTGTCCCGCTGATAGCTGGAATTGATGCGGTCGTACATCATCTCCTTCCACTCCGCCTTGTCATCAGGCACCACAAAGGACATATCCTTCCTGCCTTTCAGGTAAGCCGCCCATGTTCCGTGAGATTCCAGATTGCTCTCCGCGATCAGATACAGTCCGTAGCGGTCGCACAGTTCATAGAGCCGTTCATCGTCAGGATAATGGCTGGTACGGATCGCATTGATATTATTGCGCTTCATAGTCACGACATCCTTCACCAGCTCCTCGTAGGATATGTGCCGCCCCGAGACGGAACTGAAATCGTGACGGTTCGTGCCCTTAAAGACGATACGCTTTCCATTCAGAAGCATGCGCCTGTTCTTCATCTCAAACTTGCGGAAACCCACCGGCTGGGAAACGAACTCCGTCACCTCGCCGGATCCGTCCGCACATTCAATTTCCAGCTGATATAAATAGGGTTCCTCTGCACTCCAAAGCTTCGGCGCCTCCACAGTCTCCTCAAAAGCTATTTCCGCCGCCGCTTGCTGCTCCTTCTCTAAAAGCAAGGCCTCTCCATCTTTGAGGCGGAGCCGGCATGTACCGTTCCCCTTCACCTTGCACTGCACATCCAGCTTTGCTTTCCCGAAATCCTCTCCTTCAAAAAGCGTCCTAATCTTCAGATCCTCAATATGCACACCAGGAACCGCATACAGATATACGCTTCTGTAAATGCCGGAGAAACGGTAAAAGTCCTGATCCTCGCACCAGCTCGAGGAGGTCCATTTATATACCTGCACCGCCAGTTTATTCTCCCCGTCCCGCAGATAGGGTGTCAGATCAAACTCGGAGGGCGTAAAGCTATCCTCACTGTAGCCCACATAAGCGCCATTGCACCAGAGCGCCATGCCGCTCTCCACACCTTCAAAGACGATGCGGATCTCCTGTTCGCGCATAGACGCCGGCACCTCAAAATATTTTACATAGCTGGCTACCGGATTAAACCGCTCCGGAATCTCTCCCGGCGCGATCTCTTCTCTGCCGTCCCAGGGATACTGCGTGTTGGCATACTGCGGAATATCATATCCCTCCATCTGGATATGTGCCGGCACCCGGATATCTGCCCAGCTCTTGCAGTCGTAGGTCTCCTCTTCAAATCCTTTTATCGCGGAAGCCATATTCACCGCATAAGAAAATTTCCAGATGCCATCCAATGACTGTGTCAGGCTGCTTTTTCCCCGTGCCGCCTCCGCCTCATTGGCATAGAGACCAAGCGCCGCATGGGCAGGAAGCACATTCTCCTTGAAAAAGCGCGGATCTTTCACTTTATTAAAATCAAACTGTGACATATTACAGCATCGCTCCTTTTCATATTGTTTTTATAACAAAGGTGTCAAAAGCATCTCGATTTTTCAGATGTTTTTGACACCTTATTTTAATAATTACTTTGTCGTGCTACATTCGCAAAATCGCTGCTTCGCAGCTTTTCTTTTGCTCATGTTCGGGCTCTCGCCCTATAGATTTCCGTTGATACATTCGTCCGAAAGCAAGCTTTCTTCCGTCTGTCTCACCGTAAATCTGCACGGCCCTGTGCTTACATCATTTGACAGCACCTGTAATACCTTCTGCAAATGCATTCTGTAAGCAGAAGAATACGATCGCGGTAGGCAGTGTACAGATCAGAACGGCCAGCATCAGCATACCATAATCCGTCACATAACCTTCCGTCAGGTTCGCCACCACCATCGGCATAGTCTGGCTGGTAGCATCCGTCATGATTACCTTGGGCCAGAGGTAGCTGTTCCATGCATTCATGAAGGTGATGGTCATGGCCGCTGCGTAAGTAGACCGCATGGTCGGAATGAACATCTGGAAGAAAATGCGGATCTCAGAGAGCCCGTCAATTCTCGCCGCCTCCATAATATCATGAGGGAAGGATCTCGCACTCTGCCTGAACATCATGATCAGAAACGGTGTGGAAATCGTCGGCAGAATGAATCCAATCGTCGAATTTAGCCAACCCGCTTTGGAAACCATCTGAAACAAAGGAATCATGGTCGCCACAAAAGGCACCATCATCGCCAACAAGATAACACTCATCAGCATATCCTTGGCCTTATCATGGAAAATCTCAAACCCGTAACCCGCAAGAGAGCTGACCACAAGAGACGCAAGCGTCAAAATAATGGAATATTTAAAGGAATTACCGAAAGCTCTCCCTACATTCTGCGTCGCCAGCAGATTCCTCAAGTTCTCCATAAAATAGGTGCCCGGGATCAACCGCCCGGAAATTACCTCCGCGCTCTTGTTCGTTGCGGCGCTTACCATCCAGTAAAGCGGAAATACCGAGATAAAGGATACTATGCATAAAAACAGATACATACAAAATTTTCTCAATTTAATCACGCTTATCACCTACTTTCATCTGCAGGAATGCCAGGATGGCAACCAGAATCAAAATTAAGAAGGACATTGCCGCCGAGTACCCAAAGTTAGGCACATACTTAAAGGACATATCATATATGTAATGCGACATCGTGATCGATGTATTCGCCGGGCCACCGTTGGTCAGGTTGACTGACTCATCAAAGAGCTGTAACGTGCCGTTGGTGGACATGATCGCCGTCAACAGGATCGTAGGCTTTAAGAGTGGCACAGTAATCTTAAAGAAGGACTGTACCGCCGATGCGCCATCGATCTTAGCCGCCTCATACACGGAATACTCAATGTTCTGCAGTCCCGACAGGTAGAATACCATATTATATCCCGTCCACCGCCAGAGCAACGCAATAATAATGACAATACGCGCGCTTGTCGTATGCGTCAGGAACGCATAAGGCTGGTCTAAAATCCCCAAATTGACTAAAACCAGATTAACCAAACCATTATTGGCAAACAGGGACCGGAAAATGATAGCGTAGGCCACCAGCGAAGTCGCGCAGGGCAGGAAAATCATCGTCCGGAAAAGTCCTTTGAATTTTAAATCCTTATTATTCAGTATGGATGCCAGAATCAACGCCAGGATCAGCATCACCGGCACCTGAATGATCAGATAAAAAAATGTATTTTTAATGGATTGGACAAACACCGCATCCTGAAACATTCTAACGTAATTCATGACGCCGCACGACTTCATCGCCGCACCAACGCCTGTCTTAAATGATAAAAGCAAGGCTCTGAACATTGGCACAAAACTCATGATGAAAATCAAGAGAGCGCCGGGCAAAAGAAAGAGCCACCCCATTAAATTCTGTTTTTTGCTAAGCGTCATTTTTTTTGGCTTGCTCAAAAAAACCCCTCCTTCTCTATCGTTGGAGTTAAAAAGGGGAACAGCCTGTTGAAACTATTCCCCTGTGTTGCTTGTTACTTTAATTTATTCCGCCATGCCCAGCCGCCAAACCTGCTTCGCAGCTTCGTCGGCTGACGGGCTGTCGCCCTATAGATATATGTCAGATCAACCTTACGAAAGCAAGCTTTCGACGGTTTCTCTGCCATATATCTGCATGGCTTGTTACTGACCCATATTGAAGTTCACGGTCTGCTCTGCGGTCTGCAGCTCAGTTGCGAGATCGGATCCGTTAATATAGTTCGTGATCGCTGTTGCCACCGCATTACGTGCCTCATAGTAGTATGCACCTGTAATATTGGAAGGTACCTTGGTTGCAAAATCTACGATCTTAGCGGAAACTGCATCGCCACCGAAGAAGTCATTTCCAGCGCCGTATGCGGTAGAATCACCTGCGGGTGCCCATGTTGCCAGAGCGCCGCTGTCAAGGATGTTGTCATACAGCTCTGTGCTGCCTGCGAAAGTGCTTGCAAGGAAATCATATGCCAACTCAGGATTTGCGCACTTCGTGGTAACTGCCCAAGAAGAACCGCCGTTGTTGGAATAGTTAGTTGCATTGCTTGCGCCTACCAGGCTGGGCATATTGGTGATTGCCCAATTACCTGCCTGATCCTCTGCTGTCTGGATGGAAGCCATGATCCAGCATCCGTTGATCGTACCTGCAACGTTGCCGCTTACAAAGTCGCCTACATACTCATCCCAGCTGTTAACCTCAGTAAGTACACCAGCATCTTTCAAGGACTTGTAAGTCTCCATAACGATCTTTAAGGTATCATTGTTAACGATGTTTGCCGTGCCGTCCTCATTGAAAAGAGAAGAGCCTGCGGACTGAAGCATCATCATGATCAGGTCACACTCACCTGCCTGCATGGAGATGAGGGGCTTGCCGGTTGCATCCAGAACCTTCTTACCGTTCTCAAGGTACTGATCAAAAGTAATGTCTGTGAAATCATCGATGGTCAGACCTGCCTGCTCCAGAAGATCTGTGCGGTAGCAAGCGACAACTGCGCCGTTATCAAAAGGTACACCGTAGTTCTTGCCATCAATTACAGAATATGCTGTCTTACCTGCTGCAAACTGGGAGAAATCAATGCCGCTGTTTGTCAGGTCAGCACATACATCCGGGAAGCTGATCACGTTCTTCTGGAACGCATTATCCTGCATCAGGAAAATGTCAGGTAATGTGCTTAAATCGCCGGAAGTAGCTGCTGTGGTAACCTTGGTCTGAACATCATCCCAAGGAGTCTCAATTACGTTCAGCTTGAAGTTCGGATGATCTTTCTGATAAACCTTCTCAGCCTCGTACATTGCGTTCATGTTGAATGCCGGGTCCCAGCACCAAACTGTCAGAGTCTCTTCACCTTCTGCTGCTGCGGGTGCTGCCTCCTCAGAAGAGCCGCTGTCTGCCGCAGGAGCTGCCTCCTCTGTGGAACCACTGTCTGCTGCGGGTGCCGCTGTGTCAGAACCGCCGCCACATCCGGTCAGCATTGTCGTCATCATAGCACCGACAAGTAAAACCGATAACAATTTCTTTTTCATGTTTTCGTCCTCCTTTTTTTAAATATCCGCGGAATTTTTCGGAACTCCCAACTGATCTTCAGTGGGCAATTTGTATAATTTTTCTTCTCCGCTTCTATTTTATATGTGCATTATATCAGCATCTGTGCCTCTTATGTTCTCGTATTCAATCTAAAAAAGAGCAAAATCGACCATGTTGAGAGTCTTTTTTGCTCTTTTCCGCCATATAACTTGTTCTTTTCGTGCAAATTACCAACCTTTTTTGGCAGAAATTTTGAAATTCATCAATTTCCCTTCATAACCCTCCCGATTCTTCTTATATTGATAGGGTGATGTGCCCACGATCCTGCGAAAATTCCTGTTGAAGGTCGATACAGTGGGGTATCCCACCCGCTGCGCCACCTCCTCCATAGAATAACGGCTTTTTTTGATCAATTCACAGGCGTTTTGTATCCGAATCAGCATCACATACTCCGCCGGCGTCATATTCATATATTCCACAAAGATCCTGCGAAAATGAGTTTCACTTAACGAACACTTGCGCGCAAGCTCTGTCACACGGATTTCTTCCATATAATGTGCGCGGATATGATCCAGCGCCTGCGTGATATGTCCCAGACCGTTTTTCTGAAAATGCTGTCCCTCCAGACCCGGTGCAGCTTCCTGACGGGCGATCACAATCACCATGGAAAGCAAAAGCCCGCGCAGCACCTCCACAGAATAGCTCTTTCGATTCCGGCACTCGTTCATGACCGCCCGCACCAATCCCTCCAGCTCCTCATTCTGCCCCGCCTCGTAGCACACAGCATGATGATTGATCCGCTCCAGCAGTTTGTTTACAAACATACTGTCCTTCGGGTACGCCGCATTCAGGATCGCTTCCGGATCCAAAAAGAGATATTCCCAATAATTCAGGTTATTCATGCGGCTGTTCGTCACATGAGGACAATTCATCGGAATCACCGTAAGTGCGCCCGAAGAATAGGTCACCGTCTCCTCATCCAGCACCATATCGCCTGTCCCTTCTATACAAAAACCAATCTCCATAAGGTTGTGAAAATGCAGGGAAAAGCCGTTGATATCATCCCCATACACCCGCCGCCAGCTTTCCCCCAGAAGCGCCAGCACCTGCTCTCCCTCCGGGACTTCGTAATAGCGGAACTCTATTTCCTGCTTCTTTTTTGTCGCCATATGCGCCTATCCCTTCTTTATAATTAATCTAAAAATACATCCTCTTTCAAGTTTCCTCTTATCATATCGTAAATACCGTTAAAACACAATAAAAGGTTCTTTCCGCCTGCAGGTAAAAGAACTCCCCCGACGGTGGAGCGCCGGGGGAATTCTTTCACAAATATACAAAGGGATATAGGTGTAAGCTTATTCGACATCCTGCAGCGCCGCGAAGTCTTCTTCGCCCGTGCGGACCTTAACGACTCTGTCTACGTTGTAGACAAAAATCTTGCCATCTCCGATATGACCGGTATAGAGCGCCTTCTTGGCAGCCTCCACCACCGTATCTACCGGTATCTTGCTGACAACCACTTCCACCTTTACCTTGGGCAGAAGTGTTGCATCCATCTCTACGCCGCGGTACTTATCGCCCGCGCCCTTCTGAATGCCGCAGCCCATAACCTGCGTCACCGTCATGCCGGTCACACCCAGATCATTCATGGCCTTGCGCAGCTTATCATATCTGGAAAGCTTCGCAATGATCGCCACCTTATACATACCCGTAGCGGAAGCCATCGGCACCTGTGCCACCTTCACCGCCGCATCCTTCTGTACCTGAGAAGCGGCATCGTAATCCTCCACGCCCAGGCTTGTATTTTCATTGACATCCATAACCATTGCGCCGGATACATCCATGATGCTGAACCCGGAATATGCCGTAGCCAGACCATGCTCCGTAGCGTCCAGACCTATGATCTCCTCCTCCTGGGAAGCCCGCAGTCCCACAGTCGCCCGGATCACTAAGAATACAATAGTAATTGTCACAAGCGTCCACACCGCCACTGCGGCAAAGCCGATCAGCTGTAATCCCAGAAGCTTAAAACCGCCGCCGTAAAACAAACCCGTAAGCTCTGCGCCCGATGCATCCGCGACGGCGTATTCCGGCGCTGTGTTTGTGGCAAAAAGACCGACCGCGATCGTTCCCCAGATACCGTTCATCATATGTACTGCCACGGCTCCCACCGGATCGTCGATCCGCAGCTTGTAATCCAACAGCCAGACGCCGAACACTACCAGCAGTCCTGCCACCACGCCGATCACAATGGCGCCGAACGCATCCGCCACGTCACAAGATGCCGTAATCGCCACAAGCCCCGCAAGAGACGCATTCAGACACATGGACACATCCGGTTTCCCGTATTTGATCCAAGTGAAGACCATACACACTACGGTCGCGATCGCAGGTGCGATCGTTGTCGTCACAAAGATAGAACCAAGCTGCTCCACACTGGTGGCCGCCGCGCCGTTGAAACCATACCAGCCGAGCCAGAGAATGAACACGCCCAACGCGCCCAGCGGAATGCTGTGTCCCGGGAACGCATTCACCTTTGTTATTTTCCCATTCTCATCTGTATTAAACTTGCCGATACGCGGTCCTAAAATCTTCGCGCCCACCAGAGCAGAAATGCCGCCTACCATATGGATCGCACAAGAACCTGCAAAATCGTGGAACCCGATTTGGGAAAGCCAGCCGCCGCCCCAGATCCAGTGCGCCTCAATGGGATAGATCAACGCTGAGATCACACCCGAATAAATACAGTAGCTCAAAAACTTCGTCCGCTCTGCCATGGCACCGGAAACAATCGTCGCCGTGGTCGCACAGAACACCAGGTTAAATACAAAATTAGACCAGTCAAAGCTTTCGTAGGCCGTAAAAATATCAAAGCCCGGCTTTCCGATCAACCCCATCAGATCCTCGCCCAACAAAAGCCCGAAGCCGATCAGAATAAACACCACCGTACCAATGCAGAAATCCATCAAATTTTTCATAATGATGTTTCCCGCATTCTTTGCTCTGGTAAAGCCTGTCTCTACCATCGCAAAGCCCGCCTGCATCCAGAACACCAATGCGGCGCCGATCAGAAACCACACACCGAATATCTGACCGTTCATAATTTCCATAATCTCCTCACTCATAATATTTCCTCCTCCCGTATTAAAAAAGAAAGGCGGATACAATGGCTCTCTCCACAAGCCCCATTGCTCCGCATTCCGGTAAATATAAAAAGCGCCTTGAGTTTCCTCAAAGCGCCTTTGCCTTTACGGGTTGTATCATAGCACTTCCATATCTTCGTGTCAACTGCTTTTTTTAGAAAAATCCACCTGAGCAAAGAGCACCGCCGCGAACACCAGCACACTGCCCAATACCTCTCTGCGGCTCATACGCTCCTGCAAAAGCAGTGCGCCCGCCAACGCCGAAAACACAGATTCCAGACTCATAAGCAGAGAGGCCACCGTGGGATTTAAGCCGTTCTGTCCCACGATCTGTAAAGTATAGGCAACACCACAGGACATCACGCCCGCATACAGGATCGCGATCCAGACGCTGACACCCCCGAGGCTTTGCAGCCACCCGGCAAGCCCCGCCTGCCACATGTCCACAGCAAGCATTGGAATCACTCCCAGTAATCCACAGGTCAAAAACTGAATACAGGCCATGCGCACGCCATCCACCAGAGGTGAAAAGTGATCTACCACCATAATATGTACGGAAAAGCAGACCGCGCACAGAAGCACCAAAGCGTCACTGAATTGAAAAGAAAAACCGCTCGTAAGGCACAGAAAGTAAAGTCCTACCAGAGCGACCACCACACTCACCCAAACGTTCCAGCCACATCTTCTCCCAAACATTATACCCAGTATAGGCACCAGCAAAATATAGCAGGCCGTAAGAAACCCCGCCTTGCCCGCCGTGGTGCCATAGTACAAGCCAAGCTGCTGCACTGTGCTGGACACAAAGAGCACGATTCCACAGAGAACACCGCCCGTTATGAGCCTGCGCTTATCCTCCGCCGTTTTCGGCTTCTTGTCGTTCCCATGTCTGTCCAGAAAAGAGAGCACCGGCAAAAGCACTACCGCTCCCAAAAGGGAACGAATGCAGTTAAAGGTATAAGGACCCGCCTCCGCGCCGCCCTGCCTCTGCGCCACAAAAGCCACGCCCCAGATCAGCGCCGTAAGCAGCAGGAGCAATGAATTTCGCACTTCCAGTTTCATCTCCGGTTTTTTCAAGGAAAACACCTCGCATCTCATTTCTTTCATAACACCGAAAAACAGTTTACTCCCTCTGCAGGCTTTTCGTCAACAGCAAGTGCTTCTCCCCATCCAGTATCGTCTCCCCCGCCAAGGTAAAACCCAGCTTTTCACAAAGCCTCAGAGAATTCGTATTTCCCGGCTGCACCAACGCCTGTACCTGCTCCATAAGGAGCTCTGTCTTTGCATAGGCGAGGATCGCCGCGCAAACCTCGAAAGCATATCCCTGTCTCTGCCAGGGTACACCGATCACAAATCCAAGCTCCGGCAGCTCGTATCCCTCCCGCCAGGTAATCCCTGCTCTGCCGATCACTTCTCCGCTGTTTTTCTCCAGAACAGTCCACATCCCATAGCCGTAAAACCCATACACTTTCTCAATATAATTTTTCGTATAGGCAATTTCCTCATCCCTGTCCTCGAAAAGCGGCTCCATATACTCTGTGATGGAGGTCTCTTCGTAGAGCCGGTAAAAGCTGTCCACATCCTCCACAGTCGTCTCTCTTATCACACACCGTTCGGTCTGCAGGATCTCCCAGGGCAGACCCGCCAGCCGTCGGTACGCCATCTCCAGAGATGCCTCCTCCACTTCCTCCAGACATTCCACCGCATAGATCGCTCCGGGAAAGACCGCACCGCGATTTCCTTCATGGTAATAGGGAAGCACATACCGCCCTTCTTTTCTCAGCGCAGCATAGGTTTCCTCCTGATCTGTAATATATAAAATCTCCTCCTGCCCGAATCGGATTTCTTTTAACATTTATCTTTACCTTCTTTTTAATTTCTTATAGAATAAACTTAAGTTTACTATCAATCTTGCATTTAGGAAAGGAAATTTTATATGGCACAGAATCCAATCGTAACTTTTACCATGGCAAACGGTGATGTGATCAAGGCGGAATTATACCCCGAGATCGCACCGGAGTCCGTCAACAACTTTATCAGCCTCATCAACGCAAAGTTCTATGACGGCCTGATCTTCCATCGGGTCATCAAGGGCTTTATGATCCAGGGCGGTGATCCCGAGGGCACCGGTATGGGCGGCCCGGGCTACTCGATCAAGGGAGAATTTCGCCAGAACGGTTTTGCCAACGACTTAAAGCATACCGCGGGCGTACTCTCCATGGCAAGAAGCATGCAGCCCGACTCCGCAGGCAGCCAGTTTTTCATCATGCACAAGACAAGCCCTCATTTGGACGGCGCTTATGCGGCATTCGGAAAGGTGATCGAAGGACAGGAAAATGTAGACAAGATTGCGGAGACCGCTACCGACTACGAGGACAGGCCTCTGGAGGATCAGGTGATGCAGAGCGTTACCGTAGAGACTTTCGGAGTAGAATATCCGGAACCGGAGAAACTCTAAGCAGTTTCGGCAAAAAACATAACCCATTATCTCCCGAAAAATGAGGGATGATAATGGGTTATCTTGGTTATCATTCACTTTTAAAGCGATATACTTTCGTTTCATATGGTGCAAGAGTGACTGCACCTTTTTCGATCTTACCCGAATCCAAATCCGTCATTTCACAACATAGTTCAACTCCCTGATCATTCTTTGAAAAGTTTAATACAAACAGGTATTTCTTATTATCTTTTTCTCTGAGCGCGATCTCGCATTCCTCCGGCGCATGAACCACTCCTGCAAAGGGTTCCAGAATGCCCGTATAATCCAAAAAGTCCCTCACGTTATTTCTGGTAAACGTGCCGCCAAAGTGAAGGATCTTTCCGTCTCCCACTTTCGTCTCGATCAGCGCCGGGCAGCCTTTATAATAACTGCCGCTGTATTCCGCAAGCACCTTCGCATCTGTTCCTGCCGTTGCCAGTATATCATTGAAAACGCCTGTCTCCACTTCTTTGCCGTTCCAATTCATAGCTACCGCGTCATCATCCGGTCCGATCAATGTAAACTCCGTTACCGCAGATTGCGTTGCCGGAGAAAGAAGTCCCGGCATCTGCTTCATGACACACTGTCCGTTCCTGTCCTTCTGTCCTGTACGCGCACCTATGATCAGACAACCGCCCTGACGGACATACGCTTCCAATACATGACACGCCTTCTCCGTCAGGATTTCCGCATGAGGATAAAGTAAGACTTTATACTTCTTAAGCTCCTCCGCATCCGTTTCCTCTCTCATGTATACAGTATCCATAGGCGTATGCTGTAACTGGGAAGCCACAAAAATCTCCATTTCGCTATTGTCCGCCACCCGCCTGTGCCATACGTCCTGCTGGGCATCAAATATATTGTCATAATCGCGGACAAGCCCTAAATCCGCCACATATTCCGCACCTGCAATATCCGCAATCGCCTGTACCCTCTCATGTATCTTCTTTACTTCCCTCAGTTTGCGGTTATCACCGTTATCATAATCCAGAATACCGTGCCAGTACATCTCTGTACCCTTTGTCGCAGTCCTCCAGCGGAAGAAGCTGACATAATCCGCACCATGCATAATGCTCTGCATCGCCCACAGCATCATCTGGCCGGGTTTGGGAGCCGGTGCATCCGCATGGGTGTTCCAGCCGTTTGCCCCCGACTGCTGTTCCATGATGCCAAAATGCGGGCAGATCGAACGTACCTCCGCCAGATGTTTGCTCCATTTCCTGTCATTGAGTGTCCTGTTGTTCTTCGGATTCTCTTTCATGCAGTATGCGAAGTTCGGATAGGAGTCGTATGTATACACATCCAGACAAGTGTCCGCCATCTTATGATTATCCAGATTGCCAAACATGCCGTTCGTGGTAATGAAATCACCATCCTTCACATACTCTCTCAAAATATCACTCTGCATTTTGCAGAAACGGATCGCACTCTCCGAAATAAATCTTGTGAAATCCAGCATCTGGTGCGGGTTTGTCATATCATTGATTGTCGTTCTGGGCACAAACACCTGATTCCAGTCGCTATAGATCTGATTCCAGAACACCGTACCCCACGCCTCATTCAGCGCATCCAATGTTCCATATTTTTCCTGCAGATACTCTCTGAATGCAAGAGTGTCGCTCTCCGAATAATACTCGTTGATCTCACAATTCAGCTCATTATCGATCTGCCAGCCCACGATACAGGGCCTTTTTGCATAATGCTCCGCCACCTGACGTACCACTCTTGCGGCCAGTCGGTGCAGAGTTTTGGAATTGTAGTTAAAGTGACGCCGCATTCCATGCCGGAACAGTACACCGTCTTTCCGGCAATTAAGCACTTCCGGATACTTCTCTGTCAGCCATACCGGCGGAATGGCCGTAGGGGTCCCGAAAATAACTTTCATATCCTCCTGCTCGACCAGATCAAGAAATGCATCAAACAGTGCAAAAGAAAACACGCCCTCCTCCGGTTCAAAGATACTCCATGCAAATTCCGCCACCCTGACCGTGCCGATTCCATTTTCCTTCATACGCTTTAAATCATCCGGCCAGAGACCTTTGTCCCAATGTTCAGGATAATAGCATACACCCAGCGAAATTTTATCCCATTTAAAATTCTGTTTCTTTCTCATAATCATACCTTCTTTACAAATCTCACTCAATTTATCATCTCTATATTTTTATGATACTCTATATCAATACAAAATGAAAAGGATGGACTTTATAATCAAAACAAAAATTATTGTCAGCATACTCAAAAAATGATAAAATATCTAGTAAATATGCGGCTTTCCGGCTCCACACTACTTTGTCATACACAAGACAGGCACACAGCCGGAAGAAAGTGAGGTTATGGCATGATCGAATCAGATAGAGTACACAAGATCCTTTACGGCGGGGATTACAACCCCGAACAATGGCCTGAAGAAACCTGGGAGGAAGATATGCGTCTGCTTGCACTGGCACATATCGATGTAGTCACACTGAACGTCTTCAGCTGGGCAGCCCTTCAGCCGGATGACGATGTCTATGATTTTGAAAAGCTGGATAAAATCATGGACCTGGTTAAAAAACACGGTTTAAAAGTCTGTCTTGCCACTTCTACCGGCGCCCATCCTGCGTGGATGGCCAGAAAACATCCCGACATATTGCGAACGGAATTCAGCGGCATGAAAAGAAAATTCGGCTGCCGTCACAATTCCTGTCCGAACAGTCCGACTTATCAAAAATATGCCGTTGCGCTTGCGACTAAGCTGGCTGAGCGCTATAAAGACTACGACAATATCGTTGCGTGGCATATCTCCAATGAGTATGGCGGCGTATGCTACTGTGAGAACTGCGAACGCCACTTCCGGGACTGGCTGAAAGACAAATATAAAACGATCGAAGAAGTCAACCGGGTATGGGATACGGCCTTCTGGGGACATACTTTTTATGATTTTGAGGATATTGTTGCCCCCAATGTGCTTTCCGAGCACTTCGAGCCGAACCGAACCACTTTTCAGGGAATTTCCCTCGATTACAGAAGATGTAACTCCGACAGCATCTTAAACTGCTATCGGCTAGAATCCGATGCCATCCATGCGATCACACCGGATATCCCGATTACCACCAATCTGATGGGCGCCTATCAGGATCTGGATTATCAGAAATGGGCTTCCTATATGGATTTCATTTCCTGGGATAACTATCCTGCCAATGACTCTCCCATTGAGGAGACGGCATTCAAGCATGATCTGATGCGCGGCCTGAAGCAGGGCAAACCCTTTGCCCTCATGGAGCAGACACCCAGTGTTACCAACTGGCTTCCTTATAATTCCCTGAAGCGTCCGGGCGTTATGCGCCTGTGGAGTTATCAGGCAGTTGCGCATGGTGCAGATACCGTCATGTTTTTCCAGATGAAGCGCAGCATCGGCGCCTGCGAAAAATACCACGGCGCCGTCATTGACCATGCTGGTCATGAAAATACACGCGTTTTCCGGGAGGTCGCGGAGCTCGGTGCAGAACTCACTAAAATTGGAGATCTCACTTTAGGTGCCAGAACCGAAGCGAAAGCTGCTATTGTCTTTGACTGGGATAACTGGTGGGCAACAGACTACTCTGCCGGGCCGAGCGTACACCTGCATTACTTTGATGAAGTCATGAATTATTATAAGGCTTTTCACAACCTGAACATCCCTGTAGATCTCATCAGTGTGGAAGATGATCTGTCGGGCTATGCTTTCGTTGTCGCTCCGCTCCTGTATATGGTGAAGAGCGGTTATGACGAAAAGGTTCGCCGGTTTGTGAAAAACGGCGGCCGCTTTTTGACTACTTTTTTCAGCGGCTATGTGGATGAGCACGATCTGGTGACAACAGGCGGTTATCCGGGTAAATTAAGAGATATCCTCGGCATATGGGTGGAGGAGGAGGATGCTCTTCCAGAGGATGCTGCTAACAGCTTTACTTACGAAGGCACCTCCTATCCTGCTGCTGTGATCTGTGATCTCTTACATACAGAAGGGGCTGAAGCGCTCAGTTTTTATGAGAAAGATTTCTACGCAGGTATGCCCTCACTCACCAGTCATCTTTTCGGCAAAGGATATGCCTACTACGTTGCCACGCGCTCCAATGCGGAATTTTATCAGACGTTTATTGAAGAGATCTGTACAGAGGCGGGCATTGAGCCGATCATCGAAACACCCGCATGTGTTGAGGTTACGAAGCGCTCCAATAAAAACGGCTCTTTCCTCTTCTTCTTGAACCATGACGAGAAGAAACACGATATCATATTGAACCATGCGGGCACCGACATTCTGACAGATGTGTCATATGAAAAAGGAAGCACGCTTGCTCTTTCCGCCAAGGGCGTTGCCATTTTACGCATACAGTAAAAAACTTATCTAAAAGAGGATGCATATGAAAATAACAGACAAAAAAGCATATTTAGCACAGATCATGGAAGTGATCGATAAGGGCCCATACCATGACGATTGGTCTTCATTGACAGATTTCGGCATGCCCTCCTGGTTTGAAAAAGCGAAATTCGGCATTTTCATCCATTGGGGACTCTACAGTGTTCCGGCCTTCAACAATGAATGGTATTCCCGAAATATGTACATACAGGGCACACCCGAATTCGAGCACCATGTGAAGACCTACGGTCCTCATAAGGATTTCGGCTATAAAGATTTTATCCCGCTCTTTACGGCAGACAAATTTGATCCGGATCTCTGGGCGGAAACCTTTGCCGCGGCAGGAGCCAAATATGTTGTCCCGGTAGCGGAGCACCATGACGGCTTCCAGATGTACCAGAGCGACTTATCGATTTATAATGCTGCCCAAATGGGACCGAAACGGGATATCCTTGGAGAATTGAAAGCTGCCTTTGAGAAAAAAGGACTCGTTTTCTGCACCTCGACGCACAGAGCGGAACACCTCTGGTTTATGGGCAACGGCAAAGACTTCGACAGCGATATCANGGAACCTCTGAAATGCGGTGANTTCTACTGGCCCTCCA
The DNA here is from genome assembly GCA_014804615.1 of Lachnospiraceae bacterium. GTDB lineage: Bacteria > Bacillota > Clostridia > Lachnospirales > Lachnospiraceae > UBA3282. The sequence continues at coordinate 19,702 of JAAUZL010000005.1, forward strand.
TACAGGAACAGCCNGANCAGCAGGATCTTTTCGCNAACCCCTATCCGACNCAGGAATTNCTGGAGGACTGGATATGCCGCACCTGTGAGATCATCGACCGCTATCANCCGNANNTCCTTTATTTTGACTGGTGGATCCANCACGAGGGATATAAACCNGCCTTGCGGCAGATTGCCGCCTACTANTATAACAGAGGCTTAGAACGCGGACACCATACCGCGATCTGCTATAAACATGACGCCATGGCCTTCGGCAGCGGCGTAGTAGATGTGGAACGCGGCAAATTCGCAGATGCGAAACCNTANCACTGGCAGACAGATACTGCTGTCGCCCGCAATTCCTGGTGNCACACCACCTCCCTCGATTATAAGAGCAGTCTGGAGATCATATGCTATCTNATCGATGTGGTCAGCAAAAACGGGAATCTGCTTCTCAATATCGGCCCGAAAGCCGATGGTACCATTCCGCCGGAAGATCTGTCCATCTTGCAGGATATCGGTTCCTGGCTTGCNGTAAACGGAGAAGCCATCTACGATTCCAAACCGTGGCGCTACCCTGCGGAAGGNCCCACNCAGGAANTGGAAGGACAGTTCAGCGATGCTTCCGCNACCTCCTACACGAAAGAAGATTATCGNTTTACTGCGGGAAACGGATGTATCTATGCNATCTGTCTGCACTATCCNGAAGACGGACACGTTACCATCCGCTCNCTGTCTAAAACCCANGATGCCAATAAACCNAATTTCCACGGNATCATCCGGGCNGTAGANGTTCTTGGCTCAAANGAAANAATTGCATTTCAGNCNGATGAAACGGGATTGCATTTTGACACCANGACGNTACAGAGTGACTTCCCNGTNGTTATTAAAATTGCAGTTGAATAAATTATAGAAAGGANNTATANATCATGATTTATAAAGAAATACCNATTCAGGTAAAAGGNTCCACCCCTGACNCGAAANTANGCACCTANCTGATCTCNNATTCCNATGANATCAACGTCAAAAAACGTCCCCTTATCATCNTCTGCCCCGGCGGCGGTTATTGTTTTCTTTCNGACAGGGAAGCAGAAATGTTNGCCCTGCAATGGAANGCCTACGGCTANCATGCNGCAGTGCTTTATTATTCCATAGANCCGGCCACTTATCCGNCTGCTTTNCTGGAACTTGCNACCTCGGTGAANCTNATGAGAGANCANGCCGAAGAATGGCATATTGATGCGGATAAGATCATCGTTGANGGCTCCTCCGCNGGNGGACATCTGGCNGCNAATTACGGNATGTTCTGGAANAGNGAATTTATCTCGAAAGAACTCGGCGTNCCNTCAGAAACACTTCGNCCGGCAGGGATGATCTTGAACTATCCCGTTATCACTTCCGGCCCCTACGCCCATGAAGATTCTTTCCGNAAGCTGCTGCANGANCGCTATGANGANATGAAAGAGGAATTGTCTNTNGAAAATCANGTCAGNGCGGANACACCGCCCGCCTTCATCTGGANNACCCATGAAGACGNNCTGGTTCCGGCTGAAAATTCACTTTTNCTCGCACTGGCAATGCGCANGCAGCANATCCCGGTNGAGCTGCATTTATANGCCAAAGGCGGNCACGGNCTGGGNCTTGCTGACGAAAGNACCTGCGACNNGGGCGGATATGGCNCCGAAAANGAATGTCAGTCCTGGGTGTCTCTCGCCAACACATGGCTGCNGGAAGTNATCTTAGTTTAGNGTAAAATAACACANCTTNACGTCTCCCGATAACCGTATCATCAGNTCNGCNGGCGTNTTCTGCCCNGNNGTGTCAAGNGGTATTTTTACATCCGCATAGACCACCGGCCAGCTGTNTATCCGGTCTTCGGCATCTNTGACCATCAGNGGTCCCATCACAGGATGGGGCCTCTCTAAATAAGTTCTGGTATCNCCNCTCCAGCTTCCTGCCANCTTNCCGTTTATCANNACTTCNACCTTTGCTCCGCGCTCNCTCCTCAGGTGAAGCGACAATTCCTGCGCGCCATTTTCCATGATACAATCCCGATAACACAAAATCCCCTCTTTTTCCGAATCCANAAGAGCCNCGGCGCTATACCCGAACTGNCCCTCTGTCAGCACGATATTTTCATAATCATCATAGTGATCCGCCGCNGTCTTTGTCTGCAGATTTCGCAGCCCTGTCTTTTGNCCCGGAATGGCAATNTGTCCTGTAACAGCGCAGTCGGCNCTGGAGGAACCCGCNTAGATCGTATAGCATCCTTCTTCNACCATCAGAGAACGGCTGACAACATCATAGAAACGGAANTCCTCNACCGGNACCGTTATCTCTACCGTTCTGCTCTCTCCCGGNCTCANNTCTTTTATTCTCCGAAANCCAAGCAGCTGCTTCAGGGGCTTTTGCACACGGGATGCNGGAGCTGTGCCATACACCTGCGNCACCTCATCGCTGATCNTATCGCCCGTATTCTTTACACAAAAGCTGACCTTTANCGCGATCTTATCCACAAGCTCTACAGACAGATCNGAATANGNAAATTCAGAATAAGTAAGTCCATACCCGAAAGGATACAGCACNTCTCCGTCAAAATAGCGGTAAGTCCTTTTGCCCTTGATGATNTCGTAATCATCGATATCCGGAAGCTGGTCATCGCTGCGATACCATGTCATATTCAACCTGCCGGCCGGCGCATTCTGACCAAAGATCGTCTCCGCCATGGCNTCTCCCATATCCTGNCTTCCCGTAGCGCTCCAGAGGATTGCAGGCACCTTTTTATCCGCCTCCGTGATNGCATAGGGATAGTTGGAAAACAATGCCAGTACCACGTTGGGATTTGCCTGACATACCGCATCGAGCAGCTTCTCCTGCTCCGGCGGCAACAGGATCGTAGAGCGATCCACCTCTTCTTTGGCATTGATCATCGGATTGCAGCCGAGAGCCANTATTNCCGTTTTCTGCTCCTTTGCCAGCTGTACCGCTTTTTCCACACCGGATTCCACGACTTCCATGCGGAAAANGATTTCAGAGAGCGCCANATCTCTTTTGGCTGTTTCGGCGCTTGCCATCTCGATTCCCACCGTAGGNCCTATTTTTTCGCCGCCTTTCATAGACCAGAGNCTCCCGTCTTCTCCCANCATGAACGGCGANCCNAANCGNTTTGTAAGCTGAANNCTGCCGGTGCCTTTCTCTTCCAGNTGAAAGATCTCCATAACAAACCAGTCAAAGGTTCTCTCCGCATCTGCCGCAAGCCGTCCCATATCCTCCGCCTTGGCNTTGTTCGGATAGAATCTTGTATTCATATATTTTCCGCTNCGGACATGTCGAAATGCAAAACTGCCCTCTCCCCAGTCTTCTTTGATNAAGACATCCGGTTCCTCGGCAAGGTACANCGCNCCGTCCGATGAAACNGCAAGNCCNTTCTCTCCACANCGGAAGACNATTNNATCCAGTCCATCCACAAAAGGCATCTGNGTTATCTTTTGCAGNCCCTGATAAAGCGTTGTCTCNCAGTANGCCTTNCCGCCATACCAATCCTGATTCCACGCATCNCCAAGGGGNCCGATCANNGCNATNGAATCAGCCGNAGCGGGATCCANNGGAAGCANNTTTCCTTCATTTTTTAAGAGCACGACCGCCTCCCGCGANANCTGNTTACAGATCTTACGGTTTTCTTCGGAATTGATATCCTCCTCTGTCACATTGTCATAAGGGTTGCAGGAGATCGCATCATAAATGCCCAGACGCAGCTTAGTCCGAAAGATATTTCTAAGCGCCTCGTCAATTTCATCTTCCGTAATCAGATGCAGCTCATAAGCCTCTCTGGCCGCCGCTTCCACCATCTCCATATTATCCGACATGGCATCCACACCCGCCTTGATCGACGCCGCAATGGTCTCGGCATGAAGACCGTAATAATGATGAAAATTCGCTACCAGTCCCATGGCGCCGCCGTCACAGACCGCATGTTTTAATCCGTATTTCTCTTTCAAGATGGCTCTTACTTCCGGGTTCAGCATCCCCGGAATGCCATTGATCTTATTATAGGCTGTCATAATGGCTTCCGCGCCGCCCTTTTCAATGGCTCTGCGAAAAGCTTCCAGATAATACTCATATTTATTACGAGGATCAATAGACACATTTTTCCAGCCTCTGCCAACCTCCGTATTATTGCCGTAAAAATGCTTCAGAGTCGCGGCGATTCTTAAATAATGCGGATCCTCGCCCTGCATACCTAAAACATAAGCAGATGACATTTCCCCTGTCAGGAAGGGATCCTCGCCATATCCTTCCTCTGTTCTTCCCCATCTCGGATCTCTCTCCAGATCTACCGTCGGCGCCCAGCGGCTAAGTCCCCTGTCGGGATGGCGGTGGTAAAGAACACGCGCTTCTGTCCCGGTCACCTCACCCGCTTTTCGGATCAACTCCGTATCCCAGGAAGCGCTCATTCCAATCGGCTGCGGGAAGGAAGTCGTTGTCTCCGGTTCGCCCAGATCATTTTGATCGTTTCGTGCTTCCACGCCGTGCGCGGCCTCTCCTCCCACGCACATTTCCGGAATCCCCAATCGTTCCAGCGCGGGAACTGTTGATGCCAGACAGCCTAATTTTTCATCTATCGTCATTGCCGACATAAGCCAGTCCAACCGCTCCTCTATGGATAATGACACGTCCCAAAACGGTGTGTTTTTCTTCACTGTCATTATTACAATCCTCCCTGCTTTCTCTTGTTTTTTCTATTTTATCATAGTTCTTTTCGACTGTCTTCTCATTCCCCATTTTCTTGCATATGACTTCAAATCGTGGTAGGATATCAGGTATGGAAACGCTGTTTATTGCTGATGATGAATCTTCCATCAGAGAAGGATTAAAATACGATATTGACTGGGAAGCACTTGATTTTTCTTTATGCGGGGAAGCTTCCAACGGTAAAGATGCTCTGACGGGCATTTTGGCGTTGCAGCCCAGCCTTGTGATACTGGACATCAAAATGCCTAAAATGAATGGTATCGAGGTGATCCGCCACGCAAGAGAAGCCGGCTTTCAGGGAAAGTGTATTATCCTAAGTGCCCACTCCAGCTTTAAATATGCGCAGGAAGCCATGAAATACGGGGTCAGCCGCTATCTCACAAAACCGCTTAACAAAAAGGCCCTCTCCGCGGCTGCCTGCGAGATCAGGGAAATGCTCAACGCCGAGAAACAGCAATCCCATCGTTTTGCGCCTTACGAAACCAAAGCCAAAAAGCTGGTCCTTGTCGAATTATTTACAAATACACTTGACACGCCCCTTTCCGAGGAAGCTCTGGATCGTTTTCACCTCCGGGCAAATTCCTATCAGATCGTCATCTGCGAAAGCTTTCATGAGCATTCCGCAATGGCGCCCTATACTTTTGCGGATCTCCTCAGAGTGATCAATCGCGAAAATAATATTTTTGAACATTTAAAGATCATCAACAAGGAAGTGGTCCTGCTAAAAGGCACTCATGGCCTGCACAAGCTGAATGATTTCCTGAGATATTATAAAGAAAGGCCAATACAGGACGGTTCTCCGATGGAATCTATGTTTTTAACTTATGGCCGACCCGTCTCCGCCGTGGAAGATATCCATTTTTCTTTTGAAGACGCATACACTCTGTTAAACCGCCGCTTTTTCTACCCGCCCGATCAGCATGCGCTGGGGTATGAAATGCTGTCATTTTTTTCTCGAGATAACGGTTCTACCCCCCCCCCTAACTTTTTGGACCTTTCCGAGAAATCTCTTTCTGACCTGGCAAGGAATTTTACAGACTACATCCAATCCTATAACCATGCCCAAATCTCAGATACCCTGCGAAAACTGGAAATCGGATTTTCACAATCTATGGCGGGAATCGACGAAATAAGGCTTTTTTTAACGGATCTNTACTTNAGGATCAAAGAGAATATCCATCNAAATTACNCTTCTGCNGATATTCCATTTATGAGTAATTCNGCAGTGATAAAATATATCGGTCATCAAAATTANCTCCGTGAGATNCTNCANTTCCTGTCGGAGCANTTTAANATGATGATCGANGCGATCGGCAATCCTGCCNGNGATGCTGTGATATTTGATGTGCTCTTCTATATCGANCACAATTTCCGNGACAATATCAAATTGGAGNCCATCGCAACNCTTTTTGGCTATAACAGNGCTTATNTGGGNAAACTATTCAGTANGNTGGTNGGCGAAAACTTNAATTCTTACATCGATCACAAACGGATNGAATATGCAAAAGAGCTTTTANCAGAAGATAACTGGAAGGTCTATGAGATCGCCAAACAGGCTGGATATAAAAACGTAGATTATTTNCATAANAAATTCAAAAAATATGTCGGACAAAGTCCTGCTGAGTTTCGTAAATCNGTGGGCNANAAAGAAAAAAGCCCGATTCCCGTNTAANGGAATCGAGCTTTTTGANATGCNNNCGACNGCGCANGCTTCTTTACTGAACCATTGCNACCTTCTCTTTAATGATCTCTGTCAGCATATCCTGTGCATCAGACAGTCCAACGCCNTCCAGATCACTTAACATCTGGTCATAATTTGCGTCAAAGTTTGACACGGGCTCTGTAACACACTTGATCAATGCCGGCCATGCAATTTCATCCAGAAGTGCTTCAATTTCTGNGAACTCACTCGGTTTTGCATATGCCCAGATTGCAGAGTACAGAGGTGTTTCAAANTCATCNGGCTGCGGGTAGAGATCTATCAACATCTCAACGCCCCATGCGTCAAGACCAGCAAGCTGCTCCTCATTNTATTTATCAATAACGGAATCCTTGCTGACGGTTGTATAAGTGCTTCCGGTAGANTCTTCTATACCGTCACCATATGTAGGGAACGGATAGTTATGCCAGCCTACACCNGTNGTCTTTTTATACTCTGTATCTGTTTCACTATACTCGATCTCTTCGTCTGTTCTATACCGATGTCCCTCGTCGTCAATAAAGTAGTTTACGTCTTCAATACCCCAGTGAACCAATACCTGACCCTCATCAGAACACAGATAATCAAGGAACTGNATTGCTCTAACCGGATCCTCACAGTCTACNGAAATACCAACACCATAACCGGTTGTCAGACCCTGATACATCAGAGTAGGNCACTTGATATCCGGGCTGGCTGTGAAAGGAAGCTCTGCATATGTCTTGCCCATTTTGCCGTCTGCCTTCAGGATCGTGATCGCATCATTGTAATCCCAGTTGGAATCAACGATGGAAAGCACCTGCCCGGTAGCAATCTTAGCGATATAATCTTCATGTGTCTGTGTTGCGAAATTGCTGTCCAGTATGCCCTCATCGTACATACGGCTCAGCCATCTAAAGTACTCTCTCTCCTTCTCAGAACAGAATTTATATACTGCATTGTAATTGTCGTCAATCAGCCACTGACCGTTATCCGGTGCACCGTCTGCAATAAATCCTGCCGGGTTTGCCAGTGTGATATACCAATGCCAGTCACTNCAGGANANGGTAAGTCCGATCGTATCATAGCCATCATCCGTTGTCGGATGTGCAGCTATGTAATCCTTCAGCATAGTCTCCCACTCTTCCAGTGATTCCGGAATCTTATAATCATTCTCCTTCATGAGATCCCACTGAAGCTGTAAAGTACCACCGGTCTCATAGGTAAATCCCCCAACATTGTAAGAAGACAACTGGTAAATAGACTCATCCTCTCCGGAATATCTTAACTTTGCAAGCTCCTCCCCATACATTTTCTTAATGTTGGGACCATACTGCTCGATCAGATCTGTCATATCGATCAATGCACCTGCATCGATCAAGCTGGATGCAGAACCTTTCGCAAAGATCAAATCAGGATAGCTGCCCTCTGCGATCATCAGTGCAACATCTTCTTCCTCAGAAGACAGCGGATAACTCGTCTCCAGCTTGATACCTGTCGCATCGGTAATTGCAAGTGCTACCGGATCTGTCCAGGGATCATCCTGACCGTCTGCATTGTAGAAGGTCAATGTCATCTCTTCTCCGGCACCTGCAGACGCCTGTGCGTCTTCTGCAGCACCTGAATCATCAGTGGACGCATCAGTAGAGGCTGCAGAACCCCCATCGCCTGAAGTGCTGTCTGCGCTGCCGCCATTNCCGCCACAGCCGGACAGAACCGATGCTGTCATTGCTGCCACAAGCAGTGTTGCCATAAGTTGTTTCTTTTTCATGAATAAATCCTCCTTCTTTTTTTATCAGCTCAGTCTTAGTCTTTGACTGCTCCAACCGTCATACCGCCTACAAAATATTTCTGCAGGAAAGGATAAACTATCAGAATCGGCAGTGTCGCGATGATGGTAACTGCCATACGCACGGAAAGGGGCGATACCGTCGTGGTCATCTGTGTCAGATTCGCTGAATGTGAATCTATCTTGGTTGTCGCCTGCTCCATGATCTCATAGAGCAAATACTGTAATGTGGGCAGCTTTTTCGCATATAAATAAGTATCCATAAAGGAATTCCACTGTCCGACTGCCACAAAAAGCGATACCGTTGCCATTACCGGTTTGCAAAGCGGAACGACTATCTTCCACCAGATAAACAGATCGTTGGCCCCGTCAATCCTTGCCGCCTCCTGCAATGCGTCCGGCAGACCATCTATGTACGAACGGGTCAGGATGATATTGTATACCCAGATCAAACCGGGCACGATATATACCAGAAAGTTATTTGTCAGCTTCAACGTTCTTGCTAAAAGCAGATATTCCGGAATCAGTCCGCCGCTGACATACATGGTAATAATGAATAACATGGTAAAAAGTTTGTTGAAATAAAAATCTCTTCTGCTGAGCACATATGCCACCATAGAGGTGCAGATGACACCCGCGCCCGTACCGATCACCGTTCTCGCTACAGAAGTCAGGAATGCGCCCGTCAGATCATTCTCCCGGAACACATATTGATAGTTATACAGCGTAAATACTCGCGGAAAGACAAAGTTGATATTCCGCATGGTATCTACCGGATCGTTCAGTGAGATCGCCAACACATTCAAAAAAGGATATATTGTCACAATAATAATGAAAACAAACAGAACCACCAGTACATAGTCAAGATATCTGTCCCGGCTTTTCACTTTACTCGATGTTACTTTTACCTTTTCCACGACAGTCCCTCCTTATACCAGTCTGCTTTCGCCAAGCCATCCGGCAACTTTGTTTGCGATCAGAAGCAGCGTAATGCCTACTAATGACTGGAACATACCGATAGCTGTACCGACACCGTAATTATTGTTACCAATACCTCTTAGGTAAGCAAACCAGGAAAGTACCATTGCATGATCCTGAACGATCGCATTGCTCAACAGCATCTGGCGTTCCATACCAACGTTCAATGCGCTTCCTATACTCATGATCAGCAATACAACAACGGTAGGTTTGATCCCCGGCAGCGTAATATGCCAGATCCGCTGTAACCTGTTCGCCCCATCCACTTTTGCCGCTTCGTAAAGTCCCTGATCGATTCCCGCCATTGCGGAGAGATACACGATCGCATCCCAGCCGACTTCTTTCCAGACATTAATGATACAAATGACAACCCAGAACAGCGCAGAATTGGTTGACATCAATTTCAAATTCTTGCCCGTAATGCTGTCTATCATACCGCCGTCATTGAATACCATCTTCGCNATACTCGCNATAACCACCCATGATACAAANTGGGGCAGATAAGAGATCGTCTGCGTGATCTTNTTGAATCCGACATAACNAAGNTCATTCANCATCAACGCAAACACGATNGCCGAAATCGTTCCCAGCGCGATACCAAGAATACTGAGAGCGATCGTATTGATCATCGTCTGTACAAAAATACGATCTGTAAACGCTTTCGTAAAATTATCAAACCCTACAAATTTCCTCTCAAAAAATGAAAGTGCAAATGTTGCCGGCTTGACATCCTGAAACGCCATCGTCCAGCCCCATAANGGTATATACTTAAAAACGATCAGCCATATCACAAACGGAATGGACATCAATAACAGATACCTTTGCTTCCACATAAGCTGCATGCTGAATTTCTGTTTGATCTTCTTTTGTTTTTTCTTTGTTTTGGCACCCATGCTCAGCCACCCTTTCATTACAGTTTTTCATTGATACTTTTATTATAAAAAAAATGCAGGCATGAAAATACCGCAAAGAATTGTAAAAAAATACTGTCATTTTTTTACCTTTGGTGTCGTTCATAATTTGTTCATATTTAATTTCTAAAAACTTCATTTTTGAATCATTATTTAGACATTTCTCACACGTATACTAAGACCATAAGATACAACACAGCGAAGCCAACAGAAAGTAGCTGATTAATTTAAAACTTTTTCATAATAAATGCCAAGTAAGGGAAACNTTACTTGGCATCCTCCCTTTTCTGGGGANTTTTTTCTTCTGTTTTTTGTTATCCATGTATACAATNTNCTTGCCAAACNCTCTTCCTTATGCTATACTTGAACCTTGTAAGCACTATTATAAATAAGAGGAAAGATTTCCATCACCGTCGACGTAGACATTTAGATAGGATGTCTGCGCCTTTTTGCTTACGGAAAGATAAGGAGGAAATGTATCATGGTAGAAATGATCACAAATGTGAACAGCGCCATCAANGGCTTCGTCTGGGGNCTCCCTATGCTGGTGCTGCTCGTCGGTACGGGTATTCTCATGACTGCCCTTACCAAATTCTTCCAGCTGTCCCACATCGGACACTGGTTTAAAAATACCATNGGNGGTATTTTCAGCGACAAACATATCACACAGCACACGGACAAGGAAGATCAGTCCATCTCCCAGTTCCAGTCNCTGTGTACGGCACTCGCCGCCACCATCGGTACAGGTAATATCGTAGGNGTGGCAAGCGCTCTGATNGCCGGCGGNCCCGGCGCCATCTTCTGGATGTGGATCGTGGCNTTCTTCGGCATGATGACCAACTATTCCGAGAACGTGCTTGGTATCTACTATCGCCGCAANAATGAGAAAGAACGAATGGTGNGGCGGCGCCATGTACTACTTAAAGGATGGNCTNGGCTCCTACAAAGGCTTTAAACAGATCGGCGCAGTGCTGGCTGTTCTGTTNTCTATCTTCTGTGTGCTGGCTTCCTTCGGTATCGGCAACATGAGTCAGATCAACTCCATCTCCGGCAACATGCAGGCNGCATTCGGNATTTCACCCAAANTGACCGGTATCGCGCTNCTGATNCTGGCGGCGCTGGTGATCGTAGGCGGCTTAAANCGTATCGCCTCTGTCACAGAAAAGCTGGTNCCTTTCATGGCTATCATTTATGTGGTGGGCGCGCTTGTGATCTTCTTTATGAATATCGGNCAGTGCGGCGCNGTCTTCTCCGCTATCTTTAAGGGCGCTTTCGGNCTTCGNGCAGTGGGCGGCGGTATCGTCGGTTCCGGCGTCAAGCTGGCTATCACCTGGGGTATGAAGCGCGGTGTGTTCTCTAATGAAGCAGGACTTGGTTCCTCCGTTATGGTACACTCCAGCTCCAACGTTAAAGAGCCNGTCCGTCAGGGNATGTGGGGTATCTTNGAGGTGTTCGCNGACACCATGATCGTCTGCACACTGACCGCCTTTGCGGTACTCTCCTCCGGCCTGATCGATNTGGACACCGGCGCAGTATTNAGCNCNTCCGAGGGNTCCGCTCTGGTNGGAGAAGCNTTTGCTACACGATTCGGCAATATCGGTCCTATGTTCATCGCTATCGCCATCCTGCTGTTTGCGTTCTCCACCGTGCTNGGCTGGAGCCACTACGGCTCTAAGGCATGGGAGTATCTCTTCGGNACCAAATCCATGATCGCCTACAANATCGTGTTTGTNCTGATGATCTANGTGGGNGCTACCATGAANCTGGGACTGGCNTGGGATCTCTCCGATACCTTTAACGGTCTGATGGCNATCCCGANCCTGATCGGCGTNTTAAGCCTGTCACCCATCGTCATGAAGATNACGAAGAACTATGTAGCNCGTGTACTCAAAAAGGAAAACATACAGCCTATGCTCTCCGCTTTCCCTGACATTGAAGATACTCACGCAAAGGAGTTACAGGAAATGCAGAAAAACTAATCATTGTTGCTTTCTGCTAAGAATACAAAAATGACATGACCATTTCGGTCATGTCATTTTTTAGTTTAATCTCTATAAGTTTTTCAGACGATTAAGCCTTGCCGTCGGAACCAAGAACGTTCTTGATCTTGTGTGATACCATATCCTTAACGGCCTGTCTAGCGGGCTTCAGATACTGACGAGGATCGAAGTGATCCGGATGCTCAGCAAAGTACTGACGAATGTTACCTGTCATAGCCAGACGGATATCGGAATCGATATTGATCTTACATACAGCAAGCTCTGCTGCCTTACGAAGCTGCTCCTCCGGGATACCAACCGCATCAGGCATGTTACCGCCGTACTGATTTACCATCTTAACGAATTCCTGAGGCACGGAGGAAGAACCGTGAAGCACGATCGGGAATCCGGGCAGTCTCTTGATGCACTCCTCCAGCACATCGAAACGAAGCGGAGGGGGAACCAGAATGCCCTCAGCATTTCTCGTACACTGTGCAGCAGTGAACTTATATGCGCCGTGGGAAGTACCGATAGCGATTGCAAGAGAGTCACAGCCTGTCTTATCTACGAACTCCTCAACTTCCTCAGGACGGGTATAGGACTCTTTACCAGCCTCTACTACTACTTCGTCCTCTACGCCTGCCAGCGTACCAAGCTCAGCCTCTACCACTACGCCCTTATCATGAGCGTACTCAACGACCTGCTTGGTCAGTGCGATATTGTCCTCGAAAGACTTAGAAGAAGCATCGATCATAACGGAGGTAAAGCCACCGTCGATACAAGACTTACAAAGCTCGAAGGTGTCACCGTGATCTAAGTGAAGCGCGATCGGAATCTGAGGATTCTCTGCTACTGCCGCCTCAACCAGCTTTACCAGGTAAGTGTGGTTAGCGTATGCACGCGCACCCTTGGAAACCTGCAGGATAACAGGGCTGTTCAGCTCGCCCGCTGCCTCTGTGATACCCTGAACGATCTCCATGTTGTTTACATTGAAAGCGCCGACTGCATAACCGCCGTCATAAGCCTTCTTAAACATTTCTTTCGTTGTTACTAATGCCATACTGTTTTCTTCCTTTCTATTATAATTTTTTATTACTTTCCATCATCTGGAACCTATCTCTTATTTTAACAGTCATGTCCTCGAAAGTCAATGTAAACAGCTTCTTGAGTTTGTTACTCTGCCTCCCTCGGAACACGGATCTCCAACGCCCGATGCCAGTTCTCGATCTGCACCTTGTTGTGTTCTCCGCCAAACTCTCCGTCCAGCGTCCAGGCTACAGGTTCCTCCGACTCCACCTTCATGCTCTCAGTCGTGAATGTATAAATATATTCTGATTTCACCCTCTTATCTACCAGCGCCACAATAATATTATTGATATCCAGCGGATTGGATGGCTTGCGGATCAATGTCACCTCAAAAACACCGTCATCCAACGCCACGTTCTGCCCGGTAATTCCACGAAAACCTCCCACAGAATGAGAATTGGTGATCATACCATAGAGGAACTCCCCTTCGATGATCTCCTCGTTACAGGTAATTTTCAAAGGATACGCGCGCACAGAAGGAAGACGCTTTACTCCCTCTATCAGATAAGCCGCGTGTCCGAGCACATTTTTTGTATCCTGAGGCGTACCGTAGGACACGTCCGTGAAAATGCCAAAGGCCGCCACATAAATGAATGTACCCCCGTTAAACTTACCCACATCGCAGGCGAAGGTCCTGCCGTTTACCACTACATCCGCCGCCCGCAGCATACTCTTGGGGATCCCCAGACTGTTTGCGAAGTCATTGGTACTGCCCGCAGGGACATAACCTATGGGAAGCCGCTCTTCCGACTTCATCATGCCCGTCACAACCTCGTCAAGAGTGCCGTCGCCGCCGCTACAGGCCACGATCTCATAACCGTCACGCCTCTCCTGCACTGCTTTGACAGCATCCCCCGGCGCCTGCGTAGGATAAGCTGTCACCTCATAGCCCGCCTTCACAAAGGTATCAATGATATCCAAAAGATTACTCCGAATCTGCGCCTTACCCGCCCTCGGATTATAGACGAAAAGCATCTGTTTTGCCATATCCTCATTCTCCTTTATATAACCAAAAACTGCCCAGTGCCTCATCTGCGAATCCGCACGGCTCTGAACAGTTTCATATTATGCCTTATCAAATGTCAATCAATTCTGTCTCACCTATGTCTATCTGGTGGACAAAAACTTCTCGATCTCTGCAACGGCCTCCTCCTCATCGACGCCGTCCGCAGTCACAATCACCTCTGCTCCGCTGTCGAGTCCCATGCTCATCATACCCATGATACTCTTCGCGTTCACCTTTTTGTTGTCGGAACCAAGGTACACTGTGCTTTCAAACTGGCTAGCCACCTGTACAAGCATCGCCACCGGCCTTGCCTCCAGGCCCGTCTCCAGCTTGATCTGGATTGACTTCTGAATCATAATAGTATCCTCCTCTTTTTATGATCTGATTTTCTCGGCAATTTCACTCAGCCTGCGCAACCTGTGATTCACCCCCGATTTCCCCACAATCGGTTCCAGATATCCGCCCAGCTCCTTCAGCGCTGCATCCGGATATTCCAGCCGAATCTCCGCCATTTGCCGCAGATTATCCGGTAAATTCTCAAACCCATACCTGTCTCTGATCAGAAGGATGTCCTCGATCTGTCTCCCCGCAGCCGTCACCGTCTTAGAAATGTTGGCTGTCTCGCAATTGACCCTTCTGTTGATGGAATTACGCATCTCCTTCAGGATCCTCATATTTTCCAGTTCCATCAAAGACACATGCGCTCCCATGACGTTCAAAAGATCCACAATACCCGCGCCCTCTTTCAGATAGACCACCTGATACTTCTTTCGCCCTATGATCCTGGCCTCAATCTGAAAATCCCTAAGCACATCCTGCAGTTGTGCCGCCTGCGCCTTCTCATCACAGACAAACTCCAGATGATAGCTTTTTTTCGGGTCGCTCATGGAACCCACGCTCAGAAACGCGCCGCGCAAATAGGCTCTCGCACAGCAGGAGTTTTTGATAAGAAGTTGATTGACCGGATCAGTCATCTTCATTCTTCCATCCTTACTGTCCGCAAGATACAACGCCTGTATCACTTTGCGCTCCATCCCATCGTCGGGGATCAGTCTCTCTCTGCCCCGCATAACAGTATCTATATTAAATGTTTTTTTAAGTAATGTAAAGCATTTTCTCGCAACTGCATCATTTTCCGTGTCCAGCACCAGATGCTTTCCGTCATCAGAAGCGCTGCCGTTATAGAGCAAAAGCGCTGCCAGCTCCGCAAGCTGACAATGTCTGGCCGAGCCCGTCTGTGCTGCGAGTTCCTCCTTTACAGTTCCCGAAAAAGACATGGTTTCTTCCCCTATTTAGTGATGTCTCTGTGATACAGCTTCACGCCGTAAGTACCGCGGTCCTTTAACCCGGCATAGAGTGCATTGGCCAACGTCACACTCCTGTGTTTGCCTCCGGTACACCCGATGCCGATCACCAACTGATGCTTGCCCTCTTTCACATAATTGGGGATCAGAAACGTAATCATATCCGTAAGCTTTTGCAAAAATGTGCCGGCCTCCTCAAATTCCATCACATAGTCCTGCACCTCTTTGTCGTTACCTGTCTTGTGTTTCAGTTCATCAATATAGAAGGGATTGGGCAAAAACCGCACGTCAAAGACCAGATCCGCGTCCGCCGGGATTCCCTTTTTAAAGCCGAAGGAAAGGATCGTGACGATCAGTGAATTGTACTCCTTATTCCTGACAAAAATATCGTCAATCTCTTCTTTCAGCTCTCTGGTCAAAAGATGAGAGGTGTCTATAATATAATCTGCTTTCTGACGAACCTCCTGCAGGATCTCCCGCTCTCTGTGGATGCCCTCCACCACTCTTCCCTCCGGAGAAAGAGGATGGAGCCTTCTGGTCTCCTTGTACCGTTTTAAAAGGACATCATCTCCCGCCTCCAGAAAAAGGATCTCAAAGAGATAACCGTTCTCCCTTAACTGATCCAATATACGGTGCACGCCATCAAAGGACTGATCTGCCCGCACATCCAGCCCCAGCGCCACTTTATTGACCTCGCTCTGCGGCATCGTGATCAACTCCACAAATTTCTCGATCAACGCCACCGGCAGATTATCCACACAATAAAAGCCTGCATCTTCCAGCATTTTCATGGCGGTCCGCTTTCCCGATCCGCTCATTCCCGTCACGATCACAAACCTCATGTCTACGTCCTTCTTTCGTGCTCCTGCTATCGTAAAATACGATCCTAAAAATCTCCGAGAAAAATGACCTCCGGCTCCAACCTGACATGGAACCTATCCTTCACACGCTCCTGCACTTCCTCGATCACCTCTTTGACATCTGCCGCCGACGCGCCGCCCGCATTGATCACAAAACCGCAGTGCTTCTCGGACACCTGCGCGCCGCCGATGCGGTAACCTCTCATCCCTGCATCCATGATGAGTTTTCCCGCATAATACCCTTCCGGCCGTTTAAAAGTACTGCCCGCACTTGGATATTCCAAAGGCTGTTTACTTTTGCGAAGCGCCATCAGCTCCTCCATCCGTGCGCCGATCTGCTCCTTTTCTCCTGCTGTCAGTTCCATGATCACACCCAGCACGATAAAGGGTCTGTCCCTGATAATGCTGGTACGATAGCCAAACTCCATCGTGTCATTATCAAGCGTCAGGATCTCTCCCTCTTTATCCATCACACGAACCGCCTTTACAACCTGCTTCATTTCTCCGTCATAGGCACCGGCATTCATGACAATGGCACCGCCGATGGTTCCCGGTATTCCCGCCGCGAACTCCAGCCCGCTCAGGCCCGCGTCTCTGGCAGCCACTGACACCTGTGAAAGCAGAGCGCCAGCCCCTACCACGATATGATTTCCCTCCACACGGATCTGCTGCATTCGCTTTCCCAGCTTTAAAATGACACCCTGATAGCCCTTGTCTCCTACCAGCAGATTACTTCCGTTTCCCAGAACGAAATAGTCCTGGCCGCTTCTGCTCAGATACGGGATAAGCTGCGTCAGCTCCTCCTGCGTTTCCACCATAACGATGCACTCCGCCTCGCCCCCCACCCGGAAGGTGGTGTAGCGGCTCATCGGCTCATGAAACAGAAGCCTTTCCTCAGGTATGATCGTCCTGATATATTCATACATTGCTCCACTCAAAATTTACACTCTCTCGTTTCTCTTTATTATATAATATATTATATCCGTTCATACGCGATATTCATTCGGTATGTTTATTCGCCGTGCCCAATTCGCAAAATCGCTGCTTCGCAGCTTTCCTTTTGCTCATTGACGGGCTATCGCCCTATAGAGTCATGTCAGACCATCCTTCTGAAAGCAAGCTTTCTTCCGTCTGCCTGACACGCCTNTGCACGGCTCAATGCTANAGCAACATCCTCGCNGCNCCATANATACCCGCATCATTTCCCAGNGTCGCCAGAGCAAAGATCNCGCCCCTGCTGCCATGAAACGCTGTCTTCTCAAAGGAGGGCTTNATATAATCNAANAGCACCTCNCCCGCCTTNGACACGCCNCCGCCGATCACAAAGATTTCCGGATTGATGATACCCGCGATCACACCCAGACCTTTTCCCAGATANTCTCCAAACTGNTTCGCGATCTCGATCGCCAGCTCGTCNCCCGCNTTTACCGCATCAAACACNGTCTTNGCNGACACNTCNCCNTTNCGCAGAACNCTGNCNTTNTCGCTGGCCTTCAGCGCACGGTTCGNCAGTCTGGTGATACCTGTGGCAGAAGCATATTCCTCAAGACAGCCAAAGTTTCCGCAGCCGCANGCCTCCGTCTCTTCGTCCTCCACATGAATATGTCCGATCTCGCCGCCTGCACCGGTTGCGCCCGTCATGATCTCTCCGTTTATGATAATGCCGCCGCCGACACCTGTTCCCAGAGTGACCGCCACCAGATTCTGATGACCCTGACCGCCGCCTTTCCACATCTCACCGAGAGCNGCCACGTTAGCATCGTTACCGCCCTCCACACGCANACCNTNNAGAAGTGCGGTAAGCTCTTTTTTCAGATCCAGCTCCGCCCAGCCGAGATTGACCGCCCGATGCACAATACCNTCTTTGTCCACAGGTCCCGGCACACCGACACCGACACCGATCACATTGTCCTTTGCGANNCCTTNCTCAGACATCTTTTCCNGAATACTCCCTGCAATATCNGGNAGTATGTTTTCTCCATGATTCTCCGTCCTGGTNGGAATCTCCCATTTCTCCACTACNTTGCCGTCCTTGTCNAATAAACCCATCTTAACGGTNGTACCGCCCACNTCCACTCCAAATATATAATTTGCCATCGANTCTCCCTCTCTTTTCNTAATCTNTCTTTTTGTACGATCAATCTTCATCCTCATCTCTGCCNCGNGCCANAGAATTCTGTACACGCTTATAAAGNTCCTGCGCCGCATTATANCCCATCTTNTTCTGTCTGTGATTTACCGCNGCAGACTCACANATNATAGCCAGATTACGGCCCGGCCTGATCGGAATGTTGTGGCAGACTACCCGATTGCCCAGATACTCTGTATACTCTTCCTCAAGGCCCAGACGATCATACTCCTTGTCCTTATCCCAATCTTCCAAACGAATGACCAGATCTATGTTCTGGGTCTCCCTTACACTGGAAGCACCGAACAANGCCTTCACATCTATAATACCGATACCTCTCAACTCAATGAAATGTTTGGTAATATCAGGCGCGGTACCGATCAGCGTATCCTCGCTCACCCGACGGATCTCCACCACATCGTCTGTCACCAGTCGATGACCTCTCTTGATCAGTTCCAGCGCCGCCTCAGATTTTCCGATGCCGCTCTCACCCGTGATCAGCACGCCCTCGCCGTAAACATCCACCAGCACGCCGTGTACTGAGATACAAGGCGCGAGCTTCACATTCAGCCATCTGATCACCTCCGCCGTGCAGGCCGAAGTAGCCTTTTTACTCATGAGAAGCGGCACGCCATATTTGACTGCGATCTCCCGGAAAATAGGGTTCGGATTCAGGTCTCTGCAGAACAGAATACCCGGCAGAGGATTGTTCAAGAGTTTTTCAAAGATTTCCCGTTGTCTCTCTTCATCCAGACCATTCATGTANGAATACTCTACAAANCCCACNATCTGTAANCGCGTCGTNTCAAAGTGNTCAAAATAACCCGCCAGCTGCAGNGCGGGTCTGTTGATATCCGGCTGCATCACCTTGATCTTGGAAATATCNATCTCCGGCGTCAGATTCTCCCACTTAAATTTCTCGATTACCTTTGTCAAATGGATACTCGCCATAACCCTCTCCTTACCCCCTCCTATAGTTTTTTCTTCTATTCATAATANCATACAAAAAACCCGTGCGCAATAAGCGGCATCTACGATTCCTGCTCCAGAAAAAAAGAGAGCCGCCGTCTGAGACAGTGGCTCTCTCCTTTTACATCTATGATGTAAAATTCCCCTTTTTGCCGTTTCCGACACACTGAGCAACATATCATACATCAACGGTGATCCGTAAATGTATTATCGTTCCTCTTGCTTAGTTCTCTTTCTGCTGTTTCTCTGCCCACTTTGCGAGCTGCACATCTTCCTCAGGCTCGTAAGCATCAAACCGTGAAATGGAATTTACCGTAGACATGCCGACTGCAAAAATCCCATTCAAAACACTTGCCAGCACACGACTCTTCATTTTCTTTTCCTCCTTTTCCTCATTATGATTAGTAAAACTACTATATTACTTGCCATGATGATCTGTTGGAATAACGCCAAGTCAAAAGCTCCCAGACACACGGCAAGACAATACCATACATTCAGGCACAGGAACGCTTTCTTCTTCGCCCCTGCCAGCCACTCTTTCGTATATTTTTTCCGGTCATTGGAAATTGGTACGAAAAGATAAAAAATCAGTTCTCCTACCGCTATACAGCACAATCCGTACACTATCAAAAACAGGTCACTGCAATTTTTACAGATCTCTGTGACAGCAATATCCCCCAACAGATAAAGTCCTGTAAAGACGACAAAACAGCCTGCGCGGGTAGGCGCATGATATCCGCCGGAATATGTGCGCACGGTCAGGAAAAACAACAGATAGATGACCGCCTCCAAGAATCTGCCCCGTAATATCGCGAGCGTTCCCACCACCAGCCAGTCAATCAGGGTAGAGAAAATAACATCCAGCCCCACCACATAAGCAATTTTTCCATCCTCCTCGATCCAACCCTTTGCGACAAAAAGGTCGGCAAGAAGATGTGACAGTCTAATACTCAGGCTCAAACCGAATCATGCCTCCAATTCGATAATACATACGACTACTTTTCGTATTCTGTTCTTACTGTAGCATCTCCTTTCGATAAAAGAAATTCGTTTGTCATTTTTGACTATAATTTGTCATTTTCTGCCGTAAATGACCACATTCGAGTAAAACCACTCTCCCTCATCGTAAGTGATAAGCTCCCCGCCATACCGCTTCACAATCTCCTGAATATTCCACATACCAAATCCATGCCCACCTCTTTCCTTCTTTGATATAAACGCCTTCACGTCACTATTTTCTACCGAAAAAGTATTGGAAATCTTAAGATACAGACAGTTATATTCCTCCCTGATGCTGATTTCAATCCGTTTCTCTGTGCTCTTTGCAGCAGCCTCCATCGCGTTATCCAACAGATCACCCAGCAAAATACATAAATCCACCAGCTCCATGAGCGTCTCATCTGGAAATAAAATCTCTTTTTCTATGTGAATTCCTTCCGCCTCATATTTTCTTTCTATATTCGTGATGACGGTCTCTACAATATTCTGGGAGACTGAAATATCCTTCGCATCCCCACACAGCTCCACAATCATCTGTTTCAGGACACGAAACCCTTCCTCCATTTGATTTTTTTCAAACAAATACTGTACAGTGAAAAGCTTATGCTCCAGTTCGTGCCGCAACCGATACAATTCGCGTTCCTGCCCAATAAACTTCTCTATAGATTCTCTCTGCAATACAAGCATGTAACTTAGTTTTTCCAAATCGTATTCTTCCTCTGCTTTTCCAACTGCATGAATGGATAAATAAGTTGCTACAATTACAATAAAATGCATGCCTGTCATAATAACAACCATTTTTATGCCAATCACTGACCCAATCCTATATAATTCCGTAAGCGTACCTGTCAGTAGGACAAAAAAAGCCAAAATAATTATTGGAAAAATACTGTAACAGAACATTGATATACCTTGCTTATATAGCCGGAATTTTTTTCGAAAATGTATAACAATAGCTGTATAAGACAACAGCAATATTTTAGACGATATAAGAATTCCTGTTCTATAAGCAGTACCACTCGACTGAAAGGCCAGAACTATACCCGCCTCAACAAAAGAAAGAATAAAGGTAGGAAAATAGACGCTGAAATATAAGCCAAAATAATATAACACAAATCCAAGCAAGAAATTAATCAAAGAACCATTTAGAAAAATTCGCCAAAAGACCACTGTAATCGCCAAATCTATCAACATCGTATATACGTTAAAAAGGCTATATAAGTCAGAAACGAAAATATTCAGAAACAACAGACCCGATGATAAAACGATGCCTAAGAAAAGCGCTTTTCTCCCTTTCTTAGGCTCCAGAAAAAGTACCAGAAATATAGAAAACAGAACGGATTCAAAAAGACTCGCCAGAATTTCACCCACTACTCGCCCCCTCCCTTTGTTCTCTCAGATTCATAACGGTCATATGAATTTTTCGTTTATAGGAACGGCTAATAGGAATTTCCTGTCCATTGGCGAGCACGATCTTATCCGGAGATATCTCCTTTATGTATTCTGAATTGATCAAATATCTGGAATGCGTTCTTATAAAATGAAATTTTGACAGCATTTCTTCTGCCTGATCGAGTTTCATGCGATATAGTTTACTCTGCCCATCTTCCCAAACAAATCGGACATAGTGTTCCTCACTCATGCAAAAGAGAATCTCCATCGGCTTTATCTTATCGGACCGATTCCCCTTACATGAGATCTCTACCACTGCATTTCTTTTCCCGTCCTGCTCTATCAGCACTTTCAGCGCATCCGGCAGATCCTTATCCATCTGCGCCTTCCTGATAAATGCTCTTGGTCTTACGTCAAATGCCCGCCACACATACTGTTCATAAAAGCTGAGAAAAATAATCTCCGCTTTGACAAAACAGGCTCGCAGCTCAGCAGCAAGTTCCAGACCATTCATCCCGCTCAGCTCTATGTCAAGAAAATAGACGTCGTATACAACATTTCGTTGTAAAACTTCCTTCGAATTATGGCAGACGTCACATTCTATCGTGATCCCCAGCTTCTCAGCGTTATCCTGCAGACGAGCCAGAAAGATCTCGCAGAAGTTAATATCATCATCCACCAGTATCGCTTTCATTTACAACTCACTATCCTTTCCTCATTCGTATCCTTTCTCTGCAATTTGACTTTGTTTATAGTATATCATTATTCTGTGGTGCTGAAAAGTTTGCTTCCCGGAAAAAATCGTGGATCTGCTTCCCGATATGCTCCGGAATCTCGGGCACTTCACACAGTTTTTCCACCGATGCTTCCCTGATCTCCTGAATGGATCCAAAATGCTTCATCAACGCCTTTCGTCTGGCGGGTCCCACACCGGGAATCTCGTCGAGCACCGATTTTACCTGTGCTTTGGAGCGCAGCGACCTGTGATATTCAATGGCAAACCGATGTGCTTCATCCTGGATCCTAGTCACCAGCTTAAATCCCTCCGAATGGGTATCAATGGGAATCTCTACATTCTGATAGTACAGACCTCTGGTGCGGTGATTGTCATCCTTCACCATGCCGCAGACCGGAATATTCAGATGTAATTCCTCCAGTACCTGCAGCGCGATATTCACCTGTCCCTTGCCGCCGTCCATCAAGAGCAGATCGGGAAATTTTGTAAAGCTGCCGAAAGCGTGATCCACTTCCCGGCGGTCCAGTTCCTCCTTCTCCTCCATGCCGTGAAGAAAGCGTCTGGTCAGCACCTCTCTCATGCAGGCGTAATCATCCGGCCCCGACACAGACTGGATTCGGAATTTGCGGTAATCACTGCGCTTCGCCTTGCCTTTCTCAAAGACCACCATAGATCCTACATTGGCAAATCCGCTTATATTGGAAATATCGTACGCCTCCATCCGGCTTACATCTTCCAGATCCAGCAACGCCGCAATCTCCTTCATGGCACCGATGGTTCTTCCCTCTTCCCTGCGAATACGCTCTCTGTCCTGACTTAATATCAGTCTGGCATTCTGTGCCGCCAGCTCCACCAGCTTCTCCTTCGCGCCCTTTTTCGGTATTCGCAGATAAACCCTGCTGCCCTTTCTGGCAGTAAGCCATTTCTCCAGGATCTCAATATCCGCAATCTCCTCCTGCAGCATCAGCTCTCTCGGAATATAAGGGGTTCCCGCATAAAACTGTTTCACGAAGTCGAGAAGGATCTGGGCACGCTCGCAGCCTTCCACATGGGTCATATAAAAATGGTCTCTGCCGATCAGTTTCCCATCGCGCACAAAAAACACCTGCACCACCGCATCCCGCTCGTCTCCTGCCATGGCGATGATATCTTTATCCTCTCCATCCGAATCCGTGATCTTCTGCTTCTGTGCCACACTCTTGACACTGTTATAAAGATCCCGATAACCGGCCGCCTCCTCAAACTCCATTTTTTCTGACGCATCTGTCATCTTTTGTTCCAATTCCCGGAGCATGGGCTTATAGTTTCCGTTCAGAAAATCCAGCGCCTCCTCGACCCGCTCACGATAGGATTCTTTACTGATATAACCCTGACAGGGGGCCGCGCACTGTTTGATATGATAATTCAGACAGGGGCGCTCCAGACCGATATCTCTGGGCAGCCTGCGGTTACAGGTCTTAAGCTGATAAAGTTTATTCAGCAAATCTATGGTATCCTTCACTGCTGCCGCGCTGGTATAGGGTCCGAAATATTTCGACTTATCCTTTTTCATCTCCCTGGACAGCAAAATGCGGGGATACTCCTCCCCCATCGTCACTTTAATATAGGGATAGGTCTTATCATCCTTCAGCATCGTGTTATATTTCGGGCTGTATTCCTTGATCAGATTATTTTCCAGAACCAGCGCTTCTAGTTCCGAATCCGTCACAATATATTCAAACCGTGCGATCTGCTGCACCATCTTGTCGATCTGGGGACCCCGTCCCACGATCTTCCGAAAATAGGAGCGCACCCGATTATGCAGATTGACCGCCTTGCCCACATAAATGATCGTGTCCTTATCATCGTGCATCAGATACACACCCGGCGCATTGGGCAGCTTTTTTAATTCCTCTTCAAAATTGAACATATGGTATCCCCTGTTTATATTTGCTTTCGCGCATATTATATCATAAAAATAAGGCAAAGCCCACACGGACTCTGCCCTATCGCATTTTCCAATGATTTATTTTTCATCCGAGGGATGCTGCGGATCGGGCGCCTGCGAGAACAGCCCTCTGTTGACGGGCGGTGTCTGCTGCTCGGACGGCCTCAGTTCGCCTGCCGGTGTTTCCTGTGTCCCAACGGGCTGCTGTACATCAACCGGCATCCCCTGCCCTGGTCCGGGTATCGGAGCCTGCTGCCATGCCCGCATATCGCCGGACATAGGAGTTTGCTGCTGTTCCTGCGGTTTCATTGCTGCATCGGCCGCTTGCTCTTGTGACTGTTTCGGCTCTTCACCCGCCGTATTTTCTTCCTCCTCCTTGGGCTCCGGAATTCCCTTCTCCTTGCGGTAGATCTTCATAAATTCCTTGCCTGTGATGGTCTCCTTCTCGATCAGGTAAGCCGCCAGCTTATCCATGATCGCACGGTTTTCTTTCAAAAGCTTTTTCGCCTTCTTATAGCTCTCATGCAGCGCTTTCATCACTTCCGTATCAATATCTGCTGCCGTTACATCAGAACAGGTCAGGGACGCCCTGCCGTCCAGATACTGGCTTTCCACTGTGGCGAGTCCCATCAGGCCGAACTTTTTACTCATACCGAAACGGGTGATCATATTCCGGGCAATACTGGTGGCCTGCTCAATATCATTCGCCGCGCCTGTCGTAACGGTATCAAAAACAATTTCCTCCGCCGCACGGCCGGCCAACAGACTTACCAGCCTGTCTCGCAGCTCTGCCTCGGTATCCAGATACTTCTCTTCTTCCGGCACATGCATGACATAGCCCAGAGCTCCCATCGTGCGGGGCACAATGGTAATCTTCTGCACCGGCTCGGAATTTTTCTGCAAAGCGCTCACCAGCGCATGACCCACCTCATGATAGGAGACGATCTTGCGCTCCTCCTTGCTCATGACGCGGTCCTTCTTCTCCTTACCTACAAGCACCTGCTCAACCGCATCGAAGAGATCCTTCTGGCTCACATACTCTCTGCCCATCTTCACGGCATTGATAGCCGCCTCGTTGATCATGTTGGCCAGATCCGAACCCACGGCTCCGGAAGTCGCCAGTGCGATCTCATTTAGATCCACCGTATCGTCCATGAGCACATCCTTGGCGTGCACCTGCAAAATCTCTACGCGGCCCTTCAGATCCGGCTTGTCCACGATGATCCGCCTGTCAAACCGTCCCGGTCGAAGCAACGCCTTATCCAGAATCTCCGGCCTGTTCGTTGCCGCCAGAATGATAATTCCTTTTTTCCCGTCAAAACCGTCCATCTCTGAGAGAAGCTGATTCAGTGTCTGCTCCCGCTCCTCGTTGCCGCCGCCGTACTTGGAGTCACGGCTTCTGCCGATGGCGTCGATCTCATCGATAAACACGATACAGGGCGCATTCTTTTCCGCTTCCTTAAAAAGATCGCGTACACGGGATGCTCCCACACCTACATACAACTCAATAAAATCAGAACCCGACAAAGAGAAGAACGGCACATGCGCCTCGCCTGCCACCGCTTTCGCCAGAAGGGTCTTACCTGTACCGGGAGGTCCCACCAGAAGCGCTCCTTTGGGGAGTCTTGCACCGATCTTGGAATACTTACCCGGATTGTGCAGGAAATCAACCACCTCTACCAGCGATTCCTTCGCCTCATCCTCTCCTGCCACATCCTTGAAGGTAATGCCCGTCTCCTTCTGCACATAGGCCTTCGCGGTACTCTTCCCCACGCCCATGGGACCGCCCTTGCCGCCCATACGCCGAAAGAGCAGACTTAAAAGTCCCCACATCAAAAGCACGGGCAGAATATAATACAGCAAAACTGTCATGATCACACTGGAGCTGTCGGAGACCTCTTTCTTCATCTCCACATTGTGCTCTAAAAGTCTCAGCGCCAGTGTATCGTCATCCTCCATCTTGCCGGTATAGTAAGTGATCGAGCCCATACTATAGTTATAAAGAAAAGAGGTTTCCTTCTGTTCTGTTTTAGGATAGATCGTGATGCGGTCGGAGCCTACCTGAACATTTTTTACCTTCCCGCTTTCCACCATCTGGATAAATTCATTATAGGTGATCTCCTGATTGGTCGCGCCCGTCATCATCTTCATAAACGCGCTGATACAAAGCAGCGTGATCAGCGCCGCCACCACAAGCATGATAAGGCTCTGCTTGCGCGGATCGCCGCCGGAGCTTCCCGGTCCCCCCGGACCGCCCTGTCCTCCATTATTACCGGGGCCGCCGGAACCCGGACCGCCGCCGTTATCATATTGATTAACATTATCTGCCATGAGGCATCCTCACTTTCCTGTACTGTATATATGATNCGTATTGNTCACACTACCTATATTATAATTGATACCATGATAAATCAATAAGAGAATTATGAATTTGTGGACACATATATTAAAGTATTATAAAGTTTTTCCCCTTTTTTTCTCNAATTTTCTTTTTTAGTATAGATTTTCCANTNANNTTTCTCTATAATACAATAAGATATGTCTTTTAANNGCTACGATCCAGCNNNAGAGCTGAATTGTATTTTTTATTTCAGGAAAGGAACAGACANATGGCAGTAAAATACGTATTCGTCACGGGCGGTGTTGTGTCGGGACTCGGCAAGGGAATCACCGCCGCATCGNTGGGAAGACTTTTAAAGGCGCGCGGTTACAAGGTGACCATGCAGAANTTTGACCCTTATATCAATATCGATCCGGGAACCATGAATCCGATNCAGCACGGNGAGGTGTTTGTCACGGAGGANGGCACTGANACAGATCTGGATCTNGGACACTACGAGCGTTTCATCGACGAAAATCTGGATAAAAACTCCAACGTGACCACCGGCAAGGTATACTGGTCCGTGCTNCAGAANGAACGNCGCGGCGATTACGGCGGCGGCACAGTNCAGGTCATCCCTCATATCACGAATGAGATAAAAAGCAGATTTTATCGCAACTTTACCGATCAGGAGACCCGCATCGCCATCATCGANGTGGGCGGCACAGTCGGNGATATNGAGAGTCAGCCNTTTTTAGAGTCCATCCGTCAGTTCCAGCATGANGTAGGCCGGGAGAATGCGATCCTGATCCACGTNACGCTGATCCCTTATCTGAGCGCCTCTCAGGAATTAAAGACCAAACCCACNCAGGCCAGNGTCAANGAACTTCAGGGTATGGGACTCCAGCCCGACATCATTGTCTGCCGCAGNGAGCATCCGCTGGANCAGGGTATCAAGGACAAGATCGCNNTGTTCTGTAACGTACCGAACAACCGCGTTTTACAAAATCTGGATGTGGAGCATTTATATGAAGCNCCNCTGGCCATGGAAAAAGAGCATCTGGCNCAGGTGGCCTGCGAATGCCTGAANCTGGACAGCCCGGAACCGGATCTGACCGACTGGNCGGCTATGGTAGAGTCTCTGCGNACACCNACCGATTCTGTTACGATNGCTCTNGTCGGCAAATATACGCAGCTCCATGACGCNTATATCAGTGTGGTAGANGCCTTAAANCACGGCGGNATTTCTAATCGTTGTGTAGTAGATATTAAATGGNTAGATTCAGAAACCGTCACGAAAGATAATGTAGATTCNNTTCTAAATNATGTAAACGGTATTCTGGTGCCCGGCGGTTTCGGNGACCGCGGCATTGANGGCAAGATNGAGGCTATCACCTACGCCAGAGAACACAAGATTCCTTTCCTNGGTCTCTGTCTNGGNATGCAGCTTGCCATCGTAGAGTTTGCAAGNAATGTGATNGGCTACAACGATGCCCACAGCATTGAGCTGGCTCCTTCCACCACCCATCCCGTGATCGCGCTGATGCCCGATCAGAACGGNGTGGAGGATATCGGCGGCACGCTNCGCCTGGGTTCCTATCCCTGTGTGCTGGACAAGACCTCCAANGCATATGCGCTCTACGGCGANGAAACCATTCACGAGCGTCACAGACANCGCTATGANGTCAACAACGATTACCGCACGGTNCTCACCGAGAANGGTATGCGNCTCGTGGGACTGTCTCCGGACGGNCGTATCGTGGAAATGTGNGAACTGCCTGAGCATCCCTTCTTTGTAGCGACNCAGGCNCATCCGGAATTGAAATCGCGNCCCAACAGACCTCATCCTCTTTTCAAAGGATTCGTGGAGGCGGCGCTTCAGACAAAATAANCCGTCGCNANTTATATAAAGCACATANANAGAGCGTCCTTTGGGTCATTGCTTTGACCTCCGGACGCTCTCTTTTTATTTCTCCAGTTCCAGTTCAATTCCCACATAGAGCAGATTCGGATCNTNCCCGATCAGCGCNTTATTCGCCTCATANATNCNGCTCCANCGCATACCGTCTCCCANCTGCTTTTCCGCTATATCCCAGAGACAGTCNCCTTTTTTCACCACATAATATTTCCCTTTTCCNGCGGGCTTTGNCTCCGANGCTTCCTCGATCACTTCCTGCACCGACTCCGAATAATATTCCGCCAATTTCTCCTGAACCAACATGTGGGTGGATTCCAATAACTCTACNATTCCCNGATTTTCTGTCAGGGNCTCGTTGTACCGNTTATTCACCTCGTTCGATCTGTCCACTATCTCNTCCGACAAAGAGANNTCCNGNATTTCCTTGGCCANATCTTCCAAATCATCCTCTGCCGCTTCNCTGTGAGTCTCTATCCACANCTTTCCATCCTTNTCGCTTNCCACCAGCTCCGCAGNCAGCCCCGGTAAGGCNACGCCAAANCCTTCCATAACCATATCATGACTCACATACGCAACCCAGTGNACNCCATCTGACAACGGATANGCNNTCNNATCAATGTTTTGGTGTCTCTGNAAGCCACACTCAATGANCACNNGATATTGTANAAGATATTCCTCCATCTCCCGGCANTCTGCATCTGCTGCATAGTCCGCAAGCGTGTCAATATCNNTCGGCGTATGCGCCTTATAATATGCCGTGACAAACNCGACAACTTCTTTCTCNGTAANACNCGTTTTGGCTTCAGANCGGATGACCGCTCCNCCGTCAAAACAGCTTAGGAAAACGAGCAGACAAAGGATACAGCGAACCATGCTGCTCCTTTTCTTACTCATCCTCCAGCGCATTCATCTGGTCTACCAGCGCCTGTACGTCCGCCATCGTCACATTGCCGCCTCCAAAACTCACGGGNCCGCGCAGAGGCATATACCGCATCATGGCTTCNTTCATCTCGCTGGTGATCGCCTCGCTGGCTACACTGTCCGCATCCCCGCTGCCAAAAATATCATTCTTGGCCAGTACTTTCGCGATCTCCCACGCTCTCGGATCCTTTTTGACATCTCCCATCGTGGTATCCGTAGTGTAAACGAAGGGAAGCTTCACCGTGGATTCTACATTGACCTCTTTGGTCAATCTAATATCTTTAGAAGAAGCGCCAATCATGATCGTAAATTTTCCGGACTCTACATGCCAGTCATGGATCCTTACACTGTAGTACGCAAAGGCCCTCTTATCAAGACAGAAAGTCACCGTTTTCGTCTCGCCGGGCGCAAGCTCCACTTTCTCAAAGCCCTTCAGCTCCTTTATGGGCCGGATCACTGTGCTCTCCTGGTCCGCTACATAGAGCTGCACCACTTCTTTGCCCGCCACCTTGCCGGTGTTCTTGATATCGACAGACACTTCCATGCTGTCTGTATCTTTCATGGAATCCTTATCTGTGCGCAGATTAGAATATTCAAACGTGGTGTAGGAAAGTCCGTGTCCAAAGGGGAACAGCACTTCCATTTTCTTTTTATCATAATAGCGGTAGCCCACAAAAATACCCTCGCGGTACTCCACCATATCCCCCTCGCCGATGTAGGAAAGATAGGACGGATTATCCTCCAGTTTCAAAGGAAATGTCTCCGGCAGTTTCGCGCTGGGATTCACTTTGCCAAACAAAATGTCGCAGACCGCGCCGCCTACCGCCTGACCGCCCAGATAAGCCTCTACAATTCCCTTGACCTCATTTACCCAGGGCATTTCTACCGGCGAACCGTTGTGCAGCACAACAACCGTATTGGGCTGTACAGCCGCCACCTTGGAGATCAACTCATTCTGGCAGTTCGGCATCGCCATATGCTCTCTGTCAAAACCTTCCGACTCAAAAGCATCCGGCAGCCCAGCAAAGATCACTGCCACCTTCGCCTTCTTCGCCGCCTCGACAGCCTCCGCAAGGAGCTTTTCATCTGTCTTGTCTTCCTTATCATCAAAGCCCTGTGCGTAGGTCACCTTTGCCATGCCCTCCACGGCATCCAACGCCGAAGTGATTTTATGGCTGTTAATGTGAGAACTGCCGCCGCCCTGATAGCGGGGCTTCTGTGCATATTTCCCGATAAAGGCAATCTCATCCTGATCAGACAACGGCAGCACGCCCTCGTTTTTCAGAAGGACGATGGTCTCATGTGCCACCTGCCGCGCCACCTCATGATCCTTATCTTTATCAAACACAGCGTTTTTATCCCGATTCTCTTCATAGCGGAATACGATATTTAAAATACGCGCCACCGCGGCATCCAATACCTTTTCCGACAGCTCTCCGCTCTGCACTGCGCCCACGATCAGCTTATCGTTGGAGCCATTTGAGGAAGGCATCTCCAGATCCAGCCCCGCCTGCAGATCCTTCACCCGGCTGTTGACCGCGCCCCAATCGCTCATCACATAGCCGTCAAATCCCCATTCTTTCCGCAAAACCTCTGTCAGATACTTGTGATTTTCCGCTGCATACGTGCCATTGATCTTATTGTAGGAGCACATCACTGTCCAAGGCTGTTCCTTCTTGATCGCGCCCTCGAAAGCAGCCAGATAAATCTCCCGGAGAGTTCTCTCATCAATACGGGAATCCCCCGACATACGCCTGGTCTCCTGGTTGTTCGCCAGAAAATGCTTGATACTGGTACCCACATTTTTACTCTGCACGCCGTGGATCAACGCCCCGGCCATCTCGGTCGCCACATAAGGATCCTCGGAATAATATTCGAAATTACGTCCGCAGAGAGGAGATCTCTTAATGTTCACCGCAGGGCCCAGGATCACGCTCACGCCCTCCGCCTGACACTCTTCGCCCAGCGTCTCGCCCATTTTGTGCAAAAGTTCTCTGTTAAAGGAAGCCGCCGTACCACAGCCTGCCGGAAAGCATACTGCCTTGATACTCTCGTTGACGCCCAGATGATCCGCCTCCTGATCCTGCTTGCGCAGTCCGTGCGGTCCGTCCGACACCATACTTGCCGGAATCCCCAGTCGCTCCACCGCCTCCGTGTGCCAGAAATCCGCGCCGGAACACATGGAGGCCTTCTCCTCCAGTGTCATCTGCGACACAATCTCCTTGATTTTCTCCGCTGTCATTTTGTAGCCCTCCTTCATAAGACTCTATGATTCTAGTGTAGCACGACTGTCAGCGGGGTCAATATTTTTTTGAGATAAATTTTAAGTTGCTCATCCCCTGCCGAAAACCGCCGTGACCGTGATAAATGTCCCGTCGATTTCCGCAAAGATCTCACCGTTCATTTTGTGCATAAGCTGCCTGCAGATATACAATCCCAATCCGCTGCCGCGGATATTTTCGGCATTTGCACCGCGCCAAAGGCTCTCGAAGATATGCGGAAGATCAGATTTTTCGAGCGTGCAGCCACTGTTTTTCACCGATATCAAAATACCTTCGTCATCATCGGGAAACAAAAGTTCCACGCTTCTGCCGTCTCCATACTTCAGTGCATTTTCCATAAGATTCTGCAAAACCTCTATGCTTCTGTCCAAATCACCGAAAAGCAGCCGATTCCGATATTCATCGACCACAAATTCCGTTTTTAACAGCGACAGTTTCTCAGTATAAAACGACGAGATGTTTTTAATCAGATCTGCCAGATAAAACTCACTGTTATTCACCTCAAGGCCTAAGAAATCCTCTCGCGAAGCGGTAATGATCTGTGTGACGTACTTCTCGATCTCGTCTGCCTTCTCGTTTATCTTCTCGGCAATTTCAATCTGTCTGTCTACATCAGAATACAGATTTTTCGACAACGCCTTTGCATATAATTTTATTGCGGAGAGCGGCGTTTTGATGTCATGCGACAACGATAATAATAATGTTTTCTTTTCCCTTTGCAACTCCATCTCTCGCGTTTTCTGCTGCTCCATGTTTTCGCGCAGCAGATCTATCCCCCATAAAAACTTCCCGAAAAACCGGCTTTTATTTTCCTTGACGGGAAGCGTTAAATTCCCTTTGGAAAGTTCATACGGAACGTTTGTGATCCGCTCAAACGGGTGAAGAATTTTCACTCGGATATAAAATAAGACCGCAAATACCGCCGCCGTCACCACCGCCAAAATAATATTTACCACAATAAGGATTCCCGATGAATTCGTACCGTTTTTTACTGCATAATCAAATCGATAGAGCTCTCCGCCAATTTCCCGTATCGAATAATCTGAGTCGGAATTATAAAAATCATCGCGGCACTTTTCAATATGATAAACATATTCGCACTGGGACAAATCGACATTTTGAAGCCCATTTTCTTCTATCGCAAGCGCGATCCTGTTTATCTCCACGCGGTATGGTCTGCCGTTTTCCGGAATATTCCAGTGAAGCATGATAAGATTGGCAAAAATAAAGATCGCCGCAAACAGCACGCTCACAGCGCATACCATTTTCCCGAATGCTCTCATAAATACTTGTACCCCACTCCCCAAACCGTCAAGATCCTCTTCGGCTTTTTCGGGTCTTCCTCGATTTTTTCGCGCAGCCTCTTTATGTGGACAGTCAGCGTCTGCTGTTCGGACTCGCTGTCGCTGCCCCAGACTGTATTAAAAAGATATTCTTTTGAAAGTGTCCGCCCCTTGTTTTCAATCAACAGCACAAGCAGTTCAAATTCTTTTTCCGTCATTTCAATTTCCGCATCATTTTTTACTATCGTCTTATTGATCTTATTGATCCGCAGATCGTCATCGATCAGCTCGTCAAGCGAATACCGCCGTTTGAAAATTCCGCGTATTTTCGCCAGCATAATATCAATATCATAAGGCTTTTCCATATAGTCGTCCGCACCGAGATCCAGCCCGACAAGCTTATCGTCTTTTCCCGTTTTCGCACTGACAATGAGCACGGGCGTATTGCTTTTTGTGCGGATTTTTTCGAGAATATAAAACCCGTCTTTACCGGGCAGCATAATATCAAGCACAACAAGCCTGGCGCCGTATTTTTCATACAGCGCCAGGCCTTTTTCCGCGTTTTGAGCAACTGACACCATGTAATTCTCCGCGCGCAGAAAATCACACAGCATGTCCGCCAGCTCCTTATTATCTTCAATAATCAGAATATCGATCAATCTTCTTCCTCCAGAAGTTCTTCTCACACTACTACCAGCCCATCTCCATAAGCCATCCGTTCAGCGCTCTTTCGCGGTCACGAAGCTTTGTTTTGTCGTACTTTTCGAGCCTGTACTCGCCCTGAATATTCCCGTCAACAATGTACAAGATCCTCGTGCACTTCGCTGCAACTTTCACATCGTGTGTGACTAACATGATCGTTGTTCCCTCGGCATTTAATTTCGCAAGCTCCTCCATCACCTCATCAGAGGAAGCGCGGTTGAGAGCACCTGTCGGCTCGTCGGCAAAAATCATTTTCGGCTTGTTTATCATGCTTCGACAGATACACGCGCGCTGCAGCTGGCCGCCCGAAACCTCGTTGATATCGTTGTCTGCAATGTCGATGATTCCCAGCTTACGCATCAGGGCATGGCCTCGCTCCGTTGTTTCACGGCGCGACTCCCTGATCTTATCTGACTGACACGCGGGAAGAAGGATATTGTCAAGGACCGAGAGGTTTTTCAGCATATACATCTGCTGAAAGATAAATCCCATTTCATCAAGGCGCAGTTTTGCCAGTTCGTTCTGCGTCATTTTTGACACGCTTTTCCCACAGAATTTTACCTCGCCCGCAGTGATCCCGTCCATTCCCGAAACGGAATACAGCAGTGTGGACTTCCCTGAACCGGACGGACCCATGACCGCTACCATCTCGCCCTCATC
The DNA here is from genome assembly GCA_014804615.1 of Lachnospiraceae bacterium. GTDB lineage: Bacteria > Bacillota > Clostridia > Lachnospirales > Lachnospiraceae > UBA3282. The sequence continues at coordinate 54,260 of JAAUZL010000005.1, forward strand.
AACACTGAAATTTACATTTTTCAAAACATTATTCTGCCGCTTGTTTACCACATATGTTTTACAAAGATCCTGAACCTCTAATATGTTTGTCATGATTTGTCTCCTTTATTTTAATCCATTACAGGCAATTTCAACAACCTTGAAGTGCTTTATAATCGCTTTATTCATTATTGGAAATATCTGAGGAAGCAATCCTGCGCAGCCCCTGCGCCGAGAAAAACGCCGCCGCTGCCGTCACCGCAAGCACGATCATCGGATAAAGCAGGTAGACCTCCACCCCGCGAATTTCGTACTCTATGCTGTAAGCGCCCATCATTCTGAAGATCGGCGTAATAATAAGCTGGGAGAGCGGTAAGGAACTCATCGCTCCCGCAAGGACCGAGACGACCAGTACGATCCCAATCCGCATCGTCTGCCACAATGTCAGCGAATTATTCTTGAAACCGATCGCTTTTAACAGCGCGATCTCGCTTTTTTCTTTTGTAATGAAGCTCTTTACCATAAGCACCGCCACCAGCGCATTGATACCGAGAACGATACCTAGGATCAACCCCTTAAGACTGTCGAGCTGGTCGGCGACATTGCCTATCATATAGCTGATATACCCGCCGGGCGTGTAGATATTCGCGTCAGGATAGAGCTTTTGCAACAGCTCCCTTCGCTCATCGAGGACGGATTTATCCGGACTGTCCTTGTAGTTTACCTGTATACCGAAACTTCCCGCCGCGTAATCGTAATCAAGCTCTGCGTCCTGATGAAAGCGCACGCCCTCGCCCATGTTGTTCATACTCTGATGAATCGCTGTGACTGTATAGGTTTTTGTGTCCTCGCCGACCTTAATCTCCACATCGTCACCAATCTCAGCACCAATCTGCCCTGCGGTCAGATAAGTCAACGCAACCTCATGCGGATTCTGCGGCGGTGTCCCTTCCAAATAGGTATACATATCCGTCGTCACACCGCCCATGCCCTGGAACGAAACCGAATTTGTGCGCTTATCACCTTTTTTGACATTTGTGCGAAACATGATCTCCTGAAAAACTTCGACGTCTATCCCGTTTTCGGAAAACATCTCTCGCACCTCGGAAAACTGTTTCTCTACTTTTGACTTATTATCCTCATTGGGGTTGAACAGCAGCTCCACTGAAATAATGTGATCGCTTTGTGCCATATTGAACATCGTGATCAGACCGTCGGAACGCAGCGTATTGATCGTATTCACGGGAATAATGACAAGCAGTGTCCCGAGGACAAAAATCAGTATCATCGAAAGATAACTTCTGATTCCGCTGAAAATGTCATTCAACGCCATAAACGGCACGACCGGCAGATGCGATCTCCCGAGACGGAGAATCCCCTTCTTCTGAAACCGCTCGCCTGTCTCACCGCTGCGGATGGCGTCAATCGGAGAGAATTTCCGTATTTTTCGCGTACAGAAGTAACTGAAGAATACGACCGCCATGCCCGCCAATATCGCTGCGCCGATATTTACAAGAAAATTATCTTCGCCGGAAATAATGATTTTTTGTGAAATGTTTCTTATCATCATTTGACCGAACGGGAAACTCAGTCCAAGACCGATCATCGTGCCGATCAACGCGATCGCAAAATATTTCACGGTATAGAGTCCGCGTATGGCAAAATTTTGAATACCGATCGCCTTCATTACGCCGATCTCGCGAAACTCTTCCGCAATCGTAAATTGTATGATAAACCGCAAAATGACCATTGAAATCAGGATCAGACAAACACTCACCACCAGCAAAACCGCGGCAATCAAAATATCCATGATAAATATCATTTTGAACATATAGCGATAGATTGTCATGATTGTGTTTGTTTCCAGTGCGTTAAATTTGTCAAAGTAATCCGGATCGTCTGTGTGAACCTCGACCGAACTGCAGACGACATTCGCATCGTTATCAAACAGTTTCGCATCGTTATCACTCACGAGAAACCGTGTCATACCCACCATTGCCGATCCGAAAAGAACATCCTTCGTATACCCCTTAACCGTGAATTCTTTTTCGACGCCGTTCTGGCTGATCCGTATTTTCCCGCCCTCGTGAAAGTCATTTTCCGTCGATGTAAAGATAACGTTGGTAACCCACACTTCACCGTCGTTTACGCGGGTGATCTCCTCGTTGTTTTTGTCAAAAATACGGCTTCCGCCGAGGGTTGACAGGCACAAGGTGTTGGTGTATTCAAACTTTTTGCCCTCGACCAGAACGTTTTTCGGATCGATCTGGACAAGACGCGAAATCGTATAGTCGTATCCGTTCTCCTCTGCAAACGCCTCAAATCGCTTTATATCATCGGTGTTTGTGGAACAAAACCAGTGATCAGGCCCGTCCGCCTTGTCAAAAAAATTGTCCAGCGCGCTGCTGACGGTGATCAGATTGTTCGCGCTGCTTGCGATGAACGTTGCCGCCAGGATCACAAAGATCAGCAGGATCGCGTTCATCGTCTTCTTACGTTTCAAATCTTTTTTCAAAATTTGTAAATACATTCCGTCTCTCCTTTCGCTTTTTTATAGCATAAAGGAGAAATTATGAAATAATCCTTAACTGCGTAAAAACCACATTTCGCAAAAGCTTCCGCCCTCCTTGCGGTTCCCGAAGCGCACCCTGCCGCCATGAGCCTGCACGATCTTCTTCACGATTTCCAGCCCGCGGATATTCGGGTTGGCATCATTTTTGCTCCTGCTCTGCAGACCGCGCAGCACCTCCTCAGAATATCCAACGCCCTTATCTTCAAACCGAATACAGCATTTTCTCTTTTCTCTCCATAAACTGATCTGCATGCTCACCGCCTCTTCCTGCCCGCTGTGCCTCATGCTGTTACCGATCAGATTTCGGAAAGCCCGGAGCAAAAGCTGCCTGTCCGCCCTCATTGTCAACTGTTCCGCCCCCTGCGCAATTTCCAATGCGATCTCCATCGTTCCTTCCGGATTGTCATTCAAAAAAGCTGCCACGATACTCCGCAGCACCTCCGCCGGACGCACCTCTTCCTTTCTGAACGGCTGCATGGAGTACTCCAGCTGAGAGGTCAGATTCAGATCCGCTATCAGCTCCTTCATCACCAGACTCTGATGTCGAATCACAGCCGCCTGCTGCCTCGCTTCCTCCGAAAGCTCTCCATTTCGCTCCAGGGTATCGGCATATCCCATCACCATAGACAGGGGTGTACGGATATCATGGGAAATACCCGCGATCCATTCGATGCGCGTCTGCTCCCTGTTCTTCATAAAGCGTCTGATGAAAACAGCGGTCAACACCACGATCCAGACAATATTAATAATTAAAAAATAGGCCCAAACCCACTTCACAAAATCCATCCATGAAATGGTCATCTCTATGTTGTATTTCCACATCACATCCCGCTGCATTCCCACTACCATGATCCGGTCATCCCACACACGCAGACGCACAGGGTATCCCTTCAAATACCATCGGGTCATGCGAGCGATATCCGCCTGTGTGTAGGAATCTCCCACTTCCACAGGCTTCCCTTCACTCCATACCTCTCTGCCGTTCTCATCCAAAAGCATGGCCCACTGGTTCTCCTCGGCAAGTTTCTCACTCATCGCTTCACTGAGCACATAGCCATCCTCGGTGGGCGTCAGCTCGTCCATAATTTCACCACCGGAGATATACTTTGCATCTAACTTGTAAAAATGATACAGCGCAAAAGAAAAAAGGAAGAGATTCAGCATGACCGTAAAAAATGTAATGGCAACAATCATCCCCATCCCATATAAAATGTTTCTCGGAATTTTTTTATAACTATATTTATAGTTTGTTTTTCCTTTCATACCAATCTGTACCCCAGCCCTCTCACCGTCAAAAGATGCTGCGGGTGCGAGGGATCTTCCTCAATTTTTTCTCTCAGTCTGCGAATATGCACGACTAGAGTATTCTCATAACCAAAGTTACCCTCCTGCCACACGGCATCGCACAGCGCGTCAATGGTCACGATCCGCCCTCTCTCCTGTGCCAGCTTTTGTATAATGGCGTACTCCTTCGCCGTGAGCGTAACCTCCGCATCTACACTGTCTGCTTTCGTTTCGTCTCCCCCATCCTCTCCGTCCCTGTTTCTGTACACGACACCGCTTCCCAGATCCACCAGACATGATCCCAGCGTGATCGCCTCCTCCTCGCGCACATCCTTTACACGATACACCCGCTTCAGCACTGCCGTCACACGCAGGATCAGTTCTTCCGGCAGAAAAGGTTTCGTGATATAGTCGTCTGCACCGAGCCCCAGCCCCCGCAGTCTGCTCTCATCCTCATCCCGCGCCGAGAGAAAGATCACGGGCACCTCTGAGTTCTCCCGTAGTCTTTTCAGAAGGGAAAAACCGTCACCGTCCGGCAGCATCACATCCAGAAGAACCAGATGCGGCGTAACTTTAGCAAACTGCGCTTCGGCCTCCCTGCAGCTTCCCGCCACGGTCACATGAAGAAAACCCGCCCGCTGTAAAAAGCCGCTCACCATATTCCGCAGCGTCTCCTCGTCGTCTACCAGTAAAATTTTATAATCGTACAGATTCATTGGAAGGCTCCACTCCTTTTTCTAATCCCATTTTCTTATTTACAGTATATCCCCTGCCGTTTTCTACGAAAAGCCTCTCAGACAATTCTTAAGGTAAATGTAATCTATACTTCATCGATATGTAAGCCTGCTCCTTTAAGCTTAATGCATACGACAGAAAGGAGAATCTTTATGGCAGCAAAAAATCTAATAGAAACACACAATCTCACCAAAGTATACAGCAAGGTACGCTGTGTCAACTCTCTCAATATGAAAGTCCCGCCCGGCGCGGTCTACGGCTTCTTAGGTCCCAACGGCGCGGGCAAGTCCACCACCCTGAAAATGATCCTCGGGCTTGCCAGACCCACAGAGGGGACAATCACACTCTTTGGCACGCCCATGAATGAGAAAAACCGCATCCGGCTCCTCACAGACACCGGATCTCTGATCGAATCGCCCAGCTACTATGGGCATTTAAGCGGCGAAGAAAATCTGCACATCATTCAGACCCTCAAAGGCTGTTCCCCGAAGGATATCGACGAGGTCCTGAAGATCGTGCGGTTAAGCGATGCCAAAAAGAAGCTTGTCGGCCACTATTCTCTGGGCATGAAACAGCGTCTGGGATTGGCTGCTGCCCTGTTAGGCTTTCCCAAGCTTCTGATCCTGGACGAACCCACCAACGGCCTGGATCCGGCAGGCATTCAGGAGATGCGTGAACTGATCTGCACACTTCCCTCACAATACGGCATCACGGTGGTGGTCTCTTCCCACCTTCTGAGTGAGATCGACCAGATGGCCGACTATGTAGGCATTATCCGCAAGGGCGAGTTAGTCTATCAGGATACGCTGGCATCCCTGCATGCTCACGCGAAGCAGCAGATTGCTCTGCGCACGGGACAGCCCGCCACAGCTATTTCCCTTCTGCATCAGGACGGCATCGAGGTGGAACAAGAGGAAGACTATCTGCTGTTCCCGCTAATGGATGACGCTTATATAGGCCATCTGTGCAAACGTCTGGTGGAACAAAATGTAACTTTGTACCGCATTGAAAAAAGGGAAAAGAGTCTGGAGGATATTTTCCTCTCCCTGACCGGAAAGGAGTCCAGCTTATGAAAACACTGCAATTAGAATTTTATAAGATCAAGAGAAGAAAAATCTGGCTGACCGTATTTGCCATGTTAGCCGTGCAGATGCTGTGGGGCATGTGGGCCCTCCGAAACCCCAAAGACTGGGAACTGGAGTGCGGGTGGACCGCGCTGTTATATATGGTGCCGATTGTTGACGGCGTTATGATGCCCTCCATTATGTCGGTTCTGGCCTCCCGCCTCGCCGATATCGAGCATAAGGGCAATACCTACAAGCAGCTTGAGACTTTGCGAAGTGCGGGGAGTCTCTATCACGCCAAGGCCCTCTGCGGCAGTATCATCATTGCCGTTATGTTCGTCGTCCAATCTGCCTTTTTTATCACGCTGGGGTATTACCTCGGCTATATGGGTCATCCAGATGTGAAATATTACCTGCTCTCCTATGTATTAAAGCTGGTCAGCAACCTGTCTCTTTTCCTATTGCAGCTTTTGCTGTCCATGCTGTTTGCCAACCAGATGATTCCGCTGGTAGCCGGGCTTGGCGGCTCCATGGTCGCCCTGCTTTTGATGTTTGTGTCGCGCTACTCCTTTTTGCCTTGGGGCGGAAACTTAAGCGCCGCACTGGTCTGGATGGATTGGGACGAGGCCACCCGAATCTGCACCTATTATTATCGCGATTATTCTCCTGCGGAGATGGCCGCTGTGGCATGTATTTTCGTCTGGGCTATTGTTTTTTATGTCGCAGGAAGAATTCTGTTCGCACGCAAAAATATATAAGCCAGTTCATTACCATTTAAAGGAGGACATTATGAATCTGCCATTACTAAAAACCATAAAAGCGGAACAATTAAAACTGAAGCGAAGCCCCGTCTGGCTGGCCTTCTTTTTCCTGCCTATAATTTCGGCTTTTTTCGGCACCAACAACTACCTGATGAATCAGGGAATCTTACAAAGTGAATGGTACAGTCTCTGGAGCCAGCACTCCCTCTTTCTCTCCTATTTCTTTATGCCGGCGCTGGTCGGCACCTACTGCTCCTACCTGTGGCGCTTAGAGCATATGCGCAACAATTGGAACGGCTTCCTCACGGCTCCCGTGCCGTTAGGCGCACTGTATCTCGGCAAGCTTTTTCATGCGGCAATCATGATCATTGCAGGCAACACTTGGATCTTCCTGTTATACTTCCTGTGCGGCAAACTCTGCAAACTTGAGGGCGGACTGCCGAAGGAGGCAATGAGTTGGTTTCTCGGAGGGATACTCGGCGGCATGGCCGTCTGCTGCGTTCAGCTTTTTCTCTCTCTGCTCATCCGTTCCTTTGCTGTCCCCATCGGTATCGGACTGGCAGGCGGCATCGGCGGGCTTATGATCACCAACAAGGGATTGGGGCTTTTCTATCCCTACTCTCTCTACAGTATGGGAATGCGCGCCAACAATCCGTACCGGGAACTGGAGGTCGGGACCTTTGTGTCCGGCTGTATCGTGTATATTATCCTGTTTTCCTTATTGTCACTATGGAGACTGCGTCGGCGAGAGTTATAAAAAAGGCGGGCAATCGCCGGGGTATCCCCCCGCCTTTGCCCACCTTTTCATTTATTTCTGCTTATCCAGCAATTCCTGCAGCGCCTCATCCCCCACGCTCACCCAGGCGTCCTCCTCCTCGGCGTTCAATCCCAGATACTCCCGCAGAGTCATCTCGGTATCGCTGAATCCCCACTCCTGACTGTAGTCATCGATCTCCTCAAATTCGATCTCTCCCGCCAGATACTTCTCCTTAAACTTCTTCTCTGTATTTTCTATCATACTTTCCTCCACCCAGTAGTTTCTTTTCTACTTAAGTCCATCCTCCCGCGCTTTATCAGCAATCATCCGATAGGTGGGGACAGGCACGCCGTACCGCTCTCCCATACGCACCACCTCATAGATCAAGCCATCGATTTCTGACGGCTTGCCCGCATAAACATCCCGCTGCATGGAGGTACTTGCCTCCGGGTTCAGGGCATCCAGGATCTGCAGATTGGTGGTCACGATATCTACCAGGAAGGGCACTCCCATCGCTACCGCCAGCGCATCCACCTCCCGCATCAGCTTCACAAAGGTGTCTCTGGGCTCTCCGGTCTTTTGCACATCACACGCAGAGACATGATAGTAAAGTCCGCAGGCCGCCATAGGCGAAACATAAGCGAATTTCTGCAAAGCGTCCCGTCTGATGTTCTCAGACAACACTCCGTCAATACCGCTCTCCTCTAAATCCTTCGCTACCTCAAAGAGAGCCGGCCTCATCTCCTCCGGCTTTCTGGTGCCGTATACGATCCGGAAGATCTCTCCATTTTGCCAGATCGTACCGGGTTCCTTGATCTGTGCCGCAATATAAATACAACCGTCCGTCACCAGAATATCCGGCAGCTTCTCCTGCATTCTGCCGCCTGTTCCATATATATTCAAAATCGGAATTACAATTGTAGTTTCTTTTGCTATTCTTTTGATAAAGGGAATGGTCTCCTCCAGAGAATACCCCTTCACGCACACAAAGATAATGTCGGGCTGTTCATCGTAATGGGCCATGTCCGTGGCTTTGATGGGAGACACTGTGTAATTGCCCTTTTTAGTCGTCTCCATTTTCAGTCCCTGCTCCTGCATCTTTTTCAGATGCTCGCCTCTGGCGATCAGCGTCACATCTTTGCCCGCTTCCGTCATATACGCGCCGATACTGCCGCCGGTGCCGCCCGCACCAATGATCAAATATTTCATAGCAATCTCCCTTCCGAACGTTTCGCTGTATTCCCGATTTATCCTTGACGCTCCTGCTCCTTTCCATTGTAGCGGATTCCCTTTCTGATAACAAGTAAAAACCTCTTGACACTTCCAAATTTTAGGTCCATAATATCATCGTTCAAACAAACTCCTTTTTAATAGGAAGAAACACAACAAAAAATGGAGTGCCTGCGTACTCAATTTAGGGAATGGAGTGAAGAAATGTTCGTACTGTTTTTTTTGATCTGGGTCATGTTTAACGGACAACTCACCGCAGAGATTGCCGCCTTCGGCGTAGTCATTGCAGGTGTGATGTACTGGTTTCTGTGTAAATTCTTTAACTACAAGCTGCGATATGATCTCTTTTTCTGGAGAAAAGCGCCTCTTTTGATCCAGTATCTCTTCACGCTGATCTGGGAGATCCTGAAAGCCAATCTTACTGTCTTTAAAATGATCTACAGCGCCGAATATGAATTAGAACCTGCGGTGGTACGTTTTAAAACGGATCTGCACTCTACTTTTGCGCGGGTGCTTTTGGCCAATTCCATCACCCTGACCCCCGGTACGATCACGGTCACTCTGACGGACAATGAATATATGGTGCACTGTCTTGACAAGGAGCTGGCGGAGGGTATCTCTTCCTCCGTATTTGTAGAGCTTTTAAGAAAAATAGAGGAGGCTTAGAAATGGAAATCTATCATACTCTCTATATTACATTATTGATCATTCTTTCTTTTATGCTGCTGATCTGTCTGATCCGCGCCGTGAAAGGTCCCCGCATCGCTGACCGTCTGATGGCTGTCAACATGATGGGCACCATGGTCATGGTCATGATCTCCATTCTGGCACTGATGCTTAAGGAGGGTTATCTGGTGGATATCTGCCTGATCTATGCAATGATCAGCTTTCTCGCCGTGGTGGTGCTCTCCAAAGTATATATCGGTATTTACGAGGAACGGCAGCACCACCTGGAGGCTGCAAAGGGAGGTGAGCCCGATGAGCGCAGTTGAATGGATCCGCTTCCTGATCGGAAGTCTGTTTTTGTTGACCGGTATGGTCATTTTCTTCACAGAGCTGTTCGGCGTCTTTCATTTTAACTTTGTTCTAAACAGAATGCATGCCGCCGCTATGGGCGATACATTGGGTATCAGTTCCTGCCTGATCGGGTTAATGATCTTTTCGGGTGTGAATTTCACTACCCTAAAGCTGTTTTTTATCATCGTCTTTCTGTGGTTTTCTTCCCCTGTTTCCTCCCACGTGCTGTCGAGGCTGGAAGTTGCCACCAATCCTAAACTGTCCGAACACTGCGAGATCTATGAGGACGTAGCTGTTTTGGAACAGGAGCTTGCCGCAAAGAAAGACACTGAATTTACAACGGAAAAGGAGGCGTATAAGTCATGACCGCTTTTCAGATTATTTTGATGGGGATTTTGATCATCTGTGCAATCTCCGTCAGCTTTTCCAAAAACCTTTTAAACTCAATTCTGATCTATATGTCCTTCAGTCTGGTCATGTCCATACTCTGGATCTGTCTGGAATCTCCGGATCTGGCTATCACGGAGGCCGCCGTTGGCGCGGGCATTACCAGCGTCCTTTTCTTTGTCATGCTGAAAAAGATTCAGGCCATTGAAATCATAGAGACAGAGAAGAAGGAGGCGTCAAAGGATGAGTAAAAAGAGATCCGCAGAAGAATACCAGAAAACCTTTGCCTTTCGCTTTTTCAGATGGCTTCACGGCGAGAAGGATCCTTATGTAGGCGTGGTGGAAATGCGCCCTCAGGAAGAATACCATGTGGACGAGGATGCCATCCTGCGCCATGAAAAAGAACACGATGCGATTCTGGACAGAGTATACTCAGAGGATAATATTGAACTGAAAGCTTTCCGAAGGCTGTACCATGTCACCAGTATCCTGTTTTGCCTGTTTCTGATCGCCCTGCTTCTTGTAACGGTCTCCTATCTGCCCGCCACAGGCACCATCGATCGTCCGGTCAACAACGAAGTGGCGGCGCGCTACATTGAGAACGGCCTGGAGGAAACAGGGGCAGTAAACATCGTGGCCGGTATGATCTTAGACTACAGAGCTTTTGATACGCTGGGAGAATCCCACGTCCTGTTCGTGGCAACGATCACGGTGCTGATCCTGCTGCGTATGAATAAGAAGGGAAGCAAAGGCATTAATGACCGAATTTTTGAGCCGAAAAACGACACGATCCTGCAGCTTGTGGCTACTTTTCTGGTGCCGATCATCATCATTTTCGGCATTTATATCATTTTAAACGGCCATCTGGGCCCTGGCGGCGGTTTTTCCGGCGGCGCTGTCATCGGTGCCGGTCTGGTGCTCTACTTAAATGCCTTTGGATTTGAAAAAACAGAACGGTTTTTTACAGAAAAGACCTACAAGTGGGTGTGCTTTTTCTCCCTCTCCTTCTACTGTCTGGCTAAGAGCTACTCTTTCTACACAGGGGCAAACCAGCTCCATAGTGTAATTCCTAAGGGTACGCCCGGCGCGATCCTCTCAAGCGGCCTGATCCTGCCCCTGAACATTGCTGTGGGACTGGTGGTTGCCTGCACGATCTACGCTTTCTATGCTATGTTCCGAAAAGGAGGATTTTAGAATGGGTCCCAATTTATTCATAAACTACGGAGAAGCCGTATCTGCCATTCTGTTTTGTATCGGCTTTACCAATCTGCTCTTGCAGAACAATCTGATCAAGAAGATCATCGGTTTAAATATCATGGACAGTGCGATTTATCTGTTCCTGGCGGAAAAAGGCTACATCGCCGGACGAGTGGCTCCCATTGTAGTGGACGGCGTGACCAGCACGGAAGCCTACATCAACCCGATTCCCAGCGGCCTTGTGCTGACCGGTATCGTGGTCTCTGTGTCGGTGACAGCGCTGATGTTGTCCCTGACGATCCGTCTTTATATGCGATACCACACACTGGATCTGGATGAGATATCCACGCTCCTGAAAAAGGAGGGTAAATAAGCATGAACTTTATCTGTAATTTCCCCTTTTTCTCGATCCTTTTAAGCCTTTTTTCCGGCACGATCTGCTCTGTGCTCCCGGGAAAGGCGGCTAAGATCGTAAACCGCGTTGTGATCGCCGTGATCGGCGTTATGTCGGCAGTGCTTTTGCTTTACCTGCTTTCAACAGGGGAGTCCTTCATTTACTGGATGGGACATTTCCCTGCCCCCTGGGGCAACGAGATCCGGGCAGGCGTGCTGGAAGCGGGTATGGCCCTCTTCTTCTGCATCATCATGTATCTGTCCATGGCCGGCGGCGCCCACAAGCTCTTCGGAGAGGTGGTTGCAACCAAACATAATTTATACTACATTCTGGTGAATCTGCTGTTAAGCTCACTGCTTGCGCTGGTATATACCAACGATATGTTCACGGCCTATGTCTTTGTGGAGATCAACACGATCTCCGCCTGCGGCCTGATCATGATCCGGCAGGTGGGCCGTACTATCGTGGCTGCCGTGCGTTACATGATCATGAGTCTTTTAGGCTCCGGTCTGCTGCTCTTTGGCCTCTGTATCATGTATGATCTGACAGGCCACCTTCTGATGAGCAACATCAAGGAATCGGTGAATCTGCTCGTGGCGAACGGCGAATACCAGATACCGCTTATTGTCTCCATAGCTCTGATGTGTATTGGTCTCTGTATCAAAAGCGCACTGTTCCCTTTCCATGCCTGGCTGCCGGACGCCTATGGTTACTCTACAGTATCCTCTGCAGCGATCCTCTCCAGTCTGGTTTCAAAGGGATATATCTTTTTGCTCATCAAGATCATTTACCGGGTCATCGGCTTCGATATCTTTGACAATACACGGATCATCGACGTCCTCTTTGTCTTCGGTCTGATGGGTATGATCTTCGGCTCCCTGAGTGCCATCAAGGAGAATGATATCCGCCGGATGATCGCTTTCTCATCCGTAGCGCAGATCGGTTATATTTACATGGGAATCGGTATGGGTACGCAGCTAGGTATGGTGGCCAGCGTTTTCCATATTCTGTCCCATGCGGCGACGAAATCTCTGCTGTTTATCGCTGCCATCGGGCTTACGGATGTGTCCGGCGGAAGCCGCAAATTCATTGAACTGACCGGCTCCGGATACCGCAATAAATGGGCGGGAGTCGCTTTTACGGTAGGCTCTCTCTCTATGGTAGGTGTGCCGCTCTTTTCCGGCTTTATCAGTAAGCTGCTCTTTTCCCAGGCCGCGGTTCAGATAGCGGACGACAAGATGCTGGCGGCGCTGATCGTCTTAGGGATAAGCACAGTTTTGAACGCGATCTACTTTATGAAAACGGTGATCCGCATTTACACCCCTGTGGAAGAGACTTCCTATCCCAGTGTCACTATTTGGGACAGGATACCCTATGCTGTGGTATTGGTATTTTTCATTGTGTTAAACGTCCTTCTGGGTGTAAGCTCTCAGCCGATCGTGGATATGATCGGGCAGGGGCTCTCCATGTTTTCATAGGCTAAGGGGGTAACGATATGTATTTGATTCTTTTATCCATATTTTTTCCGATCCTGGCAGGACTGTTTTTATTGATCTGCTATCGGACGCCTGTGGCGGGAGCCGCTAAGAGCGCTGACCGGAAAAAGCTTTTGACACTGACAGGAAGCTTCCTTATCCTCACGGCTTTGTGTGCCGCCGCTGCGGCCCTGACCGTAAAGAAAAGCTTTACTCTGTTTTATCTGACTAAGACGCTTCCGATCTATTTTCAGATCGATGAGGTAGGAAGACTCTTTGACTTGCTTGTGATCATAGTGGTGCTCTGCGCAGGCTTTTTCTCCTTCGAGTACATGAAGCACGAGGAGCGAGAGGGCCGCTACTATGGCTATTATTTGATGGTATTCGGTGTATTGAACGCCTTATGTTTTGCGGGCAACCTGATCACCTTTTATCTGTTCTTTGAGCTTTTGACCCTGTCCTCCATGCCTCTGGTGCTGCATAACGGCTCCCGGGAGGCGATCATGGCGGGATTGAAATATTTATTTTATTCTCTGTGCGGTGCATACGGCGCTTTATTTGGCATCTATTTCCTTGCCCGCAGCAGTGATACCCTCACCTTCACGGCGGGCGGTGTCCGGCTGCAGACCGAGGGACAGGCTGGTTTCCTGCTGCTTGTGGCCTTTGTGATGCTTCTGGGCTTCGGCGTAAAGGCCGGCATGTTTCCCATGCACGCATGGCTGCCCACGGCGCATCCGGTGGCTCCTGCCCCGGCTTCTGCGGTGTTATCCGCGGTTATCGTCAAGGCAGGTATCCTTGCCATCGTCCGGGTGACCTGCTATATCTTCGGCATGGACTTTCTGCGGGGAACCTGGGTACAGACGGCCTGGATCATTCTGACACTGACTACCGTGTTCCTGGGCTCCATGTTAGCTTACAGAGAACCGGTTTTGAAAAAAAGACTGGCCTATTCCACGGTGAGTCAGCTCTCCTACATTCTGTTCGGTCTGGCTGTCATGGACGGCGCTGCCCTCACGGGAAGCCTTTTACATGTACTGGCCCACGGCTTCATCAAGGCCACTCTCTTTCTCTGCGCCGGTGCGATCATCTACACCACGGGCAAGACGCGGGTGGAGGAACTCCGCGGCATCGGCAAGGAAATGCCACTCACGATGTGGTGCTACACCTTTGTCTCTCTGGGGCTGATTGGTATTCCGCCCACAGGTGGCTTTATCAGTAAATGGTATTTAGCTGTGGGTGCATTGCACAGCTCGATCCCCGTATTCTGTTTCTTAGGACCGGCTGTTTTGCTCATCAGCGCACTTCTCACCGCAGGATACCTGCTGCCGCTTACGGTTCAGGGCTTTTTCCCGGGAGCAGATTACGACTATGGCAGTCTGCAAAAAAGAGAACCCAGTCGGTTTATGACAATACCGATCCTAATTATGACATTTTTGTCAGTTCTTATCGGCCTTTTCCCCGGCGTGGTCGTCGATTATCTGGCGAATATCGTCGGCGCCGTATTATAAGGAGGTGACATTATGATTATTTCCGTTATCCTGATTCCTTTCATAGCCGGAGCCCTTGTGCCTGCTCTCCCTTTTCGGAAAAGGTGGCAGAAGGAAGTATTTTTAGAGACTGCGGTAGTGGTCAACAGTATTCTGGTATGGTATCTGCTCCTGCATCACTCGGACAGTACCTTCCTGCTGGCGCACTTTACGGGTAATTTGAATATCAGCTTCCGTGTAGACGGCATGAGTATGGTTTTCGCGGGACTTGTATCTGCGCTCTGGCCTTTTGCTACGCTCTACGCCTTTGAGTACATGACAAAAGAGGAGCATGAAAATGTATTTTTCCTCTTTTATACCGTGACATATGGCGTGACGCTGGGAATTGCCTTTGCAGCCAACCTGCTGACCATGTATTTCTTTTACGAATTGTTGACCCTGGTGACAGTGCCTCTGGTCATGCACACGCTGACCCGCGAGGCTATCCTTGCGAGCCGCAAATACCTCTACTATTCTCTGGGCGGTGCAGCCTTTGCCTTCATCGGATTGATCATGGTGATCGTCTACGGCGGTACCACAGATTTTATTCTGGGCGGCGTTTTTGACCTTGCGAAGATTGAGGAAAACACGAATGTTTTGCTGTTCATTTATGTGATGGCCTTCATGGGCTTCGGCGTTAAGGCGGCAGTCTGCCCCTTCAACTCCTGGCTCCCCCAAGCGGGTGTTGCGCCCACCCCTGTCACTGCCCTTCTCCATGCGGTGGCCGTGGTAAAAGCCGGCGCTTTCGCCATCCTACGGCTTACCTACTATTGCTTTGGCACGAACTTTTTAAAAGGCACCTGGGCACAGGACGTAGTCATGGCAGTGGTCATGTTCACCATCGTATACGGCTGCAGCCGGGCTGTGAAGGAGACGCACCTGAAAAGGCGGCTGGCCTATTCCACCATCAGCAACCTCTCCTACATCCTCTTCGGCGTAGTCATCATGACTCCTCTGGGAATGGCGGCCGCATTGTCGCATCTGGTCTTTCATGCGATCATGAAGATCAGCTCCTTCTTCTGTGCAGGAGCGATCATGCACCAGACCGATCGCCATTATGTACATGAACTGGATGGTCTGGGTTATAAGATGCCCTGCATATTCGGCATTTTTACGCTTTCCTCTCTGGCACTCATGGGTGTCCCGGGACTGGCAGGCTTTATCAGCAAATGGAACCTGGCATCAGCAGCCGCAGAGAGCGGCAATCCCCTTGCCTACGGCGGCGTTGCATGCCTGCTGGTATCGGCGCTTTTGACAGCAATCTACATGCTCTCCATCGTGGTTCGTGCTTTCTTCCCCGGGAGAGATTTTGATTACGGCACAGTAGCCGAAGCCAAGGATCCCAACTGGAAGATGCTTGTGCCGCTGTTTGTATTCAGCTTGTTTATCATCCTGTTCGGCGTATATTCACAGCCGATCGTAAACTTTTTTATTAACGTGGCAATGGGAGGCGTGTGACTATGAATAATTCATATGTATTAATCGAGGGCGCGGTTTTCCTGCCAATGGCGGCGGGCCTGATCGGCTACGGAATCGGTCGTTTTAACAAAAAAACCCGCAATCTGTTTGCGGATATCATAACATGTGTTACCTTTGTTCTCTGCGGCATCCTGCTTCTACAGGTTTTAGGTGGGACAACGACCGACGGAATGGTCACAATTCCTTACATCTGCGGTATGGGACTGCATTTCACACTGGACGGCTTCCGCGCCATATACGGAACGATCGCCGCATTTATGTGGTTTATGACCACCCTGTTTTCCGGTGAATATTTCGGCCATTACCGAAACCGCAACCGCTATTATCTGTTTTTACTGCTGACCCTGGGTGCAACGGAAGGAATCTTCTTCTCCGCTGATTTCTATACCACTTTTATCTTTTTTGAAATCATGTCACTGGCCTCCTATGTGTGGGTGGCTCACGATGAAAAACCCGATTCTCTGCGGGCGGCAGGTACTTACCTTGCCGTAGCCGTGATCGGCGGCCTGGTGATGCTGATGGGAATCTTCCTGCTCTATGACGCGGCAGGTACTCTCTTCTTTGCGGATTTAGCGGGCATGCCCTTTTCATCCGGGGACGCATCTATGCAGATCTGGGCGGCGGGCTTTTGCCTCCTGTTTGGCTTCGGAGCCAAAGCGGGTGCGTTCCCGCTGCATATCTGGCTGCCGAAGGCACATCCGGTGGCTCCGGCTCCCGCCTCCGCACTGTTATCAGGTATTCTGACCAAGGCAGGTATGTACGGTATTTTGATCCTGACCTCCTACCTCTTTTTAGGGAGCGCGGCCTGGGGCGCTATGATTCTGCTTCTGGGCGTTCTCACTATGGTGGTGGGGGCTGTGCTCGCCCTGTTTTCCATTGACCTGAAGCGGACACTGGCTTGTTCCTCCGTCTCTCAGATCGGATTTATTCTGGTGGGCGTCGGCATGTCCGGCCTGTTGGGAGCAGAGAATGCGCTTGCCCTGCGCGGCAGCCTTTTACACATGGTAAATCATTCCCTGATCAAGCTGGCGCTGTTCATGGCTGCCGGCGTGGTCTTTATGAATGTGCACAAGCTGGATCTGAATGCAATCCAAGGCTTTGGACGGCACAAACCTCTCCTGAACTATATCTTTTTGATGGGTGCTCTGGGCATCAGCGGCGTACCGCTCTGGAACGGCTATGTCAGTAAGACATTGATCCACGAGAGCATTGTGGAATACTGTAACCTGATCCGCGAGGGAAAAGCGGCAGGACCTTTTGGCGGATCCCTGATGAGCGGTATCGAATGGATCTTCCTGATCAGCGGCGGCCTCACAGCTGCCTACATGCTAAAGCTCTATGTCTGCCTTTTCCTGGAAAAAAATGCAGACCCCGAGGTGCAGAAAACCTATGACGATCTGCATGGCCGCTATATGAACCGAACAAGCGCCCTGGCACTCACCCTGAGCGCAACCCTGCTGCCAATAGGAGGCTTTCTCCCAAATATCGTGATGGACGGCATCGCCGATCTGGGACAGGGATTCCTGTTTGCAGCGGATGCAGAACGTGTTTCCTACTTTTCCCTTGAAAATCTGAGAGGCAGCCTCATCTCTTTGGTCTTCGGCCTGCTGATCTACGGATTTATCGTCCGTCCTCTGCTGCGGAAGCCTTTGCCTGACGCCGCAAACATATGTTATGTAAACCGATTGCCAGCTTGGCTTGATCTGGAAAATGTAGTCTACCGTCCCGTACTGTTACAGATCCTTCCCTTTGCCTTTGGTATGATCTGCCGCTTCCTGGACAGTCTGGTAGACACCCTCGTGGTGATTCTCAGAAAGACCATCTACCGCGACGAAAAGCTGCCCCACGAACTGGCGGAAGGCACGCCTCTGACCCACCTGTGCGCCTGCATAGCCTCCGCTTTCCAAAAACTGGGCAATCTTACCATTCACAGAAAGAATCCCAGAACGCAGGACTACGAACATCGTCTGGCCCTGTTCCAGGAAGAGTGGGCCGAGAACAGCACGATGATCTCCAGAAGTATGTCCTTCGGATTGCTGTTGTTCTGTGTCGGATTGATCCTGACCGTGGCTTATCTGTTTGTTAAGGATGTGTTTGGGCTGTAGTTCCCATAAGAAATATGCGAAACAGGGAGAATGGCATTTCTCCCTGAGAAGAGGAATATATCATATGGAAAAGCGAATTTTAAATTACAGAAAATATATAGATGAACTGCTTGCACGGGATAATTTGGATTGGGAAGCGGTGATAAAAGAGCATCTGATTCAAGTTTCCTTTTTCCAGCATGAGCGGCTGATTCACCTGATTGTGACAGTTACCTTTGCTCTTCTTGAGATAATCGCGATCGCGCTGGCAACGGTATCCTTTTCGATTGGTATCGGCCTGCTGGCAATTGCGCTGCTTGTTCTTCTGATCCCTTACATCCGGCATTATTACATTCTGGAAAACGAAGTCCAGAAGATGTACGGGCAATATGATCGGATGGTGGCGAAGCGGGATCAGGGTCATTAACACATCCCCCTCTTGTGGTTTCTTTCAGGATACGTAAAAGGGAGATATTCATAATAAATATCTCCCTTTTCGGGAAAGTGTATCCACTGCTTAAAATTTGATCGGCTTTTTCATCTCTTCCGCAAGATACCGAACCGCGCCGCCATACACGTCAAGCTCCTTTGCTTCTGCCAGCATTTCTTCATATGCCTCACGCAAAAGCATCTTAATTTCGCTTCCATCTCTTTCATCTGTCGTATTGCGTGCCATCCTTACAGCTCCATCCATCTTATTGCAGACAATATTCAATGCCGCTTTCTGCCTTTCGTCCAGGTGTGCATCTCCCAGCTTCTGGATTTCACCTTTAAGGTAAAACAGTATAATGCCCTCCTGCATCGCCAGGTCACTGTACACCTTCTCTGCCGTGCATTTGATCTCGGAATCTTTTTTCACACCCTCAATCGTCCTGGTTGTGTCCCATGACAGGTTCCGGAAAAACTCTGCCGCCTCGCCAAGCTTCTCTTTGAAATACGAAATACCGTCAAAAAGCTGTCTATGTTGCGGTGTGCGCAGGATATCCATATCGGCGGCAAACAGAATCGTTTCTATACGGAACACAGTGTCCTCCAGAAAATAAGCCGTCACCTCCTCCAGTGCCAGGGAATCCAACTCCTCCGCAATCTCTCGGACACCTTCCGCAATATAGCCATAAGGCAGGCTCGGATCCGACAGTTTTTCGCCTGCTTCCATGCCCGCTTCCACTGCATCCTGAATCTTCTGCGCCGCATTTTTCCTCATATCTTGGAAAATCAGCGCTGACAGCTCATTCAGGAAATCCACGATTTTGCCCGAACTGATCCGAGCATTCTGTGCCAGTCGGTCATATTTCTCACACAGAAGCTGAAATGCTGCACGGTGTTCTGGCATAGCTCTGGCAATCATTAGTCCCACCTGAAACGCCGTGATGCTGGCTTCAAAAGCTGCATCCTCCACAGCCTTTATAATCAGAAAACGGGCTGATATCTCATCTGTTTCCTGCGTTATTGAATTAACACGTTCCAAAACCTTTTTTAGTTCCTCCGCCATTTTCTCTGTTCTTTCGGACGCAAACTCCCAAACCTTTGTATAAACTGTTGCCGCGTCTCCGGTAGCCCCTTTCTGCTTCCTGGTATCCGCTGCCGTCTCCTTTGCCTGTACAATCAGGCTGTTCAGTTCACGAATCATCTCATCTGTGGCTTTTGAATTCAACATTGCACTCTCCTCCTTTTTTGCTCCTGGGAAGCCTATGGCAGAATGATATTTCCTGTATTCCGTCGGCGTCACGCCCAGATACGCTTTGAAGCTGCGGGTAAATCCTTCATGGGAATCGTAGCTGTATTTCAACGCAATGGCAATGACAGAATCCTTAGTTCCAGCAAGGTCTTCCGCAGCCAGGAAAAGCCTGCGCCTGGTTACATATCCCATGACGGTCTCTCCCATGGCCTCTCGAAAGATACGCTGGTAATGATATTTGGAAAAATGGACGCCTTCCGCAAGCATTTCTACGGTGAGCTTCTCCTGAATCCTTTCCTCTATCATGGCTAGGGAACGGAATATTGGATCTTTATCCTTCATTTTCAGCCTCCTGGTTCCTTGCAATAGAAAACTCGCATTTTTCTACTGCACATAGCTTTGCATGCAATTTGTTTCTGATATCTCCCTGGGATTATCAACTGACAATTACAGCATACAGAAAGAAAGGGACTTTTTCTTGACGGAAAGTGCGGTATGTCATTTAAATCTATTTATTGTTTATGCAATGCCATGAAAATAGGGGAAACTTATGAAAAAAGCTTACAAACCGGAATTTATTTGTTAGTTAAATTCAACTTTAAAATCCTATTATAATTCAGCTTATCTGGCATCGAACCTTCTTAAGTTGACGACATTGCCCGAAACATGCTAAAGCCCATACAAAAAAACGTCCCGGCTATAACCGGGACGAACTATTCGTAATCGTAAACTCCGCCGCCAGACGATACTTCTCCATCTCCTGTCCTGTACCTCTATTGATGGTTTTCGTAATGCGATACACCCCGTCAGGCAGGATACCATGAAAATACGTCCATTTCACACCCCAGCCGACCGAGGAATTCCCTGCCAGACTATAACCGATAGAATTAAATGCCGCATTATCAATGAGATAATCTACCTTTCTCCATTCCCCATGCCGCCATGCCTGCAACTCATAGCCATCGCCAAACATATATTCTTCATTCGTATGATTTGTAAACACCAGATGAATGCCCTTTGGTGAAGCATAGGCAGCCTCCATTGTCACCTCTTCGATAACGTCGACCTCTCCGGTATCCGTTTCCCCCAAAGATGCTGTCGAGAATTCCTCTGCAAACAGACTGTCTATGGCAAGATAAAGTTCTTCTGTCGTTCCTGCTCCGGTTTCGCGGTAACGGACTTTATCAATATACATATACTTTCCCAGATAATCTATCGTCTGCACAAGCCGAGCATCAGAGTCAAAAATCTCCATACGATAAGTGACACTATCGTCTGTATATTGATATTCATCTTTTTCAATGTCCAGATTAATGTATTTTGTCAGAATATCTGAAAATTGGGACAAAAAAGTATCCGTATCACTTTTTATATCCTCTCCTGTTTCGGCATTGTGTACTGTCATAGAATAACTGTCGTCTATGGAAATCAAAATGTTATTGGCTTTTTCGGTTAATCCATTTTCCACCGGCTCTCCTTTGGCAGTTTTTACGGCATAGTACGCAATTCCACTAAATCCGTTTTCCGCAAGTCTATCCTCATTCCACTCCATATATATTTCATAAATTCTTCCCGATTGTAAAAAAACGGAAAAGTCCGGCGCCCCAATTTCTGCCATGCTGTAACGGCATGTTTCTAATGGATTGACTTCCCCGCTGTTTTTGCCCACATCCGCGATATCCCATGCCGTAAACCCAAGTTCATCGGGAAATTTTGCCACCGATATCGTATATGCCGACATTTCAGAATCATCTTCCGGCAGTATAAGCGTTTCCCATGGACTGTTTTCTGCCAGTATATCCGCCCTATCGGCAATCAAACTGGTCGCTACATCTTCCGATTCTAAATAAGTCCAGTTATAGCCGCCCGAACGCAGAAATGCAGACTGCGGTTCATCCGACACGCTTTGAAGTTCCATGAGCGGCGGTTCTGTGTATATGACATCCGGCGCTGTACTGTTTGCCTCCGACTCCGTCAGCGGTTCGCTTATATTTTCCTCTGCTTTGCCACACCCTCCAAGAACCAATCCGGTCAATATTTCAAATAAACCACAATATATTATAAATTTATTGTTTTGCATTTCGATACCATACCTTTCTCCTCAAAAATCATTATAAGTGTTTTTCCGGAAGAATCAAGCACTCCTTTCTCGTGGGAACATATGTTAAGATAGTAAGTTTTTGTAGAAGGATAAGATTTTATGGCATATCGTAATTTTGAACCGATAATCGGTACTATCATCAATATGGCAAGAGGAAATGACTGTTGCAGTCAAATGATGTCACTTCGTACAGAGAATGGTATTGTGAACTTCATGATAACGTCGGAAACGCGGATTATTGACAGCAGACCGCTTCGGTCAGGACTTCGTGTAGCTGCATTTTATGACACTTCGCTTCCTGTACCGTTAATCTTTCCGCCCCAGTACAAGGCGCAGATTATCACTGTGCTTGGCAGGGACGAACAGATAATGATAAATGAGTTTAACCGCAATCTGGTAGCCGCAGACAATTCCCTACAGCTTAATATCGCCAGAAATACAAGCATCGAAACAATCAACGGACAGAATACTTCATGCAGTCCCGGTAATCAGACATTACTTGTCTATTATACGACGACAACAAGAAGCATTCCCCCGCAGACAACACCCAGAAGAGTCATTATGCTGTGCAGCTTGTGAAAACGCCAGCCTAATCCCTCGTGAAATATGGTTACCGGGTATCATATACTTTTTCTTCGGGTAACAATGAACTTACATCAATTCCAATGTTCTTCTGTTCCCTTAGCTGCTTTACGTAATCTGTGATGTCGGTAATATTTACTATCCACTCATTAACATATTTCCGTACTGCCTCGCCTCTCAATCCAAGCTGTATGGAACGATATCCTAAAGGTTGTCCGTACAAATCTCTTTCTGGATCCCATTGGCATCTAATATCCGATTTCTTTATTCGCTCCTGCCATTCTGCATGGCTTATACCCATATCCTCACTATATGTAGATATCACAGCGTTTTGTACAATAAAATCAAACGCTTCTCTCTTCATATCAATTGCAAGAGTATGCTCTTGATTTTCTTTAGTGCCCCAGCCACAGCGATACATCATCCATAAAAAAGATGGTTTAATCCAAGTCATCCTGTCTATTTTAAATTTCTCTCCGAATGTACCGTTTTGAACGGCCTCGGTTGCAATATCTTTATTATACGCCTGGTAAACCCTTATAGTGTCTTCCGTATAGACTGCTCTTATTTCCTTCTCCATAACCTCTTTGCCTTCTTACATCAATTTATTAATCTATAACCTTGAAATCAGGCATCAACATCATCTGTAAATAATTCAGGAACACCTTGTTCTTTCAGTGACATCCTATTTTGATGCATATTTTTCTGGGTTAATAACCTTAAAAAAGTCATATCCTCCCGCTTTATAAAAAACCTGTATGGCTTCGTGAAGAAAACTATTGTCTGTTAGCTGTAGTTCTGCTGGAATGATAAAATTATGCTTATCCCATTCTCCATAATTAACTCTTTCAGATATTTCTAACATAGGTAATCTTCCACAACTTCCGATTGAACAAACTCCCTGTTAATTCCATGCTCCAACTTTCTCATACCCCAACATCTACAAATACTTACGCATCTGCTCCTCATTAATCTCATACTGCTCACAGATTCGCGTAATAATCTCTTGTTCCGGTATGTTCAGACTACGCAGGATACTTACTGTACTGCTGATACTTTGATCACTCTTTCTCTGTAACTCTTCTATCGTCTGATTCTGTGCATCTATCGTATCCTGCATCTCGTCGATCATATACTGCACCGTATTCCTGTCAAGCTCATACAGTTCTTTCGAAAACATCTCCATCACCCTTTCCACATTCAGGCAGATTCCATAGCCTTCTTCATATATTTCACGGAATTCCGGATATTCTTCAATCAGCTCTATAACAATCTCCGGTTCATCGCTCGTAAACAGGGTCAGCCATGCCTCCCTCTTGCCCCTCATGTCTCTATTGTGCTTGCTTTCCTTAAAGATGTCAAGCGGTATGAACAGGTATTTCTGCAGAAATTCCATTTTCAATCCTGTATCAGATTTCTGTTCGAAAAAATGATAACAGGTGCCGGGATACTCATGAAATTCCGCCGGGCTCTTCTCAAACAGAACGATAGTATATACATTTTTGATGTCCCGGTAGCTGAACTTCTTTTTCCTCTCCCCTCTTACCCGCTTATACTGGCGCAGCAGTAAATCTGCTGAATAGCAGGCGCACCTCTGTCCCGGGAACAGATAGCCGATCTTCTGCATCTCCACATTGGCTATGCTACCGTCCTCCAACTCCACCACAATATCCATGATCAGCAGGGAACTCTCGTCCGCAATTCTGACAGAATCATTCGGCAGAACCTTCACTACTTTCACGCACTGACACAACATCTGAGAAAGAAAATCATTTAACCGTTCCGGTACATACTCCGGGTTCATGATCTCCTTAAAAAATCCGTCATATAAAAGTTTCAGTCCTTTTACACCGGTACAGATATTTAAAAATTCCTCTTGCTGTTCTACTTCCCAGCCTGCAAACTTCTCCTGTAACGAGCTGCTCATCGCGATTTCTGCCATCACCTCCTCCCGTTCCCTGATCATTGGAAAATATTCTTTTAATCTTTTTGCCATAACTTGTCCTCCTCTTCCGTAAAAAATCGAACGAGTTCAATTGCGAGATTATGAGTATTGGTATGCTACGCATCTATGAAAACTCGTCGCAAACTCGTAATACTGGAACTTCCGGCAGAAACCGCCGATTGTGCGAAACGCACAAATGATAAAACTATAAGAATAAATCTGATATGATAATAAGTTATCGCTGTTAAAAGGATTTGTCAAGTAATATATCTCTCACTTTTCCAGACTCAATGTTGCAATTATATCTGCTAACCATACTTTTTCAGCCGTCTCAATATCTTGTGATAAGTGAACATACTGCCTGCTTTGCGGCAATAAACCATTTTCACTGATCGATTCAAGAAATCTCTTGGCTATTTCATGACGCTTCTTCTCAGATTTTTCAATCATCTCCTTCAGATCCGATCCACTGATATTCTTCCATTTCTCTGACCTATGCAATGCATCTAAAAGCTGCGCAATCGGAACCCAGCCTTCTTCATCCATTTCTAATTCATATTTCCACGGCGCATGACTCAAAGCGTAGGAAATTTCTTTACTCAGTTTTTCTAATATTTTTCCACCAGTTCCTAAATCTTCTGCTAAATCAGTTGAACGGAGCTTCATAATCCACCTCATCCCACAAATAAACTATATTTTTAAATTGCATTTTTATATAACACCACATAGATTTTGAGGATTCTCTGACCTTTCCTATAAATAGGCCGCCTAATGCAGAATAATACTATTATCAAAGATTGTTGACTTAATTTTTTTAATTTTGTAGTATTTAATCAACGAGTATGTATGCTAAAAAGGAGAAACAAACAATATGTATCAGCGTTATTTGGAAACCAGTATTTATACATATGTAGGGATATATAAAGATTTCATTTTATCATTACCGGATGATATACCTTCTATAGGAATGTTAGTGTGTGATCAAATTACCCATCCGTCTATGTATTTTACAGAACCATCTTCTTATTTAGAAGATACTTATTTTGGAAAATTTGCGTCTTACCCGAAACATCGTTTTAAAAATGAGGATGAATTATATATAACTGCTGTTTCAATGATTGCCGGTATTTTACGTTTAGATGAAACGGGATTTACAAAGAACAGAGATGTAACAAAAAGAATTACTGTATCTTGCCGACAAGCATCTGTGCTATTTAGTGCAATTTTAAAAGCAAAAGGGATTCCCTGCCGTTCAAGGGCTGGATTTATGGATTTTGGTAATACCGGTGACAGCTATATGGAACACTGGGTTAATGAATATTGGGATTTCAATGAGAGCAGATGGATTTTGGCGGATGTTGATGGTTATTATGAATATGAACAGCGATTTGGCTATAGCCAATTTGATTTACCACGTCGAAAATTTGTAACTGCTTCAGAAGCATGGCTTGGTCTAAGAAATAATACTTTAAACAAAAAGTTAGACGTTTTTTCACCAAATTCATTAGAAGGTGTCTGCGAATACTTATTTATGGATTTTCATGCATTGCTGAACAATGAAATCTTTTATTCTTATCAACCCCTATATCTTCGCAATGGGCTGCAAACACTGAACGAGGATGAATTGTGTGAACTTGACCATTTAGCAGAATTACTGGCAGAGCCTGATAAAAATATGGAACAAATAGAACACTTGCGGGCTACAAATGAAAAGTTTTCTGTTTTAACAAATAATACACAAAACATCTACTATGATACATTTAAATAACATGTTAACTATTATATGGAATTAAAAAGATTTATACAAAACAAAATGAAGTATCATACTGTCAAAGAACATGATACTTCATTTCGTTTTAAATAAATTTATGACAAGTTATTCTTCCTTTTCTATTTCTTCTACCTCTTCCTCTTTCCTCGTCTTCCGCCTTTTCTTCTTTTTCCTGATCAAAAGAATGACCACCAGAAGTAATACCACACCACCAACCACGATATAAACGATGTAATCCATGATGCCCTTCTCTGTCACAATGACCGCAATCTTCACACTGCCGCCCTCTACGGAGAACAGATGATAAATTCCCATCAGCTCTGTCTCTGCCTTATGCCATCCGGCAGCATCCTGCACATAAATCTCAACGCCCTCTGTCTGACCCTGCGGCGCCTGATAACGAACCTGATGGGATAATGCGCCGTCATCAGGAATATCTATCTGCCAACACTCTGTCAACTCTTGCGGTTCTTTCGAAAATGAATCTGCCAGCATCACTTGCACACTATCCGTTCCCAGCTTATCAACAGTCAGCTCATCCTCCTGAGCAAACATGCCGTCCACCAGCAGAGAAGATTGACCATTCTCCCGCAGCCAACTCCCGGCTAGTGTGGTCAAGTATCTCACATATTCCACCGTCACGTCTTCGTCCAGTCTGACATTCACCAGTTCCTTATTATCCCAGTCCGCGTAAAATCCTTCTTTCACTGGGATATTCGGATATTTTTCCAGCTCCACGCTGCCGCCGTAAGCGCACTCTTCAACTCCGACTTCCTCCTCGTCCGCATAGAAAGTGATCTTCATCCGGCGGAAGTTGGCGGGAATCCCTTCGATCTGCAACAGGGTCTCATAGCTTGTAGGCTCCGCCTTACCGCTGTAGCTGATGCGGTCAATGCCTGCAATTTCATCTGAAACAAAGTAATTGCCTACAATCTCAGCCTCATCGGCTGTCTTTCCCGCAATGGCCCCCGAGAACGCAGATGCTTCTTTCACCTTCACCATCGCACAACAACTCTCGATGCCATTGCCGTATCCGGCGATACCCGCCACATACTCTCCACCCAACACGGTACACTTTGCATAGCTCTGCTTGATATGCGACAGAGACTGCCCTGCAATACCACCCACATAATCTCCGGTGGTACTTTCAATTCTGCCATAGTTCTCGCAGCGCAGCACCATTCCCATCTCCTGCAGACCGCAGACGCCGCCCGCATAACTCTTCTGTGCCTTGACATTGGCCTGATTTATATTCTGTCTCAGCACGCATTTGGTGAGGAAGGTAGAATTCGCTCTGGCCTCATCAAACCCTGTGACATCGCTCTCCAAGTCAAAATCGTACTCGATCGCCATGGTGCCAACGATACCGGATACATTCAGATCCGCCTCGACGATGCCGTTATTTGTACAGTTCGCCACGGTGGCGTCTATACTCTCCTCCGCATTTTCCTGGGATTCATCCTCATAAATATTGGAATAATCCATATCCAGCACACCGTCCAGAGCATCCGTATACAACAGCATGATCTCACTGAACTCATCGTTAATATCGGAGAGATCGTCTCCCAAAAGATCCCCGGAAGAGGACATCTCATCATTTAAATATCCCATATTTTCGGAGATATTTTTTAGGTTGGAATTAAGGCTCCCGGTAGCAGAACGGTAATCTCCGCCCAACTGCGGAAAGGCAATATCCGATTTCTCATTCAGAGTCGTCAGGATATCCCTGGTCTCATTGCCCATATCCTCCAGATTCTCTGCCGCATTCTTCGCGGAAGAGACTGCTGCCTGCAGCTCCTTCCTCGCGTCATCCGTCATCTCGTCCGCGTGGTTAGCTGCGATATCCGACATAATCTTCAGATATTTTTGCATGTCGGCAGTATAGTCCTCTCCATGGGCCGCTTTATACTGTTCATCTGCATAGTCGCTGGCAGCCGTCGCCACTGTAGAGGCATTGTCTTGCATATTCTGGGCAGCTTTTTCCTGCACCTGACGGTCCGCCTCTGCTTGTGGGCTGTCGTCCGAAAGGGGAAACTCTCTGTCCTCAGTATCGCTGTGATGCACCCAGCCGATAATCCCTATATATGCCCCTGGCACATCATCATGATAGGGATCTTCCCAATTTGTAACTACTCCCGACTCCGTCACCGGATACAAATCATACTCGTAGGTAGTATCCTCCGAGCGCGCCACATCTATATAATAATTCTCATAAGCCTCCGTCGCCTTCGCCACATTCTCTGCATGCTCTTTCCCGGCTTCCTCGATGGCCTTCTTCGCCTGATCGTAAGCCTCCTTCTCCTCCGGCGTCATATAACGGTAAAGATCCATGTCCTTTACCATATCCTCCAGCTTCTTAGCAGCGTCCTTCACATCTCCCGCCGCGTCCGTGGCGTGGTCTATCACACCACCATCCTTCGCCGTCTCATCCAGCACATAGTCAAAACGGCTCACAGCTTCATTGACGGAGTCCATCATGCTGTCCGTCCACTCCACCGTTCTGTCCGCCAGGAAATGGGTATCATCAAGCGCCCTGTCCGCAAAATCACGAATCACCGACAGCCGGTTGGAGAGTACATCTGACCGGTCTCCCGCATCGTCCAGCATCTTACCCACCTGATCATGCAAGATGTCAATGTGATCTGAGAGCTGCCGCACAATATCCTCCGACAGGTCTATCGCGATGTAAGGCTCCGCCTGCCCAACGATACCGCCCACATCCTTACGACCATAGATCTTACCTTTATTGGCACAGGCATACACATACCCGGATTGACGGCCGACAATACCGCCCACGTTATAACCTACATGCTCGTAACCAATGGTTCCCTCATTTACACAGGACTGCACAATACCCGTAGAAAGTCCCGCAATACCACCTGTGTCCACAGTATTTTCAGTGGTCGAAAGCTTATCGCTCTTCTCATCCCCCTCACTGCCAAGAGAACCCAAAATACCTGCCGCATACTGATCCAAATTGATATCGTCCAACGACATTGTCTTATCTTCATTGGAAATATTTACGTCAGCACGATTGAGGCATCCCACAACATTTCCTACGTTATCACCGGTGATACCGCCCGTGTAGTGCGCGCCCGTGATGGTGCCATTGGCCTCACTGTCCATCAACACACCGCTGATCTCATTGTATCCCACGATACCGCCCACATAGTCATTGGCCTCCACCGTACCGTCAAATACACAGTTTAACAGGATACCACTGTTATCCCCTACTATACCTCCCACTACCATCTGCTTCCCGGTGGGTCTGATCGTACCCTCCACCCGCAGATTAGCGATAACCGCTGTTTTTTGTGTCTCATTGAACAATCCCACATAGGAAATCGGCTTGCGCACCGTAAATCCGCTGATCGTGTGACCCTGCCCGTTGAAATAGCCGCCGAAGGTCGGTATGGAGACAAANNTTTCNCCGGCCAGATCAATATCCGCNGTCAGATATACCTTTTTATTCTGAGACCAGGTATCCAGCCAGCAATTTTTAGCAAAGGTCTTCANNTCNTCTNNGNTTGTTATGTAAACCTCTTCCCATTCCACTTCTTTGTCATTATAGGAATTGATCGCNTCGGTGGCGTCCTCCACGCTGGTGACTTCCTCCTCCGCACTCTCCTCCTCATCTTCCATCTCTTCGGAGGTCTCCTCCTGCGGTTTTGTCTCCGCCGCCTGNNCACTCGCCTCAGGCAGAACGCTCATAAACACNGCCACTGTAAGCAGCAGNGCCATCACTCTTNTNTTACGCATGATCTGCCACCTCCCTGCTNGCTAACTCCTCTGACACCGTCTCNTTAAGCTGTCTGTACTCNTCCTCCGTAAGTTCCGTCACATCTCCGGCCTCTACGTAGGCACTTATATTTCCTCTGACTATGGCGCTCATCGTACCTGTCACAACACCGTCGATTNTGCCGCGCACCAGGCCNTCCACTCTCATCAGNCCNGACACATTCTTTGTGCGGATNGGCATATTCATAACAAAAGCTGTCTTTTCTATNATCTTATCACCCACCAGAAGGATCTGGGGCANTACAAACATAGTCACAAAAATGGAAATCGTAGTTCCTCTTCCCAGGCATTTCCCGATTCCGAAAATCGCCGCATTGGAAGTCAGCTTTCCGATCAAAAAGCCNGCCACCACCATCATGGTTCCCGAAGTGATGATCGTCGGGAATGCCTGATTCATGGAATCTATAATAGACTGTCTCCTGCCGTTTGTCTCACGCAGTTCCATATAACGTCCTGCAATGACAATGGCATAGTCNATATTGGCACCCATCTGAATCGAGCTGACGATCAGGTAGGACATAAAGAAAATATTATCGTGCTGCAATGCGGGAACCGAGAAGTTGAGCCAGATACAGCCNTGGATCACCGCGATCAGAAGCACCGGCATACCAGCCGACTTAAAGGTAAACAAAAGCACCACCAGCACGGCCAGAATAGACACCACATTGTTCACCAGATTATCNCTGTCGAAAGTCTTTTGCAGATCNTACTGACTCACCGACTCTCCGCAGACCAGCACCTTTCCGTCCGGATAATACTTTTCTGCAATTTCATGCATCCTGTCAATGAAAGCGAAAGTTTCCTCNCTCTCCTCGGGAAGCGTCAGAAANACCAGCATACGNCTNTAATTCTCTCCCTGCAGCTGATTTTTGGCAAAATTCATGGCATCATACGCATCGTCNAGCGTATCCTGCAGCTCGTCATCCAAGGTNACATAGCCCTCCTCCACCTCGTCGTGGACGAACATAAACATATCGATCAGAGACACCTTGTATTCGGAAAGGCCATTGACCACCTTCGCATAATCTTCATCGTTCACCGCGTAGGCCGCATACACCAGCTCTGCCACTTCGTAATCCAAATCGATCAACTCCGAGAATTGCCGGGGCGTCAGTCTATCCGTCAGGCAGTAGCCGTCAAGCGCCTCAATATTGGCAAGGCCTTGCGTATAATCCACCTCCGGACAAGCCTCCAGCTCCGCTAAAAGCTTCGCCTCTCTCTCGTANTTNCCCGCAGGCACAATGAGTGCCACCATATTGCTGGCGCCAAAATTATCCGTCTGCATCTCNTCTGTCTTCTGGANGCTGNNCTGGATCGGCGGCGTGATCGTACTGTCGCCGAACACATANGGNCACTTACTGGAAACCGTGTACGCCCCCACAATAACAAGCACAAAAAGCGGCGCTACAATATATCGCGTCGCATAGTCAAANTTTCCCACAAANGGAATNTCCGGTATAAAATTCTTATGCTTGGTGGTATCCATCAGCTTGGAGAANAGCATGATCACACCGGGCATCAGCAGGAACACCGATCCCAGCGCTAANAAGATGGATTTGATCAGACACACCGACAGATCCGGCCCCATCTTATACTGCATAAAGCCCATGGCGATCAGACCGCCTATGGTAGTGAGGGAACTGCCGCAGATCTCCGGNATCGCNTTNCTNANNGCGATNATGATNGCCTCCCTGGATTCCAGATTGGCGTGCTCCTCCTTNTATCTGTTCAAAAGAATAATGGCATANTCCACNGACAGAGCNAGCTGCAGCACCACCGTGACAGAATTNGACACAAAGGAAATCGTGCCGAAGATAAAATTGGTGCCCATCTGTAAAATAGCTGCCGCCACAAAAGTGATCAGAAGCACCGGCACCTCCGCATACGCNTGNGACGTAAGCAGAAGTACCGTCACTACCACNATAGCTACCAGCACAACAATGACATTCATTTCGTTGGCGATCAGCTCCGCCTCGATATCTCCCAGCGTAGTGGAGAGATAATAATCGTAACCGTCAAGTTNTTCCTTGACCCGNTCCAGCACNTCCAGACANTGNTCNTCCTTCTCATCNTANTCNAAGGTAACATTATAATAAGAAGAACCGTTATAATAGTGNTCCTCNGAATCGTCNAAATCCACCATNAAAACGCCCGGCATGAATTCCAGATCCCTATAGATGGATTCCGCCTGTTCATAGGATACATTGGCAACCATCACATCACAGGTTCCGTATGTAATAAACTCCTGCTCCATCAAATCCAGGCCCTGCTTCGTCTCCGTAGTATCCGGAAGGTAATGGGACATGGAGTTCTCCACATTGACCCAGTTCCTTGACACAGCAGAAAAAATGATCAGGATCCCAAACAAAAGAAAAAACAGATTGCGCTTATCCACAATGAACCCGCAAATCTTAAGCATCACCTGGCTGCCGCCCTTTTTTTCGCTTTGCTCCTTATCCACGATACACCACCTCTTTCATTTCAAGAGGCAATATAGCATTCAGGTTATGCTTTGTCAATTCTACATGGGTCCGTATCTTTACATTCTCCCCAAATTGTAAAGATTTCTATTCATATTTCCAACCGTTTCTCCACGTTTTTCACTGTCGCCCGATATACTCCATAAATCACCACGCCGATTGCGGCAATTATGATAAGACAGACCAACAGCGCAAGCCATTCTGTCAAGTGTATCCGCCCGTCATTCCCATACAGGATCATCATAAACAGAAAGTACATCGCAGTGGTACCGACCAGAGCAGGCGTTTTAAAAACATTACCGCATTGGCTGCGCACTTCTCTTCGCAGAAACGCCGGCGCCGCGCCCAGCTTTTTCAAATCCTCAAAGATATAGCGGTTATTTAACGCGATCGTCTGGCAGCGGGTATAACACACCACAAGCGCCGTGATCAGACAGACAATGAAGATAAAGAAGAACATCATAAGCATTACCGCCATACTGCGCAAATAGTCATTTTGGTCCAGAATGCGGAAGCTGGGCTGATAGGTCCAATAATGTCTGAACACAAAGGAATCCGATTTTTCATAGTCCAGCTTTGTCATGGTATCCGTATCTCCCCAGTAAGTCTCTCCCGCCTCATTTTCCCTGATCTTCTGCACCCGGTCATAGAATATGGCAAATTCACACTTCTCATCAAAGGAAGACACAAAAAGCTGATAAAACGCATTGGCAAAGAAATAGGAGTCCTCCCCATCCACATTAAAGCGCACCATCCGTCCTTTCCATTCGTCTGTCAGTCCCTCGGAAATCCTGGCATAATCGTCGTTGTCAAGTACGGAACAACCCATCTCGTCAGTCAAAAAATCGCAATGCAAAAACCCCGCAAACTCGATGTCCATCTGCTCTCTGGTCACCATGTTGGTAAACTCCTTCGCCGTATTATTGCTATAGAATGACGTCTCCTCCTCGTCTATCAGATTCATGTAAGTGCCTGGCTTCACATCTACTTCCTGTCCGGTCAGAACACGATAGGCATCCTCGGAGAGTACCTTCTCCTCCTCAAGCATCGGTACATACTCTATATGGTAGTGCCGCCCTTCCTCAATCTGGGTTTCTCCTCCCATTCCCAATGTGATGTAATCGCACTCCTCCCAATCTTTGAAGGTGAGCTGATACTCACCGCCGAGCGCTTCTATTGCTTCTCTATCAGGTATGTTCTGATCCGCCCGGTATTTATAAAAATAGTCATAGGGCCGCTTAGCGTAAGTGATTGTGGCCGAGACCATGTTTGTCGGCAGATAGAAAATGCCGAAGCATCCACCCGCAATCAGTACCGTAACCACAAGCAGATTGTTCACGGTCTGCTTTCCCTGAAATTTCATCATGCTTTTGGAGATGATGTTTTTATAGGGGTTCTTCTTGTGGCTCTTCCAGCCGTGTACCACCGTGTGCAGCATCACCATATAAAGCCCCACAAATACGGGCGCATACAAAATACCAAGCCATTCCGGCGGATAAGAATGAAACCAGACATGGCAAAAATGGGGCGCACTATAGCCCAGCGCAGCACCGGCAAACAAAACCACAAACCCCACCGGGCCGCACCATCTTCCCAACTCCTTCACCGGCTCATTGATATGCTCCTCCCGGATCACTTCCATAATATCTGTCTTTTTCAGATACCGCCAGGCCGTCAGACAGGCAAACCCTACGACCAGGAGGAGAAACGCCAACGAGACAGACAAGCATCTTAAGTCGAAAGAAAGCGCCATATCCGAGCTGTCCACCAAAAACAGCCGAAATCCCTGCCAGATCAACCACACAAAGGGAAATCCCGCAATGATGCCGCAGACGGCTGATACCCCGCTCAAGAAAAACACCTCCCGGAACAGCCCCGGTGCAAGTCTTCTTCTGGATGCGCCGAGAGCCATCAAAATGCCGAGCTGTCCGGACTTATGACGAAAGAATAATCCCAATGCATAAATCGTAAAAACCACGCAGCCCACTAAAGTCATTACAAAAATCATATACATCTGCTTCCGGCTATCGCCGCCTTCCGGGAACACGGTCTGTACCGTAGAGGAAAACATCAGTGCCGAATAGGCTGAAATGATCATTAACGCCATAAAATTGCAAAACAGATAGAGCGCCGACTGTTTGCGGTCCGCTCTCTGCAGCTTCTGTTCCATGGTTTTCATATTGAATACCTGTGTCACACTACCACCTCCCTTCCTAATTTGCCATCTCTTTAATGGTGTCTAACAGTCTGTCCTGAAATTCGCTGCGACTGCTACCCTTTTCCAGCTGGCGGTAGATCACACCATCCTTTAAAAGAATGACACGGTCGCAGAAAGAAGCAGCAAAGCTGTCATGAGTCACCATAAAGATTGTGGCATTCATCTTTTCCTTCGCATTACCAAAGGATTCAATCACCGTTCGGCTGGACTTGGAGTCCAGATTCCCTGTAGGCTCATCCGCAAGGATCACCATCGGATGATTGATCAGACTACGCGCCACCGCCGCCCTCTGCTTCTCACCGCCGGAAATCTCCGCCGGATATTTGTCCAAAATATGCGTTATGCCGAATATCTCTGCGAGCTGGCTGACAAGATCCTCTGCGTCCTTTTTCACCTCGCCCTGCACGATACGCGGTATGAGAATATTTTCACGAATGCTCAAGCCATCTAAAAGCATAAAATCCTGAAACACGAATCCAAGCTTTGTATTCCTGATTCTTGCCAGTGTCTCCTCATTCTGCCCCGCAAGATGCGTACCTCCCACCGTAATACTCCCCTGCTCAAAGGGAATATAGCAGGAGATACAGTTTAAAAGAGTCGTCTTCCCCGAACCAGAAGGTCCCATGACGGCAACAAATTCCCCCTGTGCCACATGAAAGTCGATCCCTTTCAAGACTGCGTATTTGTTTTTCCCCACTTCGTATGACTTATGAAGATCTTTTACATACAACATTTTTCTGTCCGCCTTTCTTGTATTTCGCCATGGCATCTTTCGGATGCCGGTAAGCTTATTTCCAGCTGAAACCATACCACTAAAATGGAAGCAACGGGCAAACGTATGTAAAAACCGGCGGCGGTATTGTAAAGTTTGAACGCAGTATGCGGTTTTTGTAAAGTTTGGATATGTCTGATGTAAAGTTTGCTCTGTCGGAGAAGAAATGAAAACGCCGAAGA
Organism: Lachnospiraceae bacterium; assembly: GCA_014804615.1. Taxonomy (GTDB): domain Bacteria; phylum Bacillota; class Clostridia; order Lachnospirales; family Lachnospiraceae; genus UBA3282. The sequence continues at coordinate 89,728 of JAAUZL010000005.1, forward strand.
TGGGGAAATATGATACACTATATTAGAAAATGGCTATTCTGAATATATGGAAATGACTGATCAGTATTCTACGAAATGGAGGCCGCTGCCATATGCTGCGAATAGCGCTATGCGACGATCAGACGGATGCAAGAGATGCACTCCGCATACAGCTTGAAAAAATTTTAAGGGAAGAATCTGAAGAAATCGTATATGAATTTTCCACCGGTACGAATGCCGCCTCCTGGCTTGCCAAGCACCCGGGAGAGATCGACCTTCTCCTGCTGGATGTGGAGATGAAGGGCCTAAACGGCATGGAGACTGCCGAAAAAATCAGAACCTTTGACAAAAATCTGATCATCGTGTTTGTGACAGGATACGCCGACTATGTATTCGATGGCTACCGAGTAGGTGCTCTGGATTATCTGATGAAGCCTGTCTCCGAGCATAAACTGCGAGACTTGATCCACCGCGTACGCACAAAGCTGGCTGAGGAGGCTGCGCAGAGCTTCACCGTCAAAAATATCGACGGAACATGGCGGTTCCGACTGTGCGACATTCTGTATTTTTATTCTGACAGGCGGCTGGTGACTCTGGTCACAGAAAATGGCAGTTACCCTTTTTATGCGAAACTGGATGACGTGGAGACACAGCTTACTCCGCATTTCGTGCGGATCCACCAGCGTTATCTGGTCAATCCCGCCAATGTGGATCATATCGGCGCCGGTACTGTCACTCTGGGCGACACAGATCTTCCCTGCAGCAAACGCTATCAGGAAAATGCCAGACGCCGAATTGCCGAAACCATGCTGGACAACTGATCCGTAGATATCATATAGGAGACAATTAATATGACTTCTTTTCTATTTAACTTCTTCCTGATAGTTTTGGATGGCTGGGTGCTCATGCACGCATTGGGACATTTAATCAAAATAAAAGGAAGACACCTGTGGCGCTTCCTTCTGTTTTTCTCCTGTGCGATACTCAGCGATATGATAATTTTTATCGGGGACGCCTTTAATATTCTGGCTACGATCCCCTTCTTCCTGGCCGCCGTCTTTTTCTCCTGTGAGGGCAGTTTTTGGAAAAAAATCACTATCGGCGCGATGTTTGCCAGCACTATTTTCTCTTTTAATGCGCTGAGGGACAATTATTTGATGAATATCGTACCGCTGCCTTCTCAGTATCTGCTTCTGTCACAGGAAGTATATTATAGGATATATGAGACGCGATATTGGCAAGATCTGCGTATGATATCCAGCATTCTCTTTGCCATACTCTTGTACCTCGGCATCCGAAAATATGCCCCGGACAAAGAATATTCGCTCTCCGACAGTCTGTGGAAATTACTGTTTCTGCTTACGGCGACTCCCTTCGGCATTGTGCTGAGTCTGACCACCCTGTTTAATTTTGAAGAACCACACTCCCGTGCCTTGGCAGGTTACCCTGTTGAGTGTTTTGCACTGCTCCTTATTGCCCTGCTCTCCTTTATCAGCCTGCTCTGGTGTATTACGGTTCTGGCCAGACAACAAAAACTGGAACAGCAGAATATGTTTACAGAGATCAACCGCAGGTATTATGCATCCATGGAACAGCAGCATTTTGAAATACGGAGGCTAAAGCATGATCTTGCCAATCATCTGCAGATCTTGTCCGCCCTCCCGGAAGAAAAGAGAGATGCTTATCTCAAAGACTTAACCGAAAACACTGTCATTTCGGAAACTCTTTCCTACTGCGGAGATGCCACCGTCAACGCCGTACTTACTGTCAAGAAAAATCTGATGGATCGGTACGGCATCCGTCTGGACACCTGTGTTGACATTCCCACCACGCTGCCCTTTCAAAAAACCGACCTCTGCGCGCTGTACGCCAACGCACTGGACAATGCGATAGAGGCCTGTATGCAGGCGGACGAGGCGAAACGTTCTATCACTCTTAAAAGCAAAGCACAGAAAGGATTGTTCTGTCTGGAAGTCAGGAATCCACTCTCTGATACGATCTCCCCGATCATTCTCCAAAGGGCAGAAACCGATTTTATTCTGCCCACCTCCAAGTCAGATAAAACCAATCACGGCATCGGTCTGAAAAGCATTCGGGAAATCGTAGAGAGATATCATGGATCCGTAGAAGTGAAAACCGCAGATGAGGTGTTTGACTTGTTTCTCTATATTCCTCTGCCAACATTACAGACGCAGCATTCGGAAATCAATGCCCCTCAATATTATCAGGAAAAGGAGCGGATGTCACACGATAAAATATGTACGAACCATCGTCCATTTTATTCACCGAGCAGTCATCTTTATCAAAATCATAAGACTCCGACATCACTCCTATGATTTCGCTTTCTGTCATCGCCGTGGAAAAGATAATTTCAGATACGCAGTCCACATGATTTCCATTTCCGGTGTTCCCGGTTTCAGAATGAACGCTGATAAACTCTATATCTGAAATTTTTTCTGTCAGATCAGCCTGTAGATTCTTTGTCTGCCGGTCTGTCGCCGCATGATTTGCATACATACCGAAAATTTCAAATACGATGTAACCTGCTATCAGTATAAATGGTAAAAATAAAGCCGCTATGCCGATCCGCTTTAATCCCTTCATCCCTATCTCCAAATTTGTGTTTTACTTATCCTCTCAACAGTTTGATCACCGCGTCGTAATTCTCATATTGATGAGGAAATGTACAGTTCGTGCAGTCCTTGATCCTTCTGCCGTCCCTCTCGATAAAACAGGGATTTCCCGGGCAATGCTCCCGCAAATACAGCGGGCAGTAGCAAAATAAGCAATTAAATTCATCCACTCCCTCATGGCAAGGAAAATACTTACAATCTCTGTTCTCAAAAAAACGATACGAATTATCCATATAACTCCTGTTCCATTTCTCTCTTATATATGTCCGCCTTCTCCACAAAGCTTTTTGCAAACGCAGGATTTGACGGGTAATACAAATGCGGGAATCCCCAAAAATGCTTCTCGTCTTCTATCATACAGGAATATGTTCGTCCTGTCACGGGTTTCACGGCGATTGCATCCTTTCCGTTGCCGGTACTGTCATAGTAGTGAAACTCATGTCCTTTGATCGTTTCGCCCTCCGGCAGAAAATGACTTTGCTTTTCCTGCAGCTCTATGTATCCGAAGCGCACAAGCTTGTCGTTATAATAGCATGTCTCCGGAAGAATTCCCGCCATGTCGCAGCGAACGCCCTCCCTGTCAATGATCGCAGAATGCAAATACATAAAGCCGCCGCACTCCGCCACGACAGGCATTCCGTTTTCCACGGCGCTCCGAACTGCCGTGCGCATCTCATTATTTTCACTGAGCTCTTTCGCATACAGTTCAGGATAGCCGCCTCCGAGATAAAGTGCATGACACCTCTTCGGCAGTTTTGAGTCCCGCAGCGGAGAAAAATAAATTATTTCAGCGCCATTTTCCTTCAATAAAGCAAGATTATCCGTATAATAGAAGCAAAAGGCTTCATCTCTTGCCACAGCGATCACTGGTCTGTCCGGTTTTCCTACGTTCTTCGCTGTCCCCATTGCTCCATCGTTCTGTAATTCTCCTGCCGCTTCCGCAATCTTCATCACTTTCTCTATAGAAGCTGTCTTTTGCAGTTCTTCCGCTGCCGCCTGCAGCCTCTCTTTGACGCTGTTCAATTCATCCGGCATCATAAGCCCTAAATGCCGGCTTTCAATCCGCAGTTCCTCTTTTTCCGGCAGAAAGCCCAATACCGGAACCTTTAGTTCATCCTCGATCAATAGCCTGATTGTTTCATAATATCTTTTTGAAATTCTGTTGAGTATCACCCCACGAATCAAATGTGCCCTGTCATAATCGAGAAATCCTGCAATCATGGGTATAATCGAGCGACCCATCCCCTTCGCATCTACGACCAACACGATCGGCGTCCCTGTCACTTTCGCCAGATGATAGGAAGAGCCCTCCTCCCTAATGCCACCCAAGCCGTCATACAATCCCATAACCCCTTCTAAAACCGCCAAGTCTTTCTCAACAATGCCATTTAAAAAAAGCTGCCTCGTCTGCTCTTCCCCGGTAAAAAAGGTATCCAGATTTTTAGAGGAAACCCCTATTACCTTTTCATGAAACATCGGGTCTATATAATCGGGACCACACTTAAAGGATGCCACCTGATATCCGCCATTTTTCAATATTTGAAGTAAAGCGCAGGTGATCACCGTCTTTCCGCTCCCGCTCTTTGGTGCGGCTATCATAAGTCTCTTTATTCTCATCTTTAAACCATACCCCTTTTAAATATTCATGGAAGCAGCCACATCCATTTAACTCATTACTCCCGGAAATCAAAGGCGCAGATCCAAACCGGATTCTCGGCCCGCATCAAATGATAGTTCCCTGCCTTTTCCGCCCGGCTCACCTGTAGTTGTATCATTTCCACCCCTGCGGTTTTCCCGGCTGCTATAATTTCTTTTGCCTCGCAGATCGTCTCTAGCGTGACCGCATTGATAACGACCCGCATCCTGGGATTGATCTGCCGAAGCGCTGCCAGTATCTCTTTTAATCTGCCTCCGCTTCCTCCCACAAAGGCGTGGGTCGCCGCAGGAAGCTCCGCCAGTCCTTCGGGTGCCGCTGTTTCTATCACTGTGATGTTTTCCAACATAAATTTTTCTTTATTTTGCCGGATCAAAGAGACTGCTTCCGGTTTCTGCTCCACCGCGTATACCTGTATCTCATCAGAGAGACCGGCTATTTCCACCGCAATGGAACCGGTGCCGCTTCCGATATCATAGACCACGGCATTTTCTCGTAGCCGCAGTTTACAAATACTGACTTCCCTTACTTCTTCCTTTGTCATGGGAACTTTATCTCTGATAAATTCCTCGTCCGGAACGCCCTGCGTCAGTCTTCTTTTTTCTGCCTGAGGATTTTTTACCAGACAAGTGTATAGCCCCTCTTCACACAACCCGCAGCATTCTTCCGGCGTATAACGGTCGATGCGCTGATTTTCATAAGACAATTGAAAGCCCGTGATGATCTCGCACTCCGTCATGCCTGCTTCAATAAGCTTCTTTCCCAGCAGGTTCATATCCTTTACACCGGATGTCAATAAAAAGGTCTTAGGGCTGTACTTAATCCGACGCACAAGATTGCACAGCTTTTTCCCATGAATGCTGTAAACTGCCGCATCCTGATAATTCTCTCCGCTGCAGGAAGCCAGATAAGCCACCGAAGAGATTCCCGGCATGATGCGCAGAAATGCCTCCAATCTCTTTTCACGGATCTCCTTCTCCAAAGCTGTATACAAGGATTGGCAGCCACTGTAAAAGCCGCTGTCGCCAGAAAAAAGAACGACTATCTTTTTCGCTTCCATAAATATATTTCGTTCCTGCACTTCCCGCAGATAGGGGATGATCTGCTCGGCAAGATAAAAGGGATGTTTCTCTGCTCCGAACCGGAAATCTGCCAGGAGTCGTTCTGCCCCTAATAAAATATCCGCCTCGCCGATGGCCCTCTCTACTTCTTTCGTCAGACAGTTTTTATGTCCCATACCAATGCCTGCCAACGTGATTTCCATAGGTTTTTTTGCGGAAAGTTTTTTACCGCAGATTTTTTCCAGTTCACCACAGATTTCAGAAAAAGAATATCCTTCCCTCTCCTTGGGGCGGCCTATGACAAACAGCTGAATCCCCGTTTCTTCCGCCGCCTTCCATTTCTCATAATATCCGCCGGACACGCCGCTCTCCTTTGTCACCAGATGAGAGATTTGATACTGTCGAATGATTGCCGCATTCATTTCTGCCGTAAAGGGCCCCTGCATTGCAATGATCTGTTTCCCATAGATTCCTTGTTCCGCGCAGAGCGCCAGGCTTTCCATGCCGGGAAGGACTCTGACATACAGCCTTTGTTTGATCCCCTCAGATGCACAATACGCAGACAGATCCTTACTGCCGGTCGTGAGCAGGATATTTCCATCTGTCTCTTCTAATGCCTCGGTACAAGCCTCTTTCGTCTCGAAATAAATCACCCGCCCGCTCTGACGAACATGGTTTTCTGCGTCTGAACCTTCTTCTCTTAACAGACGCAGATACGGAACCGCAATTCCGGCAGTGCGCAAGTCTTCCGCCGCCCCTTTGATATGTCGGGTGACACATTCCGCATAAGAATGTGTCGCATCAATGACGACACCGAAGTTTCCCATTCGAATCAAGTCACGGATCTCTCCCTGATCCAGCCGCCCCTGATGCACAGTTACAAGAGGATGCTGTTTCAAAACAATCTCCCCATATTCCGTTGCCACACAGACCGTATGACATATTCCCGCCGCCGCCAAAAGCTCCGATAGTTTTCTTCCCTCTGTGGTTCCCGCAAACAGTAATATTTCTTTCACTTTTCCTCCCTACGGTATCCTCGCTTCGTGATCAGCTTGCCGTCTATGATCTCAGACTCGGAATTCCCGATAAAAACCGTGGTAAACATATTTACCTCCCTGTTCCGCAATTCATTCAAGGTACAGGTTTTCGCTCTGGTTCCTTCTCTTCCAATATTTTCCACATAACCGCAGACCCGGTCCTCTTCGATACTGCCAAGCAGAATACCACAGGCCCGCATCAGATAATCTTGCCTTTTATGGCTGGAGGGATTGTAGAGTACAATGACAAAATCTCCCTCTGCGGCTGCCCTCAATCTCTTTTCAATCTTTTCCCACGGTGTCAGCAAATCGCTCAGACTAATCACGCAAAAATCATGATTGATGGGTGCCCCCAGAACCGCCGCCCCGCTACAGGCCGCCGTGATTCCGGGAACCATTACAAGCTCTGTTCCCGGATATTCTTTCCCGATCTCATACATCAGAGACGCCATACCATAAACGCCCGCATCTCCGCTGCAGATCAGCGCCACTTCTTTGCCCTTTTCAGCCTCTTGAAAACAGATCCTGCACCGCTCCTCTTCCTGACGCATCGGGGTAGATAGCAGTTCCTTGGCACGGAAACGTTCATCCAGCAGATTTAGATATACGGTGTAGCCGACGATGACGTCAGTCCGTTCCAATACACTCAGCGCCTCACCCGTCATCATTTCTTCCCGGCCCGGTCCCATTCCTACGATATAAATTTTATTCTTCATATAAATTTCACCGTCCATTCTCTTTTTGAGACCGCAATCGTTATACCGTTTTCCGCACTTTTTCCACAGATCAGTTTTCCGCCTGAATCACAGGCTTTCAACGCCGCTCTCTCACATACATTGTCAACGCCCACCTGTCCCTCTACAAAAGCAGACTTTTGGAACTCTCCCCTTACTTCCTGCAGCTGTGCCGCCGTGTAAGTGAGAAACAAAACACCTTTTCTCCGACACCATTCAATCAACCCCGGTTCTTCGCGCTTCTGGGAAATAGACGCGAGCGCATAAATCTGTGTATCCGAAATGCCCAATTCTTCCAGTTGCTTTTCGATAAAATCATTGATCTCGTCTACAGACTTCCCTTTCTTACATCCCATCCCGATAATATACTCTTTGGGCTTTAAAAAAATTGCCGCCTCAAATCCGGTCTCCTGAGGGGAGATTAAAACGTCAACAGGTTCTGCGGGCGGATATGGTAACAGTCTCACGCCCTCCGGCATATGAGCTAAATTGCCATGCCCCGATTCCAGTGAGATCGTAATTTCTTTTCCCGCCAGCGCTTTTGACGAAACCTTTACAATACCCTCTTTATTCTCGATCACAAGATGATTTCTTTTGGCAAACAGATCCACTGCAAATTTTTCATTTAGATCCGTCGCCGTCGTGATCACCGGTTCTGCGCCTGTAAGCTTTGCAAGATACTCCGCCAGCTCATTCGCGCCGCCCATGTGTCCAGCTAAAATGGGAATGATGTGCTTCCCCATTTCATCCATAACAAGCACCGGAGCATCCTGCAGCTTATCCGTGACAGAGGGAGCAATCGCTCTGACTGCGATACCACAGGCACTGATAAACAACAGGGCATTCTTCTCCCGCATCTGCTTTTCCACCCACTCATGCAGTGAATCTGACACATATTCGACGGACGATAGAACCACATCTTCTGCGCAGGCACAGCATTTTGTATACAATCTGGTTTCCTGTCTTTCACTCAGCATTTCCCCGATTTTTTCGGAAAGCGCTCTTCCCTGATCCGTAAAGCTGATGATACTTAGTTTCACTGCGATATCCCTTCCTTTTTCTCCCGAAACGCTGTCGAAAAATCAGCCGCATACAGCCTTGATCTTTCATAATGCCGATGCGCGATCACATCCCCCACCAGCACCAGTGCTGTACTGGTGATCCCATGCTTCACCGATGTGTCAAAGAGCGTTTCTATGGTACAGATATAGGCCTCTTCCTCATCCCACGTTGCCTTGTAAACCAATGCCGCCGGCGTTGTCTTCTCATAGCCGCCCTCAAGCAGCCGTTTACTCAATTCCTCTATCATTCCCGCGCTTAAATAGATCGCCATAGACGCCCGATGAGCTGCAAACCGCTCTATGCTCTCTTTCTCCGGCACCTTAGTCCTGCCCGCCATCCTTGTAATGATCAGCGACTGAGAAATGCCCGGCAGTGTATATTCCAGATTCAGAGACGCCGCTGCACCAAAACAGGCGCTTACTCCCGGACAACTCTCATAAGAAATACCCCGCCTGTCCAACTCGTCCATCTGCTCCCTGACTGCCCCATAGATACTGGGATCGCCCGTGTGGAGCCGAACCGTTGTCTTTCCTTTTTCCTCCGCGCTGCACAGGGTCTGAATCACTTCCTCCAATGTCATTTCTGCACTGTTATAAATCTCACACTCTTTTTTCGCATACCGGAGCAATTCGGGATTGACCAAAGACCCAGCATACACAATGACATCCGCCCGTTCCAGTAAACGCGCACCTCTGACTGTTATTAAATCTGCTGCCCCTGTTCCTGCTCCAACAAAGTAAACCATTTTTCCGCCCCTTTACTCCTTGCTAATTCTCCAAACACATTATCATACACAATACAGTCGATCTGCATCTTTCCGCCGGCACGATTCTCCGTATAATAGCAAATACGATCTGCAACGCGGTTCATCACCGCCTGCAGCTTCCCGCTCTCTTCTAAAACCGGAATCGCCTCCTGTGTGGTCACACATTCTAATATCTTGCAAACTTGTCTGGGATCCATCTGTTCCCTGATGGCAAAAGCGGCCAGCAGTTCCATCCGGCAATCCGCTTCCCTGGAGTGTGTATTCATAATGCCGCCGGCCACTTTGATCAATTTGCCAATATGTCCTGTTAAGAGCATCCTCTGAAATCCTGCTTCCACTGCCATGTCAATTGCGGCTCCAATAAAATTACTGCACTTCACACTTCTGTTTAAATCATAACCATAGGTTTTTTTCATAAAATCTAGACCGTAATTGCCCGGTGAGACCGCCACATAATCAAAGCCTTCCTCTCTTCTCTGACGCAACTCTATCCTGATCGTATCCAAAAGGGCCTGACTGCTCATGGGTTCCACGATGCCGCTCGTCCCTAATATGGAAATACCGCCCACAATGCCAAGTCTCGGATTAAAGGTATGTGCCGCCAGTTGTTCTCCCTCCGGCACCGAAATCTCAATTCTCAGACCACCTGTATAATCAGCAATCCGACAGACCTCTTCGACCTCCTTCTCTATCATTTCTCTCGGAACACGATTGATCGCCGCGTTCCCTACCGGCTGGTCAAGCCCCCTTCTGGTCACTCTTCCCACACCCGCTCCGCCTTCTATCCGCAATTTAGGATTCGCTTCCTCTTCATAAGAAACTTTGGCATAGATCCATACACCTGTCGTAATATCCGGATCATCCCCGCCATCTTTTTCTACTGCACAGCTCACCTCGGTTTCGCCTCGGCTGATATCCAGAATTTTTGCATGATACAGGATGCCCTTCGGCGTCTCAATGGTGATCTCATCTTTGACCATTCCGGTCAGCAGCATATACGCCGCAGCTTTCGCTGCCGCCGCCGCACAGCTCCCGGTGGTAAAACCATATCGCATTCCATTCTTCCCCCTACATAAGCTCGGCTTTCTCTGCCTGTTTAGAAGTTCTTCTCACACGAATATAAAACTGCATTGCAGATTGCCGCCGCAATTGTACTCCCGCCTTTTCTTCCTCTGTTGATAATGTAGGGAATCTCTGTTTTCAAAATCAACTCCTTCGCTGCCTCCACATTTACAAATCCCACCGGAACACCAATGATAAAGGCGGGGTTCCACTCCCCTTTCTCTGCCATTTCATACAGCTTTATCAGTGCTGTCGGCGCATTGCCGATGGCAAAGATTACCGGTTTCTCAATTGCTGCCGCCATCTCCATGCTGACAGCCGCCCGCGTCATATTTCTCTGCTTCGCCAGCCGTGCTGTTTCCTCCTGTGCCATAAAACAATGTGCTTCACCGCCGAATCCGGCAAGTACCTTTTTATTGATTCCCGCCAGAGTCATATTGGTATCTGTCACGATATCAGCCCCATTTCTGATCAGTTCTTTCAGGATGGAAACCGCTCCTTCTGAAAAGCAGAGCGTTTCCGCATAGTCAAAATCCGCGCTGGTATGTATGACCCGTTTTGTGACAACCTCTTCCTCTGCCGGAAGAGAGATTCCTCGTCTTAACAGTTCCTCGCTGATAATCTCAAAACTCCGTTTTTCAATCTCTTCCGGCAGTACATACTCTATCTCTTTCATTTGAAACCTCCCGAATCCGGCTGATCGATCTCCATTGCTCTTAATAAGGTCTCATTCTCTTCTCTTCTTCTCACTGCGATCCGATAAAATCCCTGATGTAATCCCCTGAAATTGCTGCAATCCCTGATCAGGATTCCCTTTTCTAATAACCTCTCATATAAAGGTTCCTGACTATAGAGCAAAATATAATTTGCTTTGGACGGGAATACCACAAATCCCTTTTCACGGAGACGTTCTTCTAAAAAACGCCGCTCCTTCCCAATATACTGCTCCGTTTGGCAGATAAACTCTGTCTGTTCTGCACAGATACAGCCTGCTTCCTGCGCAAAACAAGAAAGATTCCACTCCGAAAGCTGTCCGGCGATTTTCGCAAGAAGTCGCTGATTCTTACACACCAGATATCCTAAGCGGACGCCGGCAATCGAAAAAATCTTGGTAAACGATCCGATAAGAAGCAGATTATCAAATTCGTCTATTTCAGAAAGCATGGAAAATCCATTCCCGCTAAAAGCAATAAAACTCTCGTCCAACACCATATAAATCCCTTTTTCTCTACAGTGCCGCAAAAGAGCCTTCATAAACTCTCTGTCTCTAAGGCTGCCGTCAGGATTATTTGGATTGGCCAGAAAAAGAAGATCCACATCTTCCGTCAAAACAGAAATAAGTTCTTCCGTCACACAGAAGCTGTTTTCCTCTTTCGTATCATAAAATATGATTTCACTTTCCGCCGCTTTTGCTGCATATTCATAGCCGTAAAAAGACGGTATCGGTATCACGGTTTTCTTCGGTTTGATTCCGTGAACCACCGCCATAAAAAGCTCCGATGCGCCATTTCCAAACAACAGATACTCTCTCTGCACCGCAAGAAATCCACTGACAGCATTTTTCAATTTCTCTGCTTCCCTGTCCGGGTATACATCACACCTTTCCACCGCTCGGTACAGCGCGGTCTTCACCGCATCAGGCACACCAAGCGGATTGACATTGATTGAAAAATCATGCTTTACATGATTTCTGTAGATATCGCCGCCGTGAATATTCATCCTGTAATCTCCTTTTTCTGCCACCTTCCCATCCAAATCACACATCAAAACGTAAATCCATATAAAATCGCCATACAAAGCGCCAGAAATAACAGGCAGACTATTACACACAACCACGCTGTAACATACAACAAACAATTGACCCGCTTGATATCTTCATACGATACCTCTCGCAATGCGTCCCCGATATATGGCTTCCTGACCATTTCTCCAAAGTAACTGGCATCTCCCGCAAGCCGGATTCCAAGCGCACCGGCACATACCGATTCTGTCTGTGCGGAATTGGGACTCGCATGCTTCCTGCGGTCTCTTTGATAGATACGCCATGCTCCTTTCGCAGAAAAATCACTGCCTGCCAAGGAGCATGCGGCAATCATCAGCCAGGCACTGATTCTGGCCGGAATGAAGTTCACCATATCGTCCAATTTCGCCGCCACTCTGCCAAAATACAGATATTCCTCATTTTTGTACCCGATCATGGAATCCATGGTATTCACTGCCTTATAGAGGAAACCAAGCACCGGCCCGCCAATCATCAAATACAACATAGGCGCGACCACCCCGTCGGAAGTATTTTCCGCCACCGTCTCTATGGCCGCCTTTGCCACTCCTTCCTCCTCCAGGCACGCCGTATCCCTTCCTACAATCATGGAAACCGCATTTCTGGCCTGCTCCAGATCCCCCTCACGCAAACACCGGTACACTTTCATGCTCTCGACCTTCAGACATTTCACTGCAAGAATCTGATAAGTCATAAGGCATTCCACCGCCATTCCCACATAGGGATGCAGTCGGTATGCTGCCAATAAGAGCGTGGAAACGACAACCGCAACGCTGAGTAATACGATGGTCACCAACTTTGCCCCCTGCCAAAATTCTCTGGTGCCATTTCCCGTTTCCTTTTTTCTTCGGAGGCTTTTTTCCAGTCCTGCTATCAGTCTCCCGATCAATCGGACCGGATGGGGAAGAAAATGCGGATCTCCTAGAACCAGATCCAACAAGAATCCCAGAAAAAAAGCAACGATATGATATCTCATATTTCCTCTACGACCTCTATCCTCACAGGCTCATCTCCCGACAAGACATCCTGCTGCCAGCCTTCCATTCTGCACAGATAACCTCCGCCGGTTACTCTCTGACAGTCAAAATAGGATTTCCCGCCATAGGAACTTAACAAAGCCATAATTATTCCTCCATGGACAATTACCCCCACCGAAGCACCCTTCTCCGGTGTCTCCGCTGTCATTCGACGCAGTGTTTCACACATTTGCCTAAGTCCCCGCTCACATCGAAGGGTAAAATCTTTCCTGCTTTCCCCCTCCGGGAAATCCATCTCTCCGCCGCTGTCGATCCACGCCTGATATTCTACGTCATTCTTTAGATCCTCATAATTCTTATACTCAAACCGTCCAAAATCCATCTCTCTCCATTCCGAAATGACTACAGGGCATAACCCGGGATAAAGAATCCTGGCAGTCTCCAGACATCTTTTCATGGGACTGACAAACAGATATTGAACGGCCGGATACCTGCTTTGTTCTTTATACAATAATAAATTCTCGATTCCGCTTGTACAAAGCGGCTCATCTGTTCTTCCCAGATATCGATGCTCTCTGTTTGCCTGCGTCTCTCCATGGCGGAGCAGTAGGAGTGTCACTTGACCCTCTGTCCGATGCCGCATATGACCCGTTCCACCTCCTCCGCCTGATCTGCAAGCCGTATCAGGAGCCTCCCTACGCGCTCCCTGTATTCTCTTTCAAAAGGCTCCATCGGCACAATTCCGTTTCCAACCTCATCGCAGATGATGATACAGTCCCTACAGACATCCAAAAATGCCATCGTTTCCTCCTCCGGACATCCACCCGCCAACACCCGTTCCTTCGCCCACAGGTGAAAATGATCGATGACCACTGTCTTATCCTGCAAAAACAAATCATCCGGCTCCACTTCTTGATTCGGCAGAACTGCATCCCACACCGCACTCTTTTGCAAACTATATTTCTTAAGCACATACTCCAATTTCCCCTGCGCATATCCGCCTATCACTAATCTCATTTTTCCTCATCTCCCCATCACAGCCGTTTGCTTTAATCACCCGTCCCTTTATATGAGCAGGTTCTGCGCCACAGCTGCCGTCACGGTCATCCATCCCTCACAAAGAAGGACAAAATACCCGGCCGTATCTCCGGTAACTCCGCCCAATTCTTTTTTGCTGCGGTAAAAATAATAAATCAGCGCCAAAAGCGCCGCCCCCGTCACAAGCAGCCCTGCGGATAAAGACCAGTGCAGCATACCGCCAATACAGGCTACACTTTGCAGATATAAAGATGCTTTCACTATTTTTTTCTGAGAGCAGTCCGCAAAAAGAAAAAGTGTCCCCTCCTTTTTTGCCAACGGAAAGGAAATCGCACTGATGCCACATAGGCAACGCGACAGAACAAAACCGCAGCATATTACTTTCAGCACCGCATCCTCTGTTATCTCTGAAACGGCTCCCAGAAAAANCAGTCCATATGCCGNCAGCATAATGACGGCAAAAGCNCCGATATGNGAATCCTTCAGGATCTCCAGCTTTCTTTCTTTTGTCTGATAAGAATGTATGGCATCCATGGTATCCATAAATCCGTCCACATGCAGTCCACCTGTGATAAAAAGCGGTATCGCCACCGNCACCACAACACGGCACAAAGCACCAATACCACAGATTTCGCACAGCGTATTCCACCCATAAACGCACATGCCGATCAGCGCTCCGATCCACGGAAAGAAACAAAAGATATACTGCATATCCTTTTCTTCCCACGCAAACTGCGGCACCGGAATTTTGGAATACATGGAGACTGCTATGAAAAATGATTTTATGATCCGCATATGAGTTCCCTCTGTCCAACGTTTCTAACCGCTTCGAATCTACTTGATGATGACTGGAATCCCCACCACCACCTCCACCACCTGATCTGCCAGGTCAGCCAGCCTCCGATTAAGATTCCCCATTGCCCGAATATATTCCATAGTAGCTTCCTCGTAGGCAATACCGTCCTCAAATACATTGTTTGTGACCACGATCAAATGCGTCGTCTGCGCTTTTAATGCTTCCAGTCCTCGCATGATCTTTTCGACGACCTGTCCGGCCATCGCAGGTTCTTCTCCGCAAAACATCTCATTCGCCGTGAGATTGGAGAGGCATTCCAATAAAACGATCTGTTTTCCTGCTCCCATTTTCTCAACAGCTCTGTGTATATCTGTGGATTGCTCCACTGTATCAAACCCTTTTCCGCCTCTGAGACTTCTATGCCGTTCCACCTTTTTCCTGCCTTCTTCATCAAAAACTTTCATTGTGGCAAGGTAATATTTTTTGTACTCTGCTTCTGCTGCGCAGCTGTGTTCATCTGACTTCCCATCCGTATCCTTCTTCATCAGATCGTCCGTCAGGCTTTCCGCATAAGTTGACTTCCCGCTTCCGCTTCCGCCGATCACTAATATCATCATTCCTGTGAATACCTCTTATACTGTTTCACCTTGATATCCGAAAACAAAGTCCCGCCGTGATAGACGCACAATGCCATATCTAACAGCGACATCATCATGACAGCCCCCGTGCCTTCCCCCAGTGCCAATTCTCCCTCTATGACAGGTTCCATTCCTAACGCTTTTGTCAGCATCTCCACTGCCGGCTCTTTCCCCTTATGCGATGGAATCAGATATTTTCTTGTTCCCGGCACAAGCCTCTCAGCCAAGAGTGCCGCCGTCATACTGATCACACCGTCCAATACCACCGGCAGATGATAGACTGCACCGCCGATACAGACGCCGACAAGTCCCGCAATATCTAATCCGCCCACTGTCTCCAGCACCCGGAAAGGCTCCGCATCGTACAGCCCGTATTTTTCTATCGCCTCCGTAATGATCTGCCTNTTCTGCTGCAGTTTTTCCTCACAGAGCCCTGCGCCTCTTCCGGTCACTTCCTCCGCTTTACACCTTAACAGAGCGGCTGTGACCGCGCTGCTTGTGGTGGTATTTCCGATTCCCATTTCTCCCGTAGCCAGAATGCGATATCCTTTCCCTTTACAGACCGCCACCGCTTCTATNCCCGTATCAATGGCCCTGGCGGTTTCTTCTCTGGTCATAGCCGGTTCTCTCCNNAAATTCCTTGTTCCGCNGCGAATCTTACGGTCCAGNACTCCCGGTATCGATTCGCGGCTGTTAATGCCGATATCGATGGGGATGGTATCCGCACCNATCATGGCNGCCATTTTTCCTACCGAAGATCCTCCCCTTCCCATCTGCNCCGCCACCGCCGCCGTCACCTCCTGACCCGACTGGCTGACGCCTTCCGCTACGATNCCGTTATCCGCACACATGATGATAACTGCNTTTTTAGCGATATCAATTTCTTCNGTTCCTAANATCGCACCGATCTGTGCCGTNAGNGATTCNAATCTTCCCATACCATCTAACGGCTTGGCAATCCTGTCCCAGTTTAGNAAAATCCGCTTATAGAGTTCCGCATCCGGCTCATTAATCGCAAGTTTCACCCATGATTCTTTTGCATTNCNNTTATTNCCAATGTGCCTCCCGAAGCATTCCATACACTTCCTCCATGTTCAGATGNGCCGACACAACATCNGCCAGTTTATCGTACTGTGTCTCCTTAAANGCCNTATAATCNGNACAGATCCCNNCTTCCNCATCNNTCCGGTCNTCGATGANGATNCCCTTCTTTTTTGCCAGTGCNTCCACAANCGCAGAGGCAATAGCGCCGCTGTCAAATATGCCGTGGACGTAGGTGCCATACACATTTTCATTNTCCTCGGACTGAAAAAACGNNCCATCATCCGCCTGCNCCGTTCTTCCCATGTGGATCTCATATCCCTCAAAACGCAATCCCGAAAGCGCCGCGAAAACCCCTTTCATCTGATCTACTGTCCCGCGTACCTGACGGCGTATCTTTTCCCGCCGCATTTCGGTTGCAACCGGCAGAACCTCCATACCTTTCATGGTTCCGCCTGCTTCCAGTCCTTCCGGATCGGAAATCTGTCTGCCCATCATCTGATATCCTCCGCATATGCCACAGACGGGTATTTTCTCTGCCAGCTTTTTTACCGCGGCTTCCAGCCCGTTGTTCCGCATCCACTCCAGATCTCCCATGGTATTCTTACTGCCGGGCAAAAAGAGCAAATCCGGGCTTCCCAATTCTGACACAGTTGTCACATAACGTACAGACACCTCCGGTATCTGCTCAAATACATTAAAATCCGTAAAATTAGAAATTCTCGGATAGCGAATGACCGCTATATCAATCTTTCCCCTCTGCTTTCTTGCAAAGCGATCTGTCAAACTGTCCTCATCCTCTAAAGCGATCTCCATATAAGGAATCACCCCGATCACCGGAATGCCGCCCTTATTCTCCAAAATCTCTATGCCGGAATCAAGCAGAGACTGATCTCCCCTGAATTTGTTGATGATAAGCCCCTTTACTCTCCTTTTCTCCTCCTTTGTCAAAAGCTGCAGCGTTCCCAAAAGCTGGGCAAACACACCGCCTCTGTCGATATCGCCCACAAGCAGTACCGGTGCATCCACAAGCTCCGCCATTCCCATATTGACAATATCATTATCGCGCAGATTGATCTCCGCCGGACTTCCCGCTCCCTCGATCACAATGATATCCGCCATTTCTTCCAGCTTACGAAAGGCACATTGAATATCCGGAATCAACTTTCGTTTATAGGAAAAATATTCTCTTGCACTCATATTCCCGAGCACCTGCCCGTTTACGATCACCTGAGAACCGGTATGGTCTGTGGGCTTTAACAAAATCGGGTTCATACACACAAGAGGGCTGATTCCCGCGGCTTCCGCCTGCATAACCTGCGCTCTGCCCATTTCAAGCCCTTCCTCGGTGATATAGGAATTGAGCGCCATATTCTGTGACTTAAAAGGAGCGACCCTATACCCGTCGCGTTTCATGATCCTGCACAGCCCTGCCGTCAAAAGACTTTTGCCCACCCCGGACATGGTTCCTTGAACCATAATGACCTTCGCCATATCTCCCTCCGCCTATTTCACACTTTCCCAACCTGCCTGATATATGCAAGGAGCTTTTCGTTCGCCTTCAATTCTTCCTCTCTGATATCAAAAAGCCTCTCAATAAAATCAGAAGTAAACACATCATCCGGCGTGCCATATCGCAGGACATATTCTCCTTTCAAGCAAAGAATCTTATCGGAAACGATCTTGGCAAGCTCCAGTTCATGCAGGGACATAATGACTGTAAGTCCCTTTTTTATTCTCATTTCCTGCAAAATTGATAAAAATTCCAATTTATATTTAATATCCAGATAAGAAGTCGGCTCATCCAGAATCACGATTTCCGGCTCCTGACAGATTGCTCTCGCAAGCATCACTCTCTGCTTCTGACCGTCACTGATCTTGTCAAAATCCTGTCCNCTCAGTTCAGTGATATGGATCAGTTCCATCACNTCATCTATGATCTGCTCATCTTCTCCGGATAACACACCAAACCAGCCGGTGTACGGATATCTCCCGGTCGCNACCACNTCCCTGCAGGTCTTCAGCTCTGCCCTGATCTTCTCTGTAAACAGCACAGACATTTTCTTTGCCAAGTCGCTAGTTCTCATTGCAGATAAATTTTCTTCTCCCAGATAAACAGTTCCGCCCAGCANCTTAAGCTGTCCTGCAATACTTTTTAACACCGTTGATTTTCCTGCGCCATTAGGCCCNATCAAACTTAGAATCTCCCCTTTTTGCANCGTGATCTCTATGTCTTTGATCAACGGCCTCTGGTCATACCCGACACACATATTCTTCGTGGAAAAATAATAGTGCTTCATGTCCTTTTCCTCTTCGCAATAATCCAGAGCACGACCGGCGCTCCGAAAATAGCTGTCACTGTGCTGATGCTCAGTTCCGTCGGTGCCAGCATGGTTCTGGCAAGCAAATCGCAGAACAGACAGAACACACTTCCGCCTAAAAAGCAGGCCGGTATCATCCAAATCGGCTCTGTCGTGCCCATAAGCCTCCTGACCAGATGGGGCACCGCGATCCCTACAAAAGAGATCGGCCCTGCAAAGGCTACAATACATGCCGACAAAATACTGGAAAGGATCACAATAAACACCCGCAAAAGCCGAAGATTTACTCCCACATTCCGTGCATAGGCGTCTCCCAGCTGATAGGCGCCAAGCGGTTTTGACAGCAGAAAAACCGCCGTGACGGTTGCCAGAACCACCACTGCTATAACTTTCACATTCTCCCATGTCATGCCAGAAAAGCTGCCCCGCGACCAATTGTGCAGATTCACGATATCCGTATCCTCCGCAAAGGTTATCACCAGCTCCGTAATTGCTGAACAGATATACCCGATCATAACACCGCTGACCACCAGCATCGACATACTGTTGATTTTGTGAGACAGTAATAATACGAATCCCATCGAAAGCATCGCTCCCGCAAACGCCGAAAGGATCATAGCCGCAGAAGTCACTCTGACGAACCGCTCCATCAAAAAGACCATCATAAGCGCCACGACCATTTTAGCCCCCGAAGAGATTCCCAGCACAAAGGGTCCCGCAATGGGATTATTGAAAAAAGTCTGTAAGAGATATCCAGCCAACGCCAACGCTCCGCCAAGGATCAGAACCGCCAACGCCCTCGGCATCCTGATATCCCACAAAATCCTTGTTACCGTTTCACTGCTTTCCTGCCCTGCAAGTGTCCTCCCGATATCCGATAAGGCAATCCCTACGCTTCCGATACAGACATTCAGCGCAAAAAAGAATCCCATACCTATGCCGAGTATCATAAAGACTGCAATATATCTGTATTTCCTGTTTTCCCGCATAGGAATCACAATTCCTTTCTACTCATCTGCCTGCTCACTGTAACGAGAAAAGATAGTGCATATCCTTTTCCTCCCCCTGAAGCACCGCATGTATATCTTCTATTAAATACCCGATGGAGAGGGACTGCTGATACATATCATTTGTAGTACACCAGACATTCCCTTCTTTCACCGCCTTAAAATCCGCTAAAACCTCACATTTATCAAGAAGCTCCTCCACGCCGGAAACCCCGCCGTCAATAGAGCTGTTATAGATTAATATATCCGCATCTTTCGCACCGTTGTAAAACTCTTCCACCTGCATATTAATAGTCGATCGCCTTGTTTCGGGATCCCCCAGATTTTCAAAAATATAGTTCCCGCCCGCAAGCTCTATCATCTTGGGAACGTAATCGGATGCCTGCCGCACCTGCACCAGCCCATTGGATGTTATAAAAAAGAAAGCCACAGTCTTATCCGTCCTTGTATCAGCACTCACTCGTGCAAGGATTGCCGTCTGCTCTTCAAAAATCCTTTCCGCTTCCTCCTCTTTTCCAAGAAGCGCTCCGTAAAACTTCACCCACTCCACTCTTCCCAACGGATGGGACTCGTAGCTGGAATAATCTATCATAACGGGGATATCAAAATCCTCCAGTTTTTCTACCACTTCAGGCGCATGGGAGATCATCATATTCTCTATGGCCAGCGAGCAGTTGTTTGAAACAATAAGTTCATAATCCGGCTTATTATATTTACCCGCATAGAGAATCTCGCCTCTTTTCATTGCTTCCCTGGCGTCCTCGATATACCAGCCGTCCTCCTTCTGCCCGGAAAACGCGATCGCACCCAGTCCGTCTAAGGCGCTGAACATATCCATTGCCGAGGAAGCCACCAGATATAGGTTTTCCATAGGCCTATACAATACCGCAATTTCCTGCTCCTGCATCTTCTGATACAGACTTTCCGATATCTCTCCGTTCTCCGGCACGATCAAAAACTGCGCACCGTCCATGGTTGTAGTAAGCAGAGTATAGCCGCCCTCATAGTAATCGACTGTAAAATTTTCCGCATACTGCAGCGCCAAACTGCACTCATAATTAAGCGGCTGTTCTTCCTGCGATTCTACTGCCGCATCTGCTGCCGTCAGCGCTTCTGTTTCCACTTTCGCAGACGGCTCACCACAACTGCACAGTCCCAACAAACTTGCCAAAACCAGAAACCTTATCGCTTTTCTCACTCTCATCCTTCTCCCCATCTTCAGAACGTAGAATGAAACGTAATGGTGTATTCAATTTCGTGGGGCTTGCTCATTGCCACTGTATCGCCGATAACAGTCAACGGCTCGTCAAACCGCGAAACCGGAATTTCAAATACAGAATCACCTTCGGTATTTACCGGCAGATATTTATTGCCGTCCACGATCATATAATCATAATTCGAACTGTTCCACTGTACTGTCGCCACCGCCTTGCCGCCTGTCACCGTGACTAATATAGGGGAAATAATCTGCGCTTTTCCGCTTCCCCCAGTAAAGGTAATATCCATGCTGTAAGTTCCATCCTCAGGCGCATCTGTGCTTTTCGCCTGAGCGCTGTCCCCCGACGGCACCGGATTTGACACACTGACCTTATGATCGTACCATTTCCCCTTTGTCCCAATCAGCGCCAGATCGAACTCTCTATCAATCGACGGCACCGGCACATCAAATCCATAGACTTCCTCTGTCATGCCGTCACTGTAAGTAACCATATCCTCTGTCGGCATAAGGAGCTTCGCTCCCTCCTTTTCCGCATCTCTGGCAAGCCCCGGATACAGATTCACGATCTTCTTAGACCCAAGAGAAATATGGATCGTCATTTTCCCATTTTCCACTGTCAGTGTTCCCTTGCCGTCACAGGCTTCACTGACACGAAACATACTGCTGTCCGTCTTAAACTCCGCCGTGTATGTTCCGTCAGGCAGCATTGCTGCTGCCTGATCCAGTACCTCACTTGTGTGCTGTACATATATTTCCTGAATGGCAGGAATAGAGCCCAAGCCGGAAATCTGCACATCCACGCTTTCAAACTTACCGGAAGCTTGGAATATGCTGAGCCAGGAATCCTCATCATCNCCTGCCATGTCATTGTTTGCATGATCACCCGCAACTACCATAAAGGGACGTAGAATCACCTTTGTATAGCCNGCCTCCGCAACTGCCTCCAAAACTGCCTCACAGGCTGTCTCCTCCGGNTCTCCCTCCACCGTACCGATAAATACATTGTCATAGCCCAGCTTTTCCATCTGGGTCTGCATCTGGCTGTAGGAAACCTTCGCNGTNTGATAAGTGCCGTGTCCCAGGAATACAAATGCNGCGCCNTCCTCNTTNGCCGCATCCAGTGTATCATATCCTGCGTCCTTTACNGCTTCACNGGTAATCTCCTTCGCNACNGCTTCCTTGTCTGCATTGATCACTGTCGCATCTGTGCCAACCGCTCCNAGAAGCGGCTCCGCGATCTTTACGGTCTCAAACTGATCNTGACAGGCTTCCACTGCCTCCACCAGNTCNTCATACTCCGCACCGTGCATCAGATGNGTGGGCTGGATNACCAGATTCTTCACACCGTTTGCCACAGCNCGNTCCAGNGCCTGATCCATATTGTCAATGAACTCACCGTCACGGGCCTGCACATGGTTAATGATGATCTGCGCCGTAAAGGCTCTCCTCACAGACCAGTNCGGGTTTGCCGCCTGAATGGCATCCTCTATTCCTTTGATATCCGCGATGCGGCTATCGTTAAAGGACGTACCGAAGCTGACTACCAGAATCTCATTCTCCCCAATATCATCCTGGTTTCTCGGATCATCCTTAGAAGCATCGCCGGTGTCCCTGCCAAAATAATCCGGGTCAGCCTCCTCCCCTTCCACCAGNTCNTTCTGTGCNTCTGTCAGAGCATCCCATGCCGCNTTTGCCTGAGCGCACTGCTCATCGGTGGCATCCGTTCTCTCCTGNACATAAATGGCATCAATCANTGCCGCCACTTCGTCTGCGGCCTCCTGATCCGTTTTTTCTGACTCTGCCGCTTCCGGCTGTTCCGATTCGGTATCCGCCTCCGGNTGTACCGTACTCTCCTGCGGCTGCGCCACTGCTGCCTCCGGCTCNCCGNCGTTCCCGCAGCCTGTCATACATAATGCTGTCATCAGTGCCGCCATCCATACTGCTGCCAATCGTTTCTTCATGTNTCCTCCTTCCGGCCNGCGTATNTGCCAGCCTGTAAATCTGGTTAAATATGTACNGCAAGAAACGATTTTNGGGCGCACGAAAAACAGGCATATCTTTGCCATTCTTGTGCACTAAAAAANCCTTCACCATCGTAAGTCTGCTCTCTACAACGGTAAAGGATTGCTACACAAAACNAACCTGCNGAATATTTTCCCTGAACGAAAACATTCTGTAAGTTTACACGTACAACCAGTTACTCGTGGTCTGAAACAAACGTTTCTGTACAACATGCAGGCAGGTCTCCCGGCTTATAGATCATCGCATCGGCCGCCTTCCCGGTTTCCCAGTGACATAATGGCTCCTGCTCCCTAATTACGGTGACGAGTTCGTACAGGACTTTCACCTGTTTCCCTTTTCACCAAAACCAGCGCTGCTTCTTACGCGCTGTTTTGACACCTGTATGTTACATATTTAATTGTCTCAAAGTATATCATATTTTGATGCTATGTCAATACTGGCATCCTTTCAGAACCTTCCAAAAATTCTGCTATATCCATAACTCAAAGGTATATCCGCCATTTTCGCCAACATACGTCCTCTGGGGGAATCGTCCTCCGCCCGGTTAGGACAGTGCAGATTATGGCAGCCGACACAAATACTCTCACATTGCACTTTTGAGTCCTGTGTCAGCTCCGAGACAAACACTACACTCTTTTTCGGTACCAGACAAAAAGCGGTATTGCAGACAATCTGTCCCACTGACTCCTGCAATAACTCCGGCAGCAGCTCCAGAGGAAACGCCTCATCACTTCCAAGAAAATGATATCTGGCCACATGCCTGTCCCGATTCTCCCGCACATAACGATTATAAGCGCCATAGCCCTTAAGCAGCAGTTCGCTTGCCAACACCTCCAGCATGTAGCTTTCAGACAGCCTTCCTTCTTTGCTGTAACGCTCCTGCAGCGCATCCAGACCACCGCCAAGAGACATGATGACACTTTCATATACCGCATCGGCGCACTCCCCCGGGTGTCGTTTCTTTCCTGAAAATGCTCTGCTTTCCCAGAAAGCCTCCCCCCGCATTAAGGGCAGCATCTCCTGCGCCACTGCCTGAAATGCTGCCGTTTTTGTATCGCCATAATGAAATTTTGTGCGCACATCCTCTAAAAAATCCGGCAATAAAAACGCATCCAATACCTCAGGAAAAAAAGCTGCCATTGATCTTCTCCTTCTGTCTCTCCTGCCCTTCAGTCATCTCAACACAGCTTCAGCTCCACCTGAATCTCCGGATCCTTCGCCTTCACATCCTTCTCAAAATCCTGCCCGTCCGTCTGATTGCCCACAATACTTCCGTAATGCGTAGGAATGACCGCCTGCGGTTTTAGGGATGTCACGTAATCCGCCGCCTGCTTTTTATCCATTGTGAAATGACCGCCGATAGGAATCATTGCCACATCGCACTGCACCTTCCTGATATCTTCATTCACATCGGTATCGCCGGCCACATAGTAGCGGATATCATCCATCTGTACCACATACCCCTGCCACTTCTTTCCCTTCGGATGAAAGGGTTTTAGCTTATTATAAGCCGGAATCGTTTCTATCGTAATCTCATCCTGTTTATGTATTTCGCCCGGATTATAAAACACACACTGATCGGATGCCAGCCCGCTTTCGGAGATCACTTTCTTTTTCATGGATTCCGGCGCCACTAAAAGAGTGTCTTCCTTTTTAACTTTAGCAATGGAATCCGGCTCAAAATGATCATAATGTTCATGCGTAATAAAAATGACATCTGCATCATGTTTTGTTTCTGTAATTTGAAAAGGGTCAAAATACAGAACCTTGGAACCCTCTATCCGAATACTGCTCTGTGTGTTGACTGTAATATTCTCCAGATTCATTTGTCTGTGTCTCCTTCCTGCATTCTCATTTTTTCTCTTCTCCACCCTCATCGACAATGGGGTTATGTACCGTTATCGTCTGATAGGGTATCTCAATATCGTTCTTTTGAAATTCCTCGATCAGTGCAATTCTTATATCACTGCATGCTTTAAAGCTGTCATTGAGATTTTCCGTCCATATCGTTGTCTTTAAGATCACGCCATTCTGTGTATATCCGCTTGCACTGACTGCATTTTGATCCGTATTCAGGGTCAGCTCATGCTCCACACACACTCTTTGCATAATTTCTCTTGCTTTCTCAATATCCGCATTATATCCGATCTCAATCTCCACAAAATTACCTACGTTCGCGGTATAATTCGTATTGATAATAACCGAAGAATCCATGACAGAATTCGGAACAATACAGGTTTCTCCATTAAACTGATCGATCACTGTATGACGTAACATGACGTCCTTAACAATTCCTTCTGCAATAACGGTTCCGCCTTGCATGACTCGCACTTTTTCATCCACTTTATAAGGCTTTGATAAAGATATGGAAATACCGCTGATGACATTGCCAAGTGCCTGCTGCGCCGCAAATGTGGCTATCGCAATGATCAGAGAACCGCTCTGCAACAGAACCTTACTGATATCCTTTGTGATCTCAAATTGCTGCGCAAGGCTGTAAATGATGATAACATTCACGATCACGTTTGCTACGCCTCTCAGGAAACGCAGATGAATCTCCTTGGTCTTTTTGGAAAGGAGGTTAAAGACCAGATTCACGATATAATTTAACACAAATGCGACAACAACAAATATTCCTATTTTTATAATAGTACCCATATCATACCTTCTTTCCATGTTACTTGGCGTTCCCTTTATCGCCCGTCACACAATTCAGACGTTCATTTCTCTGACGGCTTTTCTTATCTGCAATATCATGGATGGCACAACTGACAGCTCATCGACTCCCATACGGATAAATTCCCCCGTCAAATCCAAATCCGCTCCCAGCTCTCCACAAATGCCGACCCGCTTGCCATGCTTATGCGCATTCTCCACGGTCATCCGGATCATCCTCAAGACCGCTTTATGGTGCGAATCATAAAACTCATCCAGCTTCCCATTCTGTCTGTCCATTGCCAGCGTATATTGGGTCAGGTCATTGGTGCCGATGCTGAAAAAATCCACAAGCTGCGCCAACTCATCACTCACCATGACCGCAGCCGGGGTCTCGACCATAATCCCCTGTTTAGGGCGTTTGTAAAAGATGCCCGCAGCCTCCAACTCTTTTTCCACCGCTTGGATGATCTCATAAATCTTATGTATTTCATCCACCGAAACGATCATGGGATATAGGATTGCGATATCGCCAAATGCTGCCGCTCTCCAAAGCGCCCGCAGCTGCGTTTTGAAAACATCCGGCTGTTTCAGACAGATGCGGATACCGCGGTATCCCATAGCCGGATTTTCCTCTCTCACCAGAGCAAAAGCATCAGCCTGTTTGTCTGCGCCGATATCCAACGTCCGGATAACCACTTGTTTACCCGCCATCATCTGTGCCGCCTGTTTATAAACTTGAAACTGTTCTTCCTCCGTCGGAAAACTTTCCCTTCCAAGATATAAAAATTCACTGCGAAACAGCCCAATCCCCTCCGCGTCATTTTGCAGCGCGTAATCTATATCACTCAGACTTCCCACATTGGCATACAGGCTTATCTTCCTGCCGTCCGCCGTCACACTTTCTTTCCCCTTCAGACTTTCCAAAAGACGGCGTGTTTTCTCTTCTTCCCTGCTCTTCGCTCTGGCATCTGCACACAATTCCTCGTCCGGCTCGAAGGTCACCTCTCCCTTGAAGCCGTCCACCACAGCCAGCATGCCCGTATGTATTTCTTCCAGATTCAAGGGTATGTCGACCAGTGCAGGAATATTCATCATCCGTGCCAAAATTGCCGAGTGCGAATTAGGGGACCCATGTACCGTCACCAGCGCCAGAATTTTCTCCCTGTCCATCTGCACTGTCTCGCTGGGACTTAAATCATCCGCCACGATAATGGACGGCTCCATGGATGACCAGTCAATATCCCGGCTCCCCTCCAGAATATGAATCAACCGTCCGGAAATATCCTTGATATCCGCCGCCCGGGCTCTCATGTACTCATCTTCCATCTTCTCAAACATTTCCGCGACGGAATCTCCGGTCACCGCAACCGCATATGCCGCATTGACTTTTTCCGTCCGGATTCGATCATGGATGGCACTCCAATAATCTTCTGCCTCCAGCATCATCTGGTGCACCTTGAAGATCGCGGAGCCGGACTCTCCGATTTTCTGCAATGCCGCATCATACACTTTCTCGAGTTGTGCCTGTGCCTGCGCGATCGCGCTCTTGAGCATTTCTATCTCAACTTCCGCATCTTCTATTTCTCTGCGCTGCACCTGCTCCTCACGGCCCTTTAGCACCATGACCGGACCCAGCGCAATCCCCTTGTATACTGATTTCCCCTTAAACTGCATCATGTCCAGCTTCCTTTTCATCATAGGAAAATGACGAATTGCTGCTTTACAGATATGCATTATCTACAAAGCAGCAATTCCCCGTCCAAATTACATAATCGTGGTTACATTAACTTGCGGAACAACGCTTTCAAGTCTTCCACGCTGGTATCCTTCGGGTTACCCGGGCAGCATGCATCTGCATATGCCGATTCTGCCAGGAAGTCCAGATCCTCTTCCTTCAATGCTTCCAGCTTCGCCGGGATACCCACGTCCTCCGACAACTGACGCACTGCTGCAACTGCCGCTTTGCGGTATTCCTCCTGAGACATTCCCGTGGTATCCACACCCATCGCTTCTGCGATATGTTTAAACTTGTCCCCCGTGGTCTCCGCATTATACTCCATAACGATCGGGAGCATCATCGCACACGCCACACCGTGGGGCGTATCATAAACCGCACCCAACGTATGTGCCATAGAATGGGCGATACCGAGTCCCACGTTAGAAAATGCCATACCGGTCACAAATTGTCCGAGCGCCATGCCCTCACGGCCTTCCGCAGTATTGTTTACCGCGCCCCGCAGATTCTCCGCAATCAGCTTGATTGCTTCCAGATTCAAGCAGTCAGCCAGTCTCCATGCCGCCTTTGTGGTATATCCCTCAATCGCATGAGTCAATGCGTCCATACCCGTTGACGCCGTCAGACCCTTGGGCATACTGGACATCATCTCCGGATCTACGATAGCAATATCCGGAATATCATTGACATCTACGCACACGAATTTTCTCTTCTTCTCCACGTCTGTGATAACATAGTTGATGGTTGCCTCAGCCGCAGTGCCCGCTGTCGTCGGAACCGCAATCGTAAAGACGGTCTTATTTTTGGTCGGCGCAACACCCTCTAAAGAACGCACATCCTCGAACTCCGGATTGTTTATAATGATACCGATGGCTTTACCGGTATCCATGGAAGAACCGCCCCCGATCGTGATCATATAGTCCGCGCCTGATGCCTTGTACGCCGCCACACCGGCCTTCACATTCTCAATGGTCGGATTCGGTTTGATGTCGGAATACACTTCATATGCCAGGTTTTCTGCGTCCAGCAGATTCGTAACCTTAGCTGTTACACCAAACTTCACCAGATCAGGATCGGATGCTATAAATGCTTTCTGAAAACCTTTGCTTTTGATGATCCCCGGAATTTCTTTGATCGCCCCCGCTCCATGATAAGAAATTCCATTCAATACGAAACGATTTACCATTGCTATACCCTCCTTATATATTTTTCTTATATTATAGCACCTTTTACTATTTTAGGAAATCAATAGCCTGCAAAACTATCGCGAACGTTTCTTAACCGTAATATACCAAATCAATAGGGAGGTAATCCCAATAGCAACCGCTATCACTACGGCCATAACGGCATTTATGGCACTATGATTACCGGTCGCACTCTCCGTATTCTCCAAAGCCCCCACCGTCTCCGTTTCCAGGTCAATATACGCGATCGCATAAGAAGAAAATTTATCGGTAGAAAAAGTGATCGTATCCGGGTTGTCATCCTCATCCGAAAGCTGTGCAAAATCCTGATTTCCATCTTTCTCTGTATGCAGCCTTAAAATATAAAACCTCCGATTCTCCGCCTTTAAATGCTCCGGAATACAAACTGTCATTTTCAGTTTTTCCGGAAGTTCAGAAATTGTCTGCGTATCTTTCTTTTTCGTTTCTCTTAACGATACCTCAAAATACCGCCCGATCGTGATTCCTGGGAGCTTTTTTTCTGCAAAAGCTTCTTTTGTCTGCTGCGATTCTTTTCCTTCCGTATCTTTTATGGCAAGCTCTATGGTAACCGACATATTACCCTGCAGCATCTCCAGTCTTTCTTCCCCGCTCAGAAGCAGTTCCGGTATCTTCTCAAAGTCGGGGACCCCAAAACTATCCTGCTCCCTGTCCATAAAATCATTTCGCACTATCAGCTGCAGATCCCCCGTGTTCCGCGCAGCAGCCAGCAATTCACTATCCTTATTCTCCTTGATCAACTGCTTCGCCTCATCCACTGAAACCTTGAGCTCCGCGAGAGTACCTGTTGACTGCTCCGGCTCCTCCTCTTTCGGGTCATCCGCAGGTTTCTTTTGGTCATCGCCCTTGTTCTCCTGTCTATCAGCAGCTTCCGGTTTCCTTTCCGGATCGTCTTTGACATCCGTCTTTCCGCTATTGCTATTACTCTGCCCCGGCATTTCCACAAAATCCGCAGAAATCGTATGGTCTTCCCTTACATCGGTAAAATTGAAGGAAGTGGTTTTTCCTATCTCTTTTCCGTCCACATATATAGTACGGATAGCGTAGCCGTTCTTGGGTGTGATCGTATATAATACCGTTGATCCCTCTGTGACCGTAGTTTTTCCCTCCGGCGTAACCGTCCCGCCCGCAGAAGATACCGAGGCTGTGATCGTATAGGTTTTCGGCTCTTGCTTTTCCACCGGTTTAAACTCCGCCACATAGGTGACATCATTATGTATATTATCCACCACATACCGGGCATCCTGTGATACTCTGTTATCATTCTGCAGCCACCCCCCGAAAGTAAAACCCTCGTTAGGCACCGCTGAGATTACAACATAACCGCCTTCCTTGACAGAACCGCTCCCATATACCGACCCACCGTTATCAGGTGATGCCTGAAGCTGTATATAATAGGTAGATGCCTGCACCGTCACCAGCGCCGACGCACTGTATTTACTGTCCTGCTTGGAAACCGCCTTCACGATCAGCGAGGATGCTGTTTCGTCTGAAGCCACGTTCAAAACACCGTTCCCGTCAATAAACGTGTTCTGACTTGTCTGCCCGGATACACTCCATGCCACTTCTCTGCTGTAATTATTCTCCCCGGCCACAGAAGCTGTAAAAGCGCATGTCGCGTCTTTGGAAACGACAGTCGTTCCGGGAGAAATGCTGACCGATGTAACTGCCGGTTTCCCCTCTTCCGCAGAAAGCGTGCTCACCCCAATTTCTGCGGCGCGGCACGGAAGGGCCCCGCAAAAGAGCATTTGTATGATCAGTATATGTGCACCAACACGGTATAAGGCTTTCCTTTTCATTTTATCATTCCTTTATATTTAAAAGTTCCATCTCATCCTGCATAGCTGAAAAACCATATTTTTCATACACCGAACGTCCCATCTGCGTTGCCTCCAGAGCAATCTGCAGAACACCCTGTTCCTTCGCCTCTGCTACCAGCAGATCCAGTGTTCTATACGCAATTCCCTGCCTGCGGTACTCCGGCGCCGTATACATATTCATAATATAAGCTTTTTTGCCTCTGGGATTATGATAAGTGGGCATGACCTGATAAAAACTTACGCCGCCTGCGCCGATAAACTTTTCATTATCATATACCAGATATGCAATGTGTTCCCCTGTCCGCAGCGCACGCTTATAATATTCTCGCGACTGCTTTTCTACCTCCGACATATCTTCTCTATCAGAGAGCTTATTTGCCGCCCGAAGAACGATAATCCTTGTCCGCACCAATTCGTCAATATCTTCTATCGTTGCCTTTTTGTATTCGTATTTTTCATTGATATTCTGCATTTTTATCCTCTGCTGATCATACATCTCTTTTTCGTTTATGAGCCTGTTCTCTCCTCTGACTGCGTAATTTCTCTCTTATGATCACGGTGTATCCCGATATGTCCGATCCCCAAAATAACAGTTCCCGCCAGAAGGAAAACATTTTTACCATATATCCCAAGCAGGAAAAACGCCAATACCGGAAGCGTTGCTCCTGCCAGCGGAATTCCGCAGAAGCTGCTGTAAAAATCGGCCATCATCCTTGCACTTTTAAAATACTGAATCCAATAACCTTCATAAAGAATCATCAGCAAGAAGGAAACGAGAAGCCATACTGACCATAGAGAAATTTTCTTAATATTAAAATCAGAAAAGATAAGTACAAAACAACATACAATTACTTCCCCTGCCCTTTCCATGGCAAGCAGTATCTTATTTTCGTTTACGACATATTTTTCATAATCTTTCGGCTGATTTTTAGACCATATCATATTAGGGGTAAAAAGCATTAATAGGTAAATGAATCCTATGTAGGAAAAACCAAAATGTAACATATATTTACCACTCTCCTTCAAAAACTCTGTATTTTTACCCCTCTAACACCCAAATTCATGCTTGGGTCTCTTTTTCTTTATCCGTCACGTTATTCTCCCTTCTAAGATTTGCTGCTCTATTTTCAAAAGGCAATACCTTCCATATCAAAACCCGATCTTAATCGACTGCCCCTCTACATAAACACCCTTCGAGATCGTTATCGGCAATTTTTGCTCCGCAGAAAGACCTATCGTCTCTCCGTTTCGTAAAACCGCACCCTCCTGTATCAGATAGGACGAAATATTCAGCATCATATCATAAACCTCTGCCGGAGACTGGCTGCTGTTAATCACTTCCAGCTCATCCTTCCCAAAGGAACACAAGCCGTTGGTCCAACTGCTGACTCCTTTTTCATCCTGATATAATCCGACAAACACCAAAGCCGTCAAGGGAAATTCTCCCTCCTTCATGATCATAGCCGACCGAATAAAGTCCTCCGGAAGCCACACAGTGCCACAATCATAGATTCCCAGCGCATTAGGGGCTTTCAGACAGGAGGCTGCGACTTTAACAAAAAGCTCTCCTGCTTTCAAAGGATCAGCACCGTGCCCCAATACAGCCACTATCAGATGAGCCTTGTGATTTTGCGCTGCGGCAATTGATTTTTCTCTGGTCATAAAATTGCTGTTCGCCCAATATTCTGCTTCCCCGTCGGGAACTTTGGTTTCCATTAAGCCAACCGTAACCAGCATACCATCCACATCAAAAGCAATCGCCACTCCCTCACTTCTTGGATTCTCACAATCTTCCGGACATTCGATCCCCCAGTCTTCTTTGAGAGCTGCACGAAACTCGTTTACAGGAAACTCCGGCGTAGACAAAAGCACAAANCCCAAAAAATCTCCGCCTTTTTTATCTGTGTTCTGACTTTCCTCCTGCTTATTGGCTTGCTCCATCCAATACTGACGGATNTTTTCTACCATCGCCACACATTTTTCCTGTGCCGTAGCGGGATCATAGTNTTCCATCTCGCTGTAAATATGNCCACAGTGCCCCAGGCCGTCNCCCTCAT
Source organism: Lachnospiraceae bacterium (assembly GCA_014804615.1). GTDB lineage: Bacteria > Bacillota > Clostridia > Lachnospirales > Lachnospiraceae > UBA3282. The sequence goes on from JAAUZL010000005.1 coordinate 122,048, forward strand.
ANCCTCCGCAGACTGCCACTTTCCAAGAACCTAANANNGATTTTTTAAACTTAAANATNTANTAATGCAGATCNTGCAGATCNAACTCACCNGCGATCTCAAGTTTNGNNGGNTTTTTNCCAAGCTCCTGTGGATGNGAAAGCCATTCNTCCATTACCGCTGCTGCNGCCTTTTCCTGTGCATTCATNTGTNTGNCCTCCTNTATGACNAATCCTNNTTTCCANATNTTANNTTNTCTCATAGAATACTGTTTTTTTATTATAACATGATATGGCAGTTCNTACCTACCGGTTTTCCGCTTTACATCCCATGAATTTACAAGTATGATTATGACGGGACGGAGGTGANGGATGCCCTATGCTGCAGATTGCAATCTGTGATGACGAACNNTTTTATCGGGAAAAGATACAAAANCTTCTGGANGGATATCTTGAAAAACGCGAGCTGCCATATNCGCTTCATTCGTTTGCGTCTGGAGAAGCGTTTTTAGAACAATGTGANAATCATGTAAAATTTNATATCGTATTTCTGGATATCAGCATGGAAGAAATAGACGGGATTCAGACGGCTCAGAGAATCCGCTCCTTTCACAGCGATACCTATATTGTATTTGTGACGGCCTTCATAGATTATGCATTGGAAGGCTACAAAGTAAACGCAGTCCGTTACCTCATGAAAGATACGCTTGCCCCTGCAATGGAAGAGTGTATGACGGCGATTTTACAGAAGATGCAGGTCGCGCAGGTGACANTNCCATTTCNGGAGGGTGAGAAAAAATTATATACGGACAATATTTTGTATGTGGAGAGCAGAGGACATAAGTCTTTTTTTCACTATATGGAAGAGGGCGCAGTGACCTATCAGATCTACGATAAGCTTGACAATCTGGAAAGAAAACTGGAGGGCTGCCATTTCTTGCGGATTCATAAAAGTTATCTGGTAAATATGAAGCATATCCGTAAAGTCAGCAATTATATGGCGTATCTCGATACAGGCGAAGAGCTTCCCATTCCNCGTCTTAGATTTCAGACTGTAAAAGAAGCATTTGTGGATTATAAAGGAGCGCTGTGATGGAAGATATGTTGGGACTTATNATCCGAGACTTTATTTTAACATTTATCATGGGCATAAGCTGTCAGACATTCTACGAGACCGTTGCGCCGAGGCGGCGACTGCGGTATGAATGGCTGCAGCACACTACGGTTTTTNCATTTGCCGCCGGATTTATGGTGATTGCTGTGACGGAAATTCCGCCGTATNTTTTTCAACCGGTACGAGTAATAATCGTGGCTTTCGTTGTTGCACAGATCTATTTTGATATGCGTGTTTTAAAAAATATCATATTGTCGATCATGTTTTGCGGGATTTATTGGCTCTTTTCCTTACTTCTTNTTTTGNTGNTTTACATAACTCCATTTCCGGATTATGTAATGGGAGTCGATTTGACAGAGCCACTGGTGGATATCGGTTATCTATGTCTGATGCTGGCTTTTCGCTATCGCTATCAAAGCAANGTCCTCGGACTGCCGGATATAAGATGGGGTAAATTCGGACTCCTTTCTGTGATTAGCCTTGCGGTAAGTGTCGCTGTCATTATGATATCTCCNGAATACAGCACTACGAATTACTATGCCCTGCTGACTGCAATCACAGGATTTGCGGTGGTGTATGTGTTGGGATTCTATTATATGGTCAGCCTGCTGGAAAAGGAATCTCAAATGCAGAAACTGAGGCTTCTCCATGAACAGACGCAGAATCAGATNGATTTGTATCAGAGCATGAAGAAACGTTATGAACANCANCGGCGGTTTGCCCATGATTACAAAAATCAGTTGAATTGTATTCAGGGAATGCTCGAAAACGGACAGACNAAAGAAGCGGCNGAATATATTNCAGGACTGACCGGNAANTTCCGNNANAANGAAATGTGTGTNAANACCAGANCANGCNGTGGTAAATGTNATGNTGANCCAGAANTATCNGGAGGCGTNTGACAANGGAATCGTTATGACTATGGTNTCCGGTNATCTGTCAGGGCTTACNATCAGTGAAGANGANATNGTGACACTGNTGGGAAATCTGCTCGACAATGCGATCGAGGCATGTGANAAGCTNNCNGAGAATAAAGTGATACAGTTTAANATGGTTTTGGAGGAAGNNCAGCTTNTCCTNTCNATACNCAATCCGGTAAAGGATGCGGTGCAGATCANNAANAANCGGATCGTCACNAGNAANCGGGACAAATCTCAGCANGGAATCGGTCTGTTNAATGTGGATTCNGTNATCAGNAAAAATAANGGNACAAGCGTANTAAAATNCGAAAACGGATGGTTCTCCTTTGCNGCAATGATNCCGNTGGAAGAAAAGTAAGAGGAGNATAAAAAGNCGTTCNGGCGTCTTTTTTTGTTGTNCNGCCGTCGATTNCTGNCACNGCNGTTGAATNGNCAGATGACCGTAAATATAATGAAAAGGAAGCNGAGGAGGAAAACACCCACCACAAAATAAATCATCTAAAATACATTGACAAAAAGGAGAAACGTCCATGAAACTGAAAAAAATAAGAATTGGAATTTGCGGAATGATGATACTTGCCGGCTTATCTTTAAGCGCCTGCGGCACCCATACTGCAAGCAGAGCGGATAAGGCTTTGCTCACTGCACGGGATGCGGCGGAATGNACGNTGAAAAGCTTGAAATCNCTGGATNTAAANCAATTTAACNANNNTACNGACAACTATGTNGAGACATACNATAATTGGATCGGTGTCCCTGTAGAAAGAGAATACNGGGTTTTCAATGAANTATTAGANCCAAGAGCGAAGTCCTGGACACGAAAAAAGAAATNTGAGTTCAATCATAAGNTGGCTGAAAAGATGATGGAAAATCTGGCATGGGAAATAGAGGATGTGAAAGAANACGGGGACANTGCCGANATCACCATGGAGATCACAAANCTTAACATGGCGGATGTTACAGGAAAGTATGAGATTTATCTTTTGGAAAATATGTTAGACAGTCCCGGAACAGGAATTGGTCAGCTGATAAAAGACATTTCCAATATNATGGATGATGAAGGCGGTCTGCTTGCAATCNTGGAANCCTGCGATAAAGATGATATCTGTACGCTTAAGGTTACGGTCTCCGCATATCGGGAAAATGGAGCGTGGAAACTTCATCTTGATGATGAATTTATCAATGCNTTTATGGGAAACTTCAACGGAATGACATATTCTGAGGATGTGCAGAAAAGACTCGATGAACTTGAGAAACAGCAGGAAGAAAAGCTGCTGGATGAATGGGCAGAAGAATATGCTGATGATGTGGAANGGCGNNTNGANNGATGGTNTGGGGAGTNAGAAAGTTGGGCNTATTTTAGGAGAAATGAGTACAACGGCCCTTCATCACCAGGGCCGTTTCTTTCCTNTCCAGCCCTTCTCTTCCCAATATTTCCGATCCGCCTCGTTCCATCCCGCTTTCTGCAATAACCGCATAATAAAAAAGAAACCTTTTGTTTTTACAGACGGTTTTACTCTTCCATAATTCTTTCTGATCCTGCGCGCCAGCAAGGTGGTGTCTCTCTCCACACGCCTTCTGATCTTAGGATTTACCTGATTCCATTCTACTGCCCGCACGGCTGCCCCATACCGATATGTCCTGGCAACGCCCCAGAAAAACATGCTGTCCGCCATGTCTTTGTTTGTACTCTTGATCCCTGCGCCGGCAGCCGTAGAAATGCATACTGCCTGCTTGTGAAACATCTTTTCCTCAGGACGATGCACCATCCAACGATAGCCATAGTGATCTAAAAATGCTTTCATTGCGCCCGTTGCATGATATACATACACAGGACTTGCCAAAATTATGACATCCGCGTCATCTAATGCCCTGGTAATTGGACTCAGTTTTTCATAGTGCGGACACAACGTCTCCGACTTCTCAAAACAAGATGTGCATCCGACACAAAAAGCACCAAAATCTCTCGGCAGAAAAAACTCCGTGACTTTTCCCCTCAGTTTCTTTGCAAGCATTTCCGCAATATGATATGTAGACCCTTGGTGACTCTGTCCATGAATGATTACAATGTTCATTTTTATAATCCTTTCCTGCAAACCTATTCCATAAAAGAAATTGATCATTCTTATCGTGTTTATTGTACTGTATAATAATATAGTTCGCAAGACAGGGGCTCTTTCATTTTATACATTTCATTCAATTGAGCTAAGTAACACGCAATGACCCCAAAACGATAATGTGTATATATTACACATTTTGTCGTTGACGAATGTGTAAGAGATGTGTATTATATATGTATAAGGAGGGCATAATGAAGCAAAGAGACTTAATTAAAAGATTAGAAAAAGCCGGATTTGTGATGAAGAGACACGGAGGTGACCATGACATATATATACGTGGAAACGACGAGGAACAAATCCCACGGCACAGAGAAATAGATGAAAGATTAGCAAAGGCAATTCTAAGAAAATGGGGATTGTAAAATCACTAGATTTCAACACATATATTGAGTAAAACAAATAAACGCCTAGGAGGGCAAATAAGATGAAAAATGTATATCCTGTAATATTTACGCCGTTACATGATGAAAAGGACACCGTGCTGGTGGAAGTACCTGATTTGAAAATATTAACACAAGGCTACGGAATGCCGGATGCCATGTATATGGCACGGGATGCAATCGGATTAAAAGGAATTGATTATGAAGATGATGGAAGGGAACTTCCGAAACCGAGCAAGTTGAGCGATATCAATTCAGCTAATGGAACATTTGCGGATGACGGAGAGGGATATGTTTCTTTAGTGGATATCGATTTTACAGAGTACCGCCGCCGGATAGACAATAAAACAGTCCGCAGGAATGTTACGCTCCCAAACTGGCTTAATCAGGAAGCCGAGAAAGCACATCTTAATGTTTCCAGAGTTTTACAGGAAGCTTTAATGTCAAAATTAGGGGTATCAAGATAAAAAGTAAAGGCAAATAGTTCTGCTTAAAATAATGCAAACTATGTAGGGTAAAGCTATGAAAAAAAAAGAAGAAGAAATTATCTGGTCCCGTTCTAATGGCAGTCTGTTTGAGAAATTTGCCTTAAGTCTGGAAGAATATACCCGGACGGGAAAAACACCCGCCGAGGGTGATCAGGATATTCAATATGGACTGGAACTTCAAAACAAACGTCTGCAAAAGAAAGGGCTATCCATGCTGTACAAATTCGTGCCGAGAGGGCATTTTGCCAGTGGCATGAAGCAGTATAAAAGCTGGAGAGATGCGCATTATACCAGCACACTGCAGATGCGTACCTGCAGGATGGAGAGAAGCCTGTACAAAGGTCCTAAAAAGGAACATGAAGATAAGGAAAATATGACCTTTGTACAGACCATTACCGATGTGAATACGCCTCAATTGGTTGGAAACGATGTGCATAACTGTCCAAACTGCGGCGCTCCCGTATCCACCGAAACATTGCAGAATGGTTGTCCTTATTGCGGTTCTCATTTTGATATATCCGACATTTTTCCGAAAGTGTCCAACTATTATTTTTATAAAGACCCTAGCATGACCGATAAAGAATACAAAGTATATCTAGCCAAATTTATGATAGGCTGTGGCCTTCTCTTCTTTCTTTATGGCACCATCTATAGTATTATCAACACGGACAGCTCTCTCATTTCTATTTTGATCATCCAACTAGTTACCGGTATTTTCGGCGGAGTCGTAATGGGGTATTTTCTAGCATCCCTTGGGCTGCTCGGAAAAGCATTCTACAATGCGGGCAAAACATTATGTCTCCTGCCTTCTATGGGCACCGGCGGACGTTTTGTCAGACAGATGCAGAAATATAGCCCGGAATTTTCCTTTGAGTATTTTTCGAATAAGATCGTTTCTCTGCTTAAGATGATCCTGTTTGCGGATGACCCCTCTGACTTGCCCGTTTATACGGGAAAACCTCTGGGAAATATGTTTGAGAATATTGTGGATGTCCTTTATACCGGCGTGCTGGGTTTAAAGACTTTTACAGTAAATGGAGATTTCTGCGAAATCTCTGTAAATGTATTTTTGGATAATCTTTATGACAATGGAAGCCGTATTTTTCAGAGAAGAGATAAATATCGCGTATGGGTAAGGAAAAATATCAAACGCCCTATCAATATGAATTTTTCAATCAGGCATCTGCAGTGCAAGGGCTGTGGTATGAGTTTTGATGCCACAAAGGAAAAACATTGCCCCGGATGCGGAACAGAATACGATCTGGCAACAGAGGACTGGGTGGTTACAAAAATCGTCAGATTAAAGTTTTACTAAATTCCCTTTCCTTTTAAGCATCTTCAAAACATTTCTGTAAATTCCTTCATCATCATAAAACAAATAAAAATCATGAGGCACAAAAGGTCTTTCAGACAATCTTTTATTTAAGGTATCAACAAATTCTTCTAATGTATCCCATCTGGAAGTCCATGTAACTGTTTCTGGAGTAGACACTGGATGCAGTAATATGCCTGCCTCATTCACCCCCGAATGCCACTGTGGCTCCGCTTTCCCATAAAAATCAAATTCCTGACATCCTGCTAAAAGTAATTGCATCGCCTGATCCTTTATAAATTCCACATCAAAAGTATGCTCTACAATAAAAAAACAGGAAAACCTATGGGTGGGCTTTAACTCTATTTTCCCATATAGCAAATCTGCACTATACAAATTATTCCTTAACACCTCATACCGTTGCACGATTCATTCACCATCCCGTTTCGCCTTTCTTCTGTTTTGAATTGAACGATGTACTATTTCTGGCAGATCATTTTAGATAATGAAAAACGTGGAGACTGTATGGTCTCCACGCTCATGAACTTAACTCCCACACTCGAAATCCCTAAAGCCCAGTCATCATCAATCCCATTAACTGATCCCTGAGTACAGCGTCCTGCTTGCCCTTTACATTTGATGCCCTGCCATCAAGTTCCACTTTACCGGCGGCAGCGAGCATCAATTTTTCCTGAAAAGCGCGTTTTTCACGCTCTGCTTCCTCCGCTCTCCTCTCAGCCTTTGCCTGACTGCGCAGTTTTATCGAATATTCCATAGAATCCAATACCTGTTGCATTTGATCAATCAGCATATCTGAGAACCTCCATTATCAAAATCTTAGTACCTGTTATATTTATCGGTCATAGGAGCTTTTTTCTAAATAGTTCCAATATCATATAATTGCCCTTGTTCACAGTCCCTATATCATCACGAAGTGCAATCTTGTCTCCTTGCAATCACGCCGCATCACCTGCTCAACAGCATACCTGAAATATTCACTGAGGTCACCTCGAAATATTCTTCTCCGTTTTCAATGCCGTCTCTATAGTTAATCTGAAAATGATTCAGATATAACACCGTATCACTATCGATCACGATTTCCGTATAGGGCCTCATCGCTTCGCTAAACTCAGTCTGCCCTGCATCCGGATGCTCATTCTCATATTCGATACAACGATCCGCAAATTCACTCAAATCCACCACGACCAGCTCCTGCTCTTCACTTCCTCTTTTATAAAACCGGAAAGCAGAAAAATCTACGGGAAGCTTGCCTTCACCACGTTCGTCATACGCCTCATCCTGATTTAACATAGTAAATTCACTATAGCCGTTTATATCCAGATTCCCAACCATCTGACAGCAGTGTATATTATGGTACCGTGTCTGCGTCTGAATTGCTCCTTCAACCCCTGATGCTAAAAGCAGTCTGACAAAATTAGTATCATAAATATCGAACTGCTCCACCAACTCTTTCATCTGCGGTTCCCACCTCAAATACTTATATGCGCCCTCTAAGCGCTCATACTCTTCCTGCGTAAGTTCGCCCTGTGAAAGCACTTTATTATAATAAGTTTCCAGAAAGGCACGCTGCCATCTGTTGGACACACTGAACATATTGAGACCGGGAATGAATATCGCTATAATGATGCCTGCACCAAGTATCAACAGCACACGTTCCAGTTTTTCTTTCCAGGAATGCCATACAAACAGCATAATGACTTCAAAAAGGATCATACTCACGCCGATATATCGGCCCGGCGTCATGCCGTTGTGATAAATCCTCACACCTATAGCGTATGTCTGCATCGGAATAAGCGGTATCAACCCATAGGGCAGCTTTTGCAAAAAGAGCATAAACTTCGTATCATCCCGGTAAAAATAGTCCAGGATCCAGATAGGCATACCGATGCAGAATAAACCGGTAACAATCCTGAATATCTCGTTGGACGGTATTTCCCGCATGATCAATATTTTGAGCAGATAGATGTACACGATTGCCAACGCGCAGATTGTCATAACGGAGAGCACATATTTGATCATGATAATACTGATACGGTCACTAATTTCATTACTCAGATCATTCAACGCCATTATGCATGCCGGTGCATAATAGACTCCTGTGACAAGAATCACGCCATGGACATAAAGTGACGAATATCCGCTCAGGAACAGCGAATCAACGATCCATATAATAAGAATCACGCCAAACAGAAGCACTAAGTAAATCACAGTGGTAATGGCAAAATTTACAAGAACATGCAAAATATATTCTATAAACCCCACACCGCTCTTCCTATGGCAGATATACACGATCGCTATCATTAATAAAAACACATAGCCAACCGCAAACCGCTCACACCACTCTGCAACAATATCTCCTGACAAACGGAAAAACTGTTCCGACTCTTCTAATCGTAATCCCCATACGAGCACAGCCGCCGGCACTGCACCGATGATAAACCCAAGTATTCTTGCAATCTTGACATTCGTTTGTTTCTTTTCATATGGCAATAAACTCTCTACAAACATTGCCGCCAGAATAAATAGCGCCAGAAATGCCAGTAATGCCCAATCCTCAAAAAGAAAATCCGTCACACGCGAAGTATACTCTGAATCAAGATGATCCCAGATTTGACCTGCCATCACATAGAGCGTAAACAACTCGACTGCAATTACCGTTACCCTGTAATCAGAACATGACTGCTTGATCTTCTGATATAAAAATGCACATTTCTCACGAATAAAGTTCATCCCTGTATCCTTTCGTGGATTAAATCATTCCTGCAAGTTCATAAATGTTCCCTTATATTTCTTTTTGTAGCAGCCAATCAATCACATTTAATTGCTTTATCCCATTATGAGAAATCGGCGGTGCAATATCCATTGTAAGCAAATACTTGGGAAAATGGTCTGCAATACTGTTTAAGGGTTCTAATTCTCGCTTTAGCGTATTCGTATCTCTTACAGTCTCGCAAACCTGATAGTATTCTTGTTCCGATTCGTTAATGGCAATAAAATCAATTTCTTTGGTCCCTATTTTGCCAACATATATCTCATAACCACGCCGCAATAATTCCAGAAAAACAATATTTTCCAAAATACGTCCCCCATCAGTCTCTTTGCTGCCCAAAAGGTAGTAACGAAGCCCGATGTCCGCAACATAATACTTTTCTCCTGTTCTCAGATATTGTTTCCCCTTTACGTCATAGCGCGAAACTTTATATAAAATAAAACTATCTACCAAGCCATTCAAATAACGCTCTATGGTATGCACGGACATTTTTCTCCCGCAGGAAGTCATAGTATCTGCTATTTTTTTGGTATTACAAAGATTTCCGATATTATCAAACATAAATTTCGTTACGCTCTCAAACATGCTGACGTCCGCAACATTAAGTCTTTTGACAACATCCTTTAAAAGAATTGTGTGGTAAATTCCACCAAGGTATTCGTGAATCTTTTTCCGTCCCATCAACTCCAATGCTCCGGGAAAAGAACTGTTAAGCTGATATTCCCTGAAATTACGTTCCGGATTACCGTTACCCGGAACAACTTGCGAGTATTCCTTAAAGGACAGCGGAAGCATAGAAATCTCTACATAACGTCCGGATAGCAGTGTAGCTAACTCTCCCGAAAGTATATAGGCATTGGAACCGGTAATATAAATATCTGTATTTTTCTTGATATATAAACTGTCAACCGCTTTCTGAAAGTTATCAACATTCTGAATCTCATCCAGAAAAATATAGGTCATTTTGTCCGGAAGCAAACGCTCTTTTATATATTGATACAATTTCTTATAGTCGGTCAATTCCTCATAATCCATATCCTCAAAATTAATTGAGATGATCTGCTGTGCAAGGATACCTTGCTCTTTTAAATATTCCTGATATAACTCAAACAGCGTAGATTTTCCACATCTTCGAATACCGGTAACGACTTTAATCAAATTTTTATCCTTAAAATCAATCATTTTTTTCAAATATTCCGGTCTTTCTATCATGTATTGCCCTCCAAAAAATGCAATCATCTGCAAATATTTAATCCATTGTATCAAAAAGTGCAGTTGATTGCAAATATTCTGCCTTTTTTAATCAAATTTCTTTGCCAAAGCCCTTTCCGTAAAAAGAATCGTTATCAGCATCAGGCTACATTCTACTGTTATGATCACTGCGCCCAATGTACCAATAAAATCATCATTCTTTCCGATTGCAGGGAGCATGCTGATCACTGACAGAGGCAGCATACTCCACCCGATCTTCCACCACAGCTTTCCGCAGTACAAATGGGCAAAATCCCATGTATCTTGATTTTTCTTTGAACGGGAGGTCCGATAGCCGTATACATTATTAATCTTCTTTGGCGGATTTTTTATAAATACTCTTCCCAGAATGATCATTAATACCGGCAATATGAGATTACAAACCGTCAAAAATACCCACATACCCATCATACATCCCCCTGCTTTCTATAATACATACGATTCAGCTTATTATGGTATGCGACCATTACCAGAATGCCGCCCATCACTTCCACCATACACAGATATCCTGCAATCAATCCTCCAAAGGGAAGTCCGCACACGAAGCAAAGAACAAACCCCACTCCGAATAAGATCCACATAAGCCCGTGCTTTTGATTATAAGCTTTTACATCTGTAATCTGCTCTTTTCGGGGCGGTTTCTTTCCCGACCAAAAACCAACCGGATCTTTACTTCTATACTGAACGATTCCTATTATTATAATAGGCGCTGCACTAATCAACAATATGATCGAAACAATTATTGTCTCCGCTGTCATATTTCCCCCTATCTCACATAAATACCGGAAAGGCGCATACCCTCATCGTATGTCAGCCGATAAGTAGCGCTTACATTCTCATAAGTAACTGTAATCTCTCCTACTGCGAAATGTCTATTTCCCTGGACCAATTCCACCATATATACCGCCCCGAACATTTTTCTTTCTCCCCAATTATCAGATAACGCTCCTTTAACATCATCTATTGTTTCTGCGTTTAACAGGGTTTGCATCTTGGGTGTAACACTTTCCTGTAAAGCCATATAATCCCCTGCATCTAATAACTCTATTGTCTCTTTCATTGCAGTTTCTACTTGGTCCTTGTTGAAATATTTACTCTGCTCAATATCAAAACTCTTGGGAAATATCCAATATACAAACAAGATCAGAAAAATCAGCACCACCATGATAGAAATTACAATTTTCATCACTTTATTTCTAACATATCTTTTCTGCTCTTCCAGCGAAATATTTTCGTTAAAGCTGTCTGCAATTTCCTTTACTGCCCCCATCTGCGAAATGATTTCTTCCAACCGTTCTCCCTGCTTCATCCGCATATCAATGTCCGTCAGCAACTGCTTTTTAATGTCCTTTTTCTTTTTCCCATCGCACTTGATCTTTTTTACAATAGCGTTTACATACTTTTTTGCATCCACCGCCTAATCCTCCATTATCTTTGCTATTCCATCAGAAATCCGCTTCCAGACCGCCTCTATTTCATCCAGCGTTTTTTGTCCCGCTTCGGTAATCTCGTAATATTTTCTTGGCACCTGTTTCCCCTCAGCCTCGCTCCACTTGCTTATAACCAGGTTATCATCTTCCAGTCGATAGAGTATCGGATATAATGTACCATCCTTCAGCAAAAATGTTTCTTCGCTCTTTTCTTTCATCTCCTGGATAATCTGATACCCGTATTTTGCTTCTGATCTCAGCAGTCTCAGGACAAGCATATCTAAAACGCCCTTTTTCATTTGTCTTTCATATTTATCGTTCATGATTCACCTCATATACTTTGTAATACAAAGTATATTATAAAACCAATAATTTGTAAAGTCAAAAATTGAAAAGGGTATCCCTTATCGGAATACCCTAATAGTTTCCTTCCCTACCCACAATTCAAAACTATCGAATGACAGAATGGCTGTGAATATAGAATTCCTCCTGACTTGGCTGAAATGCTTTTTCTTTGTATTCAAAATTCTTGTCAAACGCTTCTGCATCACTGTCATTTATATCAAAAGCCGCAGACTCATGGAAATAATACTTCCTGCCGTCAAAGAAGTTTGGCTCCAACTCTTTGACAAGCAATGCTGCCGGAAATACATCCCCCTCCACACAAACATTATACTTTTTACAGCTTCTGAAGCCTCTTGCAACATAATTATCGGGATTTCCAAAAATAGCGATAGCTTTATATCCCATCCTGACGGCCTCATGAAATGACTTTTCCAATAATGCTTTTCCGATACCCTTACGCTGCACTTCAGGAGCTACACCTATAGGCCCAAAGGTAAGAATGCCTGTCTCATTACCCTGTTCATCTACAAGCTTTGATTTTGTATACATAACGTTTGCAACCACTTGTCCATCCAGCTCACATACATAATCCAATTCGGGAATAAAATCTTCATGTGTTCTTAAAATATGGGCAAGATAATGTTCATTACACCCGGGAACACCCAAATTCCAAAATGCATTTCTATGTAGTTCTTCAACCTTTCTATAATCACCCGTCTGTTCATTTCTAATAATAAGATTATTCATTCACCCTCCTATGCACGCTCCTGCAAATAGTGTTCCATCTCCCGCCGCAGAACATCAAATTGCTTCTTTGTCTGCGGGTTCCTACTCTCAAAATGCATCAGCCGCTCCAGATAACCATCATTTTCTACAATCCGAAGACTCTCTGAAAACACAAGCTCATATACCAGAGAAATATGTCCTACCAGATGATCAATCGAACTTTTCTTGATTTGCCTCGGAGTTGCACGGTGTGTAAAAAAGTTATCCATAACGGCCTCCGTCACAACGGCATTTTGTACATCCTCTATTGTTGTATTATAAATTTCTTCCAGTGGAACTTCAACATTCACTCTTAAAATATCAATTTTATCCGCATCTCTTAAAACATGGCAGAACTTTTCTGTACGCGCGTCAAGCCCCTCCGGAAGCCGATAGGCATTGTGCGTCAAAATTGCCGTCTCCACCAGCGAATCTTCCGCTCCATCCTTGATATAATCCCTAATTCTGTTTTCGCTGCCAAATAAAATTTCCGCTCCCAGCTTTGCGTGATCAATTGACATTGCATCATTAAAAGTATCATACCTTCTGAGCTGTTCGAATCTTCCCACATCGTGCAGCATACCAAGAAGCCATGCCAGTTCCATCTCTTCCGCAGATAAATTTTCGGATTGCGCAATCCGCTCACACAGCCCGGCCACGCGGTAGGTATGTGCAATTTTTAATTTGATCTTCTCATCTGTGGAATCATAAGCATCCGTATATTTCCGAAAGGTATCTTCTACATGTTTTCTGTCTATCTTCATTGCCTGCCTTTCTCCTTCATCTTATTGCTTTTCACCAGCTTCTCATACTTCATCTGATACTCTATTAATCGCGGAATATATTCCGGCGGGGTGCGCCGCCCCGCCTCCCAATCCTCTAATGTGCGGACAGGTATCCCTGTATGAACCGAAAATTCTTTCCTGTTCTCGCCCGCTTCTTCACGAAGTTCTGTTATTCTTTTTGCTATATCCATATTTTCGCCCCTCCACGCATTGCGATATGTGTATCATAGCACATGATAAGTCTTTTCGCAATGCGTGTCTTTTATTTCTTTTTTCTCTCTTTCATTATTTATTTGCCATATTAAAAGGACACTTCCTTATGGAAATGCCCTTGTGTTCCAACCAGTTCTCGCCTTGTGGCCTATTGTGCATAATATATTAACGTAATTCATTGAAATTTACCTTTTTATAACAATATTTTCCATAAAATGTTACTACAGCATTTTGCTTTATTCTTTGTAGACATGAGTGCAACGGTCAAAGCAATATACTACCGCCCGACCCACTCATCATACGGAAGAATCAACCATACTCCATCTTTGCACACCTGATAATATTTATCAGTCTCCGTATCGACCATAAGTACCGGAATCACACCACTCTGAAATACCATTCCATCAATGTAATAATGGCTTTCCCCATCATAATAGATATCATGGTATCCTGGATCGCCGGAAATCACTCCAGTGCCTACATGTCCTGCAACCACCTTCATATCTATCCCATGGATTCTACCTGTTTCCGGCGGATACTTCATCGTAAAGATATCATCGCCGGTTGCCCATTCCCACAAATCTCCGGCATCCTCATCAATACCCGCATGAACAAATATGGTATTGCCTTCCACATGATATTTCGGCAACAGGCTAAGCCATTTTATGTATCTGTCATCATCCTCCGACTCCTCTCCAATCATATCGTTCATATAATCAATACTTGATACGCCTTCAACCACCCACTCATCATGATTACCCAAAAGAGCTATCACTTTTTCCTGCCCGCATCGGTACTGCAATTCCATGATCCGCTCCATGACACCCCTGCCATCCGGACCACGATGTACATAATCCCCCAACAGGATCAGCTTCGTATCCTCTTCCTCCAAATGCTCCAATACCATTGACAGGGCTTCCTCAAATTCCTCTAAGTAGCCATGAATATCAGACATGCAATATATTTTCATTCCGGCAGGGTCTCCTCGTTTCTATCAATTTATTACCAAAGATCATAATCAGCGTTATCCACATATCCGTTTTCTCTTAATTCCTGAAGATAGCATATCGCCATATCTGATCTCCACCTATTTCCTGCCAGCATGATAAGAGGTATATGCAGATCATGATAATGTGCACATGGGATATCAAATAATTGTCTGGCAGTCTCCTCTGCATCTTTTTCTATCACCTTTTCCGGTAAAATAACTTCATACGCAAAATCATAATTTTTCTCATCACACCAGAATCTTCCCCACGCCTTACCCCTGAAAAGTTCCCGATTTGCCTCGTTACAGAACCGAATAAATTCACTCATTGTTTCATCTGTTATGATCACCGGACTCGGAAAACACAGAAGGCTTATAGCATCTCCTTCAATCGTTATTGCACATTGAAGCCGTAGTGGTGGAAGTAGCGGATTTGAAAACTCCATAAATAAGTGCCAGTCTTCTTTTAAGATTGACACGACAGGACCCTCTTTCTGTATTTCCATTCTTTCAAAGCCCAGTTCAGCACATTTATTCTTAATTATTTTATCTAAGAGAATCTTATTTTCTGTTTTCATAATGTACCTCGTTTATTCATACAGACTCTTTTTCTGATTAGCTCATACGTGAAAAATTAAATCGTGCTTTTTTTGCCAATAGCCTTCTGCTAATTTCATATAGTTTTCTACATCTTCTAAACCTTCACCCATTTTAGAGATTTTCTCCCATAACTCAATAAGATCTCTAACCATCTTTGAATCCATTTTATAGATTTTCTCACAATAATCCTCAATATTAGAAAATAGTGCTAGATACTCATATATCACTTCCAGACATATTGCTTGATACTCTGCCTTATAATTCTTTCCTTTTGCTTTCGAAAAAATATCATGCCAATATTTATCATCTTTATGTTCTTCTCTTTCTGTAAAATATCCATCTAATATATAAATAAACTTATCAATTCTATCTCGACCCCTTCCTTTAATATTGTTCATTTCCCCTGGAACAAGCATAAGCGAGAAATTCTCCAAAGAATGTGTTCTCTTTTCACACCAATCTAATTTTTCACTCTCGCTTTTATTTTCAATAAGCTCTCTATAATGCTCGTATTTCTGTGTATTTTTAGTTAAACATCCTTTACCTTTACTAAAATTAAAGTCTGTCTCTCCTGCAATTCTAAGTATTCCTCTATCTGCCCACTCCCTCCATTTTTCTACTTTTTCAGCATCACAAAAGCTTTCATATTTGTCCCATTGATCACTCGTTTTAGCATAAGCAATCAACCGATTGTTCTCACATTTCAAATTTTCAAAATCAAACATATCCCAAAACGACCAGTGTGGAGCATTTCCTACATAAATTTTTTTATATACTTCCATCTCCTTCCACACATATTCTGAAGAATCTGGATCAAAAGTTTTAAATGTTTCGCCCACATCCATCAAATAGCCCCATTGATTATATTGATCTTTCTGGTTCAAATATTTGTTCAATCGTTCTTTCAAATCATTTGTAAAAGTATTCATTTCTTTCCACTCTTTCAAATCAAATTTCAATTTGCTCATTTTCTTCTCCTCATTTCCTATAGTAACACTTCTCCCAATACCTTTTCCCTATTAGCTTCTCTCCGCCCCTATAGCCCCTCCACATAAATAACCTCTTCCGTCTCCACGCAGAACGCCGCCAGTTTCCCTCCTGCCACACAGGCGCAGTCCAACGCAATATGTCCGTTCTTTCTATACACTTCCGGTTTTCTCCAACCATCAATATAGACAGTCGGCGTGTGTCCTGTTACCAGAAATATATTTTTATCCGGATAATATCTTCTGGAATAGTCCGCCCTCCCTTCCAGTAATTCGTATAACTCATATTCATTCAAATCCTTATCCTGAGAAAAACTTGAAAGTCCGGCATGAACCAATCTATATTCCTTGCCGTCGTTTTCTATCACTTCATACACAGACGCTCCTTCTATGTAATCCAACACATCCATTTTTTCAGAAAAACTCAGTTTCGTGAATTGCTCCGCCGTAACCAGTCCACCATCCTGACACCATAAATTATAATCCAAAAGAAGCTCAGATGTCAGCTGGGTATCGTAGTTTTCCTTTGTGATCTCCACAGACAGTTTTTTCATAAGCGTATACATGATAAAATCATGATTGCCCAGAATGAAGATAACATTGGGCCGCTTCATCATATCCTGCAGAACCTTGATCGGTTCCGGTCCACGGTCTACGACATCGCCAAGAACATATAATTCATCTTTTTCAGAAAAATGAATTTTCTCAAGCAGCTTTTGATACTGGTTATAGCATCCGTGTATATCAGAAACAATATATCGCATATCGGGATCTCTCTTTGCTATTTTTCTTTGAAACATGCAAGATATTCCGGACTAACCTCAGAAATTTCTTGTCTTTCCCTGACAAAATCATCATCGTTGAATATTTCCACCTTCTTGTCATACACTTCGCTAAACAATTCATAATCTAAATCACTAATTGACAAAAATTGCCATATACCCACTCTAAATGAACGATAATGCTCATCGTTCTTCTTTAGTTCTTCTAATTCGGAGGAAACTCTTTCAAATGCTCTTCTTAGGTTTACATCGTCAAAATATATCCCTCTCCATTCATCTCTATCATGGCAGTTCGGATCTTCCAGCAAGAGCAAATAACGCGGACCACTGTTTTTCACCTCCTTCATTCCGGCATGGAACATCATCTCGGTTCTGACTGCTCTTGCAAAGGCGGCGATCAGATAATCATCCGGCACAGACTTTCCCACTACAAAATCAATATGCACCTCGCCGTTACGGAACAGCTGCAGCGCTTTCGGAATGATCGGTTCAACCCAAGGAATGATATCCTCTTTTGTATATCTGTGGACATAAAGAAAATCATCCCCTCGTCGAAATAAATTGAAAAGCAACACCGCATTGGGTTCCTCCTTTGATATTGCCTCCATTTTTTTTAAAAAATCATAAGGCCGCATCCTCTCCCATTCACGATATTTCTCCATTATTCTTCTGCCGTCGGCATCATAACACTGATAATAAAAATGTAATTCATCCACCACTTTCTCTGCCAGTTGGCACATCTCATCTATATTTTCCTCTGTAATCTCCACCTTTTCATCAATCATATTCATATACCTTCTCCTCCTTCTTTCTTTTCCCGAAATATTTATTCCTGTCATTAAATCATTGTACACTGTCAAGACAGGTAATTACCACAAGTTTATCGTTTTCAAGGTAAGCGTTTAAGACTTCCCTCCGATTCATAGTCCTTTGTGTAACCTCACCTACGATATTTTCTTCTATAATTTTACTGTTTTTATCTAAGACTGTTATTGGTGTGTTTAGGTTAAAAACCTCCCAAAATCCATATAGGGTCATTTTTTTCTCTTCCTTTTCTCTGCAATTTCTGTCCGGAAAATATCATCATCATATTTGGATCATTTAGCAATATCTCCTTTTCCGTAAGCATTTCAAAACGAATCTGAATCTTTTCATGAAAGTTACCCGTGGGAATAGAAACATTCACCTGTTTCAAGACAGATACATGCCAGTTTTCCGCCGGCAAAGCCGCATCCGCAATCTAAAAGATAAACATTTTCTTTATCATTTCTCCAGATAGAATACCGTTCCTTCCCTAAATATCCGCCGCCTTTTTTCCACAAGATATTGGTTGTGGGGGTATGTCCGCATAATGAAATATATCCGTCGATTCCTTCTAAAAAAAAAAGCCTCCAGTTCCCAATTGCCCATCATATAAAAATTTTTTGATTCCTTTAGGAACGGATATGAGGTCATGGCATGTGCCAGGAGAAATCTCTTCCCATCTATATCAATCTCTTTCTGGAGCGGTAAATTATGTATCAAATCAGCAAGATTTAGCATATCGGCTTCTGTCATTCTCTGCTTTATTAAATCAAAAGAATTGTAGGTATAAGAACCCATTTTCAACCTTTTTCTTTCTGACAGCGAAAAATATTTTACGATATAATCCGCAAGCCATTGGTCATGGTTTCCCCGTATCCCCTGTAATCCGCTCAATGCAAAAAACACACCTGCCGGATCCGCTTCCTCTCCCCCTCTGTCAAAAAGATCTCCAAGTACGATTACTTTATCATCGTGTCCCGGTTGTATTTGCTCCAAAATACTATTTAATTTTTTTCGTTATGTATATCTCCAATCACATAATGCATTGTCAATTATCCTCATGCAAATGAACAGTTACCATCTCATCAAACAAGCAAATAAACTGTTCTTCCACTTCCGTATCTTCGTGAAAATGCCCGAAATACCACGCAGTGAAGTCCGTGTTGTCTGCTACTCTCTGCAGGAATTGTCTCAACTCCATTTCGTCATCGGACAACTCGCCGTATCCCATCGCTGCGACAGCTTCTCTCGGCCCGGTATGGGTCACGATATAATCTACCCGAAAGCCCACCTTCTCTAAATTGTTCCAGCCCTCTTCATATTCTTCCTTTATAGGAATTTCTTCCGAAAACCACGAAAAGCCTTCCCTTCTGTACATCTTATCAATACTGTGAGCCCCGCCAAAGGTGAAGAACTTTATTCCATCGATACAGAATACCTGTCCCCGCATCAGATGTATGATATTGCTCTCAATGAAATGTACTTTGCCCCCATTCCATATATCTACTCTGTATGAATTTAAATGTTCAAAATTTTCATGGTTTCCGTCTACGAAAAGGGTAGTGACCGGCAATCCGCGTATTATACTTCTGGTTTCCGCCTCATCCGATGCCAAAAAGCCGCAAATACATGCATCGCCGCATATAATGAGATAATCCTCTTTCGAAAATTCATCCTCCCTGCCTTCAAAAAATTGTACAAGCTTCCCTATGTCCAGCGTTCCGTGAATATCTCCCGCTATTATAAAGCTCATATATGCCTTCCCTCACCTTTCATAGTCTAACCCCTCAAGACTTACTTTTGAGCTGACACTTTTCTTTATACGCATCGTAATGATGCAGAAAAAAATCAATGTTTCCTCTGCCTCTCAGCAGATCGCTTGCAGACATCAACAGTTCAAAGCCATCATCTTCCTCCTGAGGTTCATACTTTTCAAGAAACGCGGGGTTAATATGGTTATGAGACATATACCCTTGTTCAAAGGGATTCGGCATATGTATAAACGCATTCTAAATCAGATCCGGACAAAAGATTCTTCTGTATCAAGCAGACTTTCCGGCTCCCCTTTTATCCGTTCCCAAGTCACAAGTTCTTCCGGAGTAAGCGCTTCTTCCACAACTATCGGAAGAGGTATTTTCTTATTCGTATTGACTCTCCAAAACAAAGTATCCTTTAACAGACAATCTCCACATGTTCTCGGACCAAGCAAACCAAAATGCCCCATATTGGGAGGATAATCCCAGCCGCTATCAAATGCATCCTGCGCCGTGATGAACTCCTTCTTGCCACACACCTCGCAATAATGCCAAAACGGTCTTGTATTCATGCTCTCTAAAAGTTTTTCTTTTTTGCGCTTGGCTTCGTCCTCGCTATGTATACGTTCTGCTTCTTCCTCAAGTTCCGTTCTCGCTTTTTCGAGTATTCCCAGCTGTGGAAGTTCCATCCTCAATTGGATTTCACCGTCCACCACTTTGTAAATCTTGTCTATTCCCTCAGCAGGATTGGGAAACTCTATGACATTAGCGACTTGGTCTTTATGGCTCTCAAGTGTCCCATCCATATCTCTTTTTTTCAAGTTTGATTCCCACAAGGCATCAGTCGGGCACATCACATATATCTCAATCATAACATCTACCGCTTTTCTGATTTCATCAATATATGCTATGCGTCGCTTTGCTTTAAAAAAAGTCTGCTCAACAACCACATCTCTTCCCTGTTTCAGTTTTTCTATGATATCTTCTAAAAGCATGTTGTTGGCTTTCATAAGACACCTGAATTCAGCGCCAAAAGGAACCCACTTTCCAAAGCCCGCTTCATCATAAGCACGCTGCTGATAATCATACACATTTAATATATCTACATCTTTATCAGAATAGTGCGTATCAATGAAATATGTTTTCCCGGTGGCTGTAGCCCCCATAACAAATATTACCTTCTGCATGCCGCTCACCACTCATCCTTTCTTCTCAAACATCCATCACACCCTTTACCTGCATTATAGCCTCCGGCTCCCCGTTCGCAACGCGGTCATTGAATGCCTGAATCCTGCTTTCCTCGCGCATCGTCTCTTCCATTCTTGCCGCGTTTTCCAGCTCCTCTGCGGTAAACAGTTTTCTTCGCTCCTGCAGGATACTGATATACTGATCAAGCATACGTTCCATAGGCTGTATGCCGTCCGGTGCAAGGGTTTTCCGAATGTCTCCGGCATCGCTTAAATCCTTGATATTCTCCGGCGCAATGTTCCCGTCAAAAAACACCTGAAAATGTTCCTGCTTGATCCATTGCAGATGCTCTTCAGGACTGTTCCAATAGCGGGCAAATACTCCCTCTCCAAAAGATTCCAATAAAAAAACGGGTACATAATCTTCATAAGGTTTTCTGCCTCTGGCAACATTCAGTTGTCTGTCAGGAAGCAGAAATACATTTTCCCTCCCCATCCCGAGTTCAAATAATGTACTTAGCTTTTTGACGATCGGCTGTTCAACCGGCAGAAGACGTTCCATATTATCGTCCTTGATCAGCTCCCGTATGAAATTATACTTCCCGCCATGAATCACACTTTTATCATTAAGCCTAATAATCGTGTCCTTTAAAGGCCTCCAAAGGCTGAACATCGTATCCGCATATAAATTTCCGCCAGTCAAGACACAATCCCTGTCATGCCATCTTCGATACTCGTCGTGCACTTCTTCATTGCCCCGATATGGTACGTTAGGACTGTGGACATCATAATCGATCCACTCCTCTATTTTTCTTCTAATCGGCTCATAAATTTTATTTGACATCATAATCTGCCTCCCTTTTCATTCTAAATTGTCAATAAATTTTTGATATATGCTTATTATAAAAAGCAAGAGAGCGGTTTTTTCCACCCTCTTGCTTTATTTCTTAAATATAATGAAAACCTCCAACGTTTCCATACCATTTTCATTACACTCAAAGTTGTATTTACTGCATTTTTGCTCCTTAGAAACATTTAGCCATTAACGAATCCGTTAAGACTATATCGATTCTAATATCTGACATTTTACCTTGTGTCTCCTGGCATATTTTGCTGCAAAACATTCATTTTCCACAAACACGCACAATTCGGGAGCATGACCATAAAAAATCTGTTTTCCTATTTGATCTATATTGGTAGACAGTTTGATGGAAGTCAGCTCCTCGCAATTCTCAAAAACTATATTCCCCATTTCCGTTACGCTTTCCGGAATACTAATCTCCTTTAGGGCATGGCAATCCCGAAATACTGCATGTCCTATAATTTTTAAGTTTTTGCTTAATTCTATTGTTTCCAACGCTGTGCAACCGCTAAACGCTCCATTTCCAATCCGTGTTATCTTATCCGACATCCTAACCTCTGTTATATCATTGCAATCCTCAAAGGCTGCATCTCCAATAACAGTTACGCCTTCCGGAATATCAACCACTTTTTTATTTCCGCGATATGCACTTAATACACTGTCGATAATTAAAAATTCTGAGTCACCGTTTTTTAACCATGCAGTATCTTTAAAAGCTCTCGAATCAACCACCTTTAAATTTTTAGGCAGTTTAATATCAGAGAGTTTTCGGCAGCCGTTAAAAGCTTCAAATCCAATTTCTTCAATGCTGTCGGGCAGATTGATCTTTTCCAGACTCTCGCAATTATAAAATGTAGACATATTAATCTTCTTGATTGAATCCGGCAGTGTAACAGAAACAAGTTTTTTGCACCCGCAAAAGGCACTATCTTTTATTTCATCAACACAACCAGAAACCGTAACAGATTCTATGTCGCTGAATGCCAAAGCATACTGACCAATTATTTTAATACTATCCGGAATATTGATGCTTTTCTCATTTCCTTTATATCGGTATAACAAATCATTTATAATCACAAAATCATCAGGATATTTTTTCTCCCAACGTGTATTCTCAAAAGCCCGCGAAGAAAACCCAATAAAATCAGCAGGTACACTTATATCTGCAAGTCTAATACAATTTCTAAAAGCTCCGAAACCGATTTCCTCTATACTTTGAGGAATTATTATTGATGTTAAATTTCTGCATTCTTCAAAAGCATATACTTCAATATGTGTTAAACTCTCTGAAAATTTTATTTTTTTCATGTTACTGCACCATTCAAAAGCGCACTGCCCAATCCTCGTAACACTATTAGGCATAGAAACCGTTTCTATGCCTTTACAGCGATAAAAAGCATAAGCCTCAATTACGCTAACTCCATCCGGTATGACCACATCTTTGACGCCTTCTTCTTGTATGTACTTTTTTAAAACACCATCTTCTATATTGAATGCCACTTTAATCACGCCTCCAATCTATACTTAGCGTTAAGATTCTTTATTTTCTCTATAACGCTATTCCTCACATTCTCCGGCGCAACCACCTCAACCCTGTCGCTGTACTGAAGCGCCCAGTGCGCCATTGCAAACGGAGAACATTCCACCTTTACAATATCATCATAAGGCGCCGTTTTTTCCGTCTCCACAAACCTGAACTGATCTCCGAACCAATCATGCAAAAAGGTATAGTCGGCTCTGATTCGTCTTGTAGGATCATCTTCTTTCTTAGGGCTTTTTATCTTTAAGGTAATCCATACCGGCTTATCATAAGACATATTCATATGCTTTAACTGAAAGTCCTCTGTCCATTCCATCGGCAGATTTTCGACATCCCTCTTCGGAATTCTCGGCAGCCCCCTATCATTTTCTTCCGGAATTGTAATGTCCGTCATCAGATCAATCCTCCAGATGGACATATTTCTTACTGTTTTCCCTTTTATCACCACTTCTTTGCAGGCCAGTAAGTAATATCGTCCTCCGCTCGCCACAATATAATAGGGACTTACCGTATCCAGCCTGTCCCTGACCGGCTCCAGCTTTTTCCGATAGGTATATCCGTTAAAGCGGAATGAGACTTGTACATTATGATCAATCGCCTTTTGAATCGTTAATAAGTTTATCCTCAACTGTTCTCTGTCGGTAAGCTCCGGCTCCATCACCTTACATATCTGTTTCGGGCCCTTTTTATAAAATATAGTCGTCAGATTTTGTTCCACTTTTTCTATCAGATGCCCTGCCGATTTCGTGTCTAATGTTTTCGTAGACAAGATACCTTCTATAATGCTGTTGATCTCGTCATAGGAAAAAGTTCTGTTGTAATACAAGCCATTAATGCGCATAGGCAGATCGACAAACTGCTCATATTCCTCATCACTGCCAAACTCTGCTTCCTCATCATAGGCTTCTGCATCATCCCCAAAATACTTTTTAAAATCGTGAAAATAGATCTTCCAATCTTTTTCCTGCTTATATCCAAACTCACCGCTGTTCATCGCGCGAGCCATATCTTTGATCAGTCTGTTAAAAGTTTCTTTATCGCCTATAAATTCATCAAGCGATTTTCTCATTTCAACCTGCGTTGCGGGATGATCTTTGTCCGTATTGTTTTTTAAATATTCCCAGATCTTAAACATCCTTTCAAATCTTGCAGCCTTGCTTAATTTTCTCTTTCCCATATTTTTCTCCGCTTTTCTTCTAGTGTCCACCCCTATAAATATTTTTTGAATGCATCTTCAAACAATAATTTCAGCGTATTCAGCAGTTCCTCCTGAAAAGCTCTATCTTCCGAATACTCTCTGTTATGAAGCCTGTCATTCTCCCGGATCCTCTCAAAATATGCCTTCCGTGCGGCAATTAATTCTGAATCCGGATAACAGGATAAATGAATATCCCTTAATCCTCTGCGCATTTCCAGATAGATATCGGGATACTTCTCCATCAGATCAAATGCGCAGTCAAAGAACAGCAGCTGCGGATTGTGACGCTTCCATCTGGTCACCACTCCCGGTACTTCATAACTTCCGACAAAGTGTGCCGTTTCCTTAACTATTCGCATCAACTGCGCTCTTATTGGGGGATATTCCAAAAATGAATCGTGGATTTCCCGCTTAATTTCCAGCAGCTTATTTCCCATGTACTCTGAAATATCCTGCTCCTTTTCTCCTGGGGGTACTGTGTTATAACAATCCGTTTTTTCATATAACGCCAATACCTCCCATAATTTTTCATACACACTTTGAATGGATGTTTTGATTTCGTTCGTCATAAAAAATCCTCCTTAACATAAGCAAATTTTTTCGTTCACTTATATTATGGAAGAGTTCGTCTTCAAAATTTTAAAGATACCTATGGCTTTCCTACTCTTTGGCTATTCCAATACCCTAAAAATAGAATATTCCCATATAAACTACGAAAACTCTTTTATATATTCACGAAATAGGATTGCCTCTACCGCCGGAGTTTTGGATGCAAAAGCTGCATTCTCAATTCCATCTGTTATCAACAGTCTTTCCCATAATTTGGGGAAATCATCAAAGTCGAAGCGGTTGTCATCCAATATAACGTACTCATCTATCTCCGAATGCTCCTCCAAATAATCTTGGATTCCCTGACCTCTGTTATTCCAGTGATCTTCTGTCATCGCAGATATCTCAAGACCATGTTCCATCAGTTTTCCTTTTAAATAATCAAGATCATCTCCTATCCTGACATTCTTCCAGTCAGATGTCAGAACAATTTCTCCCCCGCCATATTTTTTTATCACTTTTGCCAGAATCCTAATTCTGGTGTCATCCACTCCTATATGACCGTCAGGAGAGCCTATTACTGTCTTCCTTGTATTTAAGACACCGTCCACATCTAAAAAAATTGCAAAGCTCATATGGCAATCACCTCCTTGCTCGCACTTCCATCTATATTATGGAAATTAACATGTTCAAATTTTTGAAGACGGATTGCTCACAGATATTTTTCCTGTAGTTTCTTTATCTCGTCCCGTATCTTCTTCCGAATCTCCTCGTCCATCACCTCTACAGCACCCGCGTACTGCATGGCCCAGTGTACCATCATGTTCGGTGAAGTCCTGACTTCCACAATATCATACTCTTCCTCACAGGGCTGATTTGTTTTCTTATAATGATCCCCGAACCAGTCGTGCATGATGGTATAATCCGTATTCCGTATCTTGATTCGTATCTCCCTAGGCTCATCATAAGCCATGTAGAGATGCTCCGCCATATACTTCTCCGGATCCCAGTATGCGTTACAGATGGGAAGCCCCTCAAAGGAGCAGACGTCGATGGGAACCGTCTTTTTATCATCATCCGTAAGGATCTCCACATCTGACATCAAATCCACTCTGTAATGCCAGATACGCTTATTCTCTTTTTTCAGACCGATGCAGTAATAATGATCGTGGTAGACCACCAAATGATAGGGACTTAACACATGTAGATATTCTGATCTTGGTATCATCTCATGTTCAGCCGTATAACAATTAAACTTGAATCGGATCTGACACAAATTATTGATCGCCTGCTGTATCAGCTTTATGTTTTCGGCAAACGGCCGCTTATCCTGAAACTTTCTCCCGCTAAACCTGCCATGTATGGCTTTGGGATAAAATCGGAGCTTTTCCTTTCCATCCGCCGAAGGTTGTAAAAACGGCGTCCGATAGTATACGCTGGCAGTTGATGCCAACTTAGCCGCAAGCTGCCGTTTGTCCTCGTTGGAAAGCATGTCGGAAAAGCAGACAAGCTGAATAAGCCTGTCAAGTTCCTCATGCGCAAAGGTATGTATATAAGAAAATTCGGTAATGTCCGGCGCCTTCTTCCCCGTTTCCTTATTTTTCTTTGCTTTCAGGCGATCTTCCTTATAACCCTTATATTTTATCTTGTATTCCTGGTCGTTTTCATCAGTATATGAGAGCGGATTTACTTCCATTAACATATCTTCGACGGTGTCGGCAAGGGTACGTGGATTCTCCAATGGTGTCCCGTTGTGATACTTTGCAATACGATAAAGACGAAGCATCTCTCCTAATTCGCTCTTTGACAGACTGTGTTCTTCATCAGTGAGAAGGCAGAGTATCTCCATAATCTGAAGCACACGCCTTTCCGGACTGTAGCTTCCAAGGTCAGGAGCATCCTCTACGGAAATTCCCTTCTCAAAGGCGTAAGGTATTTTTGCCAGCTCTATGTTTTCTGTGATTTCAAAATAATTCCATATAAGCTTTAATGTCTTTGACATTTCCCCGTCAATAAAATACGTCGCATAAGTCAGAAATTCGCCTTTTTTCGGATCATAAGTCTGCACGGCAGCCAAAAAACCCTGCCATCCCGCCTGATATAATTCTTCTTCCATATCCTTTTTCTGATTTTCGGACATATTTAGCTTTTTCAAACGATTCCATGCACACTTATGGACATATTTTTCAAAATTATAATACAGGCTTTCCCATGCCTTGTTATCGCCGGATTTTATCCGAATAATAAGATTTTTTACTTCTTCACACGACAAATATTCTCCCATGCTGCATTCCTCCAAACCGAAATCCCTATTTTAGGTATCTCGTCTTCTCCTTCACGTAACATTCACATAATGTTTCGCCACATTAAGTTTGGACAATAAACACACCGTCTCCACATGCCCCGTATGCCCAAACTGATCCACCCCTCGCACCTTCTTCAATTCATACCCGCCCTCACACAGCATCTTCAGATCTCTGGCAAGTGTCGCAGGATCACAACTCACATAAACGATCCTCTTGGGCTGCATCGCAAGCATGGTCTCCAGACACCTCTCGTCACAGCCCTTGCGGGGCGGATCTACCACGATAACGTCCGGGTGCCGCTGCTCTGATCTATTCTCTACATCCGCATCTTCATCGGAAACCGACGGCTCTCCCTCATAGAAATCTGGCAGTATCTCCTCTGCCTTTCCCACATAAAATTCTACATTTGTAATTTGATTTCTACGCGCATTCTCTTTGGCATCTTCTATGGCTTGAGGCACAACCTCCACCCCGTATACCTTTTTCGCCCGCTTCGCCATACAGAGGGAGATCGTTCCGATCCCGCAGTAGAGATCCCATACCGTCTCGTCCCCGGTCAGCGCCGCGTATTCCAGTGCCAGACCGTATAGCTTTTCTGTCTGGCGAGGATTGACCTGATAAAAAGATAAGGGAGAAATGGAAAAGGTAAGACCGCAGAGGGTATCCTGAATACGCTCACTCCCCCAGAGGACACGGATCTCTTTCCCCATAATGACATTCGTCCTTTCCGTATTAATGCTGACACAGATACTTGTCATTTTCAACTGTAAAGCAGTCAGCTTCTCCACCAGCTTCTCCGCCGCCGGCAGCTTTTTCCCGTTGATCACCAGGCACACCATGATCTCTCCGGAGCAAAATCCTGTCCGGATCAGCACATGGCGCACCAGTCCCTCCCCTGTGTTTTCCCGATATGCGCTCACCTGATTCTCTCGCATATAAGACAGCACAGCTTCTAAAATAAGCTTGTTTTCCGGCGCTCCCAGCGCGCAGTCGGTATTGGCAATGATATCATGGGTCCGGCCCGCATAAAAACCGGTGATCAGATTCCCTTCTCTATCATACCCCACAGGAAACTGCGCCTTATTACGGTAATGCCAGGGCTCCTCCATACCCACGATCGGTTCCATGACCGCATCAATCTGTTCTGCGGTAAAACCACCGATCCGCAGCAGGTCGTTACGGATCTTATCCTGTTTATAGACAAGCTGTCTCTCATAGCTCATGGCCTGAATCTGACAGCCGCCGCATTGTCTGTGGAAAGGACATTTCGGCTCCACGCGAAAAGGAGAAGGCGTTACCACCTTCTCTACTCTTGCATAGCCATAATTCTTTTTACACTTGGTTATCTTCGCCTCCACCACATCTCCGATGACTGCATCTTTCACGAACAGGGTATAGCCTGCTGCCTTACCGATGCCCTCACCGTCGTTTCCGATATCCTCTATGGTCACCGTCACCATATCGTTCTTCTTAAATTCCATATACATTTCCTTATTTGTCAATCTTTTCACGACATCCAAAATCTTTTATGCGGAAAGAATCTCTTACTCTACGCCGGTTCCCCGCAAATTGGACTCAAACAGTCTGTTATAGCCAAGCCAACCCTTCTCCGCACTGTTCTCCAAAATTTCCGTAAAAGTCTCCATCTTGGCGTCCGTATTATCCGCGTAGGAGAGCGCCACCGCCTCCACAATGGCCGGTTTTTTCGGAGAACCAAATTCCAGTTCTCCGTGATGAGAGAGAATACAGTGCTTCAGCTCATTGGCAAGAAGTACCGGGAAGTCTTCGATCTGTCGGATCTTTTCTCCTACCATCTCGGTGCCGATCACGATATGTCCGAGAAACTGTCCGTCCTCCGTGTAATCATTCAGCGGGAAGAGAGAAAGTTCCTTTATTTTACCGATATCATGACAGATTGCCGCTGTGAGCAGCAGATCTCTATTCAGAATCGGATATTGTGTGCAGTAATAATCGCACAGCTTTGTCACTGCCAGAGTATGCTGTAACAAACCACCCACAAATCCATGATGTACCGTCTTTGCCGCGGAGGACTGCTGAAACGCTTTGAGGAAATCCGGATCCTTCACGAAGAAAGCCTCCAGCACACCGTGCAGATAGGGATTCTTAACGCTGCCGATGAATTTCAGAAGCTCCTCCGTCATCTCCGGAATCCCGAATTTGCTGACGGGAAGATAATCTGCCGGGGTATACTCGCCCTCTCTGCATTTGCGCACGCGTTTTACATTGACCTGCAATGCGCCTTGAAAGCTGGTCACATCACCATATACTTCTATGTAATCCATACTGTCAAAGTCTTCGATCCCCGCGTTGTTAGGATCCCAGATCTTGGCATCTATGGTGCCAGTCTTATCCTGTAAGATCACATTGTCATAGGGCTTGCCGTTTTTCGTGACAGCCGACTGCTTGTGCTTGCACAGGTAAATATCCGATAATCTGTCGCCTTCCTTATAGTCCTTTATATATTTCATTCCCTTTTCCTTTCTTACAGAAATCATTTATGTTAGGATACACAGGCTCTTGTCCGGCATCTGCATAACTTACCAGCTTCCCATTGTCACGCTCACGCTCATCTCATGCCCCTGCCGCATCAGTGTAAAACTCAATATGTCCTCGGGTTTCGACGAGTGTATAATATTTAAAAGATCATTGTAAGTCGTAATTTCCGTTTCATTCACCCGAATCACCACATCGCCGCCCTGGATCCCTGCCTCCATAGCGGGAGAATCGATCTCGATCGATCGGATGTATGCACCGGGAGGCGTATTAATCTGCGTATCTTCTAACGCTTCTCTGGGCACATCCGCCCCGTGTACACCCAAATAGGCCCGTTCCTTATCGTTGGACATCTGCTCAATGGGTCTCTTTAATTCCGTAATCCCGTAAGCCGTGAGCAAGTTGCCCATGTCGTTGCTGGTATTGACATTATCTATAATGCCGATTACCAGCCCTTTTAAATTAATAAGAATACCAGTTGCATTACGGCTTCCATAGATATCCGTAGAAATCTTTTTATAAGCGGCGTCCGGCAGGTCTATGACCGTTCCTGTAGAAGTCACTACACCGTAGCTGATCGAACCACTGGTCCCCAGTGGACTCCCCAGCGCGATCACCGGCGTTCCCAACAGATTCAAAGTATTGGAACTACCAAGCTCAGCAATATCGATCACATCCATCGTCTCCTCCGAAATATCCCGGAGTGGCACTGATAAAATCGCAAGACCCGTATTCTCATCCTTTTGTACAAGCTCAGCCTCTACCTGTGTCTGATCGCAGAAGGTCACCTCAATGCTGTCCGCGCCCTTCAGATTACCGGCACTGACTAAAATCAGCAAAGCTTTCTCGTTATTGGCCACGATCACGCCGGAAGCCGAGGCCACATTTTCATAAATATTGTTGAACCAATCCACATCGGAGGTAACACCCGCCACCGTAACCACCGCCCGGCTTACATTTTCCGCCAGTTTCCGCAGCTCGTCATGGAGCGCCTGATAATCCTCCAGATTAAACTCAAATTCTACCTGAGAGAGGATCTCCTCTATCTGCTCGTCTACCAGCTCCACCTCCACGGCCTCTGCCGGTTCCATATCCTCCTCATTGACCAGCATATCCTCCGGCTTCATCTCCTCCGTTGGCGTCTCCTCAGGAAACGCCACTTCCTTGGGTTCTTCTTCCGGATAAAGGCGATTACTAATCACCGGCTCAAGCACCAGAAACGTAAAACAAGCTACCAATCCAAACACCACCGCCATCAGGGCCGTGATTACCGTTCTCCGAAGAAGCTTCTTCTTATTGACAGGTTTTTGCTTGATTTTTTCCCGCATGAACTCCGCCTGTACAGAGGGCGTGTACTGCGCCTGCTCCTTGACGGGTTCCTCCGCTATGGGATTCTGTTCTTTTTCCTGTTCGGACATGGATATCTCCTGTTCTCAGAATCGAAAGTTGATTTATCTTAACAACATAATAAGTATACAAAAAAATCCGCATTTTAACAATGCAAATCAGGTCTGTTATCCTTTGAGTCATCTATTGCAGCTCTTTCACGGTTCTTGGATCGCAACATATCCGGTATCAGCAACTATCTGCTGACCCTGAGGGCTTGTCATCCATTCTAAGAACAATTCCACATTTTCATTCGGATTATCGGCAAGCGTAACCGCGTAAAGCTCCGTAGTGATCGGATATGCTCCGGATCGGATCGTTTCCACATCGGGATAAACACCATCCACTGACAAGTATTTAATATGATCCGAATAGTCCATATCATTTACCATAATTGTGGCAAAATAACGGAAGGAATAACCGATTGCCGAAGCACGATTCTGATAATTTGCTGTTTCTAAGATGATACCGCTCATAGCGTCATAATATTCGGTTTGCAGCGGCTCTTTGAGTGGTGTGTTACCCATAAAATATTCCATCATTGTCTGAGAACCGGAGTTTTTAGGACGCTGGAACGCAAGAATACGTGCGTATGCACCTCCGATTTCTTTCCAGTTATTAATTTCACCGGAATAAATATCACGTATCTGATCGGAAGTCAGCCCATCCACCGGATTCGCACTATTGACAAAAAAGATGAACGCTTCTTTGCCGACCGGCGTCAGAACCAGTTCCTTACCTGCCTGGGCTGCCATTTCCTGCTGCCCGGCTGATGGTTTCGTGCCGAAAAAGATATCGGTATCCCCTGCCACTAAATTTTCAAAGGCAATAATACTATTATTAAATTGAATCGGCATGGCAGCATCAGGATCCTGCCATCTGTTCTGTTTGGCATATTCCTGTATTTCACCAATATTCTCATAGCATGCGTCAGCAAAAGCAGAATAGATCGGATATGCCGCTTCTGCACCGTCTAACACAGGCATTTTTGCCGGTTCAGAAATTGTAAACGTAGATGGCGCATCTAATTTAGCCAGAATATTTTCCTCATTTTCAACATAGTACGGCTCCAAATCGGTACTTGAATAACCATGCTCATAAGGAAATCCATAGCCGCTGTTCTCATAAGCAAATCCGTAGCCGCTCAGTTTCGGGTCTTTTTTGACAATATCTCTCCGGCTATAAAGCCAGATGCCTTCGATAATCGATATCACCAAAATACAACAGATCGCTGCCAGGCATACATATTTAATCCGTAAAGGTTTCCGGACTACTTTGGTCTTACGAAAAGCAAGTCTCTCTCCTGCCGTAAAACCGCCTAAGAGCACCAGATTATATATCCAGTTAAAAAGCATTACCCCCTGCCAATGATAGGAATGTATCATTCCGTAAAAATTCCAACACAATACCGCATAAACAACGCTTACATAATTTTTGTCAGACAGGGTAAACTGAATCGAAACACACAGCTGCCAGCCAAAATATAGGAAGAGAGGCAGATATAAACGAAACAGGCTGTCCGGTTTATACATTTTGTCTTTGCTAATACAGAAATACGCATAGAAAAACATCGCAACAGCAGCAAATAGAAGCGGTGTATAACTGCTGATTATAGTCAAAATTGCGAATGGTACAGATTGCCATATCGGGTACGTTATCATGTCTATTATGCTCATTATGATAATTGCCATGATAGGCATTAAGAGCACATAAAGTACCGTAAGTATATAATATTCAGCACAGCCTCGCCGTTCCTTGTTGTCCATAAGTTTTTCTCCAAAACGTCTGATTACCGGGTGAACTCTTTAACCTCGCATTTTCCCCGGTAATCTTCATTGCCGCTATTATATCTTATTCCAACCTTCTTTACAAGTTTTCAACGCCCTCATAGTAATTCCCCCGCTTTTATGATAAAATGCTCTTAAACATAATCGCATAAGGATATCTTAAAATTATGAACAACAAAGTATTACGCGTTTTAGAATATCATAAGATCATCGACCAGCTGACAGAGAAGGCGACCTCTGAACCGGGCCGGAAGCTGGCGGCAGCACTGCTTCCCATGACCGATTTAGAAGAAATCCGCGCGGCACAGACACAGACCGCGGACGCCTTGGGACGCCTTTTTGCCAAGGGCTCTACTTCCTTTGGCAGCAACAGAGATCTGGGCATGAGCCTGAAATCTCTGGAGATCGGCAGCGTTTTATCCATAGCGGAACTTCTGCGCATTGCCTCTTTTCTCGACAATGTAAACCGAGTCAAAGCTTATGGCCGCAGAGAGCGCGATGATGTCCCCGGCGATTCGCTGGATGCTTACTTTGACAGTCTGGAGCCGCTCACACAGCTCGCAGGTGAGATCAACCGTTGTATTCTCTCCGAGGAGGAGATTGCCGATGACGCAAGCGCTGCCTTAAAGCATATCCGTCGCAGTATGGCGATCACCAACGACAGAATTCATTCTCAGTTAAATTCCATGATCAACGGCTCTCTGCGCACCTATTTGCAGGACGCTGTGGTGACCATGCGTGACAACCGCTACTGTATTCCGGTAAAATCAGAGTACAAGGGGCAAGTACCCGGTATGATACACGATCAATCCTCTACCGGTTCCACCTTTTTCATCGAGCCGACAGCAGTGGTAAATCTGAATAATGAGTTAAAGGAGTTATCCATCAAAGAGCAGGAGGAGATCGAGGCGATCCTGGCATCTCTGAGCGCCCTGACGGCGTCTCACACAGAAGCGCTTTCGACGAACCAACATGCCATGACCATGCTGGANTTTATNTTCGCCANGGCATCTCTGGCTATGGANCANAACGCNACCATGCCGNTCTTTAACACGGAGCANCANATCCATATCCGCAAGGGCCGNCATCCTCTCATAGACAAACAGAAGGTGGTNCCCGTAGATATTTCTCTGGGCATTGATTTTGACCTGCTCATCATCACCGGGCCCAATACGGGCGGCAANACNGTGGCNNTAAAGACCGTAGGACTGTTGACCCTGATGGGACAGGCCGGTNTGCATATNCCGGCTCTGGACCGTTCGGAGCTTTCCATTTTCCGGGAAGTNTACGCNGATATCGGNGANGAACAGAGTATTGAGCAGAGTCTTTCCACTTTNTCCTCNCACATGACCAGCATCGTGTCTATTCTGNAGGAGGCAGATATGGATTCTCTCTGNCTCTTCGATGANCTGGGNGCGGGNACGGATCCCACCGAGGGAGCAGCGTTGGCTATTTCNGTNCTGGANCATCTGCACGGCAGGGGNATCCGGACGATGGCNACNACNCATTACAGNGANCTGAANGTCTANGCCCTNTCGACNCCCTTTGTGGAGAANGCCTGCTGTGAATTTAATGTGGAGACGCTNCGGCCCACNTACCGTCTNCTGATCGGNATTCCCGGCAAGAGCAACGCNTTTGCNATNTCATCCCGTCTGGGTCTGCCGGATTACATCATAGAGGANGCAAAGCGCCATATCACNCAGGATAANGAAAGNTTTGAGGATCTCCTCGCCAATCTGGAAAACAGCCGCCTGACCATTGAAAAGGAGCAGGAACAGATTGAAGCCTATAANNGGGAANTCGAAGAGCTTAAAAANCGTCTGGAATCCAAACAGGAAAAAATCGACCAGTCCCGCGACCGCATTATCAGAGAAGCCAATGAAGAGGCNCGCGAGATNCTGCAAAATGCCAAGGATCTGGCNGANGAGACCATCCGCACCTTCCAGAAGGCCGGNTCTTCCTCCATCAAGGATCTGGAAAAGTCCCGCCGAAAGGTGCACGATAANATTTCGGAAAAGAATGAGAAGCTNGCACTCAAAAANGATAAGCCCACTCATAAAACNCTGAAGCCAAACCAGATTCAGCTTGGCGACAGCGTAAAGATCGTCTCNATGGGACTAAAAGGNACNGTCAGCTCCCTGCCCGATAAAAACGGAAAGCTTTTCGTACAGTGCGGCATCATCCGNTCCCAAGTGGCTNTGACAGATCTGGTCCTTATCGAGGAAGAAACTATAAACGTCGGTAAAATGCAGCGCAGTTCCTCCGGAAAGCTCAAGATGTCCAAGTCCTACTCNGTNTCCACAGANATCAATCTGNTGGGAAAGACCGTAGACGAGGCGCTCTCAGAGCTTGACAAGTATCTGGACGACGCATATCTGGCACATCTGCCCAGCGTCCGCATTGTACACGGCAAGGGAACGGGTGCACTGCGAAGCGCCGTGCAGAATTATCTGAAAAAGAACCGGGTCATCAAAAGCTTCCGCCTGGGCGAGCTNGGGGAAGGNGACGCCGGGGTNACGATAGCGGAGTTCAANTGATCGGCATCTGTGCTGTGAAATAGATAAAATCGGAGGTTTGTATGGTAAATAAACAGAAAATTTTNATTGTGGACGACGACAATAANATCGCGGAGTTGATCTCCCTGTATNTGACAAAGGAATGCTTTGAGACGATGATCGTCAACGACGGNGAATCGGCGCTGACGGCAGTGGANACCTTTGAGCCTAATCTGATGCTTCTGGATCTGATGCTTCCCGGCATCGACGGCTATCAGGTCTGCCGTGAGGTNCGCTCCAAATCCACNCTCCCCATCATCATGCTCTCCGCCAANGGNGAAGTCTTTGACAAGGTGCTNGGNCTGGANCTNGGCGCCGANGANTANATGGAAAAGCCTTTCGATTCCAAAGAACTTGTCGCCCGCGTCAAGGCNGTGCTGCGCCGCTATAAGCCNGTGGTGGCAGAGCCGAAAAACTCNGATGTNAAGAGCGTGGAGTATCCGGATCTGATCATCAACCAGACCAACTACTCCGTCATCTATATGGGAAAGACCATCGAGATGCCNCCNAANGANCTNGAGCTTCTCTATTTNCTNGCGTCCTCGCCCAATCATGTATTTTCCAGAGAACAGCTNTTAGANCANATCTGGGGNTATGAGTATATCGGNGANAGCCGCACAGTGGATGTCCATGTCAAACGACTTCGTGAAAAAATTAACGATCANGANAGCTGGCGNATCGCCACNATCTGGGGCGTCGGCTANAAATTTGAATACAAGGGCAATTAANTATGAGAAANACACTTTACCTTAANTTAATACTNGCCTACNTTATCTTCGGCATGTTCGGNTTTATGGTGGTNGCTACCTTTGTNTCTGACATGACCTCNANTCATCTGACAAAGGANAANGCGGACGCTCTCTANCGGGAAGCGACACTGATCGCAAATACTTACGCTACTGACCTTTACAATACCGAGGCTTCTCTGGAGACGGTCAAAGCGCAGCTGGACGCTCTGGACACATATTTCGATGCCACGATCTGGATCATCAATCCTTCCGGACGTATGATATTGGATTCCTCTGCTCCTGTGGACGTGGAAAACGAAGTTGTTGTAGAAAACTTTGATCCCACCATCACCGCCGGTTCCTATTATACCGTAGGCGACTTTTTCCGGACCTTTGATCAGGAAATGCTGAGTGTCTTTGCCCCCATCACCGCCGACTATAAGGTGAAAGGCTATGTGGTAATTCACTCTTCCCTGAAAAGCATACAGACTGAGACCAATCAGTTGTTAAACATTTCTTATATCATGCTGTTGATTCTCTTTCTCCTGTCCCTTATCATCCTGATCTTTTTCACAGAGATCGTTTATATTCCTCTGCGCAAGATCACGGAAGCGACAGAGCAGTACGCCAGCGGCAATATGCACTATGAATTCAGCGTGGAGAGCGAGGACGAGATGGGCTATCTGGCGGCGATCTTATCCTACATGGCCAGCGAGATCGCCCGCTCGGAGGACGACCAGAAGAAGTTTGTAGCCAATGTCTCCCACGATTTCCGCTCCCCCCTGACTTCTATCAAGGGCTATTTAAAAGCGATGATCGACGGCACGATTCCGCCCGAATTGTATGAGAAATATCTCACCATCGTCTTAAACGAGACGGAGCGTCTGACGAAGCTGACAAACAGTCTCCTGACTCTCAACAATCTGAACACGAAGGGTATCATGTTAAATAAAACAGATTTTGAGATCAATGCCGTTATCCGCAACGTGGCCGCTTCCTTTGAGGGCACCTGCCGCCAAAAAATGATCGGCATCGAATTGGTGCTCACAGGCGATGAGATGTATGTGGTCGCGGACATGGATAAGATCCAGCAGGTGCTTTACAACCTTCTGGACAACGCCATCAAATTCAGCCATCACGATTCTCTCATTAAGATCGAGACGACGGAAAAACATAATAAAGTATTTATCAGTGTGAAAGATACCGGAATCGGCATTCCGAAAGACGACTTGAAGCTGATCTGGGACCGTTTTTACAAATCTGACCATTCCAGAGGAAAAGACAAAAAAGGTACGGGCCTCGGTCTCTCTATCACAAAAGAGATCATACAATCGCACGGGGAAAATATCAATGTGATAAGCACAGAGGGCGTAGGGACCGAGTTCATCTTCTCCCTGCCTAAATCAGATATAGAGGATGATGACTAATCTGGTCAATCATTCTCCCATCTCAGCCGGTGCAGCTCTCCCTGAAGCTGCATCCCCGTAAAATCATTTTGTCTGAGCGCTTCATATAACACGATCGCCACGGCATTGGAGAGATTTAAGGACCGTATCTCATCGAGCATCGGAATCCGGACGCAGGTCTCCTCGTTTTCCACCAGAAGTTCCTCGGGAATCCCGGCGCTCTCCTTGCCGAACATGATATAATCATCCTGTCCGAAATCCGCCTCTGTATAGAGGCGTTTCGCTTTTGTGGTGGCATACCAGATCTTAGCGCCCGGATGCCTGTCCTGAAATTCCTGAAAATTCATATAGCGGGTCACATCCAGATGCTCCCAGTAATCCATCCCCGCCCGTTTGATAGACTTTTCATCCAGTCGAAAGCCCAGCGGTTCGATCAAATGGAGTGCCGTACCTGTGGCTACACAGGTACGGCCGATATTCCCCGTATTGGCCGGAATCTCCGGCTGATGTAAAATGATATGCACAGTTATTTCTCCATCTATTGATGCTGCTCTTTGCGCAGTCTCTCCACAAAATCCGCCAGTCTGCCGATAGCCACCTTCAGGTTCTCTAAAGAATACGCATAAGAAATCCGCAAAAATCCTTCCCCACAGTCTCCAAAAGCAGTTCCCGGCACTACCGCCACTTTCTCCTCCTGCAAAAACCGCTCCGCAAACTCTTCGCTGGTCATGCCGAACTCCTTGATACAAGGGAAGACATAGAAAGCGCCAAAGGGCTCGAAACAGGAAAGACCCATCTCCTTGAAGGCGTGCATCAGATAACGCCTGCGCTGGTTATAGGCCGTACGCATTTCCTTCACATCGTCCTCGCCGTTTTTCAAAGCTTCCACCGCCGCATACTGACTGGTGGTAGGCGCGCACATGATCGCAAACTGGTGAATCTTCGTCATCTGCTCTATGATATCAGCCGGTCCGCAGGCATATCCAAGCCGCCAGCCTGTCATAGCAAAGGCCTTGGAGAAGCCGTTGATCAGAATCGTTCGCTCCCGCATACCGGGCAGCTCTACGATGGACACATGCCTGTCGGTATAAGTCAGCTCTGCGTAGATCTCATCAGACATGACAAATATGTCATGTTTTTCTATCACTTCCGCAATGGCCTCCAGATCTTTCCGCTCCATGATCGCCCCCGTAGGATTGTTGGGGAAAGGCAGGATCAGCACCTTAGTCTTATCCGTGATCGCCTCCTCCAGCTCCTGCGCCGTCAGGCGAAATTCATTTTCCGCTTTAAGCTCTATGATGACAGGCACTCCGCCGGCCAGCACTGTACAAGGCTCGTAAGATACATAACTGGGCTGCGGAATCAAAACCTCCTCGCCGGGATTCAGCATGGCACGCAGTCCAATGTCGATTGCCTCAGAGCCGCCTACCGTCACCAGCGTCTCCTTTGCCGGGTGATAGGTCACTTTGTGCTTTCTCTCTATGTAACGGCAAATCTCTTCACGAAGGGGCATCAAGCCTGCATTGGAAGTATAAAAGGTG
The DNA here is from genome assembly GCA_014804615.1 of Lachnospiraceae bacterium. Classification (GTDB taxonomy): domain Bacteria; phylum Bacillota; class Clostridia; order Lachnospirales; family Lachnospiraceae; genus UBA3282. Next base: position 161,413 of record JAAUZL010000005.1, read on the forward strand.
CGTCCCTTTTCCAGAGAATAGATACCCTCATCCCGGATATGCCATGGCGTATCGAAATCCGGCTCNCCNACNCCNAGAGANANCGCATCCTCCATCTCNNTNACAATATCNAAAAANTTNCGGATACCCGANGGNTTNANNNCNACNNCTCTGCTNNGNTAANNGATNTNTCACGGTGTCACCTTCTCTCTTGTATCNTCATANTTTTTCGTCAGGATCGTACCATGATCTTTATATTTTTTCAGAATAAAATGGGTCGCCGTGCTCANAACNGAATCCAGNGTGGAAAGCTTATCGGATACNAANCCCGATATCTCCTTTAAGGATTTTCCNTCCAGAGTGACCANCAGNTCATAGCCGCCGGAGATCAGGTATACGGACGTCACCTCAGGATACTTATAAACNCGNTCTGCCAAGATTNTCNAANCCCTGNCCTCTCTGAGGTGTCACTCGCACCTCGATCANCGCNGAAACCTTCTCAATGGAGGTCTTNTCCCAGTCGATCATCGTGTGATATCCACAGATGATNCCCTCCTCCTCCAAAGCCTGCANTTCATTTACCACGTCAATCTCCTCNACNCCTAAGATCACCGCCAGCTCTTTCAGATCTATGCGGCTGTTTCTTTCTATGATAGATANTAANTCCTCTCTCATCTTGTTTATCCTCCATTTTCTCTTCTATTGGTTTGCGTAAATCTGNTNNGTTCTGGGTTTGTTCAGATACCTTTTGTTCCCTTGGTTGTAAAGTACCCGATCATTTCCCGATGTGGTACGGCCAATCACCACGGCCGGAATATCTTCCCTCGCTAATGCCGCCACAAGAGTGTTTCCGTCTCTTGCCGTCATGATAAGGCACCCGCCTGATAAAAGCTCATATGGGTTNTCCCCAAAAACTTCACAGATNTCTATGGTTTCCTGTCTGACAGGTATTTTCCTNAAATCCACTTCCAGTCCGACGCCGGCTTCCTGCGCCATCTCCCACAACCCGGCGAATATTCCTCCGCAAGAGACACCATGCATACCGCAAACGCCGGACTTCATGGCGGTGGCGGCCTCCGGTGCAACTGACAGGTACTGATCAAAAGCCGCGGCCTCATCNATCATCCGCGCGGGGAACCGCTCTCGAAGCTTCTCACGATACTGTCTCACAAGTTCAACCGTCCCCTCCAGACCGATCCACTTGCTCACCACAATATCCTGATCCACANCGGCAGTCCGCGCTGAAATGGCGCAGTCTCTCCCCAGCCCTGCGCCACTTCTCACTTCTTCTCTNTNGNTTTCNGATATTTTTCCCTGTTTCATGTTCCTGCCTTACTCNTCNAAGGATNATCCCTCCGGCTGTATCTCCTCCTGCGGCTGCTGNGCNNCTGCCTGAGCTGCNGCCGCTTCCGCTGCTGCCCGGTATGCGCCCGCTACCTCCTTGACTGCGTCTATACTGCCGGTTTCCACTGCTGCCATGATGGCATTGTAGGCTCCCGGATCCGCCGTTGCCACACCCACCGTTGCACTCCTGGGTGCCTTCATGTAGGAACTGCTGTTCACCTGCTCACGGCTTACTTCCACACCGTTCTCCTTCACGACCTTCCACAGCTGCGCCTTATACCCCACATGGGCAGACTGCACGGANCANAANCCCACCGGTCGCGACTCGTCTGTGTAGATGAGCTCNGTATCCGGNTCNATCCNCTCCAGCACCTGGCTCTCNTANATCACTTCNCGGCTGCTGTCTCTGGTCTCCACGCCATAGATCGTAAAGGTAATCTGTTTATCGGGTGTCGTANNTCCCTCTATATAAATAGGATANTCTAAATTGTTCTTAAATTTAAAATCTTTACCGGAGGACTCTGCGATCGCNGCATCCGCCGAAGGATCCACGTAGGTGACGATCATGGAATGATTATACCGCTCNGTCACTTCCAGCTCCGCNAGGAGCACNGCATTATANAGNGTCGTAGATACCTGNCAGATCCCGCCTCCCAGACTGTCTACCACCTGACCGTTCANATANGAACCGGCCATATAGTAACCATTCGCCTCCGTAAAGGGCGCNACCGCCTCATAGGCGGAAAACTCATCNCCCGGATACAGNGTNGTGCTGTCTATCAGACTGCANCCGTTTGCTACATTGGCNCTTCTCGAACCTCCGGAAGTAGAATANCTGGTNGTAAAGGTACCCAGCACATCTTTCACCTTTGCCAGATCTTCCGCCGTACCCTTGGGCTCATCCACCCCCACGACAAGATTCACATCAGCAGCACCGCCNTTCCAGTCTCCGGTCAGATAATCATATACNGCGTCCACAGAAGCTTCCGTATCTATGGATCTGCCCGTCTGTCCCTCCGTAACCTGAAAACCGGTCTCCGTCTTCTGCAGTGTGGCGTTGACAGCCTCCTGATTATACTGCTCCGCATTCTCCTCGATCAATGCGCGAATCTTACTCTTATCGAAGTCAAAGCTGGTCCGATACACCTTATTCCGATGCTCCAGATCCCGAAGCTCCTTATAACAGCGTAAAATATCTCCGTCCCGGCCAAAGTTTACCACTTCGTCCAGAATATCCTGATTCCCCCACTTCAGGCCCAGATCTGCGGCAGTCGTATCGATCGTTCCCTCATTCTCCACATGAAGTCTGATCGATGCATCGCCAAAATCCGCGATATAGTTCTCGATCTGCTCCTTCGCCTCACTCTTCGTCAGCCCTGAGAGATCTATATCCTCTACATAGATACCGGTTTCAATTTTTTGCTCTTTGGCCTGCACCGGTGTGACAAAAAAAACAGCCGCCGCCAGTGCCATCGGAATCGCCAACGATACCCTTTTCATAATTACATTACTCCCCATCAATTGCCTGCCAAAAAAATCTGTGCTAAAATGAAGTCAGCGCAGAGGCAAACATCGGAATGATCATCGCCAACACGATAAGAATGATAATAATTGATGACATAATTTTTTTAGTCTTTCTGTTCCACTTCATAATAACACCTCTCGCTGTCACACTATAATTAAGCAAGGAATGCCCCTTGGGACATAAAGGAATTATATATGAATTTAATACTTTTTGCAAGCACTCTGATCCTGGTAGCCGCCATTGCTATCGCTTCCGCCAAAAACAAAAAAACGACTGCCGCCCTTCAACAGGAATACTGGGAGAAAGAGCGGGCTGCAAACAACACCCGGCGCAAATCGCTGGACGATCTGCCCTATATCAAACTGCCCATGGAAATCTTTCCTATGGAGCTTCTTCCGGAAGTATCCAAGATAGAAGACTATAAGCAGATCATTCTTTCTTTGCAGGAACTTCCCATTGTAAATTTCACGGGACTTTCAAACACAGAGTTGAAACTGCGCTACGGCGCCCCCAATATTGATCTCTTGACCTCCTACGACCAGAATTATACACTTCTGGTGCGGACCCTGCAGCAGTGGGCTCAGGCCCTCTACGATGACGGTTATCCCGCACAGGCTTGTCAGCTCCTGGAATTTGCCGTATCCACAGGTACCGATGTCAGCACGACCTATCGTTTGCTGTGCCAGATCTATCAGGAGCAGGGTACGCCCGAAAAGATTCGCAGCCTTTACCCTATAGCAGAAACTCTAAACTCCGCCATGCAGAAAACTATCGTCCGTATTCTGCAAGAATCCGATCAATCCGGCGACTAGCTTCACTGCGGGTCAGACTTTCGATCTCATAATCTATTACCAGTTTATGCTTGTCCAACAATTTATATAACTGTTCTTTTTGCGCCGGCGTAAGCGGGGTATCACGTTTTGCTTTATACACAAGCGGTCTGGGCCGAAACAGACTCTTTTCTCCCTCCTGCTCTTCCTTCTCATAAAATTCATCCCAAAGTCTCTGATACAACGCCGTTGTGGCGCGGGCATCCTCCAACGCTCTGTGCGCACTGTGCGGTATTCCGTAATGCTCGCAAAGAGCTCCTAATGCCCGGCTCTCCAGATTCTGCAGATATTTTCGTGCGATCTTTAAAGTGTCGATCCCCTGTCTCTCAAAAGACAATCTCTCATTTACTGCCGCCTTTTTCAAAAAGGAAAAGTCAAAAAGCACACTGTGACCCAAAAGCGTCCTCTCCTCCAAAAACGCGAACAGATCCGGCAAAACCTCCGAAATTGTTCTGGCTTCAACAAGCTCGTCATCTCGAATCCCTGTGAGCTCTACGATCCGCTCCTCCAGTTTTTTGCCGGGATTCACCAACGTCTGCCACTCCCCGGTGATCTCTCCCTTCTCTACTTTGACTGCGCCAATTTCTATGATCTTGTCCCGTTTGGGATCCAGTCCCGTCGTTTCCAGATCAATACATACATAAGAATCTGTCATTTAATCAACCTTTTCTATACTTTATAGGTGTTTTCCCTTTTGACATTTCTATATCTTGTGGTTTTTCTTATAGAAATAAAACAAATACTTTATTTTCTCCTAAATATTCTAAATTGAATATTATTATTAAAAATTAGAATATCTATTTTTCAAAAATGAACTACAATGATATAAAGGGAGCACAAATGAAAACAAGAATAAAGGAACTCCGCCTGGAAAAAAAACTGACTCAGCAAGCCCTTGCAGAGCACCTGGGTATCAACCAGACAAGTCTGAGTAAAATTGAATGTGGCGCCAGCATTCCTGACGCACTGCTCCTAATCGATCTATCCCGTTTCTTTCAGGTCACTACCGACTATATTCTATTACTTTCTGAAGAACGTCTGACCGCAGATTACCTGTTAGAAAATAATATGCGTAATCTCAAAAAGTATCAACATCTTATCACCGTTTATCAAAAGATGAGCCAAAAACAACAGGGAGATTGTTATAATTTTCTGCGAAGTATGCTGAACATAAGCGATGAAATATAGCACATCTTTTCAGATTGTCAGCGCCTGTTATGCCAAATCCCCTTTGCTGTCATATCTGATCTATACGTTCATAAACGTATCTTGAAAGGCGGGATCATAAAATCCCGCCTCATTTCTTGCTTTTTATGAAAGAGAAGAGAGAAATCTGTCAAAGGCCGCCTGCCCCTTTTCATCTCTCTTATAGACGCCTGCGTCCTCTAGCACCTCCATAAAGACATTGCCGATCTCCTTATGCAGGATCCCGGTTATGTTGTCCTTGCTTACCTCCTGATAGCGCGGCAAAAATTCTCCCACCCAGTCGGCATGCTTGGCAAGCTCTTCATCCTTGCGGATATCGCTTCCTGCCAGGATTGCTTCGGCAAGATGCTCCATCTCCTCCTTCAGTCTTGCCGGCAGCACCGCAAGCCCCATCACTTCAATCAAACCGATATTCTCCTTCTTAATATGATGCAGTTTGGCATGAGGATGATACACGCCCAAAGGATGTTCTTCGGTTGTAATGTTATTGCGAAGCACCAGATCCAGTTCAAATTTATCGCCCCGTTTTCTGGCAATAGGTGTGATCGTATTGTGCGGTTCGCCATCAGTCTCGGCATAGATAAAAGCTTCCTCATCGGAATATCCCCGCCATTTCTCCAGAATCACATCCGCCAATGCCACCAGCCTGCCGGGATCCTCGTGAGAGATCCTGATCACGGACATGGGCCAGTTCACAACGCCGGCCTCCACATCCTCAAAGCCTGTTACCTTAAACTGCCGCTCCACAGGCGCTTTCGCCATAGCAAACTCATAATGCCCACCCTGAAAATGATCATGGCTTAAAATAGATCCTCCCACGATCGGCAGGTCCGCGTTAGATCCCACAAAATAATGAGGAAATTGTTTTACAAAATCAAACAGCTTGCAGAAGGTGTCATGCTCAATCTTCATGGGAACATGCTTGCTGTTAAACACGATGCAGTGCTCATTGTAATACACATACGGAGAATACTGGAAACCCCAATTGCTGCCGTTGATGGTCACGGGAATGATCCTGTGATTCTGTCTGGCCGGGTGATTGACACGCCCTGCATAACCCTCGTTCTCCCTGCACAGAAGACATTTCGGATATCCGCTCTGCTTTGCATTCTTAGCCGCTGCGATCGCCTTGGGATCCTTCTCCGGCTTGGAGAGATTAATGGTGATATCCAGATCGCCGTACTTCGTCGATGATATCCATTTCTGATCCTTCTTGATCCGATACCGTCTGATATAATCCGTATCCTGGCTCAACTTATAGAAATAATCCGTGGCTTCCTTCGGATCTCTCTCATACTTTTCCTGAAAAGTGCGGATCACCTCACTGGGCCTGGGTACAAGCTGACTCATGATCTTCGTATCAAAAAGATCCCGGTAAACAATGCTGTTCTCCGTCATAATCCCCTGTTCATAGGCATAGTCCATCATTTCTCCAAGAACTGTGGGAAGCTCCTCCACGGACATGGAAACATCCCAGCCATCTTCCAGTTCCTCTAACTGAAAAAGCTCCAACAGACGGTTTGTGGTGTAAATCTTATCCTCTTCACCGATCAGTCCGGTGAGCAATCCATACTCAACCAGTTTTTTAATATTATTCTGAATCATTTTTCTTCTCCCCAATATATCCTTATAAGCAGCACGGACCGTCTCCGATCTCTACTACATAGAAATCCGCTTTCTTCCCGACACGCGCTTCATAAGCCGCACCTACTTTTTCCTTAAAACTCTCTACCGCCTCGTCCTTCACGATGCTGACCGTGCAGCCGCCAAAGCCGCCGCCCGTAATTCTGGAGCCAATGACACCGTCTACCTTCCAAGCCTCCTCCACAAGCACATCGATCTCATCGCAGGATACCTGATAATCATCCCGCAGAGAAACGTGGGAGGCATTCATCAACTCTCCGAATAATTTCAGGTTATTCTCTTTCAGCGCTTCCACCGCCCGGATCGTTCTCTGGTTCTCATAGACAGCATGCTTTGCCCGTTTTACACGCACCTCATCCTTAATTGCAGACTTATTCGCCTCAAAAGCTTCCTCTGTCAGATCACCGAGCCCCGCAATCTTCACTACGGTCTGCAGCTCCTCCAGCGCTTTTTCGCACTCGCTTCTGCGCACATTGTACTCAGAATTTACGAGGGAGTGCTTCACGTTACTGTTGGTCACAATGATCTTAGCGCCATCCAGCACAAGGGGCGCATACTGATAAGACAGATCCGCTGTATCTAAAAAGATCGCGTGATCCTTTTTCCCCATAGCGGAGGCAAACTGATCCATAATACCGCAGTTCATACCGTTAAAGTTATTCTCCGAATACTGCCCGATCTTCGCCAGATCTACATTCGTCACATCGAATCCGTACTGATCCTTCAAACAAAATCCTGTCAGCACCTCCAGAGATGCGGAAGAAGATAAGCCCGAACCGTTCGGAATGTTACCGTTTATCACCATATCCAAGCCGCAGTCCATCTCCATGCCACGTCCGGCAAATGCCCACATCACACCCTTGGGATAGTTTGTCCAACCCGCCGCATCAGAAGGTGTCAGATCATCCAGACTGCTCTCGATCACGCCCAGATCTTCAAAATTCATGGAAAAGAACCGGAGCTTCCTGTCCGCCCGCTTTTTCACCGCCGCATAAGTACCGATCGTCAGCGCGCAGGGGAATACATGTCCGCCATTATAATCCGTGTGCTCGCCGATCATGTTTACACGTCCTGGTGCGAAATATACCTTGACACCATCCGCAGTTCCGTAAATCTCTTCAAATTTTTTTAATACCGCTTCTTTCATATCCATTCTCCTTCTCTTTTTTAATACCCCATTTATGTTCATTATACAAAACAAAGGACTATCGTTAAATAGTCCTTTGTTGCCCAAACCTGTCAAAATGTTAAATACGGTTCAGCCCTGCAGGCTGTTGATCTGCCCAATAAACTCCTCCACCTGCCGCAGATATTCCCGGTTTCTCCTCGTCTCCCCTTTCTGCATTTCCTTGCGGAAAGCCGATGGCGACATCTGTTTCATCTGCCGAAACGCTTTCGTAAACACCAGCGGATCATGATATCCGCAGGACAGCGCAATGCTCTCAATGGGCAAAGATGTGAGCTGTAAAAGCTCCGTTGCTTTGGTGATGCGGAAGGTCGTCAAAAACTGCTGAGGCGACATGCCCATAGAATTTTGAAACAACGTGTAGAGATAGCTTCTGTTGATACACACATAATCCGCCACATCCGTCACTTTGATGGGATTGCAGTAATTGCTCTGGATAAACGAAACCGCTTTGCGCACGTAAATATTAGCTCTGTCATTTTCATTCTGTTTTTCTACCCTGCCGCTCTCCGCTATCACAGACAAAAAAATCCCCAGCTGTCCATTGCGGCGCAGATCATGAGAAAGCCCGAAGGTATTGTGTTCCATCATATCCTTCACGATCCGGTAAAGCTCCTCTGACGCATCAGACATGAAAATCGGCTGCCTCACAGACAGACCGATATTGCTCACATACTCTGCTGCCAGCGTACCGCTGAATCCCACCCAGACATAAGTCCACGGCTCCTTTTCATCTGCCTGATAAAAAGCCAGCTCGTCTGGCGTGATCAGAAAGCCGTACCCCGCTTCCAACAGATACTCTTCCCCGCCAATCGAGAACTTTCCCTTGCCACTTAATATGTAGTGAATCAGATAGTGCGGTTTCAGCGCCGGGCCAAAGCTGTGCATCGGTTCTGTCCGGGACAGTCCGCAGCAATTTACATACAGGCTCCCTGTCTGTTCTCCCGCAAATTCTAACTTGTAGGCTTTTTCCATAAGTTTCCCCTCGCTTGTACTCTTTGTAACTTCATGAACTAGAGATGATTCATAAGCAGAAAATCTTTTAACTGAATATGACGCACGGTACTTGTAGAGTAGTCGATATCGTCATTGGTTATCAGAATCTTTTGGGACAGATTGTCGATATTTTTAAATGCAGCAAATTCTCTTGTGTACGCCTTATCATCTGCCACACTGTATGCTACTTGAATGAAATAGCTTTTATTACCGTATTTAGCAAGAAAATCAATCTCTTTTCCACCATTGTTATATACCTGGATGTCATAGCCCATATAGATCAGTTCAAGATAGACAATGTTTTCCAAATTATGCGTAAGATCAAACCGATTATCAAGACAACGGAGTGAATTGAACGATACGTCGGCATCGTATATTTTCATATAATAACTCAGCGTTTTCTTTGCTTTGACGGAATACTGACTAACCGATTCGATGATATATGCCTCCTCAAGGTAGTCGAGATATTTCATAATGGTATTCACGGAACAAGGTTCGTGTTCCTTTTTGATATAGTCATGAATGGATTTGGCGGAAAAAATTCTGCTGTTCGAGCGCAGCACATAGTTTACCAGCTTTTTAAACAGGTTTTCTTTGCGGATTTTGTAACGGTGTATCAAATCATTGATGATAATGGTATCATCCAAATCATTAAGATATCTGCGCTGTGCTACGGGATTGTCAAACTCAAAACGTTTGGGAAATCCGCCCCAAACCAGATAATCCGTGACAGAAATTTCTTTTCCGAGTTCCGCGGCATATTCTATGATCTCTTTATAAACAAAAGGACGAATACGAAAAGCAACATATCTTCCGCTGAGTTCTTTCGTAAATTCTCCCGAAAGCAGTTTAGAGTTGGACCCCGTAATAAACAGAGAATAATCGTAAAGCCGCAGAGTTTTGCATGCATTCTGCCAACCGTCAAGGGTCTGCACTTCATCAAAGAAAAGATAGCATTTTCCGCCTTTTCGGTGGCTTTCCACATACGAAATCAGAGAATTTTCATCTGTTATATTGGCGGATATGCGTCTGTCTTCAAAATTAAGATAAATAATATTATCCGTTTTCTTCTCGATTTCCTGCATGATCTGCTCTAAAATAACAGATTTGCCGCAACGGCGGATACCTGTGATAATTTTTATCAGATCCGATTCATAAAAGTCTCGGACAGGTTTAATATAATGTTCTCTGTAGATCATAACAATCTCCCGTTTTCATGCACTTGGTGAATGTCAGTATCCGTATCTGTACAAAAATTATACTGAAAACTTTTTTGCATGTCAAACAAAGATTTCATTTCTACTGAATACTTTTTTCAATAATAGTAAAAGTTTTCAATAGAAGCAAGCAACATTTATGAGTCCGTTCCCTCCTGCTGATAGCGCTCCACATCCGCCAGCAGCTTCTCCCATGCGTTCGGATTCTCTACATAGTATAACGGACACTTTTTCCCACCACAATCATAATGCCGCAAAATATCTTCCGTAGTCAGATCGTACTCCTGTATCAACCAGGCAAGTGTATGGATCAGCGTATCATAGGTCTCCTGTGTAAATTCACCGTTTTCATTCAAGTAACAACACTCTATGGAAATCGAATCATCATTTCTGGTCTTTACTCCGTAAGCCTGTTCCTCCAACGGAATGCACTGCAGGATCTCTCCCTCATAACCGATAATAAAATGTGCGCTGGCAGACCTCTCCTTTGTCTGCGCCAGATTAGCAAAATAGCTGCGATTCTGCTGTGCGGATGTGCCGGGATTTGCCGTATAATGGACAAAGATATTCTTGACCCGGTTTACCTTCGTACCCGGCCTGGAATAATCATTCACCTCCAGAAAATCCTCCACGATCTCGGGCGGCGTGATCTCTTTTTTATTGATCTGCTCAGAGATCACATCCACGATCCCCAGTTTTCTCTTCACCTTATCCCGGTGCGCCATGCGATAGATCGCGCCGGTCGTCTGATAGATCAGCACTAGGCATACCACAATGACAAAAAGAGCGATCAGCCGGTATATATACACCTTTCTGCGTCTCGCCCTGTTTCGTTTGCTGTAATGTACCGGACGGGGATTCCCCGATGTACGACGAGCGGACTGCACGGGCTGCAGGTTCCTCGCCTTACGCTCAGGTTGCCGTTCCTCCCGTTCAGCCAACCGCATCATCCGAGGCTGCTCCTCCCGATTAATCTCCCACAGCTCTATATCACGCTCTTTTGTTTTCCTCGCTGTGGCTCCTGTGTTCCCCGCACTATTTCCTCTATGACCCTGTGAAGCCCTCCTGCCACTACTTTGCACTGTGCTGCGTGTGTCTCTCCTCTGTGCCTGTCCCATCGCTGTCTCCCCTCTTTGTGTATCCCGGTGCAGGGCACAACAAAACGAGTGCCCTGCACTTTTTCATCATAGCGCGTCAATCTTTAAAATCTCTCTAAAAGCCCTGTTCCTTTTCTGGCTTTTTACGCAACTATATCGTAGAGCGGAGAATTTAAGAAAAAGAGTGCTTAATTCTTAATATTTCATAAATTATTTTTGGATCCATTGTGTCTTTGCCAAATGCTGCTCGATCGCGAAGTGCAGATCCGAAAGCTTCTTCCGGAAAATCTTATCGTTCGCATAGTCGGCATCTCGCAGCACAGGAAGCTCCTGCTCCATTTCCTCTCGCCTATAGGTACGGCAGAAGGAATCCGTGATATCCCTGGTTCCGGTGGAATCCGTCACATAGGTGGTAGGCCGCTTCACAGCAATGATAATCTCCTGCACATTCCCAATGCTATAAAACAACATCGCCGCATTAAAGTAGATCATATCACTGTCTTCCTGCGTAAAACGATCTGTGCTCATTTCATAGGAAAAACGCAGGGAATAAGGTTCTTCCACTGTCTGCAGAGAAAATCCTTCTTTCCGGTTCATGGTAGGCGGCAGGGGCAATGCCGTAAGCAGCGCGCCCACCCTGGCATTATCTCCCACATAGGGCGTCCGGTTTTCTGTCAGCGCATCAAAAAGCTTCTCCCGCATATTGCGGTTTATGCTTAAAATAATGACATCTCCGGCCGCCTTTTGCAGTTCACTGTCGATAAAATCCATCTCCTCGCGGTATTTCTCCTGTATTCTGCCGAAATCCGCCTTTACATAGACATAACAGCCTGCGTCGATCTCGTCCACATTGATCTCCCGGGGTGAATAAGTGGTTGTCGTAATAGTTTCATTAGGCAGATAATCATAATCTACCTTCTCCTCCGGGCTATCGATATCCTCATGCCCTAAAGCTCCTTGAGATTCTCCGTCCGCCGGCGTATATGTGTGCTCTATTTTCATCGGAGCATCCTTTATTATGATACTCTCGTTGGGGAGATAATCTCTTGCCTCCTCCAGCGGAAGTATCTCCCAGTCTGTGCTGAGCATCGGATTACTGCTGCCGTCGTCATCTATGATATATGTGGTATCATCTTCATCTGTAATAGTAAAAGTGGTCTCGTCATTGCTGTCTGTACCGGGTACACCCTGCACGCTCTCCGAGCTGTAGAAGATATCTTCATGACTTAGGACCCCCTGCGTTTTAGAAGATCCTCCCGCAGGCGTGTAGATATGCTCCGTTCTGCTTACAGGCTCTCTCAGATAGGCCCGCAAAAGATAATTATAGCCCTGATTCCCCAGAGGCATAACCTGACGTCCCTCATCCACCAGTTCCAGAGCATCCTTGAGCATCATCCCGGAAAATCTTCCCACTTCTTTCTGCGCTTTCACATGATAAATGACAATATCGCCATTTTCTTCTTCCACAATACAGCCGCTGATGCCGCCGATGCTGGCGGGAAGCTTTATCTGCATATCCGCTCCTGTCACCGTAAGACCCTCGATCAGATCCACCGTGGTCCCGTTAAACTGCGGATTTTTCGTAAAGACAAACACCCCCACGGCTACTGTCAAAACCAGAACTGCCGCCACAGCCGCATAGAGCGCCTTCGGCTCCTTCACAATAAACTCTATCCGCTCCTTCACGCTTTTTCCACTGCCTGTCATGGTGGTGGCAGTGCAGACCAGATCAGAAAGCCGCCCTTTTTGAGTAATAATGGAAAGCAGTGTCTCCCCATATGGAATCCTCTCTTTCTCTCCCAAAAGAAACAGAGCTTCTTCGTCACAGGCCAGCTCGCAATCCCGCTTGGAACATACCGCCGCCGCCCACACCAGCGGATGAAACCAGTACACTGTCACCAACACGCTGCGAAGCAGTGCCCAAAAGCTGTCTCCATGCTTTTTATGGACAAGCTCGTGGACAAGCACATGGCGCAGCTTTTCAGGATCCTTCTCCACATCCGTTGTCAGATAGATCACTTCCCGCCCCGGCCATCCGTACAGACAGGGAGATGAGATCTCCTCCGCCAGATACATCTGCGGCAGACGGCTTTTTTCGTTCTTACCGAAAAGCTTTTGACCGCAGACAGCCTCAAGACGGGCTGTCTCCTCCTCTGATAAAGTAAACGGTTGTCTGGTCTTCTTCAGGCTGCGGCTGAATCTGATATTTGAGACCACGATCCACAGTCCCACAGCCAGCATTCCCACCGCCCATAACGATCCCAGAACATCCAGCCATGTGAATCCCAGCGTTCCCGCCATAAATACAACGGAAGGACCATCATCCGGCATATTGTTGAGCGCCTCTTCCATCTCCGCCTTCTGTACATCATTCCCGATCAGACGGTACAGCGCGCTCTGGGAATCTACGACGATCGGAATCGGTTCTTCCAGCCGCTCTACCACATCCCCCCGGCTCACCTCGACCTGCTTCACCAGATCCATCAAACGAAGCTTCGTAAGAGGGCCTAAGTCTATCTGTGCCGAGACCGGAATGAGCAGCCGCAGCGCCACGATAAACCAGAGAGCATACTGCAGTCTGCTACTGATTCTGCCCCGGAAGATTCGGCGGATCAAAAGAATCCCTAAGATCAGAACGGTTGCTGTTATCAGAATCTCCTTCATTGCCGCGTCCCTCCCTCATCGTTTTTCTTCTTTGCCTGCTCTAAAATGGCATAGAGCTCCTGAATCTCCTCCTCGGACAACGCCTGATCCTCCACCATGGCATTGACCATCATCCCCAGACTCCCCCGATACACCTTCTGTAAGAAGCCGCGGGTCTCCTGCATGGAAACCTCCTCTCTAGTCACCAGCGGATAAAAAATCTTGGCACGCCCGCCGTCCCTGTGGGCGATAGCTTCTTTCTTTTCCATGCGGGAGAGCATTGTAATAATGATATGCTTATCCCAGCCTGTTTCCTCACGCAATCTATTTTTGAGTTCCGTAATCGTTGCTTCCCCTTCCCAGAGCTGATTCATGATTTTCCATTCTCCATCCGATAAACTGACCATATCCTTTCCCTCCTCGTCTTGTTTATTCTACCAAAATCTGCATTGGCTCCCGTTTCAGACTCCTGTTCATCCTTGTGAGCGCAATCACTGTTCCTGCTGCCGTAATCAGTAAGCTGCTGCAAACTGCAATCCATATACCGTCCTTTAACGGAACATCTTCTATCACAACCTCGTTGATATCAACAGCCTTCCCCACGCTGTAAGCGCTGTCATAATAGTTCGGGGCTGCGTTTTTCACAGAGACAGACCGGGAAAGGTGCATACCCCCTGCCGCGCCCGCCATACTGCCGATCAGAACGATCAGGATAAATCCTGACAGGATCGACCACCTGCACTGTCGGCGTGTCATGCCAAGGGAACGCTCTACCGCCGTCCTCTTCATCTGTTTCGTGACAAACAGATAACTGTAAAAGACTAACAGAAGCCCCGTAAGGATCACTCCCGCAGCCAATAAGATCAAGGAGAAGTTTTTCATGTTGTCGATTCCGGCTTTCAACTGTGTATACCCCCGGTCATAGAAAGTAAACTCCAGAGCCTTCGTCCCATACTTCTCCCAAGCGGCAAGAAATTCATCGACAGTCCCGTTCGGGATCCGGAAGGAAGTGGTGGCATCCGTCATCGGCCCGTAAGCCGTCAGATTTTTTTCGCTCCGCGCTTTGATCGACTGCATCGGCACGATCAGTTCATCCGCTCCTGAACAGAAACTTAAGTCCGTATCCCCCACTGTGGCGTCATAGATACCCACGACCGTATAGGCAGATGTCTCGAACACTTCCAGTGGATTTCCCTCTGCATCAAGCAGGGGAACATCCGAAAACCCTCCCTCCAGTTCAAACCAGTATCCTGCCGTCCATCGGGCATCCGTATACAAAAGCTGCACCTGGATCTGGTCGCCCAGGGAAAGGCCATTGTTTTCCATGAAGGTTCTCGGTGCCAGACACACCTTCGCCCCATCCCTGTACTCTTCCCCGCTGATATCCCTTCCTTCTGTAAGATAGGTGTCCCCGTTGTAAAACGGCATCAGCAGACAGGTCTCGTTCGTTGCCGTGACCGGCTGGATATCCTCCCCATATAACTTGGTCTTTGCAATGTTTAACAGTCTCTTCCCCGCATCCGTCTCATAGAAGCCGTCAGTGACCTCAAAGATCTCCGGCCCATCCCGGAAAGGATCCTCTATCACGCTCCCGTCCGGGCGGTAAAGCCGCGAGGAAAGATCCACCGGTGTATATTCAAGCGTATAAGCCAACATTGGGGATTCCTTCCTGGCCTCTTCCGCTCTTTCCCCATGAAGATACGAATAAATGGACAAATACGCAGCATAGGTTTTGTCCTGATACAGCATCTCCGGCTCCGGATCATCATGGTCGCAGAACCACAGCGAGGTTCCCTCCAGCCTGCTGTCGCCGCTGATCACCTTGGTGATACGGATCTTTACGGATTCCTCCGGTATACAGTCCTCTTCCGGTGTAAATTCTACAATCAGCACATTCATGTCTATGGCATTGGGATTCAGGCTCTTCCACAGCTTGAGATACTGCGGTGTATAGGAAGCGTAGTAAGCCCTCTGCTCTGGACCCGCCAGATATGTCACATCCGGAATATCCAGATCCTCCACCGTATCATAAGATGCATACTGTGCTCTTTTGAAAATACTGTAACTCTTTTCTTCCGCATCCCATATCCTGACCTGCTCAAAAGATTCCGGCCGCTGGCGCACCGTCCCTATCGTTATGAACTGATCCTCATACTTGTCCATCATGCTGCTGCTCTTCTGCCAGATACAGACTCCAAGAGTCATTAACAATGCAGCAGATACATTCAGCAGAAAGAACAGCGCTGTCTTTATGGGTGTCCGTGCCATCTGTTTTAAACTGTTTTTCATCTTTCCTCCATATCCGGGCAGTTTACTGTGAAACTGCAAGAAGCCCCATCACGCTTTTCCTGCCCATGCGCCAATATGCCATGATGATGCCGATGCCATATGCCGCGAGCACGACTCCGTTTACCAGAATCACGACGGCCGGCTCCGCAAAGAGCAGCATGAGCGCATCTCCCAACAGATTTCCAAGCAGAATCAGGATAAACTGTTCTCCCAGAAAAGGAACGGTCCCCTTTACGCTTCCCATCCCCTGTAAACGGAGCAGGGCATATTCTCCCATCCTGCCGTTCCCCAGAAGATAACTTACGATATACCCGATCAAAAAAGTCAGAACACATACGATTGGCAGGAAAGACCGCATCACTTCAATAGACTGCCTTAATTGTGTTGCCATAGTAACGAAATCGCCGTCCCTGACTGCCAGCGTATATCCGATATAGGAATCCATTGCAGTCGGATCCCTTTCCATCAGTCCTATGGACTTCATCTCTTCCTTAAAATCATTGAGCCGCATCGGGTCCTCCACATAAAACGAGACCGTATCTGCAAAGAACGGGATCTCCTGCTGATGATAGATCCTGCGGACAGCCTCAAAGGGCAGGATCACATCCGGGGGGACCGCGCTTGTCACTCCCGTAAGACTTTCCATGCTTCCGACGATCTCCAGTTCGATCAGTCCCAGCGGATATAGTTCCATCTTAAAAAGCTCACTGGAGGCGTCGTAATAGTACATGGTCAACTGTATCTTATCACCGGTTTCCCAGCCGTGCTTCCTCATCACGCCCTCATCCACAATACACACCGGCTCGTCAGACAAGAAAAAGGATCCGTCATACTGCTGACTGAAATGGATCTTATCAGCCGACAGGCCGTCTACCGCCTCTGTGCGGTTGACCCCGGAAACCTGCAGATGCACACAGCTTTCCCACTCCGCCTGTGTAAACTCCCCTTCTCCCGCCAGCAGCCAGACTGCGCAGGACTCATCTGCTGTCATACCGGAGGCAGACAGACCATCCAGCACTCTCTCCGAGATAAACAGGCCGCTGTCCCGGCTCCCATTCTTATTGGTGACCCGGCAGTAGACCGGGGCATTCTCAGCCAATTCGTCAAGCTGCCGTTCGTAGCTGTGCATCGTTCCAAAATACAGATTCAGAAGAACAACCAGCAGGAAGCTGATCCATACGGTGATCTGATTTGCCGCTTTTCTTCTCTTAAGACTGTATAACATGTATGTTAACATTCCGATCCTCCATATCCGGGCAGTTTGCTGCAATGACAATATGATCTGCGCACGGAATTATTTTTACTCCCGCACCACCGAGAGCGCTCCGTCCGACATGCCGTAGACCACATCCGCTGCCGCGGCCACGCCTTCGTTGTGGGTGACCACGATCACAGCATAGTTGTCCTCGTGGGCCAGTCTGCACAAAAGCTCCACGATCACCTTCTCGTTCTGGCTGTCCAGATTTCCCGTAGGTTCGTCGGCCAGAATGATCTCCCCGCCGGAGGCGATGGCCCTGGCGATGGCGACCCTCTGCTGCTCCCCGCCGCTGATCATACTCGGCATCTTCTTATAAAGCGTCTCCGGCAAGTCCACCTTTTTCAGATATTCCTGCGCTCTCGCCTTCGCCTCCTTTACAGGCACATGTTTTAACTGCATGGGGAACATCACATTCTCTAACACCGTCAGAAGCGGGAACAGATGAAATGCCTGGTAGATCACGGAAGCCCGGTTCAGACGGTAATCGTCCCGGTTCATCTTCCGCATGTCTTCTCCTTCTATGTGGAGCGTCCCCTCCGTGGGCACGTCCAGTCCCGCAAGGAGGGAGAGAAGGGTGCTCTTTCCACTGCCAGACTTCCCTGTGATGGCATACACCTTCCCCCTATCAAAGGAACAGTTCACCTCAGAGAGAGCCTTTGTCTTCTGGTACTTCGTCTGATAGATATAGCTCACATTTACTGCCTCGATCATCTTTCCCTTTTTCATTTCTCCATCCACTTTCTTTCTGATATCAATCGTTTCGATGGTTTATTTCTATCGGTATACTAATGTATACCCCTTGCTTTGTATCATACACTTGAGGTATACACCTGTCAACCCTCATTTCTGTTTTTCCAGAATTTTTCATATCTATTCAGGGCCATGCAGATTTATATAAAACAGACTGTATAAAAAAGAAAGCTGCCGCCTCATGATTACCTTATCATGAAAGCGACAGCCCATAAATTTTCTAATACAAAAGTTTTCCTGCTTTATTTCAATATCAGAACCGAATATCCCGGCATGGTCACCGTCCCATCCGACACTTCGATCTTCTCCTCTCCGCTCTCCAGTGCGCCGCGGACACGATCCGGGGAAATCTCTGCCCCGTTTATGCTGATACCGCTTACATCAACCTCTTCTGTCTCAGCTCCGGTGTGGAAGATCAGCAGGATTTCCGATCCTTCCCAGCTCTTTTTTAGAACACAGAATTGCTCATTAGAGGCGTTCATCAGATATTCCACTTCGCCTCTTGCGATTTCCGGATTCTGGTTTCTGATCTTGATCACCTTTTTAAAATACTGATAAATGGAAGTCGGATCCTGTTCCTGCTCTTCCAGACTGTCAAACTTCATCGCAAAATCATCCATATCCGCAGGACCGTCACACATTCCCTCCATATCATCACGCTTACTCCAATACATGGGGGCACGTTTATTTTCATCCTTGCCGGAACCCTTCATGCCAAGCTCTTCTCCGTAATAGAGGAAAGCAGAACCGCCCATAAACAGATTCATTGCGCCCGCAAGCTTCGTCTGTTTCTCCGAATTATCTCCCGCATAATAGCCGGCGCTTCTGCCCATATCATGATTGGTATAGAAAGGGGCATCAATATAATTTTCGTTATATTGCCCGAAGGTACTCTGTAAAGAAACATTCACAACACCGTACTGCTCCGCCGAAGAACCGTTCACCACCTTAGAAATGATCCCGTCTTTATCGGCAAAAGCAAAATTAAAAAGACTGTCGATACCGCTTTCATAATATTGCGCATAACTGCTAATATCCAGCCACGCCTCCCCGACCAGATAAGCGTCTGCTTTTTGTGCTTTGACGCTCTCCTGAAACCAGTTCAAAAACGCAACATTTGCCTCTGGATTCCCTGTATAAAATTCCTTCACCGCATCCAGCCTGAATCCGCCGACTCCCATATCCAGCCAGTATTTTGTGATCTTCTCGATCTCCCCTCTGAGCGCCTCGCTGTCCAGATTCAGATCCGGCATTTCACTCCAGAACTGTGCTTCATAGTACCAGTCCGTCCCTTCCACTTCATAGCATCCCGCGCCGTTCTCCTTGGAAAAGTGATAGTATTCAAAGTAGGGACAGTCTTCCACGCTCGGTTCCCCATCTCCCAATTCCCGCAAATAGGTGCACGCTTCGGTGAACCATGGATTTTGAGAAGAGGAATGATTCAAAACCAGATCCATAATAACTTTGATCCCCCGGGCGTCACATTCGCCCAACAGCTGTTTGAAATCATCCAATGTACCATAGGAATCATCAATCTCATAATAATCCATAACATCGTACTTATGATAAGTCGGCGAAGGATTCACCGGCATCAGCCAGATACCGTTGCAGCCTAAATCCGCATCCGTCGTATCGTCACCATCATTGATATAGTCCAGCTTGGAGATCAGACCCTGTAAATCTCCGATACCGTCTCCGTTACTGTCAAAAAAGGAATAGACAAATACCTCATAATAAGTGCGATAATTATCATCTATGATATTTAAAGGTATGGAGTCCGTAATATCACTGTCAGAATCTGTGCTTTCTTCATCCGCTATCGTTTCATCAGCATTCTCTGCCGACTCTTCCGTACTCTCTACATTTTGCTCTGTCTGAACACCGCTCTCCGTACTATCCGCACCACAGGCTGTTGCCGACAGCATACACAGCGTAAGCAACAACGCCAACACTTGCTTATACTTTTTCATATTTACACCTCGACTCATAACAAAATGCAGACCGCCATAAGACAGTCTGCATTTTTCATCATACTTTTACAGGTATCTTCTCTATTAACCCTTTACAGAACCGCCTGTAACACCTTCTACATAGAATTTCTGCATCAGTACGAACAATGCGGAAATCGGAATAGATACGATAACGCCGCCCGCGCAGAAAATGGAGAAGTATTTATTGACCAATGATTTATTCAGCATATTGAACAAACCGATCGCAATTGTCCAGTCCGTAGAAATACCGGAGTTCAGCATCAGCTTAGCCAATACGAAATCACCCCACGGTACGAGGAAGGAGTTGATTACCGTATACACAATGATCGGCTGTGACAACGGAATGATAATCTTCAGGAAGATCGTCGCTTCCGATGCGCCCTCCAGCCATGCCGCTTCGCGCAGGGATGTGGAGATCGTATCCATAAATCCCTTGGTGATCAGATATCCCAGACCGGAACCTGCGGAGTATACAATGATCATTCCGAGATGGCTGTTGGTCAACCCCAGGGATTTCATAACGAAATATACCGCGATCATGGACAATACGCCGGGGAACATGTTTAAGATGATACCGAAGCTCATCAGTCCCTTTCTGCCGTTAAACCGCAGACAGCTCATTGTGTAAGCTACCATCAAAACGAAAACCGTAGAAACAATACAAGTAAAAATAGCGATGACCAACGTATTTTTAAACCATGCTCCGTACTGCACCACCGAGTCCGGTTCCAAAAACAGAACCCTATAGTTATCCAGAGACCAATTCTCCGGGAAGAAATGCGATGTATTGATTCCCTTGTAAGCGCTGAAGGACGTCACCACCAGCCAGAGAATCGGTACTAACCAGACTATCGCGAGGAATGCCAAAACTACATGTCGTAAAATCATACTCACAGTTTTTTTCATTATCGGAAATCCTCCTCTCTATTGCCTTTGATCGTCTGCGTAAAGGTAATCAATGTAAATGCTGCACAGATGATGAATACCAGAATACCGATCACGGAAGCTATCTTATAGTTATAGTATTCATTCGTCAATCTAAACAGCCACGTTACAAGCAGATCCACCTCTTTTGCATTCGAGTTNGCAAGTAACTGGTCGGATGTAACATAAACATCCTGCGTCAACAGATAAATNACGTTGAAGTTGTTGATATTCTTTACAAAATCTGTGATAAGNCTCGGTCCCGTAATGAAAAGCACATANGGCATNGTGATCTTCCAGAAGATCTGGAAATTGTTTGCACCGTCAATTCTGGCGCTNTCAAGCTGATCTACCGGAATGTTCATCAGCACGCCTGTCGCCACCAGCATCTGATAGGGAACNCCTACCCAGATGTTAATGAGAACGATCATAACCTTNGTCCAGCCNGGGCTNGTCAGGAACGGAATATANGACAGATTAGAGCTTACCAATCCNATGCTTTTCAGGAAATCTGTCAANCCNATANTGGNNCAGATCGTNTTCACNATACCGGNATCNNCAAAGAAGTTACGAACAAGCAGTAATGTTACNAACTGCGGTACCGCAATCGCNANCATAAACAAAGTTCTCCACANTCTGGGGAGCTTGGTNTTCTTATTGTTCACAAACTGNGCCATCAAAATACCGCCNATAAAGGTGGTAAANGTAGCAAGAAATGCCCACTCCAGNGTCCAAACCAAAATTTTTCCNAAAGAGTANCCAAANGTTACGGTCGTGGAACCTGTTGTGAAAAGACTNTTGAANTTNNTCCANCCAACCCATGTAAACANNGCNCTCGGCGGCATATGCTGCTGGTCN
Organism: Lachnospiraceae bacterium; assembly: GCA_014804615.1. GTDB lineage: Bacteria > Bacillota > Clostridia > Lachnospirales > Lachnospiraceae > UBA3282. The sequence goes on from JAAUZL010000005.1 coordinate 183,150, forward strand.
TAATTCGTAAACGCGATNGCGATNAATACNAGGATCGGNATAATATTCATCAANATNATNCCGATACANGGCAGCGTCAGCAANGTAANATGGAATTTNTCATTGAAGAGCGCCTTNATNTCCTCNCCAAAAGTATTGATATGTTTTCCNGCTTCCTTTCTCANCTGNAGACGGTAAACAGCTTTAATNTTACCTATGTATACTAAGATAAAAGCNNCGATTATNAATAATGCNATNATNGAATTTAACAANATCAANAAAGAATTATCATAATCGTTCACTGTACTTGTCAATGTNAACGGGTCAAANACCTGCTCGAACTGNACAGTTCCCAANGTTCCGAAATCNGCCAGNTTCGGAGCTGCATAGAAAATGCACATTACAACAAAAACTGCTTCCAAGGCAATCATGATCAGNCCGTTGATAATCTGCTTTCTNGCAAAATATCCGGCACCCATGATAAGCAGGGATAATTTNACCCCNATATCACCTTTTGCAACTGCNGTTCCAAAATCTTTAAAATAATTTCCAATCGATTTCAATCCATTCTTCATAGGATCTCCCCCTCAGAATTATTTTTAAAAATACCCCGCATCCCGTACGGNTGCGGGGTATTCATNGCCTATAAGAAATACCTTNCAGACTTATTCAANCGGTGCTGTAATACCTTCTACTGCGGTATCCAGTACANTCTGAAGGTCACCCACATTACCGTCAACCAGAACCTGTCCCAANGTCTCNGCNGGAGCCCAGAAGTTTCCGCCTACACGCTGAGGTGTAGCGTAAGCNGCCTGCTCTGCCAGTGCTGCGATTGCAGGATTAGNCTGAACNGCNNNGGANGATGCTGCATTGATATTNGCGGGNCCAAGACCTCTTGCTTCAAATCTTGCTGTCTGAGACTCTTCGTTTGTCAGATACTCAGCAAGCAGCATAGCCCAACCNANATTAGCGGAATAAGGGTTAACNCCNATNANNTTNTATCCGGAATAAGAAGACATCTGGCAGTCCTTACCTGCTACATTGAAAGTAGGAAGCTTGGTTGCCGCATANTTNTCTCCCCATGCGTCNGATGCTGTCTCAGCTCTCCAAGTACCNTTTACNGCTGCCGCTACNGTACCTTCTGCNATNGCGGTTGCCATCTCNTCATCACCCANNTCGATCAGAGTGTTGGTTGCACAAAGATTCATGATCGTCTGCGCAACATCNGCTGCACCAGCTNGCATTCCATGTACAGGTGTTGGANCCGTCNTCNTTCAGTGTCAGCTCATAGCCNGCNCCCTGGAAGAAGGAGTAGATATACCATCCGTTGGAAATATCCATCGCTACCTTCTTACCTGCTGCCTCTGCTACTTCCAGCATTTTCTCAAGAGACTGNACATCGCTCTCTGANAATACNGANGCATCGTAGAACATGAANTAACCGTTATCTGCNGTCATAGGATAAGCATATAATTTGCCGCCTACGCTTGCNGCCTCAACAGCGCCGGNTGNATTTGCGGNCTTAACATCANATGTGTAAGTAGCCGCTACTTCCTGAAGTGCGCCTGCCTGTACCAGTTCATTGATCTGGTCATCAGCAAATGCGTAAACATCCGCTGCCGCTTCCACGTCGGTCAATACCGTATCTTTTGCAGTAGATTCGGACTCAGAACCAAGTGTGATATCGAACGTTACATCCGAATAGGTAGATTTGAACTTCTCAAGCAGATCCGTTGTCAGCGCCTGATCTTCTTCAGATGCCCATACTCTAAGTGTTACTGTGTCGGTTGTAGCTGCGATCAGGTTTGCTACCGGATCAGATGCGTCTGCTGCAGGTGCAGACTCTTCCGTTGCTGCAGGTGCAGACTCCTCCGCTGCAGGTGCAGACTCTTCCGTTGCTGCAGGTGCAGGAGTACTGTCAGCTGTAGCGCCCCCGTTTGACCCACATCCGGAAAGGCTTGCAACAGCAAGGGTTGCCGTAAGTAATGTTGCTAATACTTTCTTTTTCATAACTTTTCCTCTCCTTTTTATTACTTGATTTACTAGTACCAGTATATATAAAATGTGTCTCCACATCCTATATCAATAATTATGCACACTTTTCTATCACAGGCCAACATGCCGACTTTAATTTACCATTTTTTATTGCAGTTTGTCAACTATTCTTTCATTTTTGCTTTATTTTTTGGTTGTTTTGCTCATTTATCCCCATTGTACACGGGCACGGTCAGTCTTCTACCATCTGGTACAGATAAAAGTCATCTAATGTTCCCCAGCCTTTGGCTGCACAACTTATGGAAGCGCCGATGGTAAGCGTACCGTCTTCACCAACCGTAATGCCTGTGATCTCCGGATTCTGCCAGACACACCAGCCCTGTACGGAAGTATCCTCCGTTAAGGTTTCTGTCCCGTTATCTGCATAGATATACATTTCTGTATTATCGCCTGCATCGCCGCCCTGTAAATAGAGACCAAACTGATAAGTGCCCGGCTCCAGTCCTGTGATCGTCTGCTCTACCGTAAAAGAAACATCACTTGTTGAATAAAAATGCAACGCCATAACACCACTGTAAGCATCCGATTCTTTGTTTTGGAAATCTGTCATATCGCTGCTTGCACTCGTGATCTCCCACATGGAGGTCTTTTCCTCCTCAAAGCCGGGGTTTAACACATAGTTAAATTTCTCTACGTTTACAGTACAGCTAACCTCTCTCGGTTCCTCCGAAGTCTCTGTGCCATCCAGAAGTCTGCCCCACACTTCATAAGTTCCTGCCTTGGAGGTGTCAACATTCAATACCTGCTCTTCATACCACTCAACCGGCATCTCCTCCGTGCTTCTGTCATTATAAGCAAGTGTTACAGTCTCCGGCATCACAAGCTCCGCATCCAGATTTACATTAACCTCGCTTTCCAGAATGCTTTCCAGCTCCCGCTCCACGATCGTTCCGCACTGCAAATATTTAAATACTTTCAGGGATTCCAAGGGATGTCCTTTAAAATCAAACAACGCCTGATTGTCCCAGGAAGAGCCGCCGTAATATACCCCTGCGTCCTTTGCATCATAAGACCCGGCGTAGCTGGACGCCCAGCCGGAGCCATATTCTTCCCATATTTTCTGATTGCTTTCAAACGAATCAGCGGCGCCAACCGGAATCCATGCCGGTTCCCAATAAAAGACGCCCAGTCCGGCTTCTCCTACTTCGCTTACCGCGGCGCAGACGTCACGGATCTCATTCGTCTGACCCTGTACGGTTGCCGGATACGCCGGTATGATATCTGTTTCGCTGATACTGTTGGCAGAGCCATCTCCATCCTCTGTCGTATAGGGATAGGAATTTTCCGCCACCAGCACTTTTTTGCCGTATTCTTCTGAGATTTCCTTCAAAACTGCCGTCAAATTCTCCATGCTTCCATGCCAGAAAGGATAGTAGGAAACCGCAAAAATATCATAATCTATTTCTTTTTCCTCTAGTTTCTGGGCATTCCCCAGGATTCCCTTTTTATCGGTAATATCTGTAAAATGAACCGCTATCTGAATCTCCTGTCCCTTTGCCTGCGCGGTCTCTCTGACCGCCCTGGAACCTGCCTGCATCAGCTGCCTTCTCTTCGTCCAATCGGTCTCGCCGGACATACCGGGATTGATCTCATTACCGATCTGCACCATACCGACTTCCGCTCCCGCGTCTATAATTTCTGCAAGACTTTCCGAGGTAAACTGATAAAGAGCCTCCGACTTGTCCTCTATTGCCATGCCTTCCCACGCTTTCGGACACTGCTGCTTGTTCGGATCCGCCCAGAAATCAGAATAATGATAGTCTACACAAAGCTTCATCCCGTACTTCGCGGCTCTCGCTCCGATCTGGGCCGCTGTCGCCGTATCATTATTGCCGCCGCCATATCCATTGCCGTCCGCATCATAAGGATCGTTCCAGACGCGCACCCGGATATAATTCACCCCGTTTTGCGCCAATGTCTGAAAAATATCCTGCTCCTCTCCTGCTTCATTATAATAAGTAACGCCGCTGTTCTCCTCCACAATCACACTGGAAAGATCTACACCTCTGATAAAATCCTCAGACAGATCAGCGATCGGTTCTACATAAACAGACGCTTCCTCCGGCTCCGCAGGCAATTCATAAATAATGGCCTCTGCCTTGGCAGGCGTCTCATTGTCTGCCGCTGTCTCGGTACTTTCCTCCGTCACAGCCCCCGTATCAGCTGAACTATTCTGCTCCTGGGTATTTCCGCATCCCGTCAGCATGAGCATGGAACATACCGCGGTAAATGCCAACCATTGATTTCTTCTTTTTCTCATAGTTAGACTCCTTTAATATGCTTCACTATATTTCTGATACAATGCTTCCAGTTCGGCCTGATCCTGCGCGGATACATTTTCCCGCAGATACTCCTTGACCTCCGATAAGGAACTGCTGTCCACACCGTCCCCGACGATCTCCATCACATCGGAAAGGGTATCGCTGTCGGCATAACGCTCAATGATCTCTTCCGCCTTCTGTTTGTCGGCCTCATCCATGTTCTCCACGATCTCTTTAGCTTTTTGAGCCGCCTGGGGATCACCGTTACTCTCAAGAGCCTGTTTTAAAGCCTGCTCCATTACCGTCTCCGTTACCTTTTCGGTCACAGCGGATTTGACTGTCCCAGTCAGTGCTCCGCTGGCAACGCCAATGAGCACGACCAGACATATCCCGATCAAAAGCCCCAGAAAAACCACCGGGCCAATCCCCTTTTTTCTTTTTCGTCTGTTGCCCATGAGAAAAACCTCCTAGTATGCCCTGCCCCAGTAGACCATCTTCTTTGCCGGCTTACCGCAGCATACGCAGGTATCGCTGATCTGCTCCTGCTCGAAAGGCATACAACGGCTTGTGACCGCCATTTCTTCCTTAATCTGATCTTCGCAGGCCTGTTCGCCGCACCACATCGCCTTAACAAAGCCAGACTTCTCAGCAAAAAGCTTACGGAACTCCTCTATATTCTTCGCCACATAGGTGTGTTCCTCCCTGTGCGCCCTCGCCCGTTCCAGCATCTCCTTCTGCATCAGATTCAGAATCTCGCCCGCCTTTGTTTCAATCTCATCCAGAGACACCTCTATCTTCTCTCTGGTATCGCGGCGGCAGATCACACACTTGCCCGCCTCAATATCCTTGGGGCCAATCTCCACGCGAATCGGAATACCGCGCATCTCCTGCTCGGAAAATTTCCAGCCAGGGCTTTTATCCGTATCATCCACCTTCACCCGGAAGCCACTCAGTTTTTCCTTTAACTCATAGGCTTTTTCCAGCACGCCCTCTTTTTTCTGCTGGATCGGGATCACCATGATCTGGGTGGGTGCGATCCTCGGAGGCAACACCAGCCCGGAATTATCACCATGCACCATGATCACCGCGCCGATCAGGCGGGTGGTGGTTCCCCAGGAAGTCTGATGGACATACTTTAAGGTATTGTCCTTATCCGTAAACTGTATACCAAAGGCTTTCGCAAAACCATCGCCAAAATTATGGCTCGTACCGGACTGCAACGCCTTACCATCATGCATCAGCGCCTCGATGGTGTAGGTCGCAATGGCTCCCGCAAACTTCTCCTTGTCCGTCTTGCGGCCCTTGATCACCGGAATCGCCAGCACCTCCTCGCAGAAATCGGCATAGACGTTCAGCATCTGAATGGTTCTCTCCTCTGCCTCCTCCGCTGTGGCATGGGCTGTGTGACCCTCCTGCCATAAGAACTCGCGGCTCCTTAAGAAAGGTCTGGTCTCCTTCTCCCAGCGCACCACAGAACACCACTGGTTGCAGATCTGGGGCAGATCCCGATAAGACTGCACCACATTCTTATAATAATCACAAAAAAGTGTCTCGGAGGTAGGTCTGACGCAGAGCCGCTCCTGCAAAGGCTGCAGACCGCCATGGGTCACCCATGCCACCTCCGGCGCAAATCCTTCCACATGATCCTTCTCCTTATTTAATAAACTTTCCGGAATAAACATGGGCAGATATACATTCTCCACACCTGTCGCTTTAAACCGATCGTCCATCTGTCTCTGGATCAGCTCCCAGATCGCATAGCCCGCGGGCTTAAATACCATACATCCTTTAATGCTGGTGTAATCCAGAAGCTCCGCCTTCTTGACCACATCCGTATACCACTGCGCGAAATCATCCTCCATCGCAGTGATCGCTTCCACTAACTTTTTGTCTGCCATGTCTTTTCCTCCTCTTTTCTGAATCTCTGACTCTGCTCATGCGCGCAAAAAACCGCCAAGTTTCCATCCCGCAAGGGACCGAAAACTCGGCGGTGCCACCCTAATTAACGCACATGCGTCCTCTTCTCTTACCGTTATCGCCGGTGCTGCGCTGTGCTCCTCACACAGGACTCCGAGGCCGGTTCCGAATAATTTCTGTAAAAGCCTCCCACCAGTGGCTCTCTCTCTGAAACAGTCATTATCCGTACTATTCTCATCATCGTCACGTCTGATCATTCAATTTTTATCCATTCTAGTCGTCCGGCTATATTTTGTCAACCGTTATCTACACAAAAACTTTTTGCGCGGCACTGGGCTGTTCCCTTACTTCTCCATTCTCTCCTGTCTCAAAAGATACTCTCCTATCCCCAGCAGCAAAAAAACAAAGGGCGTACAGCACACCTGCTGATAACAGAAAAAATTATAAGCCATATAAGAAACCGCCGAGGCTGCCACACCTGCCAAAAGATAATCCTTTTGCCACGCTTTTGCAAAACGCCGGATCGCCGTCACAAAAATCCCTATGTAAGCCACTGCCCCGAAAATACCCACATTGATAAGTGTCGTCAGCCATTCGTTATGCGCGTTGGTAAGCACCTTGTTCACCCAAAAAAGGGACACCTCCTCGCTATAATTCACCTCCAGATAACTGCTGAAACAATCCGGTCCCAGACCAAAAAGCTTATGAGGCAAACTTTCTTCCGCAAACACACTGACAGCAAACTCCCAGATTCTACCTCTGCCGTTACCCCATTCATGGTCCCAGTTAAAATAAGCCACCGTTCCCAGTGCTTCCCCCAGTCTGCCGGATAAAGTGCCTTTGCTCTGTAACACAATAAGCCCTACCATAACAATCAGACACGCCGCCGCACCGATCAGCGCCATCCATTTGACCCATTGCATCCGCACCGCGGAATAAGGTCTGTTTTTCCGCACATACAGGAAAAGATCCAGCAGCAGACATAATCCTAAAAGCACCCACGTAATCTTTCTATTTAACATGATATCCGTAACAAAATCATATTCCAGATCCGGATTCGGATGGATCTGCATCAGAAAATACATCACCTTGCCCGCGGCAAAAAAGATCGTGCAGGCTTCCACAAACCGATTCAGCGTCTCTCGTTTCTCTATACAGAATAAGAAGAAAATAAGCATAAAGCCCGCCAGCGCAAAATAAGCGCTGTCACTGTTCTGCGTCACCAGAGAGGCAAATCCGACAGCTATATAGATACCGCCCAAAATGCTCTGCCATTTTTTCTCCGAAAAGAGAAACACCGCCATTCCTATAGGCAGCGCCACCACCAGATAGCTGGCATACCAGGTCGTCTGCCCCATAGTGGAGAGAAACTGCGCCATCTGATAGCCCTCCAGACCCTCATAAAAGCCAATCGGATCGATCAGCATCCGGTGCAGGACCGCGATCAAAAATACCACGGCAGAAGATACCAGAAACGTCGTCAGAATGTTCCGGTAATACTTACCAAACCGGGAGATCGCCAGATAAATAAGCACAAAACTCAGCTGTGACATCCATCCCATGTTCCAGCCAAAATAGCCCCACAACGCATCCTTGTAAAAGCCGCCGGAAACTACAGATATAGTTGAAAACAACAGGTATGCCAACACAAATCCATCCGTAACTGACAGATTCCACACCTTCTTCTGCCGCAAAAAATAAAGCAGATACGCGGCTCCCATCATCAGAAAAATGGAAAACCCGATTACCATCACTGCCTTATAAGCCGCAAACTTTGCATTGCCAATCTGATTGTAGCCCTCTTTCGAATAAAAAGAAACCGCCACACACATGGCCGCCATAGTCAAAGCCAACACATATTCCATCGCCGGTGCCAGCATTTCCCACCCGGAAACAATCGTATTTTTCTTCGCTTTTTTCGCCTTACTGCTCATAAGCCATATTCCCTTCGCGCACCATTTTCATATATCATATTTTTTTAAGGCACTTTTTATCTTAAACGCATTGCAGGATTTCGTCAAACTATCTCTTTCGGCTCCTCCTTTTTCTTCAGAATTTCAAGAATAACAATGAGTGCCAACGGCCCCTTTACAATGCCGCCCACACCGAAAAGCTTCACCCCTGCGTAAATGGCAAGAAGAATATACACCGGCGAAATCCCCATCTTATTTCCGATCAGCCGCGGTTCCAAAAACTCTCGCGTGAGAACGCAGACACCATAGAGCACGAGACATACCGTCATCCGCACATACTCTCCGTTTATAAGCTGCCATATTGACAAGGGCACCAGTACGATTCCCGTCCCCACGAAGGGCAGTACATCTAAAAACCCTGCCAAGAGACCCAGAAAAATGGCTCCTTCCACCCCAACGATGCTCAAAGTGACACAGCAGAGCACCGCAATGATCAAAAGGATCACTCCCTGCGCCTTGAAAAAAGTAATAATATAGGACAGCACGCCCTCAAACACCATCCACAGAAATTGGTAACTTTTCTCTTTCTTAATCCATTCTACAGTTTTGGTATAATCCTTTTCCAACAGGAACGCTGCCATACAGGTAATCGCCAAAAATCCGATCACCGCTATGATTCCTTTAAAACAACTGTAGGAAGAGGAGAGCAGTCTGGGCACTACCTGGACCTGCACATTCTCCATGACGACTGTCATCTGTTCTATCACATAGGTCTCGATCTTTTCTCCCTCCCAGCCAAACCGCCCGTCCAGCTGGCAGCAGCATTGATGAAAAAAGACCTCCGCCTGCTTCTCCATCTTTTCACAAAAATCCGGCAGTCCCTGCAGTTGACCTGCCCCCAGCGCAAAAATCGCCCACAAAACAGCACTCACCATCAATAAGAAAGGCAGGATGATCCCCACTGCCAAAAATTTCTTTTTCATGGGAATCCGCCTCTGCACCCGCTGCAGCAGCGGATAAAACAGGGTAATCAGAACGAATGCCAAAAGAAAGGGCGCCGCCAGCGGAAACAGAAAACGAAAGAAAAACCAGACCAATCCGGTGACAATGCACCCCCTTATAAGCTTGTTTTCCAAAAGCTGTTCTGCCATCCGACGCCGCCTCCCACTCTCACGAAAAAAAGCAGGAGTTTCCCTGCTTCTTATCAACTATTCCGTATCAGTTTTATTATGTATTTTTAGGAGAATCCTATGCGTTTTGCGCCCTATTTTTAAAATGCTTCTGAAACGCCGCGCCCTCAGGCGTGATCTGAAACTGCATCCGCTTTCCCGTCTGTGGATGATCAAAGGCTAATCGACTGGCGCACAGCGCAATCTCTTTGATTCCCAGGCGCTTTGCCGCTGCAACCGCAGCTTCATCGGCATACTTGTGATCGCCCAAAAGCGGTGTTCCCGCATTGGCCATCTGCACCCGAATCTGGTGATGCCTGCCCGTATGCAGACGGATTTTCACAAGCGCAAGCTGGCACGGATCGCCTTCTTCCAGCGGCCTTTTCTCCAAAATCTCATATTCCAGTACCGCCTTTTTGGCACCTTTTATCTCCGACGGCACAACGCGGGAAGTGTTCGTCCGTCCATCTTTTAGCAGATAATCCGTAAGCTCTCCCGACTGCGGGATCTCCTTCCCACAGACCACGGCCAGATACTCTTTTTCCATCCGCTCTCCCGCCGCCTGCCTGCTCAGAACCGCTGCCGCCGTCTTATTCTTGGCAAAGACCAGAATCCCCTCCACGGGCTGATCTAAGCGGTGAATCACACGCACATAGATGGGCTTTTTTGAATCGGGACGGGCAGCCTTAAGATAGTTTGTTATCTCGCTCGCCATATCCGCCTGCCCGATCCGCGCCGTCTGTGTAGCAATTCCGGCGGGCTTATGACAGACGATGATACCTTTATCCTCATATAGAATTCTATCGTTGTTCATACATTTCTGTCCTATCGTCAGGATTTTTCAGGCTTGCTTTTCTGTGACCCCGGTTAAATCTTAAACCGATATCCGATGCCCCAGATGGTTTCAATGTATTGCGGCTTCGCGGTGTCAAACTCTATCTTTTCACGGATTTTTTTGATATGCACGGTGACCGTCGCGATATCACCGATGGAATCCATATCCCAGATCTCCCGGAACAATTCATCTTTAGAGTACACATGATTAGGATTCTCCGCAAGGAAGGTTAGCAGATCAAATTCCTTTGTGGTGAAAACTCTTTCCTCTCCATCTACATAGACCCGTCTGGCAGTCTTATCTATCTTGAGTCCTCTTATTTCTATGATATCATTTGCTTTCTGATTGCTGCCCACCAACCTGTCATAGCGAGCCATATGGGCCTTTACTCTGGCCACAAGCTCCGAAGGGCTGAAGGGCTTCGTCATATAGTCATCCGCACCAAGCCCTAGGCCTCTGATCTTGTCGATGTCATCCTTTTTCGCAGAAACCATGATGATCGGGATATTTTTCTCCTCCCGGATCCGCTTGCAGACTTCAAAGCCATCCATTTCCGGCAGCATAAGATCCAAGATCACGAGATCGAAATTACCCGAAAGCGCTGCCTCCAGACCTTTATCCCCCGTGTTCTCGATCGTCACTTCAAAATCACTCAGTTCTAGGTAATCCTTCTCCAGATCTGCAATCGCCTCTTCGTCTTCCACAATTAAAATCTTACTCACTGTCCTGTCCTTTCTTTACACTGTACTTCCTGATCACAAAGTGCATACAGGTTCCTTCATTTTCCTTGCTGGTCGCCCAGATATAGCCGCCGTGATCCTCTATGATCTTCTTCACGATCGACAGTCCGATTCCGCTGCCGCCCTGAGAGGAATTGCGGGAGGCGTCTGTTCTGTAAAATCGTTCAAATATATTGGGCAGATCCTTTGCTGCAATCCCCTTGCCATTATCCTCTATCTCCACGCGGATAGAATCCACCTCGTCCAAAATACGAATGTCTATGACGCCCTTTTCCTTATCTAAATATTTCACGCTGTTGCTTATGATATTATTGACCACCCGCTTCAGCTGCTCCGGATCCGCTATGATCTGTGTGGAAGGTTCCACCAGATCCTCATAATTTAACTGGATATTCTTCGACTCCAGATCCAGGCCTACCTCCTCCACACAATCCCCAAAATACTCCGCCACATTAATGCGGTGGAAATGATATGGAATCCGGTTACTGTCAATTCCGGAATAGGTAGTGAGCTCATTGATCAGTCGATCCATATCGTTAGCCTTATTATAGATGGTTTTAATATATTTATCCATCTTTTCCGGCGTGTCCGCAACCCCGTCCATAATACCTTCCACATAGCCCTTCACTGCGGTGATGGGCGTTTTCAGATCGTGTGAAATGTTGCTGATCAACTCCCGATTCTTCTGTTCATGCTCAAATTTCTCATCCAGAGACTCCTTCAGCCGCAGTCTCATATCCTCGTAATTGCGATAAAGCTCTCCAATCTCCCCCTTCTCGTCTGTGGTCAGCATGTACTCCAGGTTACCTTCGGCGATATTCTGCATTGCCGTATTTAGCTGATTGATCGGGGTAAATATGCCCTTCTGAATCCACTGCGTCAACAAAATACTTGTCAGCAGAAGTACCAGAATAAAGGAAAGCGCCATATTGTGAAGCGTTTTCCGGGAGAGCAGGGAGCTGACGCTCGTCACCACAAAAAAACTGCCCTCGCTGCCATCCAAAAAGTAAAAGTCAACTTCCTTGACCAGTTTTTTGATATCGTTATAGTAATAACCCGCTTCCGCACTGGACATTTCACTCCCGTACTCCGGCAGTGTTGGAAAAATCAACTTCGCAGCGTTGGGATTGCCGGTGTAATAGAGCTCCTCGCCCTTTCTGACTATGATATAGGAAGACTTATCCCGCAGATCCTCCGTGATTTCATCCAGATAGACGGTGTCCTCCAGCCTTGAGGGATCTTCTGTGATCTGCTGCCTCACTTCATCCAAAACTTCCTCCGTGATACGGCTGTAGTTTTCTATGGTATAGATAAATGAAGAATTATCTCTGTTCAAAAACCCCAGCTCTTGCTCCGTACCTTCAATATGGCTGCCCACCACCAAAAGCGCTACACTTGTGAGCAAAAGCGGCAGCAATACAATGGTCAGCGACGTGATCAGGAGTCTTGTTCTGAATTTCACCGAAAAATTTCCTTTCTATCCCTTATGTAGAGTGAACTGTTAAAATATATGATACCACATTTTACATACCTAAAAATGAAACATCTCCGATATTCTTATAAAAAATTTATAAATTTACCGCTTCAGGATTGACATGTTTGTTTTCTTTGCTATAATGAGACTATAAAACAGTAATGATTCCTATTTTACAGATTATGGAATTTTGAATCGTTCAGGGAGGATTGCCATGGCGATGAAATACAGTCGACAGCGGCAGCTCATCTACAACTTTTTGATGTCGCGCAAGGACCATCCTACCGCAGACGTGGTCTACCAAAACGTCCGGCAGGAATTTCCGAACATCAGCTTGGGAACTGTCTATCGCAATCTAACGTTGCTGGCAGATCGGGGAGAAATACAGAGATTGCAGGTGGGTGACGGTGTCGATCACTTCGATGGAGATACTTCCCTGCACTGCCATTTTGTTTGTTCCGACTGCGGCAGTGTGACCGATCTGCAGATGGATTGTCTGGACGATATGTTCAAGATGGCACGCCAAAACTTTGGCGGCAAAATAGAAAAACAGATGACTTATTTTTATGGAATCTGTAGCGAATGCTTGGACAAGCACACTGTTAAAAGCTAATAAACCCATTTATTATGGGTAAAATATTAAAAAGAAAAGGAGATCATGCTATGAAATTTGTATGTCAGGTATGTGGTTATGTTCACGAAGGAGATTCCGCACCGGAGAAGTGCCCCCAGTGCCAGGCGCCTGCTGAGAAGTTCACAGCCCAGGGCGGTGAGAGAGAATGGGCAGCAGAGCATGTTGTAGGTGTAGCAAAGGGTGTAAGCGAGGATATCATGGCTGACCTTAGAGCTAATTTTACCGGCGAGTGCACGGAGGTAGGTATGTACCTTGCTATGGCAAGAGTTGCTCACAGAGAAGGTTATCCAGAGATCGGCCTGTACTGGGAGAAGGCTGCCTGGGAAGAGGCAGAGCATGCTGCTAAGTTTGCAGAGCTTTTGGGCGAAGTGGTAACCGATTCTACCAAGAAGAATCTGGAGATGAGAGTCGAGGCTGAGAACGGCGCTACGGCAGGTAAGTTCGATTTGGCAAAACGTGCAAAAGCTGCCAATCTTGATGCGATCCATGATACCGTTCATGAGATGGCAAGAGATGAGGCTAGACATGGTAAGGCGTTCGAGGGGCTGCTGAAGAGATACTTTAGCTAAGAATCTTTCCAAAGGTTTTCCTGCGGGGATTATGCAAAAAGGCAAAATCCCCGTATCTATACCATAAAGACAACATATAAATAAACGAAAAGAAAAGGAGAATAACGACTATGAAAAAGTATTTTTGCAATCCCTGCGGCTATACATATGATCCGGAGAAGGGTGATCCGGAGCACGGCATCAAGCCCGGCACAGCATTTGAGGATCTTCCGGCTGACTGGTGCTGCCCCCTGTGCGGTGTGACCAAGGATATGTTCCAGCCTGTTATTGAGGGTTAGAATTACAACTGAATAGTAAGGTGTTGGGGAATAAGCCGGGAATGGTTTATTCCCCTTTTTTAATGCAGCTGAGGTTAAACCCTGCCACCTGTCCGCTATCTTCCAGCGTCTATTACATCAACTCTATTTATCACTAAAGATTGTACCATAAAGCCCTTTTGCCAAGCTAGTTCATATTTCTCATTGCCTTTTACTTTTGTTGCACGTTCTGATAATAAGCTTGGATTATGATTTAATCCCCATGTTATATCTATTATTGTTTCTTCTTCGACATCAAATGGTATACTTCTTGAAATATTTATAATTGACAAACATTCTTTCATCCATTATGATAAATGCACCGGGAGATAAAACATTCTCCCACTATGTCACCGCTTACATTTTCTATACAGCGGTATGTGCATCTCGCACGTTCAGACAGTTTCTGTCAGATTTTTCGGCAGGTATTAGTATAAGTATTAAAAACATATCAAACGGCAGTTGTAGTCTGTTACAACTGCTGGTCTACATCCGGCAATGCAGGATATTTATTCAGGTCATTCTGCTATTGTCCATGTCAAAAGGAGTTCTTATGGCAAAAGAGAAAAAAGCATCTCAAAAGAAACACATCAGCAACA
>JAAUZL010000006.1 GCA_014804615.1 Lachnospiraceae bacterium
CGTATAAGATTATCGGAAAAAGACACACTATTTTTCGTCTCCCTTATTGAACACAAGACCAGAGTGGATTATAATGTGAGTATGCAGCTTCTCCGCTATATGGTCTACATATGGGAAGATTATGAAAAAGAGATGGAGAAGAAAAAGAAGGGGATCAGTAAAACAAAGGACTTCCGCTATCCGCCGATCCTGCCCATCGTATACTATGAGGGGAGCGGAAAGTGGACAGCGCCCTGTAATATCAAGGACAGGATCTACTTTGATGAGGCCTTTGAGCCCTTTACTCCTCAGTTCTTTTATAAGCTGGTACAGCTGGGTGACTACAGCGTAGATGAACTGGTTGAGAAAAAGGATGAACTATCCCTGCTGATGCTGATCAACCGGCTGCAGAGCATGGCGGCATTCAGGGAACTTCACTTACCAAAAGACTATCTGAAAGACCTGTCAGAGAATTCCACGGACGAACTGCTTGACATCATTGCAAGGGTGACGGCAACCATGCTGAGGCATCTACATCTGCCGGAGGATGAGATTTCGGAGTTTACTGATCAGGTAAAGGAGCGGGATATGGCAGTATTATTTGAATACTTTGAGGACGTGGACCTGCCGGCAGAGCGAAAAAAGGCGAGAGAAGAAGGGCACGCAGAGGGACTCGCAGAAGGGCACGCAGAGGGACTCGCAGAAGGACACGCAGAAGGGCGCGCAGAAGGACACGCAGAGGGTCTGGCAGAAGGTCTCGCGGCTGGACAGGAACGTCTGAGGCGGCTCACAAAGGTCTTGATCGAGCAGAATCGCATAGAAGACCTGGAGCGTTCTACCCGTGATCCTGAATACTTGGAAGAGTTGTACAGAGAATTTCATATATAATTTTACTCCCTGCTTTCGGTGGCATATGTTTGTTGAAAGCGGGGAGCGGTTGACTTTATGTTTGCGGCATAATATGCTGATTACAGCACCTCGATGAGACGGTACAGCCCGGTTCAGATGACCGGTTGTTTTTAAAGAAAGCAGGAGAGAAGAATGAAATCAGGAAAAAGAATTATAGCGGGTATTCTGGTGGCTATGATGGTACTTTCCTCGGTGCAGTTTCCGGGAGGAGTTTCTTATGCGGAAGAACTGCCGGCTGTGCAGGAGAGCATACTGGAGGAGGAATCTGCGACACAGGAGGATGCGTCACAGCAGGAATCCGAACCGGTTCAGGAAGAGACGTCAGGGGATGATGAGGAACTTTCTGATCAGGAGACGGAAGAACCCGAGGAGAAGCTTCCCATGGAGGAAGAAGACGTGGAGGAGGAAACAGGAGGCGAAGACGGGGAGACAGAGGAGGGCTTGCCGGACGATGAAGTGTCGGTTTCCGACAATGCCCTGCAGGTATCGGGCAATGATTTGATGTCGGTAAGTGAGCCGGAAATCTGGGTGGACGCAGAGATTGAAGGCGCCTATCAGTTTGGCGGCGCCCCTTCCGCGGAAGAGGGGATCGCGCTCTACGCGGAGTCTGCGTATACCGATGAAGAGATCATGAATTATCTGTATCAGCAGATGAAGAAGCGCGTTACGTCGATTGATGTCCAGAAGTATAATATTCAGGTAGATAAAGTGGGGGATGTGTTCAGCGGCGTGTTGAACGAGAATCCGGATCTTTATTATGTGGATAACAGGTTTAGCTATGGTTATTACGGGACGACGATATCGAGTCTTAAAATCACTTACGATACTACGCTGAACGATGCGGTATGGCAGCAGGGTGTCAATGAGGCGCTTGCGACCATTGATAAAAATATGACTGATCTGCAGAAAGCTATTGCGCTGCATGACTATCTGACGGTTAACTGTGAGTATGACTATGAGAATCTTAAAAAAGGAACGGTTCCGACTGTATCCCATTCTACTTACGGCGTTTTTGCCAATCGCATGGCAGTATGTGACGGTTATGCGCTGTCTTATAAATATCTTTTGAAACAGGTGGGCATCGACTGTTATATGGTCACCAGCGATGAAATAAATCATGCGTGGAACTTGATTAAACTGGACGGACAGTATTATCAGGTAGATGTCACATGGGATGATCCGACATGGGATTTGGTTGGCAGGTCGGTACATACTTATATGTTCCGCAGCGACGAAAACTTTGATCCTGTGAATGCTTCACAAAAACACAGCGGCGGACGGGTAACATACGGCAGCCAGACGGTGGACTATCAAGCGACGGATACACGTTATGACAATGCCTTCTGGACGAACTGCACATCGCCGTTGGTGATGAACGGCAACGATTGTTATTATATTTCACCTAATGGTGGAGAAAGCGGAAAACCTGCGCTTATGAAAACGAGCCTGAGTTCGGTCACGGCGGTGGGCACGTCGCTGCAGGCGATTGACAAATGGCCGGTTTGGCCGAACGGCCCGATGGCTTGGCAGGGAGCTTATTCCGGCTTGTACCGCATTGGCAGCCGGTTGTATTTCAATGATAAAATGAATATCTATAGCGTCGCCATGGACGGGACGGGAAAAAAGACAGAGTTTACCGCCAACACGACGTATGGCTATATTTATGGCAGCGCATATTACAGAGGGGCGGTACGCTACAGTCTTCACCAGTCTCCGAGTTTGACAGAGAAGGAGCAGGTGATGAGGGCAGATCTTGATGTGGGCGGCACAGACCCGGCTCCCTCGCCGGATAGCGGCAAGGCGTTGAATCTCACCAATCTCTTCTTTGAATATACTGCGCTGGATGAGACGAAGATCAATTCTGCCGCGGAGGGCAGACCGAAGCTTTTGATCTTTTACCGCAATGCCTGTGCTAATTGTAAGAGTACCATCAGTAATATCAGCAGATCGATCAGCCGGTTTTCCGGCGTAGACATCTACGCACTGGAGGTGGATGGCGGGACAAAGGAAGAGGTCGCGGCGATCCAGAAACAGTATGGCTGTGCAGAGATCACTTTTTCCTATGATACGGGGACAACGAATAAAAACAGTATGTGGGCATATGTACGGGAGGCTGGAATTACGGATGCTTCGGTCGCTATGCCTGTGCTCTGTTATATCGATGCAAATAACCGTCTGCAATATATTACGCGGGGATTGCAATCAGCGGAGGAAGCAAGCTCTAATCTGGATAAATTCTGCAAGTATTCGCAGGCTTATGAGATCACGCCTCCCAACACCACGACCTATAAGGTCGGACAAAAGATCAGTCTCACGGGCGGAAAGGTCACGTATCCGTCCGGCAATAAGACCAAAACCGTCTCGCTGTCGGCGAGTATGATCAGCGGCTTCGATTCTTCTAAGCCAGGGATCTGCACGGTGAAAGTTACCGCCGGCGGCTACATGTCGAACTTTGATGTGCTGATCGTGGAAGAACCGAAGTTGAAGGCTGCGGCAGGACAGAGCCTTGGTCAGATCGCTTTGCCGCAGAATGCGTATGGAACCTATGCGTGGCAGGATGCTGCGCAGATTGTGGAGAAAGCGGGCGTATACACCTTTGCGGCGGAATTTACCCCGACGGATGAAACGAAATTCCAGAAGCTTTCGGACATACAGGTGGAGGTGACGGCGCAGGAGACGTTTGAAAACGACACGAATGTCACTTTTAAGGCGAATCAGTTTACCTACAACGGCGCGGAACAGGAACCGAAAGTCATAGTACAGTCGTCAGATGTCGTATTAAAAGAAGGACAGGATTATCAACTGTCCTATGAAAATAACAGGAATGCAGGCACCGCGACGGTGATAATAGACGGCATGGGCTGCTATCTCGGCAGTATCAGCAGGACTTTTGAGATTAAACCTGCGCGGCTTGTGATCACTGCAAAGGATCAAACGATTCTGATCGGGGATCCGGCACCAAATGAGTATCAATACGAAGTGAGTGGTCTGATGGCTGATGACTCGCTGACTGTTATGCCGTCTTTCTCCTGCGATATTGTAAACCGTGCGGAGGCAGGACGATATGAAATTGTCCCTTCCGGGGCCGATGCGGGAACAAATTATACAATTTCCTATAAGAATGGCTGGTTGACCGTAGCGAGCGAATATGTTTCCTGTACGGTATCCTTTGACATACAGGGGCACGGAACAGCGCCCACGGCACAGATAGGGGTGAAAGTAGGGGACACGGCGGAGAAGCCGGAGGATCCGACTGCTGACGGATATCGTTTTGATGGCTGGTATCAGGATGCCGCATGTACAAAGGCGTGGAATTTTGAAACGGATATCGTGCAGGCGGATATGACGCTGTATGCAAAGTGGCTTGAGAAAAGCACGGAAGGCGGTGGCTTTGCCTTTCAGGAGATAGCCGACATGTATTATACAGGAAAGGTATGCAAGCCGGCGGTGAGTGTATATGACGGCGATGTGCTTTTAAAACCCGGCAGGGATTACCAGATCAAGTATTACAATAATACCAATGCAAACAAGGACGGTATACCGAAACAAGGCAATGGCGAGGGCGCGGACTTTAATCCGGAGCTCCCTTATGTGGAGATCATCGGCAAGGGCGATTATACAAAAACCGTTAAGGTTAACTTCAATATTCTCCGGGCGGCGATTGGAGACGGTACGGAGGATCCGGCTGCCGGGGTC
This sequence comes from Lachnospiraceae bacterium, assembly GCA_014804615.1. Taxonomy (GTDB): domain Bacteria; phylum Bacillota; class Clostridia; order Lachnospirales; family Lachnospiraceae; genus UBA3282. The sequence continues at coordinate 4,585 of JAAUZL010000006.1, forward strand.
ACGTTGAAAGTATCGGAGCAGCTTGTGACGGCGAAAAAGGTGCAGAAGCCTTTCTCATCTATTAAGTATATCAAAGGGATGAAGAGAGATACGGACTTTTATCTGCACCTGATGGTAGAAAATGCCCGTGACCAGTCGGGGAAGAGTCTGGCGAAAGGTTTGGAATTGGATAAAGCGGAGATTCCTGCCGGATATGAAGGTGAGTTTGTGCTTGCCGTTGAGGGAATCGACAATTATGAAGGAAGCATCCGGAAGACAATTTGGGTGGCGGATAAGGCGCATTTGATGAAAAATGCGGCGATCACGCTCGGCAAGAACCAGAAAAATATTACGTTTTCGGGAGACGAGGTAAGGTTGAATGCGTCGGAGACCAATTCGCCGGATACGTTTACCGTGAAATATGGAAAAACTTTCCTCAAACCGGCGCGTGATTATATGGTGAGCTACCGCAATAATGATAAAGTCGGCAAGGCGGAGCTCATTATCACCGGAAACGGGGAATATGTCGGAACAAAAACGGTCTCTTTCAATATTAAAGGAAAAACTTTTTCAGCGGGCACGGTGCAGGTGAACGGCATAGAGAATAAGGTGTACACGGGCAGGGCGTTGACGCAGAACAATGCTGTTTTGACATACAGCACAAAGGAGGAAACGGGAAAAGAGCTGCAATACGGAACGGATTACACCATAACCTATGCAAAGAATATAAATAAGGGCAGTGCCACAATGACTTTTAAAGGTGTGGAAAAGGCAGGATACAGCGGCAGTTTTAAGAAGACCTTTAAGATTACGGCGGCTGATATTGCGGATATGGAACAGGTAAGCCGCGCGGCAGCGATGAGCAATATGGTTTTTCCTTACTGTAAAGCGGGTGTGAAGCCTGTGGAAGAGATTGTCCTTACAAACAGGGCAGGCTTTGTACTGCGCAATGGCAAAGACTACACACTCAGGTATAAAAATAATAAGGCGGTGGCGGATGCTTCCGCAGAAAAGCCGCCGACGGTCACGGTGCAGGGAAAGGGCAACTATGTCGGGAAATTCGATGTTACGTTCCAAATCACAAAAAGAGGTCTGAAGCAAGCCGTTGACGATGACAGTATCCAGATCAAGACAACGGAGATCGCCTATAATTCGAAAAAGGCGGAGACTTATGAGTATAAGCCTGCGGTGAAGCTGATGGAGGGCAGGACTGCGCTGCGTGCGAATACGGATTATGAGATTCAGTATCTGTGCAATACACAGGAGGAATACTTGACGTATCTGGATGCATATGAGAAGGCTGTCGAAAATGGGACTGCGAATCCTGATAACAATCTGCAGGGGATGATGCCCAGAGCTGTCATCACGGCAAAAGCGGAGAGCAATTATGAGGCGGACGGGGAAATCGTCGTACCGCTGCCGATCTATCAGACGAAGCTGGTAAAGAAGAATCTGCAGATAGATGTGGCGGAGGCAGTCTATACGGGAAGCCAGCTTACGCCTGATGTGACGGTTTGCGATATCACAGGTGAAAAAGCACTTATGAAGGGAAAGGATTATACGGTATTCTACGGTGCAAACAATAAATCCGGAAAGAATAAGGGAAGCGTGACGATTACCGGAATTGCACCGGAATATGGCGGAAGCGTGACGGTGAAATTTGAGGTGGTAAAAAGGCCGATTGTTTATTAGACGATTGATTCTAATTTCAAGTGTACAGCCTCCCATTTTTCGGTTATAATAAATATACCTATGTGCCATATACTAAACAGTGTGTGCACATAAGTATGACGCATGATTCATCAACACAACCAAAGAACGTGAAACGTGGAAAAGAGGTAAAAATGTTTCAGAAGAAAATTACGTTACTGACAGCGATAGTCCTGTGTATGGCACTGGTTTTTGTTGGCTGCGGCAAGGCCCAGATCGAGCCGGAACCCGAACCAGTGGTGGAGGAGCCTCAGGTGATAGAAGAGCCTGAGCCGGAACCCGAACCTGAACCGGAACCGGAGGAAGAAGAGATAACAACAGCTTATCCTGTGATCGGAGAGCGTGAGGAGTCGGGCGGAAAGATCCAGAGTTATCTGACCGGTCAGTGGACGGATAAAGAACAGGCTGCGAGACGGCCGATCGCGGTAATGATTCCGAACAATGCCCCGGCAATGCCGCAGTATGGGCTTTCCCGTGCGGGCATCATCTACGAGGCACCCGTGGAGGGACGTATCACCCGTCTGATGGCAGTGATCGAGAATTTTGATGATCTGGAGAGGATCGGTCCTGTCAGATCGAGCCGGGATTATTATGTTTATCAGGCGATGGGATATGAGGCTATCTACTGTAACTGGGGNCTNGCNNNNCCCTATGTGGAGGAGCTGATNAANCGTCCGAATTANTACAATGTNAGNGCGGCGGTGNNGGGNATNCACAATCCGGCGGATGANGCNTACGGCAGNNNNAANCGNCCNGGNTANGCGCACNGANTTTACNGGNTATCTNTTTATNGANGGNCTNNTNNANGCAGTGGACAGGCTTGGCTATGACTGGAATTATGATGAAAATTATGTNCCGCCCTTCCTTTTTGTGGCGGATGATGTGAGGGCTGANTATACNGAGAAAGAGGAGGCNTCCTATATCTATCCGGGNGGNAAGTCAGGGCAGAATNCCNGCGGNTANGGNGCNTACCANCCNTANTTTGAGTANCANGAGGATGANNANCTGTANTATCGNTATCAGGANGGCAAGAAGCAGATCGANGAGCTTACAGGGGATCAGCTTACTGTCAGCAACGTGGTNTTCCAGTATTGNCACGGAGAGGTCAGAGATGACCATGACTATCTTGCTTTCGGCGTGCATGGNGAAGGCGATGCNATCGTCTTTACGAACGGCAGGGTGATAAAGGGCACTTGGTCCCGCTATGACGGTGATTTTACGCCNGCGAAGTTCTACGATGAAGANGGTGTNGAGATCATCTTTAACCAGGGAAGCACCTGGATCTGTAATATTTGGGAAGAGTATGGAGANTTCGTAGAATATGGACAGGAATGAGTGGTATCGNGCCGGAGAGGATATTCGGGATCAGGTACANCAGGCAGTAGATTCGGGTAATTTTACNGATCTNGGAAAGAACATCGGCAATACGGTGAACGACACCTTNAACCGTACCNTGAGGGAGGTGAACCGCACGGTAGGGACNGTGGGGGACAGCGTGAACCGCACGGTNGGGATCGTGGGGGACAGTCTGAANCGTGCCNTNAATGATGTGAGCCGCAGCTTCGGNCAGATGGTGCCCGGCAGCAATGGGATGCCTGGCAGTAACGGNATGCCCGGNNGNAACGGGAGNATCTATGCGAACCGGCCTCAGTACAGACACCCCAATACCCGNCNGGATNCCAGNTTGTTCCAGAATGTACCGAAGGGTTCTGTATCAGGTATTGTTTGTATGTGTACGGGCTACGGCATCATGGGNNTAGCAGCGCTTGCGATGCCAACCGCGCTTGCGGANATGGTGGCCTATGGCGCGAATGCGAGNACNCTTGGCACAGCGATNATTCTTTTTGCGGGCGGACTTGGTGTAGGGATTCATGGAACCAGACTGACGAGCCGTGCCGGCCGTTACAANCGGTATGTGAANATGGTGAAGGATAAGCTTTACTGTTCCATTCAGGANATGGCNGCAAAAACAGGAAAAAACGAGCGNTTCATCATTAANGACGTCAAGAAGATGATNCGTCTGGGNATGTTCAAGCAGGGNCGTTTGGATCAGNGGGAGACTTGTCTGATCGCCAGTGATGAGATGTACAATCAGTATATGCTCACCCAGAAAAATTANGAGGAGGAGCAGAAAAAACTGGAGATAGAAAAACTGGCTGANGAGCGCAGNCAGAANGAGCAGGAGCGTCTGGGAGAAGCCGGTAAGGTGATNGAGGANGGCAAGGACTATGTGCGNCTGATCCGNCAGTGCAACGACGAGATTCCCGGTGAGGAGATGTCGGATAAGCTGGATCGTCTTGAGTTGCTGGTCACGAGGATTTTTGATCAGGTGGANAAGGAGCCGGAGCTTGCACCGGAGCTTCGCAAAATGCTGAGTTTTTATNTGCCTACCACGAAGAAGCTNTTGGAGGCTTANNGGGATCTGGACCGCCAGCAGTTAGACCTGTCGAACATAGAGCAGACGAAGCGGGAGATCGAGACGGCNGTNGATAATATCAACGAGGCTTTTGAAAAATTTTTNGATGAACTTTTCCGGGAAAANGCATGGGATATTCAGTCGGATATCTCGGCNCTACATACNATATTGAAGCAGGACGGATATTTATCATAAATGNAGGAGGATATTANNATGNGCGAGANNGATTTTAAGGAAATGGAAGTCCCCACGNTGGTTTTCGGCGAGGTGGAAAATGTAGTGAATGATAAGCAGCCTCNGGCGGAGATTCCNCAGGCGCAGGANTTAAAAGAGGNTCTGGATGATTCNATCTTGAGCGANGAGGAGAGACGCCAGGTGGATGAGTTTGCGAANCAGATCGATCTGCACAACTCTACGGCGATNCTGCAGTACGGCGTGGGAACCCAGAAGAAGATGGCAGATTTTTCCGGNAATGCTCTGGAGAACGTAANNACGAAGGATCTNGGCGAGGTGNGCAATATGCTCTCCGANGTGGTGNTGCAGTTAAAGGGCTTTGANGAGGAGGAGAAGGGNNTNNNGGNTNTCTTTAAGAAGCCNGCNNACAAGCTGNAANCCATGAAGNNGAAATACTCCAAGGCGGAGACNAATGTGAATAAGATNTGTGANGCGCTGGAGGATAATCAGGTACAGCTTCTGAAGGATATCTCTATTTTAGACAAAATGTATGACTTGAATCTGACCTATTTTAANGAGCTTTCCATGTACATACTGGCGGGCAANAAGAAGCTCGCTGAGACGAGAGATACNGAGCTGCCGCAGCTTTTGGAGAAGGCGAAGGCNAGCGGCCTGCCGGAGGATGCNCAGGCGGCCAGAGATCTGGANGCNCTCTGCGATCGGTTTGAAAAGAAGNTTCATGANNTGGAGCTGACCAGAATGGTGTCAATTCAGACGGCGCCGCAGATNAGACTGGTGCAGAGCAGTGATACCATGATGGTGGAAAAGATACAGTCCACGATCGTGAANACNATNCCGCTGTGGAAGAGCCAGATGGTNCTTGCGCTGGGAGTNACCCACGCGGAGCAGGCGGCGANGGCACAGAGAGAAGTGTCNGATATGACCAATGAGCTTTTGAAGAAGAACGCCGAGGTGTTAAAGGTTTCCGCCATCGAGAGCGCGAAGGAATCNGANCGCGGNATCATNGATATGGAGACGCTGAAAACTACNAACGCNAANCTGATCTCTACTCTGGACGAGGTGATGAAGATTCAGGCTGACGGCAGAGAGAAGAGAAGAGTCGCAGAGGAAGAGATGAANGTGATGGAGAATGAGCTCAAGNAGAANCTTTTAGAGCTNAGTGAAAGGAAGTAATGACTCCATGAAATGGATGAAATTCAGAATAAAGACNGTNGTGGACGCGGAGGATATCATTATCAGCGAGCTTTACGACAGGGGACTGGANGGGGCGCAGATNGAGGATAAGGTGCCCCTCACAGCGTTGGAGAAGGAGCAGATGTTTGTGGATATCCTGCCCGAGAGCGAGGAAGATGACGGCGTNGCCTACTTGAGCTTTTTTGTGGAGGAGCAGGANAACGGNNCTCTCNTNNTGGANGGNGCGNCTGCAGACAAGGCGGATGTGCTTGCCNGGATCGATGANGCGNTTGCAGANGTNCGCTCCTTTATGGAGATCGGNGANGGNACTGTCANNGTGTCTGAGACCGAGGANATCGACTGGATCAATAATTGGAAACAGTATTTTCATCAATTTTACATAGACGATCTTCTNGTGATNCCNTCNTGGGAGGAAGTGCANGAGAANGACAGNNATAAAAAGATCCTGCANATTGACCCGGGGACAGCTTTCGGTACGGGTATGCATGAGACGACNCAGCTGTGTATCCGNCAGATCAAAAAACANCTGACGCCGGAGACNNTGCTNTTGGATGTGGGNACAGGCAGCGGTATTCTTGCGATCCTGGCTCTCATGTACGGCGCGAAATANGCTCTTGGNACNGANNTGGATCCCTGTGCGGTGGAGGCTGTGGCNCAGAATAAGGANGCCAACGGGATTCCNGGNGAGGCCTTTGATCTGCTGATCGGCAATATNATCACGGAGAAGGAANTACAGGNCAGGGTCGGCTACGAGCGNTACGATATNGTGACGGCGAATATTCTGGCGGATGTTCTGGTGCCNCTCACGCCGGTGATCACGCAGCACTTGAAATCCGGCGGCGTCTATATCACGTCGGGTATTATTGAGGGCAAAGAGGAGACTGTGCGGCAGGCGGTGGAGGCGGCGGGTCTTTCTGTTCTGGAGGTGACCAGACAGGGTGAATGGGTGTCTGTGACGGCGAGAAAAGAATAAGCGTCATACAATGGAGATTGNTATGGGAAAGACAGAGACAAAACAAAGTGTGAAACAGGTTCTGCTGAGAAATCTGGCAGGAGTTCTTGCAATCGTGTGGATGTGTGTGATCTTTGCATTTTCCGCNCAGACGAAGGAAGAATCCAGNGCAGTGAGNGAGAGCTTCAGTTACCGNGTGGTCAGTTCTACAAACTTTTTCTTTCACCTGGACATGGACGATGCGCGGGTGAGNGAGATNGCNGATGCCATTGAGGGCTTCGTGAGAAAAGCGGCNCACATGACNGAGTATGGAATNCTTTCNGTGCTTCTNTANATATGGATCGGTCAGTGGNCGATGNGTTTTTTGAGAAGGTGGGGAACGGCCTTNGGCGCGGCNACGGTCTATGCCGCCACNGATGAGATTCACCAATTGTTTGTGGCCGGCCGGTCAGGGCGGTTTACGGATGTNTGTATNGATGGCCTGGGNGCCGGTCTGGGTATTTTTGTGTTTATTCTGCTTGTGCGGATCGTANGNNTTGTGCAGGCNGNCAAGGNACGGAAACAGGAGAAAGANCTGCGCAGGCAGGAGAAAGAAGAGCGGAAGCAGGAGAAAATGCAGCAGGAAGAGCAGCAGGAGACGGTGGAGCCGCGCGAGGAGGAATAGTGTATCAGTTTTTTGTAGAACCGTCACAGATTCAGGATAAAAAGATAATCATCACGGGCAGTGATGTGAATCATATCAAGAATGTCCTGCGCATGAAGGTCGGTGAGGAGATCGCGGTAAAAAGCGGAGAAGACGGCAGGGAGTACCGCTGCGGCATCGAAGCCTTTGCGCAGGATCAGGTCATTTGTTCATTACGGTTTATCAGGGAAGAGGGGGTGGAGCTGCCCTCTAAAATTTATCTCTTTCAGGGACTCCCCAAGGCGGATAAGATGGAGCTGATCGTACAGAAGGCTGTGGAGCTGGGGGTTTTTGAGGTGATTCCGGTGGCAGTGAAACGCTGTGTGGTAAAGCTGGATGAGAAAAAAGCGGCGGCGAAGGTGAGCCGCTGGCAGGGTATTGCGGAGGCGGCAGCCAAGCAGTGTAAGCGGGGCATCATACCTGTGGTGAAAATGCCCATGACTCTGCGTGAGGCGGCGGCCTATGCGCAGGAGATGGATGTGCGGCTCATACCCTACGAACTGGCCGGCGATATGGCGCATACGAGAGAGATCATAGAGGGGATCGCACCCGGGCAGAGTGTGGCGCTTTTTATCGGTCCGGAGGGAGGATTTGAGGAGAGTGAGGTGGAGACCGCCCTTGCGGCAGGCATAGAGCCGATCACTCTGGGAAGGAGGATCTTGCGGACGGAGACGGCGGGACTTGCCGTGCTGTCCTGGTTGATGTACCATTTTGAGTAGGATTACATATTCTATATATATAGCCGTAAGTGAAAAACAGACGGCTGCGAGTCTGGATAACTATGTCAGGAAGGGAACGGTAGCAATGGAAGTATATCTGGATAATTCTGCGACGACCCGGTGCTTTAATGAGGTCGCGCTGTTAATGCATAAGATTATGTGTGAAGATTACGGAAATCCTTCCAGCCTGCATCATAAAGGTGTGGAGGCGGAAAACTACTTAAGATATGCCGGTGAAACTTTTGCGAAGCTTTTGAAGGTGGGAGAGAAAGAGATATTTTTTACTTCAGGCGGTACGGAATCTGATAATATCGCACTGATCGGTGCTGCTATGGCAGGCCACAGGAGAGGAAAACATCTGATCACCACGCCGATCGAGCATCCGGCGGTATTACAGCCCATGGCTTATCTGGAGAATCAGGGATTTGAGGTGACCTATCTGTCTGTGGACCGGCAGGGACGGATCTCTCTGGAGGAGCTGGAACAGGCTGTCAGGCCGGATACGATCCTGGTCTCCATTATGCACACGAACAATGAGATCGGAACCCTGCAGCCCATTGCGGAGGCCGGAGCGCTCATTAAAAAACGCAATCCCCAGACTCTCTTTCATGTGGATGCGGTGCAGGGATTCGGCAAGGCGCGGATCTATCCCGGGAAAATGCAGATCGATATGCTCAGCGCAAGCGGGCACAAGCTGCACGGTCCTAAAGGCATCGGCCTGCTCTATCTGCGGGAGGGCGCGAAAGTGAATGCCATCACTTACGGCGGCGGCCAGCAGCGGGGGATGCGTTCCGGCACGGAAAATCTGCCCGGTATCGCCGGATTCGCCAAGGCGGCGGAGCTGGTGTACCAGAATCTGGATCACGATGTGGAACGGATGTATGCGTTGCGGGAGAGGTTGACCGATGGAGTCGAAAGCATGGAAAATGTGGTGGTCAACGGCTGCCCGGGAAGAGAGGGGGCGCCCCACATTCTGAGTCTCTCCGTCAGAGGCGTCCGCAGCGAGGTGCTTCTGCACGCATTGGAGGAGCGGGGAATCTATGTCTCGGCGGGAAGCGCCTGCGCGGCGCATAAACCGCAGCCTTCCGCTACGTTGAAGGCGATCGGCGTGGAGAGAGAGCTTTTGCAATCCACGATCCGGTTTAGTCTGTCCTGCTTCACAACGGAAGAGGAGATCGATTACACGGTACAAAATCTCAGGGAGATCGTACCGATGCTCAGAAGATATACAAGACATTAAGGGGAGGGCGGTGACGCCCTTCCTCACAGAAAGGATACGTATGTATAAATCATTTTTGATCAAATATGCCGAGATCGGTGTAAAGGGGAAAAACAGATATTTGTTTGAGGAGGCTTTGGTCAAACAGATCAAGTACGCCCTGAAGAAGGCGGAGGGAGAATTTTCGGTGCGCAGAACGGACGGGCGTATCTATGTGGACGCTCTGTCAGATTTTGATTTTGATGAGGTTGTGGAGAATCTTAAGAAGGTGTTTGGCATCTCCGGCATTTGTCCCGTGGTGTATGTGGAGGATGAAGGGTTTGAACGGCTCTGTGAAGAGGTGGTCCGCTATATCGGCGATGTATATCCGGACAGGCATAAGAGCTTTAAGGTAGCGGCGAGACGGGCGCGCAAAAATTATCCGCTGGATTCCATGGAGATCAATGTGGAGCTGGGAGGTGCTATTCTGGATGCTTACCCGGAAATGCATGTGGATGTGCACGAGCCGGACATCCTTTTGCATGTGGAGGTGCGGGACAAGATCTATCTTTATTCCGAGATCATACCGGGCCCCGCTGGTATGCCGGTAGGGTCGGGTGGCAAGGCGATGCTGCTCCTCTCCGGCGGTATTGATTCTCCTGTGGCAGGCTGGATGATCGCGAAGCGCGGCGTCAAGATTGACGCGGTGTATTTTCACGCGCCGCCCTACACCAGCGAGCGGGCAAAACAGAAAGTGGTGGATCTGGCGAAGAAGGTGGCGGCCTATGCGGGTCCTGTCTATCTGCATGTCATTAATTTTACGGATATCCAGCTCTACATTTATGATAAATGTCCCCACGACGAGCTTACCATTATCATGCGCCGCTATATGATGCGCATAGCGGAACATATCGCGAAAGAAACCGAATGTCTGGGACTGATCACGGGGGAGAGCATCGGGCAGGTGGCTTCTCAGACCATGGCCAGTCTGGCGGCGACGAACGAGGTTTGCACCATGCCGGTCTACCGGCCCCTTATCGGTTTCGATAAGATGGAGATCGTGGAGATAGCGGAGAAGATCGACAGCTACGAGACTTCTATTCTGCCCTACGAGGACTGCTGTACCATTTTTGTGGCCAAGCATCCTGTCACAAAGCCGAATCTGAATATCATAAAAAGGCATGAGAAGAATCTGCAGGAGGGGATCGACGAGCTGGTACAGAAGGCTCTCGAGACAGATGAAGTTATTATTGTACACAGCTAAATGCTATACTGCCGTTACATGGGTTTGCGCATAAAAGAAACAGCCCGGGAAATTTCCCGAGCTGTTCCGGTCAAGTCATGACTGTCAGTATTACATGATGTAAGGCTTCAGTGCTTCCATAACCTCATCCGTACCATCCTCAACGTGGATGTTTAAGTCGATCGGCTTGGATAAATCTAAGCTGAAAATACCCATGATAGATTTTGCATCAATAACATACCTGCCGGATACCAGATCAAAATCATAATCAAACTTAGTGATATCATTCACAAAAGATTTAACCTTATCAATCGAATTTAAAGAAATCTGTATGGTTTTCATTTCGGAATTACCTCCTTTACTTTTTGTCCCCTTTGGATACTATACTAAATCTTGAAGGCTTAAAAGTCAATGATAAAACAACACAAAAAACGCGGAGTATACTATGAAAAGTGTAGCATTACACAATTTGGGCTGTAAAGTAAACGCCTATGAATTAGAGTATATGCAACAAACATTACAAGAAAAAGGATATAAAATTGTACCATTTGATGAAGCGGCCGATATTTATATCGTGAATACCTGTACGGTCACCAATATTGCCGACAGGAAGAGCAGACAGATGCTGCATCGGGCAAAAAAACGAAATCCAGAGGCGGTTGTCGTGGCGGTGGGCTGTTATGTGCAGACGGGAAAAGAGACGCTGGAGACAGATGGAACGGTAGATCTTGCCATCGGGAATAACAGGAAAAAGGATCTGGTGGAGATCCTGGAAAATTATCTGGAACAGAGACAGGCACAGCCTGTTTTTGACTGCATTGATATCAATCAGACCTCGGCGTACGAGGAGGTTACCCTGAAAAGGACGGTAGAGCACACTCGCGCCTATATTAAGATCCAGGACGGATGTAATCAGTTCTGTTCCTACTGCATTATTCCTTATGCCAGAGGCAGGGTGAGGAGCCGCAGGGAAGAAGACATTCTGCGGGAAGTGCAGGGAATGGCGCAGGCGGGTTACAGGGAGATTGTGCTGACGGGGATTCATATCAGCTCCTACGGTGTTGACCGGGGCGGCTGTGAGCTTGTGCCTCTTCTGGAAACGCTCTCTCGGATCGAGGGCATCGAGAGGATCCGGCTGGGTTCTCTGGAGCCCCGTATTGTGACGGAGGAGTTTGCGAGACAGATCCACGCTCTGCCGAAGGTCTGTCCCCATTTTCATCTTTCCCTGCAAAGCGGCTGTGATGCCGTTCTTCGCAGGATGAATCGGCACTATGACACGGCGGCCTATTTTGAGGCGGTGGAGCTGCTGCGGAAATATTATAAAAATCCGGCGATAACCACGGACGTGATCGTGGGATTTCCGGGGGAGACGGAGGAAGAATTTGCGCAGACGGAAAGCTTTCTGCACCGGGTTGGATTTTATGAGATGCACATTTTCAAGTATTCCAGACGGCAGGGCACCCGGGCTGCCGAAATGGAAGGACAGCTGACGGAAGGCGAAAAAGCGCGGCGCAGCGAACGGCTGATGACGCTGGAGCGGGAGATGTCCCGGACTTATCGGCAGACCTTTCTGGGAGAAACGGTGGAGGTTCTTCTGGAGGAGGCTGTGGAACGGGAAGGGAAGACCTATTGGATCGGACATACGCCCCACTATATTAGAGTGGCGGTGGAAGCCGGAGAGGGAAGACAGATGCAAAATCATATGGTTCGCTGTACGGCCGCCGCATTCCTGGAGGAGGACATTCTGCTGGCTGCGAAAATGAAAGGATTGACCGACCAATAAATAACGGGTATAATGGTAATATTCAGAGTCTTGCAGCATTGATTTTGTGAATGGGCGTAGTTTAAAATGGGAAACATTAACTTGTAGATAAGGGCGTGAGAGTATGCGAGAGCAGGATTTAGAGAATACACAATTTTTCACTGTGGAGACGGAGCCGGAGACGGGTGTGAAGCTGGTGTTGTCCACGGTGTATGAAGCGTTGACGGAGAAGGGCTATAATCCGGTCAATCAGATCGTGGGATATATCATGTCCGGCGATCCCACCTATATCACCAGCCATAAGAGCGCGCGCAGCCTGATCATGAAGGTGGAGCGGGACGAGCTTGTGGAGGAGATGCTGGTGGAGTATATTAAGAACTCCATTGAAGGGGCGAAAAAGAATTGACCATATAAGTCAACAAGGTGAAGAGAACGGATGAGGATCATGGGATTGGATCTCGGCTCCAAGACAGTGGGGGTGGCTATCAGTGACCCGATGCTGATCACGGCGCAGGGGATCGAGATCATCAGGCGAAAGGACGAGAACAAGCTGAGACAGACGTTGGCGCGCATTGAGGCGCTGATCGTAGAGTACGAAGTGGAGGAGATCGTGCTTGGCCTGCCGAAAAATATGAATGGCACACTGGGAGAGCGGGCGGAACTCTCTCTTGCGTTTCAGGAGAAGCTTGAGCGCAGGACGGGGCTTCCTGTTGTGATGTGGGATGAGCGGCTGACGACGGTGGCGGCGGATCGGGCGATGATGGAAGCCGGGATCCGCAGAGAAGATCGCAGGGATCATGTGGATAAGATCGCGGCGTGTTTTGTTTTGCAGGGATATCTCGATTCACGTCAAAAGTAATTGGAGGAAGTATGGAAAAGATTACATTTATACCGCAGGACGGTGATGCGGTCGAGTTTTATGTACTGGAGCAGACGATGATCGGCGGCGTCAACTATCTTCTGGTGACCGATTCTGCGGAGGGTGACGGCGAAGCGCTTATTTTATGTGATATTTCTGCACCGGAAGATTCGGAAGCGGTGTACGAGATCGTGGAGGACGATGAGAAATTAAATGCAGTGGCAGCTGTGTTTGAAAAAATGATGGACGACATAGATATTATTCAGTAAGAATTGGAGGTAAATTTTTTGAAAAAAAATGAACAGGGAAAGTCAGCGAGTAAGCTGAAGGTTATCCCATTAGGCGGGCTTGAGCAGATTGGGCTTAATATTACTGCCTTTGAATATGAGGATAGCATTGTTGTGGTGGACTGCGGGCTGTCGTTTCCGGAGGACGAGATGCTGGGAATCGACCTGGTGATACCGGATATCACTTATCTGCGGGACAACATGAATAAGGTGAAGGGGTTTGTGATCACCCACGGACACGAGGATCACATCGGGGCGCTGCCCTATGTATTAAAGGAAGTGAATGTACCCGTTTATGCTACGAAGCTGACGATGGGTATCATAGAGAATAAGCTGGAAGAACACGGCCTGATGAAGACGACGAAGCGAAAGGTCGTCAAGTTCGGACAGTCGATCAATCTGGGACAGTTTCGGATTGAGTTTATCAAGACAAATCACAGCATTGTGGACGCGGCGGCGCTGGCTATCTATTCTCCCGCAGGCGTGGTGGTGCATACGGGCGACTTCAAGGTGGATTATACGCCGGTGTTCGGCGATGCCATTGATCTGCAGAGATTCGCGGAGATCGGCAAAAAGGGTGTGCTTGCCCTGATGTGTGATTCTACAAACGCCGAGCGGCTGGGCTTTACCCCTTCCGAGAAGACAGTGGGTAAAACTTTTGATTCCCTTTTCCTAGAACATAAGGATACACGTATTCTGATCGCCACTTTTGCCTCTAACGTGGACAGAGTGCGCCAGATCATAAATACGGCGGAAAAATTCGGCAGAAAAGTCGTGGTGGANGGGCGCAGTATGATCAATATCATNGATACCGCCTCGAANCTGGGCTATCTGCAGATNGCGGACAGAACNCTGATNGATGTGGAGGAGCTNAAGAATTATCCGCCCGANAAGACGGTCATCATNACCACCGGCAGTCAGGGNGAGAGCATGGCGGCTNTGAGCCGTATGGCAAGCAATAACCATAAAAAGATTTCCATTATGCCGGGAGACACCGTGATCTTCTCCTCTCACCCGATACCGGGTAATGAGAAGGCNGTCACCAACGTCATCAATGAGCTGCAGATGAAGGGGGCGGACGTGATCTTCCAGGATGTGCATGTGTCGGGACATGCCTGCCAGGAGGAGATCAAGCTGATCTACTCTCTGGTCAGACCCAAGTACGCGATNCCGGTTCACGGGGAGTATAAGCACAGGAAGGCGCAGGCAAAGATTGCGGCNGAACTGGGGATGCCCAAAGAAAATATCTTTATGCTGCAGTCNGGCGACGTGCTGGAGATGGATGATGNCAGAGCCGTTGTGAACGGCAAAGTGCCCGTGGGAGCGATCCTGGTGGACGGCCTGGGCGTGGGCGATGTGGGCAATGTGGTGNTGCGCGACAGACAGCATCTGGCGGAGGACGGCATCATGATCGTGGTGNTGGCNCTGGAGTCCCACAGNGATCAGNTGGTATCCGGNCCGGATATCGTNTCCAGAGGCTTCGTCTATGTGAAAGAGTCCGANGAGCTTNTGGATGAGGCNAGACTTCTGGTGGANGAGGCTGTGCAGGACTGCCTCGACAGAGGNAAGACGGACTGGGGGAAATTGAAGAGCACGATCAAGGATGTGCTGAGCGATTTCGTCTGGAAGAGAACGAAGAGAAGACCGATGATTTTACCAATCATTATGGAGGTTTAATACCATGTCAGAGAAGGAGATNCTNGAGGCAGCCAGAAGATTTGCAGATCAGATCATGGTCTCAGATACNTATAAGGAATATCTGTATCAGCTGGAGAAANTAAAAAGACAGCCGGCGCTTTACGANAAAGTGAATGANTTCAGGCAGCGTAACTTTGATCTTCAGAANGCNCCGGAGAGCGAGGATCTCTTTGAGCGNCTGGAGGCATTTGAGGAAGAGTATGAGAGGTTTCGGGAGAATCCTATCGTGGATGATTTCCTTGCGGCGGAGCTGGCTGTCTGCCGTATGATGCAGGATGTTTACGGGGTNCTGGCGGAGNGGNTGGACTTCGAACTTTATTAAAGAGGTAACTATGAGCATAAAATCCATTATTGGCTCCACGGTGGAGCTGATCATCAAAGTGGTGGCGCTGGTATTTATTGCGTCGTATATTATTAAGACTGCTGCTGCGGCTCATGACTACGGCTACCGTATTTTCACGGAAGCTCCTGTGTCTCTGGGAGAGGGCAGAGTCATAAGTGTCAGCGTGGANGANCCGGTNTCNGTGAGNGATGTAGGACAGATGNTNNAGGAGAGGGGCTTGATNCGGGACGCGAATCTTTTTGTGATCCAGGAACTGCTGTCTGAAGATCACGGGAAGATCCAGCCTGGTATCTATGACCTGAGNACCTCCATGACCGCGCAGGAGATGATGGCGGTGATGGCTGCGGATGCNCCNGAGGAGGATGAGGAAAATGCAGAGTGATGAGCGTATGCATGCTTTTCTGGCCTCACTGGATGCGGGGAATACACCCTTTCTGGATCAAATAGAACGAGAAGCTTTGGAAACCAATGTGCCGATCATACGCACGCAGACGCAGGGACTGCTCCGGTTCCTGCTCGCGCTGCGAAAACCTATGTCTATTTTGGAGGTAGGGTGTGCCATTGGTTTTTCTGCGCTTTTGATGAGTGAATACGCGCCCCGNGGCTGNCGGATNACCACCATAGAAAAATATGAAAAGCGGATCCCCGTTGCCAGAAAAAATTTTGAGCGCGCNGGAAAGGAAAAAGAGATCACTNTACTGGANGGCGATGCGGCAGATATTCTGAAGGAGCTTGACGGGCCNTATGATTTTATCTTTATGGANGCCGCCAAGGGACAGTATGTGAATTTCNTGCCGGATACNCTGCGGCTTCTTTCGCCGGGCGGNCTGCTTGTCTCCGACAANGTTTTNCAGGANGGTGACGTGNTGGAATCCCGGTTNGCCGTGACAAGNAGAAACCGNACGATCCACAGCAGAATGCGGGANTATCTCTATGANNTGACNCACCATGAGNNGCTGGAGACGNTCGTNCTGCCNGTGGGGGACGGGGTNACGGTCAGTGNGNGAAAAGCTTGATAGGCATTCTCCGAGGAGTATTGAATATGACAAAGAATAGAAGGAAACCGGAGCTGCTGGTGCCTGCCGGCAGTCTGGAGGTTTTAAAAACGGCTGTTATTTTTGGGGCGGACGCGGTCTACATTGGCGGAGAAGCATTCGGTCTGCGGGCGAAAGCTAAGAATTTTTCCACAGAGGAAATGGCAGAAGGGATCGCCTTTGCCCATGAGCATGGCGTGAAGGTGCATGTGACGGCTAATATTTTAGCGCATAATGCGGATCTGACAGGCGCAGAGGCTTATTTTCATGAGATGAAGGAGCTGAAGCCCGATGCTCTGATCATCGCAGATCCGGGAATGTTTGCGCTGGCGCGCAGGATCTGCCCGGAGATCGACATCCATATTTCCACCCAGGCAAACAATACGAATTATATGACCTACCGTTTCTGGTATGAGCAGGGAGCAAAGCGGGTAGTGTCCGCAAGGGAGCTTTCCCTGCAGGAGATCAAAGAGATCCGGGCGCAGATCCCCGAGGAGATGGAGATCGAGAGCTTTGTGCACGGGGCCATGTGCATCTCCTACTCGGGACGCTGCCTTCTCAGCAATTATTTTACGGGGCGCGATGCGAATCATGGCGCCTGTACCCATCCGTGCCGCTGGAAATATGCGTTGATGGAGGAGAACAGACCGGGAGAATATCTGCCCGTCTATGAGAACGACAGGGGGACTTATATTTTTAACTCCAAGGATCTGAATATGATCGAACATATCCCGGAGCTGATCGAGGCGGGAATCGACAGCTTTAAGATCGAGGGCAGGATGAAGACGGCGCTCTATGTGGCGACNGTGGCNCGCACCTATCGCCGGGCGATCGATGATTATCTGGAATCGGAAGAGAAATATCGGGCCAACATGGACTGGTATCGCGCGGAGATTGCCAAATGTACTTACCGGAAGTTTACCACCGGCTTTTATTTCGGGAAGGCCGATGAAAATACGCAGATCTATGATGAGAGCACCTATGTGAATGAGTATATCTATCTGGGGATCGTGGCGGAGTTGGTGTCGGACCCGCATAACGATAGCGGTGAAGCGCGTATGTGCGCCCGTTTTGAGCAGCGCAACAAATTCAGCGTGGGAGATGCCATTGAGATCATGAAGCCGGATGGTACGAATGTTCCGGTGGAGGTGCTTGCCATGTACAATGAGGACGGGGAGTCGGTGGAGTCCTGCCCACACCCGAAACAGAACATAGATGTGAGACTGTCCGAACTGCCTGAGGCGGGAGATATTCTGCGGGTGGAGAAAGAACATAATATGTAATGTTCTTGGAAAAAAACAATATTAGGGTTGCAATTTACAGAAAAGTAGCGTATCTTAAATACAGAAATTGTATACAGGTATTCAGAACGAGGGCGTTCCAAAAAGGTTTTTTTGGAGCGCATTTTTTCACATGTTCTGTGAAATGAGGAGGAGAGTTATGAGCGAAAAATTCAATGTGGAAGAGATTTTTGCAAAGAATGTGTTCACTCTTGGAAAGATGCAGGAGCGTCTTACCAGAAGTGCCTACAAAGAAGTGGTCAAGGTGATGAATGAGGGCGGGGAGCTTTCCATGAGCACCGCGAACATAGTTGCTAAGGCGATGAAGGATTGGGCGGTAGAGAACGGCGCGACCCATTATACGCACTGGTTCCAGCCGTTGACCGGTATTACGGCTGAGAAGCATGACGCTTTCGTGTCCCATCCCGATGACCTGGGTAAGATGCTGACAGAGTTCTCCGGCAAGGAGCTGATCAAGGGTGAGCCGGACGCATCCTCCTTCCCTTCAGGGGGCTTAAGGGCTACCTTCGAGGCGAGAGGCTACACGGCATGGGATATCACTTCCCCCGCGTTTTTGAAAGAATCCGGCTGCGGTACGATTCTCTGTATCCCCACCGCCTTCTGTTCTTACACGGGCGAGGCGCTGGATAAGAAGACGCCTTTGCTGCGTTCCATGGAGGCGCTGAGTCAGCAGGCGCTGCGTATCGTGCGTCTGTTTGGCAACACGGAGGCGACCAAGGTGACGGCCTCTGTAGGCCCGGAGCAGGAGTATTTTCTGGTAGATAAAGATTTGTATATGAAGAGAACGGATCTGATGTTTTCCGGCCGTACGCTGTTCGGCGCACCGGCGCCCAAGGGTCAGGAGATGGAGGATCACTATTTCGGCGTGATCAGAGAGCGTGTGGGCGCGTTCATGCAGGATCTGAACAAGGAGCTGTGGAAGCTGGGCGTGACAGCAAAGACCCAGCACAACGAGGTAGCTCCCGCGCAGCATGAGCTGGCACCTATCTATGAGACCGCTAATATTGCGGTGGATCACAACCAGATCGTTATGGAGACCATGAAGAGAGTGGCTGTGCAGCATAACATGCGTTGTTTATTACATGAAAAACCTTATGCCGGTGTGAACGGTTCCGGTAAGCACGATAACTGGTCCATCACCACAGACAACGGCGTGAATCTGTTAGATCCCGGCGATACTCCTAACGAGAATGTACAGTTCCTTCTGGTGCTGGCCTGCATCCTGAAAGCGGTGGACACCCATGCGGATCTGCTTCGTCAGTCGGCATCCGATGTGGGAAATGACCACAGACTTGGCGCTAACGAGGCGCCTCCGGCAATTATCTCCGTTTTCCTGGGCGAGCAGCTTGAGGATGTGGTGACACAGCTGATCGAGACGGGGCAGGCAACCTCCGTCAAGGAAGGCGGCACGCTTCAGACGGGCGTGAGCACCCTGCCTGATTTCCAGAAAGATGCGACAGACAGAAACAGGACATCGCCCTTCGCTTTCACGGGAAATAAGTTCGAGTTCCGTATGGTGGGTTCTTCAGACTCCATCGCCAGCCCGAACACGACTCTGAATGCGATTGTGGCGGAGGCTTTCTGCGAGGCGGCTGATATTCTGGAGGCTGCGGAGGATAAGGAGCTTGCGATCCATGACCTGATCAAAGAATATATGACGAAGCACCAGAGGATCATCTTCAACGGCAACGGTTATGCNGACGAGTGGGTAGAGGAGGCTGCAAGAAGAGGACTTCCCAACATTAAGTCCATGATCGAGGCGGCGGAGACGCTCACCACGGATAAGGCAGTGAAGCTGTTTGAGAAATTCGGTATCTTCACCAAGGTGGAATTAGAGTCCCGCGAGGAGATCATCTACGAGACATACGCAAAGAGTATCAATATCGAGGCGCTTACCATGATCGACATGGCGGGCAAGCAGATCATTCCCGCAGTGATCCGTTATACGAGAGAGCTTGCTGATACGGTGAATGCGGTAAAGAACGCCGGTGCGGATGCGTCCACACAGGATGAGCTTCTGCAGGAGGTTTGCACGAAGCTGACGGCAATGCAGACGGCGCTTAAGAAGCTGGAAAAGGCAGAGAAAGAGGCTTCTGCGATCACAGACGCAAAAAAACAGGCGTTCTTTTATAANGACACGGTGCGGGTTATCATGGACGAACTGCGTGCACCGGCGGATGAGCTGGAGATGATCGTAGATAAGGAATATTGGCCGATTCCGACNTANGGCGAATTGATGTTTGANATCTNATTTACANTTTTTAAAAAAANTAGGAAAAAGGGCTTGTCAAATTGCCCTTTTTCCTATATAATCCTTAATTGTTGATGGGCTATCGCCAAACGGTAAGGCAACGGACTCTGACTCCGTCATTTCAAGGTTCGAATCCTTGTAGCCCAGCTAGTGACCCCGATAGATTCGATCTGTCGGGGTTTTCTGCACTGCATGGGGGCATGAAATATGACAGACCTGATTGACAGCCTGGCGTCGGGAAACGACCTTTCCGATGACGAGTGGCGTTTTTTGTTAGAGGGAGACTATGACAGACAGCGTCTTTTCGACAGGGCAGATAAAGTGCGCAGACAGCATTACGGAACAGACGTCTATATCAGAGGATTGATCGAGATTTCCAGCTTTTGCAAAAATGACTGTCTTTACTGCGGTATACGCAGGAGCAATGCGAATGCGGAACGCTACAGGCTCTCTAAAGAGGAGATATATGCCTGCTGCGCGCAGGGATATGAGCTGGGTTTTCGTACCTTTGTGCTGCAGGGCGGGGAGGATGCTTACCACACCACAGAGTGGGTGGAGGAAGTTGTTTCTGCCATCAAAGAAAAATATCCCGACTGCGCGGTGACGCTCTCTTTGGGAGAACGGCCGCAGGAGGATTATGAAATCTGGTACAAGGCGGGAGCCGACCGTTATCTTTTGCGGCATGAGACGGCATCTCGCCCTCACTATGAGAAACTGCACCCGCCGCAGCAAAGCTATAAATATCGCATGTTATGTTTGCAAAATCTGAAGCAGATCGGCTATCAGACGGGAGCGGGCTTTATGGTGGGATCTCCCTTTCAGAGTACGGACGATCTGATCGCGGACATGCGTTTCCTAAGGGAGTTTCAGCCTCATATGGTGGGTATCGGCCCTTTTATACCGCACCACGACACACCCTTTGCGGCATACCCGCAGGGGACTCTGGAGCAGACGCTTACCATGGTGGCGCTCACCAGACTGACGCTTCCCCATGCGCTCATTCCCGCGACGACGGCGCTGGGAACGATCCATCCACAGGGCAGAGAGATGGGATTGCAGGCGGGAGCCAATGTGGTGATGCCGAATCTGTCCCCCGTTTCGGTGCGCGGGCAGTATTCTCTCTACGATAATAAGATCTGTGCGGGAGAGGAAGCGGCGGAAGGAATTGCGCTTTTGAAAAGCTGTGTGACGGCAGCAGGGTATCAGGTAGTAGTGAGCAGAGGAGACAGTGTACGAATGAGATAGCAGCGTGATCACCACGGCATTTCAGCGCTGGTCGGTGGCACAGACTATAAATAGATATGTGTAGAAAGAAGGTATTATATTATGTACGATCCGAAATCAATGTGTGCAGATGAATTTATTGATCATGAGGAGATTCAGGCAACACTCGAGTACGCAGAGCAGAACAAGAATAACAGGGCTTTGATCGATGAAATCCTGAAGAAAGCCCGTCCCAGAAAAGAGGGAAATTCCACAGTGTGCGCGGGGCTTTCCCACAGAGAGGCGTCGGTGCTTCTGGCATGTGATGACAAGGAAGTGCTGGAGAAGATCTACGCTCTGGCAGAGGAGATCAAGCTGGCTTATTATGGCAACAGGATCGTGATCTTTGCGCCGCTGTATCTTTCCAACTACTGTGTCAACGGCTGTGTATACTGCCCGTATCACAGTAAAAATAAGAATATCCCCAGAAAGAAGCTGACCCAGGAGGAGATCAGACAGGAGGTCATTGCCCTGCAGGATATGGGGCACAAGCGTCTTGCCATCGAGGCGGGGGAGGATCCGGTCAATAATCCCATCGAGTATATTCTGGAATGTATCAAGACGATCTATTCCATTCAGCATAAAAACGGAGCGATCCGCCGCGTCAATGTAAACATTGCGGCTACCACGGTGGAGGAGTACCGTATGTTGAAGGAGGCAGGGATCGGCACTTATATCCTTTTTCAGGAGACCTATCACAAGGAAAGCTATTTAAATCTGCATCCCACAGGGCCTAAACATGACTACAATTATCACACCGAGGCGATGGACCGCGCTATGGAGGGCGGGATCGATGATGTGGGACTGGGTGTGCTCTTTGGCTTGGAGCTGTATAAGTACGAGTTCGCCGGGCTTCTCATGCACGCGGAGCATCTGGAGGCCGTACACGGCGTGGGGCCTCATACCATCAGCGTGCCGCGGATCAAGCGGGCTGATGATATCGATCCTTCCGCTTTTGATAATGGAATCGATGATGAGACCTTTGCGAAGATATGCGCTCTGATCCGTATCGCAGTTCCCTATACAGGCATGATCATCTCAACCAGAGAGAGTCAGGAAGTGCGGGAAAAGGTGATCCGCCTTGGCGTATCTCAGGTTTCCGGAGGTTCCAGAACCTCTGTGGGAGGCTATACGGAGGAAGAACGCCCCACAGATACGGAGCAGTTTGATGTGTCCGATCAGAGAACCCTGGACGAGGTGGTCAAGTGGCTGATGGAACTGGGCTATATTCCTTCCTTCTGCACGGCCTGCTATCGGGAAGGCAGGACAGGTGACCGCTTTATGAGTCTGTGTAAGACGGGACAGATCCAGAACTGCTGTCATCCTAACGCACTGATGACCTTGAAGGAGTATCTGATGGATTATGCTTCCGAGGAGACAAAGACGGCGGGTGAGGCGCTGATTCAGGCGGAGCTTGCCAATATTCCGAAGGAGCAGGTGAGAGAGATCGCCAAGGAACATCTGCAGAAGATCGAGGAAGGGATCAGAGACTTCCGATTCTAGGGAGGATATTATGGGTATGAACAACACACCCGCAGGAGAACGGGTGCATATCGGTTTTTTCGGAAGACGTAACGCGGGCAAGTCCAGTCTCTTAAATGCAGTGACAGGACAGGAGCTGGCGGTGGTATCGGAGATTGGCGGAACCACTACGGATCCGGTGTATAAGGCGATGGAGCTTCTTCCCATGGGACCGGTCATGATGATCGATACACCCGGCTTCGATGACGAGGGGACGCTTGGCGAGCAGCGGATCAAAAAGACAGTGCAGGTGCTGGAAAAGACGGACGCGGCGGTGCTGGTGGTGGACGCTGTCGAGGGAAGAAACGCCTGTGACGATGAACTGGAGAAGCTTTTCAAAGAGCGGGAGATTCCTTACCTTGTAGTTTATAATAAGGCGGATATTTCAGATAATAAAATAACGAATGTTATCAACGTGAGTGCACAGACCGGAGAAGGTGTTCACGAATTAAAGGAAAAAATCGCGGCCCTGGTACCTGCCGGAAAAGTCCGGCCTCTGGTGTCAGATCTGGTGAAGCCGATGGACGTGGTGGTGCTCGTGGTGCCCATTGACTCTGCGGCACCAAAGGGACGGCTGATCCTGCCCCAGCAGCAGGTGATAAGAGAGCTTCTGGAGGCAGGCGCGGTCACGGTTGTGATGCGGGAATGTGAGTTATCGCAATTTTTTGCAAGAAATCCTGCAAAACCCGCTTTTGTCATCACGGACAGCCAGGTCTTTGAGGAGGTGGCGGCAGTAGTGCCCGCCGATGTACCGCTTACCTCTTTTTCCATTCTGATGGCGCGTTATAAGGGATTTTTGAAAATGGCAGTGGAGGGTGTACAGGCTATTGACCGCCTGCAGGACGGCGACCGCGTGCTGATCGCGGAGGGCTGCACCCATCACAGGCAGTGTGATGATATCGGGACGGTAAAAATCCCCCGGTTTTTGAAACAGTACACAGGCAGGGAGCTTGTCATAGAGACTGCCTCCGGTACGGGCTTTCCGGAGGATCTGACACCCTATTCGCTGATCATTCACTGCGGCGGCTGTATGCTGAATGAGAGAGAAGTGCTCAGAAGAATGCGTTTTGCAGACAGACAGGGCGTGCCGGTCACCAATTACGGCATTGCCATCGCGCAGATGAAAGGGATTCTCGGAAGGAGCATTGAATATGTACACATTTGACAGCAGAGTGCGTTATAGCGAGGTGGGAGAGGACGGATGCCTGACGTTACAGTCGCTTCTGGATTACTTTCAGGACTGTTCTACCTTTCACTCGGAAGATATCGGGCTTGGCATGGAGTATCTGCAAGGGATCAAGCGGGTGTGGCTTCTGTCCGCCTGGCAGATCTGTATCGAGCGGTATCCCCGTCTGAGCGAGCGCATTGTGATTGGTACATCGCCCTATGAATTTCGCAGCTTTATGGGATGCCGTAACTTCCTGATGCAGACCGATGCCGGGGAGGTGCTGGCTTATGCCAATTCCATATGGACGCTGATGGATACGGAGGTTATGCGGCCTGCGAAGCCTACCCAGGAGATGATTGACGGCTATGTGCTGGAGGAGAAATACCCGATGGACTATGCACCCAGAAGGATCGTGGTGCCTGCGGACGGAGAGGAGCGGGAGTCCTTTACGGTAAAGCTCCATCATCTGGACACGAACCATCATGTCAACAACGGGCAGTATGTGCGCATGGCGATGGAATATATACCCACAGACTATGCGATCCGGCAGCTGCGGGTGGAGTATAAGAGCCAGGCGGTGCTGGGAGACGAGATCCGGCCTGTGGTGTGCGGCCGGGAGGACGGCGGCCTGTACACGGTATCCCTGAATACAAAGGAGGGAAATCCGTACTGTATCGTGGAGCTGTCCAGCTAAGGAAGGAAAACGGATGATTCGATTAGGTGAGATACAGAAACTGCAGATTGTTAAAAAAGTGGACTTTGGCGTTTATCTGGGCGTGGAAGGTGAGCCGGAAGAAAAAGTGCTTTTGCCCAAAAAGCAGGTTCCCCCGGAGGCGGAGACCGGCGATGAGCTGGAAGTGTTTGTATACCGCGATTCCAAGGACAGACTGATCGCTACCACCGCAAGACCCGGTCTTACGCTGCATCAGGTGGCAAGGCTTAGAGTTGCGCAGGTGGGCAAGATAGGAGCCTTTCTGGATTGGGGGCTGGAGAAGGATCTGCTTTTGCCCTTCAAGGAGCAGACCAAACCCGTGTCCGCCGGGGAGGAGTGGCTGGTAGCGCTCTATATTGATAAGAGCGACAGGCTGTGCGCTACCATGAATGTGTATCCTTACCTTAAAAATAACAGTGGTTATAAAAAGGATGACAGAGTGACCGGAACCGTCTATGAGATCAGCCGTAATTTCGGAGCCTTTGTGGCGGTGGACGATCAGTATTCGGGACTGATCCCCAGACAGGAGCTTTACGGAGAGATTCAGGTGGGCGATACGGTCAATGCCCGCGTCACGGCGGTAAAGGAGGACGGCAAGCTGGATCTGAGCATTCGGGAGAAGGCGTATCTGCAGATCGCGGAGGACGCGGAGCGGGTGCTGCAGGTCATAGACAGCTTCGACGGCGTACTGCCTTTCAATGATAAGGCGTCTCCGGAGGTGATCCGCAGGGAGATGCAGATGAGTAAGAATGAGTTTAAGCGGGCGGTGGGAAATCTGTTAAAGGCCGGCAGGATCACGATAACGGAAAAGGCGATCCGGCGCATTTGAACGTGGGAACGGATAGACTGGAGATACGGCAATGACAAGTAAGAGAGCAAATTGGTTGTTTTTGACAGTGATATTGGTACATATCGGGGTAGTGTTGTTTCTGCTTTTTGCGGGAGATCGTATTTCCTTTGGCATCGTCATGAATTTTCTGGTGAGCGAGGGGATCCTGATGGTGCCGGCGCTTCTGTTTTTGCTCTTTTCGGGGGAGTGGAAGCGTCCTGAGCGGAGAGAGGCGGCAGGCTTTCACCGGATCAAAATATCCACGGTGTTGATGATATTCCTGTGTACTCTGCTGCTCATGCCGCTGGTGACGGTGCTGAATGCGCTGACGATGTTTTTTACGGATAATGCGGTGGCGTCTCTGGAGGGAGATATCCTAGGGGTATCCTTTCCGGTGATGCTGTTTATGATCGGGATATTCGGCCCCTTCTGTGAGGAGTTTGTCTTTCGGGGCATAATGTATAAAAACTATTGCAGATGCAATGGCGGTGTGGGAAGCGGCATCCCTGCGGTGGCTTTGTCGGCGCTTACCTTCGGCCTGATGCACATGAATTTTAACCAGGCGATCTATGCCTTTGCCCTGGGTATCTTTTTGGCGCTTCTGGTGGAAGTGGCGGGGAGCCTCTGGGCCTCTGTGGCTTGCCATATGTTTTTCAATTCTTTTGAGGTGGTGCTGATGTATCTGTCGAGCAGCATTCTGGGAAATATTTACGAACAGGCGCTGAGTGAGACGGCGCAGCCGGTAACAACGCGGGAGCTTTTGGCAGCGCTCTCTGTATATCTTGTTATTGCGGCGGTCACTACACCGATCGCGGTCTGTATCCTCGTCTGGATCATGAAAAACGAGGGACGGGAGGGGGCTGTACGGATCCTGTTTCGAGGGAAGAAAGCGCAGCCGGCTCCTGAGCAGGAGCATATGCTGAGCGTGCCACTGATTCTTGCTGTGGTGCTGTGCCTGGCCTATATGAGCTTAGAATGGTTTCTGATGTAATAGTCGCAAAAGGGAAACAGGCGTCCGTGGGACGCCTGTTTTTTGTCAGATCAATCCTCTGTGCCGATTATACGGACATATCGAAGTTTGCTCCGATGTGGGGATTGACTGACAGTTCCATAGCGGCAGCATCCATCATGCCTACAACCTGACTGCCTGTAGTCTCTGCCTGGTCCAAAGTCTTGGCAAGCATTGCCACACCATAGGCGTCATTGGTCTTCGCAGTGGACATAGCCATGGACAATCCAGCGATATCCATACGATCACCGACCTTTCTGCGTGTTTTTTACCGCTGTCCTTATTGTATCATGTAATTGCCGTAACGTGTCTGTGCAAAATGTCTAAAATTTCAAAATCCCCTGAAACGTCAAAAATCTAATAAATTCCACAAAAAAATCAAGATTACAGGTAGATTTTTTTGTGGATATAGATTAAAATAGGAAATGTACTTTGATTTTTTTCAGAAATAAGACTGTGGGGCATAGTGCATTGTTACGAAACATAAGCGGGGTGGCGGAATGATTTCTAATCAGATTTTGCAGAATACGATAGAGGGCTTGAAGGCGATCGCGAGAGTAGACCTTTGCGTGATGGATGTGGACGGAAAAGCGGCGGCCATGACCTCGGAAGAGATGGAGCGGTGCGGCAGGGCAGCGGCGGATTTTGCCGAATCCCCGGCGGATTCCCAGGAGATTCAGGGGTATCAGTATTTTAAGATCTTCGATGAGCAGCAGCTGGAGTATATATTGGTGGCAGGCGGCGTGGGTGAGGACGTCTACATGGTAGGCAAAATGGTGGCATTTCAGATCCAGAATCTCCTCGTTGCCTACAAGGAACGGTTTGACAAGGATAACTTCATTAAAAATCTGCTTTTGGATAATCTGCTTCTGGTGGATATATACAGCCGTGCGAAGAAGCTGCACATCCAGTCGGATGTCAGACGCGTGGTGCTTATCCTAGAGACGGATAATGTCAAGGATTACAATGCCCTTGAGAGCGTGCGTGCCTACTTCGGCGTGAACAATAAGGATTTCATCACGGCTGTGGATGAAAATAATGTTATTGTAGTCAAGGATCTGTCCGAGGACGACAGCCCCCGCGAAATTGAGCGAACCGCCGCAGCGGTGGTCGCCTATCTGCGCAAGGAAAACTTTAAAAATGTGCGCATCGCTTACGGCACCGTGGTGAACGAGATCAAGGGCGTGAGCAGCTCCTACAAGGAGGCGAAGATGGCGCTTGATGTGGGTAAGATCTTTTTTGGCGAGCGGGACGTCATCGCTTACAGCGAGCTGGGTATCGGCCGCCTGATCTATCAGCTCCCGATCCCGCTGTGCAAGATGTTCATCAAGGAGATCTTTGACGGCAAGAGCCCTGACGAGTTTGATGAGGAGACGCTGGTCACCATTAATAAATTTTTTGAAAATTCCCTGAACGTATCGGAGACCTCCAGACAGCTTTTCATCCACAGAAATACGCTGGTCTATCGTCTGGACAAGCTGCAGAAGGGCACGGGGCTTGATCTGCGCGTGTTTGAGGATGCGATCACCTTTAAGATCGCGCTCATGGTCGTAAAATACATGAAGTATATGGAATCATTTGAATTTTAAACATATAGGAGAGATGAAGCGTGGCAGTTAAGAGAAGAAGAAAAAATCCTGTGGTGGAGAATGAGATCATCACACTGACGAATGTCAGCAAGGCGTACTCTACCGGCGCGCCTGCCCTGAAGGATGTGAATCTTCACATCAGCAGGGGGGAATTTGTCTTTATCGTGGGGGACAGCGGCTCGGGGAAATCTACCCTGATCAAGCTCCTTTTGAGAGAACTGACAATCAGCAGCGGCTATATCAATGTGATGGGCTATGATCTTTCTAAGATCAAACATAGAAAAATCCCGAAATTCAGAAGAAATCTGGGGATCGTTTTTCAGGACTTCCGTCTCCTGAAGGACAGGAATGTCTATGAAAATGTGGCGTTTGCACAGCGCATCATCCAGAAATCCAATAAGGAGATCAAGAAGAACGTGCCCAGTATTCTGGCGATCGTGGGGCTTGCGGGTAAGTATAAGGCGAAGCCCAGGCAGCTCTCCGGCGGTGAGCAGCAGAGAGTGGCGCTGGCGCGTGCACTGGTGAACCAGCCTACAATTCTTCTGGCGGACGAGCCTACCGGTAATCTGGATCCGAAAAATTCATGGGAGATCATGAAGCTTCTGGAGCAGATCAACGAAAACGGAACGACTGTTATTGTTGTGACACATAACCGTGAGATCGTGAATGCCATGCAGAAACGTGTGGTTACCTTACGGCGCGGCGTCATTATCAGCGACGAGGAAAAGGGAGGGTATATTGATGAGGATTAACACACTTTTCTATACGCTCAAACAGGGTTTCCGCAATATATTCCGCAACAAGCTGTTTTCGCTGGCGTCCATCGCCACCATTGCAGCCTGTCTCTTTCTCTTTGGTATCTTTTATGCGATCGTGACCAATTTTCAGCACATCGTGAGGAGCGCAGAGGAGGGTGTCTCTGTCTGGGTGTTCTTTGATGAGGGGATTGAGGATATCAGAATCCAGCAGATCGGCGATATGATCGCGAAGCGGACTGAGGTGGCGGACATAGATTTTATCTCCGCAGAGGAGGCTTGGGAGAGCTTCCGTGACGAATATCTGGGAGAGTACGGCGACGGCTTTACGGAGAATCCCCTGGAAAATTCCGCGAACTATCAGGTTTATCTGAATGACGTGTCCATGCAGTCTGCGCTGGTGACCTATCTGGAATCCATAGACGGCGTGCGCATGGTCAACCGTTCGGAGCTGGTGGCGACTACCCTGACGGGAGTGAACGCCCTGATCGCCTATGTATCTGTGGGCATCATCGCGATCCTGCTGGCGGTATCCATCTTCCTGATCAGTAATACCGTAGCGATCGGTATCTCCGTCCGTAAGGAGGAGATCAACATTATGAAATATATCGGCGCTACCGACTTTTTCGTCCGGTCTCCCTTCATAGTGGAGGGTATTTTGATCGGTCTGATCGGTGCAGCGCTGCCGCTGGGCTTCATCTATACGATCTATAACGTTGTTCTGAACTATGTGATGGATCGGTTTCCCCAGCTTTCCTCTCTCTTAAGCTTCGTGACGGTGGAGGAAGTGTTTAACGTACTCGTGCCTGTTTCATTAGGGCTCGGCGTAGGTATCGGTTTTCTGGGCAGTATTGTAACAGTGAGAAGGCATTTGAGAGTCTAGTAGAGGGTTTGAATTGAAGACGGACATACTGAAAAAGGGAAAAAGAATCGCATATCTGTTTCTGTGTCTGGTGCTTGTGCTCTCCTGTGCGGTGCCGGGCCCGTCTGTGCAGGCGGTCACCAGCGACAGCATCCGGGAAAAAGAGCGGGAGATCGAAAAGGCTAAGGAACAGGTTTCCGGCTTAAAGAGCAATCTGACGGATGTGGAGAAGCTGAAAAAGGAGC
Organism: Lachnospiraceae bacterium; assembly: GCA_014804615.1. Taxonomy (GTDB): domain Bacteria; phylum Bacillota; class Clostridia; order Lachnospirales; family Lachnospiraceae; genus UBA3282. Next base: position 34,361 of record JAAUZL010000006.1, read on the forward strand.
TGGAGCAGTCTAAGAGCGACCTGACGGCCTATGTGCGCCAACTGGACGGTCAGCTGGCTGACATACAGGAGAAGATTTCACAATATAATACAATGATCACCGAAAAAGAGGAAGCGATCGAGGAGACGGCCAGAGATCTGGACGAAGCGCAGCAGAGGCAGGAGCAGCAGTATGCCGCCATGAAAAAGCGCATCCAGTTTATGTATGAGCGCAGCGATTCCTTTTATCTGGAAACTCTTTTCGGCTCTGACAGTATCTCCGGGATCGTAAACCGCGCTGACTACATAGAAGCGCTCTCCCGCTACGACAGAGAGAAGCTGGATGAGTATGTGGAGACCCGGAAATATGTAGAACTCTGTAAGGAAGAGCTGGAGGTCGAAAAACAGCTCTTAGATGAGGCGAAGGAAGCAGTGGAGCAGGAGGAGGCGAATGTCAGCACCATGATCGGGGAGAAAGAAGCCCAGATCCTCTCTGTCTCCAGTGATATTTCTAATAAAGAAGCGGCGATTAAGGAATACGAGGATATGATCGCACAGGAGAATGCGGAGATCGCCGCGTTGGAGAAGGCGGTGGCAGAGGAAAAGGCCAGATTGGAGGCGGAGAACGCCCAGGCCAGGATCTATAACGGCGGCATGTTTGCCTGGCCCTGTCCCAGCTATAAGCGCATTTCTGACGAGTACGGCAACCGCATGCATCCCACGCTGGGAGTAGAGAAGTTTCATAACGGGCTGGATATGGCAGCTTCCTCCGGCAGCTCGATTCTGGCGGCCTACGACGGTGATGTGGTGGCGGCAGACTATAGCGCAAGCATGGGAAACTATATCATGATCAATCACGGAAGCGGGCTCTATACCATATATATGCACTGCTCGGCGCTCTATGTTTCCAAGGGACAGACCGTCTCCAAGGGACAGAATATCGCGGCGGTGGGTTCCACCGGCCGTTCTACCGGCCCCCATCTGCACTTCGGCGTGCGCCTGAACGGAAGCTATGTCAGCCCATGGAACTACCTAAAATAATAAGGAGATGAACAGCCTTGGATTCCTATTACAATAACAATAACATGAATAATAACGTGCGTTATGATAATCGTTCCGGTAAAAACACCGGAAGCGGCAGTAACTTTATTCTGGGACTGGTGGTCGGTATGGCGCTTGCCCTGCTGGTCAGCGGTTTTGTTTTTGTAGGCGTGAAGGTCTACGAGGCGGTGGGCAGTAAACATTTGAAGAAAACCGGCACAGCGGACAGCGTTGTGAACGAGGATACAGAAAAAAAGCTGGCGTCCATTGAGGATGTGATCAATGAGTATTATTATCAGGACGCGGATATCGATGTGGATGCCATGACCGAGGGCATGTACGCCGGTATGGTGAATGCGTTGGGAGATCCCTATTCTGTGTACTATACCGAAGAGGAGTGGGCTGATCTCATGCGGGAGACCGAGGGCATCTATTATGGCATTGGCGCTTACCTGATGATAGATCAGAATACGGGTGCTGCTAAAATATCAGGTGTTATTGATAATACTCCCGCTCAGGAGGCAGGATTGCGTGCGGACGACCTGATCTATATGGTGGATGGTGAGGTGACCATGGGATTAGAACTTTCCGAAATCGTAGCCCGCGTGAAGGGAGAGGAGGGCACTACTGTCCACCTTACCATATACAGAGAGGGCGAGAGCGATTATCTGGAGATCGACGTGGAGCGGCGTAAGATCGAGTCGCCCACGGTCAATTATGAAATGCTTGAGAATGATATCGGTTACATTCAGATCACGGAATTTGACGATGTCACCACAGACCAGTTTACAGAGGCTTTGGCTACGGTCAAGGGTTCCGGGGCGAAAGGCCTGATCCTTGATCTGCGCGGCAACCCCGGCGGAAGTCTCAATGTGGTCGTAGATATTGCAAGGGAGATATTGCCCAAGGGCTTGATCGTCTACACCGAGGATAAATACGGCGAGCGTGACGAATATAACTGTGATGGCAGAAAAGAACTGGAGATTCCGCTGGTGGTTCTGGTGAACGGTAATTCTGCCAGCGCTTCAGAGATCCTCGCGGGCGCCATCAAAGACTATGGAAAGGGTACTTTGGTCGGTACCACTACCTTCGGCAAGGGCATCGTTCAGCGCGTGCTGCCCCTGACGGACGGCACTGCCCTGAAGCTTACGATCAGCTCTTATTACACGCCTAATGGCAACAACATTCACGGCTTGGGCATCGAGCCGGACATTGTCTGTGAGTTTGACAGTGATGCCTACTATGACGACGGCGTGGATAATCAGCTTGAGAGGGCTGTGGAGGAGATGGAGAAGATGACGAAATAAAATTATTTAACGCTTGACATTTCGTGCGCGCTGGCGCATACTGAAAGAACAATCAATAAACACATCTAAATATTTCATCCAATTAAGGAATCTTGCTGTACAGCTTATCCCTGAACGAAGAAATAGACAGGGATAAGAGAACTCTCTTTCCCTGTTTAAAATACAGAGAAAGAGAGGAAACAACATGAAAAATCCCAAAATCCAATGGCACCCCGCGTTTTGTTCGGCGGTCCGACTTGAACTGAGAGAGAATCGAGGTGATTTGCAGTATGCAAATGAATACAACCTGAATCGTAAACCGATCCAAATTGACCTGTTGGTAGTGACCAAATCAGACGATATATTGATTGATAACGAAATAGGGAAAATATTCAGACGATATAATATTATGGAGTATAAGTCCCCTGAGGATGAGATGAATATTGATACCTATTTTAAAACGTTAGCCTATGCCTGTCTTTATAAGGCGGGAGGGGTTACTGTGGATGCCATCAGGTGCGAGGAGGTCACGATATCGCTGGTTAGAGCGGCAAAACCTATTAAGCTATTGAAATGGTTTGAGACAAACGGTTATAATATCACTAATCCCTACTTAGGTATCTACTATATTAAGAAGGAGGGCTTCTTTGACACGCAGATCATTGTGTCCAAAGAGCTGCGGTCGGAATCACATATCTGGCTTTCGTCATTGCAGAATAATATTGAGCCTCAGGAGACGATAGAATTGTTGGAATCCTATGAGGACATTACGACAAAGGCGGAACGAGAATATGCAGATGCCGTGGTGGAGGTGGTGCTGGAGGCAAATCCCGAAGCGGAACGGAAGGTAAAGGAGGAGAGCGCTATGGCAAGTGAATTGTGGGAAACCTTTAAGGCAGAGCGTGAAAAAGCGGAACGTTTAGGCTGGGAGGTAGGCTTGCGGGAAGGCCGAGAGAAAGGTATGCGGGAAGGCCGAGAGAAAGGTATGCGGGAAGGCCGAGAGAAAGGTATGCGGGAAGGCCGGAAAACAGGCTTACAGGAAGGCTTGCAGGAGGGACGTCTGGAGGTTGTCGTTTCTATGCTGCGTCAAGGACGTCTGACACTGAAAGAAGCCGCTAGCGAAGCTAAAGTATCCCAGGAGAAGCTGAAAGAGTTTCTTCGAGATAAGTAACGGGTGGTTTTGCACTTTTTCAGGTACAATGTAGGTGTGATTTTTTCCAGAAATGTACATAATTGTATGAAAGTGGAAGTTTAACCGCAATATTTGGTGTATATCGTACCAAAGTCCTAAATCTTTATAGGCAAAATGACGAAATAGGCCCTCTTTTTTTTAATATAAAGAGGAGGTTGGAAGACTTGACAAACGAGGTGTCGGGGGCTAAAATAAGCAATGATAAGGTGTGATAGGTGGCGATGCCTATGCCCTTATTCAAGGAAACTGGCCGAGGCATTCACCATCGGCCGAGGCAAAAAATATATTATTATGAAAGAGGAGGAAAAGACTAAGCATGAAAAAAGTATTAAAGAAATTTAATCGCGCACTTTCTATCATGCTCGCAGCAGCTATGGTACTTACTATGGTACCGCAGACTGCAATGCCGGTTTTGGCAGCTGAGAACGATGTTGCCATTGAAGAAACGGCAGATGTGGGGGAGACCTCTGAAGGCCTTTCTGACGAGCAAAACGAAGAAGTGACGGAGCCTTCTGAGGAGGATTCTGAAGAAGGAAATTCCGAAGATGAAGGTGACGATATTGCGAACGAGGATCCCGCAGACGAGGACCCCATTGAGGAGGAGCCTTCTGAGGGTGATTTAGAGGAAGTGGAAGAGCCGGCTATCGGCCTGATGGGTGAAGATGATGATCCTCCGGCGGATACAGACACATTTAATGTAACCTTGCCGACAAATCCGCAGGGATATACCATAACTGACGCGGCTGAGACGGCTACAAAGGATACAGATTATACTTTCAAGGTAACAGCGAAGACTGGCTACAAGATTAAAGCTGTTAAGTATACTATCAGTGACACAACAGCGGATGCAGATCCTGTTGCGGATGCGGAGAATACCTATAAAGTTCCCGGCACTGCTATTACCGCAGACATTACAATTACTGTAGAGGCAGTCCAGACAGTTACGGTAACTGTAAATGCGAATGCAGATACCCTTGCGAATGTTAGTACTTACAAATACAGTGTTGACGGCGGAGATGCTCAGAATGTGGAGTCTCCTATAACAGTCGAAAAAGGAGCTGCGGTTAAACTGACAGTAATTCCCAAGGATGAGACAATTGCTGTAATAGTCAAGAAAGGCAATACCTCCATCAATGGCACGGAGAATGTATATGATCTCGGTGTGATCAATGCTAACGCAACCTATACTGTTACTGCGACAAAAAATAAATATAAGATTACTGAGGATATCAATGAGATCAAGGTGACTGAGGGTGAAGGCGATGATGCTAAGGAAGTAGATAAGATTTCTGCTGTAATCGACTATACACCGAGCGGGAAGAACTTCACAGAGACAGAGTCAAATAAGATGATTGTCGCGAAGCAAGACCTGAAATTTAATGTGAATCCTGCTGCGGGCGTTGACTTTACAGGCAAAAAAGTCATTGTGTCCTATAAGATCGGGGCGGATGCTAAGGAGGAAATTCTTGCAGCGGCTACAACCGGTGTGTACACTATCTCGAAAGCTAAGATTACAGATGATATTACACTGAAAGTAGTAGTGCGTGAGCCTGAGAAGTATACTGTTACACTGAAGAAAAACGACAATATTAAAGCTACATTTGCCATCGGAGCTTCTAATGATTTCGCTGACTTCCCTAATCCTGTAGGGGATGTAGAAAACAGTGTTGTTGCTGATGTGGCAGAGGATTCTGCGTTCAAATTCAAGCTGGCAGCAAACGATTACTACAAGATCACCAAGGTTATGGTTGGTGAAACTGTGCTGACAGCAAAAAGCGGCGTTTACTCTTTCAATGTAACAGAAAATGCAACGATAGATGTGACGACAGAACTCGATATGGCGCAGTTCAAGACACTTACTTTCAAGCTGACCGGTGATGCGAAATCTGCTACGGCAGTACTCGCTCAATCGAACGATCTTAGCGCAAGTGGAGAGCTTGAAGTAGGTAAGGCTGTTGATATTGCAGCAAAAGCAGGTGATAAGGTTACTTTGACCATTACACCTGAGGCTGGTTATACCATTGATAAGGTTACTGGTGCGACAGAGGTAACGGTATCAGAAACAGCAGAAACAGAAACTGCGGCAAAAGCATACGAGGTTAAATTTGCCGCTGCTAAAGCAGCAACCGTAACGGTAACTACAAAAGTGACGAAAGCTGCGGATAATAGTGTTATCACTTTCGTAAAAGGAACTGGCACGGACCATGTGAGCTATACTGTCACAGGTGATAAGAACATTGACAAAGCAAAAGCTGCTGACGATGAATACACGGTTAAAGCAGGCGCTGAGAAATTGCTGTTCACAATCACCGCGAAAGACTCCTATGAGCCGACAGTTATCCAGACCAGTAAGGATGACGAAAAAGAAGAAGGCAAGGATGAGACCAGAGCAGTTACTAGGAATATTAAAGCTTCTAAAACTACAATCAAGGGAACGGATGCAACCTATGAGTATGTAATTCCGGCATCGCTGATTGCGGAGGGTGATACGTTTACCATCACGGCGGAAGCTATAGAAAACACTGTCACGATTGATGGCGATGTTGCTAATGCGGATGTTGTGGTAAGCAAAAACGGTAGAGCCATGACAGCGCCTTATAAAGTTGGCAGAGGAGAAACTGTAGCTGTTAGTGTAACGCAGAAAGACGGCTGCACATTGTCAACTGTAGATTACACAGTAGGTAGTGAGAAGAGGACTGTAACCGCAAAGAACGGCGCCGCAGCGTTTAGCGTAGTAGTAACTGATGATACGACAGTTACCATTAATGCGAAAGCTGACTATAAGGCAGTGCAGTTGCAGAAAGTAACAACTGAAAATGATGAAACAAAAACGAGCCCTGTAACACCTGATGCAAAGGGCGTTTATCCTGTAAGCTATGACGGCACCTACAAAGTAGGTCTTACAAAGGGTACATCTAACACGCCTATAGCTATTGCTGAGATTCAGGTATTTGACGGCAATAATCCTGTTGCCGATGGTAGTGTAACGGTTAATAAGGATGATGCTACTATTAAGCTGACTGATGCAGTAGCTGGTAAGAAGCTCACGGCGAAGCTGTTCGTGGCAGGTGAAGGCGATGATGCTGCGAATGTTGACGCCGGTGTGGCTTATACTCTGCAGGTATCTAAGGAGATTAAGGCTGCCAGTCAGATCAAGGTAAGCGCTTCTGTGTCACAGCCTACAGATAGAGTAGAAGAATATCCTATCAGTGTAGACGGAGATCTTGACAAACTCACGGTCAGTCGAGCTGATGGTGTTTTACCAGAAGTAATTGCGGATGTTAAGATTGATGTAGCTAAGAAAATGCTAGTGATCAAAACTGGTCAGAAAGCAACAGAGGCTGCGGGAGCAAAGGTAATCGTATCCGCCGGAGACGGAGTTGAGAAAGTAGTTACCGTGAAATCCACGGCATTGATCAGCGATAAAACACCGAAGCCCACTGTTACACTGGCAAAAGCAAATGATATTTCACTGACATTGGCAGTAAGCGCTAAGAATATTAAGGACGCAGCTGAAGGTCAGGTATATTACAAGGTAGAGGTAACACCTCAGGCTGGGACTGATAGGCCTGCAACTCTTTTGGAGACAGTACCTACACAGTATGTTGAGAAAATTAATGATTCACAGATTATCCCTGTCACAGTAGCAAACGAGGGCACAGCTCTGGGAGGCGGTGACGCATGGAAGTACGGTGTTAAAGTCACACTGGTACATGCGAAAGACAAAGAAAAGCTCACAGACGATAATTTCAGCGATAAAAAAGTGGCGGAGAGTCAGGTATTCGAGACAGCTGCNAATAANCCTTTTGAAACCTTGAAACCCGCTTGGGAGAGCAATCTGAAGCTGAAGAAGGGTACCACGACCCTCTATACAGGGCAGCCTGAGGTTATGATTGCAACACCTCAGTTCTCTAAGACAACTACCTATACTGACTTAACTGTTGAAGACATTTCTCATAAAGAAAATGGTCCGCTTAAGGTATGGGTANATAAAGATANTGGNTTNATCTATGCTAGTGCTGTTANCGAAACCTCTGNTGGGAATGATGGAGATGAGGAGANTGGTGAGNCCAANGCNACAAAGACNCAATATGCTGCTGTAGGAAAGCANACAATNCAGGTAACNGCNAGNGCACATAAGAATNANGAAAACAAAGACACCATGTACGCATCCAGAGCGACGATTGTCGTTACGGTAGAAAGAGGTATTGATGGGNTANCAGTATCTGTTCCGAGCNATAGCTTGTATAAGGCAAATGGCAAGNCAGCAACCATCAAGCCGACTGCAATCTTCAATGGNGATGAGACTGGTAAGAACAAGGCAATTGCACCTAAGACCAAGAAAGTAACATGGGCAGTTGTAAAGGCTGATTCTGACGACTTGTTTGATCCTAAGGTAACCATCAACAAGAGCAACGGAACCGTAACTGTAGCGAAGGATTATATCCTGAAAGTANATGATNNGGATAACAAATTCAGAATCAAAGTGTCCGTAGATAACGGCACAGATGCAAAACCGAAGTGGATTGGTGCTGCTGAAGATGCATATAGTGAACCAATCACTATCACCAATGAAGGATTGGATATGAGCAAGCTCGTTATTGTTGATAGTGAAAGCAATGTACTTGCTATATCCACTGAGAGTAAGCCTAAGGANGAAATATCCTTAGAAGCATCCAAACTGAATGGTGCAACCGTAAGGGTTGTTAATGCAAGTGCCGTGGTANAGNANNANNAAGTCTATAGTGTCGNGCCNGCTAATGAGATTAGTTCTACGAATTTAGCTTACAAGTCNAGCAAGCCGAAGGATGTTATCTTTAACGGTAATGTACTTACAGTCACAAAGGCAAACACTAAGCCTGTACTGACAGTGACCGCTAATGACGGCAGCAAGGCAACACTTGGTATCAAGCTCANTGTAGGCAATGATAAGACAGAAGGTAAGACGCTTGGGCTGGAGTTCTATCCTCTTGAGGTTAAAAATGAAAACGGGAATGCNTCGGAAAAAGAGGGTACAAANCTCAACGCTGCAGAGCGNAANGANTATTGATTTCACAGGCACCAGACTGNNNGCAAAGGTTGTAGCAANAGGCACTGGTGANNNTNCTGAATGGGNTGNTGCACCNGCNTTTGCAAACTATGAAGTCAAGGTTACGACTGGCGGTACCAAGCCTGAGCAGATAGGGAATAAGATTTCCTTTACTGCGAAGGAGAAGGTTGTAAAAGTCAATCTGACAGATAAGTCAACGAATGTTACTACGGAATATGTATTGACCAGCAAAGATTTGGTTGATAAAACTAATAAGACGAAGGTAACAGCAAGCGTACAGGGCAGCCTCCATAAAGTGGGAAAGACCGACGAGCAGAAAGTAACTATCAATCTACAGTTCCCNACACAGGAGTCTGCAGAAGNGTTGAAAGCTAAGGTCGATCTTGATTGGACCAAGATGAATGCAAAGAACAGTGCTGATCTATATTACTTCAGAGACAGCCTGAAGGAGGTAGACTACACCCTTAGTGAGGTCGAGCCTGCCAAAAAAGCTGGTGAGTCGACGGCAAGCTTCGAGTTGTCCTTTNAAGATGNCCAGACATTCAACTTTAATCAGAACAGTTATGCACTGAAAGTGATTCTGGGCAAAGAAGAAAAGCCAGAGGGTGCAAGCGATTCTGTATTCACGGCATTAGCTCCTGCTGCAACGGCAACTGTCAAAGTTACCAAGACAGCAAAGTTTACCTTTAAACCTACCACATCCTACACCATTGGTGCTAAGGACGGTTATGCGGTTTTGGGTGGTAAATCCAGCATCCCTGCGGATGAGTTGAAGCTCGAATTCAAAGGTCTGCTGAATCTTGCAGATAAGAATGGTATAGAAAACGAGTTTGCTAAGAAGTTCGAGATTAAGGGTGGCAAGCTGAAGCTGCAGTCGGGTGTTNNCGCTTCGGANATTAACAAAGATAATAATACCGGTTATCTGGTATACACTGCAACGACTGATAAGACTTACTATGACACTCAGGATCAGAGCGGACTTGTTAAGATTACCGTTAAAGTCAACGCCAATGGGGTGGTTAAGTATACGCATGACAGTGCTGACATTGGTAATCAGGAAGGATCGAGCCGGGAGATTCAGATCAAGGTAGACAGTAAGGATGCTATTGATACGGTTTGGTCCGGTACANNCAATAAAGCTNTTAANNTAGTGNANGCACNGCTTAAGAAGNCCAGNGATCAGATAAAGGTTGAGGTAAAAGACAACAAGCTGCTTGTGACGATGCTGAAAGATGCGGATGTAAAGAAAGTGAAAAAGATTACTGCGGATATTTACATCGTGCCCGAAGACAGCGACCATGCTAGTACTTTTGTTGATGAAGAAGGTAAGGCAAAAGATAGTGTTACTGAAAAGGATTACAAGGATTATGCAGCAACCGTTAAGCTTAACCTCAATGTGACCGAAGTTCCGCCGACAGCAGCAAGCATTGCACAGAAGATTAAAACTGCAGTTGACAATGCTACGATTACAGCAATCGAATATAAGGATAACACGATCAGTAATGCCGATGCTGTAAAGGAGAGCATTACAAATGCAATAGCGGCTGCCAAGATTGCAGGAATAGACGCATATAATATAACTCTGGCAGATACCTTTACTGTTGAGCCTCCGGCTGCAGAGAAAGCAGGCAGCGCTTCAATCGCGATTACTGTGACAAATAAAAGCGATAGTAATGATACTGATAACGTTACGATCACGCTTGAGATTGCCGAGCTTCCTGCAGGTGACGAGGGTTGATGGTACAGAGCAATCTGTTGAATCAAAGCTCGTAAAGCAATGATCTAAATGCTGAGAAAGCAAAATGAAGATGCCCCAACCTATGAATTTTCGGATTCATGGGGAGGGGTATCTCCTTTTGTTGATGGAGGTTTGAAATCAACAAGATTAGATATTTTGTCGGATTTTCGTTCTTGATGAATCGTCATGACAATCAAAGGCGGAAAGGATATACGATTGCGGATATCGAAGCGTTCCCTTCGGAGTATACATCAAAAACATAACCGCAATTATGTTAAGCCTGATATTTCCGTCATTTGCGACATGGAAAAGCGAAGCGAAAAGGGCTGTCTCGCGCACCCGACTGGACGATAGAGATCGTGTCTCCCTCCAGTGCGAAGATGGATTACGAAAGAAAGACCGCCCTCTATCGGGAGGCTGGTGTACGGGAATATTGAATCGTAGACCCGAATCAGGAGACGGTCACAGTGTATGATTTTAAGAATGACACAGAAATGGTGCGATATCCTTTCTCGGAATGTATTAAGGCTGGAATTTATGAGAATCTATATCTGTATTTTTCGGAGATGGATATTTCCTCTTATCCCCCACGCTGATATCCTTTCCCAGCTGCACCTCGATCACCTGCAGGGCGGTATCGGCGATGATCGTGTGGGGCGTTCCCGCCGTCATGCGGATCACATCTCCCGCTTTGACTTTGCGCTCCACACCGTCTATGATAGTGCGGCCCTCTCCCTCGATCACGGTCCAGACTTCATCGCGGCGTTCATGGCTGTGATAGTTCATTCTGTGTCCCGCATTTAAAGTCACTTTGATGGTCATGCTCTCTTCTTCGATATCGATGACGCGAAAGCTCCCCCAGGATTTTTCCGCAAACATGATCTGCTGGTCGATAGCGTCCACAAAAGGCTTGATGTAGCTGGACTGCGCCTTGTCCGAGACAAGGATTCCCTCCGGGCTTGCGGAAACCACCATATCCTTCAAGCCCATACAGAGCACAGGCACATCCAGTTCATTCACTACATGCACGTTTTCACATGTCTCATTCAGGATCGCCTTGCCGATGCTGGGACTTTCCATCGCCTCCGTCAGCGTATTCCAAGTTCCCATATCTTTCCACATACCGCCAAAGCGCATCACCTCGATATGCGGTTCATGCTCTACCACGGCATAGTCAAAGCTTATTTTTTCCAAGGTATCATATTTTTTAAATAAATCCTGATAATCCCGAAACTCTATCAATTCATGGGCACGCTGTAATACATATGACAGGCGGAATGCAAACACGCCGCCATTCCAGAGAGCCCCCTTACTGATGTATTCGCGGGCTGTCTCCTCGTCCGGTTTTTCCTTGAACCGGGATACCCGGCTGACCGCCTCTTTCTCCTCGGGAATGATATAACCGTACTTGGCGCTTGGATAGGTGGGCTCGATGCCCATGAGCACCAGATTCGCCTCGCTGTTCGCCGCACACCGTCCAAGGGCATTAAGCGCCTCAAAATAATCCTGTTCCACATAGGGATCCACCGGACAAACCACCACAGATTCCGTTTCCGGAACACCCTGCACGTCATGAAGATAAGCCGCCGCCAGAGCAATCGCCGGAAAGGTATCCCGCCGACAGGGCTCCACACTGACGCCCACATCCGTTCCCAGCTGATTATGAATCGCCGACACCTGAGATTTAGACGTAGCGATCGTAACCGTGGCGGAACTATCTACTGTCAGGATCTGGCGATAGACACGCTGCACCATGGATTCGTAATCTCCCGTTTCAGTCTTGAATATCTTAATAAACTGTTTGGACCGTGTGTCGTTGGAAAGGGGCCACAGGCGCTTGCCTGAGCCGCCGGATAAAAGGACTATGTTCATTACTCCGCCTTTCTGTCAATAAATCTGGTTTTATATTTAGAATACATGATCTTTTGGGTGCTGTACAGGCCGAAGTACCCGGAAAACAGGTAACTGAAAGCAATCGTCAGCAGAAAATACGGCATCCCCTCATAGCCGAACAGTTCGAAGCAGATCAGCAGGGAAGAGATCGGACAATTGGTCACGCCGCAGAATACCGCTGCCATCCCGGCTCCTGTGCAGAGTGCCGGCGAAATGCCTGCCAACGTGCCGAACAGACAGGCGAACGTGCCGCCGATACAGAAGGACGGTACGATTTCACCGCCTTTATAGCCGGCGCCCAGTGTAAGCGCTGTAAATATAATTTTCATCAGGAACATCTCCGGCCTCACATGGCCTTCCATACATTCCTCGATCAAATTCATACCTGCGCCATTATAACGCTGATCTCCCACCAAAAGCGTCAAAGCGATCACAATACAGCCGCCCGCCAGAATCCTGACGTAAGGATTTTTAAAAAATCTCTTATATAAATGCGATGCCTGATGCAACAGAACGCAGAATAAAATGCTGACAACGCCGCACAGAATCGCCAGAATCGAAATCTTTACCGCATTGCCTATCGTAAAATCCGGAAGCCCGGTCAGTAAAAAGGCTTCTCCCGTCGCACCGAAATAAACGGCGATCCCGTGAGCCACCAGAGAAGCGATGACACAGGGCACCAACGCCGCATAATACATGATCCCGACAGACTCCACTTCCATCGCAAAGATTGCCGCCGCCATAGGCGTTCCGAACAATGCGGAAAAGGCAGCGCTCATTCCGCACATGGTCATCACATGCCGATCTTTTTCATCGAAGCGGAACAAACTGCCCAGCGTATTGCCGATACTGCCGCCGATCTGCAGGGCAGCGCCTTCACGACCCGCCGAGCCGCCGCACAGATGGGTTACCAACGTTGAAAAGAAAATGGACGGCGCCATCCGAAGCGGCAGATTTTCCCCGGAGTGGATCGAGGCAATAACCTGATTCGTCCCCGTATCCGTTTCGTTGCGAAGCAGACGATACGCCCCTACGATTAGAACGCCGCCGACCGGAAGCAGCCAGAGAATCCAGGGATGCTCCCCGCGAAACTGCGTCACCGCCGCCAGACAAAAATAGAAAAACGTCCCGATACCGCCAATCACCACGCCGGACACGATCGCAAAAACGATCCATTTTGCGGAGCTCTTTAATCTGCGTAATGTATGTGGAAGCCTATCCATTATCTTCTCTTTCATAATGTATGTCGTGTTCCTTTCTTATCCGATTGTCTATCGAAAATACGCTTTTGCTTTATCACAGATATTCCTATTAAAATTTACCATTTTTTTGATCATTTTACAATAGCGGGCCTATTAGCGACAAATTAGTGACAAATTGTTTTGCTTATAAATCCCTGACATCCACTGTTAATGCAGGCTTTCAGATTTCTCTGCATTTTTATTAGTAACAAGTTAGTGACAAACGAGGAAAACAACACGAAATATCAATTTATTGATAGCAAAATACAGTTTGTATTTTCAGATTATGATATCTAAAAGCCCCGTTTTTACTGGAAATCTAAAAACTGTTTTTCATTGTGGCAAAAAATTTCGTATATTGTGGACCCCACAACTGAGGGGGAAGCAGAGAACGTTTCCGATTCTACTCTGAATGCTATGGACGCGAAGGCAGCTCTGCCAGCTCCTACGATCACTGTTACACGTGGCGAAGCTGAGCAGAAGAGCGGTGTAAAGGTTCCTTACGGCACGAGTGATATTAAATTCACCCTTAAAGGTGAACCAGGAAATGATCTTTATTATGTGGCAGGCAAGGAGCCCGTTACTACGGCGGCGGCGGTTAAGGAGGGTAAGAAAATTACGTCCGAAGAGCCCGTTGAAGCTCCTACAGATACAGCTGAAACTACAATGACAATTCAGGCGATTCAGGTGACTCCTGCAGTTACAGCAGATCCGGATAACGGCATTGAGGCTGCTGATGAGGTACTCTCTGAGATCGCAGAGTTCAAGATTGTCTTCGAGGCGAAGGTAAACAGGATCAAAGTAGATAGCAATGTTGCCAATGCAGAAGTAATGGCAGGCACTGCTGCAAATACGATCAAAACCAAACTTGATGCGGACGGCTATGCATTAGACGAGACAAAGGATCTTTTCCTGACGGCTACAGTCATCGGAGAAGATGCGGCTACAAAAGAAGTGAAAGAACTGCAGTATGTGGCACAGCCGGAAAGTGGAACGATCACATGGAGCGGCGATACTCCAACTCCAGGGATTAAAACGGCAGAAGCTTTGACAGGCGCTAACAAAGGCAAATTTAAGATCCCGAAGGAAGACCTGACAAAGGATCTTGTCCTGAATGTGGTTACAGGTGATATGCCCAAGATCAAGATTGAGCTTGGTAGCGGCACCAACACAAAGATGTTTACCGTAACGGCCAAAGTGGCAGGTAAGACAGTTCTGAACAACGTGAACTTGCAGGGCAATGCTACAGATGATATCTATGCTCCCACAGGTTCAAAGGTTGAGATAACCATCACAAACGCGGCAAGCTGCACATTGGAAACGGTTACCGTTCAGGCAGGTACTGACGATGCGAAACCGAATACAATTAGCAACAAAAAAACCAGTAAGGTTACGATCAACGCTATCGATAAGGATCAGACCATCACTGTTACTGCAGCAGAAAGCTACAAAAATGCGGTAATAAAGAAGAATAATGAAGAACAGAAAGAAACTAAGGCAAAAACCTGGACCGTAGCGCCTAGGGAGACCTATGAGATTTCTGCAGTTCAGGGCGGCGGAAGCGCTTTTATGCTGACAGATGTTTCTACCGTTTCCGGCAACGGTCTTGAGATTGAACCGCTTTATGATGGAAGTGGTGACGAAAAGACCCCCAATGGTAAATTCTCACTGAAAGTAGGGGAAGCGGCTAACGGCAAAACCCATAAACTTACTTTGTACGGCGGTGAAGGTGAAGACAAGAAGAAAGTTGATGAAATCAGCATTATTGTAACACCTGTTATTACAAGTGTTACCGTTACCGGAGTAAAGAACGGTGTGCTCAGTCAGGTAATTGGAACAAACGGTAAATATGCGATCACACCGAAAGAGAAAAATTCCAGTGATACGCTTGTCCTGGGTGCACTTAGCGCAGAAGCGAGCAATCATATTAGTGCAACTCTCTCGGATGATTGCAAGTACTTGATTATCGATACTAAGTCTGTAGCACCGGCAGCAGAGATTGCAGAGATTAAGATCTACAATGCAGCTGATGCAGATAATACAGCGACTGCTACTCCTGTGGAAACATTTAAGGTAACGACCACTGCGCCTACATGGGCTGAGGTTGCTGGCAAGGGCGGCGTGGCTCCCACTGTGAAACAGTCGGGCGCAACAGATGTCCAGTTGAATTTGGATATGACTCTGCCTAAAGGAGCATCTGTGCTGACAACAGAAGCTGATGCAGAGTATTACTACAAGGTGACCACAAAATCTGTGGAAACATTGAGTGCAAATGGTTTCTCGGCATTTGATGATAACAAGGCACGGTACATTAAAGCTTCTACAGATAATGCGACGACAGCTGAGCCCATTCAGGTAATTGATGGAACTTTTGGTAAAGGAACGAGCGCCAAGTTTAATGTAGAGGTAGTTCTGGAGCTGTATACAAAGGGAGCCACTGCTGGGACTGATACACCCATTGTTTCCAGTAAAGCTGCACTCCTTAAAAACGCAGCTACCAAGGCACCTTACTACGCTGACAAGATTACCTTAAAGAAGGAAAAAGCAGCGTCCGGCGTTTACACAGGCCAGACGATCGCTGTAGCAACCGTTGATTTCGGTAAGGATACTACCTACAACCGTGACGGAGACGTGAAAGCATGGGTAGTAGGAAATGAAAATAACACCAAGCAGGGTCCTGCAGATATATATGTAAAAGAATTTGACGGCTTAACCGTCAAGGACAGCAAGGTAACTCTTGTTGTAGGTAAGGATGTTACACCTGGCAAGATTAAGATTAAGGTAGAGCAGACATCCGGTACTGGTATTCCGGCAGGTGCAGTTTCTGCAAGCGCAACTCTTGATGTGACTGTGGTACAGGGTATCAAAGACATCACTGCTTCTTCCCAGAGCACCATTTATGTGCAGGCTGGAAAGGCAGCTTCCGCTAAGATTGCGACTGTTTATAATGATGGTACCGCAGCGACAAAGCCTAAGACCGCAAAGGTTGGTTATACAGTTGGTAAAGTTACCATTGAGAAAGATGACGATAACAATGATGTAAAGAAGTTTGTTGCAGGTGATATAACCGGTGTGTCCGTGAAAAACGGCACGGTAAGCATCACAAAGGACTTTGATGCAGAGACAAACAAAGCATTTGCAGTTAAGGTTTATGCCGATGACTATCATAATGCAGGTGAAGACGAAACGCGTTACGCTTTGGTGGAATACAAGATTGAAACAGATAAACAGGAGTTAGGCGAGATCGTTCTGGTAACAAAGAATGGCACGGCCTATACACCTGTGGCAGCTGTAACGGATGCTAAGGGCAAAGAAGTTCTGTCCATCACTGCAGACAAGGCAGCTGATACAACGGTACGTATTTTACCGAAGAATGCGGCGAAGAAGGATAGCTATACAGTTGACGAGTTTGTACCCGACGATCTCTATGCTCTTACTTTCAGTAAGAAGAATGATATCGAGCTGAAGAATGACGCTCTCAACGTGAAAAAGACCGTTGATAAGGTAAAGGTTACTGCACTGACAACCGACGGCGGCAAGCAGAAAGCTGACAATACGCTGGAGTTCTCCGTTACCTACGAGGTTGTAAAGGCAAAACTGCAGATTAATGGTGCAAATTTTGACGAGGGCAACACTAAAACAGTGAACTCTACAACCAGTACGATCGTTAACATCAAAGCTGTTGACGAAACTGATAAAGATTTTACAGGTAGACTGGTTGACTACAAGATCACTGCAGGCAAGGGCGCTAAGATCGTTTCCGGTGCCGGAACTCTGGAAGTAGGCGTTCAGCTGACAGCTGCAGAAGCTACTCTGAACCTGACAGACATGAAGGGTAAAGGTGCTGTACCGTATACGATCAAAAATACAAACTTTGCACTTAATAAGGCGCCTAAGGTTTCTGTTGCGAAGGGTGAAAAGCTCCGTGCAGGTGACAAAAATAATATTGATCAACCCCTTAAATTTACTGTCGCTAAATTGAGTAAGGAAGATCAGATAAATGCCGTTAAGGTATCTGTGGGTACAGACAAAGATTCCCAGGAACTGGGCAAGAAGCTACTCTCTACTGGTTATGTGGAGGTGACAGATCTTTCTAAAAATTCGAATGGCACATTCACTCTTGACTTCGGCTCGGATCTGCCGGTAATCAAGAAGGCGACGCTGTACTTTGATTTCTATTATCAGGAGGAGAATCCTGACTACACCGATGATAATGGCCAAGAAAAGCTTATTACAACTCTCAAGACCCAGACTTCTACAGCAGTGACTGTTAAGACTGAGACGCTTAAGAAGGCTTACAAGCTCACAAACAAGTACACCATGTCCCAGAAGGATAAGGGATCTGTTACCCTGAGTGCATCAAAACCTTCTGGTGTGAAGGATCAGGCAACACAGGTAGAGTTCAAAGAAATCTTAAATGCTAACATTAAGGGTACGGTAAACAGCTTTGCTGTGAAGAATAAAGATGGAAACTATACCGAAGATGGAGCATTTGGTTTAGTTGGCAATAAACTTGTCCTGTTAAATCCCGAGAAGGCTTCTAAGGCATACGGAGAGAATAAGCAGGCGAAGATTAAGGGTATCAACAACCTGATCGGTTTTGTTAAGTACACTGTAACGTATGACGACAAGACTGCTGAGGACTTTATCACACAGATTACTGTCAACATGTTGGCATCAGATAAGGTTGCTGTAAAACCGACAGCTGCAAAAGCAAGTATACTCAATGCAGTTAACGAGACAACGACTATTACCGTGAAGGCTGGCAAGGATGATGTAGAGTTGGTTTATGCTGAATTAGAGGGTGCAGGCAATCTCTTTAAAATGACAGCACTGTCAACAACAGAGAAGAACAACGGAACGGTAACTCTGACATTGACAAAGGCTGCTGAGAAGGCAGGCACTCAGAAGGGAACTCTCAAAGTGGTTCTTGCAGACAGCTTCTACGCACCTACCGTGAAGAAGGGTGAGGGCTCTACTGATGACGATAAGGCAGCTTATGAGAAGGCTCTTGCAAGTGCAGTGATTGAAGTTCCTGTTACCATTGATGTTAAAGCGCTCAACACCAAGAATAAGGTTAAGGTCAACGATACAAAGCCTAGCTTTAAGGATAAGGTGGCTGAGAAAGTAGATGGTAAGGATGTTTATAAGTTAGAAGTTTCTTATACGCCTGTTGTAGCTGCATCGGTAAGCAAAATCGAGGCAGACAGAAGCTTAAAGAGTAATAAGCCTCTCACTCCCGCATGGGTATCTTTTGACAAGGGTGCGGGCAATACAATGGTTATTACCATCGACAAGGCAGCTTATGCATCTTATGTGAAAGCAGAAGAAAAGACGACGAGTAAGGGAAAATCCTATCCTCTCAATGGCAAGGCAGTAGATGCGACGGCAGTATTCACGTATTCGGCGGATGGCGCTGTGGCAGATTCTGTTAAGCTTAAGATTACTCCTCCGACCCTTACGGCAGAGGAAATCGGAGCTGCAGTTGTAGAAAAAGAGATTACTGTAACAGTTACCCCTGCTGCTCCTGAAGTTGCGAAGGGTGATTCACAGGAATTTACTGCAGAAGTAATAGTTGACGGAAAGAAGCAGGATAATCCAACAGTTGCTTGGTCAGTAGCAGCTGTGGATGAGGGCGTTACTAAGGCTGCGGACACGAAATTTGGTGACAATGCTGATGCCAATAAGCTGACAGTTGCTTCTGATGAAACAGCAACAAAACTTACCGTTACCGCAACATACACGGATGACGGTAAAACCTATACTGGTACTGCAACAGTTACCGTTAAATAATTGATGCTACATGACATGACACAGAATTTGTTGATGTAGTAAAAATAAAAACCCCGGCAGGATCATTTCTGATCCTGCCGGGGTTTTCCTTTATCCGATATTCCTATTACCATTCCGGAAATTTAATACATATCATTAGGAATTCGTAGGTGTCGTCTCCGTCTTAGGAGTAACCGTAATCGTTACACCTTCGGATACTACTTTCGGGTATTCCACGGAAGCAGCCTTGACTGTCAACTCCGTTGCCGTCTCTCCCTCAGCGACCGTCAACGTACCGTCGTTGCTAATAGTAGTACCCGAATCTTTTGCGGCTCCTTCTACAGACCAGGTAACTGCTTTATCAGCATTGGTCAGCGTATCTGCCGCGGTCACATCTGCGGTAAACTTTAATGTCCCGCCGACTTCCACTGATGTTGCACTACCAGTAGCAGCCACGGTTATTTTCATACCGGCAGGCGCTTCTTTAATCTCGATAACAGGCGGTATTACATTCAGCGTGATCTGATCAGATGCTTTACGTTCTGTATCTGCTGTGAAGTTAAACACCACTTTAACAGTTTTCTTGGCACCATTATCCTTATATTTTGCGCTTTCTATTACCGCTTTACGATAAGCCGCTTTGTCGATCACGATAGAGATTTCGTTTTTACCATCTGCTCTCTTGACTTCTGTCACCCAAGCAGGTGCATCGGGAGTGCCATCCTTCTTCTGAGCAATCGTAACATTTTCCACTCTACCAACGACTTTAAGTGTGTAAGGAACAGTTACGGTATAGGCATCATCAGTTTCCGTAGCCTTCTCGAAGCTTATTGTCTTAGCGATTTCCACCTTATTCTTGGTTTTAGCGGGATCTAAAACCTCGATGGTGAGCTGCACCTTCATGACTTTACCTTCACCAACAAGAGTATCCAGTACATTGACATCTGCCAGTGTTGCCGGTGTGGTATTATCATCCGGATCAGGTGTTACCGCAGCATCAGAAAAAGCTTTTGCCACGTCAGTATCGCCAACGTAAAGGCTGGTTGCCGGAACCACATACAGGAAACCGACTTTCTTGCCAAGGTCCGGTGTTGCATCAGCATCCGTTGCTTTCAATATTACAGCTCCGTTATTATCCGATCCAACTGCCTCCGATTTGAAGAATTCATTTCCAGCGTTTGCTACATATTTTGCAAAAGCTAATTCGACAGGAGTCTTGCCGGTCATTACCTGAGCTGTAGCCTGAATGTTTTTCTCCTGAAGCACTTTTACATTAGCAGCAGACAGCTTATCTACGAATTGCCCTTTCGCTTTCAGATTGATCGTAATCTGTGTGGTGTAGGTCACTGGATCACCATCATCATAGGTTACTGTGTACTGCACGAAACCGGTCAGGTTATTGAGCTTCTTCTTTGTACCGGGATCTACATAATTCTTGTCGCTATACTTTTCAGCATCCGCACCCGACTTTAAGCAGAGTACGCCATTATCGCCCGAAGCAGTGCTAAGCTCAAATACCTCAGTAAAGTGATTTACTGTACCCTTAAGGTTTGCATTTAAGATCTTATCAAACTTAACCTGCGTACCCAGGTTCGCGATTCCGGAAGTCTTACCGGTCTCTTTAAGCTGTACTTTTGCCTTATCCAATGCGGACATGGTGTACTTGTTTGTGAGCTTGTAGGTCTTCTTCAGAAGCTCTGTCTTAACAGAGATTGCCTTGGAAGTCTGAGCTACCAATACATCCTTTGTTACATCACTGCCATTCTCATTTACTGTCTCTTCACCATAGAAGTCGAAATACAATGTTGCCTTCTTGATGACATCCATATTTGCCGCAAAGGTAAATGTAATGTCTGTGGGTGCATTCGCCTTGAGTTCGCCTAATGCTTTGCCATTGTCCGTAATATAGCCGAGTGCGGTCTGGGAAGCCACGTCCGGTGCGGCAGTAACAACAACCTTTTTAGCGCCAGGTACCTCACCCTTATCGATTGTGAAGGTAATATCCTGTGTACCAGCAAAGCCCGCATAAATCTTCTGATTCTTAGCCAGTTTTACAGTAGGTGTCTTTACAGCTTTATAATCTTCAAAAGCAGTATTCGTGATGGTATACGGCTTTGTCTGAGCTTTTCCATCCGAACCTTTAGGTCCAACCAGATTTACCGTAGCCTCTTTCGCCGTCATGATGATATCAACATCCAAATTCCGGTTATTACGGACAATCTTAGCTCCTTTGCCAGCGGTGATCTTGTAATCTACCACTTTATTAATCAGCTCTTCTGTGGTGGAACCATCGCCTGCAACTACAGCTTTTAAGGTAAATACCTGACTTGTGGAACCTTTAGCATCCAAGGTATCTGTTTTGTCACCAGTAAACGCTGCAGCTTTTCCATCTACCTTAACTTCTAATGCTGCTTTCGTGAAGTCAACGGACGCGTAGTCAACAGTAAACTTAAGGTCTGCTGCCTTCGCCTTACCGCCATCCGTAGCTGTCGCTTTTACTACCACATCTTTGACAGGCTTCTTGCTCTTGAGGTCAAGCTTGCCGTCGTTTGTCAGAGCGATATCATTCTTCTTGCTGAAGGTAAGAGCATAAAGATTTGCATCAACAAACTTATCTCCTTTAACTTCCGTACCGACATCGCTAGGGATACCTTCCTCATCTTTCAAGATACCAACAAACAGATTGACTGCTTCGTCTGCAGAGATTACCTGCGCTGTTTTCGGAGTACCGCTTGCCTTGATCACATATGTCTTAGTATCATCTAAAGATGCCGGTACTTCAGGCGTTGTGGGAGTAGATGCTTTCTCCTCTACAAGAACGATCGCGCCTAATTTCTGGGGCTGATCAACAATCTCAAACGGAACTACAGCATAGGTACCCTCATTCCCGTCATAGTCCTTAGCGAAAACCTTAACTGCGAATTCACCGTTTTCAATCTTAGTCGCAGCTGTATCATAGCCTTTCTTGACGGTCACAGTGCCGTTCTTTACCGTTACCCATGTCTTGATGGGTGAACCATCTGCAGCAGGTGTAAAGTCGGTGCCGTTCGTTAAAGTACCAAGTTCATAATCAACCTTTGCAGTCTTGGGCTTAGCTAATGCTGTTTTATCAGCATATTTTGTTTCAACATTATAGGCAGTCGTGATCTTAGCCGTTGCAGCCTTTCCAGCAGGCACATAAATGGTGCTCTGAGAAGAAGCGCTGATGTCTGCGATACCCTGTACCACAGTCACATCCAGAGTTGCGGTAGCACGATTTGCATTATCAGGGAGACTGCCCTTCTCAGTGCCGGCAGT
The DNA here is from genome assembly GCA_014804615.1 of Lachnospiraceae bacterium. Lineage (GTDB taxonomy): Bacteria > Bacillota > Clostridia > Lachnospirales > Lachnospiraceae > UBA3282. The sequence goes on from JAAUZL010000006.1 coordinate 56,849, forward strand.
AGTCTGCTGAACCTGAATCTTATACTTGCCGGGTTTAACTTTCTTACCAACTTTAAGAGTTACCTTGCCGTTTACAACAGATAAGTCGCCATTCTTCACTACACTTACTGTATTTTCACTATCAGTGTTATCTTTATTATTTACTACCCATGCCTGCACATCTTCGTCACGGTTGTAGGTAGTATCCTTACCGAAATCAACGGTTGCTACAGCGATCGTCTGGCCTGTGTAAACGCCGGACGCTGCCTTTTCCTTCTTTAAGGTGATCTTGTCAGCATGGTAAGGAGTCTTGGTAGCTGCGTTCTTAAGGGTTGCAGGCTTACTGGAGGCGATAAGAGCAAGACCAGTCGGAACCGCATCTATGTGTCCATCGCTAACACTTACTTTATCCTCTGACTCCGTAGGATTTGGATCAGTAGTGGGTTCATCAGGATCAGCCACAGCCTCTCCTTCATTCACAACTGCTCCTATATAGGGTGCTGCCGATGCTGCATTAGCGGTAAAGCTAGCGGGTTCACCTTCATCGGTGCCGGTGCCGCCACCGCTTGTAGTGGTTGTCGGTGCATACCACTCTAAGGTCACCTCTACATCAAATTTCACATTTGCTCCGGAACCAAACTCTTTTTTGATCGCGTTGATTCTCTGCTGGATCGTTGCGGGATCTCCGCTCACCTCATAATATCTGTAATCACCGGAAACCTCAGATACTGTAGATCCTGCAGCCGGTGTCACTTTGACTTTATAATAATACTTAGTGCCCGACGGAAGGCTCTTGGTTTCTGCGCCCTTGGGCAGAGTCATGCTCAGGAACAGATCCACATCTGTAGCGCTTGCAAGCTTCACAGTAGGAGCTGTCTTATTGTCCCATGCAGGTTTTGTGGTAATCACATCGAGTTTCGCAACCACATTATTATCACCAGTAGCGCTTGTATTGATGATCTCGATTGTAACTGCCGCCGTGTCTACTGTTGCTTCTACAGGCGCTGTTGTAATCTCTAACTTACCTTCGTCATTGATCTTAGCATCAACCTTTGTCTTGTCAGTATATGCTTTAACAGCAAATTTATCAGCAGAACCCTTCGCTGTCGAAGTAACAGCGTATGTCTCTGTTCTACCAATAACCTGCTTCAAAACCTGCTTATCGCCGCTCTTGGTCGCACCGGCAATGGTAACAGATTCAGTAACAGGTGTTACTGTAACGTTAAGTGTCTCAACTACTGTTCCGCCTTTTGTAGCATACAGCTTAACAGGAATGGTCTGACTGCTCTTTACTTCACCTACTGTCAGAACCCACACACCTGCCTCATCAGCCTGGGGATTCGTGTCTGAATCCGGATCAGGATCAGGGGTAGAAGTTTTCACAAAATTCACATCAACGCCAGCAACTGTCTTGCCAAGCGTCACATCAGCGATATCAAACGCCTTTCCTGTACCCATAGTAGCGGAAATGGTGTATTCAGCTCTGGGAGCTACAGTCCACTCGCTTGCCTTGGCACCCTTTGTAACGGATCCGACTCCTTCTGTCTTCGGTGCAATGGTAGCGCTTCCGTATGCTTCAGCCGCTTCCACGCTAAGAGTTGTATTTGTTGCACCTACTGTTGTTGTAAAGGTAGCTTTTTTCTTGTCGGTGGAAAGTGCCTTTTTGGCAGTTCCCCAGTAAACACTCTTCAATTCATGACCATCTACCGCTTCAACAGTCACGGTCACCTTAGCAGTCTTGGGAGCATAGACTTTATCCGCCGCAGAAAGTGTCTTCTCTTCCCAACCATTAACAGCAGGGCTGTCGGATGTAAGGGTTACCTTAAACATGTCAAATGCAGTAGAAGTGTTATCCGCGCATTTTGCATCAATCTCTGTCATGGTCTGAAGATTCAAGGACAGTTCCAGATCGGTTTTCAATGCAGTATTCGGAATGGTGAATGTATATTCACCGTTTTTGCCGTTCGTCTTCTTGGCTTCATTGGAAACAGTTGCATTCTTTGTTGTTGTGGACCCAGGCACATTATACTTTAATGCCGTGATCTCTTGCGTAAGCACTTTTCCATCAGCAGGCTTCAAGGCTACCGTAACATCCAGAGGTTTGCTTGCGTCTTCAATATCGTAACCGGTCGAGGTTGTAATCTCCTGATTACCGATCTTCACTTCGGCAGTCCACTCTTCCTTATTTGTGCCGTCTTTATAATCTACGCCCATTACAATGGTCTTATTCTTCTCCAGGAAGTTGACCGTGAAGGTCTCCTCTGCGGAGGTCTGCGCATCTCCTGCTCCATCTGAGCTTTCAGGAACATATGCGATTGCTCTGATCTTGACCTCTCCCGCACCGCTTGTAGGAGCATTTACAGGCACGGCACTATTATACTTATTTGTTCCCACAGCCGGTGGTGTGTTATCAAAAGCATAGTAAAACTCAATATTATCTGCAGTTACACCCTCAGCTTTTGCGAGTTCAAACTTTACATTACCAGCGTTTTTAAACGGTACATCTACGCTCGTTTCATTTTTGTCAATAACTGTGTCAGCTACTGTCACTGTGATAACAGGCTTCGCCAGAGCTTCTCTTGCCTCGGCATTAGTAGCGTTCAGGGTAGCGTCGGAAACGTTCTCTTCTTCCCCCTCAGTTGTGGGGTCCACAACTTCCTCTTCGTCACCCGTGTTTTCATCTCCATCTTCTTCATCGCCTTCAGAGGGCTCTTCTTCGTCGGTATCTGTGTCCGAAATTTCGTCCTCATTTTCTTCGGAATTTTCTTCATCAGAATCTTCCTCAGAAGGCTCCGTCACTTCTTCGTTTTGCTCGTCAGAAAGGCCTTCAGAGGTCTCCCCCACATCAGAGATTTTTTGTAAGACTATCTTCTTGCACAGATTAAATTTTCCCCGTAAAATCAAGGGATTCGTAGATTTTTGCAGACAAATAAAGAACGTTATACTATTGAAAATAAAACGGTAAGATGATTTTTGGGCAGATTTTGTCACTAATTTGTTACTATTTATTTTTTATAAAACTAAAAATATCCGCAGAATTGCACAGGAAAACAGGAGTTTTTGCACCAGATGTTTGTCACTAATTTGTTGCGAACGAGGTAAGGAGACCGATGACCGGCCTCCTGATTTTCATTGAGAAAACAGATCGGAATCAATCTTGTTGATTTCCCTGCGTAGCTCTTCGATGGTGCGGTGTCCGTAGACAGACTTTTCCACATCATTTCCCAGACTGTGTCCCATGAGCAGATGCTTGGACAGATCGTCTACCTGGTATTTATCACAGAGCCAGGAAAAGGTGTGACGGCAGTCGTGGGGAGTATGCTTTTTGCCGGAAGCGCTGTAGAGAATGCCGTGTTCCTTGAGAAAGGGATAAAATTCATGTCTGCGGAAGGCATCGCCGTTAAAGCTTGTAGGGCGGAAGGAACGGGCAAAGGGGGCAATGGAGCGGTGGAAGGGAACGATACGGTTTTTGCCGGAACGGGTTTTGATGCCGCCTTTAAAATACTGCTCTTCGGTATTGACTTCAAGAGACTCGTAGGCGGTAATGCGGAAACCGCTGTAGATCATAATAAGGATCATGCGGGCAGAGGGATTGTTTTTGTGCTGCCAGAACAGGTCAATATCTGCCTGAGAGAACGGTTCGCCTTTCTCAATATTGTTTTCCTGGCAGATGCTGACAAACTGTGCGTAATTTTTCTCGATAATGTCGTTTTCCAGAGCATATTTATATATTTGTGTGTACAGCTTTTTAATATTGGAGAGACTGGAATAGCCAAGAGGACATTCGTCAAGAGCTTTTTGCATATCCGCCTTACGGATAGAACAGAAGGGCAGTGCGTGGAGGGATGGAACATTTTTGAAGGCAGTGATATAGTCCATGCGGCTGCGAGCGGCGAACTGTTTTTTGCTGTCCACGAATTTGGCTTTATAGAAAGCATGATAAACGTCGGAAAAGGTTGCTATAGGGGTTATGCTGTATCGCAGATTTTTGTTGTAATCCATAAGGGCGTTGTAGGCGGCATACCAGTCTTCGTAATAGCCGATCGCCTGTGTGCAATTAAGTGCCGGGACAACGCCCGCGGATTTGGAGGAAGGATAGGCTGCGTAGGGCTTTCTGCGGTTGCCGCTGAGTCGTTTGATGCAGCCAAAGCCGTTTGGTAGTTTTGTGTGTTTTTTCATTTGTGTGTGCTCCTTTCTGCAATCATCTTTTGTGGATAAATGGATTTTGTCCCATTTATATCCTGCTCATTTTACCCTAGGTAAAATGGAGTTGTAAATCTGATGAGAGAAAAGAACAAAAGTTCGATTTTGGTATGTACTTTTATTTTTCTCTTTGGTATAATGGACGAAAATACAGTTTGGAAAGCGACTATTATGGCTTATTTTAAATTTCATAATAAAACGGGAAGAAAAGGAATAGAAACAAAATGGAAAAAGTAATTGATTATTTTTTGAAGTATATAACTATCGACACGGAATCATCGGAGGACAGTACATCTCTTCCTTCTACGATGAAGCAGCATGATCTGGCATCTTTTCTGGAGAAACAGCTTCGGGAAATGGGAGCAGAGGAAATCGTATATGATAAGGAGCACTGCTATATTTATGCATCCATTCCGGCGTCCGCAGGATGCGAAGATGCTCCGGTGATTGGTTTTATCGCACATATGGACACCTCACCGGCAATGTCCGGTGCAGGCGTAAAACCGCGGATCATAGAAGATTATAACGGAGAAGATATTGTATTGAATGAGGAGAAAAAAATTATCACAAGAGTAGCCGATTTCCCGGAATTGTCTTCCTGTAAAGGGAAAAGAATCATCGTGACGGACGGAACAACGCTGCTTGGAGGAGATGACAAGGCGGGTGTGGCGGAGATCATGGCGATGGCGGAATATCTGCTGCAGCATACGGAGATTTCCCACGGAAAGATACGGGTCGGTTTTACACCGGACGAAGAGGTGGGGGCCGGCGCGGATTATTTTGATGTAGAGCTTTTCGGTGCGGATTTCGCCTATACTGTGGATGGCGGCAGACTTGGTGAACTGGAATATGAGAATTTCAATGCGGCAGGAGCAAAGGTGACCGTACATGGCACGAGCGTACATCCGGGAACTGCGAAGGATAAGATGCGCAATGCGATCCTGATGGCTCAGGAGTTTCAGTCTATGCTGCCGACAGCGGAGAACCCTATGTATACTGAAGGTTACGAAGGTTTTTACCACTTGGATACTCTGAATGGTACTGTGGAGGAAGCAGTGGCGAAGTATATTATCAGAGATCATGACAAGGAGAAATTCGAGAAGAAAAAGGAGAGTTTTNTGAGAATCGGAAAGTATTTGAATGAAAAGTACGGAGAAGGAACTTTTGAGATTGATATGAAGGATTCCTACTATAACATGCGGGAAGTGATTGAAAAGAATATGCATGTCGTAGAACGGGCGCAGAAGAGCATGAAAGAACTGGGCGTAGAGCCGATTGTTGTACCAATCAGAGGGGGTACGGACGGCGCGAGATTATCTTTTATGGGACTGCCTTGTCCGAATCTCTGTACAGGGGGCGGTAATTTCCATGGGAAGTATGAGTATGTCTGCATCGATGAGATGGAGATGATTGTTAAGCTTCTGGTGAAGATTGTGGAGAGATAAAGAAACAGTTTAGTCAGGTTTAGAGAAATAATTCCAGAGATAGGGGATATTTATGGATCATTTTAAATTAGTGTCAGAATANGCCCCCACCGGNGACCAGCCNCAGGCAATCNAGGCTCTGGTGGACGGCTTTAAAAAGGGCAANCAGTTTCANACNNTGCTNGGNGTCACAGGTTCGGGTAAGACATTTACNATGGCGAANATCATACAGGCNCTGAATAAACCGACTCTTGTNATNGCTCACAATAAGACANTNGCGGGACAGCTCTACGGCGAATTCAAGGANTTTTTTCCGGAGAATGCGGTGGAGTATTTTGTGTCCTACTACGATTATTATCAGCCGGAAGCTTATGTGCCTTCTACGGACACTTATATCGCGAAGGATTCCTCCATCAATGACGAGATCGATAAGCTGCGTCTCTCTGCCACAGCCTCTCTGACAGAGCGGCGGGATGTGGTGGTGATCGCCAGCGTTTCCTGCATTTACGGACTGGGCAGCCCGGAGGAGTATGCAGGCATGAGTATGTCTCTCCGGCCCGGCATGTCGAAGGATCGGGANGAGGTNATCCGNGGGCTNATTGAGATGCAGTACGACAGAAACGACATGGATCTGGACCGGTGCTGTTTCCGGGTACGGGGCGATGTACTCGAGATCTGTCCGGCGCAGGGCGGTGATTATCTGATCCGCATAGAGTTTTTCGGGGATGAGATCGATCGGATCACGGAGGCGGATCCGCTGACGGGACAGGTGCACACGGTTTTGGAACATGTGATGATTTTTCCGGCTTCCCACTATGTTGTGCCGCCGGAAAAGATCCGCACAGCCTGCAAAGTGATCGAGCAGGAACTGGACGAGCGGATTAAGTTTTTTAAGAGCGAGGACAGGCTTCTGGAAGCACAGAGAATATCAGAGAGAACCAATTTTGATATCGAAATGCTTCGAGAAACGGGTTTTTGCTCCGGTATAGAGAACTACTCCCGGCACCTGAACGGCATGGCGGAGGGAGAGCCGCCCTTCACGCTTCTGGATTATTTTAAAGATGACTTTCTGATCATCATAGACGAGTCCCACATGACGATCCCTCAGATACGAGGGATGTTCGCGGGGGATAGATCTCGCAAGAATACGCTGGTGGATTATGGATTCCGCCTGCCGTCGGCTCTGGATAACAGGCCTCTTTGCTTTGAAGAGTTTGAGAGTCACATCGATCAGATGCTTTTTGTATCGGCGACGCCCTCGGACTATGAGGCGGCCCATGAACTGTTCCGCACGGAGCAGATCATAAGACCCACAGGTCTGCTCGATCCGGAGGTGGATGTGCGGCCGGTGGAGGGGCAGATCGACGATCTGATCTCGGAGATCAACCGGGTGGTGGCGGATCACGGCAAGGTGCTTGTAACCACGCTCACGAAGCGGATGGCGGAGGATCTGACAGATTATATGAATGACGTGGGGATCCGCGTCAAATATCTGCATTCGGATATCGACACATTGGAGCGGGCGGAGATCATCCGGGATATGCGGCTTGATGTTTTTGATGTACTGGTGGGCATCAACCTGCTCAGAGAGGGATTGGATATTCCGGAGATCGCGCTGGTAGCGATCTTAGACGCCGACAAGGAAGGTTTTCTGCGGTCGGCCACCTCGTTGATCCAGACCATTGGACGTGCGGCCAGAAACGCGAAGGGCCGGGTCGTCATGTATGCGGATGATATGACGGATTCCATGAATACGGCTATCACGGAGACGAACCGCCGCCGGGAGATTCAGCAGGCCTACAATAAAGAACATGGCATTACACCACAGACGATCCAGAAGGCGGTGCGCGACCTGATCAGTATCTCCAAGACTATTGCGAAGGAGGAGCAGCGGTTCGAGAAGGATCCCGAATCCATGAGCCGGGAGGAACTGGAGAAGCTGATCAAGGAAGTGGAGAAGCAGATGAAGAAAGCCGCAGCAGATCTCAACTTCGAGGCGGCAGCAGAGCTGCGTGACCGGATGGTGGATCTAAAGATAAAATTGAGAGATTTTGATAAGTAATTTAAGGAGGAACAACATGTCAGACACCATAAAGATGCGTCCGCGGGAGTACATTAAGATCCGCGGCGCGAATGAACATAATCTGAAGGGGATTGATCTGGATATCCCGCGCAATGAATTTGTAGTGCTCACGGGATTGTCCGGTTCGGGAAAGTCGTCCCTTGCCTTTGACACGATCTATGCGGAGGGACAGAGACGCTATATGGAATCTCTTTCCTCCTATGCCAGACAGTTTTTGGGACAGATGGAGAAGCCCGATGTGGANCGGATCGAGGGGCTTTCTCCGGCTATTTCCATAGATCAGAAATCTACGAACAGGAANCCTCGTTCCACGGTGGGTACGGTGACGGAGATNTACGATTATTTCCGTCTGCTCTATGCCCGCATNGGTATTCCNCATTGCCCGAACTGCGGNAAGGANATCAAAAAACAGACGGTGGATCAGATCGTGGATCAGGTGATGNCNCTGCCGGAGGGNACNAAGATCCAGCTGCTTGCGCCNGTGGTGCGGGGCAGGAAGGGAGAACACGCGAAGATTTTNGACCGGGCGCGCCGCAGCGGNTATGTCNGNGTGCGTGTAGACGGCAATCTTTANGATNTGACNGAAGAGGCGGAGGATTTTAAGTTAGAGAANAATTTCAAGCACAATATTGAGATNGTGGTGGACCGNCTNGTNGTAAAAGCGGGNATNGAGNGGCGTCTGACGGATTCCGTGGAGAATGTTTTTGCTTTGGCGGAAGGGCTGATGACGCTGGATGTGATCGNNGGAGAGCCGATCCAGTTCAGTCAGAGTTTTGCCTGCCCGGACTGNGGCATCAGCATCAGCGAGATCGAGCCCAGAAGCTTTTCCTTTAANAATCCCTTCGGCGCNTGTCCGGTCTGTTTCGGTCTGGGCTACAAGATGGAGTTCGATGTGGATCTGATGATACCTGACAAGAGTGTCAGTTTAGANGACGGTGCGATNACGGTTCTGGGNTGGCAGTCCAGCGGCGATAAGGGCAGCTTTACCAACGCGATCCTGCAGGCGATGGCGAAGGAATTTAAATTCAGNCTCAAGACGCCNTTCGGNGAGCTNCCCGAAAAGGTNCNNGATATCATTCTCTACGGCACGGATAAAAANGTGAACGTGCACTATGAAGGACAGCGCGGGAGCGGGGTATATCCGATCGCNTTTGAGGGNCTNATCAAGAATGTGGAGCGNCGTTATCGGGAGACGNNCTCNGANTGGAGCAAGCAGGAGTATGAGTCNTTTATGCGCATTACGCCCTGTAAGGAGTGTAAGGGAATGCGNCTGAAACGGGAATCTCTGGCNGTGACNGTGTGCGATAAAAATATCTATGAGATCACCTCCATGTCCATCAACAAATTGCACGCCTTTATCGGTGATATGCAGCTGACGCCTCAACAGGAGCTGATCGGCAGGCGTGTTTTGAAGGAGATCCGTGCGAGAGTGGGCTTTTTGATGGAAGTGGGACTGGACTATCTGTCCCTGTCCAGAGCGACGGGATCTCTTTCCGGCGGNGAGGCGCAGCGAATCCGTCTGGCTACCCAGATCGGCTCGGGGCTGGTGGGCGTCTGCTATATTCTGGATGAGCCCAGCATCGGTCTGCACCAGCGGGATAATGATAAGCTGATCGGAGCGTTGAAGAATCTGAAAGACATGGGTAATACGCTGATCGTGGTGGAGCATGATGAGGACACCATGCTGGCAGCGGATCATATCGTGGATATCGGACCGGGTGCGGGCAGCTCCGGCGGTGAAGTGGTGGCGCAGGGAACAGCTGAGGAGATCATGCAGGTGGAGGCTTCCGTCACAGGGCAGTACCTGAGCGGCAAGCTGCAGATTCCCGTGCCGAAAACCCGCAGAAAGCCCACAGGCTGGCTTACGGTCAAGGGTGCGGAAGAGAATAATTTAAAGAAGGTCAATGTGAAATTTCCCACGGGAATCATGACCTGTGTTACGGGCGTATCGGGATCGGGGAAGAGTTCTCTGGTCAATGAGATCCTATATAAGCGTCTGGCGCGGGATCTGAACCGGGCGCGCTGTATTCCGGGAAAGCATAAGGAGGTTTGTGGGATAGAGCAGCTGGATAAGGTTATCAATATAGACCAGTCACCCATCGGCAGGACGCCGCGCTCGAATCCGGCTACCTACACAGGGGTCTTTGACCAGATTCGGGATCTGTTTGCCTCGACACAGGATGCGAAGGCCAGAGGCTATAAGAAAGGGCGGTTCAGTTTTAACGTGAAGGGCGGCCGCTGCGAAGCCTGCTGCGGTGACGGTATCATAAAGATTGAGATGCACTTTTTGCCAGATGTCTATGTGCCTTGTGAGGTNTGCGGCGGCAAACGCTATAATCGGGAGACATTGGAAGTAAAATACAAAGGAAANANTATNTNTGATGTGCTGGANATGACGGTNGANGAGGCNNTGNCGTTNTTNGAGAATCTGCCCTCTATCCGCAGAAAGATAGAGACCCTGAATGATGTGGGACTCTCCTATATCAAACTGGGACAGCCTTCCACTACGCTTTCCGGCGGAGAAGCGCAGCGTATCAAGCTGGCTACCGAGCTGTCCAGGCGCAGCACGGGCAAGACGATCTATATTCTGGACGAGCCCACCACGGGCCTGCACTTTGCGGACGTCCACAAGCTGGTGGATATTCTGCATAAGCTGGCGGAGGGCGGCAACACGGTGATTGTCATCGAACACAACCTGGATGTGATCAAGACTGCCGACTATATCATCGACATGGGTCCGGAGGGCGGCGATGGAGGCGGCACCGTGATCGCAGAGGGAACGCCCGAGCAGATTGCAAAGAATAAGGCATCCTACACGGGCGTCTATATTAAAAAAATGCTGGATAAAGCCGACAAAGCATAGCTTGGTCGCGATCAAAGCAGTCGATATCTCGCAAGGCACGCCAGAATCTCCTGCCGTCTCACATAAGCCGCAGGCCCGGCGCCGTAGTTTCTGGGGGTCATAGAGAGGATTCCTTCTGCCTCCAGCTTGTCAGCGGCCTCCTTTGCCAGGACGGGAACGGTCTTTTTGCCGTTTGCGAGCCGGTCTAAAATATATTGCATGATGTAGGCGAGGGCCGCGGTCTGGCTTTCGCCTACGATCTGTTCTAAGTAGCGCAGGTCAATCTCGTTTTTATCCAGACTGATCGTATCCCAGCCGTGGAGGCGCGCTTTCTCGATCCGTTTCGTAGAAACAGTCTTTTTCAGCCAGTCGGTCTTCTGTACGGTCTCCTCGATCAGCGGGACGGCCAGTTCCTTTGCACGCGCGGTCACATCTTTTGTCTCATAGCAATCCATCTGCAGTACCGTGTCGGCCACGGACAGATAATCGCCGGAGCTTCCCGCCACCAGCACGGTGGAGATTCCCAGATCCTGATACAGACTTCTGATTTTGCGGATAAAAGGGGTGATGGGCTCTTTCTCATCGGAGACGAGCTGTGCCATGCGCCCGTCGCGCACCATAAAGTTGGTGGCGGAGGTGTCCTCATCGATTAAAAGCACGGTGCTGCCTGAAGCCAGAGCCTCCACGGTATTGGCGGCCTGAGAGGTGCTTCCGCTGGCGTTTTCTGTAGCGAAGCGGGTGGTGTCCGAGCGCATGGGCAGATTATTGATAAACATGGAGATATCCGTCTCGTGAATGCATCGGTGCTCCTCCGCCCGCAGCTTAAAGGCGCTCGCATCGGTGATGACCAGTTCTCTGCCGTCCCCGGCAATATGATTGTAGACGCCTCGTTCCAGGGCTTTCAGCAGAGTGGATTTGCCGTGAAAACCGCCGCCTGCGATGACGGTGATTCCTCTGTGGATGCCCATACCGCGCACTGCGCCGCGGTGAGGGAGTGTGAGTGTCACGGCGAGAGAGTCCGGGCTTTCAAATACCACAGCGTCCTTCATGGGGCGCTGGGATACGCCGCTTTCTCTGGGGAGAATGGAGCCGTCTGCCACGAATGCCACCAGATCATGCTCGGTGAGGGCTTCGCGGATAAACTGCTGGTCGTCAGCCAGGGCAGTTACCTTATCTAAATCCTGTTTCATGCGGGGCTGCAGATGAAAGCATTTTTCCGCCAGATCGGGAAGAAGCCGGAAGAGGATCTGGGAAAGCTCTCCCGCCGCGATGGTACGCCCGAAAGCCGGGAATCCCACTTCGATGCGGGCCTCGATAGCGTCCTTCGAGATGCGCATGGCGGTAGTTTCTAAAATTTCCTGACCGGTACGGCATGCGGTCACCAGACCGCTTTTTCCGGAACCCTTTGCGGCTCGGCCTTCCCCAGCGCGCAGATTTCGATGGAGACTGCGCAGCAGATAATCTTCCACCGCCGTGCGGCGGTGTTTTGTTTCAAAATAGGAAGCGGGAATATTTCCCTGATTCCGATAGACCAGCCGTACCCGTGACGGGGAGGCGAAGGGATCGCCCTGTACATGGTCGATACAGAGGCGGTATGCCCCGAAATCATATTCCCCCTCTAAAACCTTGTAGGCTTTATAGCCCTTATGGTCGATATCTCTGAGAAGCTTTTGCAGTTCTGCCTGTGTTTTCATAAGATAGATTCCTTTCCTATAGATTGACTCTAGCATAGCATAACTAAAAATTTTTTATAAGGGTAAAGATTTTACCGCTTCTCTCCGATAAAATAATTGTGAGCATGGATGCTGAGATCAGAGCGGATGGAACCGTTCTGTTTTTGGCGTTTTTTATTATTTTTATAAATTTTTGAAAAAAAATGATAAAAGCCTTTGAAAAACCTTTTAATTAGGGTATAATATAGTTTACTCTCGGTTTTTATGCAAAAAGAGACTAGAGATTCACAGTGAATGACCTATTTTCGGGAAGGGGATCAAAGGTATATGCAGTTTACAGATATCGGTATCGATCTTGGCACAGCCAGTATTTTAGTATATATCAGAGGTAAGGGCGTTGTATTGAAGGAGCCCTCCGTGGTAGCTTTTGACAGGGACACGAATAAGATCAAGGCGATCGGCGAGGATGCGCGCCTCATGCTCGGAAGAACACCGGGCAACATCGTGGCGGTGAGACCTTTAAGACAGGGTGTTATCTCTGACTATCAGGTGACAGAAAAGATGATGAAGTATTTTATCCAGAAGGCTCTGGGTAAAAAGAGCTTCCGTAAGCCGCGTATCGCGGTATGTGTGCCTAGCGGCGTTACAGAGGTAGAGAAGAAGGCCGTGGAGGATGCGACATACCAGGCGGGTGCCAGAGAGGTTTCCATCATTGAGGAGCCTATCGCGGCTGCTATCGGTGCGGGCATTGATATTTCCAAGCCTTGCGGCAATATGATCGTCGATATCGGCGGCGGAACTTCTGACATCGCTGTCATTTCTTTGGGCGGTACGGTGGTCAGCGCATCCATTAAGATAGCGGGTGACGATTTTGATGAAGCCATCGTGCGTTACATGCGTAAAAAACATAATCTGCTGATCGGCGAACGGACAGCGGAGGATCTGAAGATAAAGATCGGATCTGCTTTTAAGCGGCCGGAAGTAGACTATATGGATGTGAGAGGCCGTAATCTGGTGACAGGTCTTCCCAGGACCGTCAAGGTATCCTCGGAGGAGACGGAGGAAGCATTGCATGAAACCACGGTACAGATCGTGGAGACTATACACAGCGTTCTGGAGAAAACGCCTCCGGAGCTGGCAGCGGATATTGCAGATCGCGGTATCGTTTTGACGGGCGGCGGCAGTCTGCTTCGCGGACTGGAGGATCTGATCGCAGCCAAGACCGGCATTAATACCATGACGGCGGAGGATCCGATGACGGCAGTGGCCATCGGAACAGGAAAATACGTAGAATTTCTGGCGGGATACAGGGAGGAGTAACTTAGGATGTTAAAAGGACTCTACACAGCCTACACGGGCATGTTGAACGAGCAGCACAGGATGGATGTACTGACCAATAATCTGGCCAATGCGACCACCAATGGTTTTAAAAAGGAAGGAACTACGAGTCAGGCTTTTGATACGGTGCTTGCTTATAAGATCAAGGATCTGTCCGAGCCGGGGAATCTTCCGCGTCCTATGGCGACCAATCGTGCTATTGACCAGGACGAGGTAAATAACCCGCTCAATGAGGATTATCTGGAAAGAAGAGTCAGAAAAACCGGCTTGAATCTGGGCGTAAAGATCGGTGAGAATTACGTGGATTATTCGGAAGGACCGATCAAGGAGACCGAAAATCCGTTGGATCTGGCACTCTCCGACAGAGGCTTTTTCGTGATAGAGTACACGAATAAAGCGGGGGTAACCTCCACCAAGTACACCAGAGACGGTAATTTCACCATGAACCGTCAGGGTTTTCTGCAGACGCAGGACGGTGATTATGTGCTGGATGAGGATGGCCGCAGGATTCAGCTGGAAACAGAGCTTCCCGTGAGTATCAACCGTAATGGCGACATCTATCAGGATGGAGAGATGATAGCGACCATCGGCGTTGTGGACTTTGAGGATTATAATTACCTTGAGCGATTCGGCGAGAATTATTTTCAGACAATAGAGGGTGCGACGGAAATCGACCGTGAGGATATGGAGACAGACACACAGGTCCATGCGGGATATCTGGAGATGGCAAATATTTCTGTTGTAACTGAGATGGTCAATATGATCACTCTTCAGAGACAGTATGAGAGCAACCAGAAGGTGATCACTACATATGATGAAACTTTGGAGCAGGCAGTGAACCAGAACGGTAAGTTGTAGGCTGAATAAAAGGGGATAAAGGGGATTGCCCCCGGAACGGAGGATATTATGGTTAGAAGTTTATGGTCCGGTGCGACCGGTATGAATGCACAGCAGACGAATGTGGATACGATAGCGAACAACCTCGCTAACGTTAATTCCGTGGGATATAAGGCACAGGTGGCACAGTTTAAGTCCCTTCTGTATCAGAATTTACAGTCCGTCACCACGACGGCGAACGGCGATCCGAAGCCTACCACCTCTCAGGTGGGGCTGGGTGTGCGCACCGCATCGATCAATCAGATCTTTACGCAGGGCAGTCTGCTGGATTCCGATTCGGATACGGCTTTTGCAATTGAAGGCGAAGGATTCTTTGCATTGCGCGGCGATGACGGAGATATCTTTTATACGAGAAACGGTGACTTTACCTGGGCAATGGGTGCCAACGGCGGTATGTCCCTGACGAATTCCGATGGTCTTCCGGTGTTGGATACAACGGGACGTGCGATCGTTCTGCCCCGTACTTATATAGCAAGCAATCTTTCTATCACAGAGGATGGTCAGATCTGCTATCCGGATGAGCTGAACAATCCGCAGCCTATCGGTATCACTATCGGCACTTTCCAGTTCAGCAATCCCGGCGGCTTAAAGAGAGTGGGTGATACCCTCTTTAGCGTGACGGACGCAAGCGGCAATGCGATCAATGAGGACACGAATGATGAAGTTAACAAGAGCCGGATCATTCAGGGCTATCTGGAGGGCTCCAATGTGCATGTGGCGAATGAGATGGTAAATCTGATCGTGGCGCAGCGTGCTTATGAGATGAACTCCAAGTCCATCACCACCTCCGATTCTATGCTGGAAGTGGCTAATAACCTGAAACGTTAATTAAGGAGATACTTATATGAACGACTTAACCGGATTATCCGCTTACACAGACTACATGACAGATACGAGCCGTGTGGCTAACGAGAAGCTGCAGCAGACACTGCAGAATGCAGATCAGGCAGCGAAGCAGAAGGAGAGCGATGCGCTCTTTGACGCCTGCAAGCAGTTTGAAGCTTATCTGTGGGAGCAGGTTTATAAAGAAATGCAGAAAACAGTGGATATCTTTGGAGACGACGAGGATGGCTACGCCTCCAATATGGTGGATTATTTTAAAGATTCTGTGATCCAGCAGATTTCTGAGCAGACTGCGACGCAGGGTTCTAATTCCCTGGCACAGATGTTATACGAGCAGGCGAAGATTAACTACGGACTCTGATTTTTCTATATTCACATAGTAGCAGGCGCAGGCGGTTGAAGCTGCGTCCGGGTCAAGAGGTTTTATGGAGACCATCAAAGGTTTTATCGAACACATTATTTACCGCAATAAGGACAATGGATATACGGTATTAAATCTTCTCACGCAGGAGGACGAGCTCACCTGCGTGGGTTTTTTTAAGACCATGGATCAGGGAGAGACCATCGAAGCGCAGGGGGAGTATACCACGCATCAGGTATATGGCAGGCAGTTTAAGATTGAGAGCTATCAGATCCTGCCGCCCAGCGATGTGGTGAGCGTGGAGAGGTATCTTGCCTCCGGTGCCGTGAAGGGCGTCGGCGAGGCGCTGGCTAAGCGGATCGTCAAGGCCTTCGGCGCAGACACNTACCGCATCATCGAGGAGGAGCCGGAACGTNTGGCGGAGGTAAANGGNATCAGNCTGCGGGGNGCCCGCGAGATCGCAGCCTCTCTCTANGAAAAAAGAGATGCNAGAGATGCCATGACTTTTCTGCAGGGCTACGGTATTTCCAATACACTGGCGCTGCGCATCTATGAGACCTATGGCATGGGGCTTTACGGGATCATGCGGGAAAATCCGTATCGTCTCGCGGAGGATGTGCAGGGTATCGGCTTTCGCATCGCGGATGAGATNGCNGNGAAGATCGGGATNCATACCGATTCGGATTANCGNATCAGGAGCGGACTTCTCTATACCCTGCAGCAGGCGGGCGGTGAGGGACACTGTTATCTGCCGGCGANANNTCTGCTTGCCAGNGCGGGGGAACTTTTGGAGATTGAGCCGTCTTTGATGGAGCCGCAGCTTCAGAATCTGGCGATGGATAAGAAGCTGGTGATCAAAATGCCCGTGCCGCCGGAGGNGGAACGCAGGGTATACGCCTCCCGTTTTTATTATGCAGAGCTTAGTTGTGCACAGATGCTCCACGATCTGNATGTGTCGGAGGAGCTTNTGCCTGCCGAGGAGGAGGCACTGCTTAAAAAGATAGATCAGGTGGAAACACAGCTGGGGATNNNNCTGGATGCGCTGCAGAAGCGTTCNGTGCTGGAGAGCATACGCANTGGCGTGTTTATTCTATCGGGCGGCCCGGGCACCGGAAAGACCACCACCATCAACGCCATTATCCATTATTTCCGCGCACAGGGAATGGATATCAGTCTGGCGGCGCCTACNGGCAGGGCNGCGAAGCGTATGACGGAGGCNACAGGCTATGAGGCGCGTACACTGCACCGGCTGCTGGAGNTGTCCGGNGCGGCTGCTCTGGAGGGAAAGACGGCACGTTTCGAGCGCAATGAAGAAAATCCGCTGGANGCGGACGTGATCATTGTGGACGAAATGTCCATGGTGGATATTTTTCTCTTTCAATCGCTCTTAAAGGCTGTCTCTGTCGGCACACGACTGATCATGGTGGGAGATGTNAATCAGCTCCCCTCTGTGGGACCGGGGCANGTNCTGCAGGATCTCATCGAAAGCCGGGCGTTTCAGACAGTGAAGCTGGAAAAGATNTTNCGGCAGGCTCAGGAGAGNGANATTGTCCTGAATGCTCACAGGATTCATGCGGGTGAAGAATTNATCCTGGATAATAAGAGCAAAGANTTTTTCTTTCTGGAAAGAAATGACACTGATGTCATATATAANCATATNATCCAGCTGATCCTTGAGAAACTGCCGCGNTATGTGAATGCGGANCCTTACGATATACAGGTGCTCACGCCCATGCGCAAAGGCAAACTNGGTGTGGANACNCTGAACGGTATCCTGCAAAAATACCTGAATCCGCCGGACCGGTCGAAGAGAGAATACCAGTCCGGGGAAACACTCCTGCGNGAGGGNGATAAGGTGATGCAGATNAANAATAANTATCAGCTTGCCTGGGAGGTGGTGAGCCGTTACCACATTCCCATCGATCAGGGNATGGGCATCTTTAACGGAGATATCGGTATCATCCGCTCGATCGATGAGTANGCCAGNGAGGTGGTCGTGGANTTTGACGAACACAGGAGAGTCACCTATCCCTTTGGGAATCTGGANGAGATCGAGCTGGCCTACGCCGTCACCATACATAAATCNCAGGGCAGCGAATATCCNGCGGTCATCATGCCCCTGCTCACGGGGCCGCACATGCTNTTTAACCGAAACCTNCTCTACACNGGGGTTACGAGAGCCAAAGCCTGCGTCACCATTCTGGGCAGTCGTGCCACTTTGCAGGAAATGATCGCGAACAATCGGGAAAACCGACGCTATACAGGNTTTTCCGAACAAATTCAACTTACAGGAAAGGACCTTTCATGATNTCATTTCTGAACACACTTCTGACGTGGCTCTATCCTCGCCGATGTCCTGTCTGCGANGAGCCGGTCAANCCTTATCACGCGNTGNTCTGCNANGACTGTGCCGANGNNCCCGNNCTNGTCAAACCGCCCTTTTGCATGAAATGCGGCAAGCATCTGNCANGGGAAGAAAAGGAATANTGCAGNGACTGCACNTCACACACACANCTCTATGATCGNGGCAGGGCGTTGTTTNCCTATAAAAGNGTCTCNGACTCCATNGCNCGTTTTAAATANCGTGGCAGNCAGGAGTATGCCGCCTATTATGCCGCNNGNATGGCNGANGNATTGGCNGGTTTTATCCGTGCCTGCNGGGCGGATGCTCTCATACCTGTCCCTCTCCACAAAAGCAAGCTGAGAGCCAGAGGATATAACCAGGCTGAGGTTCTTGCAGAAGAACTTTCTGTCCTGACAGGAATTCCCATGTTTTCGGATTTGATCGAGAGAGTGGAAAAAACGGCACCTATGAAAGATTTATCTGCCGCAGAGAGACAAAATAATTTGAAAAGGGCTTTCAAAATCCGTCGTAATGATGTAAAATTAAGTACGATTATAATTATCGATGACATATATACGACAGGCAGTACCATAGACGCTGTGAGTCGTGAGTTCAAGAAGGCAGGTGTACAACGGATTTATTTTCTGACCCTTGCCATTGGAAGGGGCACCTGAGAAAATCAGACTAAGGGAGGATAGGATATGAATGTAAGAAACTGTAGAAAATGTGGCAATCTTTTTAACTATGTTTCGGGCCCGCCGATCTGCATACCGTGCAGAGAAAAAATGGAGGAGAAATTCCAGGAAGTGAAAACCTACATCCGGGATAACGGTCATGCATCGATTCCTGAGGTGGCGGAGGCTTGTGATGTTTCTACGAACCAGATTCATCAGTGGCTTCGTGAGGAGCGCCTGGAGCTGAGCGCAGAGTCCGGCGTTACGCTTTCCTGTGAGAACTGCGGGGCAGCTATCATGACAGGACGGTTCTGTGCGAAGTGTAAGAACACTATGGCGAATGAGCTGGGAAACAGCATCAAGAAACCCGAAGCGCCCAAGATGGCTAAGAAGGATACCAAGGAAAATCCGAAAATGCGTTTCCTGAATTGATCCGTTTTGAAAATTGGAGAAGCTCTATGTTAAATGAAGAAAGAGTCGTTCTGATGACCAAGATGGCTTCCTATGAAGCCCGAGAGGGGAAGAAAAATCTCGCCATAGGAAGCTTTTTTCGGAACGATTATATAGGCTGGCAGGTGCTTAAATCCATTATAAGTGCAACCATCGCATTTGTAGTGGTTTTTGCTATGTACATTTTTTATGATTTTGAGATTTTTATGACAGAGATCTATAAGATGGATCTTCTGGAGTTTGCAAAAAACGTTCTGTTCTTTTATCTGGGGACGGTAGGCGCTTATGCCGTCATCTCCTATCTGGTCTATACTGTCAGATACAGCAGGGCGAGAAAGAGTCTGCGGACATATTATATGAACCTGAATAAGCTTTCCGCTATGTACAAAAAAGAACGGGAACGATAAAAGGATTGATTTACAATGACTACTTTACTGGTTATAAAACAGATGCTCATGATGATATACAGTAAATATGAGGTGTATATCACGCCGCTTTTGAAGTTTCTTCTGGCGCTTGTGACACTTCTTCTGATCAATTCCAGACTGGGCTATATGGAGTCTGTCACCAGAATGACCGTGGTATTGATCGTGGCTCTTATGTGTTCCTTCATGCCGATGAATTTTATCGTCCTGATGGGCGCTGTTTTTGTGCTCCTGCACCTTTATGCTTTCAGTCTGGAGTGCGCCGCGATAGTGGGAGCGGGATTTTTACTACTCTTTCTGCTGTATCTTCGGTTCTCACCGAAAGATACGCTGGTGGTGGTGCTGATGCCGATCTGCTTCCTTCTGCGGATCCCCTATGTGCTTCCTATCGCCATGGGGCTGGTGGGAACGCCCGCTTCGGCTGTCTCAGTGGTGTGCGGTGTGATCGTTTACTACATTCTCCACTATGTAACGCAGAATGCGACAGCGATCGCGGCGATGACGGATGAGGAGACTGCAGCCAAGTTCCGGTTCATTATCGACGGATTATTAAAGAATCGGGAGATGGTGGTGATGATAGCGGCATTTGCCATCACGGTGATCATTGTGTATCTGTTAAGGCGCCTGAGTATGGATTATGCGTGGACCATCGCCATGATAGCGGGAGCAGTGGTGAATATCATGGTACTGCTGGTGGGAGATCTGATCTTTGATATCAATCTGTCGCTGCTCAGTGTGATCCTGGGAACGATCCTGTCTTTCCTGATTGTGCTGGTATTGCAGTTTTTCGTGTTTTATGTGGATTATAGTCGAACGGAAAAAGTACAATTTGAAGATGATGAATACTATTATTATGTAAAGGCGGTGCCTAAGGTCACTGTCGCGCGGCCGGATAAAAAGGTAAAGCATATCAATTCTGCGAGAACCTCTTCCGGAAAGGCGGCAAGACCGACGAACCATTAGATAACAATATAAAATAAAAGGCAGGTGATGAGAGATGGAACAACTGAATAATTGGATCGGGGTCTATCTCGCAAAACTGCACATGCCTACGATTCACTGGAACGACGTGGCGGAGATCATTATCCTGACCTTTGTGGCATACCATATTCTGGTATGGATCAAAAATACAAGGGCATGGGCGCTCTTAAAGGGCGTTATCGTGATCCTTATCTTTATCATAATCGCGGCTTTTTGTAATATGAATACGATCCTCTGGATCGTACCCAATATCATCAGCATAGCGGCCACGGCCTTTGTGGTGGTGCTGCAGCCGGAGCTTCGCTCTGCGCTGGAAGAACTTGGACGTAAGAACTTTTTTGCTTCTTTGCTGGATTCCAGCAATAAGCGGGAGGACGGACGTTTTTCGGACCGTACCATCAACGAGATCGTGAAGGCTTCTCTGGAGATGGGGAAGGTAAAGACGGGTGCGCTCATTGTCATTGAGCATGAGCAGCCTTTGAAAGAATACGAGAGAACGGGAATTGACGTGGACGGTATCATTTCCAGTCAGCTTCTCATCAATATTTTTGAGCACAATACACCGCTGCATGACGGTGCCGTGATCGTGCGGGGCAACAGAGTTGTATCGGCGACCTGTTATCTGCCGCTGTCGGATAATATGGCGCTAAGCAAAGATCTGGGTACCCGGCACAGAGCGGGGGTGGGTATCTCCGAGGTGACGGATTCCCTGACGGTGATCGTTTCGGAGGAGACCGGTAAGATCAGTGTGGCCTACGGCGGTGAACTGGAGAGAAATCTGGATGCGGCGCGCCTGAAAGAGCGGCTTTTNGAGATCCAGGATAAACCNGTGGAGGAGAAGAAGCGTAAGCTCTGGAAGGGCAANGGCGTCGGAAAGGCAGGGCTTAAAGATGAAAAATAAGCTTACCCGGAACTGGGGACTTAAAATAGCCTCTTTTCTCAGTGCAGCTGTGCTCTGGCTGGTCGTGACCAATATAAACGATCCCATTGTGCCTTACCGTGTAACNGATGTGCCCGTTACCATNAAAAATACNAATNTGATCACGGACAGAGGGCAGGTTTACGAAGTGNTGGACGGCACGGATGTGATCGATGTGGTCACAGTGTCGGCNCCGCGCTCTATTATTGATGCGCTGGATAAGAGNAATATTGTGGCTGAGGCGGACGTAAACGANNTGACCAGCGTNGANACGGTGGCNATCAAGCTTTCCACCAATAAATACAATGACAAGCTGGACAGCATCCGCGGCAANATCGACAGCGTGAAGCTGAATATCGAGGAAAAAAAGGACAGATCGCTGCCGTTGAGATCTGTCACNACNGGTGAGGTGCGTGAGGGCTATATGGTGGGTGATGTCACNACAGAGCAGAATCTGATCCAGATNTCNGGGCCCCAGTCCGTTATCACGCAAGTGAGCAAGGCACAGGCGGAGGTGGATGTCTCCGGCTTTACAAGCAAAATTGAAACCAATTCTGATATCCGTCTTTANAATGACAAGGGNGAGGAGATCACAACAGCAAGTATTGAAAAGAGCATCTCTAAGGTACGNGTCAGTGTGGANATCCTGGAGCTTAAGACAGTGCCCCTAATCTGTGAGGCNGCAGGTACNCCGGCGGATGGATATCAGCTGACGGGCCAGGTGGACTTCAGCAAGTCAACCGTTACGGTGGCGGCNAGAGCGAAGCTGTTAGAGCGCATCAATGCCATAGAGATCCCCGGCAATGTTTTAGANGTGAACGAGGCGTCGGAGGATGTGGCGACGGTAGTGGATATCACGGAATATTTGCCGGACGGNGTGATCCTGGCGGAGGAGAACTTCGAGGGTAAGNTCAATGTNGTGGCAAGAGTGGAAGCGGAAGNGGAACGCGCTGTGCGCATNCCTGTGGGCAGCATCCGTTTTANGGGCATNCCCGANGGTTANAGGGCNNTCATTACAGAGCCNGCCAATGAATGCAGNGTTGTGCTGNCGGGTCTTCAGGCTGTTTTGAACGAAGTCACGGCGGAGGATATTACGGCNGTGGTGGATCTGGANGCCTGGGTGGAAGCGGAAGAGATGGAGGAACTGGCGGAAGGCAGCTATTGGGTTCCTGTTGACGTTACGGTCGCGAACGAGACGCTCAGAGCGAGTGATAACACNGAAGTNAGAGTGCATATCATAGCGGAAGAGTAAGAGGAAAGGATATTACGATGAGCAGATTATTTGGTACGGACGGTGTCCGCGGAGTGGCAAACGAAGAGCTGTCACCGCTTTTGGCGATGCAGCTGGGGCAGGCGGGAGCCTATGTCCTCACCAGGGAAAATGAGCACAAGCCCACGATCATGGTGGGATGCGATACGAGAATATCGGGAGATATGCTGGCGAACGCTCTGATGGCNGGTGTNTGTTCCGTGGGCGCGAANGCAGTGTATGTGGGTGTGGTNCCCACTCCGGCNGTGGCGTATCTTACCAGAAAATATAAGGTGGACGCGGGCGTTGTGATCTCTGCTTCCCACAATACAGTAGAGTTTAACGGCATTAAATTTTTTGACGGCAATGGCTATAAGCTTCCCGATTCTCTGGAGGATGANATCGAGGAGCTGATCCGCAGTGATATGCGGGGNGTTAAGTTTCCCACCGGCGCAAGTGTAGGNAAGATCAAGTACCGCACGGATGCCAGAGAAGAGTATATCAATCATGCCATGAAAGCGGTGAATGTGGATCTGCGGGGNATGAAGATCGTGCTTGACTGTGCGGAGGGCGCGGCATTCTATACTTCTGTGGAGACTATGAAGGAGCTGGGCGCTGAGATCGTGGCGATCCATAACAATCCTGACGGCACGAACATCAATGCAAACTGCGGTTCCACNCATATGGAAGAGCTGCAGGCGAGNGTGGTCTATGAGAAGGCACAGCTGGGTCTTGCCTTTGACGGAGANGCGGACCGANTGCTGGCGGTGGATGAACTGGGGAATATCGTGNATGGTGANCAGATCATGGCCATCGTGGGAAATCATATGAAATCTCAGGGCAAGCTGAAAGGGGACACCATTGTTGCNACGGTNATGAGTAACCTGGGCTTTTTCCTGATGGGAGAGAAAAACGGTATCAAGATCGAGCAGACCAAGGTGGGCGACCGCTATGTGCTGGANCGCATGCGTGAGATCGGTGCGAGTCTGGGNGGCGAGCAGTCCGGNCANGTGATCTTTTTAGATGAGAATACAACGGGAGACGGCCTTTTGAGTGCACTGCATCTGCTGCAGGTGACGGTGGAGACGGGCAAGCCGCTCTCNGAGCTGGCATCCATCATGGAAGTGATGCCGCAGGCGTTGGTGGGNGCGAAGGTACCCAATCANAAAAAGGAAAACTTTATGGATTATCCGGAGATCGCGGAGGCCATNGCCGAGCTGGATAANAAGTTTGCGGGAGAAGGCCGTGTGCTGATCCGTCCCTCCGGGACAGAGCCCCTTGTCAGNGTCATGATCGAGGGCAAGGATCAGAAGGTGATCACGGNAGAGGCNAAAAAGCTCGCNGAGCTCATCCAGAANATTATGTTGTAGGTAAGACTTGAGATATCAAGGAATTGATGTTATACTATANTTTAGNTTTATAGAAAAATGCGTGATTTNTAGNNNGAGGAATTGGGTATGGTAAGTCAAAANGTAGTCATAAAGAACCCGACAGGGCTACATCTNAGACCGGCAGGCATCCTATGCAAGGAAGCGATGCAGTTCAAATCTCTGATAACCTTTACATTTCGTGANAATACAGCGAATGCCAAAAGTGTCCTAAGCGTGCTTGGGGCCTGCGTTAAATGTGGCGATGAGATTGAGTTTGTATGTGACGGTGAGGATGAGGAAGAAGCTCTGAAAGCGCTGGTAAGTGCGATCGAGAATGGTCTCGGAGAATAACGTCATAAACGGACCCGCTGTATAGGCGGGTTCATTATTATTTTAGGAGGAAAATCATGTTAAATTATAAAAGATATCGCAGAAATCCGGTAGTGGATTATCCGGAGAGAGAATGGGTCAACAAGCAGATCGAGAAGGCGCCGGTGTGGTGCAGCGTGGATCTGCGGGACGGCAATCAGGCATTGATCGATCCCATGGTGGTTTCAGAAAAAATAGAATTTTTTAATTATCTGATCAAGCTGGGCTTTAAGGAGATTGAGATTGGGTTCCCGGCGGCAAGCCAGATTGAGTTTGATTTTCTGCGTCAGCTGGTGGACAGAAAACTGATTCCCGACGATGTGGTGGTTCAGGTTCTGACCCAGTGCAGGGAAGAGCTTGTAGAGCGCACCTTTGAGGCGATCGAGGGCTGTAAGCAGGCCATCGTGCACATTTATAATTCCACCTCTACGCTGCAGCGTGACGTGGTCTTCCATATGAATCGGGAGGAGATCATCAATATCGCCGTGGAGGGCACGAAGATGGTGAAGCGCCACGCGGCTGATTTTCCCGGTAAGATCATTCTGGAATATTCGCCCGAGAGCTTTACCGGAACGGAGCTGGATTTTGCATTGGAGATCTGTACTGCAGTACAGAGAGAGTGGGGGCCTACGAAAGAGAATCCCATGATCATCAATCTTCCTTCCACGGTGGAGATGACGACGCCGAATGTTTTTGCAGACCGGATCGAATGGATGAATAAGCATTTTGAGAACAGGGAGAGCATTATTCTGAGTGTGCATCCCCACAATGACAGAGGCACCGGTGTGGCCAGTGCGGAGCTGGCGCTTTTAGCGGGTGCGGACCGTGTGGAAGGCACTCTGTTCGGCAATGGCGAGAGAACCGGAAACGTGGATATCTTAAATATTGCCTACAATATGTTTTCTCAAGGCGTTGATCCGGAGCTTGCCATTGAGCATGTAAATGAGAGCATTGAGATTTATGAAAGATGTTGTAAGATTTCCGTACATCCCAGACATCCCTATGCGGGCAAGCTGGTATTTACGGCTTTCTCCGGCTCCCATCAGGACGCTATCAACAAGGGCGTGAAGGCCATGCAGGAGCGGAAAGGCGAATATTGGGAGGTGCCCTATCTGCCTATTGATCCTGCGGACATCGGCAGAGAGTATGAGCCTATTGTGCGTATCAATTCCCAGTCCGGCAAGGGCGGCGTTGCATTTATCATGGATACTTATTTTGGGTTCAAGCTTCCTAAGGGTATGCACAGGGAGTTCGCAAATGTGATCCAGAGTATTTCCGAGAAGCAGGGTGAGGTGAGTCCCGATCAGATCATGGAGAGCTTTAGACAGGAGTATCTGATGAAGAAAGAACCCATCCATTTCCGCAAGCTTCGGGTGGATGATCTGAGCGAGGAGACTAAGTCCGAGTTTGATACCAAGGTGACAGTGGGTTACACCGATGCCGGTGTAGAAAAGAGCTTTGAAGCGGTGGGCAACGGCCCGATCGACGCGGTTAAGCGGGGATTACAGGAAGCGTTGGATATTTCGATCAAAATCCTGGATTATGAGGAGCATGCGCTCCAGAGCGGTTCCAATTCTCAGGCGGCTGCTTACATCCATCTTCTGGATGCGGAGAGCGGCAGCGTGACTTATGGCGTGGGTGTCAGCTCCAATATCACCAGAGCTTCCGTGCGGGCGATCTTCTCGGCAGTGAACCGTTTGGGATTGGGTGAACATAGATAATAGACATCGGGAGGGATGGATATGAATCAGGTAGAACAGCTTCGTGAATGGGTAAATGAATCCGACAACATCGTCTTTTTCGGGGGCGCGGGGGTATCTACGGAGAGCGGCATCCCGGATTTCCGGAGCGTGGACGGTCTTTATAACCAGCAGTACGACTATCCCCCGGAGACGATTTTAAGTCATACCTTTTATCGGCGTAATACAGGGGAATTTTATCGGTTTTACCGCAATAAGATGCTCTGCCTCGATGCGAAGCCCAATGCTGCCC
Source organism: Lachnospiraceae bacterium (assembly GCA_014804615.1). GTDB lineage: Bacteria > Bacillota > Clostridia > Lachnospirales > Lachnospiraceae > UBA3282. The sequence continues at coordinate 83,265 of JAAUZL010000006.1, forward strand.
ATCTGAAGCTGGCGCAGTGGGAGCGCGAGGGAAAGCTGAAGGCAGTAGTGACGCAGAATATCGACGGTCTGCATCAGGCGGCGGGCAGCGAGAAGGTGTATGAGCTGCACGGTTCTGTTCTGCGCAATTTCTGCGAGAGCTGCCATAAGTTTTATGACGTGAATTTTATCGCGAATTCGGAGGGCGTGCCAAAATGCAGCTGCGGAGGCGATATTAAGCCGGACGTGGTCCTTTACGAAGAAGGACTCGATCAGAATATCCTCTCGGGAGCCATTCGTGCCATCAGCGAAGCGGATGTACTGATCGTCGGAGGGACGTCTCTTGCAGTCTATCCGGCTGCAGGGCTCCTGGATTACTATAGCGGCCATAAACTGGTTCTTGTCAATAAAACCCCGACTGCCAGGGACGGCATTGCGGATCTGGTGGTGCAGGGAAGCATCGGGGAGATCTTTTCACAGTTATAGGAGAGTCATGGACATTCAGGTAGGTGACGTTCTAAAAATGAAAAAGCAGCACCCCTGTGGTTCCTCTGAGTGGGAGGTGCTGCGCATTGGAGCAGATTTCCGGTTAAAGTGCAAAGGCTGCGGACATCAGATCATGATTCCCCGTCCCAAGGCGGAGAAAAACGTGCGTGCGGTAATGAGGGATAGTTAAAATTTTTATACTAAATACCGCAGAAATAGCTTGCACATTTTACGGGATTGTGCTATCATAATAACCCGTGATATATTAATTTTGGCGTAAAGCCATACATCCTTGCTCCTTCCTGAGGAGGCGGACGCGACAGCGCGGACGCCGGTGGAGAGGGGCCAGAGACCAAAAGGAGGTAGAGAAGCATGAACAAATATGAGTTAGCCGTTGTTGTCACTGCTAAGATTGAAGATGACGAGCGAGCTGCTACTTTGGAGAAGGTAAAGGCCTTAGTAGAGAGGTTCGGCGGAAAGATCACAGAAGTTGACGACTGGGGTAAAAAGAGACTCGCGTACGAAGTGCAGAAGATGAAAGAGGCTTTTTATTACTTTATCCGGTTCGAAGCTGAGAGCACGACTCCGAACGAGATCGAGAGCCGTATCCGCATCATGGACAACGTCATCAGATACCTGTGCGTCAGACAAGACGAGAAATAGAAAGAGGTATTCTATGAATAAAGTTATACTGATGGGACGTTTAACAAGAGACCCCGAGGTGAGATATTCGCAGGGGGAAAATGCGACGGCGGTAGCCAGATATACGTTGGCGGTGGACCGCAGATTCAGCCGCAATAACGATGAACAGACGGCAGATTTTATCAACTGTGTTGCCTTTGGGAGAGCGGGCGAGTTCGCTGAGAAATATCTCCACAAGGGAACAAAGATCGCAGTTACAGGACGTATTCAGACGGGAAGTTACACCAACAAAGATGGCGTCAGGGTATATACGACGGATGTGGTCGTGGAAGACCACGAGTTTGCGGAGAGTAAAAATGCTTCTTCCGCAGGCGACGGCGGTTATGTGCCTGCAGGCAGACCTGAGTCTGCACCAGCGTCCGCAGGGGATGGCTTTATGAATATTCCTGATGGAATCGATGAGGAGCTGCCGTTCAACTGACGAAGCGCTGGCGCGTATCGTCTGGAGAATGCTCCGCATTCTCCGCTTAATGAGATTAGGAGGAATGAGTCATGGCATTTAATAAATCAGACAGGCCGGATTTCCCTAAGAAAAAGGGAGGCATGCGCAGAAGAAAGAAGGTTTGTGTATTCTGCGGTAAGGATAATGTGATCGATTACAAGGACAGCAATAAGCTTAGGAGATACATCTCCGAGAGAGGTAAGATCCTTCCCAGAAGGATCACCGGAAACTGCGCGAAGCACCAGAGAGCGCTCACAGTAGCGATCAAGCGTGCAAGACATCTGGCATTGATGCCTTACGTACAGGACTAAAAAATGTGCGCCATTGGGCGCGTCAAAAAGATCGTGTGATGCATCGCACGATCTTTTTTTGTGTATAAGGCATCTGATATGCACTATATCCTGTCATTTTTCCTCAAAAAAGGTCTATATATTGATGTGGCAGTCTTTGCCAAAAAATGCTATACTAGCATGAGAAGAAACTCTAATGCTCGCAAGAGGAATAAGATGAAGAATACAGTTAAGTTAAAAGGGAGGCTGAAGTCGTATCTGCAGTCCTCTTTATATCTGGGTTTTTTACTTGCGGTCGTGGACATCCTGATCTATATGCTGGATTACCGGGCAGGGCTTGTCGTGACGGCGTTTTTGATTTTTTATATTGCTATCGTGCTGTCTATGATGTTATATAACAAACCGATCATCATGAATGAGCTGATCAGTTTTGCCACGCAGTATGGGCAGATCCAGCGCAGGCTTTTGCGGGATCTGGAGCTTCCGCACGCCCTTTTGGATGATTCCGGTAAAGTGATCTGGACAAATATTGCTTTTGAACGGCTTACTCATCAGCCCAAGGGATGCCACAAGTCGATCACGACCCTTTTTTCTTCCATCACCAAGGACAAGCTTCCGGGACAGGGAGGCGAGGACGAAGTGGAATGCCGGGTAGAGTTCGAGAACGGAAACTATGTGGTGAAGCTTAAAAAAATCTCCTTAAAAGAGATGGCGGAAAACAGTGATATCATAGAAGCAAAGGGGTATGAGGGCTATTTGATCGCCCTGTACATGTTTGATGAGACGGCGCTGCAGATCGCTTTAAAAGAGGTGGACAACCAGTCTCTGTCGGTAGCGCTTATTTATCTGGATAATTACGAGGAAGCGCTGGAGAGCGTGGAGGAAGTCAGACGTTCCCTCCTGATCGCGTTGATAGATCGTAAGGTGAATAAATATATTGCCGCTCTCGACGGCATCTGCAAAAAGCTGGAGAAAGATAAGTATCTGGTCATTCTGCGAAAGGAAGCGGCGAGCCATATGCAGGAGAGCCGGTTTGATCTTCTGGAGGATGTGAAGACGGTTAATATCGGTAATGATATGGCGGTCACCATCAGTATCGGAATGGGGCTAAACGGTCTTTCTTATGCGCAGAACTATGAGTTTGCGAGAAATGCCATAGATATCGCTCTGGGCCGTGGCGGCGACCAAGCCGTGGTGAAGGTGCCTGAGAATGTGATCTACTATGGCGGTAAGAGCCAGCAGATGGAAAAGAGCACCCGTGTCAAGGCGAGAGTGAAAGCGCATGCTCTGCGTGAGATCATATCCGTCAAGGATGAGGTCTATGTTATGGGACACCGCCTGGGTGATGTGGATAGTTTCGGAGCTTCTGTGGGTATCTACAGGATTGCGGAGGCGTTGAATAAAAAAGCGCATATCGTGTTAAACGATGTAACGACCTCCATGCAGCCCATGGTAGAAATGTTCCGCAACAATGACGAATATGCGGATGATATGATCATAAACGGGCAGCTGGCCCTTGAGACGGTAGGGAACAATGCCGTGCTGGTCGTGGTAGACGTCAATAAGCCCAGCATCACAGAATGTCCCGATCTGCTCAAACGTTGTAAATCTATCGTGGTGTTGGATCATCATAGACAGGGAACGGAGATCATTGAGAATGCGACGCTTTCTTATATAGAGGCATACGCTTCGTCCGCCTGCGAGATGGTTTCGGAGATTTTGCAGTATATCAGCGACGATCTGCGGTTGAGATCCGAGGAAGCTGACGTTATGTATTCCGGCATTATGATAGATACCAATAATTTTATGACGAAAACAGGCGTGAGAACTTTCGAGGCGGCGGCTTTCCTGCGCAGAAACGGTGCGGATGTCACCCGCGTCAGAAAGCTGTTCAGAGACGATGCGGCAGAGTATAAAGCGAAAGCGGATGCGGTCAGCCAGGCGGAGATATACAGGCGTTTCTATGCGATATCCGTCTGTACCGGAGAGGATGTGGCGAGTCCTACGGTTGTGGGAGCGCAGGCCGCCAACGAGCTGCTCAATATTAAAGGTATCAGGGCAAGTTTTGTCCTTACCAGATATAATGGCACGATCTATATCAGTGCCCGGTCTATCGACGAAGTGAATGTGCAGGTTGTCATGGAGAGAATGGGCGGCGGCGGTCATCTGAATGTGGCAGGTGCCCAGATGGAGAGCGGCACCATTGAGGAAGGGATTGAGAATATCAAGAGGACGCTGGATGCCATGATTGAAGAGGGCGAACTGGGCTCGGATTAATGATAGGTTAAAGGAGAAATACAGATGAAGGTTATTTTATTGGAGGATGTAAAAACACTCGGTAAGAAAGGCGATATCGTGGATGTCAGCGATGGGTATGCGAGGAATTTTGTGCTGCCCAAGAAGCTGGGTGTGGAAGCGAACGCTAAGAATAAGAATGATCTGAAGCTGCAGAAAGCCAATGCGGATAAGGTGGCACAGGAGCAGCTGGAGGCGGCACAAGAGCTTGCCAAAACACTGGAAACAAAAGAAGTAACTCTCACGATCAAATCCGGTGAGGGCGGCAGAACCTTTGGCTCGATCTCTTCCAAGGAAATTGCACAGGCGGCGAAGGAACAGTGTGGCCTGGAATTGGATAAGAAAAAGATACAGCTTCCGGAAGCGATCAAGGCACTGGGCGCCTACGAAGTGGGGATAAAGCTTCATCCTAAGGTGACAGGGAAGCTTAGGGTTAAAGTGATCGAAGGGTAATTATGGCGGCAGAAGAAGCATTATTAAAGAGAATATTGCCTCACAGTATGGAGGCGGAACAGTCCGTCATCGGCGCCATGATCATGGATCGGGAGGCCATTGTGGTGGCCTCGGAGATCGTACAGGGAGAAGATTTTTACAATAAGCAGTACGGCGTTTTATTTGATTCTATGGTGGAGCTGAACGATGAGGGCAAGCCGGTGGATCTGGTGACCTTGCAGGACAGATTGAAGGAGAAGGATGTGCCTCCGGAGGTCAGCAGTCCTGAGTTTATCAGAGATCTGATCACAGCGGTGCCTACCTCTGCCAACGTAAAGTATTATGCGGGAATCGTGGCGGATAAGGCCGTACTCAGACGTTTGATACGCTTAAATGAAGAGATCGCGAATGACTGTTATGTGGGCAAGGAGAGCCTGGAGACCATCCTGGCGGACACGGAGAAGCGAGTGTTCGATCTGATACAGAGAAGAGGAGCGGACGAGTTTGTCCCGATCCGGCAGATCGTGATGGATACGATGGACAACATAGAGCGCGCTTCCCGCAATAAGGGCAATGTGACGGGCGTGGCCACGGGTTTTCTGGACCTGGATTATAAGACCGCCGGTATGCAGCCCTCTGACCTCATTCTCGTAGCGGCACGACCTTCTATGGGCAAGACGGCGTTTGTCCTGAATGTGGCGGAATATGTGGCATTTAAGCAGAATAAGACGGTGGCGATCTTCAGTCTGGAGATGTCCAAGGAACAGCTGGTAAACCGTCTTTTTTCCATGGAGGCCAAGGTGGATTCCCAGCATCTGAGAACGGGAAATCTTTCTGAGGCAGAGTGGGAGAAGTTGATCGAGAGCGCTGCACAGATCGGCAAATCCAATCTCATCATAGATGACACGCCGGGTATCAGCATATCGGAACTTAGGTCCAAATGCCGTAAGTATAAACTGGAGCACAATCTGGAGATGGTCATCATCGACTACCTGCAGCTGATGTCGGGAAGCGGCAGATCCACAGATTCCAGACAACAGGAGATCTCGGATATTTCCAGATCCCTGAAGGCGCTGGCAAGAGAACTGCATGTGCCCGTGGTGGCGCTGTCCCAGCTTTCCCGTGCAGTGGAACAGCGGCCCGATCACAGACCGATGCTGTCGGATCTGCGTGAGTCCGGCGCCATTGAGCAGGACGCCGATGTGGTGATGTTCATCTATCGGGATGATTATTATAACAAAGATACGGAAAAGAAAGGCATCGCAGAAATCATCATTGCAAAACAGAGAAACGGCCCGATCGGCACAGTGGAACTTGTGTGGCTGCCGGATTATACTAAGTTTGCAAATCTAGCAAAGTGATACAAAAGAGACGACTCGAACGGAGCGTCTCTTTTTGTGTTTTAGGGGAGGGAATTTTACATGGAAGATACGATTTATTACATCTCTGAGGCGTCAAAGAAGGTGCAGGTGGAGCCCCATGTGCTCCGTTACTGGGAGGAAGAGCTGCAGCTCGGGATCAAACGCAATGAGATGGGACACCGATGCTACACGCAAAAGGATATAGAGACATTCAGCCGAATCAAACTCTTGAAGGAACAGGGCCTGCAGCTTAAAGCGATACGACTGGTCTTGCAGGGAGATAACGGATTCCTGCAGCGGACGGAGGAGCAGAAGGACACCGAGTCTTTGGAAGAAAAAGTGGAGGATATGGTTATGAAAAAAGCAAAAAAGTATATGGTTACGATGTCAAAAGGAAAGGAAACTGTAGTAGAGATGCCGAGGGAGGAGCTGCAGGAGTATGAGGAACCGGAGGATGAAAAGACAAAGAAAGCGGCCAGACTGCAATATCTTTTACAGCATATGGTGACGGAGGCGGTGAAGAGCGCCAATCAGGAAATGTGCACTGAGATCAAAGAGAGTATCCTAAAGGAGTTGGATTATCAGTTCAGGCAGCAGGAGGAGAGGGACGAAGCACATTGGAAGCAGGAGGAAGAACACTACCGTAAGATTGACGAGATGATTCGTCAGCGTCATTCCCCTAAAACGCGGTTTGGCCGGGGAAAAACCGAGTAGGAAAGAGTTGCTTCATGGGACCGCGCATAAAAAAATACCCGCGCACTCCGTCAAGAGTGCACGGGCATAAGTATCGGGAATTAACCCTGAGCAATAGAACCTGTCGGGCAAACACCTGCACAGGAACCGCAATCGATGCACTTAGCAGCGTCGATCTCAAACTTGCCATCGCCCATGCTGATAGCGCCTACCGGGCACTGACCCTCACATGCACCGCAAGCTACGCAAGCATCACTGATCACATATGCCATAATAATATCCTCCTTGTTATTTGTTAGTGTGTTAGTGTGTTGTCGATGAAATTGATATTTTTTTATCAATCACTCTTTTCTCATTTTAATATAAAATGAGCATGAATACAAGAGGGAATCTGGCAATTCTGCCCGGCAAAATAGGGCGCGGAAAGATTTAGGAAATGCCATCTTCCTCCCGCCGTTTGCGGATACCATCCAGGATCACTTTCTTTTTCTCAACAAGCTTATCCTTTTCCATGGCGGGAACGCCTGCGAGCTTATATTCCATATCCAGTTTTTCATATTTAGATTCCCCCATGGTGTGATAGGGGAGTGCGTCGAGCGCTTTAAGATTCGTGAAACCGCCGATGAAATATCCCAGCTTGTAAAGATATTCATCGTCATCGGTGATGCCCGGGACAACAACGTGGCGGATCCACATATCCACATGTTTTTCATTCAAATATTCCGCAAAAGCCAGGATGCCATCGTTTGGCTGGGAGGTAAGCTCCTTGTGTTTCTCCGGATCGATATGCTTGATATCGAGCATGACCAAATCAGTCAATTCCATCAAGTGGTCTAACTTTGCAAGCCATTCGGGGTTGGCATTCTTTTTATAGGCGATACCGGAAGAATCAATGCAGGTGTGCACATTATTTTTCTTTGCAATGGTAAACAGGTCGATCAGGAAATCCACCTGCATCAGTGGTTCGCCTCCGGTGACGGTGATGCCGCCGCCCTTATAGAAAGCCTCATTTCGTTTATATTGTTCAAAGATGTCTTCGGGCTCCATCAGCGTGCCGCCGTTCATCTCCCAGGTATCGGGATTGTGACAGTAGGCGCATCGCATAGGACAGCCCTGCACAAAGACCACGAATCTGGTTCCCGGGCCGTCAACTGTTCCAAAGCTCTCTAAAGAATGTATTCTGCCTTGCATAAATTATCGCCTCTCTTTGTGTATGATATTTATAGTATACGCTATCTCTGCACAAAAAACCATAGGAATACGGACAAAAAAGCCAGCCGGATATCCGACTGGCTCTTTGGCTTATTAGGGAGAATGCGAAGCATTCTCTCAATCGAGTGCGTGAGCACTCGATTTATTATACACTCTCGTGGAAAGTACGGGAGATAACATCTGCCTGCTGTTCCGGTGTCAGCTTGATGAAGTTAACTGCATAGCCGGATACGCGGATGGTTAACTGAGGATAGTTCTCAGGATGCTTCTGAGCGTCCAGTAAGGTGTCTCTGTTGAGCACGTTTACATTGAGGTGATGACCACCCTTTGTTGCATAACCATCTAATAAAGATACTAAGTTATCTACCTGAGCATTTGCTGCCATTGTATTGTCCTCCTTTATTTAAAGTCGTCCAACCCGTCATGAAGGGTCGGTACACTGCAGGCTAATGGAGTGCGGGAGCAATCCGTACACCCCATCGTCTGCACGTTTTTAGCCTCTTCCGAGGTGGCGTCCACGTCCACATTTACATGTCCGACGCCCTGCGCCATCCCGGAATCCATCATTTTAATAAAATCTTCAACCATTTGGTTGTTATCCATAACTGAAATCTCCTACTTGCTCAGATCCACTTCGATGTCGCCTGCGAATACCTGATCCTCTTTACCAAGAGCGCCCGGGATGATGGTGAAGGTATTGGAGATACCATCCTGTGCATCATTGAACGGAAGCTTGGATACAGAAGATAAGGAAGCAACTGCACCATGAGTATCACGGCCGTGCATCGGGTTAGCACCGGGTGCGAAAGGCTGGCCTTTCTTACGTCCGTCAGGGGTGTTACCGGTAGCCTTACCGTAGGTTACGTTAGAAGTAATGGTAAGGATAGAGGTTGTAGGAACACCGTTTCTGTAGGTGTGGTGTCTTCTGATAGCGGTCATGAACTTGTGAACCATCTCCTGAGCAATCGCGTCTACGCGGTCGTCATCGTTACCATATTTCGGGAAGTCGCCGGTGGTCTTGAAGTCAACAATGATGCCATCCTCGTCTCTGATGGGCTCAACCTTAGCATACTTGATAGCAGATAAGGAATCAGCTACGATAGAGAGACCTGCAACACCTGTTGCGAAGTAACGCTTAACATCTCTGTCATGAAGAGCCATCTCTGCTCTCTCATAGCAGTACTTGTCATGCATGTAGTGGATGATGTTCAGAGTATTTACATATACATCTGCCTGCCACTCCATCATGTCGATGAACTTATCCATAACATCGTCATAGTCGAGCACATCGCCGGTAACAGGACGGTACTTAGGACCAACCTGCTTCTTGGTAACTTCGTCAACACCGCCGTTTAATGCGTACAGCAGACATTTTGCAAGGTTTGCACGTGCGCCGAAGAACTGCATCTCCTTACCGATAACCATGGAGGATACGCAGCATGCGATACCGTAGTCATCGCCGTGTGTCACTCTCATCAGATCGTCGTTCTCATACTGGATGGAAGAGGTCTGGATGGACATCTTTGCACAGTATTTCTTCCATGTCTCAGGAAGTCTGGTAGACCAGAGAACTGTCAGGTTCGGCTCGGGAGAAGGACCTAAGTTGGTCAGTGTGTGCAGATAACGGAAGCTCATCTTGGTTACCATGTGACGACCGTCAACACCAACACCGCCGAGGGACTCGGTTACCCATACCGGATCGCCTGCGAAAATCTGATTGTACTCAGGTGTACGTGCGAATTTCACGCATCTTAACTTCATGATGAAGTGATCAACGAACTCCTGAATCTGCTGCTCTGTGAATGTGCCGTTAGCAAGATCTCTCTCAGCGTAGATATCAAGGAATGTAGAAGTACGGCCAAGAGACATTGCAGCACCGTTCTGCTCTTTAACGGAGCAAAGATATCCGAAGTAAGTAGCCTGGATAGCTTCCTGTACGTTAGAAGCGGGCTTGGAGATATCGCAGCCGTAAGAAGCAGCCATCTCCTTCATCAGCTTCAGAGCTACCATCTGCTCGGAGATCTCCTCGCGAAGACGGATCACATCGTCTGTCATAACACGTCCGGTGGAATCCTTCTGTGCCTGTTTGTCCTCGATCAGTCTGTCGATACCGTACAGAGCCACACGTCTGTAGTCACCGATGATACGGCCGCGGCCATAAGCATCCGGAAGACCTGTGATGATGTGGGAAGAACGGCAAGCTCTCATCTCAGCGTTGTATGCATCGAAGCAGCCTGCGTTATGTGTCTTTCTGTGGGTAGAGAAGAACTCGCTGATCTCAGGATCTACCTCATAACCATTGTCGGAGCAAGCTTTCTCAGCCATTCTGATACCGCCGTAAGGCTGTAAGGAACGCTTGAAAGGCTTGTCGGTCTGGAAACCTACGATGGTCTCTTTGCTCTTGTCCAGATAGCCGGGGCCGTGGGATGTGATAGTGGACACAACCTTGGTATCCATATCAAGAACGCCGCCTGCCTCACGCTCCTGCTTCTGTAACTCAAGAACCTGTTTCCATAAATCCTTGGTGTTCTGTGTAGCCTCAGCTAAGAAGGACTCGTCACCATCATAAGGATGATAGTTTCTCTGGATGAAGTCACGTACATTGACTTCTTTGTCCCATTTGCCGCCTACAAAATCTTTCCATTCTGGTCTCATTTCTGTACCAACCTCCTATTTAAAATTTTTTTAATAAAGTACCCCAAACTGGTAAGAATATTATATTCCATATATCGAATATCAGTCAAGAACACCTTTGTTCTTTTTCTCATACAAATTCCAAAAAAAGTATGAAATTTTTGTGAAAATTGCACGGGTGTTATGAACGCTGAGAGGGCATTGCTTGACGGAAAATGTACTTTATTTTATAATCGTATTGGCACAGAAAATGCGTTTTATATCGATTTATTATACAAAAACAAATGAAAAAGATGAAACAGCTTGGTCTGTGGAAAATAAAAATATGTTCTTTCCTAAAATATGCCGGCATACTGTGCAGCTGCATCATGATCGGTGTCCTGCTGCTGCTTGCCGTCTATATGCTGCCGGTCAAGAGCATGAAAGCAAATGTGGCAAGATCCAGTGAAATTTTTAATTATGAGGGTATTTATCCGCAGATGGTGAGCGGCTATAAATATATGCAGCTGGATAATTACACCGACAGTATTATGCTCGGCGCAGCCATCTACGATGGGCCGGAAGGAACCATAGATAAAACGGTAAATAATTACCACCCGGATTCTGAGCAGCTTTCACCGGAGCTTGCCCTGACGAACTATGCCAATGAAGTTTCCGCCTATGAATATTTCCAGATGCCGTATGGACGGTACTGGCATGGGTATCTGGTACCTTTGAAGCTTCTGCTTTTGTTTTTTGATTATTCGGACATCAGAGTCCTAAATTTTTTCATGCAGAGTTTTTTGTTGTTTATGATCATAAGACAGTTGTATCGAATCCGTATGGAACAGTATGTACCGGCGTTCCTCATAATGATATTTGTGCTGAATCCGCTGACGGCAGCGCTGTCTTTGCAATTCTCTTCCGTCTACTATATCGTACTGTTTTCAACAATCTGGTTCCTGCATCTTGTTGAACGTAGAATGACTGCGGAGAGCACAATAAATTATTTGTTTTTTGCAGTAGGAATTTTGACGGCATATTTTGACTTTTTGACTTATCCACTTGTGCCTTTAGGAATATTAATTGTTCTATATCTCATATTAATTGGTGAAAATATTAAGGCTACCGGCATAAAACCGCTTTTGCAGAAAGGATTTCTATGGGGAGCCGGTTATGGCGGTATGTGGAGCGGTAAATGGCTGGCGGGCAGTATCCTGACGAAGCATAATTTGTTTGCGGATGCGCTGAATCAGATATTTCTCCGCACCTCCGCAGGTTTCTATGACGGTTCGGATGGGTATAGTCGTTTGGACGCGCTTTGGAGAAATATAGGCGTATTGTTGAAATGGCCGTTTTTGATCGCATTTTTATTGGTGGGAGGGACATTTCTCATCTGTTTTCTGCGGGAGCACACAATTCACATCATACGGCAAAATGCGGCAATCATTTTATTCCTGGCAGCAACAGCGTTACTGCCGGTTGTCTGGATACTAATAACAGCGGGCCACGCGTACGGTCATTACTGGTTTACCTATAAGGAATTGGCTATTTCCTGTTTTGCAGTGGTAAGTCTTGGCACTTATCTGATAAATCCGGGCCGTGATGAAAAGCATGACTTGCACGAATGATATTTTCAGACTATACTATTAGAGGATTATCGGGTTTTAAAAACTAATAAAAATGGAGGTACAGGATCATGGCAGATATTACAAAGGAAACTACGATAGGAGAGGCGCTGCGGATCAATCCGGATATCGCGCCCGTACTCATGGAGATCGGGATGCACTGTCTCGGATGCCCTTCTGCACAGGGGGAGACGCTGGAAGAGGCAGCTATGGTGCACGGTATCGAGGTGGACTCGCTGATGACGAAGATTGCGGCGGTATAAGCTGTATAAGCTATAAAATAATTTAAGGCGGTGACATTTTGGTCACCGCCTTTTGCGTTTCGTTTGTTTCAATATTTTACAGCTTCGTCAGCATCTCCAGCGCATTATCCTTGATGATAGGTTCACAGTGTTCTTCCAGATAAGCTCTGGTAGCCTGGGTGGTCTTTTCCGCTTTGGCATATTCTGAGATCAGATTGCAGAGGCGGTTATAATTTGCGGCGTCTGTCTCAACGGGATCCAGCAGGAGCAGATATGCACCGTTTGCCTCTTCTTTATAAAGAGAGCCGTTTCCCTTATAGGGACCTGCCACATGGGCCAGTCTGGTCACTTCACGCAGCGAGCGGAAAGAGAAGAGACGGCTCGCCGGCTTATCGTTATTGCTGCGGGCAGGCTGTGCATTGCCATGGGCAGAGGTCTTTGCAGGATGATCGCCATCCTCCGTGGTGCCCATCTTGCGCAAAAGATTCAGCACCTCATCCGCGCTGTCGGCAAAAGCCTCGATCAGAGCCGCATTGTCTTCGTGCTCCTCGGGATCAAAATCTTCATCGTGGACGGAGGGCGCAAACTTGGCGAAGCGGGTATCCAGCTCCTCAGGATCCTCTACTTTGGTGACAATCAGGACGATACACTCTGCGTTTAAGGGGATCGCCTCGATCATAAGGGGGATATCCTCCGCCTCAAAACCGCATTCGCAGGCGGCCTGCTGTATCAGCTCCCGGAAGAGGCTTTTGGCTTTCTCGGTGCCGTAAGCCAGCTCGCTGATCTTTAATTCTCTGTTTCGCAGATCTTCCCTGGTGAGGGTACAGCGGATCTGCTGTTCATTTACTTTCTCTATTTTCATATTTTGATTCGCTTCCTTTATTTTAATATGCGTTCTGATTAAGTGTATCTTAATCCCAGACGTCGCTTTTCGTCAATAGTGCGCGGAAAGTGTTTAAAAAATTTTAATAATTTTAGAAAATGCTTGCATATATTGTCAGATTATGGGTATAATCGTACTACGAGATGTCCTCCGATAGTCNGCAGGGAAAGGAGGCATGCAAGGCGAAATAACATCTTTATCTTCGCGATATCTGAGCGAAGATAGTCTTATGGGCGATGTGCCTGTTCAGAACCNTATCTTGTTCTCATAACTTGTTCTCATAACAAATATAATTCACAAGGAANGAGTAGGTTATACAGTTATTTTTTTAATTTTATCTGCATGTCGGAGATATCTNCAGAANGNTTTCCACCCTCATATATCATATGCTGTTAGTATATCACGGTTGAGTTATTTTATTNTTTCTTTTTTACTTCTTTTTGGAGGATGCNGCATGGGAGGGTCTGTGATCTGTTTTTTNAAGCTNCGGNGCAGAGACANTAATAGCGACAGGAAGTTCCCGCTTATAAGCGCTATAGCCGGCAGCGCATAAAAAAAGGATGACTGAAAGGGAATAGTTTGATATAATCGTAGTAAACGCGGCGGGCAGGAGAGNGAAANCTTCCCTGCCTAGTCGGCGTTTACTATNTTTACTACAGACGTTCAAAAAGGAGCTGGACAAATGAAAAAAGTGATTCCGGTGATAGTCGCGATCGTCCTTATTATATTGATTGCGGCAGTAGGATTTGGATCGAAAGTATTGGAAAAATATTCCTATTCCAAAGAAAGAGCGGATCTGACGGCGTATTTTGGCGTTGAGGGAAGCGATGATGTACCTATCATCCTTCAGGACGAGCGGATNGANGAGCATGCGAAGATTTGGGATAACGTATGTTATTTNGATNTGGCTACAGTGCATAAATATTTNAATNACAGATTTTATGAGGATAAGGCGGCGGGAANTCTTCTTTATACAATGCCGGAGGTAATCTATGCCAATGAGATCGGCACGGGGAACATTACCGTTTTNGATGCGGATTTTGCGGAATCCTCCGANGGNCGTGATTACACGATCTCCCGCTATGAGGGAGAGACGCTCTATATTGCGGCGGANTATGTGAAGGANTTTGCCAATTTTTCCTATGAATTTTTCGCAGAGCCGAATCACATGCAGATATACACAGAGTGGAACGANCGGCAGGTCGCNNCNATNACCAAGGANACACAGGTGCGNTANCAGGGCGGNATCAAGAGCGATATTCTGACGGATGTGTCGGANGGCGATGAGGTCATCATACTGGAGGAGATGGAAAACTGGACGAAGGTTAAGACACAGGACTCCTTCATCGGTTATGTGGAGAATAAGCGGCTGGGAGAGAAAAGCACGCAGGCGCCCGCGCCGGTGACAGACTATGTGGAGCCNGTGTACGCGGCGAATACCCGNGANCATAANATCAATCTGGGATGGCATGTGGTGGCCGGTGTGGACGGGAATGATACNTTCGNTNCNGTNATGGCGCAGACCAAGGAGATNAACGTGATNTCGCCGACCTGGTTTACNCTGGTGGGCAATGAAGGAGANTTTTCCAGCTTTGCNNCCCAGTCNTANGTGGACAANGCCCATGANANGGGANTGGAAGTGTGGGCTCTGGTGGGCAATACGGAGAGNGTGGACGTNGATCTCTANGAGGTGCTGGCNAACACNGANAACAGGCGGCGGCTGATCCGGGGNCTGGTGGATGTGGCNCAGGCCTACGGACTGGATGGCNTGAATATTGATATTGAAAANTTAAGTCTGGATGCGGGGGAACCTTTTATCCAGTTTATCAGGGANNTNTCNNTTCCCTGCAGAAAGTACGGCATCGTACTNTCGGTGGACAACTATGTGCCGATGAACCACACGGANCATTACAACAGAGCCGAGCAGGGNNTGGTGGCGGACTATGTGATCATCATGGGGTATGACGAGCATTATAAGGGNAGTGATGAGGCGGGATCNGTGGCNTCTATNGACTTTGTGGAGAGGGGCATTGCGAACACGGTGGCGGATGTNCCGGCTGAGAAGGTCATCAATGCGATTCCTTTNTATACCAGGATCTGGGAGACCAANGGCACTGACNTAANCAGTCAGGCGGTTGGTATGGANATGGCGGCGGAATATATAGCGGCGCANAATATTGCGNNCCGCTGGGATGAAGTNACCTGCCAGAATTANGGNGAATACCAGTCAGGNGAGAGCTTCTNTCANGTATGGCTGGAGGATNNNGANTCCATNAAGGTNAAACTGAATATCATGGAAAAATACGGGATCGCCGGTGTGGCGGNATGGCGGNTNGGTTTTGAGACNGCGGACATCTGGGATGTGATCGAAGAATATATGAATCNGNCCTGANTCNNNCNGGATNTGCGGCGNGACAGCATTTTTCCTGATCTTTCTTCATATATATGCACAAAGGCAGTCAGGGAATGCCGGGANGGAGANNNNCCCGGCACAGAGGAAATATGAAGAGAGAAAAATCGGGNAATTATGACGNNGNTGTCAGATTTGNGCTTTGTCTGNTNNNTGCTTTGGCATTGGGNTATGCTTTGCNCGGCGGNGCGCGGCTGGTATCTTCCGGCNGGGTCGAGGTAAAGCGGGANGAGCCGGAGNGNCCCTGTGTGGTCATAGATGCCGGACACGGAGGAGCTGATCCCGGTAAAGTGGGTGTGGACGGCAGCCTGGAAAAGGATCTCAATCTGCAGATCGCAAAAAAGCTTGCNCAGTTTCTTACCGCNGCGGATGTGGACGTAGTGCTGACCAGAGAGTCCGACNNGGGACTTTACGATGAGAATGTCTCGAATAAGAAAGTACAGGACATGAAAAACCGGGTACAGATCATCGAGGANAAANAGCCTGCGCTGACAGTGAGTATCCANCAGAACAGNTATCACGAAGANTATGTGCACGGNGCACAGGTCTTTTANTATACGGGCAGCGAGGAGAGCAAGGAGCTGGCGGAGCGCATTCAGCAGGAGCTGGCGGCGCAGATCGATCCGGACAATGCCAGACAGGCCAAGGCAAATGACAGTTATTATCTTTTGAAAAAGACTTCCTCTCCCATTGTGATCGTGGAGTGTGGTTTTCTTTCTAATTANGAGGAGGCGCANAAGCTTTCCTCAGAGCATTATCAGGAAAAGACGGCATGGGCGATCCATATGGCGGTGATGGCTTATCTTTCNGCNAATGGCAGATAGGAAATTGCGANAGNNTAAAGGGAGCANCNGTGATTACCAGGATCGTTANAATNGNACAACANCATATAGATACAGNNGNCATCCGGGAAGCCGGCGAGATCATAANGGCNGGCGGNCTGGTGGCGTTTCCCACAGAGACGGTCTACGGTNTGGGCGGAGATGCGCTGAATCCGGAGTCNTCGAAAAAGATTTANGAGGCGAAGGGNAGACCCTCNGATAATCCGCTGATCGTACATATNGCCNNCATGGAGGCTCTNCCCGCTATNGTGCGGGAAGTGCCGGAGACNGCGNAAAAGCTGGCAAAAGCTTTNTGGCCGGGACCGCTCACCATGATCCTTCCCAAGGCNGANGCNGTGCCGAGAGAGACGACAGGCGGNCTNGANACGGTGGCGGTGCGTATGCCCTCCCATCCCGCAGCNCTTGCNTTTATCGAGGCGGCGGGCGGNTATGTGGCGGCGCCAAGCGCCAACCGNTCCGGCAGACCAAG
This sequence comes from Lachnospiraceae bacterium, assembly GCA_014804615.1. Taxonomy (GTDB): domain Bacteria; phylum Bacillota; class Clostridia; order Lachnospirales; family Lachnospiraceae; genus UBA3282. Next base: position 100,243 of record JAAUZL010000006.1, read on the forward strand.
CCCTACCCTTGCCCGATATGTGGTGGAAGATCTGGANGGCAGGGTCGAGATGATCCTGGACGGCGGCGATGTGGAACTGGGNCTGGAATCCACTATCATAGATCTGACGGTGGACCCGCCCGTGATCCTGCGNCCCGGTTTNATCACNGAGCAGATGCTTCACGAGACACTGGGAANGGTGGAGGCGGANGAGACNCTTTTTNGNGCGGACAGCGGACAAGCCCCCAAAGCGCCGGGGATGAAATACCGNCACTACGCGCCGAAGGGGGAGNTTACCATTGTCANGGGAGAGNCGGCGGCGGTNACNGANTATATCAACGGNCANCTGGCGNNGGGGCATAAAGANAATAAAAAAACNGGNGTTATTGCNACNGATGAGACGATAGGANTTTACNAGNCACAAGTGCCCCGCAGTGTGGGCAAACGGGATGACGANCGCGCNGTAGCGCAGCGGCTTTACCGCATTTTGCGGGAGTTNGACGATGANGGCGTNGAGCTGATCTACTCGGAGAGCTTTGACGGAGCCGGTATTTCTCAGGCGGTTATGAANCGGCTGCTAAAGGCGGCCGGCCACAGAATAAAGGAGGTATAAGACTATGATAGCAATCGGAAGTGACCACGGCGGATATGATCTGCGGCAGAAGGTAATGGCGCATTTACAGGAACGGGGACTGGAATACAAGGACTTTGGCTGCCAGGATAAGAGCTCCTGCGATTATCCGATCTACGGAGCGGCGGTAGCAAAAGCGGTGGCATCGGGTGAGTGTGACAGAGGCATCGTCATCTGCACTACGGGCATCGGCATTTCCATGACGGCGAACAAGGTGAAGGGAATACGCTGCGCGCTCTGCGGAGATCCTGTGTCTGCCAGACTTACAAGAGAGCACAACGATGCGAACGTCCTGGCTATGGGCGCAGCGATCATCGGTGAGGCGGTGGCGCTCAATATCGTGGATATTTTCCTTGATACGGAATTTTCCCACGGGGAGAGACATCAGAGGAGAGTGGATCTGATTGAGAATTGTTAGTGTAGAGATGAGAAGAAGGCTGGTCCTTTGTCTGGGCCTTATTTTGCTGTGCACGGCGATGCCCCTTTCTGTGCAGGCAACAGAGGAGACCAGACAGAAGATCAAAGAGGCGGAACAGCAGAAGGAAGAGACGGAATCCAAGCTCGATGAGACGGAGGAGAACCTGAAGGGACTGAATGCGCAGCATGACTCTCTGCAGGGACAGCTCTCCACCTTGAACACGGAGCTTACGCAGGTGAGCAATAACCTGAATGAGCTGGAGGAGCAGATTGCTGAAAAGGAAAATGAGATTCAGGATCTGGAGGAGAAGATCGCGCAGGTGGAACAGGAGCTTGCGGAGGCGATCGTGTTGAAGGACGAGCAGTACGCTACTATGAAGCGGCAGATTCAGTTTGCCTACGAGCGCAGCAGTAATCTGTATCTGGAGCTGTTCTTCTCTTCGGGGAGTCTGTCTGATTTTTTGAATAAAAATGAATATATCGAGCAGCTTTCGGCTTATCAGAAAAAGGTGCTGGATGAATACAAGGCCGCTCAGGCAGCCATGGAGCAGAAGCAGGCGGAGCTTGAGCTTGCCAAGGAGGAGCAGGAAAAGAGCAGGGAAGAACTCTCCGACTATAAGGTACAGGTGGTGGCGGAGCAGGGCCGTGTGTCCGGGCTTGTCAGCCAGACCTCTACTTCTCTGAAGGCTACGGCAAGCCAGATTTCTGAGGCGGAGGCAGCAGCCCTTGCCTATGAGCAGAAGCTGAAGGAGCAGGAGGAAAATCTGACGGCTCTCAAGGCGAAGCTCGCAGAGGAGATCCGAATGGCGGAACTGGCGGCACAGTCAAGCTGGCGCGATATCTCCGAGGTGAGTTTTGCGGAGAGTGACCGGTATCTGCTTGCCAATCTGATCTATTGTGAGGCGGGAGCAGAACCTTATAACGGACAGGTTGCCGTGGGATCGGTGGTCATCAACCGGGTGTTGAGTTCAGTCTACCCAGATACAGTAACGGGCGTTATTTATCAATCGGGACAGTTTTCGCCGGTGGCCAGCGGCAGACTTGCGCTTGCATTGTCAGAGGGCAGAGCGACCGCCAGCTGTTATCAGGCGGCAGATGAAGTCATGGGAGGCACCACGAACGTGGGCAACTGCGTCTATTTCAGGACGCCTGTAGACGGGATTAATCCGAAATACAGAATCGGGGGACATATCTTCTATTAGCACAGAGCCGTGCAAATTTTCGGCAGAGCAGACAGACGAGAGCTTGCTTTCGGATGGCTGAGATGACGGAAATCTATAGGGCGAGAGCCCGTGATGAGCAAAAGGAAAGCTGCGAAGCAGCGGTTTTGCGAATTGCACGGCGATGATCATGAATATATTTCAAGAGGCCGTTGCAGGTCATCAAACCCGCCGTCATAGATGATCTGTAACAGATGATTGAGAGTGAGAAGCGATTTTTTCAGCATTTCATCGTTGAGGAGACCAGCGTCCCTGGCGGTAGCCAGTTCATCGATATCGACAACTTTTACGAAGCCGTCGGGGTAGATGATCACATCTGCCAGAAGGTCAGTGATAACATAGGTGTCGGTCTTTTCGTCATAGTCGTAATCCACGATATCGCAGTACCAGTACAGAAGACTGCCGTCTTCTTTGTAGAAGCGGCTTACCTTAAACCCATCTTCCAGATAGTAGCAGGAGCAGCCGTGATGGATGTCCTTGCGGGGTTTCAGAGTATTCCAGGAGGTCACGATGATCCGGCTGTCCCGGTGGAGCATCTTGTCGTCCTTTAAAAGTACACATTCTTCCGGAATCAGTCTCCGGCGATATAAGATTGGATCCGCCATATAGATACCCTCCTCTTATTACCTATTACCGTAACACCGATGGCAGGGAAAAGTCAATCGAAATGTTCGGTGAAGTTGCTCTGGACAAAAGTACCAAAAATAGGTATAATTTTATTGTTAGGCTTAGAGGAAATGTGGTGAATCGGGAAGGCGATATTTTGAAATATAACAAAACTGTCTATCAGGCAATGATGATGATCACACAGTTTGGGATCAATATGCTGGTTCCCATTTTTCTCTGTTCTTTTTTGGGGATGTTTTTAGACAGAAAGCTGGGGACCTCCGTGTGGATGGTGACGCTTTTCTTTGTGGGAGCGCTGGCAGGATTTACGAATGTCTTCCGGTTTGCGAGGAAGATCTACGAGAAGCCGGCGAAAACGCGCAGGCGCAGTTCGGAGATGGAAAAAGACGATGAAGAGAAAAATTGATCCGACCCTTCTTGAACTCTGGACGGGGATTTTGGCATACGGCATCGCTTTTGAGATCGTGCTTCTGTTTTTCTCCAGAAAGCTTGCCTACAGTATAGGACTCTGGATCGGCGTACTTCTGGCAGTGGCGGGAGCCTTTCATATGTGGTGGTCGCTGAACAGGGGACTGGACCTGCCTGAGAAGGATGCCGTGAAGAATCTGAGCGCACAAAATATCATCCGTTATTTTATTTTGGTGATCGTTGTGGCAGTGCTTATTTGTACGGATTTTGCGAATCCGATCTTTACTTTTTGCGGGTATATGGGGATGAAGGCATCAGCCTATTTAAACCCTCTGATCCATAGACTTATAAGTAAATCATAATAATTGTGTAAAAGGAGGTGAAAGTATGGGACAGGGAATTATGCTATCTGCGGGAGCGGATATTGACTTTATGGTCCATGGCGTCTTTCCCTACACACTTTTCGGGCAGACGGTGTGGATTACGACCACGCATATCTGTGTTCTGATCGTCATGCTGGTGATCGTGGGCTTCTGCATTGCGGCGAACCGTGCGATCAAGCACGCATCGGATGTTCCGGGAACGTTCCAGAACATTGCCGAGCTTGTGGTGGAAATGCTTGATAAGATGGTTGGCGGCGTTATGGGTAAATTCAGCCCACAGTTTCGCAACTACATCAGCACGATCTTCATTTTTATCCTGCTCAGCAATATTTCGGGACTGTTTGGTCTCAGGCCGCCCACAGCGGATTACGGAGTGACGCTTCCGTTGGGGATTATAACCTTTACGCTGATCCACTTTAACAAGTTCAGGTATCAGAAGGTGAAAGGTGTGATTGCCGGGCTGTGCGATCCTTGGCCGATCTGGGCGCCGATCAATATCATCGGTGATGTGGCNGTGCCGATCTCNTTGTCGCTGCGTTTGTTCGCAAACGTNTTATCCGGTACTGTTATGATGGCTTTGGTATATGCNCTCTTANCGAAGATCGCTATCATCTGGCCGGCGGCGCTCCATGTGTATTTCGATCTGTTCTCAGGTGCGATCCAGACNTATGTATTCTGNATGTTGACNATGACATACATCACGGATGCCTGCACCACCAGNGAGTAAAANGAAACTGTAAATACCGAATAAGCAGACTCGAAATGCTGCGCATTTCTCGTTCGCGTTGCTCGTCATAAAGCACACCAGTCAGGTTTGCATGCGAGCATGCACCTGCCTGTTGCACTTTCTGACTCTGCTTATTCGCGAANATCAAAGGAGGAAATAAGAAATGGGAGAATTTAACAACAATTTTATNTTAGGATGTTCAGCGATCGGCGCCGGACTNGCGGTTATCGCCGGTATCGGACCTGGTGTAGGTCAGGGTATTGCGGCTGGACATGCAGCTGCAGCAGTGGGCAGNAACCCGGGCGCTAAGTCTGATGTNACCTCTACGATGTTGCTTGGTCAGGCCGTTGCCGAGACCACAGGTCTGTATGGTCTGTTGATCGCAATGCTGCTGCTCTTCGTTAAGCCTCTNCTTCCGTAACTACGTTACGGACAGNATAGAACGAAAGGAGGGCTAACGCTTGAGTACNACGGTTACGGATTTAGTGATGGNGTCTGCTGAGATGGCGCCGAGGCTTTTTGACCTCGACNTNCAGCTNATTGCAGATTCCGCGCTGATGATCATAGCTGTGTTCGCACTCTTTCTGATCGCATCCCATCTCCTGTTCAATCCTGTGCGGGATATGATGGAGAAGCGGCAGGCGCGTATCAAGGANGAACTNGATACGGCGGCATCCGACATGGAAAATGCCAGNGCGCTGAAAGAAGAGTACGAATCTAAGCTGAAAGAAGTAGANAAAGAGGCTGAGGCGATNCTCGCTGAGGCGAGAAAGAGGGCTTTGGCCAACGAAAATAAAATCGTGGCGGACGCAAAGGANGAGGCAGCCAGAATTCTCGAGAGAGCCGGCGTTGAGGCGGAGCTGGAGAAGAAGAAGGCCGCTGACGAGGTGAAGCGCGAGATGGTAGTGCTTGCATCCATGATGGCCGCTAAGGTTGTAAACGCAGCGATAGACACGACTGTACAGGACAGTCTGGTGGAAGAGACGCTTAAGGAAATAGGTGAGAGCACATGGCTAAGCTGATTTCAAAGACATACGGTGATGCGTTGTTCGAGCTTGCGGTGGAAGANGANAAGGTAGANGTCCTGTTGGAGGAGATTGAACAGCTTCAGAAGATCCTTGCGGAGAATGAAGATTTTGGCAGGCTGATGAATCATCCNAAGATCATCAAAGAGGAGAAGATCGAGGTTGCTAAAACAGTATTTGAGGGAAGGATATCCGGGGAGCTGCTCGGGTTTCTCACTATCATTATCTCGAAGGACCGCTACAGGGAGATCGACGAGATCCTGACGTATTTTGTCGCTAAGGTTAAGGAGTACAAGGGAATAGGTATCGCCACAGTGACGACAGCCGTTCCGCTTAAAGATGACCAGTGTAAGGNAGTNGAGAAGAAACTGCTCGACACCACAAAGTATAAATCCATGGAGATTCACTACGGCGTGGATGCCTCCCTGATCGGTGGCATGGTGATCCGAATCGGCGACAGAGTTGTGGACAGCAGCATCAGTACGAAGCTGAGCGAGCTGCAGAAGGATCTGTTAAAAGTACAGGTGTAAAAAATATAAAGAAAGGTGCGTATGATCCATGAATTTAAGACCAGAAGAGATCAGTTCAGTCATTAAGGATCAGATCAAGAGATATGCCTCCGAGCTGGAAGTATCCGAGGTGGGTACAGTCATTCAGGTGGCGGATGGTATCGCTCGTGTGCACGGACTTGAGAATGCAATGCAGGGTGAGCTTTTGGAGTTCCCCGGCGAAGTTTACGGTATGATCTTNAACCTTGAGGAAGATAACGTAGGTGCGGTTCTGTTTGGTAACCAGCACAATATCAACGAGGGCGATACCGTAAAGACNACAGGGCGCGTGGTAGAGGTGCCCGCNGGTGACTGCATGCTCGGTCGTGTTGTAAATGCTCTGGGCCAGCCTATTGACGGCAAGGGTCCGATCCAGACTGACAAATATCGTAAGATTGAGAGAGTTGCATCCGGTGTTATCACAAGAAAATCTGTGGANACACCNTTACAGACAGGTATCAAGGCTATTGACTCCATGGTGCCCATCGGAAGAGGACAGCGTGAGTTGATCATCGGCGACAGACAGACCGGTAAGACGGCGATCGCCATTGATACNATCATTAACCAGAAGGGACAGGGNGTGAAATGTATCTATGTTGCTATAGGACAGAAGGCATCCACTGTNGCTTCGATTGTGAAAACATTGACAGAGCATGGCGCTATGGCGTANACCACCGTAGTGGCGGCGACAGCCAGTGAGACAGCGCCTTTGCAGTACATNGCACCGTATTCNGGCTGTGCGATCGGTGAGGAGTGGATGGAGAACGGCGAGGATGTGCTCGTGGTNTATGATGACCTGAGCAAACAGGCNGCTGCATACCGTACACTTTCCCTGCTGCTCAAGAGACCGCCGGGGCGTGANGCATATCCCGGTGATGTATTCTATCTGCATTCCAGACTGCTGGAGCGTGCGGCAAGAATGAGNGAAGAGTACGGCGGCGGTTCNNTGACGGCNCTCCCNATCATCGAGACNCAGGCNGGCGANGTNTCNGCNTANATNCCGACCAACGTNATCTCCATCACNGACGGTCAGATNTANCTGGAGACAGAGATGTTTAACTCCGGTTTCCGTCCGGCAGTAAACGCNGGTCTTTCCGTGTCCCGAGTGGGTGGNGCGGCNCAGATCAAGGCNATGAAGAAGATCGCNGCNCCTATCCGTACAGAGCTTGCNCAGTACAGAGAGCTGGCNGCGTTCTCCCAGTTCGGTTCAGAGCTTGANGCCGACACCAAGGAGAANCTNGCACAGGGTGANAGAATCAANGAAGTCCTGAANCAGCCTCAGTATAAGCCGATGCCGGTACAGTANCAGGTTATCATCATCTATGTGGTNACNAACAAGTATCTGCTCGATNTTGCGGTTGAGGATATCACCAGATTCGAGACGGAATTCTTTGAGTTCCTCGACACGAAATATCCTGAGGTNCCGAATGCAATCGCGCAGAANAANGAAATTAANGACGAGACTGATGCGAAGCTTAAGAAAGCCATTGAAGAGTTTAAGGCTCAGTTTAAGTAGAAGCGTAGAAAGGGTGTGACGCTATGGCCTCAATGAGAGACATTAAAAGGCGTAAAGGCAGTATTCAGAGTACCCAGCAGATTACCAAAGCTATGAAACTCGTTTCTACCGTTAAACTGCAGNGGGCGAAACAGCGCGCAGAACAGTCNAANGCATATTTTAACTGTATGTATGAAACAGTGACTTCCATGCTGGCTAAGACCGGCANNCTGAATCANCCCTATCTGAANAAGGGAGAGTCCGGGAAAAAGGCNGTCATTGTGATTACCTCCAACAGAGGTCTTGCGGGAGGCTATAATTCCAATGTGGTGAAGCTGATCACACAGGGCGACTTCAAGAAAGACGAACTGGAGATTTANGCGATCGGCAAGAAGGGCAGGGATGCANTGAACCGCAACGGGTATCACATCATGGAAGAGGACGCAGANATTATCGAGGANCCTTCCTATGTGGATGCCATGGCANTNAGCAGTAAATTGCTGGANGCNTATGCNGCGGGCGANATCNGTGAGATTTACCTTGCNTACACGGGATTTAAGAATACCGTGGTACATGTGCCNACATTGTTAAAGCTTCTNCCGGTGGAAGCTCCGNCGGAAGAGNANNCTGAGAANGAGNCGNAGAGCAAGGCGATGATGAANTTCGAGCCGGAGGANGACGAGGCGCTGGACATGATCATTCCGAAATATGTNACCAGTTTGATCTATGGCGGTCTGGTGGAGGCGGTTGCAAGCGAGAACGGTGCGAGAATGCAGGCAATGGATTCCGCAACGAGCAATGCTGAGGAAATGATAGATCACTTATCACTGATGTATAACAGAGCACGTCAGGGGTCTATTACGCAGGAATTAACAGAAATTATTGCAGGTGCAAATGCGATCTCGTAATTGCACATTACTGAAATACTATGAGTGAAAGGAAAAAGAGATGGCAGAAGTAAAGACAAGTGAAAATCTTGGAAAGATCACTCAGATCATCGGTGCCGTACTNGACATNAAATTTTCGNCAGGGAATCTGCCGGAGATCAATGACGCAATCAGNATTCCGCTTAAAGANAACGGAGANCTGACTGTGGAGGTNGCACAGCATCTGGGTGANGATACCGTCAGATGTATCTCCATGGGTCCNACCGATGGACTGGTGAGAGGTATGGATGCGGTTGCAACAGGCGCTCCCATCACAGTTCCTGTAGGAGAAAATACNCTGGGACGTATCTTTAACGTTCTGGGAGAACCGATTGATAACAAACCCGCGCCCACAGATGTGGGACATGANCCGATTCACAGACCGGCTCCGACCTTTGAGGAGCAGTCCACGGCGACAGAGCTTCTGGAGACAGGTATCAAGGTCGTNGANCTGNTNTGTCCTTACCAGAAGGGTGGTAAGATCGGTCTGTTCGGCGGTGCCGGNGTAGGTAAGACGGTGNTGATNCAGGAGCTNATTCGTAACATNGCGACAGAGCACAGCGGNTACTCCGTATTTACCGGNGTNGGCGAGCGTACCAGAGAGGGTAACGACCTCTATCACGAGATGGAGGAATCCGGCGTTATCGATAANACCACGATGGTNTTCGGACAGATGAACGAGCCGCCGGGAGCAAGAATGAGAGTCGGNCTGACAGGACTGACNATGGCGGAGTATTTCCGTGACAANGGNGGTAANGATGTNCTGCTCTTCATTGATAATATCTTCCGTTTTACACAGGCAGGTTCNGAGGTGTCCGCANTGCTTGGCCGTATGCCTTCCGCAGTGGGTTACCAGCCTACGCTGCAGACGGAGATGGGTACTTTGCAGGAGCGAATCACATCCACAAAGAGCGGTTCCATCACTTCCGTTCAGGCNGTATATGTGCCTGCGGATGACTTGACAGACCCGGCTCCGGCGACNACATTNGCCCATTTGGATGCGACGACAACGCTTTCCCGTTCTATCGTGGAGTTAGGTATTTATCCGGCGGTGGATCCGNTNGANTCCTCNTCCAGAATCCTTGANCCCAGAATCGTCGGGGANGAGCACTATCAGGTAGCCAGAGGCGTNCAGGAGATTCTNCAGAANTATAAAGAATTGCAGGATATCATCGCNATCCTTGGTATGGATGAGCTTTCCGAGGAAGATAAGCTGGTGGTTGCCCGTGCGAGAAGGATACAGAGATTCCTGTCCCAGCCGTTCCACGTGGCAGAGCAGTTCACCGGAACGAGTGGAAAGTATGTGCCGATTTCCGAGACGATCCGTGGTTTTAAGGAGATTCTTGAGGGTAAGCACGACGACATTCCGGAGAGNTATTTCCTGAATGCAGGAAGCATTGACGACGTGGTTGCAAAGATGAAGAAATAAGGAGACCATATAGGCAGTNGAAGAAAGCAGGTAATATATGGCTGAGGATAGCAGAAACTTTACATTAAAGATCATTACACCGGACAGNGTCTTCTATGAAGAGGAAGTGTCTATGGTGGAGTTCAATACGGTCGAAGGAGAAGTGGGTATTTATAAGGAGCATATTCCNATGACGATGATCGTCGCNCCCGGCATCCTTACGATCACAAAAGATCAGGANGTNTCNGAGGCNGCNCTGCATGCGGGNTTTGCNGAGGTNCTGCCGGATAAGGTTACNGTNCTTGCCGAGATCATCGAGTGGCCCTCAGAGATTGANGTGNCACGNGCGGAAGAGTCAAAATCCCGTGCGGAGGANCGAATCAGAGAGAANGCGCCGGGAACGGATATGCGNCGGGCNGAGATGTCNTTGAAGAGAGCTGTAGCNAGAATACAGACNGTACAAAAGTNATAGTGTTTTNGNCAGGGGAACGAAAGGATTCGTTCCCCTGTCTGNTGATACTTTGCACCTATTCATNGGNAGNACCATATGATAAAATAAAGCAACTACTTTTTATGGGGAGCCTATGAGACAATCAAGAATCCTACCTTTTTATATGGCCTATCCGATGCCTCTTTTTTATCAGGAGGAGGATACGGTGACAAGAGATCTGGAATATCTGCAGGAAATGTATCCGGTGGAGGCAAAGAAGTATCAAAAAGTGATTGCCGAGACATTGGAACGGTTAGACTATGAGGGCAGCATGATCTATGATGAGTATCCGGACAAGTGGCAGATCTACCGACTGACACAGATCATCGTGGATAAGTTGAAACAGTCCGGAGATGCTGAGATTGGTACAGAAACTGAAAATGAAGATATCACAGCATTTGTTCAGGTACTTTTATGCTATGAGATATATAAAAAACGACATATGAATCGAAACGGTATCCTGAAATTTTAAAGGATGCCATGAAATAGAGGAATTCGGAACCTATGAAGAGAGCGATCATAAAAGGCGCTTTCCTTGGCTGCATCTTTGCGCTTGCGCTGGTGCTTTTGAGCACATTGATGAATCAGGGAAATACGGATATGACAACAGAGATGGGGGAGGCGACCTACCCTGTGCTGTCCATGTCTGTGGACACATACAGGGTGGGAAGTCTGCATGGGTATGCCCAGAATATGGACTGCGCCTATCTGCGGGACAACCTGCAGCCAGTAGGTGAAAACCGCAGGATCAGTGTGTGGATTGATACCTACGGGCAAAAGATGGAGGAAATAGCCTTCGAGGTGAGAAGTCTGGATGGTGACCGGCTGATAGAGAACACGGCGGTGGACGAGTATGAAGAGAATAACAACGTCCTCACCTTTGACATTACCCTGAAGGATCTGATAGAGAATAATACAGAATATATGCTTATCTTTTTGGTCACGCCGAGGGAGGGCACGACCATTCGGTATTATTCCAGGATCGTTTTGAGTGATTCCCTGAATATCCGGGAAAAACTTGACTATATCACTGACTTTCATGAACGCACTTTTGACAAAGATGCGGCGACGGAGCTGACAAAATATCTGGAATCCAACGCGGAGGGTGATAACACAACTTTCAACAAGGTTACCATACATTCCAGCTTTAATCAGGTGACATGGGGTGATCTGGCAGTCACTGAGGTGACGGAGCCACGCATTACCATCAAGGAGCTGGCGGAGCAGACGGGCTCCTTTACTATGGAATATCTGGCAGGGATCAGAAAAGGCAGAAAGACGGAATATTACCGGATTCGAGAGTTTTACCGGATCCGCTATACGCCGGATCGGACGTATCTTCTGGATTTTGAGAGGAACATGGAGCAGATCTTTGATGATCAGGCGGAGGTCTATGTCAACGATAAGATCATGCTGGGAATCATCGGAGACCAGGTGGAGCTTAAAGAGAGCGATGGCGGAAATGTGTTCGCCTTTACTGTGGCGGACAAACTTTACAGCTATAATGTGACGGATAATAAGCTGGCAAGACTTTTCAGCTTCTATGGGAATACAGAGGAGCTGACGGATGAGAGAAGCGCATATAACCGGCATGATGTCCGGATACTGACTGTGGATGAGACTGGCAATATTCTCTTTCTGGTCTATGGCTATATGAACAGAGGGCGGCATGAAGGCTGCGTGGGTGTGGTGCTTTACGGCTATAACAGTATGACGAACACTGTGGAGGAGCTGGCTTATATCCCCTACGATAAATCCTATGAACTGTTAAAGACGGATATTGAGAAACTTTCTTATGTGAGTAGGACCGGGATCTACTATTTTATGCTGGATGAGAGCGTGTATGCGGTGGATGTGCAGTCCGCCTCAGTGCAGACGCTGGTGACAGGGCTGCAGGAGGGTGGTTATCATGTATCCGATTCCAACAAGATGCTGGTCTGGCAGGAAGGGAGCGATCTCTATGCGGCCAGTGATCTGATCCTGATGAATCTGAACACACAAACCCAGACGAAGATCCATGCGGGAACCGGCAATTATATTTCGGTGCTTGGTTTTATGGAGGAGGATCTGATCTATGGACTTGCCCGCATGCGGGATGTCCGGGAAAACATTACAGGTATCACAACTTTTCCGATGTATTGTCTGAAGATTCAGAGTGATGAAGGCAATGTTCTGAAGACCTATCAAAAGGATGGCGTCTATGTGGTGGACAGTGAGATCGAGGAAAATCAGCTTACGCTCTCCCGAGTGGTGTATGACGAAGAGTTAGAAAGCTATGTGCCGACGGAAGATGATCATATCATGAATACGGAAGAAATAAAAGGTGGAAGCAATACCCTTGACTATGTGGTCACAGAGAATTACGAGACCATCTGCCAGATCGATGTGAAGGAAGAGATAGATTCCAAGGCGTTGAAGCATCTGTCGCCCAAGGAGATCCTTTTTGAGGGAAGCCGTTCTGTGGGCGATCTTGGTAACGGTCTGACGGGAGAGCGCTTTTACGTGTATGGCAAGGACGGCATTGAAAGCATTTGTGCAAATCCCGGCAAAGCGGTGGATATAGCGTACCGTAAGGCAGGTGTGGTGGTGGATGACGATGGAGATTATATCTGGAGGAGAGAGACCAGAAGTATCCGTAATCAGATCATGGCCATTACAGAAGACGAGGTGACAGAGACAAAAGGTTCTCTGGCAGTTTGTCTGGATACGATCCTGAAATACGAGGGGATATCCAGAAATACACAGAGACGTTTGAATCAGGGAGATACGGTGTTTGATATTCTGGAAAGTGATCTCCAGGACTGTACCATACTGGATCTGTCCGGGTGCAGTCTGGATGCGGTTTTATACTATGTCAATAAGGATCTCCCGGTACTCGCCACATTGGCGGACGGCAACGCGGTGCTGATCGTGGGATTTAACGAGTTAAATATCGTGGTCATGGATCCGGTGGAGGGTACGCTGGAGAAACGAGGCATGAATGACTCCACAGAGTGGCTCAGCGAGAACGGTAATCAATTTCTCTCATATATCAGAAAGAAATAAAAAGGGAAGGGCGTTATCTAAAAGATACGCCCTTTGTATTTTTCCAGTATGGTCAGTAAGATCATTCCCAGAATACCACAGGAAATTACCTCTCCGGCACCTACGGTCAGACAGTAGAAGCCGAGACACTGTATCAGGGTCATGCCTTCAATCAGCAGACCGTATCCGTAGATAAGTACCAGAGGAACAATGATCGTGTTGGCGATGATCGGGCAGACGGGAGCGCACCATTTCCATCTTCGAAGAGCATAGGTGCCCAGCGCGCCGAGTAATGTAGCCAGACTGCCGAAAACAATATCAGGCAGCGCACAGCCGGTCAGGATGTTGCTCAGCAGACAGCCGATGTAAAGGCCAGGGATGGCGGCCGGTGTGAAAAAGGGAAGGATAGTGAGTGCCTCTGAGAATCGGACCTGCACAGCGTAATTGGCGAGTCCGAAGGCGTTTGCCACGAAGGTGAGTACAATGTAGAGTGCGGCGATCATAGCCGCCTGCGCCATGAAAAGCGCGCGAGAACGGGCGGTTTCTGCGGAAACCGTTTTTGTGTTTTGTGTCTTCATATTCAGTTATCTCCTTTAGTTTTGTTTTAGGTGAGGAAGGTCTCGAACTCACCGTGTATAGGGAAAGTGTCATCGTGTGCAATAGTACAGCACAGAAACTTTCTAAAAATTTATTATACGGAAAAAAAGGAGAATGTCAATATTAAGAATCCCGTGTCAAATCAATGATTTCCGATACAATTTTTGCGATAGGTTTTTGTTTTTCATGAGGAATAGTCAAAAGCTGCTGATAAATATGCAGAGGTATATTATCGCTGCTGTTGTCAAGGAATTCTACGTTTTCAAGAAGCTTGCTCATCGGAATGTTCAATCCTATAGCGATTCGGTAAATACTTTCAATAGTAGCATTTTTTTCCCCACGTTCGATCTGTCCGATATAGGTTGGATGAAGATTACAGATTTCGGCCAATTTCTCCTGTGTCATATGTTTCTCTTTTCTATAATACCGAATTCTAAGTCCCAATTCTCTTGTAATATCCATTATTTCCTTTCCCTTTTCGTTGCTAAAAAAAGATTGAACGGCAGATATAGACAGCCTAAAGGTATTGAATAAGATAATCAACAGACTATTGACATATAAAAAATAAAATATATACTATAAATATGAAAAATGGAAATATATATACCATAATTATAAAAATAAATTCACATAGCATTTAGAAGACAGGTGACTATAAGTGGAGCGGATAAAATCTGTTTTATATAGTGAAAGAATAAGAAAAATAGTAGGAGTTTTGATAGGGATCCTTGTTTTTGCGGGAATCGTAGACAGATTGAATTATTTGTATGTAGATGTAGAAACTGTGCAGCGTTGGCGTATATTATGGCATAATTATTATGAAGATCGAGGAAAAATCGATAATCTTTATTTAGGATCGTCACACGTATATTGTGATATTGATCCTCAAATTTTAGATGAATTAAACGGGCAGTATAATTTTAACTTGTCGACACCTGGTCAAGTAATGAATGGAAGCTTTTATTTATTAAAGGAGGCGGATCAGGATAATGAGCTATCGCATGTGTATTTGGAAATGTATTACTGGTGCAGTGTGAACGATAAGGGTATGAGTGAGTATTATCGTAATTGGTACAACATTGCTTTTATGGAACCGTCCATTAATAAAATAGAATATATGATAGCAAATGGCGGATTGAATGAATGTTTAGAAAATCTTTTCTCGTTTTCGAGATATCGTACTGAGTTAGGGGATGGGGAGTATGTGAAACGGGTGACAACATATAAAAAGGGAGAAGAATATCAAGCATATCAATATCATCGGGATTATAAAGATGGAAATGGTTATGCAGAGTTTATGCCACGGGGCTTTTATTATGTTACAGGAGTGTATTCGGAACGTAACAGGATTTTTAAACAGGGATGTGTCTTGACGGAAGATTCCATGGTAGATAAGAGTGAGCAATATTGCCGCAAAGTGATTGAATATTGCCGACGTAAAGATATACCGATCACATTATTTATTTCTCCCATAAATGATTTACAGTTGATCAGCACGGAGGGCTATGATCATTATATAAACGAGGTTCGGGAAATAGCGGAGGAGTATGAGATCCCCTTCTATGATTTTAATCTGGCAAAAGAACAGTATCTTCCGATTCAACAAAATCAGTATTTTCAAGATTTGGATCATTTGAACGGTTATGGCGCCGCAGTATTTACGACCTTTTTCCATAAAGTGGTATCAGGGGAAGCGGCTGAAAACGAAAAATACTTTTATGCTTCCTATGCGGACAAGCTGAAAGAAACGGCACCTGCCATATATGGAATATATTACAGGAGTGATGAAGGATCAAAAACTGTGTGGATTGCCTCCAATCGTGATTCTGAGGTGGAATACAGGATCACTTTGACGCCGAAGGAGGGGGAACCGTACATGGTTCAGAATTTTGATACAAATAAAGAATTTACGGTATCTCGGGGGGAGGAAGGAATTTGTACCATTACTGCGAGAATGAAAGGTTCTTCCGAGGAAATACAGACAATGGAGATCAATTATTAGAATTATTCCAGGACATAATTGAAAGACAAATATAAAAAGACTAGGGGCATCGAATAACATGATCATCAGACTATTGACATATAAAAATGAACTATATACTATAAATATGGAAAAAAGGGACATAATTACAATAATGAATTTACATAGGATTAGAATGACAGGAGACCATAGGTGGGGCGGATCATAAGAAAAGGGATAGAAGTTTTGGCGGCGATCCTTGTTTTTGTGGGAATCGTGCATGGATTAAATTATATGTATGTGGAAATGAATGGAAGCTATATGTGGCATCGTATCGTATGGCATAGCTATTATGAGAACCGCGGAAAAATTGATAATCTTTATTTGGGGTCATCGCATGTATACAAGGATATTGATCCCCGGATTTTAGATGAATTGAATGGACAGTATAATTTTAATCTGGCAACACCTGTTCAGGTAATGAATGGAAGCTTTTATTTATTAAAGGAGGCAGATCAGGATAATGAGCTGTCACATGTGTATTTGGAAATGTATTACGCATGTAGTGCGGATGATTGGGCGATAAATAATGAATATTATCGTAATTGGAACAATACTGATTTTATGGAACCGTCTTTTAATAAAATAGAATATATGATAGCAAATGGCGGATTGGACAGCTGTTTAGAAAATCTTTTTCCGTTTACAAGATACCGTACTCAATTGGGAGACGGGGAGTATGTAAAAAAGGTGACAGCATATAAAAAGGAAGACGAGTATCATACATATCAATATCACAGGGATGATGGAATTGGAACTAGTAAAGCTGAGTTTATGCCCAAGGGCTACTATTATACTAAAAAAGAATATTCAGACCATAACATGATCTATAAACAGAGTTATGTCTTGACGGAAGATTCCATGGGAGATAAGAGTGAGCAATATTGCCGCAAAATGATTGAGTATTGCCAGCGTAAAGATATACCGATCACATTGTTTGTTTCTCCAATGAATGATTTACAGTTGATCAGTACGGAGGGCTATGATCATTACATAAACGAGGTTCGGAAAATAGCGGATGAGTATGAGATCCCCTTTTATGATTTTAATCTGGCAAAAGAGCAGTATCTTCCGATTCAACAAAATCAGTATTTTCAAGATTTGGGGCACTTGAACTGTTATGGAGTTGAAGTGTTTACGCCTTTTTTTTATGAGGTGATATCAGGGGAAGCGATTGAAAACGAAAAATATTTTTATGCTTCTTATGCGGACAAGCTGAAAGAGACGGCACCTGCCATATATGGAATATATTACAGGAGTGATGAAGGATCAAAAACTGTGTGGATTGCCTCCAATCGTGATTCGGAGATGGAATACAGGATCACTTTGAAGCCGAAGGAGGGGGAACCGTACACGGTTCAGGATTTTGATACAAATAAAGAATTTACGCTATCTCAGGGAGAGGAGGGAATTTGTACCATTACGGTGAGGATGAAAGGCTCTTCCGAGGAAATACAAACGATGGAGATCAATTATTAGAAACAAATGAGGATGAACTAAACGATGCTGTTTAATACACCGCAATATATACTGTTTTTACCGATCGTGGTTCTGGTATATTATTGCCTGCCCAAAAAGATACGATATATCTGGTTACTCATTACAAGCTATTATTTTTATATGCAGTGGAATCCATTGTATGTCACACTGCTTTTTTCATGTACTTTTCTTACCTATCTGTGTGGCAGACTGCTTGCTTATTTTAGCGCGCAGGATGATAGAAAGGCAGAAGCAGGAAGCGACACAAAGAAAAAATTCTGCTTTGTCGTCTGCATTTTATTGAATTTAGGCATTCTCGGCTTCTTTAAATATTTCCAGTTCGGGCTTTCCATTTTGAATCGTCTGTTATCTTTTGCTCATATTGGTGAGATCAGCTGGGATTATGATATTTTGCTGCCCGTCGGTATCTCTTTCTATACGTTACAGGCATTGGGATATCTGATCGATGTGTATCGGGGAGATATCTATGCGGAAAAGAATTTTCTGAGATATGCGCTTTTTGTATCATTCTTTCCCCAGCTAGTGGCAGGGCCGATTGAGCGATCCCAAAATTTGTTGGAGCAGCTTCATACACCGAAATCTTTTTCTTATGAAAACATACGGAAAGGTGCGCTGCTCATACTCTATGGATTGTTTTGTAAAATGGTGATCGCTGACAGGGCGGCAATCATTGTAGATACGGTTTATCAGGACAGTGCCACATACCCGGGATTTTATGTTGTTATGGCAACGATATTATTTTCCATACAGATATATTGTGACTTTTACGGCTATTCTACGATTGCCAGAGGATCGGCGCTGCTTATGGGAATTCAGCTGATGGACAATTTTAATGCGCCGTATTATGCGAGAAGCGTCAAAGAATTCTGGCGCAGATGGCATATTTCTCTTTCAGGGTGGTTCCGTGACTATCTCTATATTCCGCTGGGAGGAAATCGAAAAGGAAAACTCAGAAAAAGAGGTAATCTGCTTGTTGTGTTTGCGGTGAGCGGATTGTGGCATGGCGCATCTTTGGCCTTTGTATGCTGGGGAATTTTAAACGGCGTTTATCAGGTGATAGAAGATTTAGCGGAGGAGATAAAAGAACGGACAAGAGGATATTGGCAGAAATGGCAGCAGATGATCGGAGAAAAAGGAGAACATACAGAACAACGATTTAGTGGAAAATTGTTTCGTATGATAGGGACATTTTTGCTGGTAAGCTTTGCCTGGCTCTTTTTCCGTGCAGGAGAATTAGACGTTGCCGGGGAGACTCTTACCAATCTGTTCCGTGTGAACAATTGGACGATTTTTTTCGATGGCTCTTTGTATGAATTGGGAGTAACACAAAATGGCTTGAATGTACTGTTTGGAGCAATCGCTTTGCTGTTTGTGGTAGATTATCATAAATATCATGGTAAAGATGTGGCGGATGTCTTTCTGAGACAGGGGTGGTGGTTTCGTGTGCTCGGAATTATGGGATTACTCTTTATGATCCTGCTTTACGGATGTTATGGAGAAATGTATGACATACAGCAGTTTATCTATTTTCAGTTTTAATCATTACGACAGTCATGACAAAAGGAAGTGCTGTATGGATTGCAAAAATATACCGTAAATCAGCATATACCGGTGTGGCGATCAACAGGGTGAGCCATATGCCCAGTAAAGGAATTGTGGTAAACCATTTTTCCCGTCTCTGCCGAAGACTTACAAGGAAGCCGAATATCAATGTATAGACATACAGTCCACAGCTGAGATATTTGTCAAAAACAGAGTGATACCAGACCAGTAAAGCGGGAATGATGTCGGAGATACCATTCGGCATTTTACATTCTCTGACAATGCCAAGCCCGTTTGCACCATCAAATAAATATGTCGCCCATAAAAAGACAGACTTAACCTGGTGATACCAGTAGCCCTTTGTTTCCTCAATATAAGCTTTATAATAATAAAATATATTTTTGATGCCCGTCCGTAGCCAGGCGGCAAAAAATTCTCCTTTATGATCAGAGATATACTGTTGATTATCTGTTTCCCGAACCAGGATCTTAACGGCATCAGAGCAGGTAGGTGAGCCAAGATAGGCTTCCGGTACTTTACTGATATCTATGATCTCTTCTAAAAGAGCCAGATCTTTGTCGCTGATTTCACCACCGTAACTGATAACGGCTGCCATTTGTTGTGCCGGGATGGAAAGGGATTCTATTAAATCGACGTTCTGCACACCAAAATATTGAAAAACGGGACCTTTATATATCACTGCTATGACGATTACCGCCATGACTGACAGGATAAATGATTTTTTATGCTGCCAGTAAATATACAGCATGACAGGTATTATCAGGATAAAAGTATACAGTCCGTTGCTTCTGAAAAAACACATGAAGAAACTGATGGGGATAAATAATAACCAGTGGAGTAGATTATTTTTTTCCTGCAGTACATTATCATGCAGCTTGCAAAGCAGAATGATGAAAAGGAGAACGGAAGAAGCAAAGGAGATATCTTTCCACATGGTAATGGAATAGATACCGTTTATAGGGGTTAGCGCATAAATAAGCAATAATAAAATCAATAAGTAGCGTTTCACACCCTTTTTATAGAGATATCCGATACTGGTGGCATATGCGGACGAAAGGAAGCTCATGGAGCAAATGGAATAGAAAGCCACAGCCCGGTTTTCGCTATGAAAAATAGTAAGCCCCAGGTTGTAAAGTTCTTTGATAAACATGGTATGAAGCCAGGGATGATGGTTGCTGTAAGTATCGCCAAAGACCTGACGCAGCTGTATCCAGGAATCATATTCAATGACACCCGGATAATAGGTCAGTAAATATGGAAAATAGCAGATCATACAAGTTATAAAAGAAAGCCCCCACACTACAATATACTTTTGTGTTGGGGTATCTTTTTGGATGTCTGCACGACTGGTAATGAAATGGAAAGCATTTAATGCGCCGCTGAATAAAAAGCTCCATGAACTGACCGAGATAAAACACAATAGTAAAAAGCGTACAGGATAATGAACGGGCGTTGCAATTCGTTCAAAATGGAGATAGTTGCCGGCACAGGAGAAGAGTCCAAACAAAAGACTTCCTATAATATGGAGTATTTTAAAATGTTTTTCTGATGGAAGTTGACAGCCTAGATACCGGACTGATAAAAAGACAATGCCGTACGCTGTTATAAGTCTTACCAGGGAAGCTGCAGAAAAGAAAATTGGTAAAAACCCTTCTCTATATAAGTTAAAACAGATACCAGCGCTGATCAGCAGCGCCGGAATTATGTGTGCGGGAAAAGCGGGGGTAGGACAAAGAGAGGCAGAATCACATAGCTGCCAAAGAATTGCCCATATACTGATCCATACAAGGTAGGGCATGATGGTGTTAAAACCAATGGTTCCCAGGACATTGAAAAGCAGTACAAGCAGAAAGGAAATACCGCAGGAGACTTTGCCACTGTTACGATGAATAAATTGTTTTATGTCAAAAAGTAGTTTTGTGTAATTCATGGCAGTCTCCATTCTGTAATGGGGCCTATTAAAAATACAAAAACATCTGATCTTCGTTATTCCAACTCCCCGGCATGATACCTGGCAACGATGGACTGAATACGCTCCACAGGATTGAGAAGATCGCTGATGGAGGCATCGTGATTCAGCGTATCGATAATATAAGCGATGTATTTGCTCATGTCGCAGTCAATATACCATTCCCGGCTCAGAAGTTCCGGCGTCTGATAGACCAGGTTCGTGGTCAGTATGCGGCAGATCGTATCGTCCTTATAGGCCTTATCAAACTTGTCCAGCCCGGCGGTAAAGAGACCGAAGGTAGAGAATACGAAGATCCGGTTGGCCTTGCGTTCTTTGAGCGCAGAGGCAACCTCCAGGACGCTCTCGCCGGAGGAGATCATGTCATCGATGATAATCATGTCCTTACCCTCGATATTGCTGCCCAGAAATTCGTGGGCAATAATAGGATTCCGACCGTTTACTACCTTTGTGTAGTCTCTTCTCTTATAGAACATACCCATATCGAGACCCAGCACGTTTGCGATGTAGATCGCCCTGCTCATGCCGCCCTCATCCGGGCTGATGACCATCATATGGTCGTTGTCGATCTGCAGGCCCTTTACATGGTTTAAGAGGCCCTTGATAAACTGATAGGCGGGCTGTACCGTCTCAAAGCCATGCAGGGGGATCGCATTCTGTACGCGGGCATCGTGGGCATCGAAGGTGATGATATTGTCCACCCCCATGCTCACCATCTCCTGGAGCGCCAGAGCGCAGTCCAGAGATTCTCTGGCGGCACGTTTATGCTGTCTGCTCTCGTAGAGGTAAGGCATGATCACGGTGATGCGTCTCGCCTTGCCGCCCACGGCGGCAATGATGCGTTTCAGATCCTGATAGTGGTCATCGGGCGACATATGGTTCTCGTGACCGCAGAGAGAGTAGGTGAGGCTGTAGTTCGCCACATCTACTAAGATATAGAGGTCTGACCCGCGCACGGATTCTTTGATGACGCCTTTTGCTTCGCCGGATCCGAATCGAGGTACATCGGCGCCCAGAATATAGGTGTCGCGCTGATAACCGGAGAAAGCGAGGGAGTCCTTGTGTTCGCTTTCCCGCTCGGTACGCCATTTTACCAGGTAATAATCCACCTTTTCGCCGAGTTTGCTGCAGCCCTTCAAAGGGATCATTCCCAGAGAACCTACGGGTATTGTTTCCAGATTACGTTTCTCCTCACGTCTGTTCATGAAAAGAATCCTCACTTTCTGTTTGACAGTTTCTTCTGATGCATACGGATGTCTGCGCCGGTGAGTTTGCAGACTTTA
This sequence comes from Lachnospiraceae bacterium, assembly GCA_014804615.1. Lineage (GTDB taxonomy): Bacteria > Bacillota > Clostridia > Lachnospirales > Lachnospiraceae > UBA3282. Next base: position 122,483 of record JAAUZL010000006.1, read on the forward strand.
AAGTTGCTGGTAATACGGGAAAAAATACGGTCAGAGTATCTGTCCTGCAATTCCCTCAGGGTCAGATTGGTGGAAATGACAGTAGCCTTTCTGCCGATGTTTCGCTCGTTTAAGAGAGAAAAGAGCTGAGAGGCGGTGAATTGGTTCGTCAATTCGGTTCCCAGATCGTCAATGATGAGCAGATCGCACTGATAGAGATCAGAATAAATATTTTGCCGCTCATCCCTGTTTTTGGAATCAAAGGCGGTACTCGACAAAAGTTCAAAAAGGCCGGTCGCACCAAAATAGATCACAGAGTGTCCCTGATCGATCAGTTCTTTTGCCACACAGCCGGAAAGGAATGACTTTCCCGTACCCACTGTACCATAAAAAAAGAGATTGTGGTAGTCGGAATCGAAATTTTTGACAAAATCTTTACAGGTTTCCACGGCCTTTTCAAAATGAGAGAGATCCTCGCCCGTGTAATATTCATAAGAAAGATTCGTAAAGTTATTTTCGGAGAGCATGGTTTGAATGCCGGACTGCTCATAAAGAAGAGTGATTTCCGCCTGTTTAAAACAGTGGCATTTTACACCGTCGATATAACCGGTATCCTGACAGACGGGACAGGAAAAGACTGGCTCCAGATAGTCTGCGTCCAGGCCGGCATCGAGAAGAAGCCGGCGCTTTTTTTCCTTCAAAGCGGCAAGCGCCCCTTGCAATTCGGTGAGCGCCGTGTTGTCCCCGAACAGAAGCTTTTTTCCCTGAGAAACGGCCAAAGCGGCAATTTCATCTTCTACTTCGCGGTATTGCGGGATGTGCTCATATACATGAGCACGCCGGCGATCCAACTCACGTTGGCACTGACGCTGTTTTTCTTCGTATTGTCGAATGATGTGGTCATACTGTGCGTTTGTTAAAGGCAAAGAGGCCTCCTTCCGCAATAAGACCTGAAGGTCAGTTGCTTAATATTTCTTTTTCAAGAGCATCAAAGTCATATTCGTTCTGTTTGAACTGATTAAATTTATTAGTAGTCACAGGACGGCTGTTTCTGGTACGACGGTAACTGTCATCCAGTGACTGAATATCCTTTTTATGTCGTACGCCGGCTTTATGCCAGCTTCCCAGAATACGATCGGCATACTCAAAACGATGGTTGTCCGTAGCCAGCACGGTGCGCTCACAGGCCGTAAAAATGACATCGGTGTCAAAACCGTAAAACTTCCGCCAACGGTCGATATAGGCAACTTCTGTCTCCGTAGGGGCGTTGTTTTTCCCCAGAGCGCGCATGACTTCATAGACGGTTTTATCGTATTTTCCTGCCAGTGCTGCGGCTTGCTTAGGCGTGGTGATGCCCTGTTCCGCCCAGCTGATAGCTACTTTCTCTATGTAGCGAAGATCCCGCTTATCGCGGTCCACACAGTATTGCAGCAGATAATCGGTCAGATCTTCGGAAAAGCCCAGCTTGTCTATGATAAAATAGATCGTGCGCACATCGTTTGCACTCAAAGGTTTTTTCAAATATTGTTCCGCCACAAAAAGGAGTCTGGCAGAGTTTTCGTCCGCTTTGAAGGAGCGAAGCTGGTCTGCCGTGTAATGCGGCTTCTCATAAGTAAACTGCGGAACTGCCGCTATCTCTATCTCCGGGGCGGTGGCACGCATGGAAACCGCCGTTTCCACGACAGGAGCGTGCATGGGCATCGGAGGATAGCCGGCCACAGAGTCTAACAGATGGATGCCGACGATATTTTTCCGATCATCGTAATCCAGCGTGAGGAGATGGTTTTTCTCCCAGTATTTCAGAGCACGCACCACGTCCTTCTCTGTGTAATTGAATTTGTCTGCAATATCTCCTATGCTGGTGTCAAGCCGTGCGCTCATCATACGGATCAGGTAGAGATAGATCTTCAGCTGTGCATCGTTTGCTGCCTGCATATATTCATCTATAAAACGGTTTGAGATCACTGTAGAATCTGTATAATTGTCCTGATAAATTGTCAGTAAACCCATTGTTACCACTCCTGGAACCTGTGATTGTTAGGGCTTGCGTTTGGAGTCTGATTCAGTGTAAATTGCACAGCCTTAAACAATTACAGATTATAGCATGACCATTTTGGAAAAGAAATGGGCAAACTGACACAAACGAATATACGTCTATCCGTTCGCGACGATATTTCTTTCTGTGGATATTGTGGATAGCTCTCAAAGATGCTGTGAAATGACAGGATGCTCTCCACAAAAATATCCACAGAAAAAATGAAAGGCCATCAGTTCTTTTCTGTGGATATTGTGAATAATTATTTTTGTAACAGTTTTTCTCCGATGTTTACAACATCACCCGCGCCCATAGTTATCAACAGGTCATCCTTTGTGCAACTTTTTAAGAGAAAATCTTCGATCTGCTCAAAGGTAGAAAAGTAGTGACAGGGGTGTCCGAGTGCGAGAATCTTTTCCTGCAGGGTCATGGAGCTGATCCCCAGTGTATCCGTCTCTCTGGCGGCGTAGATATCTGCCAGGACGATCTCGTCAGCGAGAGAGAGGGCAGAGGCGAATTCGTCTAAAAACGCCTTGGTTCTCGTGTAAGTGTGGGGTTGGAAAACACACCAGATTTTCTTGTGAGGGTACTGAGCGGCGGCGTTTAGGGTAGCGCGGATCTCCGTGGGATGGTGGGCGTAATCATCAATGACGGTGACGCCGGCAACCTGCCCCTTATACTCGAAACGCCGGTTCGTGCCGTGAAAAGCGAGGAGTCCTGCGGCTGTTACTTCGTCGGAAATATGGAGCAGATCCGCTAAAGCGATAGCCGCCAATGCATTCAGGACATTGTGGCTTCCATGCACGCGCAAAGAGAAATCGCTGTCCGGACCGTTTTTCCGCTCCAGATGAAAGGCGGGACAGCCGGAAGCATCGTAGGTGATCTGAGAGGGTCTGTAATCAAGGCCGGGAGCATTGCCGTAGGTGATCACACGGCAGGACAGTCCTTCTGTGATCTCTTCATAGCGGTCGATCTCTCCGTTTATGATCAGAACGCCATCCTCCGGCAAAAGCTGTGCAAAACGGCGGAAGGATGAGCGGATATCTGCGAGATCCTTAAAAAAGTCCAGATGATCTTCTTCTATATTAAGAATGATGCCGATCTTCGGGAAAAAGCTCAGGAAACTGTTCGTGTACTCGCAGGCTTCTGTCACAAAAAGCTCAGAGGCTCCCACTCGGATGTTGCCGCCGATGGGAGGATAGATCCCGCCGATGGACAAGGTGGGGTCTGTATCCGCTTCCAAAAGAATCTGGGAGATCATAGATGTGGTAGTGGTCTTTCCGTGAGTGCCGCTCACGGCGACAGGTATCTTGTAGTTTTTCATCATCTGTCCCAGGAGCTCTGCTCTGGTCAGAGTGGGAATGTCTAATTTTCCGGCGGCGACAAGTTCCGGATTATCTTTCTTTATGGCAGCAGTGTAGACCACCAGGTCGATCTGTGCCGTGATGTTTTCTTCGCGCTGTCCGTAAAAAATGTTTGCGCCGCGTTCTTCCAGAGTGCGAGTCAGATCGGAGGGGGCTCGGTCGGAGCCGGACACCGTAAAGCCCTCCGTCAGGAGGATCTCGGCGAGACCGCTCATACTGATGCCGCCGATTCCGATGAAGTATATTCGGATCGGATCGTGAAAATTGATCTGGTACATGGGGTATCTCCCTCTTAATACTTTTTTACTAGTATTATACTCATTTCGTCAAAAAAAACCAACCCAAAGTTGAGCACTTGAAAAATTAGTGAAAAGTGTAAAAAATGAACAAAGAGATTGAAAAAAGAAATAAAATATTGTATATTATTTATATATATCTTTATCTAAAAATGGAAACATCATGCAAATCGTATTCTATTTTTAACCGGATTGTGGTATACTTTCCCTAACACTAGGGTTCTCGTTGTAAAATATATAAATTTATATAAAGAAATAAGAGGTGATAAAATGGTAAAAAAAGAGATGATTGCCATGTTACTGGCGGGCGGTCAGGGAAGCAGATTGGGAGTGCTTACGTCAAAGGTGGCCAAGCCTGCGGTATCTTTCGGCAGTAAGTACAGGATCATTGATTTTCCGCTGAGTAACTGCATTAACTCAGGTGTCGATACGGTGGGTGTACTCACGCAGTATCAGCCGCTGCGATTGAATACCCATATTGGAATCGGTATTCCGTGGGATCTGGACAGGAACATAGGAGGCGTTACGGTGCTGCCGCCTTACGAGAAGAGTGCGAACAGCGAGTGGTATACCGGAACGGCGAATGCAATCTATCAGAACATAGATTATATGGAAAGCTTTAATCCGGATTATGTGTTGATCCTATCGGGAGATCACATCTATAAAATGGATTACGAGGTGATGCTTGACTTCCATAAACAGAACGGGGCTGAGGTGACGATCGCTGTTATGCCGGTTCCCATGGAGGAAGCGAAGCGTTTCGGTATCATGATCACGGATGAGAACCGCAGGATCACGGACTTCGAGGAGAAACCGGAGAATCCCCGCAGTAATCTGGCGTCGATGGGCATCTACATCTTTAACTGGAAGACTCTTAAAGAGGCGCTGCTTGCCAATGCTGATCAGCCGGGACTGGATTTCGGTAAGCATCTGATTCCTTATTGCCACAAAAAAGAGGCGCCCCTTTATGCATATGAGTTCAACGGCTACTGGAAGGATGTGGGAACACTTCATTCTTTCTGGGAAGCGAACATGGAATTGATCGACATTGTACCGGAGTTTAACCTCTACGAAGAGTATTGGAAGATATACACCAAGAGCGAGATCCTGCCGCCTCAGTATCTGTCGGCGGACAGCGTGGTGGAAAAGAGTATCATCGGTGAGGGCAGTGAGATCTACGGACAGGTTTATAATTCCGTGATCGGCTGCGGTGTTACCATCGGAGCAGGTACGGTAGTCAGGGATTCCATCATCATGAATCAGACGCAGATCGGTGAGAACTGTGAAATTTATAAAGCGGTTGTGGCGGAGAACGTGGTGATTGAGAATGATGTGAAGATGGGCATCGGGGAAGCAGTTCCCAACGAGACAGATCCGCATATTTACGATCATGATCTCGTCACAGTGGGTGAAAAGAGCGTTGTTCCTAAGGGCATAACCATAGGAAAAAATTCAGTGGTATTCGGTGTGACAACGCACGACGATTATCCGAACGGGAATCTTCCCAGTGGTAAAACTTTGATTAAGGCAGGTGATAAATCGTGAGAGCAATCGGAATTATCTTAGCGGGTGGTAACAATCACAGGATCCGGCAGTTGACCCAGAAGCGTGCGGTCTGTGCGATGCCTATTGCTGGAAGCTACAGGAGCATTGATTTTGCTCTCAGTAATATGTCTAATTCCCACATCAATAAGGTGGCAGTGTTTACGCAGTACAATGCGGGCAGCCTGAATGAGCATTTGAGTTCTTCAAAGTGGTGGGATTTCGGACGCAAACAGGGCGGTCTGTATGTGGTGACGCCGGCGGTGACCGCAGAGAGCAATGCCTGGTATCGGGGTACGGCGGATGCGATCGCACAGAATCTCAGCTTTTTAAAGAATAGCCACGAGCCTTATGTGGTGATCGTTTCCGGTGACTGTGTCTATAAGATGGATTACAATAAAGTGCTGGAGTATCATATCGAGAAGAAAGCTGATATCACAGTAGTCTGCAAGGATCTGGAGCCGGATGTCAATGTGGAGCGTTTCGGTACGATCAAGATGAACGAGGACAGCCGTATTGAGGAGTTTGAGGAGAAGCCGGTGGTGGCGAAATCCAACACGATTTCCTGCGGTATCTATGTAGTCAGAAGACGTCTGCTGATCGAGATGATCGAGAAGTGCAAAGAAGAGGACCGTTTCGATTTTGTAAAGGATGTCCTGATCCGGTATAAAAACCAGAAGAGGATCTATGGTTATAAGACCAGAGAGTACTGGAGTAATATTGCTACGGTGGAAGATTACTTTAGTACCAACATGGACTTCCTAAAACCGGAGATCAGAGATTACTTCTTCAAGCAGTATCCTGATGTATATTCCAAGGTGGATGATCTGCCGCCGGCGAAGTATAATGTGGGAGCCAGCATCAAAAACAGCCTGATATCCAGCGGCTGTATCGTTAATGGCACCGTGGAAGACTCCGTGATCTTTAAAGAGACCTATATCGGGAGCAACTGTTACATCAAGAACTCCATTATTCTGAATGATGTGTATATAGGAGACAATACACACATAGAGAATTGCATTGTTGAGAGCAGAGGCACCATCCGTGCCAATTCTTACCATAAGGGTGAGAACGGAATTGAGATCGTTGTGGAACATAACGATAGATACGCTCTTTGATCTCCGGCAGAACTTTGATCAGGGAGCCCGCTGTACCGCCGGGGGGATATAGATATTATGAGGGTGATTGCTATGAGGATTTAAATTGGCTGTAAAAGGGTATGAGCAATTAAATGTTTATTACAAGCTACGTGGCTTGATGAGTATGACTTGTGTAGAAAGCTTGTGAAAACCGGCAGATTTCTGTCCGGTATCATATGATAAGGAGGCTGAGCTTCATGAGAATTACTGATGTCCGCGTGCGTAAAATGACTCAAGACAGCAAGATGAAGGCAATCGTCTCGATCACGATTGACGATGAATTCGTAGTTCATGACATTAAAGTAATTGAAGGCGAAAAAGGGCTGTTCATAGCGATGCCGAGTAAGAAGGCTTCGGATGGCGAGTACCGGGATATTGCGCATCCGATCAATTCGGAGACTCGGGAAAGAATCCAGAACATCATTCTGGAAAGCTATGAGAAAGCGCTTTTAGAACCGAACAGTGAGTGACATGCATGATGAGATGAGAGAAGGACGCGAAAGCGTCCTTCTTGTATTTATGGCAAAATGCTGATAGAATAGAAAAACGAGCGAAAATCAACAGAACACAGAATCGAGGTAACTATGTATGTTATCGTAGGTCTGGGAAACCCGGACAGAAAATATTTGAATACCAGACATAACATCGGTTTCGATGTGATCGACGCGATCGCGGAGAAGAATGACATTGTGGTGGGAGAGAAAAAGCACAAGGCAGTGATCGGCAAAGGAATTGTGGCGGGGCAGAAGGTCGTTCTTGTCAAACCGCTCACTTACATGAATTTGAGTGGTGAGAGTGTCCGCAGTGTCATAGACTTTTATAAAGTGGACGAGAAGAATGAGTTGATTGTGATTTCGGATGATATCAACCTCGATATGGGACAGATCCGGATTCGGAAGCGCGGCACTGACGGAGGCCACAACGGCTTAAAAAATATCATCATGCATCTAGGGCATAACGAGTTTATCCGGGTGCGGATGGGCGTGGGGGAAAAGCCGCCCAAAATGGATCTGGCGGATTATGTGCTGTGCCATTATTTCGAAGACGAACGGGAAATGATGAATGAGGGTGCCCGCACGGCAGCCTTGGCGATCGAGATGATCGTTGCAGAAGGACCTGACGCCGCCATGAATCAATACAATGCGCGCAAGCGTCCTCCGCAGGAGACAACGTAAAACGAAGAGAGGTTCAAATGAGAGCATTACTGGCTCCCCTGGAAGAACTGGGAGAATATGAAGAGATTAAAAAAATGATGGCCGGGGAACAGGGTTCCGTGGCCTTGAGCGGTTGTGTGGATTCCCAGAAACTGCATATGATCTACGGCCTGAGCGAGGGCTTTCGCTACAAGCTCATAGTCACCTTCAGTGATCTGAAGGCGAAGGAACTGTACGAAGATTATCAGTTTTATGACAGAAATGTCATATTATATCCCGCGAAGGATCTGATCTTTTTTCAGGCGGATATCCACGGCAATCAGCTGACTATGGAGCGAATCAAATGTCTGCGCAGGCTGACGGAGGGAACGCCGTTGACGGTGATCACCACCTACGATGCGCTGATGGCGCCTCAGGTGCCTATGGAGGCATGGCAGGAGCGGACGATCCATATTGACAAGCTGACCGGTGTGGCGGAAAGCGATCTGGCGGTGCGGCTGACGGAGCTTGGCTATGAAAAAACCTATCAGGTGGAGGCGCCTGGACAGTTCAGTATCCGGGGCGGCATCGTTGATATTTTTGATCTGACGGAGGAGAACCCTTACAGGATTGAACTGTGGGGGGATGAGGTAGAGTCGATCCGCAGCTTTGACGTTTTAAGTCAGCGCTCCATTGAAAAGCTGGAATCCGTAGATATTTATCCCGCAACAGAGATCGTTTTGTCAGACAAGGAACTGCGGGAGGGGCTTGCCAGGATCCGGAAGGAAGGGAAAAAGCAGGCGCAGACACTCAGAGAGCAGATGAAGACGGAGGAAGCGCACCGCATAGAGGTGCAGATTCGGGAGCTGGAAGAGACCCTGCTGGAGTTGGGGCTTTCTTATAATGCGGTCAATCTGGAAAGCTATGTGCGGTATTTTTATCCGGAGCTTGCCACTTTTGCAGATTGCTTTCTGCGGGAGGGAAGCTGTGTCTTTCTGGATGAGCCGCTGCGGATCAAAGAGCATGTGGATGCCGTGGAGCTGGAGTTTCGGGAGAGTATGGTGCACCGTGCGGAGAAGGGCTATATTCTGCCGGGACAGATGGACATTCTCTTTTCAGCGGAAACGGTAGCGGCGAAGCTGGGGAAACTGCGAGTGGTGAGTCTTTCCACGATGGAGGGGAAAAATCCTATCCTGAAAGCGGACAAGAAATATGCGATGCTGGCGCGCAGCCTTTCTTCCTATAACAACAGTTTTGATGCGTTGGTGAAAGATCTGAAAGGGTATAAGAAAAAGGGCTACCGCATCCTGCTGCTCTCGGGCTCCAGAACCCGTGCGAAACGTCTGGCAGAGGATCTGCGGGATCAGGAGATCAGCGCCTTTTACACGGAGGATCCGCTGCGGGAGGTGCAGCCCGGTGAGGTGATGACCTGCTACGGCAGAGTGCGCAAGGGATTTGAGTATCCTTTGCTTAAGTTTCTGGTGATCGCGGAAAGCGATATTTTCGGGACGCAGAAAAAGAAAAAGCGTAAGAAGAAACGTTACGAAGGCCAGAAGATCAATGATTTTAATGATCTCAAGGTGGGAGATTATGTGGTCCACGAAAGTCATGGACTGGGGATTTATCAGGGGATTGAAAAGGTAGAGGTGGATCATGTAGTGAAGGACTACATGAAAATCTCCTACCGTGACGGAGGAATCCTCTATGTATTGGCGACGGGCCTTGACGTGATCCAGAAATATGCCTCTGCGGAGGGCGGAACCAAGCCGAAGCTGAATAAGCTGGGCACACAGGAGTGGACCAGGACGAAAACGAAAGTGCGCACTGCTGTGGAGGAGATTGCAGGGGATCTGGTTGAGCTTTATGCGGTCAGACAGTCGGCTAAGGGTTACTGCTACGGGCAGGATACCGTGTGGCAGAGAGAGTTTGAGGAGATGTTTCCCTTCGAGGAGACGGAGGATCAGGTTTCTGCCATCGCTGCCACCAAGGAGGACATGGAGAGCGATAAGATCATGGATCGTCTGATCTGCGGCGATGTGGGCTACGGCAAGACGGAGATCGCGATCCGGGCGGCTTTTAAGGCGGTACAGGAGAATAAGCAGGTAGTCTATCTGGTGCCGACAACGATTCTGGCACAGCAGCATTATAATACCTTTGTACAGAGGATGAAGGATTTCCCGGTGCGGATCGATCTGCTGTCCCGATTCCGCACGGCGGCGGAGCAGAAAAAAACCATAGCGGATCTAAAAAAGGGTATGGTGGATATCGTGATCGGCACGCATCGGGTGCTCTCCGCGGATGTGGCCTATAAGGATCTTGGGCTTCTCATCATCGATGAGGAACAGCGTTTCGGTGTGGCACATAAAGAAAAGATCAAAAAGCTCAAAGAAAACGTGGATGTTCTGACCCTGACGGCTACGCCCATTCCCCGGACACTGCATATGAGTCTGGTGGGTATCCGGGATATGAGCGTGCTGGAGGAAGCGCCGGAGGACAGGCTGCCGATCCAGACCTTTGTATGTGAGTACAACGAGGAACTGGTGCGGGAAGCCATTGTCAGGGAATTGGCGAGGGAAGGGCAGATTTACTATGTCTATAACCGGGTTAATAACATAGCGGATATAGCGGCATCGCTCAGGGATCTGGTGCCGGAAGCCAACGTGGCCTTTGCCCACGGGCAGATGAAGGAATCTGAACTGGAGCGGATCATGTATGATTTTGTCAGCGGAGAGATCGACGTGCTGGTGGCGACCACCATCATAGAGGCGGGACTGGATATTTCTAACGTGAATACGATGATCGTCCATGACTCCGACCAGATGGGGCTTTCCCAGCTCTATCAGCTCAGGGGGCGTGTGGGGCGTTCCAATCGGACAGCTTATGCCTTTCTCATGTACAAGCGGGATAAGGTGTTGAAGGAGGTGGCGGAGAAGCGCCTTGAGGCCATCCGCGAATTTACGGATCTGGGGAGCGGCTTTAAGATCGCCATGCGGGATTTGGAGATCCGCGGCGCGGGCAGTCTTCTGGGAAAGAGTCAGCACGGGCATATGCAGGCGGTGGGGTATGATCTCTACTGCAAGATGCTGAACGAAGCGGTCAAGACGAAAAAAGGAATTTCCGTCATGGAGGATTTCAACACGCTGGTGGATCTGGATGTGGACGCCTATATTCCGCCTGCCTATATCGTAAACGAGGTGCAGAAGCTGGATATCTATAAGCGGATCGCAGGCATCGACAATGAGCAGGAGTGCGACGATATGAGAGAGGAACTTCTTGACCGATTTGGTCAAATTCCAAAGTCGGCGGAAAATCTCCTGCGGATCGCTCTGATCAGATCCCATGCGCACAGGCTCTACATGCCGGAGGTGAAGGGAAAGAATGAGCGGGTGCAGTTCGTTCTGCGGCCTGATGCGCCGATCAAAGTGGAAAATATACCGCTTCTCATCAGCGATTATCAAGGGAAACTGCGGTTTGATCCTAAGGGAGGCCCGGCGTTCTATCTTCACTATCGAAAATGCGGAGTGATCGAGAAGGATGAGGAGACACTGCTTGCACTGACAGAGGAGGCTCTTGCGAAGATGGAGGAGCTGCTGTTATAGTTATATTTAGAAAAGACCTATAGAGGAGGGAGCTATTATGACAGACAGACCGAATTGGCTAAACACAGCTATCTTTTACGAAATTTATCCCCAGTCATTCCGGGATACCAACGCCGACGGCATCGGTGACATACCGGGTATCATCGAAAAATTGGATTACATTAAGGAGCTTGGCTGCAATGCGCTCTGGCTGAATCCCTGCTTCCAGTCGCCCTTCTATGATGCAGGTTATGACGTGGAGGACTATTATACCGTGGCACCGCGCTACGGCACGAATGAAGATTTAGTGTGGCTCTTCAAGGAGGCGCATAAGAGGGATATGCATGTACTTCTTGATCTGGTGCCGGGTCACACGGCGATCACCCACAAATGGTTTCGCGAGTCCATGAAGGCGGAGCGAAATGAGTATACCGACCGCTATGTCTGGACGGACAGCACATGGGAGGAGCCGGACGGCATGAGTGCGCTGAAGGGGATTTCCGAGCGCGTAGGCGCCTGCGGGGTCAATTTCTTTTCCCATCAGCCCGCGTTGAATTACGGATATTACAAGCCCGATCCTGAGAAAAAATGGCAGCAGGCCATGGATGCACCCGGGCCAGTGGCTACGAGAGAAGCCATGAAGGATGTGATGCGGTTCTGGCTTCAGGCAGGCTGTGACGGCTTCCGGGTGGATATGGCGCACTCTCTTGTCAAAAATGACGAGGAGAGCAAGGGAACGATCAGTCTGTGGCAGAATGTGCGGGAATTTTTAGACAGGGAGTTTTCTGAGGCAGTGCTTGTCTCTGAGTGGGGCGAGCCGGACAAGTCTCTGACGGGAGGCTTTCACATGGACTTCTTGCTGCATTTTGGGCCTTCCCATTACAATGACTTGTTCCGCTGTGACGAGCCCTGGTTTTCTAAGAGAGGCAGGGGTGACGTTACGGCTTTTTGGAAGAGGTATCAGGAGACCTACGAGAAGTCCTGCGGCGGTCTCATCTGTATCCCGTCGGGAAATCATGATATGGAAAGATTGGCAAGGCGGCTTACGCCGGATGAGATGAAGATTGCTTTTGCATTTCTGCTTACAATGCCGGGTGCGCCCTTTATCTACTATGGGGACGAGATTGGGATGCGCTATGTGGAGGGACTGCACTCTGTAGAGGGCGGTTATGAGCGGACCGGTGCCCGTTCGCCCATGCAGTGGGATGCTTCTGTGAATGCGGGATTTTCTGCTGCGGCGACGGAGAAGCTGTATATTCCCCAGGACAAGGCGGCAGACCGTCCGACAGTGGCGGCGCAGAGAGACGATGCGGATTCGCTCTACAGCGAGGTGAAGCGGCTGATTGCCTGCAGACAGGATCATGCGGCTCTTCACAACGATGCCGGGATCGAATTTTTAGAGATTGAAAATTACCCCCTTGCCTACGTGCGAAAGAGCAGCGAGGAGAAGCTCCTTGTGGTGCTCAATCCTTCTGATACAGTACAAACACTGCGCTGCGGCGAAAAACCGGGGAAGGCAGTTTACACGATAGGAGGAGAGATCAGCAGTACAGCGGAAGGCTTGTCTGTGCCGCCCTGTTCCGCTGGAATCTATCAGTTATGAAGAATATGCAGATAAATCGTATTGCAACGGTAACTTTAAATCCGTCTCTTGACTATATTGTGTCGGTGAGAGATTTTCGATTAGGAGAAACTAACCGCACATCCGGAGAATTATTGCTTCCCGGAGGCAAGGGCATGAATGTCTCCATGGTGCTCAAGAATCTGGGATTTGAGAGTACGGCCTTTGGTTTTGCGGCGGGATTTACCGGGCAGGAACTGGCACGGCGATTGACTCAGATGGGGATTTACAATGAGTTGATCGAGTTGGAGGAAGGGCTTACCCGGATCAATGTGAAGCTGCAGTCTGTGGAAGGGACAGAGATCAACGGACAGGGGCCGGTCATTCCGGAAGAGAAACTGGAAGAAATGATGGGGCGATTGGGAACGCTCACGGCGGGCGATGTGGTGTTTTTCTCGGGCAGTGTTCCGGCGTCCCTGTCAAAGGAAACTTATCGGCGTATGATGGAGGGTTTGCAGGAGGGAGTCATGACTGTGGTGGATGCCACCGGAGATCTGCTGATGCAGACACTGCCCTTACATCCTTTCCTGATCAAGCCTAACCATCGTGAGCTGAGCGAGATCTTCGGGGCCGTGCTTACGGACAGAGCCTCTGTGATTCCCTATGCAGAAAAACTGCAGGCGATGGGAGCGCGCAATGTGATGGTGTCCATGGCGGGCGAAGGAGCGGTGCTCCTTGCGGAGAACGGCAGCGTGTATGAGGCGCCGGTGCCTGTCGGTCAGCTTGTCAACGGCGTGGGCGCCGGGGATTCCATGGTGGCCGGTTTTATGGCGGGTTGGCTTGCCAGACAGGATTACGAGCACGCTTTCTATATGGGACTGGCTGCCGGAAGCGCCAGCGCCTTTTCGGAGCAGCTGGCTTCCGGGGAGGAGATTGCCGCCCTATATCAGAGTATTACGGTGACAAAGGGTATCTGAGGAGATTCTACTTATGAGAAATCAATATAATAAGACGATCACCGCCTGTTTTGTGGGCTACATCGTGCAGGCTGTCGTCAATAATTTTGTGCCGCTTTTGTTTTTGACTTTTCAGCGAAGCTACGGGATTCCGCTGTCTCAGATCACGATGCTGGTCACTTTTAATTTCGGGATTCAGCTTCTGGTGGATCTGTTGTCGGTGGGATTTGTGGACAGGATCGGGTATCGCGCATCACTTGTCATCGCCCATGTGATGGCTGCAGCGGGGCTGATATTGCTGACGATTCTGCCGGGCTGTCTGGGAAATCCCTTTATGGGGATCCTTGTTTCTGTCATGATCTATGCAGTGGGCGGCGGGCTTCTGGAAGTGCTGGTAAGTCCGGTGGTGGAAGCCTGCCCCTCTGATAATAAGGAAAAGGCCATGAGTATGCTGCATTCCTTCTATTGCTGGGGGCATGTGGGTGTGGTGGCGGTTTCCACCATTTTTTTCAAGCTTTTCGGGATCGGGAATTGGAAGTTTCTTGCGGTGGTCTGGGCGTTCATTCCCCTGTGTAATGCCCTTGCGTTTACCAGAGTGCCCATTGCCTCTCTGATAGAGGAAGGAGAAACAGGACTCAGTATCAAAGAACTTTGTTCCATGAAGATATTCTGGATCTTATTCATTATGATGATCTGTTCCGGAGCCAGCGAGCAGGCGGTCAGCCAGTGGGCTTCCACTTTTGCGGAGATGGGGCTTGGTATTTCCAAGACGGCGGGAGATCTGGCGGGGCCTATGGCTTTCGCCGTGTTGATGGGAACTTCCCGCCTGTTTTACGGAAAGTATGGGGACAGGATCGATCTGGATCGGTTTATGGTCTACAGCAGTCTTTTGTGTATCGCTGCCTACTTGTGTATTTCTCTGGTGCCGGTGCCGATGGTGAGTCTGATTGCCTGTGCGGTCTGTGGTTTGTCGGTGGGGATCATGTGGCCCGGGACCTTCAGCAAGGCGTCTGCCACTCTTCCCCGGGGTGGTACGGCTATGTTTGCACTGTTGGCGCTGGGCGGCGACGTGGGATGCTCCGGCGGACCGACTTTGGTGGGCATGGTGTCAAGCGCATTGGGCGATAACCTGAAAATGGGAATTCTGGCGGGCGTGATTTTTCCGGTGCTGTTACTTTCCGGGATAGTGCTTTGTAGAAAGAAGTAGAAGATACAAAACGGCTATGGCATCCATAGCCGTTTATTGTTTCATCAAAGTTTAAAAAGAAATTAAAATTACCACCGTAAATGATTCTTCTGTATATTGAATATCGATCGTCCCTTTATACCGTTCCACGATTTCTTCCATGGACGCGATACCAAGGCCGTGCATTTTCTGATTATCCTTATCAGTCATAAAGGAACCTTGCTTCTCGCTGACGGGATTGATCTTGGAATTGGAGATCTCCAGACTGAAGTATCCGCTCTCCGAATATCTGGCTTTCAATGACAGTCTGCGTTTCTCTTTATCCGTGATCTTCCGGCATGCTTCGATGGCATTGTCCAGCGAATTCGCGAACAAGGTGCACAGACTGATATCGTCTATCTCTGTCATGCCGTCGATACCGATATGGAAAAAAGTGTCGATTTCTGCCTCCACCGCCGCATTGTATTTCAGATTTAAAAGGGCATTGACAATACTGTTGGTACAGAACTGACGGCTCCCTGTCTGCATATGCTCGTACAATCCATGAAGGTACTCCAAGGCCTCTTCTGTCTTCTCCTGTTCCAGCAGTCCGCCGACCGCGGCAAGATGATTGTTCATATCATGACGCAGCTTTCTGATCTGCGTCTGATTTCTTTCCAGTTCTCCATAATAGTCGTGCTGCAGCTGCAGTTTCCTTCTTTCCTGTTCTGTCCGGATCCGCTCTGCAAGGTAGGTGGCAAGCAAAAGACAGCCGATTCCCGTTACGATACTGGCGATCATGCAGGGATATACTTTATAAGTCTCTTCAGGCGTATAATAAATACTGACAAAAACGGACGCCAAAGATGCCAGACAGATAACATCCAGCAGGATCCATGATTTTTTATCTAGGAAACGGGTGATCCGCTCCAGCCTTTTGCCGTATGCACGCCACACAAAATACCAGAATAACGGCACGCTGGCGAATGACAACGTGGAACAGATTTTATTGGCGCTTTCTCCGTATTCTGCAAAGAAACGGAAGAAAATCCTACCTGTAAAGTCATACCACATATAATTATACGCAACCATGATCGGATAAAAGATAAGCGCTGTGGAAATCCATACGATCCGGCTTTCGGCATAGGCCAGTATAAGCCCTATCAGAAATACCGGCATTGTCAGCGTGATATTCACCGGATCATTCGGCAGGGCGGGCATCGTTAAGGATACCATCAGCAAATACCAGCCGCCCAGACGTAACAGGATCGACTTTCTCGTTTGCAGGAAACATGCAAGTAGCTTATAGAAAAAGTATCCGGCCGAGAAACTGATCACATAACCCAATATACTGGTAAGAAAAGACACCATGATCGCCCCCTTGTTACCGCAGCATCATTTTGGCAAATGCCACTGCAAGATTCTGTTTACAGCCACGACTCACGGGAAGCGCTTCGCCTGCACAGGTACACTGGCTGCTCTCCACCTTTGTCACATAATTTAAATTAACAAGATAACGGTTATGTATCCGGATAAAATACTCCGGCAGAGCAGTCTCTATATCGCTTAATTTTCCGTAAAAATCTATCTTTCCCTCTTCCGTTTCCGCCGTCACCTTTTTGCGGTCGCTCTGAAAATAGCGGACTTCCTTCAAGTGAAGCCGCAGGGTGCCTGACTTTTGCTCCACTGCATAATACTGCTCTGCCTGCAGGTTCAGTTCTTCTAGCGCCATATGGAATACTTCTCTTATCTTTTCTTCTTTGTAAGGTTTCAATATATAATGAAAGGCATGTACCTCATATCCCTGAAATACAAAATCCGGATAAGCCGTCACAAAAATGATTACCGTATCCTTACGGGTTTTGCGGATCGATCTCGCTGCCTCCATGCCGTCTATGCCATCCATCTCAATGTCCAGAAACAACAACTCAGGCGCATCTTTTTCCAATGCTTTTAACATTTCTTCCCCGGAGCTATATTCACTGACTTTATAGTCCAGTCCGTTTAGCTGCGCCTCCTGTTCTATGACTCTTCGCAGCGAGCTGCGCAGTTCCTTTTCATCATCACAAATGCCGATTCTCATATGCTGTCTCCTCAACCTTCCACATCTTTGATTACCCTATCATATATTTCTCAATTCGTCTATTCGCTTCAAAGCGATTGTACCAAACTTTCCAAAATCTCATCCATTCGTACCATTTGCGGCGCTGTGTTTTCTCACGCATTATTTCTAAAATAATCTTATAAGCAAACATGAAACATGCCAAACAAAAAAGGAGAAAATATCATGTTAAAAGTATCAAATCTGAAAAAAAGCTATCAGACAGGAACCCTTACTTATCCGGTTCTGAGAGACGTTTCTTTTCATATTCAAAAAGGTGAGTTTGTGGCAGTGATGGGACCTTCCGGGAGCGGAAAAACCACTTTGCTGAATTGTATTTCCTGCTTTATCCCACATGATTCGGGAACGATTTCCTTAAACGACAAAGATATCACGCATCTTCCGGAGGAACAGCTGGCAGCGTTTAGAAATCTTCATCTGGGATTTGTTTTTCAGGATTTCATGCTGTTAGACGGGCTGACCGTATTTGAAAATATCTGTCTGCCTCAGGTCATCGCGGATAAACCGATTCCACAGATGGAAGCCACAGCCGAAAACCTCTGCGCTCTCTTTGGAATCGAGAAGATCATGCAGAAGTATCCGGCCGAGATATCCGGCGGAGAAAAGCAGCGGACGGCTGTAGCCCGCGCATTGATGAATCATCCCTATATCATCCTTGCCGATGAGCCTACAGGCAATCTGGACAGCAAGTCCTGTAAGGCTGTCATCGATGCTTTTCTTCAGGCAAAAACACAAATGAACGCAACCATTTTTATGGTGACCCATGACAGCTACGCGGCATCCTTCTGTGACCGTGTCATTGTGCTCAAGGACGGGCAGATCCATCAGGAACTGTCAAAACAGGGAAGCAGGCGGGAATTTATGGATGAACTGTTGGATGTATTGAGAGAGTTAGGAGGAGACGGTGATGAAGCTTAATTATATTTTTCGCAAACTGCATAAGCAGAACAAAGGACAAAACCGTATATTGGGATTCTGTATTTTTCTTTCTGTGCTTTTGGTTACATCCTTTTCTCTGATGTATTATGGCCCAACCGTGCAGAATTTTCTTGCACAGGGCGGCGATACACGCAAGATGGCCAATCTGCTTTTGGGAATTACCGCCGTCGGCTGTCTCATATTTACGATATATGCATCCGGATTGTTTTTCCGCTATAAAAGCCGCGAGTACGGCATTTTTCTGGCGCTTGGGGAAAGCAAAAAAACGCTCAAAAAAGTATTGTTCGGAGAGCTTGCATCTATCACCGCCATTGCGGCGGTATTGGGTCTGCTTGCCGCCATACCTGCCTCTTTCCTTATATGGAAATTATTTGAGACGTTTTTAGTATCGACCCGTGAAATGAAATATCAGTTTGGATTTGACGGTTTTATTGTCGGCATTGCTTTTGCCATGATTCTCTGTCTGTTTCTCGGTATTTCCGGGCAGAAATTCGTAAAGCGTACCGACATTATGGAAATTTTGAGGACGCAGCACAAAACGGAAATGGTAAAAGAGATCAAACCGTGGACGTTTACGGTCGGCATTGTTTTTATATTTGTGGGAATTTTCGGCGGGCTTGCACTTCCTTCCATAGCAGCCTATGTTTTTCATCATATGCTTCCGGGCATTACCAACCTGTTCTTTCTCTTTTCGTTGGCGGGCATTTATCTGGTGCTCTTAAATATCGTAGCCCAGAATCGGCTCGGAAAGAAAAAGGAGAAATTCTATAAAAACATGGTCTCCATCAGTATGATGCGCTTTTTTGCCAAGTCCGCAACCAGAAATATGTGTGTGATCGTGCTTTTGCTCTTTTCCTGCATTTTTGCGGGCTATTACGGGGCCCTCTACGCCGACGGCAGCGCCCTGTTTGATCTGGCGAACTCGAAAGGATTTGCTCTGCATTATCTGGCGCCGGAAAAACAGATCACAAAAGAGGAGATTCAAAGAACTGCTGATTCCTATGGCGTCAAAATAAAAGAATTCGGTGAAGCGGATGCATGTAATTTCCTCATTTCTTACAAATGCAGAGATCTCAATGATGATATGCAGTATATCACCGTAGACAACACGCAAAGCAAGTATGCGCTGTTTTTCTCCGAGGACAGTTATGAATGCCTGACCGGTCGAAGAGCCGATGTGCCCTCCGGTACTTATAAAACCGTTACTTCCACTGATTATAAAGAAAATATTTGGGACTTTACAGACGGTCTGTGGGAAGCATCCAATCCCGATACCGGCAGATCGATCTCCCTTACAAACAGCGGAACGCTGGAATATGACGCGCTGTCGGCTATGAGCGATCCCTATGCCTATGTGCTGAATGACAGGGATTATGCGGAGCTTTCGGAAGGTCTTACGGAAATCCATAAAGAGCATCTCGTCCTTTTTGATGTGGAAGATTTATCCGCTTCCTATCCGTTTGCTTATGATCTGATGTGTCAATATGTGGAACATGCAACAGATTTGTCCAATCATCTGGGGTTATATGATGCGCAGGAAGAAAAACTTGCGACAGAGCAGGGGCGTGAATATGCTCTGGCGGGAAAAATTGATATGTCCATGGATAACGCGCTCCTTTTAGGAGATTGGAAATATGCACCCGCTTTTGTCGTGGTGACCAATGAAATGTTCATGCAGACATTTTGTGTATATATCATGCTCTGCCTGTATATCGCCATTATTACATTGACAGCCGCCGCCATCATGTCCTATGTACGCAGCATCTCCATAGCGTCCGATAACCGGACATTATTTGAAAATCTTGCAAAGCTGGGCGCAGGATATGCGTATCAGCGGAATATTCTGGCAAAACAGCTGGTTAAGATCTTCCAGTATCCGGCAGCGCTCGGCTGCCTGGTCGGATGCTTGTTTTCAGCAGCCATGAGTTGGTTTAACGACGGACGTTACACCGCAACAGAGTTAAAGACGCTTGTACTTCTTCTGGGATTGGCACTGTTCATTATCATGTTTTTGTATGGCGTATACCGGGTTGCTCTTCAAAAAGGTGAACAGATTGTCGGGATACGAAAATCGTGTGAGAAGTACTTCTAACCACTCACAGCAAGGGCTGTTTCGTGGAGAAGTACTAAGTCTCACACAAGAGAATGCCAAAATACGGCATTCTCTGCAAGTCTTTAATGCGGCAGTTCTGGGATAAAATTAAATAGGAATCACCAATATGTAAAAACAATTCCTGCGAGCGGCGACAATACTATCATAATGACGGAAAACGAAAAGGATTCCGCAGAGGTAAGCGTTGCACGCTGCTCCGAGGGGAACATATCCTGCAGGATTACATTTGTACGCACCTGTATTGCATCGTCTCCTATTGCCGCTAAAAAGCCGCCCAATGTCATAACTGGCCATAGCGACGAATGTTCTGCCAAAACTCCCATAAATACAAGCGCTGCGGTTACAGCAAACACACTTCTGTATTTTAGTTTTGGAAATTGTAATATCAGCTTTGATCCCACTATGCCGCCCATTTCCATAAACAGCAAGGCAAAGCCGATCCACTCTTGAGGCAGCTTCCCCTGGAGCTTTGCCTGCAAAAAGAACAGCAGCAGAATGTCAACAGCGCCCACAAAAGAGTTACACAGCATGAATCCTATCGCTTTTCTTGCGTTTCCCAGAAAGGAAATGCTTTCCCTAAAACAAGCGATCAGCTCGCTGTTTATCCCGGCTAAATTGCTGTGCCCTTTGGTGGTGTTCTCATTCCCCGCGTAAACCTCAGAGAGGGAGCAGAGTATCAGAATTTGTACTGTGCCTGTGATCAGGTCTGTCCCGTATGCGATCCTATAACCGATAAAAAGAGCAAAGCCCGCGCACAAGGTAGAGATACCGCTGCAAAGGCGGTATATGATAAGCTGATTGGAACAGTATTTCTCGAACTTGCTTTCCATTTGGGCAATTTTGAGAGAATCGTATGCCAAGGCTTCGTCTGAACCGGATGCAAAATTGTAGCTCAATGCGTGGAAAGCAAGGGAAAGACATACCATAGACAGGCCATTGGAAAGTATCATAACGATATTTCCGATCATTCTCATAACGCTGCTTACAATGAGCATTTTCTTTCTGCCGAACACGTCTGCCAGTATTCCTGACGGCATTTCAAAGATAAGGCTTGTGATGTGAAAAACGGTTTCTGCAATGCTGATTTCCACCAGACTGTAGCCTCTCGCCGCCAAAATGGCGACCCATGCGCCCGTGAGCGACAGATTGCCCAGCACGGACGACAAATATAATTTCGATAATTGTTTTTTAATTTTAAACATAAAAAAACCTCCTTAACAATGATTGATCGTTAAGAAGGATAATGCGACAAATTTCCTGAAAAAAGGCGCACTATCCCCCTAAAGGAGATAAATGGAACCTTTTGCCAGTTGTAAATTTGTCGTTTTCCACAACATAAATGTGACCTCTGCACTTAGCTTATATATTGGAAATTTCATAATTTATTACAGCATATCAAAAAGAAAAAGTCAATGTACATTTTTGGAGTCCCAAATATAGGACTCTATGCATGATATCCTCTTATCAGAACACAGGTTCGGAACGATGAACAGAAAGGAGTAAGAGGATATGAAAGGATATGCAGTGGAGAGCGGTTATATGGGATATGTGAACGGTGTATACATGCTGTTTGCGAGCGAGGAGGATTATCAGGATTATATCGCGGCGTAATGGGGAATAGATAAAAGGGAGTTGATAGAACGGGGGGAATCAAGTACAATAGGAAAGGAATATAATATAGGTATAAAATAGTGCATAAATTGAAAATAGCACGGGTGCACGGGAGAATGTATGGTCAAAAAGATAGATGAAATTCCTGTGAATTATATAGACGAGGGTGAGGGAGAAGTCGTACTTCTTCTGCATGGCTGGGGCGCAAATATCACTCTGTATCGGGGAATCATAGATACTCTGAAACAGGGAAGGCGCGTCATTGCTCTGGATATGCCCGGATTCGGAAAGACGCCGGAACCGCCTGCACCCTGGTGTGTAGATGACTATGTGGATTTTGTATTGCATTTTATTGACACCTTTTCTCTGAAAAAGCTGAGTGTGGTGGTGCATTCCTTTGGAGGCAGGGTCTTTTTTAAGATGAATGCCAGAGAGAATCTGCCTTTTTCCATAGAGCGCGCTGTGCTGATCGACAGCGCCGGCATCCTGCCGAAGAAGAGCCTTAGGCAGAAGGTGAGTCTGAAATGCTATAAGATCGGCCGGGCTTTTATGAGTACGAAGGTGATGCATTTCCTCTATCCCGATGCGGTGGAGAATATGCGGCGAAAAAGAGGTTCCTCTGACTATAACAGCGCCACGCCCCTGATGCGGGCGACTCTGGTAAAGGTGGTCAATGAGGATCTGGAGCCGCTGATTCATCTGGTGAAGTGTCCGACGCTTTTGATCTGGGGCGATCTGGATACGGCTACGCCGATCCAAGACGCGAAACGGATGGAAGAGCTGATCGCGGATGCGGGGCTGGTTGTCTGCGAGGGAGCAGGGCATTTTTCCTTTGCCGAACAGCCCGTTAAGGTGAATGGTGCATTGAAGGCGTTCTTTGCAGGATAGGAAATGGCGAGATCTCTTACATGATTTCAGAGAGGAACAAGAATCCTTATGTATAATGTGTTATTTGTAATCTGGCTTATCACTTATCTGGTGGGAGCAGTCTGGTATGTGCTGTATCTGATGCATATGTTCCAGCAAAATTCCTATAAACCGCGGGAGTACGGAGAATGGATGGCTGTGCACACGAATGTGGGGCGGCTGCTTGGCAAATGCCTGTATGCTATCATTTCCTTTTTTCTCGTGTTACTGGCAAATATAGAATATCCTGCTGTTATGATAGCAGCCTGTCTGTTGAACGGAATGACTATATTAGTCAACAAACCCCATAAGGCGAAGAAACCGTTGGTGTATACGAAGCGGGTCAAGAGAATGCTGCTCACCACGGGATTTTTATATCTGGTTGCGATTTTGGCAGCTTTGTGCGTGGGGTATTGCGGGTTTACTACTTTTCCGTCGGTTGAATTTCCGTGGAATGATCTTGTCATGTGGCAAATGTGGAGTGTAAGTCTGGCATTACTGGCTATGTTTATTTTGCAGCCGTTTTTGATTTTACTTGCCAATCTGATCAATCATCCGATAGAGAAGGGGATCGATCAATATTATATCAATGACGCCGCGCGCCTTTTACGGGAAATGCCGAATCTGAAAGTTATCGGCGTGACGGGAAGCTACGGAAAAACCAGTGTTAAATACTTTTTGAACACGCTGCTTTCTTCACAGTATAATGTGTTGTATACGCCGGGAAATTTTAATACGACCCTGGGTGTGGTGCGCACGATTCGGGAGAACATGAAACCCTTCCATGAGATCTTTATCTGCGAGATGGGTGCCAGAGAAGTGGGGGATATCAAGGAGATCTGCGATCTGGTGCATCCGGATTACGGCGTCATTACTTCCATCGGACCGCAGCATTTACAGAGTTTTCATACCATAGAGAATATTATTTCCACCAAGTTTGAATTGGCGGATGCGGTTCCGGAGACAGGAAAAGTATTTTTAAACTACGACAATAGTTATATTAAAGAGCATAAAATAGAAAAATCCGTGGTAAGCTACGGTACGGCAGAAAAGAATGTGGATTTTCAGGCGTACGATATCGAAGTGTCTGCCCGTGGTTCTTCTTTTAAGATGCAGGATGAGAACGGTGTGGTACATGACTTTCATACCAAGTTGGTGGGGAGCCACAACGTACAGAATATTGCCGGTGCCATCGCCGTGGCTCATACGCTGGGCATTCCTATGGAAAAACTGATCTATCCTGTGAAGCAGCTGGAGAGCGTACCTCACAGATTGCAGCTTGTAAGGCAGGGAGACAGAATCATACTGGATGACGCTTATAACTCTAATAAGAATGGCTTTGAGGCAGCTCTGGATACCCTTGCGATGTTTAAGGAACTGCGCATCCTGATGACGCCGGGTATGGTGGAACTGGGAGAGAAGCAGTATGATGAAAATAAAGAGGTAGGCGTTTATGCTGCGGATAAGTGCGACTATGCCGTACTGGTGGGGAAAGAGCAGACTAAGCCGATTCAAGACGGGCTTTTAGAGGCCGGATTCCCGCAGGGGAAGATGATTTTGGTGGATTCTTTGCAGGAGGCCTTTCAGATGGTGAATGCAATCCCCAATGAAAAACAGAAGGTGATTCTGATCGAGAACGATCTGCCTGATAACTATGCGTAAAAGGAAAGGAAACAAGGTATCATGAAAATTCGTGTCGGTGTATTCTTTGGCGGTAAGAGTGTGGAGCATGAGGTGTCTGTCATCTCCGGGTTACAGGCGTATAACGCTTTTGATAAAGATAAATACGAGACAATTCCCATCTATATCACAAAGGAAAACGAGCTTTATACGGGAGAGCTGATCGCGAATATCGCCAACTACAGAAATATTCCCGAACTGTTAAAAAAGAGTACGCGCGTATTTCTGATGAGTGAGCAGAATGGTGTAAAGCTGATCCAATATCCCGAAAAGAAATTCGGAAGCTCTGAGGTGGCGCAGATCGATGTGGCGTTCCCGGTGGTGCATGGCGCCAATGTGGAGGACGGTTCCCTGCAGGGATTTTTGCGGCACTACAATATTCCTTTCGTGGGCTGTGATGTGATGGCGTCTGCGGTGACGATGGATAAGTATGTGATGAAAACCGTGCTGAAGGACAACGATATTCCTGTTCTCGACTGTGTGACTCTGCATGCCGGGGAGTATCAGAAGGACGAAGAAGGGGCTTATGCGAAAGTGGAGGAAAGGATATCCTATCCCGTCATTGTAAAGCCTGTGAATCTGGGTTCCAGCGTGGGTATCAAGGTGGCGAAAGATAAAGAAGAGCTGCGAGAGGCGTTAGAGTATGCGTTTACCTTTGGACCTAAGGTGTTAGTGGAGCGGGCGATCATGAACCTGCGGGAGATCAACTGCGCGGTTTTAGGAGACTGCGAGGAGGCAAACGCTTCCGAGTGTGAGGAGCCGATTTCCAGCGATGAGATCCTCAGCTATGAAGATAAATATGTGGCGGGTGGTAAAGGCGGTTCTGAAGGGATGCGGACGGCAAAAAGAGAACTGCCGGCGAACCTTACCCCTGAAAAGCGGGAAGAGATTCGGGAATTGGCAGTAAAGACTTTCCGTGTGCTTGGCTGTAACGGTGTGTCCAGAATTGATTTTATGATTGACAAGGATACTGACAAAGTGTATGTCAATGAGATCAATCCAATCCCCGGATCTTTAGCATTCTATCTGTGGGAAGCGCTGGGCAAACCCTACGCGGAGCTGTTAGATGACATGGTGAAACTGGCGCTCAAGAGAGAGCGGGAGGAAAAGAGCATGATGACCTCCTTTGACAGCAATATCTTACAGAATGCGAACCTGTCCGGGGCGAAGGGCGTGAAGAAATAATTTAATATTAAAAACCTTTCACCTTTCGGAATATCTTGTCCATTTCCTCTTCCGAGAGATCATCCAACGACTCCTCCTCAAAGTAGGGAACACCATTTTTTATTCCCTCTCGTATCCGGCAGGGACCGTCCAAATAATATCCGACATAATCATAATCTGTAGGATCCGCTTGCTGAATCAACTCTATTAATTGATATGCGGCTTTTCTGCTCTCTGCATCCTGCTGTCCGCCAATCGCGGGCCCCGACGGGCCATTGTATGCGTGCAGGCAAATTTCCCTGCCGTCTTCTGTTGTAGTGACAACTCCATAAGTATATTGATTCTCCAGGTCCTTTTCCTCATATAGGGGCTCGCCAAAAAGAGTTTTCAATTTGCCATAAATCAAGATTGCTTGTTCCATATAATCAGATGGAAATCCTTCAATGATATTGGTAATATTAGAGCCGCCAATCTTTTTCTGGTCATTTACTGCCTTAAATTGATACTTAAATTCATCCATTATCTGTTCCTCATTTAATATAATATATAGTTGAATATATATCAGTGGTAAGTTCTTTAGGTTTGATATTAGCATACGCTATTATACAACTGCTGGCAATACATAAAAAGTGTTATGTGTGTAAAGTGAGTTAATGTAGTTGGGCAATTGTGTGTTGATGAGCGGTATGGTAATATATGGCAAATCCGAAATTGTCTTTACGATTGATAAGGTTTAGTATTCCTTTTTGCTATAGATAGTAACAGTCAACGAATAAGATAAGCCAAAAATCATCAATGAAAATACGATCAAAACAACTGCCCCAAGCACAATGGATGGAATCCCCGGTTCCAACAGACCATTCAATATCGTGACGAGCGTACAATCAATGCCGAACGCGCAGAGTATGGCAATGATCCAGAATACTTCGCCTTTTTCCGCCCCGCCTGCATAGAAGAGCGGAAAGAATATGGCTCCCATAAAAAGGCTCATGCTGATTGCCAACGCAAACATCGTAAGAATGTCAATAGGCTGATCAAAGAGACATCCGTGAAAAAGGCATGACAAACCAAGTTCAATTCCGACAAAACATGTTCCGACAAGCAGCCAGATCACCTGATTTAAATATTGGCTTTTGACAATATCCGCCCGCTTTACCGGTAAGGTTAATTTATATTTTCCCCATTTCGTAGTAAACTCATTCTTTGTAACAATGATCGTACTCACGGAAAATCCGATAATACCTATCATCACATAACCGATCTGCACCGTCTGATCAGGCACAGCGACACCGAAAATTCCGAATAAAATCATAAATCTAGAGAATACTTTCGCGTTTGAAAGTGTTCCATATATATTATTTCTCAAAAGACCTTTCATGCCCGTTCCCCCTTTACTAAAAGCACCATGATCTCATCGAGTGAAACATGGTCAACAACAACATCCTTGTATTTGCGCTGCGCTTCTTTTCCGTCAGAGACTAACACATCAATTTGAAAATCCTTCTTTCGATATGCGATAATATCGCTGCGGTCCAATGCAAGAAACTGACTTTCCTTGCAGCGCATAACGGCATAGTGATATGCCAGGTCATTTTTCGATACGGTCATAATAAGACTGCCGTTATGGATGAAAGTGATATAATCCGCGACCTTTTCCAAATCGCTTGTGATGTGGGAGGAGAACAGAATAGAGTGGTCTTCCTCCTGTACAAAATCAAGAAAAATATCCAGCATTTCATCACGCATAATGGGATCTAAGCCGCTGGTAGCCTCGTCTAAAATCAGCAATTGCGGATGATGGGCAAGCGCCGCAGCAATCGCCAGTTTCATCGTCATACCACGGGAATAGTGTTTGATTCTCTGCCTCGGCGGCAATTGAAAATCTTTTAAATATCTGCGAAACAGTTTATCGTCCCAGTTTGTATAAACTCCCTGCATAATCTTAGATAATTGCTCTGCGGTCCAATGCCCCGGAAAGTTGTCACCATCATAGACGACACCTATTTTCTCTCTGATATCTGTATCAGCATCCAGCATTTCCCTGCCAAACAGCTTTACGCTGCCCCCGTCTTTGGCAATCGTATTTAAAATACAGCCGATCGTCGTAGTTTTGCCCGCGCCGTTTTCCCCGACAAAGCCCAGGATTGCTCCATAAGGCAATGAAAAAGACACATGATCCAATGTAAAATTTGACTTTGCAAAGGTTTTGGAAACTTGCTGTAACTCTAAAATATTCTCCATGCTATTCGTCCTCCAGATAAAACAGTGCCAACAGTTCCGTCAGTTTTTCGAGGGAAATATTATTCATTCGGCCAATTTCAGCGGCAGCTTGTAAATGCTCCTCTGCAATGCGCTGCTGTTCTTCTTGATAAAATTCCTTGTTCTGAGCCGATACAAAACTTCCTCTGCCTACCGTAGTTTCGATAAAACCGTCCCTTTGTAAATCTTCATAGGCTTTTTGAACGGTAATGACACTTACATGAATTGATTTCGCTAAAGCCCGCATGGATGGAATTGCTTCACCGGCTTGCAATTCGCCGCTCATGATCATTGCCTTGATCTGTGATGTGATTTGTTCGTAAATCGGTTTGTTGGCATTGTTGCTGATAATGATTTCCACAATACATTACCTCTATTCTCAAAATGTACTTAATGTACAAGTACATTATAACACTTGCTTGATGATAGTCAATCGTTTATTTTGCTTACTTTAAAATCGGATGCTTGTAATCAATATTTGTAAATGATAAGATTCTTTGAAAATCTGAAAACTTTTTCTTTAGCTACGACAATATTTAGATGCAAGGGCAAATCTTTGCAAGTCGACTTGAAAGAAGAAGGAGGATGGCTGCTATGAATAATGATGAATTCGAGCGGTTTGTCCTGAAGTTTGGAAAGGATATTTTGCGGTTTTGCCGGATGACAACCGGAGATGCGGAAAATGGGGACGAACTATATCAGGACACAATGCTCAAACTGCTGGAGAAAAAGAAAAGGCTGGACTCTACGCAGAATACAAAGAGTTACGCCTTATCCACTTCAATTTATCTTTGGAAGAACAAGAAGAAAAAATATGCAAACCGGATGAGATTGCTTCCGATTGACAGTATGGATGAGATGTCCGATGAGGGTTACGAGGTTTCCAATCAAGATGCGGAAGTTTCGCCGGAACATATTATTTTGCAACAAAATGAGATAGATATGGTTCAGGGATTAGTTGCATCCCTGCCTGAGAGGTACAGAATACCAATTTATTTGTACTATTCGGCGGATATGCAGATAAAAGAGATCTCAGAGATTCTTGGACTGCCGGAAGGAACCGTCAAGAGCCGGATGCGGAAAGCAAAGAAGCAGTTAAAGGAAAAATTGGAGGCGATAGGATATGACAGATGAAAAATTGGATCAAATCTTAAAGCAAGCCCTTGCTCCTGAAATTAATGACAGAGAAATTCGAGTACGTAGAAGGAGGAAGGGTAAAATGAAGAAATTTGGTAAAATAGGAAAAGTTGTAGCAGCGGCTGCAGCAGCGGCTGTTATTGGAATTGGTGGACTGGGTTACGTTAATCCTGTGCTAGCGGCAAAGATCCCGTTGATTGGGAAAATATTTGAGAAAGTGGAGGATGACGTCACATATTCCGGTGATTATACGGATAAGGGAACTGTTCTGACGAATGAGGATCATGCAGGCAATTTGGATACTTCGGACTACTCCGTATCTGATCAAGGAATCACACTGACTGCATCGGAGGTCTACTGTGATGGATATTCCATATTCCTTACGGTGAATATTGAGGAAGAAGATGCAGATTTTACTCATATTCCGGAGCATTATACAGGCATGAATGTCACAGATAACCGGACAGCCGCAGGATTTTATATAGGCGGGACATGGAGTGTTGATGGGAATTCACCTGAGACGCTAAAAAATACATTTGAGGGAGAGGTAATCGACAACCATACATTTGCAGGCATGTTGAAGATGGATCTTGCGGAAAAAGTTTCAGGCAGCGGTGAACTTAACCTGAATGTAGATGGCCTTGGCTATGACGATGACAGGATGCTAGACAGCGAGGAGATATCCGCATCTCATTGGACGGATGGAAACTGGAATATTGTTCTTCCGTTCGAGGTGAACGAAACAGATGTAAAGACGATCGCGGTTGATGAGAAGCAAGGGTACATTACACTGGATAATGTGGTGGTGTCTCCGTATCAGGTGATTGTCCATGCAACAACACCGGGAGAGCATCGCGAATTAACGGATGACTGGAGA
>JAAUZL010000007.1 GCA_014804615.1 Lachnospiraceae bacterium
ACCCTTGCGGGGGATGTGTTACCGCCTAACAAAGTCGGACAGGGTGTGAACAGATTTGCTCTCACTATTTCTCTCGGTATGGCGGCAGGACCTTTTATTGGGATTCAGGTTCAGAATCATATGAGCAGTAAAACTTCCTTTATTGTGCTTTTTGCGTTGACTGCGATTGCGCTAATCTGTGTATCGTTCTGCCATATTGAGTACCCAAAGGCGGAACGAAAGAAATTTGTTCTGGCAGATGCTTTTTATAAACCGGCCCTGCCATTTATGTTCAATATGATGTTCATTATGATACCCTTTGGGGCAGTGATCGCTTACTCATCTATCTTTGCGCAGGAAAAGGGATTGTCCGCTGTCATCCCATATTTCTATATTTTTCTGGTGGCAGGGATGTTGATTTCAAAGTTCTCAACCCAGAAGATGATTGACGCGGGAAAGCATAAAGTGCTGGTGGTAATCAGCCTGATTGTATTGCTGGTAACAATGGGAAGCTATTTTTTCATGAAAGCATCAGTCCATTTGCTTCTTGCAGGTTTCCTGTTAGGGGTGGGATACGGTATTTTACAGCCTCTGTTCCAGTCTTTTGTTACTGGTACAACTCCTGCTCCGAAACGTGGAACAGCAAATGCCACATATCTGCTTTCCTATGACATTGGTATCGGAATTGGCTCTTTTGTGATGGGAATGTTTCAGGAAAGCATCGGATTGTCAACGGGCTTTGCAGTAACAGCGGCAGCATACCTGATCGGAGGAGTTATCTATGCAGCTTATGTTGACCGTTATTATTCTAAATTGATACAGCAAAAGCAATGACAAGTGGAGGATTATAAAACTTATTAGCATTGGGGTGGAGTATTATGGAACATAGAACGATTATTACGATTGAGTACCAACATGGAAGCGACGGAGAACAAATAGGAAAATTGTTGGCAGAAAAATTGAACATTTCTTTTTTTGATAGCGAAATACTGGATGAGGCATCAAAAAAATACAATATTGAGGAAAAGGTAATTCGGAATTTTGACGAGACTTTTGTATATGAGGGCATCTATTCTCTTGTCCAGGATGTACGGGTAGCAAAAACAGGCATGGGAGAATATAAGCAGTCGCTGGCAGAACAGGTTTATCTGGCTGAATTTAATGCAATCAGAAATCTTGCAAAAAACCAGTCAGGTGTATTTATCGGCAGATGTTCAGATTATGTATTACGGGAATATGCGAATGCAATTCACTTTTTTATACATGCTCCAATAGATGTGAGAGTTGAAAAAATTTGCCGGTATGAAAATCTGGAACGCAGTGAAGCGGAAATTATTGTAAGAAAAAGAGATAGGGAAAGAGAAAAATATTATAATTTTCATGCGGATCAAAAATGGGGAGATGCACGTAATTACAATTTGTCTATCGATACCGGAATCATTAAACTGAATGAAGCGGTCTCCTTGTTAGAACAATATATAAAAAGCATAGGGAAAGCTGTTTAGAAGTTCGTTTTTGTGATTTTATGTACTTAATGGAGGATGGTTTATGCAGTTGTTGACATTTACATTGTGCGGAGGTGATTTCGGAATACCGCTAAAGGATATAGAACTTGTTGAGAAGAGAAGTAATGAAATTGTGAAAATGCCGGCTACATCGGCATATATAAAAGGAATTGCAACAATCCGGGAGCATATTGTTCCTATATATAGTCTGGCGTCTCGCTTTGGATATAATGCTGAGGAATCGGGATACTTTGTAATTATAGATGTAGAAGGGGTGAAACTCGGGATTGAGGTTGACAGGGTAAATGCGGTCATAGACGCAGAGGAAGCAAAAGTGTTATCGGTGCCGTCGCTCTTAAGCGGAGGAGATAATTACTTGAATAATATTGTAGTAGCAAGGCAAAAAGAGTTGATTATATTAATTGATGTGAATAGTTTAATTACGCATGATGAAAAAATGGAAATTAACCGATTGATTGCAGAGAAAAGATAAAATCTGTTAATTGAGTTAGAGAAACTTTTTTGAAATTCATAAACAGAAGATAAAGCAGATTTAGCAGGAAGGCGTTTATTGGGAGATTCCAATAGACGCTTTCGCGCTTTTAGCGAAGAGGAGGTGGTGGTTATCCAGAAAATTAAATGCCTGAACCACAAGTGCGGGAGGCCAGAATGAAAATCAGCTATGAATTTGTAACAGGAGTATTGCTGCAGAGGAAAGCGTGAGCCATGTGGCGATTGTCCGTCGTCTGAACCGTATTTATGAAAAACTCAGAAAATAATTGTAAACATACCGTTACAATTTGCCTTTCTGTGACCTAACAGTGAGGGATGTAAAAAATGTTTCTCGAGCGGTGTAGAGTGGCTTGCCGGGCAGCGCTTAAGCGGCGATGATTCTCAGGATGCGTTTGTGAAGTGAGTAAACAGCCCTGGATTGAATTTTTAAGAATAATCTGTTTAAATGGATATCATGATAGATAGTTTTATGAAAGGCTGTGGCAACTTATGACGTCCAAAATAAAAAAAGGCATTGATCTTTTGATGATGATATTGTTGCTTGGTCTGATGGCATACCAGATCACCGGCCAGGCACTTCATGAGTGGTTTGGTGCAGGAATGCTCGTTCTGCTTGTGGCACACAATGTCCTCAACAGAAGATGGTATGGCAGCTTGTATAAAGGGAAATATAAGCTGTTGCGGATTGTGACGACGATTATCAATTTTAGTATCCTGATTGACGCGCTCTGTCTTGGCTTCAGCGGAATAGTCATGTCCCGGTATGTATTTGCGGCACTTCCCATCAATGGACCGATGGCATCAGCGAGGACGATGCATATGGCGGCCTCTTACTGGGGCTTTGTTTTGATGAGTATCCATGTGGGGGTTCATGGAGGTATGATGGCGGGAAGGACGCATGGAATGGCAGAGGAGAATGGGATTCCCGGCTGGACAGTCTGGCTTATGTGGCTGTCCGCATTTGTCTTCGCGGGATATGGAGCGGTCTGTTTTGTGGGAGCGGATATTCCTTCTTACATGTTTCTGAAGAATCAGTTTGTGTTCTTTGATTTTGAGAAAAGTATTTTTACTGTGTTTCTGGAATATACTGCCATGATGGAATTATGGATATTGATCGGTTATTATATGACAAAGGGAATTAGATATGCAGATGAAACATTTTTTAGATAAGCTCCGGCAGCAGGCGGCGGACTGCCCGGAGCTGATGCAGGTATTTGAAAACTGTTATATGAATACATTAGATACGGTAGTGCAGAAAAAAGAGGACGGCACTGTTCATGTCATAACCGGAGATATTCCGGCCATGTGGCTGCGGGATTCCACGGCGCAGATGCGTCCGTATCTTTTTCTGGCAAAGGAAGATGAGGAAATGAAAGAGCTGATTGCGGGAGTGGTCAGACGGCAGTTTCAATTTATCTGTATTGATGCGTATGCAAATGCTTTTAATGAATTGCCAAACGGCGCCTGTTGGGAGAAGGATGACCCGGACCAGAATCCATGGGTCTGGGAACGGAAATTTGAGGTGGATTCCCTGTGCTATCCTGTGCAGCTGGCTTATCTTCTCTGGAAGAATACAGGTTGTGAATCTCAGTTTGATGAAAATTTTTTTAAGGGTATCGAGAAGATATTTCAGGTATTTCGAACAGAACAGTTTCACGAGGGAAATTCTGCCTACAGGTTTCAAAGAAAAAATGCCTGGTTCAGAGACACCCTTTCCAGAGAGGGGAAGGGGGCATTGGCGAAGTCCGGGATCGGTCTGATCTGGTCGGGATTTCGACCCAGTGACGATGCCTGTACCTATGGATATTTGATCCCCTCCAACATGTTTGTGGTGGTGATCATGGGGTATCTGGAAGAGATGGCCAGAGAGGTGTTCTGTGATGAGCAGCTGGAACAGAACGCGAGACGATTGAAGGAGCAGGTGCGGGAGGCAGTCGAAAAAGAAGGGAAAATAGATACGGAAGAATTCGGTACGATATATGTCTATGAGACGGACGGCTATGGGATGTATCAGCTCATGGACGATGCCAATGTTCCCAGTCTGCTTGCCATGGAGTATCTGGGATATCCTGCGGATCCGCAGGCAGCGGAGAACACTAGGAAATTTATCTTAAGTGACGGGAATCCTTTCTACTACAAAGGCAGGAAGGCGGCGGGTGTGGGGAGCGCTCATACGCCCACCGGCTATATCTGGCATATTGCAATGGCGATGCAGGGGTTGACAAGCACAAGCAGAGAAGAAAAACGGAGGATCCTCGAGAATATGGCATCGACCACAGGCGGAAAAGGCGTGATGCACGAAGGCTTTTTCTGTGACGACGATACCAGGTATACGCGGGAATGGTTTTCCTGGGCGAATGCCATGTATGCGGAGTTGTTTTTAGATTATATGGGATATCGATTGGAACGGTGACAAAAGGACTTTTCATTTTTCGCGTGAAATGATAAGATAAGGGATGAATAAGGAGGGGATCATCATGGCATCGAATGAATATGAAGCAGCGTTAAAGCAGGGACGGCGAAGCTATCGGACTGCGCTTACGAAGGGTGAGTACCCGTATCTTCCGGTATTGGATGAGATGATATCCTATACCGAGGTCGGATTAATTGATAATCTGGGAATCATGGATATTCCGTTATCTAAGATTGTAGGGACGAAAACAGTGGGGCGCTCTAATGCATTTGCCAATAATTTTATGCCCCTTCTTCCCGGGGAGTCAGAATTTGGAATGAAATGGGGGGCAGTGTACAATCATCAGATTGAAGCCGGCATCAATGATCCTATCGTTGCTTATGAATTTATGGGTCAGTTTTATGTGCAGGAGGGCAACAAACGCGTCAGCGTTATGAAGTATCTGGAGACATACAGCATTACTGCCAGTGTCACCCGTTTGGTTCCCAAGAAGTCAGATGACAAAGAAAATCGTCTGTATTATGAGTTTCTGGATTTCTATGAGGTATCACACAGTTATGACGTCTTCTTTTCCAGAGAAGGCAGCTATAAGAAATTTTTAAAACTTATGGGGAAAAAACCGGATGAAGTCTGGAGCGACGACGACCGAATGAATCTGCATTCTGCCTGCTATCATTTTGAAACGGTGTTCAATAAAGCGCATGGGGACAAATTAGGTATCAGTGCTTCGGATGCGTTTTTGATGTATGTGGAAATTTACGGATATGAGAATGTCATTGGACAGAGCGGACAGAATATGTATCGTGATCTTCAGAAAATGTGGAAGGAGATCACCCTTGCCGGACAGGGCAGCCAGGTAGAGCTTGTGCAGGATCCTGAGAAGGCAAAAGCTACACTTTTGAATAAACTGCTTCCAACGGGTACTTTGAAGATAGCGTTTATCTATACAAAGACGACAGAAACCTCCAGCTGGGCTTATGCACATGAGCTGGGCAGGCTGTATCTGGAGCAGGCTTTTGCGGGTAAAGTAGAGACGATGGCTTTTGATCAGGCGGATACGGAAGCACAGGTGGCGGACGCCATTGAACGGGCGATTGCGGCAGGCTGCGAGCTGATCTTTACGACAGCCACACAGATGGTCAATCAGAGTGTGCGTTCCGCGATCAAATATCCGAAAGTGAAAATATATAACTGTTCTATTAAAATGTCTTATTCCTCAATTTGTACATACTATGCAAGAATGTATGAATCCAAGTTCCTGATGGGCGCTATTGCGGCGGCGTTATCCCGGACGGACAGACTCGGCTATGTGGCGGATTATCCGATCTATGGAACACTGGCAAATATCAATGCGTTTGCATTGGGAGCTAAAATGATCAATCCCTTTGTGCAGATTCATTTGGAGTGGAGGAATGTCAAGGGAATCACCGCCAGAGAGAAACTGGAGCAGGAGGGTATCGTCTTTGTCTCTGACAGTGACATGATCACGCCGAAGAATGCTTCCAGAGAATATGGTCTCTATGTCAAAAAAGAAGACGGGACTCTTGATAATCTGGCGACACCGATCTGGGATTGGGGAAAATTCTATGAGCAGGTTGTCAAGAATATTTTTAGTGGCGGCAGTACAGAGGTGGATGCACAGAAAGGAAAGAAAGCTGTCAATTACTGGCTGGGAATGTCAGCAGGTGTCATTGACGTGATCTGTTCCAAGTCCATGCCTCACGGCACCAACAGACTGATAGAATTTCTAAAAAGCTCCATACGGGCGGGCGCGTTTCATCCTTTTGACGGACCTCTCTATGCGCAGGGAGGTGTCCTGCAGTGTGAGAAGGGAGTCACGCTGGGACCGGATGAGATCATCACCATGGACTGGCTGGCGGAGAATGTAGTCGGGAAGATTCCGGAGTTAGACGAATTGACGGAAGAAGCTCGGGCGCTCGTAGAGTTTCAGGGATTCAGAGTAGATGAATCCGGTACGGAGAAAAAAGTCGATTCACGGTCTGAAAGGACAGGCGAAAACGGGGAACAGGAATGAAGATCTTAGTGTTAGCTGATCAGAAATCTAAATATCTGTATGATTTCTATGAGAAGGACAAGCTAAAAGGTATTGATCTCATCATCTCCTGCGGAGATTTGTCGCCGTCCTACCTCACTTTTTTTGTCACGCTCTGTAATGTGCCTTTGCTCTATGTCAAGGGAAATCATGATGAGAGGTATGAAAAAACGCCGCCGGAAGGATGTATCTGTATTGAAGACGATATTTATGTGCATGAGGGAATACGCATTTTGGGTCTTGGCGGTTCCATGGAATATATACCGAATTCGAGCAATCAGTACACAGAGCGGGCAATGAAAAAGCGGGTTCGGAAGCTGTGGTTTAAGCTGTGGAGAAGAAAAGGCTTTGATATTCTTGTGACCCATGCGCCGGCGTATCACGTTAATGATCTGGAGGATCGCCCGCATCAGGGATTTCAGGTTTTTCGAGATCTGATGGAGAAATACGAACCCAAATTTTTCTTTCACGGACATGTACACGCCAATTATGGCAGAGGATTTAAGAGGACGGATACCTATGGTAAGACAACCATAGTGAATGGCTTTGAATATCATATCGTGGATTATCCGGATCGATAAGTGGGCAATGGTATTAAAAGCGGCTATCCTCCTAAGGTGATATCCTGTTTTTGATACCATTGCAGCGCGTCCATGAATTGGTTTTCCTGAAAATCCGGCCACAATTCTTTTACAATATAAAAATCGGAATAGACAGTCTGAATCGGCAGAAAGCCGGATAAACGGCACATGCCGCCCCAGCGGATCACCAGGTCGATCCGGGGTATTTCACGGGAAGCCCAGCCGTTTTTCATATCCCATTCCCATCCGTAGTTTACCAGAAAATTGACTCGAAGTACGCCATTGTTACAGTCGGACAGCCGTTCGCGGTCTGTATAGGGAAGCAGTTCTGGCGGAAAACAGGATGAGTCGGTATTGCCGATCACATACAGTTCGGCGTTTTCCTGTTCGATCATTTTTACTGCCTGTACACAGGCTTTTGAAAAGGCAGTGACCTGTTCTTTGGGCCGCTTGCAGTTATCAACGGTAAATCCATAGTAGGTCAATTCCTGTACTCCCATACGTTGTGCTGCCCGCAACAGCCGCAGACCCGGTTCTAGCCCATAAGTATAGCCAGCTTCTTTTTTTAGTCCATTTTCTGTCGCCCAGCGTCTGTTGCCGTCCGGAATGATGCCGATATGTTTTGGGATACGTTTCATGGGAATCCTCCATGTCGAAAAACGACTCTTATCAATATGGGTAGATTTCAAAAAATTATGCATATTATTAATATTTATATTAATGAGAGAAAGGAGATTTTTATGAGTGAGATTGATGATGTGATCCGTATGTTGGATACTATGGCAAAGGGTGGTGTCAGCCGTATCAAGGTGGAAACTTCTGAGGAGGTAGCCGAAGGAGATATCAAGAAGGCTTATCATCACGGAAGGTGTGATGTGGGGAGCCCCTTTGCAACAGGGAAATTGTTTGATGCAGAAGACCCGAATTGTGGGTGAGAAAGCAGGCTAAAGAGGCGTGCTTTCTCACCTGTCCTTTTACGAATAGAATGCTTCTATCGCCCGGGCAAAAAACTCGGCGGCTCCTTCGCCGTATTTTTGATCCAGATTTGAATTGTAAGGCTCGTTTCGATAGAAGCGGGCGTTTGCCAGCATCAGCTCCTTTTCGTCTTTGATCTGGCTGAACTGTTTCATAACAAAACCATATTCGCCTACGATTTCTTTCACTACAAAGGAATCCACGGGACAGTCGCGTTTGGCGATCAGTTTTTGCAGGATCGCCTCGATTCTTTTGTTGTAGCTTTCAGCGACTTCTTTGCTGACCGGGTTTTTTACGACGGACAGATACTCTTCTTTTCCACCGTACCATTCCACCACCTTGGCATAGTTTCTCTGCATCTTTTCCGATGAGGTCGCTTCAAGGTAATGCTGCCTCCACTGTTCAACGCTTCCAAATTCATTGATAGCGATCTGCCTTATTTCTTCCGGCATATGTTCTATCATTGCTTGAAACATTTCTTCTAATTCCGTCTCGTTAAAAATTGTAAAATCCATCTTGTTCTCTCCTTTCAGAATGTCATCGATACCGGCGATCAAGCGCTCCATGCGTTCTTTTTTTGCCACCAGCATCTTCCTTTGCATCTGCAATATTTGGGTTCTGTCGAGAGCAGGATTTTCCAGAACAGACTTGATTTCCTTGAGAGGAATATCAAATTCGCGGAAAAACAATATCTGCTGTAATGTCTCCAATGCTTTATCGTCATAAAGCCGGTATCCCGCTTCGCTTTTTCTGGTGGGCATGAGCAGTCCGATCTCATCATAATAGTGAAGCGTGCGCACGCTGATACCTGTAACATCAGATAATTCTTTTACCGTTCTCATACCTGCAAGACCTCCTTATCCCAATTGAAAATCTTATTATGCTGCAAAGGCTGTTTTCGGTTGCAACCATCACTTTAGACTATGACGCAGCGTGAGAGTCAAGGGGATTTTAAAAATATTTTGTCTTATATTTTATATCGTGTATAATGATATCATTATTAGATGGAATTATGGGGGATATACGGATTGGACAATTATAAGATTATGCAAAATTACGAAATCGAGATTTTTTGCCCGGAAGAGTATACTGAGAAAAACGCCGATGCCAAGTATAGCGCTGTGATCAAGACTGCCTATTACTCTACGACCTGTGAGAAGGAGCGTCCGGTAAACATTGTACTGCCGGTGGGATACTCGGAGGGAAAAGAGTATCCGGTGTTGTATGTACTTCACGGTATTTTCGGTACGCAAAACGATATGAACAAAAACAGCATTATCATTCAAAATATGATGACTGAGGGAAGCGCTAAAGATATGATCGTTGTCTACCCCTATATGTATGCCAGCAAAACAAGAGATGTGTGTACTGCCATTGATAAAGAAAATGTGGCTGTTTATGACAATTTTGTCAGTGATCTGGTGACGGATCTGATGCCTTTTATTAAGGAGAATTACTCCATTGCGAAAGGTAGGGAAAACACTGCAATTACGGGATTTTCTATGGGCGGCAGAGAGTCGCTGGCGATCGGACTGCAGCAGCCTGGTCTGTTCGGGTATGTGGGAGCCATCGCCCCGGCGCCTGGTCTGGTGCCGGCAAAAGACTGGGCAATGGAACACGAGGGTCAGTTTGTTGAGGAGGAGATGGTGTTTCACGATGAGAAACCACTTCTTCTGATGGTCTGCTGCGGAGACAAAGATGGCACGGTGGGACAATTTCCCAAGAGCTATCATGATATTTTTGAGAGAAATAAGGTAGAGCATGTGTGGTGGGAGATTCCCGGTTCCGATCACGGTAATCCGGCGATCAGCAGCGGGATCTACAATTTCTGCAAACATATTTTTCAGTAAACGAAATCAAAAATACTCATCTGTCCGTTTTTCCAGGATTTTTGTTCTGCCTGTTTGATCGTATCATCGGCGGTCGCCTCGCCGATCAACAGGGGAGAGGAAACGCGATGCAGCTTTTGGTTTCTTTCAACTGTTTCTTTGTCATAGTTCGCGTAACAATATAGACAGCCATGAGGGCAGGTGTTGTAGGCGCCGATATCGGCGCCTAGCAGGCAGGCACATTCTTGCCGTGCCATTTTCTTATGCGGCACATCTAACCTACAGCCTAACGCCTTTTCCAGAACTTCTTTTGTCATACAGCCGTCTGCGTCTACATTTTCCCTGACAAGTTTTGCGTTCTCACAGCATAGGTGTATCTGCAGCCGGTTCTTTCCTGCAATCTCTGAGAATGCGGCGATCAGCGTTTCCTGGTCGCTGTCTGTGACGCGGCGGATGCCGTGAAAATTCCGTTTTGTCTTTTCGTACAGATCAATAAAGCTTACCACACATTGTTCCGTATAGCCGGAAAGCGCTTCTGCCATCTGGTGAAATTGTTCGATGTGGTAAGAAACGGAATATTGTTCCGTGATGAAAATGGGATCGTACCGCCAGCTCATCCGATTGCTTCCGACCAGCGCAGAAAGACGCTGAAAAGAAGAGATCACCTGTTCTTTTGGCGGCACAAGGGGTTCGATCTCTTTTCCGTAGGGCGTGATCGTCACAAACCAAAACATATCAAATGCCGACAACAGAGACAGTCTGTCCAGCATGGGGATAGGATTTTTGGTGCAAAAAACCAGAACATCTATGACCTCCGGTTTAAGAAGGTATTTCGTGATCTGAGTCGGATAATAGGGATTGCGGACAAGGACATAGCCTTCTTTGATGCGGTTGTAAAACCAATCGCTGTAAAAGGCGGGTATATCTGTCCGATTGCCTGTGTTTAGTATCATTTTTTGCACCTTTAATTAGAAAATGATTTTTGATATGCCAGACCCCACTCTTCCATAGCCTTCAAAACGGAACGCATGGATTCCCCCAGTTCGCTCAGCGAGTATTCCACATGGGGCGGCACCTCTGGATATACGGTGCGGATGACGATACCGTCTTCTTCGAGAGCGCGGAGAGAATCGGTCAGGACTTTCTGGCTGATTCCCGCAAGATCCTTTTTTAATTCATTGAATCTCCAAGGTCTTACAAGCAAATTTCTTAAAATGAGCAGCTTCCATTTGCTGCCGATCAGTTGAACTGTGGTCGCCACCGGGCAGGCGGGCAGATTTTCCTTTGAAAGCATGATAAACCTCCAATAGTTTCAAAATGAATGTAACATTACAAATAGAGTGTAACATACCTTTATGAGAAAAGGTAGAGGTTACCAAAAGGTAACTAAACCACCAGGGGGTTACTCGGGCACTTTATTGTGCGTACTTATGCGGTAAGTTGTTTCCTGTTAAGATGAATTTGCAACAGGGCGAAAGCCTTACAAATCATTCACAGGAGGTAAGTATCATGGCACTTTCAAACATTTCGGGATGGAACGAGGACAAAAATGTGGGCTCCGCATGCGGAACAGCATGTGGCGCATCCGACAAGCCGGAGGAGAAGCCGGCGGCATGCGGTGCATCCGACAAGCCGGAAGAGAAACCGGCAGCATGCGGCAGTGCATGTGGTGCATCTGAT
Source organism: Lachnospiraceae bacterium (assembly GCA_014804615.1). Taxonomy (GTDB): domain Bacteria; phylum Bacillota; class Clostridia; order Lachnospirales; family Lachnospiraceae; genus UBA3282. Next base: position 11,529 of record JAAUZL010000007.1, read on the forward strand.
AAGTAAATCGAGAGCTTATCAGAAGAGTTGGCGGCTGTCTCTTTCTGATGGTCGCCGATCTCCGAATGGAAACAGTCAAGTGAGACTGATTATGATAAAGAGCAGGTGAAACAAATGAGCGAATATTTTGCATTTCAATGGCACATTACAGATGAATGTGATCAACGCTGCAAGCATTGTTATATTTTTTCAGAAAATAATGGTAAAGAAATAGAGTCTATGAATTGGGAACAGATGCAGGAAGTCGTTGCAAACTGCGAAGATTTTTGCAAAGTATATCACAGGCTTCCGTATTTTTATATCACGGGGGGAGATCCAATCCTGCATCCTGATTTCTGGAAACTGCTTGCCTTGCTGAAAAGCAAAGAGATTCCCTTTACCATCCTTGGGAATCCGTTTCATCTGACAGATGAAATATGCAGAATGTTGAAAGTGATGGGATGTGAAAAGTATCAGTTGTCTCTTGACGGTATGCAAAAAACACATGACTGGTTTCGGAAACCGGGATCTTTCGACGTAACACTGGAAAAAATAGACTGCATCAAAAAGGCGGGGATCAAGGCAGTCATCATGACGACTGTTTCCGGGACAAATCGGGAGGAGATTCCGGATATCATAGATACCGTGGCAGCGCATCAGGCCAACGTGTTTGCCTTTGCAAGGTATTGTCCCACGAGCGATGAGAAGGACACGAATATGACGCCGCAGGAATATAGGGAGTTGCTGGAAGTGTGCGACGCAAAATTTAAAGCTTATGAAGCGGCAGGCTGCGAAACTTATTTTAATAAAAAGGATCACCTTTGGACGCTCTATGAATATGAAAAAGGAGAATTTATAATTCCCAAGGATGCGAAAGATGGTATGATTTATGGTGGCTGTAACTGTGGGAATTGTCATATGACGATCCTGCCAAATGGAGATGTGTATGCATGCAGGCGGGTGCAGAACAGCCGCGTTTCCAATGTATTTCATGACAGACTGGCAGATGTGTGGGTCTGTCAGATGGAAAGCTACAGAGAGTATGAGAAGTTTGAAAAATGCAGTAAATGTGAATTGAAACCCTGGTGCAGAGGGTGCCCGGCTGTGGCAGCGGGAACAAGCGGTGGTGATTTCTATGCACCGGATCCGCAGTGTTGGAAAGAGAAAAATATGATAACAGGAGAGAGGCTATTATGTTGATGGATCTTATCAATGCAAGACATTCGATCAGAAAATATACGAAACAACAGATCAGCAGAGAAGATTTGGATAAAATACTGGAAGCCGGAAATTTTGCGCCCAATGCGGGCGGTGGACAGAGAAGTATGATGGTGGCCGTAAACAATGCGGAACTGACGACCAGGATCGGCATCATGAATCTTGCTAAATTTGACCGAAGTAATCTGGAAGGTTCCTATGTGTCAAAAGAACAGCCCAGCACTATTGATGACCCTACGATAAAAAACGGATTCTATGGGGCACCCACTGTGGTTGCAATCTTTGGACAGAGCAATTTTATGTTCCGGGTGGCGGATGCCTTTTGTATCGCAGAGAATATGGTCTTACAGGCAACGGAACTGGGAATTGCTTCCTGTATCATTTCCAGAGGAGAAGAGACATTTGCCGGTGAAGAAGGCAGGAAGCTTATGAAGGAATGGGAAGTTCCGGAGAATTATGTCTGTTCCTGCTTTGTAATTTTGGGTTATATTGATGGGGAACAGCCGCAGAGCAAGCCGAGAAAACCGGGCAGAGTGAAGGTTATTGTGTAGGGAGGATGCCATGCTGAAAAGAGTTATTACATTTCAAGATTTTTTATCAGGAAGTCCAGCAGAGGATTACCTGTTTCAGGAGGAAGCATATGACAGGCAGATAGAGCGGGCTTCTGCCATGCTGCAAAAGGCCGACTATGTTTTAATAGGGGCGGGCGCAGGGCTTTCCACCGCGGCCGGAGCACAGTACGGTGGTAGATTTTTTGAGGAAAACTTCGGAGAATTTCAGGAGAAATACGGGAGAGGTCCTTATATGCAGGATATGTATTCCGCAGGCTTTTATCCCTATCCCGATGAGGAATCTTTCTGGGGATATTGGTCGAAGCAGGCACTTTTGGCAGGTATCGATGCAGACCATACGCCGCTGCATCGGACGCTTTTGGAGATGCTGCAAGGGAAAAAGATATTCGTATTGAGCACAAATGCGGATAAACAGTTTGAGAAAGCGGGGCTTTCGGAGGAAAAGATCTTCTGCACGCAGGGGGATTATTTTCATATCCAGTGTGTCAAAGGGTGCCATCCGAAGACTTATGATGGCGTGGAGCTGTTTCGGCAGATGGACCGTGAGAGAAAAGATTGTAAGATACCTTCCGAGCTGGTGCCGAAATGTCCGGTGTGCGGCGGTGCCATGAATATGAATCTTCGAGTAGACAGGCATTTCGTGGAGGATGAAGCCTGGCATGCGGCGGAGGAACGGTTTGGGGAATTTCTTTCGGAAATGCTTGCTGATAAAACTTCAAATGTGGTGTTACTGGAATTAGGGGTTGGTTTTAACACCCCGACCATTATCCGGTTTCCTTTTGAGAAGTTGGCAAAAGAGCATGAAAATATCAGTCTGATTCGTCTGAATCTGAAGGAGGCTATTGTGCCGGAAAGTCTTGGAGATAGGGCAGTGGGTATTAATGCGGATATAAAGAAAAGTATTGAAGATATGAGGAAGGTCTAACGTGGAAAGCATTTAGAATGTACAATTAAATTATGTGTAATGAGAACTCCCGATATATAAAGTATGTAGATGGCTTATGTCGGGAGTTATTCTATGCAAAAATGTTGATAATGGAAAAATAAGCCCGAATGCATTATAATAAAAGAAGCATTAAGACAAAACGGGGGTATGTGCATGAAAAATTATTCTGAGGATGCAAGCAGACAATATCATATACAGGTGGCTCAGGGTGAGGTGGGACGTTATGTGATCATGCCCGGCGATCCCAAGCGCTGTGTGAAGATCGCCCAGTATTTTGACGATCCGGTCCTGGTGGCAGATAACCGGGAGTACATCACCTACACGGGAACTCTTGACGGGGTCAAGGTCAGCGTGACTTCCACGGGGATCGGTGGTCCTTCGGCGGCCATTGCCATGGAGGAGTTGGTGCGCTGCGGCGCGGATACTTTTCTGCGCATCGGTACCTGCGGCGGGATGCAGCCGGAGGTGAAGAGCGGCGATATCGTGATCGCTACCGGTTCGATCCGCATGGAGGGAACCAGCAGAGAATATGCGCCCATCGAATTTCCCGCGGTACCGGATCTGGCGGTGACGAATGCGCTGGCAGAGGCGGCAGGAGCGAAAGGGTATCCTTTTCATGTGGGGGTGGTGCAGGCAAAGGATTCCTTCTACGGACAGCATGAGCCGGAGACAAAACCGGTCAGCTATGAGCTTATGAATAAATGGGAGGCTTGGAAACGGCTGGGCTGTCTGGCTTCTGAAATGGAGTCGGCGGCACTGTTTACGGTGGCAAGTTATCTGCGTGTGAGAGCAGGTGCCTGTTTCCTTGTGGTGGCGAATCAGGAGCGGGAAAAGCTGGGACTGGAAAATCCGGTGGTGCACGACACGGATATGGCGATCCGTGTGGCGGTAGAAGCGGTTCGCAGTCTGATCAAAAAGGATTGAGTAGGGGAGGTTTTGGAACATATGAGATATGACGTGATCATCATCGGCGCAGGGCCGGGAGGCATTTACTCGGCGTATGAGCTGACACAGAAGAGAGCAGATTTAAAGATAGCGGTGTTTGAGGCGGGGCATGCGCTGGAGAAGCGGCACTGTCCCATAGACGGCGATAAGGTGAAGACTTGTGTGGGCTGCCCCAGTTGTTCCATTATGAGCGGTTTCGGCGGTGCAGGCGCTTTTTCCGATGGAAAATATAACATCACCAACGATTTCGGCGGTACTCTTTACGAGCATGTGGGCAAGAAGCAGGCCATAGAGCTGATGCGTTATGTGGATGAGATCAATATGCGCTACGGCGGCGAGGGCACGAAGCTGTATTCCACGGCGGGCACGCATTTTAAGAAGCTGTGTCTGCAGAATAATCTGAATCTGCTGGATGCCTCTGTCCGTCATCTGGGGACGGATATCAACTATATTGTACTTGAGAATCTCTATGAAGCGTTAAAGGATAAAGTAGAGTTTTATTTTGATACGCCCATTCAGTCGGTGGAACGGATGGATGGTGGTTTCCGTGTGATCACCGGGAACGATATTTATGAATGTGACAAGTGTGTCATATCAGTGGGGCGAAGCGGCAGTAAATGGATGGAGAAGGTATGTGAAGCGCTTGCCATCAATACGAAGTCAAACCGGGTGGACATCGGTGTGCGGGTGGAGATTCCTGCGGTGATCTTCTCCCATCTGACAGATGAACTCTATGAGAGTAAGATCGTTTACCGTACGGAGAAATTTGAAGATAATGTGAGAACTTTCTGTATGAATCCTCATGGCATTGTGGTCAATGAAAACACCAACGGCATTGTGACGGTGAACGGACACAGCTATGAGGGCGCGGAGAAGCAGACGGAGAATACCAACTTTGCCCTGCTGGTGGCGAAGCATTTTTCGGAGCCTTTTAAGGACAGCAACGGTTACGGAGAGAGCATAGCAAGACTCTCGAATATGTTGGGCGGCGGCGTCATCGTGCAGCGGTTCGGAGATTTGGTGCGAGGCAGGCGAAGCAATGCGAAGCGGATCGAGGAGGGACTGATAGAGCCCACTCTTGCCGCTACGCCGGGTGATTTGAGTCTGGTGTTGCCCAAGCGAATCCTGGACGGTATTATCGAGATGATCTATGCTTTGGATAAGATCGCGCCCGGCACAGCTAACGATGACACCTTGCTTTATGGCGTGGAAGTAAAGTTTTATAACATGGAGGTGGAGATTGACGAGCACCTTGAGACGAAACATAAAGGACTCTATATCATCGGGGATGGCAGCGGCGTGACACATTCGTTATCCCATGCCTCCGCCAGCGGTGTGTATGTGGCAAGAGAGATCGACCAGGCTATAAATGTATAACAAACAGAAGGGAGATAAATTATTATGATATTGGGGGCATTGGAGGCGGGCGGCACAAAGATGGTGTGCGCTATCGGTAATGAAAAAGGGGAGATTCTGGAACAGGTTTCGATTCCTACGGAGACGCCTGACATCACGGTGCCGAAGCTGATTTCCTTTTTTAGGGAGAAAAGAATAGAGGCGCTTGGTATCGCGTGCTTTGGTCCCATTGATCTGGACAGAAGCTCCGAGACTTACGGATATATCACGACAACGCCGAAGCTGGCGTGGCAGAATTACAATATAGTGGGAACCTTTAAAAAGGAGCTGGGCGTGCCTGTGGGGTTTGATACGGATGTCAACGGCTCCGTGCTGGGAGAACATACTTGGGGCATTGCGAAGGGCTTACATAGTTGTATCTATATCACGATCGGCACCGGCGTGGGTGTGGGCGTGATCGTGGACGGCAGGCTGCTGCACGGGATGATGCACCCGGAGGGCGGTCACATCCTGCTTCATAAGCTTCCGCAGGATACCTACGAGAGCTTTTGCCCTTTCCATAAAAATTGTATGGAAGGGCTGGCGGCAGGGCCGGCGATCGAGGGAAGATGGGGACAGAAGGCGTTTTATCTTATGGACCGGGAAGAGGTGTGGGAACTGGAAGCGGAATACATCGCCCAGGCTCTTGTAAATTACACCTTACTGCTGTCTCCGCAGCGAATCATATTAGGGGGAGGCGTGATGCACCAGACACAGCTTCTGGCGCTGGTGCGGGAGAAGTTTAAGAAGCTCCTGAACGGCTACGTTAAGACAAAGGAGATCGAAGATCTGGAGAACTATATTGTGCTGCAGAGTCTGGACGATAAACAAGGCATCATGGGAGCCTTAAAGCTGGGCATGATGGAACTGGAGAAATAAAAGGAAATCCCCCGCGTACATTGCGGGGGATTGTTTTTTACTTTCGATTGGCAAAATAATCTTGTAAATACTCTATGAGCACCTGCGCCGCCCTGCGGTGGGATGGCTCTCCCGGATGCTCGTGGGAGCCGACGGTCTCTCCGGTGGTGTTGGGCAGCTGTAAAAAGAGGAGATTGTGGTCGCCGGTCTCTGCGGTGTAACGGTGCATCGCGTCATTGATGGCTGCGGACAGATAGTATCCCAGCATCCCGTAGCACCAGATGATGTGTGCCTGCGGATTGTGTTTCCGAAGCATTTTTAAGAAGCTGATGACAGCCTCCTCAAAATGATTCAAGTCGTCTTCCTGATAGGTGCCGTCCGGATTTTTTCGCTGCTCATAAGCTTTTCCGGTGTCCGGGTCATGCCAGGCGGGCTGTTCAAAGGCGGAGGCATCGTTGGTGCCCAGATTGACGATCAGAGCGTCTATCTTTCTTGAGGAAAAATCGTACGGCGTAAAAGCGCCAAGACTTTCATTTTTTTTGCCCTGACAGAGACCGCAGAGCTGTTCATAGCGGGAGGGAATGTTGGAGTTTGGGTTGTTGTCCCAACCGGTCAATACACCCCAGCCGCCTTGCGAGATGAGATAGGCGTCCGCGTTCAGTGCATCCGCGGTCATTTTCGCGTAATCCCGGCTATAGCTCATGTACATGGGAATCCAGTCGTAGTCTTCCTTTGCGCCGTAGGTGCCTTCGCCGGATGTGATGCTGTCGCCCACAAATTCCAGCGTGTATTTTTTGGCAGGTACGGGATGGAAAGTACCGTCCGTCTGGAAGCCGTGAACGAGCAGGCAGCAGTCTTCATCTTCTGTCATGGCCTGTAATTCTCTGGTGAAGCGGACGTTTTTCACCGGCTCGGGACTCATGCCGCGGAACAGACACAGAGAATAGGTGCCGGGCATGAGCATCTGGCGGCTCATAAACTCTCCGTTGATCTCACAGCCGATCCACATTTCATGGACATGATAGCTGACCTCGATATCGATCCACAATTCGGAGCCGGATACATTTACTTCCACGGCACTTCCGTTAAAGAAGAGCGGCACTGGGCAGACACCGGGCTGTGTGCGCCCGTGTACCTTGTAGTGTGGGGTTTCCTTCAAAGTATACTTTTTTAAGTCGTTCATGTAGTTATCCTGCCTTTCTCTTTCATAATGTAATTTGTTTTTCTGTCATCCTTCTCAGACATTCTCTTCCATCATCGCATCCAGATATCCCCTGTCCCATAGCAGGATCCGCAGCTTGCTTGCAGCTTGTGTGGCGGGTGCGGTGAAATATTGATTGGTCATGACAACGCCTACCATGCGCTCATAGTAGGCTTGTCCGCCGTAAGTCTGTAAGATCGTCTCTACGCCCACGGGGCTGTTATAGCGTTTGCACTGAATGGCATAGGTGATGCCGTCTTTCTCCGCCAGAATATCGATTCCGAAATCTCCGCTGCCGCGGGTCACCTCCACATCGAGAAACCCCTGCTTCTCTAAAAGTTCGGCGCAGAACAATTCAAAATCATGGCCCTCCAGCTCGTCCATATGACCTGATAAACGCCTCTTACGGCGGCGCAGGAAATAATCTATGAAGAAGATAAGTAACCCCATGCAGCCGATCATGGCGCCCAATACGGTCAGGAGCATTAAATTTGACTGTGTCATGTGATGGATTCACTTTCTTTGGCATTATTTATTATATTTAAAACCTCTTTTATGGTAACAGTTATCTGGTCATTAAGCAATGTTTTATGTTGAGGATAGATTCCAATAAAATCTCAATACCACGCCAAATTTTCTGTCAAAAGTGGTGACTTTTCCTATTTTCTTATCACCATCCATGATAACATACTCTTCCCCATCCGCATAAACATTTAAGGCGTCACTGCCTTTCTGTATATAGTCCTCTTTGCAGATTTTTGAGATGATCTTACAAATCTTGTCGGGACTATGTCCCTGCTTGATCTCCAGTGCGACATCGGCATCACCGACATACTCCTCACCAAATACGACGAGATATTCTGCATCGCCATCAATTAACATTTGTTCAAATCCGGTCGGATTGTTGACTTCATGATAATGATTTATGGCGAGGCAGATCAAAAATCCGATTAAGACTGAGAAAAAGCTTTCGCTAAACCGCTGAAAATAAGTTTTCTGTTCCCACCGTTCCCACCTTCTAAAATGCCAGAACCGTGTAAAAAGAGGAACCTTTGCATATATTAAGGACAGGACAAGATCAGCTATGATAAACACAATAATTACTTTGACCATTTGAGTACTCCTCCTGCTTTCAAGTAGAAAGTTGCCAAAATCCCATGCCAATATCTGTTTTCCGTATCGTCTTCTCCATTGGGGATCAACCATTGTCCAAACACCATTAATATGTGCATTATCATATTTGTTATAGGTGCAGTTGATCTCGTAACATATAAATGAATACAGATAAAAATGACGGGAATGTCATTTTGCGAAATGTTATTTGCATTTCTGTAAATTTTTGATTATTCATTCAACAGTCTATGCAGTAAATTATCTCGATTGTTAATAAACATTTCTGTAACTATGTAGCTATCTGTCTCATTATATTCACAAAGATGCACTTTTCCCATGTCAAAACTATATATATCCGCATCGGGGATCCCAAGCAAAATAGGCGAATGTGTTACTATTATAAATTGTGCCCCAGCTTTTGCACACTTGTATATATCCAGTAATAGTGTTAGCTGTCTTTGCGGCGACAATGCTGCTTCTGGTTCATCAAAAATATAAATTCCATCTGCCCTCATGTACTTTTGTGCAATTACCAAAAAACTTTCACCATGAGATTTCTCATGATATTTCTCTGAAGGATTACCCAGATCTGCGTATTCTATTTCTTTAGTTGCTACATTATAAAAACTTTCTGCTCTAAGAAAATATCCGGATTTTGGTCTACGAACTCCTTTTGCAATTCTAAGAGCATCGCATAATTCAGAATGAGAATCATATGTTGAAAAAGAATAATTTTTAGTTCCGCCTTCCGGATTAAAACCATATGCAACAGCAATCGCTTCTAGCAGAGTTGATTTTCCGCTTCCATTTTCTCCAACAAAAAATGTTATTGGTTTATGAAAGACCAATGTATCCATATCTTTTATCGCCTCTATTTTCCTCAAATAACTGCATGCATCGATCTTTGTCCAATCAATAGTTAATCTTTGAATAAACTGATTATTCACATTTATCCTTCTTTCATCAATTTATATTTTCAACATACTGCTATTATACAGTAAATACAATACCACAACCACGTTCATATCTCTATCAAATCAGAAATTTTTTCTTGACAAAGGCCATTACATAACAGAAGATAAAAAATGTATGATGTATTTTATAATAGTTAAGCTAATTGTGATTCGTCAGTCCGGAGGTAATTCAATATACATCTGATGCAACACTTCCGGGAGCAAAATTTAGATATTGATTAAGTTACTTAGCTCAAGGGGACGCCATGGCTATGAAAAAAGAGATAAATGTAAAATTATTTTGCTATACACTTCTGATTGTTTTGATCCTTTTGATTGCTGGCATGACGATTAGGTATAAGCAGGGGGGAGGCAGTTTGGAGCTTCAGGCAAAAACAGCATTAAATCAGCTTCTTTCCTGTACCCAGCAGCAGGCGGAGGATTTTGATGCAGCGATCGTTCAGTCTGTTCAGTCTGCAACAGAAGTAGTGACGGATGGAGAAATAGGGCTGATACAGAGTGACGAAAAGTTAAGAGAGTATCTTGTAAGACAGTTTGCCGATTCCATGACATATGCATGTATTGATGACCTGGCAATGAGTCGTACTTTTTATAGAAGTATCGCGTTATCAAAAGGTCTCACTGCGGATATTAAAGTAAGTGAACTTGAACTTATAAAACGTTCTGATCAGCAAGAATGTTATAATTTTTCGGCAAAGCTATTAACATCTGCTGGGGATGAAGCAGGTACTGCATGGGGAACGATTTCAATGGAAAAGGATGGAACAAAGTGGAAAGCATCTAAAATAACTTTGACAGTGGATGAGCCACGCGCCTAGCAAGCAAAAATTTTCCTCAGATATCTGTACGCATTAATCTTTGAATAAACGGTTCCTTTTTTGCATAAATTTTTATAAAAGCTTTTTGCAGGCTGATCTATGGCATCCGTCTTATCCAATATTTCCAACATTATCATTCCGGTCATCATTTTTTACATCGTGGCCTATGGCATTTCCAACCGTTGTAATGTGTACGAGGATTTTATCAAGGGCGCGAAGGACGGCTTTCACACGGTCATCCAGATCATGCCCACTCTGATCGGGCTCATGGTGGCTGTGGGCGTTTTGCGGGCGTCGGGTTTTCTGGAATTTATCGGCGGGCTGTTTGGCGGCGTGGCTTCCAGGCTCGGCTTTTCTTCGGAGCTGGTGCCCCTGATGCTTGTTAAGATGTTTTCTTCCTCGGCGGCCACGGGGCTGGTGCTTGATATTTTTAAAAACCATGGACCGGATTCCTTGATCGGGTTGACCACCTCCATTATGATGAGCTGTACGGAGACAATCTTTTATACCATGAGCGTTTATTTTCTGGCAGCAAAGGTCACTAAGACGCGCTATACCTTAAAGGGTGCGATGTTAGCCACATTGGCGGGGATCATAGCCAGTATCGTATTGGCGGGAAAACTGGTGGGGTAAATGTAAAAGAAACGGCGTCCTGCAAGGAACGCCGTTTCTTTTGTGTGAGAAGGATAGAAATGTTGGTTTCGAATCTATGTCAACAGGCGCTTATAAAAGCGTACTGTTATGGTTTGGCGAAGCCGGTCGGCACCAATCCAGCACCGGCGACTTCATTTTTTATTGAGCTCGCTCTGATTTAACTCTGTTATTACTATATCTGGAAATTGTGAATGTGATGTGTCAAAATTCAAAAGAAAAACGAAAGAAAGTATAAACTAAATTTTATAATTGGTACTTTAGGGAGGGGTGCAGTTTCTTGGAAACGCCCCAAAAGGTTTGACTTTCAAAATACTTTCTGATACACTGTATGCGGTATAAAGAGAATTGTAACTAGTCAGAGCCAATTTTGCGAAAGGGTTCTGAATAGTTACAGAAAAAATCTGGAGAATTAAGATGGATATCAGCCATACTTTAAACGAGGTATTAGTGAAACTGTTCCGGGACATTAACACGCTGGAAGAACGTGCGATGCGGACAGAGGAATACCGGGATGTGACGACGAACGATATGCACGTTATGGAAGCGATCGGTCCGGACGGAGCTAAGAATATGACCCGTGTGGCGAAAGAACTGGAAGTCACAACGGGAACACTGACTATATCGGTCAATAGTCTGGTAAAGAAGGGCTATGTAGACAGAAGCCGCAGTGAGGAGGATCGGCGTGTGGTGCTGATCTCTCTTTCCGGCAAAGGGAAAAAGGCTTACCTCCATCACCGCAAATTCCATGAGGAGATGATCAGCGCCATCCTGAAAGAGCTGTCCGAGGAGGAACAGCGGGTGCTGGAGCAAGCGCTGTTCAAACTGACTCGGTTTTTCAGAGAGGTTTCTTAGGGCATTTCGATGGCAAGGTATCTGGCCAGAGTTCTGTAATCGGCCGGACCATTCTGCAGCAGAAAAGAGTGAAAACGATATAAAAAGTCCGTGGTATCATAGGTGGCGCTCACCTGGTCGGTATCAGACCAGAGGATGGCCGCCTGTTTTTTTAGCTCCAGAATTTCCAGATAACCCAGATAGTATTTCGGATAATTGCAGGGTTCCTCTGCAATATATTCATAGAGGGCGGACAGATTGGCATCATTGGTGAGTCCCAGAGCGTGGCAGAGGTTCTGCACATCTTCCGGAGTAGCGCCGTCATAATGGATAGCGATATCTAAAAGAGCGTAGAGACCGAGCCGAAACTGCCGGTCCAGACGACAAACCTGATAGTAGAGAGCGGCCTCCGGATGAGACGAACTTGCCAGCTCAATGGCTCTGTCGTAGGAAGCAAGCTCCACATACATCGCCCAGCCTTCTACAAAACCGCCATAGTAGAGAACATTCCGAAGGGGAGAGGCACCAGTCTGTTCCTGATAGCGTTTACTGTATACCGTTTGGTAGAGATGACCGGGATAGCCCTCGTGTGCCAGTGTGGTGAAGAGTGCAAGATCATCCTGTGTGTCCTTGGCGTTTAAGCAGATCAGATTTTCGCATATGTTGTCGATGGGCGGCGTCATATAAAAAGCCGGTGCGCTGTAGGCTTCCAGACTGGCATCCACGTATTTTATAGTGGAGTGAATGGGCGCATTATTCTTGTTGACAGGAACAGGAGGGTACTCTACCCCGATCATTTCCTGCAGGTCGCTCAGAATCTCATCGGGAGTCATTTCCGGTAAGAGCGCGGGCGATTCTTGGATCGTTTCCTGCAAGGCCGGATTCCGGGCAAGAAGCGTCACCAGTGACTCATATTGAAACCGCAGGTCCTCGGCGAGAAGGTGTTTGATTTCCGAGATATCACGGTAGGAACCGGTGCGCAGCCGGAGCAGGGCCAGATAGTATTCCCGGCCGTTTTCCAGATGGGCCAATCCCAGAGCCTCCGTTTCCTGTCCTTTGAGCAGAGTCAGCGCATCCGCAAGGCGGTCATACGCCGGAATGACCAATGTAGTCAACAAACGGTCATGCTCGGCTTCGTAAGCAGCAGCATCATTTTCGGTAAGGATCTTTTGGTCTACCAGGCTTTGCAAGCGTTCCCGGAAGGTGGTAAGCAGAAAATGGCTGCCATCCGCAAAGGCGGCCGAATCCATCAGAGCCGTGCACTGTTCGATCACCTTATCGGCGGTCTTGTCGGACATAAACAGTCCGGCGGCGGCCTTCTCCTGTTCATAGAGAATGAGACCGTCAAAATAGGCGGGAATCTGTGTAAGGATGTTCAGATAGTTTTCGATGTCCGGTTTGTCGTCCAGACGGTATTCTGCAAACAGGAGCGGGAGCTCCGAGGGAACGCCGGAGGAAGGAGAGAGAGGCTCCGCTAAATAAGGATAGGCGGCTGTGGCGGCTGCGGCTGCCAGATAGCTGTCCAGAAGCTCGTAGAGCCGACGGTTTTCTTCATTCAGAGCCGAAGGATCTATGGCAGCCAGAGCTTCTCTTGCCTGCGTAACCTCGTATATTTCATTGGCGGCTTCTCCGGCCTGATATACCGGGAGTGTGAGAGTGGATTCATCGATGCCATAAGCGGCAGGGTTATCTATTGTATAGTGAAAATGGATGGGGTTTGCCTGTACCTCATTTAAGAAAAGCTGATCGGCAAAGGCAGTAAACCGTGCATCCTGATGCGTACGGTTGTAAAGGAACAGTATGAGAATACTTACAAGGGTGAACAGACTAAGAGCGATTGCCCATTGTCTGGGGGAGAGAGATCGTTTCAAGGAAACACCTGCAATAGGAAAGATTTATATTACTATATGAAAGGAGCGCATAAATAATGACCGGATCAAAAAACGATCCGGTCACGTCCGCCTTCTTTGCCGAGATAAAGTTTTTCATCTGCTTCTTTCAGAACCGTATTAATATCGCTGTGGAAATCATACTCCACCAGTCCGTAGGTCAGTGTGACAGAAAAAATTTCCGTGCCGCCATCAAAAACGAGCGTCTTGATTTTCTGCCGAAGAATTTCCAGTGCCGTACCTGCTTCATCGCCATTCATGTGGGGGAAGATCAGAAGAAATTCTTCTCCGCCCCAGCGGGAGATAAAGGTATCGGGCGGCAGCTTTTTCCGAAAGGTCTCTGAAATCTTCCTTAAGACCTCATCACCCACATCGTGACCGTAAGTGTCATTGACCCGTTTAAAGAAGTCGATATCGCACAGGCAGACACTGATCTGTTCGGTGGGATCCGCCAGAAGCTTTTCCAGATATTCTATGGTGCGGCGGCGGTTGTATAAACCGGTCAGGGTATCTGTGTTTGCCTGCTTTTCCAGCTTCTTGTTATATTCGATCANNTTNCCNTCCANCTCCTGTGTGNTNCTGCTGAAGAGATNGGNGATCANCNCCAGNCNNCAGAAGATAAAGAANGAGTTTANNGTCTGCATGGCATNGCCNACACNAANACTNGAGNGNNANGNCCGGANNGTGNGNCTGNCAGTAGAAATANANNNNCANCCGCAGNNANAACANGANNACCACATAGANNATCTTAGCNTTNTCNTGCTTGTATTTACNAAAGAANACNAANACCANAAGCACCACCAAAAAATGTTGAATNCCGATATTCCANCCAAANTAATATANNTTTAATATNGTCCAAAAGAGNATGCTGACATTCANGNNNCAGTACGANATAAATGTNCTGCAATTNTANGAGAATACAAAAATNGCCAGAAATANAANCANGGACAGANCAGAGAGAACCATTCCCCTGGTATGTTCTGTGAAGGAAACNAGGACACAGTTCACCAGAGAATGTATGATCAGAGAGAGCGTCAAAAATCTGACCACGGCGATCAGCTTGGCGGACTCATTCTGGTTTCCGGTATCCCGGCATATGTTGTTGTAAATATTAGTCAAAACGGAATTTTCTTTCATATGAGCTCTTTTATATATTCAATATTGTTGCGTTAATTACAAGAAAANTNTATACACANCCTATCATACACCCNNAGGNNCATTATTGCAAATAAACATTTTAATTTATTTTTTNACNAAAAGTTGGTAAGATAGAAGACAAAGGAGAAACAGTATGCAGTCGGAAAAAGTGAAATATTCCATTAAATATAAATTGATCCTGCTTTCCGTGGTAGTGGCGGTTCCTCTTATTATAATGGTTCTCTATCTGATTTATGCNTTGCGAAGCTACAGCGGTGCTTATGACACGATCGTGGACAACATGACGGTGGCAAATAATTATAATCTGAATTTTAAAGAGGAGATGGATGAGAGCCTTTACAAGCTGGTGGTGGGTTCTGTCACCTTTGATACNGTGGGAGATGACGAAACGCTGGCAGACCCCTATGTGCTTTTGGACGAGCTGAGAAGTGAGTTCTATAATCTGATGCGTATTACCACGGATGATGAGAGCCGTGCCAGACTGCAGATCCTTCTGCGCAATATCGATACGCTGCAGGATAGGGTGGATGACATACGGACGAATCTGGAAACGGACGTCAGCTACGATACGAATATCGAGATGCTTGACAATAACATCTATATTCTGACCGAGCTGATTCAGGATAACATTCAGTCTTACATATATTATCAGACGAAGAGCATGGAACATCTGACGAATCAGCTGAACGCAAAGGTACATTCTTTCACCGTGTTCTGCAGTCTGCTGCTGATACTTCTGCTTCTCTCTATGGTGATTTTATTCATTATGGTAGTGACCGATATGATCCGCCCGATCAGGGAACTTTCCGGGGTGACGGAGAAAGTGGCGGAGGGAGATTTTTCGGCCCGTGCACAGGTGGAGACGACGGATGAGCTTGCGGTTTTGGCAGCCAGCGTCAACAGTATGACAGAGAGTCTGGAGGAGCTGGTCACTAAGATCAGAGAAGACCAGCAGAAGATGCGCAGAGCGGATCTGAGGCTCCTGCAGGAGCAGATCAATCCCCATTTTCTCTATAATACGCTGGATACGATTGTTTGGTTAATTGAGGGGAATGACTCTGACAAGGCGGTGAGCATGGTGATGTCGTTGTCTGAGTTTTTCCGGCTGGTGCTCTCCAAGGGACGGGAGTATATCACGATTCAGGAGGAGGAGCTTCATATTCGGAGCTATCTGGAGATCCAGCAGGTGCGCTATCGGGATATTCTGGAATATGAGATNCGGATCGATNCTGCGCTTTACCAGTATAANATATTAAAGNTGACGCTCCAGCCGCTGGTAGAGAATTCGCTCTACCATGGCATCAAATATAANCGNGCNAAGGGNGATATCATTGTGACCGGCAGACTATGNGGNGANGAAGTGCATTTNACGGTGGAGGATAACGGCGTCGGCATGGAGGAAGAGGAGCTGCATAAGCTTCAGGGAGAGATCATGAAACCCTGCAAGGATACGGAGAAAGGNTTTGGGCTTGCCAATGTCAATGAGCGCATCCGCATGAATTTCGGGACAGAATATGGTATGCAGATTGATTCTGTCAAAGGCAAGGGTACTCGCGTCGAGATCGTGATCCCGGCGGTTCCCTATGCAGTGGAAAAGGAGGATTAAGGTGTTTCGGAAGAGATCATATATTGCCGCGCTGATCGGCATACTTCTTGCNATGACGGTGCTATTCATGGCCTTTGGCAGCAGACTNTTTACAGATATCGAGGANGAGAGCGNTGCGGCTGANGAGTCCGGCGGAGACCGGATCGTGGTGGGAGTGTCGCAGCTCGGAAGCGAGTCGGGATGGCGGACGGCCAATACGGAATCCGTACAGAATGCGTTNACCCAGCAGAACGGGTATTTTCTGATCTTTAATAATGCCAGACAGAAACAGGAAAATCAACTGAAAGCGATCCGAAGCTTCATCTCCCAGCGGGTGGATTATATCGTGTTTTCCCCGGTGGTGGAGACCGGGTGGGAGACGGTGCTGCAGGAGGCAAAGGAGGCAGGGATTCCGGTCATTCTCATGGATCGAANCATNAACGTGGATACGCCGGATCTCTATGTGACCTGCGTGGGCAGTAATTTCGTGGAGGAAGGCGAGAAGGCGGGACGATGGCTTGAAGCTGAGTTGAGCAGACNGGGAGATGCCGGTCGAACGATCAATATTGTAATGCTTTTGGGAACGCAGGGTTCATCCTCCCAGATCGGCAGAACAGTGGGTTTTGCCTCAGTGTCAAGCGGTCATGAGAACTGGAATATTCTGGAACAGGAATATGCGGAGTTCACCTCCACGAAGGGNAAAGAAGTAATGCGGGGTTTTCTGCGCAAGCATCCGAATATTGATGTGGTGATCTCNCAGAATGATGATATGACNTTCGGCGCCATCGAGGCAATTCGAGAAGCCGGGCGCACTGTGGGNGTGAATGGTGACATCACGATCCTCTCCTTTGACGCGGTGCATGATGCACTGGAGATGGTGNCGGACGGCGTGATCAATGTGGATATTGAGTGTAATCCGAATCAGGGAGAGTANCTGCTGCAGGTCATCGATATGNTGGAGGCCGGGCAGACCGTGGAAAANAGATATTATGTGGAAGAGGATGTNTTNACNATAGACAATGTGACNAAAGAATTGTTGCAGGAGAGAANNTATTAANATAACNANNGTTATTTNNGGAGGCTGTCATGTTAAAAGTNTTTTTNGTGGAAGATGAAAGTATTGTCAGAGAGGGACTGCGGGANAANATTCCCTGGCAGCAGTACGGCTATCAGTTTGTGGGGGAGGCCAGCGANGGAGAGATGGCGCTGCCGCTGATNCAGAAGACGAAGCCGGANGTNNTGCTTACGGATATCAANATGCCCTTTATGGANGGACTTTCTNTNAGCCGGCTGGTGCATCAGGAATTTCCGGATATGAAGATCATCATTATGAGCGGNTATGATGATTTTGAGTATGCCAGAGGAGCGATCCTGGTGGGNGCGGAGCAGTATCTGCTGAAGCCTATTACCAGAGCNGCGCTGCANAAGGTNNTGGCGGAGCTCAAGANTAAGATCGAGGCGGAGCNGGANCAGAAGACNTATCAGGANAAGTTTCANAGTGAGGCCAGAGAGTACGANCAGTTTTCCAGAACGGATTTCTTTGTNAAAGTGTTTGAGGGACGTATGCCGGTNCAGGAGATTTATGAGGAGGCGGCCAAGCTTTCNATGAAGATCAATGCNCCCTGTTATAATCTGTTGATGTTTAATCTGAAGGAGAANCGCACCGGGGAATATATGGGAATGGAGTCNGAGGATTTCGCCAGAAAACGGGAGGAACTGCTGCATTATTTTATTCGNTATCCGGAAAATCTGGTTTTTCGGTGGAACGTAAATACNTACGGGGTACTGATCAAAGGCNGCACAGAGCAAATGCAGGAGCTTACNGCGAAANCTCTGGAGAATGTGGAACGGATCTGCCAGCCGGCNCAGGAGAACCTGNACTGGTATGTAGCGGCGGGAGAGCCGGTGGAGCGTTTAAGNCTTTTGGCGGAGTGCTACAGCAAGGTGAATCATCTGTTTGCGTATCGATTTCTGATGCCCCATGTACATATTTTCACGGGTGAGATCATCAGCCGTAATATGCCGGGGGAGGAGGGAGGCAGCAGGATCGCGGATATTGACCCTGCCAGAATGGAGCCGGAGCTGATCCGGGATTTTCTGGTGCGTGGAACGAAGGATGAGATTGCTGATTTCGTGGACAACTACCTCCTCGCCGTCAAGGAAGCATTGCAGTCCGGGGCATTTCGGAATTATCTGACACTGCATATCTATTTTGTCACACTCTCCTATGTGGAGTCTCAGGGNGGCGACAGAGAGGAACTCTCTCGGCTTATGGGNGACAAACTTGTGCCGGAGGGGCAGTATGATGTAGAGACGATAAAAAGCTATTTTTATAGTTTAATAGAAAANGCNATGGAGCTGAGGGACAGAGAATCGGATAACCAGAGCAAACGGATTCTAAAGAAAGCGCTCTTATATATAGAAGAAAACTTTTCACAGGAGACGCTTTCGCTCAATTCCGTGGCGGGAGAAGTCAACGTAAGCGCCAACTATTTCAGCGCGATCTTCAGTCAGGCCATGCAGGTGACTTTTGTGGAGTATGTGACGGGCAAACGGATGGAGAAGGCGAAACGGCTCCTCAGACAGACGCAGATGCACACCGGTGAAGTTGCCTCGGAGGTAGGATACAAGGATCCACATTATTTCAGCTTTGTCTTTAAGAAGACGCAGGGCTGTACGCCGAGGGAATACCGGGCGGGGAATCTGTCTTAAACGTATGCGGGGCCGTCGCTCTCCTTGCGTACCAGCTCCCAGGGGATTTCCTGGGAAACGGCAGGAATTCCCTTTAGCTGCCGGATCATGGTCTCGGCCGCCCGGGAGCCCATTTCGTGGGGGCGATGGGTCAGAGTGGTGATTCGTACTTTGCTCAGGTCGCTCAGGTAACTGTTGTCGAAACATACCACGGAGACATCACGGGGAACCTGGATGTGGGCGTAAGAAAGCTCTTTGATCAGCCAGTAGGCGATTTCGTCATTATAGCAGATAACAGCAGTACAATCACCCAGACGTTCTTTGATGTAAGCGGCAAGGAAACGGGTATCCTGCTTTTTTTCCAGAGCCTCCACATCCTGTGTCTGAAACCATCCCACATGTCGGTCTTCCAACTCGCACCCCAGATCCCGCAGGCAGGAAACGGCGCCCAGATAGCGCTCGGGGCCCTGTCTGTCATCCATNCTGAAAAGNCCGGCNATGCGNGTGTGTCCCAGATCCGCCAGATGNTTGGCNAAAAGATAGCCGCCATAGTAGTTATCNTCCTTGANGCAGATCTCATCGGACAGGGCNTCATACCNGTTGTGCAGAAAGAGNAGTCGCGTGCCGGCGGCTTTCAGNTTTTCATAGAGATCCGCGTTCGGTGTGGGGAGTGTNCTCTTGGAGCCTTCCACGATCAANCCTCTGGGCGGNTCGGCGAGCAGGGNGAGCANATGNTNCCTTTCTATAGAAGTATCATTGTCTGTAGCATAGACCCGCAGCTGATANCCCTGNGNGGTAAGNGCGGNANGGATGTCNNNNAGCAGATGNGGATATATGTATTCNTGGCTGCTGGCGATCAGGATCGGNATGTTGTTTTGCCATATGTTCGGAGAGAGNCCGGTNGCATAGGANCCGCTGCCCTGNCGGCTTTCGATCAGNCCNCTGTNCCGCAGNAGCGCGAGGGCNGCCCGCACGGTCTGACGNCTGACCTGGTGCTGNTCGGCAAGCTCTGCCTCGGTGGGAAGAGCTGTGATTCCTNTTTGGAGATTCTCTGCAATCTGTTCCGTAAGNCGTTNCGAAAGNGTTTCGTATTTGCTCATAGTAAAAAATCCCTCTTTTTTGTTCATGGTTTGTTTACAAATTATAACATATTTATTCATAAAAAACGTCAGAAGCGGAAAAATTCACCGCCAAATCGTGTTTTTGATCATATTTACCATAAAAGGAATTGCTGTTTTTTTCGGGTGTTCATTGTAAAAATCCACAAAAGAAAAACAAAATCAGAAAAAAATACCCTAAAAAAACAAATTTGTATTGTTTAAATGCATTATATCATAAATTTGTATTGTTGAACCCATCCAAAATAAACAAAAGTCAGATTTTGGGTGTTGAAGTGCTTTGTTAATTTTGCTAAAGTGTTCTCAGAGACGCGAAAACATGATACGCGTTCTCGAACACATAATTTCGATTCTTCGCCAGAAGGCGAAAGGAAAGGGAGGAAATTAAGTATGAAGAGAAAATTAGCAGTATTAATGACAGGTGCCATGGTGATGGCTACTCTGGCAGGTTGCGGCGGCGGAAATGAAGCAGCTCCTGCAGCAGCACCCGCGGCAGCAGAGGAGGAAGCTCCTGCAGCAGAAGAAGAGGCAGAGGCTCCTGCAGCAGAGGAGGAAGCTCCCGCGGCAGAGGAAGAGGCAGAGGCTCCTGCAGCAAGCGGCGATCTGATCACCGTTGGTATCATCAACAACGATCCCAGTGAGTCCGGTTATCGTACCGCGAACGATGCGGATCTGAAGGCAGCATTCACTGAGGAGAACGGCTATTCTGCATCTTTTGCATATGGTAATCCTGCAGTAGGTAATGCGAACGAGGATCAGGTGAAAGCAGCGCAGCAGTTTATTCAGAACGGTGTTGACTATCTGCTTCTCTCTGCGGCTGATACCGCAGGCTGGGATACCGTTTTGCAGGATGCGCAGGACGCAGGCGTTGAGGTTATCCTGTTTGACCGTACCATCGACGCTGATGAGAGTCTGTATCTGGCATCCATCGTGTCCGACATGGACAAAGAGGGTGAGACTGCAGTGAACTGGCTGGCAGATCAGGGTCTTGACGAGTACAATATTATCCATCTTCAGGGCCAGATGGGTTCCGCAGCACAGCAGGGCCGTACCAAAGCTCTGGATGAGAAGGTAGCGGCAGAGGCTAACTGGAACATGGTTGAGCAGCAGACCGCTTCCTGGAACGCAGAGAACGCACAGCAGATCGTACAGTCTGTGATCAGCTCCGGCAAGTCCTTCAACGTAATCTACGCTGAGAACGACGATATGGCTAAGGGCGCTGTTGCAGCTCTGGATGCAGCTAACATCTCTCACGGCGTAGGCAAGGATGTCATCATCATGGGCTTTGACTGCAACAAGTGGGCTCTTGAGGAGCTGCTTGCAGGCAACTGGAACTACGATGGTCAGTGTAATCCTTTCCAGTCTTCTTACATCGATGATGTAATCAAGAATGGTGCACCTGCTGAGAAAGTGATCATCATGGATGAGAAGGGCTTCGATGCTACAACGATCACAGCAGAGGATGTTGAGAATTACGGCATCTAATATTCGCGGGTTTGCGAGTTTAAGAAAAATGTGATATAATGTACAGGACGAGCGCGGCGCAGGGTTGAAAAGCTTGCCCGCGCTCTTTCTCTAAATTTTTTTACTAAAATGTTTGGGAGGTGGACCTGAGAGTGGAAGGAAATGTTGTATTAAAAATGAGAAACATTCACAAAATCTTTCCCGGAGTACACGCCCTGCAAGGTGTGGACTTCACTTTGCGCAAGGGTGAGATCCATGCGCTTATGGGGGAGAACGGCGCGGGAAAATCTACGCTGATCAAGGTTCTTACCGGGGTTTACGGCAAAGAGGATGGAGACATCTTCTTAGACGGCACAGAGGGCGCGGCGGCGATCCATTCGCCCCAGGATGCGCAGAATATGGGCATCAGTACCGTGTATCAGGAGATCACGCTTTGTCCGAATCTGACTGTGGCGGAGAATATGTTTATCGGCCGTACCAAGGGCGCAGTACAGAACTGGAAAAAAATGAATGCCGACACGGATAAAATTCTGCAGTCCCTGCAGATCCCTGCGAAAGCGTCGCAGCAGCTTGGGACTTGTTCTCTGGCGGTGCAGCAGATGATCGCGATCGCCCGTGCGGTTGACATGGAATGTAAAGTTCTGATACTGGATGAGCCTACTTCTTCTCTGGATGAGCAGGAAGTGGAGAAACTCTTTAAGCTGATGCGGGATCTCCGTGCTAAGGGTGTAGGCATTATCTTTGTGACGCACTTTTTGGAGCAGGTATACGAGGTTTGCGACAGAATTACCGTTATGAGAGACGGTAAGCTTGTGGGTGAATATGAGGTTGAGAATCTGCCCCGTGTACAGCTTGTGTCTAAGATGCTCGGTAAAGAGGTGGATGATCTCTCTGATATCAAGNGCGAGACAAAGGCATATGAGGAAAAGGGNGCGGCTCCTGTGTTTGAGGCGGAAGGTCTTGTCAGCAANGCNGGCATCAAGCCNTTTGATTTCCATATCANCAAGGGNGAGGTAAACGGNTTTACNGGNCTTNTNGGNTCCGGNCGAAGCGAGTGTGTGCGCGCNATTTTCGGTGCNGACAGAGTGACCGGCGGAAAAGTCANGATGAANGGCAAGGANGTAAAGATNGCNAAACCGCTTGANGCCATGAAGAACGGTATCGCTTATCTNCCTGAGGATCGTAAAGTGGANGGTATNGTGGGNGATNTNTCCGTGCGCGACAATATGATNCTGGCACAGCAGGTGCTCAGGGGCTTCTTTAAACCTTTCTCNAAGGCAGAGGCCAGCAAGGTTGCAGATGAGTACATAAAGCTTCTGAACATTAAGACAGCTTCCCAGGATACTCCCATTAAGTCTCTCTCCGGTGGTAACCAGCAGAAGGTNATCGTNGCGAGNTGGCTNTTNACCCATCCGGAATANCTGATNCTGGATGANCCNACCAGAGGTATCGATGTGGGTACGAANGTGGATATCCAGAAACTGGTGCTGAANCTGGCTTCTGAGGGTATGAGNGTGACCTTTATCTCTTCCGAGCTGGATGAGATGCTCAGAACCTGTTCCCGTCTGATCGTCATGCGTGACCGCAAGGCGGTGGGTGAGCTCAAAGGTGATGANCTGAACCAGGCTACAGTTATGAATACGATTGCGGGAGGTGACAAATAAATGGCTGGCAACGAGAAAAAAACNGTNAATGCGGGNTTTATGAAAAATCTGGTGAGAAACCAGTGCTTTATTCCGGTCGCNGCGCTTTTGNTGCTGGCGNTCTTTAACCTGATCGCAGATCCTACTTTCTTTAAAATANCATTTGGCTATAACAGCGCGGGGGATCCGGTGCTGTCCGGCTTTATCATTGACATTATCAATAACGGTTCCGAGCTGGCGATTCTGGCGATCGGCATGACNCTTGTTACGGCGGCTTCCGGCGGNCAGGATATCAGNGTGGGCGCGGCGATNGCTATCGCGGGCAGCGTGATNCTTCGCGTGCTCTGCGGCGGAAANGCTCGTCCCGAAACTCTGCAGGCTCCTATCATTGTGGCNTTTTTNGCGGCTTGCGTGGTTGCAATGCTCTTNGGNGCGTTCAACGGNGTGCTGGTGGCNTACTTNAAGATCCAGCCCATGATCGCGACNCTGATCCTNTANACGGCGGGACGTTCCATCGCGGCGTGGATCAACAANAACGAGCTTCCTGTTATCAGCGATCCGAAGTTTGGNTATTTCGGCGGATTTATTCCGGGGATACCGATTCCGACGCCATGCTTTATCGCAATCGCATGCATAGTCGTNATNGGNATTGTCCTGAAAGTGACTAATCTGCGGCTGTATACGCAGGCGGTTGGTATCAACCAGAGNTCTTCCAAGTTAAANGGTCTGAACCCGGAGATGATCAAGGTGATAACTTTNGTGATTCTNGGNTTGTGTGTGGCGGTTGCAGGACTGATCAAGGTAAGCCGTGTATCATCCATTAACTANTCCGTTATNGCGAAGGATATTGAGATGGACGCGATNCTCGCGGTTGCTCTCGGCGGTAATGCTCTGAGCGGCGGTAAGTTTAATATGGCGGCTTCTNTCATTGGCGCGTTTGTGATCCAGTGCCTGACGACGACACTTTACAAGTTNGGCGTTCCTTCGACGGCGCTGCCGGCTTACAAGGCAGTGGTGGTCATNGTGCTGGTTATTGTCAGNGCNCCTACCGTGAGAGAATATGCTTCCGACTTCGTGAAAAAAATGAAACTGAAAAAGGAGGTGGCGTAAGATGGCAAANACAGATAAAAATACGACGTCCGCGGGAGGCGGCATCGGCGCGAAACTGATGGGCATGACCGATACCAATCTACTCCTGACGATTACGATCATTGTATTTTTCCTGATGTACATAGGNGCCNTAGTATTTCTGCGTTCGGGNTTCTTAAAGCCCCAGACCTTCTTTAATATTTTNAATTCCAATGCGGCGCTGATTATTCTTGCCTGCGGTATGAGTCTGGTAATGATCACAGGCGGGATCGATATCTCCGTGGGCGGCGTGACTGCTNTGGTGAGTATGTGCTGNGCGGTCTATCTGGATTATAAGGATGGCAACATCTTTGGCGCGATCCTGATTGCGCTGGTGATCGGCNTGGCGTTCGGCGCCGTTCAGGGNTTAATGGTGGCGTATCTGGATATCCAGCCCTTTATCGTTACGCTGGCAGGTATGTTCTTTGCAAAGGGNATGACGACAGTGGTCAACTCCTCGCCCTTTAATGTGGCAAACGAGAAGTTTGTTGCACTCAAGGCGACGCGTATCAATGTGCCGGGACTTGGTTCTGTTAATAAAAAGGGAGTCTATGTGCCTGCGTATGTGGAAATCGGGGTAGTGGTAGCGATTTTGGTAGTGATCGTGATGTTTGTCCTGCTTCGCTGGGTTAAAACGGGCCGTAATTTCTATGCAGTGGGCGGTAACAAACAGAGTGCATTGATGCTTGGTATCAACGTAAAGAGGACGAAATTCCTCTCCCACTTGATTTGCGGTCTTCTGGCAGGTATCGGCGGTTTTGTTTACTTCCTGCATGTAGGTTCCGGTTCCCCCACCAATGCAGCAGGCGCTGAAATGGATGCGATTGCTTCCTCCATCATCGGTGGCACCATGCTGACAGGCGGTGTGGGTAACGTGGTCGGTACCTTCTTTGGCGTACTCTCCCTGAGCACGATCCAGAGCATTGTATCCTCCATCGGATTTGATGAAGCGTGGTGGACCGGTATCACAAAGGCGGCTATGCTCTGTCTCTTCCTGATAGTCCAGAGTGTGGTCATGTCTGTGAGAAAGAAGCGCAGTCAGGGTTAAAAACTGATTTTCAAAGAATTTTTACAAGATAGTTGAAGGACGCACATCTCGTCAGAGGTGTGTGTCTTTTTCTTCTTTGTACTTTAAAATTCTTTTTTACGGGTCTGTTCTATAGACACAAAATGTGGTACACTATATCTAATAAAGTTACAAGGATAAGCAGAGAGAACAGACGACTAACTCAGAGAAGCGGGAGGGGCTTTCCATATGAAAAAGATTGGTTTTAAATTTGCGATGGCGATTCTGGTACTTGCTCTGATTTCAATCGTTTCGCTGGGCTTTATGGCCAACAGTATGACGACGATCACCGAGAGCAGCCAGAATGTCATGAATAATGAAGTGGTGAAGATCAATCTGATTCACAGTATATATGAAGATTATCTGGATATGTATACGAATTTGTATGCGCATGTGGATGCCAAACTGATCAGAACGATGGACAGACGCGCAGATGATGTTCTGGAGCGTCGTGAGTTGATGTGGGAATCCATGGCGGCATACGAGGAGATGATCAACTCCGAGGAGGTGCGGGAGAGCTTTGATGCGCTAAGGAACAGGCTGGAATCTTTCGATGCGTATGCGGACAATATTATAGAATTGAGCAGGGCGAACGATAAGGAGCGCGCCAGCAATCTGATTTCCAATAATCTGGGATCTTTGAATCGGGTCTTGAGTCAGGCAATGAGTACATTGCTGGAGTATTCGGAACAGGATCTTGAAAATGCGAAAGCTGATCAGCAGACAAAAGTGAATAATTCTTATATATTGACTGTGGCAGTCATTGTTCTGCTTCTGGTAACTGCAGTTTTGATTTTGATCATTGCGCACCGCATTATTGTAATGCCGATCCAGAAGATTGCCCAGGTGATCAATAGGATGATCGAGAATATACATAATAACAGAGGTGATTTGAACGAGAGAGTCCCTGTGTTGACAAAGGACGAGATATCTACATTGGCTATGGGGGTTAACGAGTTTCTGGATATTCTGCAGGATGTGATCAGCGGTGTGATTTCCTGCAGCGATGAGATCCACAGGCAGCAGCTGAGCGTGAATGAGGTGGTGGAGGAGACGAACCAGAGTGCCAATGACACCTCGGCCACAATGGAGGAACTGGCGGCCAGTATGGAGGAAATGTCTGCTACGGCCGGCTATGTCAGTGAAAATACCAGGGAGGCGGAGGCTTCCGTGGGCGAGATGGTGGATAAGGCGGTGAACGGTACGAAGTTTGCGGAGGAGATCAGGAGCCGTGCGGAGGAGCTTCAGAAGCTGGCACAGAACAGCCGCGCTACTGCCGACAGTATGATAAAAGAATTTGACGTGTCTTTGCATGCTTCCATAGAGGACAGCCATCAGATTGAACAAATAGGTAACCTGACAGGTGAAATTTTGAATATTGCTTCTAAGACAAATCTTCTGGCGCTGAATGCTTCCATTGAGGCGGCAAGGGCAGGTGAAGCCGGAAAGGGCTTTGCGGTGGTGGCTGAGGAGATCCGTGTACTGGCGGACAACTCCAAACAGACGGCTAACAATATTCAGCAGATTTCTGAGGGCGTTGTGGCGGCGGTTATGACGCTGGCGGACAATGCGGGAGAACTTGTAAACTTTATCAATGAGAGAGTGATGCCGGACTATGAGATACTGGAGCGGACCGGTGAGCAGTATCTGGATGATTCCATTACGGTGGATCAGATCATGGGTGAAATGCGGGAGTCCATGGAAAATATTGGGTCTATGATGCGCAATGTGGCAGAATCCAATGATAATATCGCCGGCAACGTGAGAGAGAGCGCTCAGGGTGTTGGAGGCGTAGTGGATAACACCGCGGTTTTGGCGGATAACATGAAGAACATCATGGAAGCGTTGGAAAAGGTTTCCGGCGCAGTCAGTCATTTATCTGAACAGACGGCATGCTTTCAGAGATAACGTGCAGAGACGAAAACAACGGGAATGGAATGATATGGCGAAACAGGATGGCGATAATAACAGAAGAAGCGGCGACACGCAGGTAGGACTTACCCTGCGTGTCGTGGTAGCGCTGTATGTTTTGTATTTGGCGTATGGTCTGATACAGGGATTCGGTGAAACCTCCGGAAACGACAGGATCTTGATTGCAATAGCCATTATTATTTTTATAGTGGCCGGCGGAGCGATCCTGTTTTTTTCGGGCAGAAAGCTGATCAGGAAGGAGTACATGGATGCAGAGGAAGACGCCGGGGATGAAGGAAAAGAAGATGAATCCGAAGAGCGGTAAAGGTGTGGGGATCCGGCGGCGATTGTAATGGTGGCATTTGCGCTTTCTCAGAGCACAACGGCTCCTGATTTGATGGCGGAAGTTGTACACTGTACAACTTCCAGAAGATGTATATAAATATTGAATAAAAAGATTGACAGCATATCGGCAAATGTTTATAATAAAATCATCACTTGAAAAAATAGTGGTAAAACTGCACAGACAGACTTGTATTTTAAGTACAATTTAAGCAAAATTTTCCTGAACGGTATTTTTCCGAGAAGGAAAATTTTCTGGTTAACAGGAAAATTGTACAGTGTACAACTTACTTGTATGTAAGTACAAGTTTGATGTGTGAACAACCCAAATCTAAAAAGGGAGGAAAAAAGTAATGAAAAAGAAAGTTTTAGGCACACTTCTGAGTGTGGCAATGGTAGCTTCCATGCTGGTAGGTTGTGGCGGCGGTTCCACAGAGACAGCAGCTCCGGCAGCAACTGATGAGGCTCCTGCGGCAGAGGCTGATGCACCTGCAGCGGCAGCTGATGAGGCAGCAGCAACTACTTCCGGTGGTGGTAAGGTTGGTGTGGCAATGCCTACCCAGTCTTCCGAGAGATGGATCAACGACGGTGCTAACATGAAGGCACAGCTTGAGGCTCTTGGCTATGAAGTAGACCTTCAGTATGCAGAGGATGATGTACAGGCTCAGGTTTCTCAGATCGAGAACATGATCGCTTCCGGCGTGAACTGCCTGGTTATCGCTTCTATCGACTCCAGCGCTCTGGTAAACGTAGAGGCACAGGCGAAGGATGCCGGCATCCCGATCATCGCTTATGACCGTCTGCTGATGGATACAGATGCAGTTTCCTACTATGCAACCTTCGATAACAAGGGTGTTGGTACTGCAATCGGTAAGTACATTGAGGATAATGCGAACTTGGATCCTGCTAATCCGCAGACTATCGAGTTCTTCATGGGTTCCCCTGATGATAACAACGCATTGTTCTTATACAATGGTCTGATGGAAGTTCTTCAGCCCTATCTTGACAACGGCGCACTGGTTTGTAAGTCCGGCAGAACTTCTTTTGAAGATACCTGTATTTTAAGATGGTCTCAGGAGACCGCTCAGCAGAACTGCGAGAACTATCTGACAGGTTTCTATGCTGATGAGGATCTTGACATCTGTGCTACCGCATTCGATGGTTTTGCATATGGCTGTAAGGCAGCTCTTGAGGGCGCTGGTTATACAGACGCTAACTGGCCGATCATCACTGGTCAGGATGCAGAGCTGATGGCTACCAAGAACATCATCTCCGGCAAGCAGACCATGTCCATCTACAAGGATACACGTCTCCTGGCTGAGAAGTGTGTTACCATGGTGCAGGCAGTGCTTGAGGGTGCAGAGCCTGAGATCAACGATACAGAGCAGTACAACAACGGTAAGATCGTAGTTCCTTCTTACCTGTGCACACCTGTAGCAGTAGATCAGGGCAACTACAAAGAGATCATTGTAGACGGCGGTTACTACACAGAGGAGCAGTTAGCTGAGTAATATTCATAAAGATATTTTGGAGGGCGGCGGCAAGTATGTCGTCGCCTTCATTATATCAAAAAGCGGCAGTGTAAAATATTGAAGAAAGAATTGCGAAGCAATTCTTTGGTCGCAGACTGCGGAGTCTGCGACGGAGAAGGGAGTTGGGAAAATGTCGGATTACATCTTGGAAATGAACCACATTGTCAAGGAATTTTCAGGTGTCCGCGCGTTGGATGACGTTAATCTGAAAGTAAGGCGCGGTGAGATCCATGCTCTGTGCGGTGAAAACGGAGCGGGAAAATCCACGCTGATGAATGTTCTCTCGGGCGTTTGGCCGCACGGTACATATTCCGGTGACGTTGTGTACAAGGGAGAGACCTGTAAGTTTCACAATCTGAGAGACAGTGAGGCGAAGGGTATCGTTATCATTCACCAGGAGCTCGCCTTAAGTCCGCTTCTCTCGGTTGCAGAGAATGTGTTCTTGGGTAATGAGCAGTTGGCGGCAAAAGGGGTTATTGATTGGACAAAGACCAGACAGCGCGCGCAGGAGATGCTTGCGAGGGTGGGTCTGGAGCATGAAAATGTGAATGTACCGGTCAACTCATTGGGTGTCGGTAAACAGCAGCTGATTGAGATTGCGAAAGCGATGGCTAAAAAGGTGGAACTTCTGATCCTCGATGAGCCTACGGCGGCTCTGAATGACGAGGAGAGTAAGAAGCTTCTGGATATTATGTTGGAGCTTAAGAAGCAGGGAATTACCTGTATCATTATCTCCCACAAGTTAAATGAGATTGAATATGTATCTGATGCGGTGACGATCATCCGTGACGGTAAGACCATCGAGACCCTGATCAAGGGCAAGGATGATATGTCGGAAGATCGTGTGATCAAGGGCATGGTGGGTCGTGAGATGACCAATCGTTATCCGGTTCGTGAGGGCGTTAAGGTTGGAGATACGATTTTCGAAGTGAAAAACTGGAACGTCTATCATCCCGATGATCCGGAACGTCAGATTTTGAAAGATATTAATATCAGCGTGAAGGCGGGCGAGGTAGTAGGGCTTGCCGGACTGATGGGCGCAGGGCGTACTGAGTTCGCTATGAGCGTGTTTGGCCACAGCTATGGACAGAAGATTTCCGGGACCGTTAAGATCAACGGTAAGGAAGTGGAAATGAAGAACGTCAAGCAGGCTATTGACAGCAAGCTTGCCTATGTGTCCGAGGACAGAAAGGTGTACGGGTTGAACTTGATCGGTGAGATCAAGGAGAACATGACTATTGCAGCTCGCCCGAAATTCTTCTCAAAGCACGGTGTCATTAACGGTAATGATGAGATCGTCGCGGCGGAGGAGTATAAAAAGAGGATCAATGTCAAGGCTACTTCTATCGAGCAGGTGGTCGGGTCCCTGTCAGGTGGTAACCAGCAGAAGGTGGTTCTGGCAAAGTGGATGCTGACGCAGCCGGATGTGCTGATCCTGGATGAGCCCACACGTGGTATCGACGTGGGTGCGAAATACGAGATCTACTGTGTCATCAATGATCTGGCAAAGGCAGGTAAGGCGGTGATCGTTATATCTTCCGAGATGCCGGAGATCATCGGAACCTGCGATAGAACCTACGTCCTGAACGAGGGGCAGATCGCGGGCGAACTGAATCATGATGAACTGACACAGGAAAAAATTATGCAGTGTATTATGGCACATAATAGAAAGGGTGATGGAAATGAATGAGAACAAAAAAGTAGTAAATCTTGACATGAAACAGTACGGTATGTTTCTGGCACTGATTGCCATCTATGTGATCTTTGCCATTATGACGGGCGGAAAAAACCTCTCCCCCGCCAACATCAATAACCTGATCATGCAGAACGGCTACGTTGTCATCCTGGCAATTGGTATGCTTCTCTGCGTACTGACTGGTAACGTTGATCTGGGCGTTGGTTCTGTTGTGGCTCTCACGGGTGCGGCGGCAGGTATTATTTTGATCGATTATAAGATGAACATGTGGGTGGCGATCATCGTTGCTCTGCTGATCGGCCTTCTGGTAGGTATGTTTGCAGGTTTCTTTATCGCTTATCTGGACATTCCGCCTTTCGTAGTAACGTTGGCTACCATGCTGATGGGCCGCGGTCTTACATATACGCTCTTAAAAGCGCAGACAAAGGGTCCTCATCCGGATAATTTCGTATATTTGGGTGCAGGCTTCCTTCCCACGGCAAAGATCAATGTGGGCGGCGGGACGCTTGATATGGTGTGTATCGTGGTGGCGATCATTGCTTCCATTGCACTCATTCTCGTTGAGCTTCGCAGCATTAAGACAAAAGAAAAATATAACTTTGCGACCAATCCTATGTGGCAGACGGTATTGAAGCTGGTAGTGATGCTCTTCATCATCTGGTTCTGCCTCTACAAGCTGGCGCGCTACAACGGACTTCCCTTCGTGCTGGTTATCATGGCGGTTTTGATCGCGCTGTATGGTTTTATCACCAGCAAGACTGTGGCTGGTCGTCAGATTTACGCGCTGGGTGGCAACAGAAAGGCGGCAAACCTTTCCGGTATCGACACAAGGAAGGTGTTCTTCTGGGTATACACCAACATGGGTATCCTGAGTGCAGTTGCAGGTATTGTCCTCTCCGCACGTAACGCTTCCTCCACCCCGAAGGCCGGTGACGGTTTCGAGATGGATGCTATCGCATCCTGTTACATCGGTGGCGCAGCGGTTGCCGGCGGTGCAGGTACGATCATGGGTGCAGTGGTAGGTGCGTTCATCATGGGTATTCTGAACAACGGTATGTCTCTGTACGGCTGGTCTACAGATATTCAGAAGATCGTTAAGGGTGCGGTTCTTCTTGGCGCTGTTACGGTGGATGTAATGTCTAAGAGAAAGAAAGGCTAAGAGATTCGAGTTAAGATACATAACAGATATGGACAGCGCGGTAAGGCGCAGTCCTTAAAAACAAAAGGGCTGCCTGAAAGGGTGGCCCTTTGCGGCTATGATAGAGGTACGATATGGAAAAAGCGACCCCCAAATATCTGGAGATGGTCAGATGGATCAATAACCAGATAGAGGAGAAAAAGCTGGTGCCGGGACAGAAGCTGTACTCGGAGAACACTTTGAAGGAAATGTTCGGCGTGAGCCGTCAGACGGTCAGACATGCCATCGGCGTTTTGGAAAATGAAGGAGTCGTGCGCAGAATACAGGGGAGTGGCACTTATATCAACGATGATCGTCTGGCGAATCTGACGAGGCATATGAGAGTATCTGTGGTGACGACCTATGTGGACGGCTATATTTTTCCCAGGACCATTCAGGGGATAGAAAATGTTCTGCTGGAGGCAGGTTATTCCGTGCAGATCGCTTTCACAAACAATCAGCACGGTAGAGAAAGGACCATTCTTGAGGATATCATCAGTCGGGATGAGGTTTCCGGCTTGATTGTGGAGCCGACGAAGAGCGGCATTCCCAATCCTAATCTTCGTCTCTATCAGGAGATTCGCAAACGGCGGATTCCGGTTATCTTTATCAATAGCTATTATCCGCAGTTGAAAATTCCCCATGTGTCCATCAACGATCATATGGCAGGATGGAGAATGACAAAATATCTGATTTCCATGGGCCACAAGAAGATCGGAGGCATCTTTAAGCTGGATGACGGACAGGGGCAGTCCCGTTTTGCGGGATATATGGACGCTATGTTTGACGCAGGGCTTGAGGTGGAAGACAAACAGGTCGTGTGGGTGGACACGGAGGAAAAGCATCATCTGGAAAAAGCCTCGGAAAAGGTGTTGGAGCGGTTCAAGAACTGCACGGCAGTATTCTGCTATAACGATGAGGTGGCTTTTGGCCTTTTGGATATTTTTAAGAAGCACAATATTAGAGTTCCACAGGATATCTCAGTGGCAAGTGTGGACGATTCGGAGCTGGCTATTCTGGGGGATGTACCCATTGCATCAACGCCGCATCCTATGGAGAGACTTGGCGGCAAGGCGGCGGAAAATCTGCTGCGCATGATCAAAGATCCGTCCTTTGATGCGAACTATGAATTTGAGGTGGATGTGGTGCCGAGAAGCTCCGTCAGACGACTGGGTTGAGATTTGTGACAGATAAAAGTAAATTATTTTAAAATAAGATAAAAATATATGATACACAACTTGCTTATTTGTACATACAAGTAGTAAAATGTTTTTAAGAGAACAGAGGGATAGTTGTACAGAATACAAGTGAAATGATACACAAAATTGTAAGTCTATACAACTTGACACCTGGCTGCAGTTACAATGAAAAGAAACAAAAAGAAAGAGAGGGTATTGTATGAGCACAGCAAAAAACTACAAATTTTGGTTTTGCACAGGATCTCAGGACTTGTATGGGGACGAGTGTCTGAGAAAAGTGGCGGATCACTCCGCTAAGATCGTGGAGGGATTAAATGCCTCCGGCAATCTGCCCTTTGAGGTGGTATTAAAGCCGACCCTGATCAGTCAGGCTTCTATCCGTCAGGCGTTTAACGATGCGAACAATGATCCGGAATGTGCGGGTGTCATCACTTGGATGCACACGTTCTCACCGGCTAAGATGTGGATTCTCGGCTTAAAAGAATTTAAGAAACCTCTCTGCCATTTGCATACGCAGTTCAACGAGGAGCTTCCTTACGACACCATCGATATGGATTTCATGAACGAGAACCAGTCCGCACATGGCGACAGAGAGTATGGACATATCGTGAGCCGTATGGGTATTGAGCGGAAGATCATCGTGGGACATTGGGCTTCCGAGAGAGTACAGAAGCAGCTGGGAAGCTGGATGCGCACAGCCATTGGCGTGATCGAGTCCTCCCATGTACGTGTATGTCGTTTCGGTGACAACATGAACAACGTTGCCGTGACTGAGGGCGATAAGGTAGAGGCACAGATCAAGTTTGGCTGGGAGATCGATCATTACTGTGTCAATGATGTAGTAGAATATGTGGACGCTGTGTCTCAGGGCGATGTAAACGCGCTGGTGGAGGAGTATTACAGCAAGTATAAGATCATAGACGAGGGCAGAGATGCGGATGAGTTCCGGAGACATGTGGCAGTACAGGCACAGCAGGAGATCGGCATCGAGAAATTCCTGGTGGAGAATGACTATCATGCAGTTGTNACCCATTTCGGTATGCTGGGCGGNCTGAAGCAGCTTCCGGGTCTCGCTATTCAGAGACTGATGGAAAAGGGTTANGGCTTCGGNGCAGAGGGCGACTGGAAGGTAGCTGCNATGGTTCGTCTTATGAAGCTGATGACGGCTGATATTAAGGGTGCAAAGGGAACTTCCATGATGGANGATTANACTTACAATTTAGTACCCGGTAAAGAAGGTATCTTGCAGGCGCACATGCTGGAGGTATGTCCTTCTGTTGCGGACGGTGATATCGGAATCAAGGTATGTCCGNTGTCTATGGGNAACAGAGANGATCCNGCNCGTCTGGTATTNACCGCAAAGGAAGGNCCNGCAGTGGCATGTTCTCTGGTGGATCTGGGGACAAGATTCCGCCTGCTTATCAATGCAGTGGACTGCAAGAAGGTGGAGAAGCCTATGCCGAAGCTGCCGGTAGGTACGGCATACTGGACNCCGCAGCCTGATCTGGANGTNGGCGCTACGGCATGGATNCTGGCAGGCGGCGCACACCANACNGCATTCTCCTACGACCTGACAGTGGAGCAGATGGTTGACTGGGCNGCNGCTATGGGCATTGAGAGCGTAGTNATCGACAAAGATACCACAATCCGTAACTTCAAGAATGAGCTGAGATGGAACGAAGCAGCGTATAGATAAACGTATAAAAAGAGTTTCAGGAGGAGGATTACGCATGGGAGCAAAAGAATGTATTGCAAGTGGNAAGTCGGTGCTGGGAATNGAGTTTGGTTCCACCCGTATCAAAGCGGTGCTGGTGGATGAGAACAACAANCCCATCGCATCCGGNGCGCACGATTGGGAGAACAGACTGGAGAACGGCATCTGGACTTACAGCCTGGATGATATCTGGAATGGNCTTCAGGATTGTTACAAGAAATTGACAGAGGATGTNCAGGCACAGTATGGGGAAAAGCTTGTCAAGATCGGAGCCATCGGGTTCAGTGCGATGATGCANGGCTANATGGCNTTCAATGANAAGGATGAGCTGATGGNACCCTTCCGCACCTGGAGAAACACCATCACGGAAGANGCNTCCAATAAGCTGACNGAGCTTTTTAACTANCATATTCCNCAGAGATGGACGATCGCNCATCTCTATCAGGCNATCCTGAACGGTGAGGAGCATGTACCNGATCTGAAATTTGTTATCACGCTGGCCGGTTACATTCAGTGGAANCTGACNGGTGAAAAGATTGTGGGCGTNGGCGANGCTTCCGGNATGTTCCCNATTGACATTGCTACAGGGCAGTTCAATGAAAAGATGATCGCAAAGTTTGACGAAGCGGTTGCGGGCAAGGGCTTTGCATGGAAATTAAAGGATGTGCTTCCCGCAGTCTACACNGCGGGNCAGCAGGCNGGCGCANTGACAGAGGAAGGCGCNAANCTGTTNGATCCNACNGGNACNCTGCAGGCAGGNATTCCTTTCTGTCCTCCNGAGGGAGANGCGGGAACAGGTATGGCGGCTACCAACAGCGTGGCNCAGCGNACCGGTAATGTATCNGCGGGAACCAGCGTGTTCGGNATGATCGTTNTGGAGAAGGATCTTTCCAAAGTATATGATGCCATCGATCTGGTGACCACNCCTGACGGCAGCCTGGTGGCAATGGTACATTGCAATAACTGNACTTCCGACNTGAACGCNTGGGTAAATCTCTNTAAGGAATANTCGGAAGTGATGGGNATGAANGTGGATATGAANGAGNTGTACGGNAANCTTTACCGCAAGGCTCTGGAGGGTGACGANGACTGCGGCGGACTGCTTGCCTACAACTANTTCTCNGGNGAGCATGTGACAGGCTTTAACGAGGGCCGGCCCCTGTTTGTNCGNACACCCGATGCGAANTTTAATCTGGCGAACTTTATGAGAGTGCATCTGTTCACNTCTCTNGGNGCNNTNAAGACNGGNTTCGATATNNTGTTCAGNGAAGAGAACGTGCAGGTGGATGAGATNCTCGGACATGGCGGNCTGTTCAAGACCAAGGGTGTAGGACAGGGCATTCTGGCGGCAGCGATGAATGCGCCGGTGAGCGTTATGGAGACGGCAGGCGAAGGCGGTGCATGGGGTATCGCGCTTCTTGCATCCTATATGATCAACAAGGGCGCGGATGAGAGTCTCGCGGCATTCCTTGACAGCAAGGTATTTGCAGGCCAGAAGGGTGAGAAGATGGAGCCCAAGGCGTCAGATGTGGAAGGCTTTAATAAGTTTATGAAGGTGTACAGCGCAGGACTCGCCATCGAGAGAGCTGCAGTTGATTCTATGAAATAAACGGAGGAGAGACATGTTAGAGGAATTAAAGAAACGGGTCTATGAGGCGAATATGCTTCTCCCGAAATACGGACTGGTTACTTTTACCTGGGGCAATGTGAGTGAGATCGACAGAGAGAGCGGTATTTTTGCGATCAAGCCCAGCGGCGTGGAATACGACAAGCTTACCCCGGATGATATGGTATTGATGGATTTAAACGGCAACCGGGTGGAGGGAAAATACAATCCTTCCTCCGATACGGCTACGCATGTGGAGCTGTATAAAGCATATCCGAAGATCGGCGGTGTGGTACACACCCACTCTTCCTATGCTACCAGCTGGGCTCAGGCGGGCAGGAGCATTCCTTGCTATGGCACCACTCATGCAGACTATTTCTATGGGGAGATTCCCTGTCTTCGTTGTCTGAATGAGGAAGAGATCGCGGATGCTTACGAGAAGAATACGGGTCTTTTGATTGTCAATGAGTTCAAGAGAATGGAGAAGGATCCGGAGGCGGTTCCGGCAGTGCTGTGCAAGAATCACGGACCCTTTGCTTGGGGTAAGGACGCCCATGAAGCAGTACATAATGCGGTTGTATTAGAGGAAGTGGCAAAGATGGCGTACCGCGCTGAGACGATCAATGCGAGAATCCAGCCCGCGCCGCAGGAACTGCAGGATAAGCATTATTATCGCAAACACGGTGCTAATGCTTACTATGGACAAAAATAATTAAAAAGGAGGATAGAGATGAACAAATTAGAGTTGCAAAAAAAGGCTAATGAAGTTCGCAAAGGTATCGTGACAGCGGTACATGGCGCTAAGGCGGGGCATCCGGGCGGATCTCTGTCAGCGGCAGATATTTTCACTTATCTTTATTTTGAGGAGATGAACATTGATCCGAAGGATCCCAAAAAGGCGGACAGAGACCGCTTCGTATTATCCAAGGGTCACACGGCGCCGGGACTTTACTCTGCGTTGGCTAACAGAGGATATTTCCCGGTGGAGGATCTTCCGACGCTGCGTCATCTGGGTTCTTACCTGCAGGGACATCCCTGTATGCAGGAGACGCCTGGTGTAGATATGTCCTCAGGCTCCCTGGGACAGGGAATCTCCGCAGCGGTAGGCATGGCGTTGGCTGCGAAGATGGATCAGAAGGATTACAGAACTTACACACTCCTTGGCGATGGTGAGATTCAGGAAGGCCAGGTGTGGGAGGCGGCTATGTTTGCCGGCCACAGGAAGCTGGATAATCTGGTGGTTATCGTAGACAATAACGGCCTGCAGATTGATGGTAAGATCGATGATGTATGTTCTCCTTATCCGATCGACAAGAAGTTCGAGGCATTTAATTTCCATGTGATCAATATCGACGGCAATGACTTTGATCAGATCGATGCCGCTTTTAAGGAGGCGAAGGCGACCAAGGGTATGCCCACTGCGATCGTCTGCAAGACGGTGAAGGGTAAGGGCGTTTCCTTTATGGAGAACAATGCGGGCTGGCATGGCAAGGCTCCTAACGATGAGGAGTATGCAACGGCAATGGCGGATCTCGAGAAGATCGGTGAAGAGTTAGGAGGTGCAAACTAATGGCAGATGTTAAGAAAATTGCAACAAGAGAAAGCTATGGTAATGCACTTGTTGAGTGTGGTGCAGAATTTCCGAATCTGGTAGTCCTGGATGCAGATCTGGCGGGCGCTACCAAGACAGGCGTGTTCCTGAAGGCGTTTCCGGACCGCCATATAGACTGCGGTATTGCAGAGTGTAATATGACAGGTATTGCAGCAGGTCTTGCTACTTGCGGTAAGATTCCTTTTATCAGCTCCTTCGCTATGTTTGCGGCGGGACGTAACTATGAGCAGGTTCGTAATTCCATCGGTTATCCGCATCTGAATGTGAAGATCGGTGCGACTCACGCCGGTATCACCGTGGGTGAGGATGGCGCTACCCATCAGTGTAACGAAGATGTGGCGTTGATGCGGACGATTCCGGGTATGACGGTTATCGTGCCTTCCGATGATGTGGAGGCAAAGGCAGCAGTCAGAGCTGCGATCGAGATGGAAGGCCCTGTATATCTTCGTTTTGGCCGTGCGGCTGTGCCGGTGATCAATGATAAGCCGGATTACAAGTTTGAGATCGGCAAGGGCGTTCTTTTGAAAGAAGGCACAGATGTGACGATCATCGCCAGCGGCATCACAGTTTCTTCCGCTCTGGAGGCGGCTGAAATGCTGGCTGCGGATGGAATCAGCGCAGAGGTGATCAATATCCATACCATTAAGCCTTTAGATGAGGAGCTGGTGCTTGCTTCCGCAAAGAAGACCGGCAAAGTGGTGACGGCTGAGGAACATACCGTGATCGGCGGTCTTGGCAGCGCTGTCTGTGACTGCCTGTCTGAAAATCAGCCGACCCCCGTGCTACGGATCGGCATGCAGGATACTTTCGGTGAGTCCGGCCCGGCAAATGCATTGGTGGAGAAATATGGTCTGGACGGCAGGGGTATCTATGAGAAGACAAAAGCGTTTGTAAAATAGAAAGGCATTTGAGATGTCTGAGAGAGAAAAAATTTTATCTCCTTCCATTCTGGCGGCGGATTTCGCTAGACTGGGGGAGCAGATTAAAGAGGCGGATGAAGCCGGAGCGAAGTATATACATATTGATGTGATGGATGGGGTATTTGTACCCTCGATCTCCTTTGGGATGCCGGTGATCCGNACNATNCGNAAGGTGACGGATAGNGTGTTTGATGTNCATCTGATGATCGTGGAGCCGGAGCGGTATGTGAAAGTGTTTAAAGAATGNGGCGCTGACAGCATTACCTTTCACTTGGAAGCNACGGAGGATGCGGATGAGACGATCGATCTGATCCGCAGNGNGGGNTGCAGAGTGGGNATGTCGATCAAGCCNAANACGCCGGTGGAGGCTGTCAGGAAATATCTGCANAAGCTGGATATGCTTCTTGTGATGACGGTGGAGCCGGGGTTTGGCGGNCAGAAATACATACCGGAATCCACNGANCGNGTTCGCCAGGTTCGNCAGATGGCNGATGANATGGGGCTGGATCTGGATATTCAGGTGGANGGNGGTATNACGGTAGAGAATGCCAGNATNGTGATGGAGGCCGGAGCCAATGTGATCGTAGCAGGGTCNGCGGTTTTCGGCGGNGACATNACAGCNAATGTAAAACANTATCTGGCNCANTTTTAANTNNATTTGTGTATGAAAAAAGAGCGNTGCTNTNGAAGCAGCGCTCTTTTTTNTGCTANGCTACGATGTTCTGCAGCCACACNCCTTTTTTCACCAGTACGAAGCCGATCGCACACTTGATCAGGTCGCCCAGTTGTACACATACATAAACGGCTACAACGGGCAGTGTCGTGTAGTGGCTTAAAAGAAAGGCGATCGTTACGCTGACGCACCAGATGAAAACACTGTCAAACAGGAAAGTGACGATCGTCTTTCCGCCGGAACGCAGAGTAAAGTATGCGGAATGCAGAAAAGCGTGCAGCGGCATAAAGATGGCTGTGAGCGTAATAAAGTAGGTTGCCAGTGTCCTCGCCTCATCGTTTGTATTGTATAGCAGCGGGAAAAAGCGCGCCGGCAAAAGCATGGCGATGGCTACCAGAATACAACTGAAGACGGAGAAAGCGATCAGCTTATTGTCTGTATCCCGCGCTTCATCCATTTTGCCTGCGCCCAGAAGCTGTCCCACAATGATGGCGACAGATTCACCCAGCGCGATAAATACAATGTTAAAAATGTTGCCGATCGTATTGGAAATATTGAGCGCGGCAATCACATTTAATCCCCGGATGGAATAGCACTGTGTCAAGGTTGCCATACCGGCAGCCCACAGAGTTTCATTTAAAAGAAGGGGCATACCCTTTGTCACAATCTTGAAGACCAGAGAGCCGGGCACCCGGAATGTAGCATAAAGCCCCACGATAAAAGGATTCTGCTCTTTGTGTCGATGGATGTGGATGAGCACGATAGCGGCCTCCACACAGCGGGAAAGGACAGTGGCTATGGCTGCACCGCGCACGCCAAGAGCCGGCGCGCCGAATTTGCCGTATATCAATATGTAGTTGAACACTAAATTGACAAATACGGCAATCACCCCCGCCTTCATGGGCAGGATGGTCTGNCCGCATTCCCGCAGTGTGCTGGCGTAAATCTGTACCAGCATAAAGGGAATCAGGCCGGGCAGCATGATCTGGAGATATTCCTTGCCGTAACGCAAGGTGGCGGCAGCGCTTTCGGGCGTGCCTTCTCCCTGCAGATAGAGGGTGATCAATGAATCTCCCGCTGACAAAAGCAGAATCACGGTGATCACTGTGATCGCAGAGATCAGCCATATTTTAAAGCGGACTGTCTGGCGGATTCCTTCCTGATTTTTCTGTCCAAAATATTGCGCAGTAAAAATACCTGCGCCGGATACGGCTCCGAACAGGCAGAGATTATAGACAAAGAGCAGCTGATTGACGATCGCTACGCCGGACATTTGTTCCGTTCCAATCTGTCCGATCATAATATTGTCCAAAAGGCTCACGAAGTTCGTGATGCCATTTTGAATCATGATAGGGACAGAGATGGCGAGTACCATCTTATAAAAAGCCTTGTCTCCGATGAATTTGTGTTGTTTTTTCTGCAAAAGTCTCATTCCCACATTCTACAATATCCATGAAAGAGATGCAACAGATTTTTGAGTGTGGATTATTTTGGTTTGACTATTTTTGAAATTTGTCGAAAAATTTAGAAATAGTTGATTTTGCGAGAAAATACACTTGCGATTTTATTCATAATAAAATACTATTAAAGGTATCAGTGAGTGGCAAAGATCGAGAGGAGAAGAGACATGGCGAAATTCGAACATTTAACGGATTGTGAAGAGATGGTCATGAAGATAGTGTGGGATGCGGAGAGAGAGCTTGGCTTGATGGATATCACGCAGGGGGTAAATGAAATCTGTCAAAAGAACTGGAAGCCGCAAACGGTTTCCACGTTTCTGGCGAGACTTGTGAAGAAAGGGTATCTGAAGCATTACAGACAAGGGCGGGTATTCTTATATCAAATTTTGATACCGCGGGAAAAGTATGTCGCGAAAAAGGCGAAAGAGTTTATAGAATTTTGGACTCATGGGAATACGGAAGAGTTTCTGGAGGCGCTGANGAAATAAGAGTGGTGCAATTACCGTTCCGTTGTGATATGATAGTAAAGGTTACGGAATGGAGAGATCAACATGAAAAAATTAGGAAGAAACGATATTTGCTGGTGTGGCAGCGGGAAAAAATATAAAGCGTGTCACATGGCAATGGACGAAAAGATCGAAAGCTATGCACTGCAGGGACATATCGTGCCAAGACGCGATATGTTAAAGACGCCGGAGCAGCTTCAGGGGATCCGGGAGAGCAGTAAGCTGAACATTGCGATTCTGGATGAAGTGGAACGGCAGATACATATTGGTATGAGCACAGAGGAGATCGACAAGATCGTCCGCGATATGACAGAGCAGATGGGAGGGATCGCGGCGCCGCTTGGCTATGAGGGGTATCCTAAGAGCGTGTGCACCTCTATCAACGAGGTGGTGTGCCACGGCATCCCCGATGAGAACCGGCTGTTGCAGGACGGTGATATCGTCAATGTGGATGTGTCNACCATATATAAAGGGTATTTTTCGGATTCCTCGCGCATGTTTATGTTGGGGAATGTGCCGGAGGAGACGCGGAAGCTGGTACAGGTGGCAAGAGAGTGTATTGATGTCGGATTGGAACAGGTAAAGCCCTGGAATTTTCTGGGGGATATGGCGCAGGCCATCAACGATCACGCGAAGAAAAACGGCTATTCTATTGTACGGGAGATCGGCGGTCATGGGATAGGGCTGGAGTTTCACGAAGAACCCTTTGTCAGCTATGTGACCCGCAAAGGGACGGAGATGCTGATGGTGCCCGGCATGGTCTTCACTATAGAGCCCATGGTCAATATGGGAAAGGCCGATATCTACATCGACGATGAGGATGGATGGACGGTCTACACTGATGACGGGAAGCCCTCGGCACAGTGGGAGGTCACATTGGCGGTCACGGAAGACGGCTATGAGATCCTGACTTATTAAGCGTTGAAAATATTAATATGACGTTATTCCGTTCGTGACAGGAAAATCCAGAGTACATCAGGAATCAAGGTGGCTCTGGATTTTTCTTTGTATAAAAATTGTGCACCTTTCCGATATTGCATAGTAAAAGATTCTTTGGTAACGTAAATATACAATCTTTGGAGAATTCATAAAGTATACTTTATTCCGTACATCGTGCGGATCTATGGCAAATCGCCGACATATTCCAAATTTTGCAAGGGAACCTTGAAAACGATTTACAAAAATCTGAATAACAAAATGAAAGCGTATAGTAAAAGGAGGTTGTTATGCGAGAATTTATGACAAGAGTGTCAGATTATTTGAGTGAGAGAAGAGATGATCCGGAGCGGAAGGAGGACAGGCTTTCCATGGCTGTGATCGCTGCCGTGGCGGTGGTTGTCGTGGTACTGCTCCTGCTCCTCTGGTGGGGGTATAGTGTCCACGAAAAGAAGGAAAAGGAAGCTGCCGAGAAGGCGAAAGCAATGCAGGAGAGCGAGGAGTTTGCCGTAACTACTTACGAGGAAAAAATGAAAGAATATCTGGCCCAGGACGCCGGAGAGACGCTGCGGCAGGAATCTCTGAGTGAGGCAAATGCACTCGAGGAAAAGGTGCGTGAGCTGCAGAATACCATGGAGAACGTGGAGAAAGAATTGACAAAAGTGATCATTGAACGCAGCGAAAGCGACACGAGTCAAAAGGAGACGCTCACTGCGCTGGAGAGCTCTGTCAAAAAAGCGGTGGAAAGTATCAGGCAGATGGAAAGTAAACTGGCGGATTTAAGCGATGTGATGCAGGTGATAGACCGCGAAAAGATTCCTGCGCTTCAGGCGCAGATAAAGGATGTCCGCACAGAGGTTGAGCGGGCGAGCACGGAGATTTCCGGTATCCGCGAATCGATCTCATCTCTGGAAAAGGAGGATGAGAAGCTGTGGAAGGAGCTTGCTGCAGTAGAGAGAAATCTGGATAAGGCGATCGACAAGAATTTAAAGGAGATCGATAAACAGCTGGAAAAGGCTGCTGCAAATCTCAATCAGCTGGAAAAAGATATGAAGGATGCCTTAAAGCAGATGGAGGAAAAAATGGATTCTATTTCCCGTGGCGCCCTCTCCTATCGCTATGAGCAGGGTTCTAATACTCTTTACCTGATGCCGTCTTCCGGGGAGGTGAAGCCATGAGAAAATCTGTAAAAGAAACCGTGCATAGACGAGTGCAGCAGATACTTCTCCTGCTGTTTGTCCTGTGCTTTGGAGCGGGAATACCAAAGACGGATGTAAAGGCGGCGCAGACTTCGGTCTCCCACGGAAATCTGATCTATGAGGGAGGATACAGAAATGCCGGCATTTATGCGTCGGATATCCTTTTATTAGAAGAAAAACTTTTCTCTATTCCGGAGCAGTGCTTTGATCCCTTCTGCTACGCCCATACCCATAACTGGGAGTATTGCCGGATCAATGAGAAAACGCACACCAGACACTGTGCAGACTGCGGGGAAGCCAATGACTTAACGAGCGTTCACAGAGCTGACCATTGGGAGAGCGATACGATCATCCACGAGGGGAAGACCTATCCTGCCAAACGTTTCATCTGTGACTGTGGATATCAGTGGCGGATGGAGCGGAACCATACCATAACGTATGAGACAGTGGATGAGTTGAGTCACCGAGGCGGGTGCGTTTTGGATGGAACGGTTTACTGTCAGGGTTACGAGCCTTTTGTTGAGGAGCATTACGCCTGGTATTATGAGATGGGAGAAGATGAAATTCATCATGTGAAAATCTGTTTTGATTGTGGGCTGCAGATGGAGGAAGCCTGCAGCTTTATTGAAGCGAATGAAGACGAGGACCTGCGCGTCTGCATATGCGGAAGGAGTGCGGAACGTGAGGAG
Source organism: Lachnospiraceae bacterium (assembly GCA_014804615.1). Taxonomy (GTDB): domain Bacteria; phylum Bacillota; class Clostridia; order Lachnospirales; family Lachnospiraceae; genus UBA3282. The sequence continues at coordinate 55,947 of JAAUZL010000007.1, forward strand.
GAATCCGAGGAACCCGATCAGCCTGAAACGGGAGAGCCGCCTGAGGAGCCTGATGAACCAGAAAGCGAAGATCCGCCCGGGACATCCGATGAGTCCGAGAGCGAGGATCCGCCGGAGATGCCCGATGAGTCTGAAAACGAGGATCCGCCCGGGACATCCGATGAGTCTGAAAACGAGGATCCGCCCGAGACATCCGATGAGTCCGAGAACGAGGAGTCGCCCGGGATATCCGACAGATCCGGAACTGGAGATGTGGCAAAAGTGGATTATATACGGGGTGATTCATATAAAATAGAAGGAGGATTTCGAGTATCATGAAAAAAATAAGAAATAAGAAAATAATATTAATGATGCTGACGCTGACAATGCTTTTGAGTGTCTGTATGGTAACGACGGCGGCGAGTACTTCCGCAGCCACAAAAAACAGTCTGCGCTCCCAAGGAGCGATCCGTTATCAGGAGGGAACGGAAAGTGTGGTCATCGATTCGGCCGATCTCTATACGCTGGCGGACAGGCTGGATTTGTTTAAGGTGCGGGTGGCGGAGCAGCTGGGTGAAATAGGTACCTATCTCTCGAGGAATCCAAGCGGAACGCAGCTCACAAGTGATGAGGGCGTTTATGCAGTGCATCAAAAGCCCTCATCGTCCGGAGAAGCGGATCCGCTGTTACTTTCCTTTGACACGATTCTGGAGGGGATTGCTGCCAGCCAGAGCATTCCCACTGATCCGGCGGTCTATGGAATGGGAGCGGGAGCGACGCTCTATAAAGGAACGGACGGAAAACTGTACAGCAGCGCACAGGAAGGGGCGGAGGAAATTCGCATTCAGGCTGCGACCGCAGAAAACCTTTCCGCCGGCACAGCAGCCTGGGTAAACGGACGCTTGATCCTGGGGACGGGAGGTGATAATAAAACTTATCACGATCTGGGATATCGGGAAGGTTCCGGAGGGCAGGGCTCCGAGAGCTCCGATGATGTAAACAAGGCCAGAGTGATCGATATGAACGGATCCAGCAGTTATGTTGTACAGGAAGATATGACGGATGTTTTTTTATGTTTTTCACGTGCGGGCGGCTACACAACTCCTATACTCAGCTCCGGTGAATCGATCAAGCTTGTGATCAAAAATGTCGAGAGTAGCCTTCCCTGGCTGCAATGGAGCATTTACTATGCACCAAAATTATCAAAGGGTACAGTAATCAGTAATTTACACGAAACGCAAAATGACAAGGTTATGAGTTTGCTGATCACAATAGAAGACAGCCATAAAAACGGAAAAGTAAGCGGTATCCGTTTGTCGCAAAGTACATCTGCAACAGACTACGTCATCGAGGAGGATATGACGGATGTATTCCTCTATTTAACAGCGCCCAAAAGCAAAATGCCTGATTTTACACCCATGGACGATCAGACATATGTTTCGTTTAAGCTGTTAAAGGAGGCGTCCCATGGCTATGATGATAAGGGAAACGCCATTTATGGAAGCCTTTACTATATTCCCAGATTAAAGGCCGGAACAAGGATATCCAACATAAATCCCTATCGAGCTTACATGGTGTATTGAGGCTTGGATATTGAGCTTTGACAGCCGGATCTTCCGCATAGGATTTGACAATCCTGCCCCTTTACGTTAGACTGAAAAGTTAGAAGGAAACGTGAAAGGAAGCGGATTATGAGCAAGGGAAAGTATTATATTACAACGGCGATCGCTTACACCTCCGGTACACCTCATATCGGAAACAGCTATGAGATCGTATTGGCGGACAGCATTGCCCGTTTTAAGAGAAAGGACGGCTACGACGTCTTCTTTCAGACGGGGACGGACGAGCACGGACAGAAGATTGAGTTAAAAGCACAGGAGACAGGTGTTACGCCGAAGGCCTATGTGGATAAGGTAGCAGGAGAGATTCGCAGGATCTGTGATTCTCTGGATACTTCCTATGATAAATTTATCCGCACCACGGATGATTTTCATGAGAAACAGGTGCAGAAGATATTTAAAAAATTGTACGATCAGGGGGATATTTACAAGGGAGCCTATGAGGGGCTTTATTGTACCCCCTGTGAGTCCTTCTGGACGGAATCTCAGCTGGTGGACGGGAAATGCCCCGACTGCGGCAGAGAGGTGAAGCCAGCAAAGGAGGAGGCATATTTCTTTAAGATGAGCAAGTATGCGGACAGGCTCATCGAGCATATTAATGCGCATCCGGAGTTTATTCAGCCGGTTTCCCGCAAAAATGAGATGATGAATAATTTCCTTCTGCCGGGACTGCAGGATCTCTGCGTTTCGAGAACCTCCTTTAAGTGGGGCATTCCGGTGGATTTCGATGACAGGCATGTGGTGTATGTATGGCTGGATGCACTGACAAACTATATTACCGGTATCGGTTATGAGGCGGAGGGTGAGAGCACAGACCAGTATAAGAAGCTGTGGCCGGCGGATCTGCATCTGATCGGCAAGGATATCATTCGTTTCCACACGATTTATTGGCCTATCTTTCTGATGGCGCTGGGAGAACCGCTTCCGAAGCAGGTGTTCGGTCATCCCTGGCTTTTACAGGGAGACGGCAAGATGAGTAAGTCCAAAGGAAATGTGATCTATGCGGACGATCTGATCAGCTTTTTCGGTGTAGATGCAGTGCGTTATTTTGTTCTGCATGAGATGCCTTTTGAGAACGATGGCGTGATCACCTGGGATCTCATGGTGGAACGCATGAATTCCGATTTGGCGAACACTCTGGGGAATCTGGTGAACAGAACTATTTCCATGAGCAATAAATACTTTGGCGGCCTGGTGGAAAATAAAAAAGTCGGCGTGGATGCGGGCGAGGAGGATGTGGATGCAGATCTGCACCGCGTGCTGACGGATACCTACAGCAGGGTGTCTAAGAAGATGGATGAGCTTCGGGTGGCGGATGCGATCACAGAGATTTTTACGCTGTTTAAACGCAGCAACAAATATATTGATGAGACGATGCCCTGGGTACTGGCGAAGGATGAGGCAAAGCAGGACAGGCTGGCCACGGTGTTGTACAATCTTTCTAATGCTATCATGGTAGGGACCTCTCTTCTGGAGCCTTATATGCCGGAGACAGCGAAGCGGATCGCGGAACAGATGAACGCACCGCTGATCGATTTTGAGGTGTTAGAGCAGTGTGCGGCAAAAGGGAATACAGCTACGGCTGCAACGCTCTATCCGTCAGGAAACCAAGTGACACAGAAGCCGGAGATCTTGTTTGCGAGACAGGATCTGTCGGAGGTGCTGGAGAAGGTGGAAGAGATGTTTGCCCAGAGAAATGCGGCGGACGGAGAAGAGGCGGATCCCGGCATGGATGAGAAGGTGGTGGAGCTGGAGCCGAAGGCTGAGATCACTTATGATGATTTTGATAAGTGTCAATTTCAGGTGGGATTGGTACTGGAGTGTGAAGAAGTACCCAAGTCCAAGAAGCTTTTAAAATTTAAAATACAGGTCGGCGGCAGTACGAGACAGATCCTTTCCGGGATCAAACAGTATTATAAGCCGGAGGAGCTGGTGGGCAAGCGTGTCATGGTGCTTGTAAACCTGCAGCCCAGAGAGATCGCGGGTATGATGTCTGAGGGCATGATTTTAAGCGCCGCGGACGAGGAAGGCAATCTTGCGGTGATGACGCCGGAGCGGTTTATGCCGGCAGGAGCAGAGATCTGTTAAATCCGGAGGGAAAGATGATCATAAAAGAAGAATTTTATTTCGGGTCAAGAGACGGAGTAAACCAGATCCATGCGGTGAAGTGGATTCCGGAAACAGAACAGCCGGTCTGCATCCTGCAGATCGTGCATGGAATGGTAGAGCATATCGGGCGTTATGAAGAGTTCGCGCAGTTTATGGCTGAGAAGGGCATTCTGGTGGTGGGAGACGACCATCTGGGACACGGCCTCTCAGTCAAACCCGGAGAGCCTATGGGATATTTTTGCAAAGAGGATGCGGACACCGTACTCGTGCGGGATGAACACAGGCTGAAAAAAATGATGCAGGAGAAATATCCCGGAGTACCCTATATCATTCTGGGGCACAGTATGGGTTCCTTTATTCTTCGTAATTATCTCATACGCTACGGGAGTGGTATAGACGGCGCTGTCATCATGGGCACGGGTATGCAGCCGAAGCATATGGTTATTTTTGGCTGGCTGTTAGCTACAGTCACGAGTATCCTGAGAGGGCCAAAGCATGTGTGTAATTTTTTTGACAAGCTGTCTTTCGGTAGTTTTAATAAGAAATTTAATGCACCCGGGGATTCCGGCAGCTGGCTCTCTGCAAATCCGGAAAATGTGAAGGCGTTCCAGACAGATCCTCTGTGTGGTTTTGTTTTTACGGCGAATGGGTTTCAGACATTGATGCGGCTGATCTGGAATTTACATGATACGGAGAAGTTGAATAAGATGCCGAAGGATCTCCCGGTTCTCTTTGTGTCCGGAGAGGACGATCCGGTGGGAGATTACGGAGAGGGCGTGGAAAGGGTCTTTCGTTCCTTTGAGGCGTTGGGAATGGAGCAGGTGCAGTTAAAACTCTATCCCGGCGACAGACATGAGATTTTAAATGAGGCGGACAGGGAGGATGTCTACGGGGACGTATATCGGTTTATCCTGCAGAAAATTACCTGATTCCGGAGAATTGACCGATAAAGTTATTTGGGCAATATGAGGAGAAGCTATGAAAAAAATCTTAGGCCTGCTGTGCTTTGCGGCGATTCTGGCAGCAGCGTATCTGGTAGTCGTGCAGGTTCGTGAGGGCGGAGCGCCGGCTGCGGATGTTATTGAATCAGAGGCAGGAGAAATCGTAGATCAGGTGAAGGAGTATGGATCGGCGGCATTGGAGCAGGCGGATGAAAGGTTGGAGAATGCCGTGGAACAGGCTGACGAGGCGATAGGGGAAGCTGTGGAAAGCGCGGTGGAAGGAGCCAAACAGGGATTTATTCAGAGCATTAAAGAAAGTGTGACGAACTTTTTGAATGATCTGGCTTCTTCATAGAATAAAAAAGAGAAGGGAATGTTTTTAGAACTCCTGAACATACTAGGCATTATCAGCAAAGAAATGCCTTGATATGGAGGAGATTATGAAAATAGCATTTTTCAGCACGAAACCTTATGACAGGATCTGGTTTGAGCCAATGGGTAAAGACTATGGATTCTCGATTCACTTCTACGAGGTGCCTTTTCGGGAAGAGACGGTCTTTTTGGCGAAAAGCTTTGATGCTGTCTGTATTTTTGTAAACGATTATGTGAATGCCGCGATGATCCAACAGCTTTATGATATGAAGGTGAAGGCGATCCTTCTGCGGAGCGCAGGCTTCAATCATGTGGATGTGAGGGCTGCGGAGGATAAAATACAGGTGCTGCGTGTGCCCAGTTATTCGCCGGAGGCAGTGGCGGAGTTTGCTATGACGATGTTGATGACTGTAAACCGGCATACGCATCGAGCGTACAGCAGAACACGGGATTTTAATATGAGTCTGAACGGACTCATGGGAGTAGATCTCTATCACAAGACCGCGGGCATAGTGGGTACCGGTAAGATCGGACAGGCGATGATCCGCATTTGCAACGGATTTGGCATGGAAGTTTTAGCCTATGATCCCTATCCGAATAAATCGCTGGAAGTGGAGTATGTATCGGTGGAGGAGCTGATGGCGCGGTCGGATATCATTTCCCTGCACTGTCCTCTGACCTCTGAGACAAAGCATCTGATCAATGCGGATACTATTCGCAAAATGAGGGACGGCGTATACCTGGTCAACACCTCCCGCGGCGGCCTGATTGATACGGACGCACTGATCGATGGTCTGGTAGACGGGAAATTCGGCGGCGTGGGTCTGGATGTGTATGAGGAGGAGGAAGGTATTTTCTATGAGGACAAGTCCAATGAGATCGTGCGGGATGAGAATCTGGCGCGTCTGATGACCTTTCCCAATGTGCTCATCACTTCGCATATGGGATTTTTCACCAGAGAAGCTATGCAGGCTATCGCTAAGGTGACACTGGAAAATGCCTATGCATTGGAGAACGGGCTGCCGCTGGTCAATAAGGTAGGGAGCGAGGCGGCGAAGTAATTAATATTTCCCCCAAATTCTATCAATTAGTAACAAATTAGTGACAAATCTTTTTTCTAAAAATGTGTTGCAAAGCCCGTATTTATGCGGGCTTGAAAATTTTATAAAAATTTAATTAGTAATAAATTAGCGACAAATCCGAGGAAATATCTTAATTGCGTTTGGATTTAAATGTATTATAGAATGCTGTTTTGGGGAAAAACGGACGGAAGCCGCATATTTACTGGAGAAAAATATTAAGAAAAAATTAAGAACTTTTTTGGAGTATGATGTGGGGGAGGCAGACGAAGCTGCTGAGATCCCTGCTGCGAATGAAGAGGAAGAATCTATGGAAGGAGACGATCAAAGCTCGGATGATGCCGGTGCGGTGGATCTGGATGCTCCCGATGCAGATGCTTCGGAAGTGGAAGCGCCCGCAGAGGATGATGCTGAGCCCATAGAGGATACTGCTGATAATGGCAATGAGGCGGAAGAGTCCGGCTCTTCTGATCTTGGCATGGAGATTATGGCTGCTGGTGAGACTACTGAGTATGCCATAGACTACAAGGTCATGAAGGGTGAGGATGACGTTACCGATTCCAAGGCGGCTACGGTTATCTGGGAAAATGGATCCGTAACCGAAGGGGAAGACAAGGTAACAGTCATAGACGAAACACCTATCGAGTTCAAAATCGAACTTGCGGACGAGATCGAGCTTGCAACGGGCGCTTCAGTTACCGCAACGGTGGATAATGCTGAAAAAACAGTTACTGAAGACAACGGCACATACACCATCGCAAATGATGATTCTACTAATAAAATCGCAGGCAATGTGGAAATCACCATCAACGTGGTTGACAAGACTTATACGTTGACTGCTCCAACCACTGGCGGCGATAAAAATATTAGCTGGCAGATCAAAGAGAAAGAAGCGGAAGACACAGCATATGCTGCTTCTGTAAAGGTGAAAAAATCTGATTCCGTAATTGTTCAGGCAACCCTTGCGGCAGATAAGGATCCTGTTGAGGTTACCTTGAATGGCACGAAAAAGCTCCTGACTGCTACAAAAGAGGAAGCTGCCACCGAGGAATTTGAGTTTGCGGTAGCAGATCTGCTCAACGAAAATGGAACGGTTAAGGAGTTCGTGGCTTCCTGTGTGGTAAAGAAAGAGGTTACCTATACCGTAACGGCGGATGAAGGCGCTACAGTTACTATCGTGGACGCAGCAGGGGAAACGGTAGAGCCGGAAACTACGGAAGATGATTCTGTAGCTAGAGATGCGAAAACGGACACTTACAAGCTGACCAGCAACGAAATATACCTCATCAAGATCGCAGAGGTGGAAGAGGCAGCGGACTTGACAAAAATTAAGAGTGTCACAGTCGGCGGAGCTGCTCAAAGATATAACAGCGCCAAGAATGGTTTTGAATTCACTGCAGGCGAAGCTAATAGTACAATCGCAGTCGAGTGTGCAAAGGCAGCAACAGCTTTTAACGTAACATTTGTTATGGATGAAGAAAAAGAAGTTGCCGCTAGCGTTAAAGCCATTGAGTGGTATAAGGATGGAGCAAAAGAGGAAAACAAGCAGGAGGCTGATGCAATAGCACAAGCTATTAATCCATCTAAAGCCTATGAAGGTGTTTACCAGGGTACCGACTTCACCTTCGAACTTGAACTCGCAGAAGCGGATAAGAATTTTTACAAAGTGACGAAGGTAGAGACTAGCACAGATGACGAGACTTGGACAGAACTCGAAGCAGAAGACGATGGTTCATACATCATCTCGAAGATCAGTGCAGATACGCAGGTAAAGGTATCCACCGACTTCCAGAAGGATAAGTTTTACAGCATTACCTTTGCTGCGGACGACGACGTAGCATCTGTTACGGCGGATGTGACAGGCACAGGTGCTACAAATCCCACTGAGGGTGTAGAAGTAGGTGAGACCTATCGTTTCAAAGCTGATGAGAATGCAAAAGTAACCTTCAAGGTTGAGACAGAGGCTGGTTATAAAGTGGCTGCACTCACTTATGGCAGTGAAGAGAGCGATAAAATAGAGGTTAAAGATACTGATACTGCTGCCACAGTTTATACATTCGAAGGATTTGATGCAGACAACCAGGCAGTGACCATCGACATTACCACGAAAGCAGATGCGCTGACTCAGAATAAGTACGTTACATTTGTAACCGGCGAAGGCGTTACCTTAAAAGTAAACGGTGTCGAGCCTGAACAGAATGAAGACGGCAAAGACGTATACGTGCTGACTAAGGCGGCGGAAGAAGTGAAAGATGCTGAGGGTAATGTGACTACCCCTGCGGCAAACGAGATCTCAGAGTTAAAGTTTGACCTCATAGTACCTTACGGCAGCTATCTTGCAGACAAGGATTTTGTAGATGAAACATTGGTAAGAGCTACCACAGAGAAGAGAACCAAAGTTGAAGGTAAATGGATTTATTCTTATAAGGTAGTGGCGAACCAAGTGCCGAATAAGGATGATGAAGAAAATGAGATTACTTTGGAAAATCCTCATGTGATTTCTATCGATGATGCAGAGTTAGAGGAAGTCAGCCTTGTATATGCTGATGGCTCTGAAACTGTAGAGTATAAGATTCTGGGCGAGGACAGTCGCTACAACGAATTGGCCAAGGCAGGTGTATGGATTTCTGCCAACGAAACTGTGATTCTGCAGGCACAAGAAGGCCAGAGCCTTAAGGTGGATGGCGAAGACGTTGAGCCGGATGATTCCAACAGATACCGCTTTGACGCGAAACTGAAAGAAGAAGCAGAAGAAAACGGAACCGAATATGTGATCGAAGCAAAGAGCGCTTCAGCTTACAAGCTCCAGTACACGCTTCCTGACGGAACGAAGGGAATCGCAGGCGAAGAGTCTGTGGCAGTGGAATACGACGATGAAGTATCCCTGAAGCTGGTAAAAGCAGACGGCACCGCGAAGGCTATCTCCGACAAGGAGCTGTCCGCTGACAAGTCTGTGTTTACGCTTGCAGATCAGACTGCAAATACGGGTGAAGCAACTGTCACTGTGAAGGATGCCGACGTTACCGTGACTCTGTATGCGATAGAGGAAACCACAGTAAACGGTATACCGGTAGATACCAAGAAGGAAGCAGCCAAGATCACTTTTACCTGCAAGGATGCTTCCGACAAAACCCTGACCGTTAAGGGTATCGCAAAAGGAAAGACCGTTAAACTGGACGCAACCAGTGTAACAAGCTATGCGCTTACCTTGAAAGATGGCAGCAAGACACTGAATGCGGCTGAGTATGATAAGGCGCTGAAGGTAGAAGTTGATCAGTCCAAAGTTAAGGCTTATATCGAAGGCGGCAAACTCTTCGTAGCACCTATCGTTGCCGAAGAGGTACCGGTTAAGATCCTGGCAGCTGATGGCAAAGAACTGTATAACTTCACGGTGAATGGTCAGACGCCTGCTCTGAAAGTAAAGAGCGTGACCAGCACAAACCAGGGTATGCATGACATTCTGGTGGATGTGGCGGCGGATACAAGCATCAAGACCATCTCCGATCAGTTTGCGCTGTACTATGAAGTAAAAGTAGAATCGAGTGCAACTGGCAATGCAAATCAGAAGGAAGGCGTCTACTACTTAAATGCAGAGGAATATGATGCAAAGGGCAAGTTCCTTCCGGTATCACAGCTCTTTAAAGTAAATACCGAGACTGATAACGAAAAGATGGAGAACGAATACACCTTCTCCGTAAGACTCGTTGCAGTAGCAGCAGCTGATGAAGCGACTGTGGATGAAAAGGCAGGCGACCCGTTGACCGGCACACCCGGCACGCAGCTTGTAGATAAGACTGAAATAAAGTTTGCCACAGCAGAGGCTAACATCAAGTCCGGTAAATTCAAGACCCGCAAGGGATACTACGAAGACAAACTGGGCGTGACCAAGAAGACCACGAAGCTTTACTCCGGACAGCAGGATATCCTTGTGGCGATTCCGAAATTCAGTAAGAACGCCAGCCACATTGAAGATATCAAGGCAGTCGTATACAACAAGGACGGAAGTCTGGTAGACTCCACTCTGGTAGACGCACGTGTTGACTCTGAGACATTGGGCGTGTATGTGGATACCTATGACCATTCTGCCGGAACTTACGATGTGGTGATCTACGCGACCGCCACCAAGGATGGCAGTGCCTACGACATGTACCGCGCATCTGTGAAGGTGCCGATCACGGTACAGAAGGGTATCGACTGGGTTGAGTTAGATTACCCTATCCAGATTGCAGTGTTAGGGAAGGATGCATCCATCACACTGAAGGCCACCGGTTGGTATGAGATGAATGAGTACGGCAGTGTTGTGAAAGCACAGACGCAGAAGTTCCTCTATGAGCTGGATACAGAGAGCATCGGTAATCCTAAGAATAGAGATAAGGTAATTGTTAAAAACAATAAGGTCACGGTGAAGAAAGATTTCAGCGTAGGCGCAGACCCGGATGACAACACCTTTATTGTAGAGGTGAAGCCCAATGATTACAGCGACAATTACAACGTTAATTATGCTTATATTACTGTCACCAACGAAGCTTTGGAAATCTCCTCTGTCAGGCTGGTAGATTCTGAGGGAACTGATTTGCCGGAGTCGATGACGACCGAGCAATTAAAGAAGGCCCAAGTAGTTCTGGCGGATGGTAAGGGTAAAGAAATCACAGATCCCGATCTGGTAACCCTGACCCCCAATAAGGGCAAGGTTTATGTGTATTATGGTCAGGATTGGGATGATTGGGATGAAGCCAATGCATTTAGAATTGGAGTAAACGGCTATCAGAAGAATCTGACCATCAAGGCAACCACCACGGATGGCGGCAAGAAGAGCGCATCCAGTAAGAAGTATACCATTACTTATCCTGATGATATCAGTTATGATATTAAGAATGTTAATTACAGCAAGCTTACCAACCTTGAAAGTGGCGCGGTACTCAATCAGACGAGTAACACCTATACCTATATCGGCCGCGGAAACGAAACGATCCGTTTCCAAGTGATGGCTATAACAGGAAGTGGAGACGATGCGAACGAACGTTATGCATATACAAGCCTCTTTAATTACAGCGTCAAAGTGACCGGCGGTAAGATTACTTCCACTAAAAGCCAACAGGCTAATGGCTACTATGCGATCACTCCTAACAAAGATACGGTGGAGATCACCATCACCGATAAGACTAAGAAGGCACCTAATAATACAACAAAGTTCATCTTCAAGGATAACGGCTGGACGACCACAGCGGCTCCGTCGGCATCCACCAAAGGTAAGCTGTATGCGGCTAAAGATGAATCAGGTTGGATTAAGCAGGATCTGACCTATACCGTGAAGTGGAAGAATAATGTAAGCTACGAGGCCGTAAAACTCAATTGGGTTTCCGGCATCAGCATCGGCGGTGCATCCGGAGAACATGGTATAAGCGAAGGCACCTTTACATTGAATAACGCTTATTCCGGCAGCGTCGGCACGGCGAAGTATTCCGCAGTATACGGCAACTATGAGGATGGTATATTCATTCCTAAGACCAAGGCGGCAACCCTGTCGATCAAGGTAAACAAGGCGGCTAATCCTAAGGCAGTTGCAAAATACACCATTAACCCTAAAGTATCCATGAGCGCACAGCTTGATGTAAAGCCGGCTCTGGCAGGATATGAAAGCAGGATAACATACAAGGGTGTATTGTCTGCAAACAATAAGGGCAACAAGAACCAGTTCTATGATTACTTTGAAGTAGTCGGCGATAAGCTGCAGATCAAAGCAGAAAAATGGACTCAGTTAGATAAACTGGATGCCAAGACTGACCTGACCGGCTATCTGGTATACGAGTATTACGATGCGGCCACCGGCAGAAAGGTTGAGAAGCAGGATAAGATCACGGTAACCATTAGTGACAAGACCGCACCGAAGTATACCGCGACGAATGTTGATATCGTTGCAGTGGACAAAGCAACGGCTGCGACCACGATCAAGCTTGGAAACACACCGGTACCCATCGCTAAGGTGGCAGTTGATTCAGATGCTTGGGAAGCGGCTCTTCCGACACCCACAGCAGATGAAACCACCGGCGTTGTAAACCTGACGGCAAAGGCAACACCTGCAAGCGGAAATGTGGATCTCTATGTGATCCCGACGGCTTCCCAGAACGGAAGTGTGGCAACAGCGGATCCTAAAACGGATGGTATTAAAGTAACGGTTAAGGTTACCACAAAAGCGGCGGATGACAACAAGACCAAGATCACCCTTGCGAAGGGTGTAAAGACTCCTGTAGCAAGCATCAACAAGACTGCTTCACTGGCTAAAGTAGACCTGACGGTAGAGCTGAAAGCGGGCAGAGACTTTACCTATAATCTGTCTAATACGACGATCGATTCTGCAGAAGCAACAAAGGCAACACTCACCGGCGATAACAAGGCAGCTGCAGATGCAGTAAAGAGTGTTGCACTCAATAGTGCAAAAGATACAATTACTATCGTCCTCGACAGGGATGGCCTTAAAGAGAGTAAACAGTATAAAGTGCCGGTTGATCTGAAATTTACGGCTGGCGCTGACGAGACGGTTTACTTCCCTATCAAGACCGAGAAGATCCCGAAGAAGGAAGACGTCAAGAAGCTTGTAGAAAATGCGCTGAAAGACTTCGCTGTAACAAAGGCAAACTATAACAATGCAGCAGGGGCAGCAAAGGAAGTTGAAGTCGCAGCAAAAGCAATTGAGATCTCCACGGTTTCCGGTATCGAGGTAACTGCTGTAGCGGCAGTCAACGCGGAGACATTTGCCGACAAGGAAGAAACAAAGGGTGACCATGAGATCAAGATCACTCTGAAAGACCTGACAAAGGAAAACGATACTGTTGACGTTGTGATCAAGGTTACCGAGAAAGTGACAGAGCCGACTGTGGGCGATGCGCTCAAGGAAGCGATCGGGAAGTTCGTGATCCCTGGAGACGACGGGGTACCTGCAGGTAAGATTGCGGTCACCAAGGCGCTGGAAAACGATGACACAATTCAGACCGAGCTTCAGAATGCAGTTGATACGGTAGCTAAGAATAAGTATATTGTCAAAGTCGACAATATTCATGTTGAGGTAGCATCTGTAGATGCCGGCGCAGACGGGAATGAAGGTTCTGAAGAGGAAGATAATAAGCCTGCCGCAGCAGACGATGCTCCCGAAGGAAAAGTAACCAACCTGACCTTCAGCTATCAGGTACTCAAAGCTACGACTCTCAGGCCTATGGATGGCGTGAAGGAGAGTTACGGTGTTAATCTGAATGGCACTATCGAGACGCCTGAGACGACGCCTGATGTACCGGTTACTCCTGCTCCCGACCCAGAAGATAAGGAAGTATGGACTATTACGGTTAACGCTAAAGGTGGGACTACTATTACAGAGGGCGAGGGAGGAACCGTAGAGTTCACCGCTGTATTAAAGAATGCTAGTGGCACTGATATAACAGCTGATAAGAGAGACGAAATCGAGTGGAGTGTAGATGGTAAGAGTGATGATAGCACATTCACTGTTGATTCCACTGATAAGGCAAAGGCTACCTTGGTTGTATCAGCTAATGAGACAGCGGAGACTAAAATAACTGTCGCAGCTCAAGTAAAGGATACAAACATAAAGCAGGATGTAGAAGTTAATGTCGTTGCAGCGGAAGGAAACATTGAGTAGTAATTCAGAGAAACGGCAGTACAACCTTTTACAGTAAATATTTATAACAAAAGAACCATCGCAGATTGCGGTGGTTCTTTTTATCATCCCAGAACTTTTATCGCTGGGCGGATAGTTCAACCAAGCTCCATCTCCGAAAGATTCAGCCACAGATCCTCGAAGATCCCCACTCTGATCCGCTCAGAGAATGCATACCGCGCAGGCTTCTTACCATGCTCAAAATCATACACCGTGACCGCATTCTTATCCGGGTCAACAATCCAATACTCCCGCACACCGGCTTCCCGATAAAGCTTGACTTTTCGCTCGTAATCCATTACTTTGCTCGATGGAGATACGATTTCGATCGTCCAGTCGGGCGCGCCTTGGCAGCCTTTCTCATCCAGCTTGTCTCGATCGCAGATCACGGAAATATCCGGCTCTACATAGTGGCGCTTATCCTTTTTGATATATACTGCGAAGGGCGCAGGGTATATTTTACATTTCCCCTTATTTCGCCTAATGTACAATTTGATATTAGCAAACATTTCGCCCAAAATGTCCTGATGTTGTCTCGTCGGTGCATCCATCCGAAACAACTCCCCGTCAATCAGCTCCGCCCGTTCTCCTTCCGGAAGCGCCTCGATATCCGCAATCGTGTAGTTTTTTTCGCCTTTCAGCATAGTGAAACCTTCCTCTCTTTTTGGCAATCTGGCTTCCATAGTAATACCTTCCTTTCCTTTGTGGGGTAGCAGGAAGGCGCGCCTATGGACTCCTATTTAGGCTGCCTCCACCGCATCTTCTATTTTCGTGTTACAAATGTGAGTAAGCGGCAGAAACTGCCTGTTGTGCGAATGCACGGATGCGCCTTTTGCAACGCGGAAACCCATGAGAGGGTTTCGTCCTATTTACTCTGTACACTCAGTATACGTCTCGTCCTGACATATGTCAAGATATCTTTTTATAAACGCTTTTACGTATTTTTCGTTGACACACTCCTGTGCGGACGGTATACTGAATGCAATTGAGTGATCAAAAGAAGAAAGGAGACAGGGATGGAGCCGACACTGGAAGAATTAAGGGAGATGGGCCTTACCAGGGATCTCACATATCAGGATCTTGAGAGGATGGGCCTTACCAGAAAAGGGAAATGGCAGTACACGGTCGAGGATATCGAGGCGCTTCCGGAAGGGGTTCGCGCAGAGCTGATTGAAGGGGAGATATTCTTCAAGGATATTGATCTTGATTCTTTAAAATGAATCGAAAATAGGCCTCTTTGTGATAAAATAAAGAAAAACTTCAGGAAAAGAGCCCTGCTCTCAAACAGGTTGTAATTTTGCCTCAAATACGCTAAAATGATTACAAGACATATTTTTTAATGCAATAGCAAGGAGCAACGGAGATTTTGGGGATGCCATACCAGATCAGAAGTGCATACCGGGAGGACTGGGAGGAAGCCATGTCGCTGGCGTGGCGGACCTTTTTGCAGTTTGAGGCGGATGACTACTCCCCTGAGGGCGTCAAGAATTTTGAAAACTTTATCACGGATACGACCCTCTACAGGATGTTTGTCATGGGGGCGTACCAGATGTTTGTGGCGTTGGATGGAGAGAAGATCATAGGAATGATCACGCTCCGGGATATGACGCACATCTCTTTGTTGTTTGTGGATGAAAAATACCACAGACAGGGGATAGGCCGCGCGCTTATGCAGTATCTGGAGAATTATCTTCTGACGGAGCTGCAGGCTTCCCGTGTGACGGTAAATGCTTCTCCTTATGGAGTGGATTTTTATCATCGGCTGGGTTTCCGTGATCTGCATCCGGAGCAAAGACGGGATGGAATCATCTACACGCCGATGGAGTTTGTGCTGTAAGAAATTAGGATGAGGGAATTTTATGGAGTATATTAAGAGTAAAGATATTTATCTGTTGATGCGGGATATCCTGAAACTGATCAATCCCACCCTGATGGAACATGGATCCAGGGTGGCGTACATAGTATATACGATGCTGAAGGAGGAAAACCGCTACGAGGAGTTTGAGCTGGCGGATATTGTCATGGTGGCGACGATGCATGATATCGGCGCATACAAGACGGAGCAGACCAGGATCAATGATATGCTGCAGTATGAGACAAGAGAAAGTATGGCACATTCCATTTATGGGCATCTGCTTTTCAAGTATCTTTCTCCTGTGCCGGAGCTGGCAAGAGTGATCATGTATCATTGCCGGGATTATGAGAAGCTGCAGAATGTTGACTACGAATATAAGGATGTAGCAGCCTATATCAATATTGCTGAGAAGGTGGATATCTATTCTAATACTATGGGCGCCCAGTTTGATCTGCGTATGTTCCAGAAACAGGCAGGTACAAAGCTCTCTGCCGCAGGTCTGGAGCGGTTTTATCAGTGCGATGCAAAATATGGCATGCTGGAAAAGGTAAAAAGCGGCGAGTATAAGGAAGAGCTGGATCAGATCGCAGAGTACATGATCTTTTCCAATGAAGGTAAAAAAGTATTTCTGGATATGCTGATCTATTGTATGGGATTTTTCAGGGAGAGCATGGTGTTTGATACGGTCACCACGATCTGCATCTGCGAGGAACTTTCGAGTCGGTTGTTCTTACCGGAACATGAGAAGGAGATGATCTATTATGCGGCGCTGCTCCATGATCTGGGTATGATCGGCATCTCCAAGGATGTTATTACGGCCCCCAGAAAGCTGAAACCGGAGGAAGTCAAGCATGTCCGCACTCACGTGGCGATCACGGAGGAGAAGCTGAAAGGGAAGATGGACCCTGAAGTGGTGAGTATCGCGCTGGCACACCATGAGAGAGGGGACGGGAGCGGTTATCCGCAACGGCTGAACGAGCAGAAAATATCTCTTCAACAGGGCGTATTGCAGGTGGCGGATGCGGTCAGTGCTCTGGTAAATAAAAGGAGCTACAGAGAGGCATTTCCGAAGCAGCAGGTACTTCAGTTCCTGATGGAAGAGGTGAACAGGAAACGATTTAAAAAATCGATAGTTAAGGTGCTCGCTGATTCTTATGATGAGATCATGGTGCGTGTGAAAGGGGAATCAGCCAGAATCCTGAAGATGTATCAGACGTTGAATATGCAATATCAGCAGGTGAGTACAAAATATAAAATCTAAAATATTTCATAGTTTTACTTTTTTTGATATTTTTATGGATTTTGACACTCTACTGTATTATAATAATCATGGCGATAGTGACTGTGACAATAATGAGTGCCTGTGGAGAAACAGATGGGTAAGTTTTTTGATATGGATAGCCCGTTCATGCGGGTGTTAAATCGTGTGGCAGATCTGATGATCCTGAATTTTCTGATGATAATCTGCTGTATCCCGATCATAACAGCTGGTGCGGCTTTTACAGCGATGCACTATGTACTGCTTAAAATTGTTCGAGGTGAAGAGGGGTATCTTATCAGAGGCTTTTTTAAATCTTTTAAGATGAATTTTAAGCAGGCGACTCTGATATGGCTTCTGATGCTTTTGATCGTGATAGTTTACGTAGGAGATTGTCTGATCTTTAATTACTCGGGAATGGAATTCCCCAAGGCGCTGAAGATTGCTGTGGTGGTAGTGGCGACACTGCTTTTGATGATGGCGGTTTATGTGTTCCCATTACTGGCACGCTTTGAAAATTCGATCAAAAATACATTCAAGAATGCGTTGATATTGGCGTTTGCTAATCTGCCCAAGACGATCGCTATGCTGGTATGCTATGCGATACCCCCTGTGATCGGTTATTTTTCGGATTATGCGCTTATTTTTATCTTTATGTTTGGTATATCGGCACCGACCTATGCGGCGGCGTATTTATACAGCGGTATTTTTAAAAAATTGGAACCGGAATCGGAGGAGATATCATCCGATCTGGATTTCTCTCTGAAGATTGAAGAGGAGAGTGAGGAAAACGATGGATAATCAGAACAGGTCAAGTGTATTACAGTGGCTTCTCCCGACAGGCATCATGCTGGTGGTTGTTGTAATTATGCTGTTTCGGTTTTGGACAAAAAGCGGTACGGAATCGGAGAATTCTGTCTTTAAGACATTGATTTCATCAACGGAGAGTTATGCGAGCAGTTTTCTGCACGAGCTGGAGAAGACGGGGAAGGCAGGAGAGCCGATCAGTGTATTACTTGGGGATGAGGGCACCGCAGACAGCGCAAGAGTAGCGGAGCTTCTTGAGGTGACGGCGGACTGTGCCAATGTGGAGAAGGTTTTTTATAGTGATATAAATGGTGTTGGAATAGACCAGACGGGCACTTCTGTAGAACTTGGACAGGAGAGTTGGTTTGAGGATGTTCGTGGCTCAGAATCTTCCTATATATATGTACAGGAGGAACAGGCGATCATCGTGACGGAGCGCGTGAATACGGATAAAGCGCAGGGATATCTGCTTATGTTCTATCCTCTGAGCAAGTTTTCCAGTATTCTCTTGAATTCCGGCTACGATTCCTCTAGTTTTCTTGCCATCGTGGATATGAACGGGGGAGTTTTGAGCGCGAGTGGCGCTACAAGCAACGCATGTCTGAAAGACGGCAATATTCTGACAACCATTGAAGGAGAAAATCGAGAGGCTGCCAAATCACTTCGCGGCCGCATGAATAACGGTTCACGCGGAAATGTCTATATAAAGATGAATAAGCAGAAGCAGTTGTTGACTTTTGTGCCGGTTGGAGCGCCGGGCTGGGATATGGTGCTGGGGGTCAGCGAGGCTTATGTGGACAGGCAGATAGGATATCTGCGTAAGAATACGAACAACATGATCATGTCGCTGCTGCTTGTGATTGTTATATTTTTCTGTACGGTCATGGTTATCAATATTGTGGGTAAGATCCGCAGTAATGAGAAAAAGAAAGAGCTGGAGGATAAGGCAGATACAGATCTGCTGACCGGTCTCAATAATAAACTTGCCACAGAGCGTAAGATCAAGGAATACATGGCGAAGCATCCGGATAAGCAGTCCATGATGTTCATTTTGGATATTGATAATTTCAAGAAGATCAATGACACGATGGGTCATGCTTTCGGTGATGAGGTGCTGCGGTCTCTGGGAACACAGATAGGATCGATCTTCCGCGCTACAGACATCATTGGTCGTGTAGGCGGTGATGAGTTCATGGTATTTTTGAAGGACATTCCGAATGATGAGACGATTCTGAAAGAAGCGCGGAAGGTGGAAGAGTTCTTTAAGAACTTCCAGGCAGGAGAATACGTTAAGTATAAAGCCACCGCCAGTATCGGTGTGGCGGTATTCCCTCAGGAAGGAGCGGAATTTGAGGCGCTTTATAAGGCGGCGGATCAGGGTCTGTATAAGGCTAAGAAGCGGGGTAAGAACCAGTTGGCATTTTACCGGGACAGAACCCCGGCAGGACAGGAGCAGCCGCAAGCAGAGGAGTAGAGTGCAAGGACAGCCGAAGGGCTGTCCTTTTTCGTAAAAAAATTTCGTTAATCGGAGCGCTTCGTGTAAAAAAAATAAAAAATATATGTAAATATATGTAAAATGTATAAAAAAATTAAAAATAAAGGTTGTCAATATGGAAGAATTGTGCTAGACTACAATTACGAAAACGTTTAAGCAGCGCTTGACGTTTCGAGTTACTATTATTTTATTTTATTTTTTAAAGGAGGAAATGAAAAAGTGAAAAAGAAAGTAGTAAGCATTTTACTGGCAACAGCTATGGTAGCTACATTAGCTGGCTGTGGCGGCAGCGATCCTGCACCGGCAGCAGAGGCACCCGCAGCTGAGGAAGCAGCACCTGCAGCAGAGGAGGAGGCACCTGCAGCAGAGGAGGAAGCTCCTGCAGCTGAGGAAGCAGCACCTGCAGCAAGCGGCGACCTGGCTTACAGCGGCAACATCTCCATCATGCACTTCTCTACATCTGAGGAGTCTGAGGGTAACGGTGGTTCCGATGGTTTCAGAACCTGCCTTGCACAGTGGCAGAGTGACCACGGCAGCATCACACTGGACGAGGAAGTTCTGGCTAACGATGACTACAAGACACAGATCGCTACTCGTGCAGCAGCAGACGATCTTCCGGATGTGTTCCTGCTTCAGGGTATGAACACCATCAGCTGGGCAAACCAGGGTCTTGTGTATGATCTGACAGATTCTATTAAGAATTCTCCTTACGCAAGCCAGTACACCATGGATTATCTGGTACCTTTCACTGCAAACGGCAGCTACTATGCTTATCCCGCTTTGACAGGTGGTACCTGTACTGTAGTAATCTACGATTCCGCTATGTGGGAAGAGGCAGGCTTTAGTTCTTTCCCTACCACTTGGGCTGACGTAGAGAAGGCTGCTGAGTATTTCAATGGTCAGGGCATCGATGCTATCGCATTCGGTAATGCTGGTCAGTGGCAGCTGAATTCCTGCTTCGTATCCTGCCTTGGTTATCAGTACACCGGCACACAGTGGTTCTCTGATATTATCGCAGGTACAGGCGACTTCGAGGATCCTAACTTCGTAGCAGCACTGACAGAGACACAGCGTCTCTTCCATGACACCAACATCTTCAACAAGGACTTCAACGCAGTAGGTAACGAGGATGCTCGTGAGTACTACATCTCCGGCGACGCTGCAGCGTTCATCGGCGGTAACTGGGATGCTTCTTACATTCAGGCTACTCTGGAAGGTGATCCTAAGAAGGATACCACTAAGTTTGCGGTACTTCCTAAGTCTGATGATGCTGGCAAGTACGAGAACTTCCAGAACATTGGTCTTGGTTATGGTATGGCAATCAGCGCTAAGGTTGCTTCCGATCCTGACAAGCTTGCAGCATGTATCGACCTTTGCCAGTATCTGACAGGTCCTGCATTCTCCGAGTATGTAGGTGCTAACTATGCACTGGCTGGTTTCTGCAGCTCCGATGTGGATCTGTCCGCATTCGATCAGTATACACAGGATTTCTACAACTTCTCCTATGTGGACAACAAGGGTTGTGAGATTTATGACTCTTATGTAGATGGTTCCGTATGGTCCGTACTGAACACTGAGATGCAGGAGATGGTTAATGGTGATAAGGATCCTGCGACCGTTGCAGCTGATACACAGGCAGCTTACAAGGCATACTTAGGACAGTAAGACAGTAAATGATCAGGTTATCCTGATCTGGATAAAGTCGTCCGGGGAGTTTCCCCGGACGACCCTATCTTTTTTGAAATGTGAGGCTTAATTGTAGCGAAGCGGTAGAACGTCTTCGTTTCGCTTTTGGGGTGTGTCTCAGAACGAGCATTAAAAGGAAATGGGGGACGATTCTATGCTGAAATCTATCAGACCAAAGAAATGGGTTGTAGCTGCATATCTGGTAATACCCGTGGCACTCTATATGTTTACGGTGTTTGCTCCGCTTCTTGCAGCTCTTTTTTATAGCTTTTTTGAGTGGAAGGGCGGCCCGGTGAAGACCTTTAACGGGTTATCCAACTACGCACAGTTATTTGCAGACGAAGTATTCTGGAGTTCCTTCTGGCACAATATCTTTCTGGTAGTTGTGTGTATCATTGGTCAGATTGGTATCGCATTCATCATTGTGCTGCTGATCAATTCCAAGGTGACCAAGCTGCAGGGAATTCACAGAACCTTTGGTTTCTTCCCGAGTACCATCTCGGCAGTCTGCATCGGTTTTATCTGGCAGATGATTTATGATTCCAAGAGAGGTCTGCTCAACTACTTCTTAGAGGCCATTGGCAGGAGTGATCTGCAGAAGGTTTGGCTCAACGAGCCCAAGCTGGTTATGCTGCTGGTATCTATTCCGCTGGTTTGGCAGTATGTTGGTTATTATATGGTAATCCTCCTGTCTGCGGTATCTTCTATCAGCACTGAGGTGTTGGAATCTGCGGAGATTGACGGCGCGACAGGTATGCAGCGTGCACGTTACATAGTATTACCTCTGATCAAGAATACACTGCTTGTATGTATTACTCTCTGTGTAGCGGGTAATATGAAAGCATTCGATAATATTTACGTCATGACGGCAGGTGGCCCCGGCTATTCCTCCATGGTTATGGCAATGTATGGATATAAGGTTTCCTTTGAGCAGTCGAATTTGGGTTATGGTTCCTGTATTTCCGTCGGTATTTTCGTTCTGGCTCTGGCTGTTATCGGTGGTTCTCAGCTTCTTATGAACTATCTTATGACGGACAGCTATGATCGTCAGGAGAAGAAGAATCTGAAACAGATCGAAAAAGAAAGAAAACAGGCAATCAAAAACCGCAAAGCGAACGCATAGAAAGGAGGGGATCTGTTATGGCAAAAGAAATGGTAATGACAAAAGTAGAAGATAACTCAACAGGCACCCGTGTAAAGAGAGGCGTGCTGGGCGTTGTTATAAATGTGATACTCTGGTTTTTCTCATTGACCTGTATTTTCCCGTTGATCTGGATGCTGTATTCTTCTTTGAAGGATAAGAGAGTCTTCAACGCGGATATCATGGGTCTGCCGAAAGAGCCGACATTAGGAAACTACACAAAGATCTTGTCCAATAAGGACTACCGGCTGATGCAGTCTGTAGCCAACAGTGCGAGAACGACGATTCTGTCCGTAATTCTGATCGTGTTGATTGCGTTTATTGTGGGCTATATTCTTTCAAGAATTAATTTTATACTGAACAAACCTCTGTACGTGATGTTCCTGATGGGAATGCTGATTCCGATCCATTCGCTGATGGTTCCCATTTACATCATCTTCTCAAAACTGGGACTGTCAAACCATTGGTACACGCTGCTGATGCCGTATGTATCCTTTGCACTGCCCATGTCGATCTTCCTGGTGGAAGGTTTTGTGCGGGGTATCCCGGTTGAACTGGAGGAGGCTGCCGCCATTGATGGTTCTTCTTTCTCCAAGACCCTGTTTGGGATCATTCTGCCGGTATGTAGGCCGATTCTGGTAACGGTTGCGATCATTAACGTATTCAGCTGCTGGAATGAGTTCTCTTTCGCCTTGATCCTGATCAAGGACAGAGCGCTGTACACAGTACCGTTAGGACTGAAGCAGTTTACCGGACAGTTTACCTCTGACTATCCGAAGATCATGGCAGCTATGCTGCTGACTATGGCTCCTATCGTGATCTTCTACTTCGCATTCAGCAAGCAGATCATCAAGGGTATGGTTGCCGGTGCGGTAAAAGGTTAAACTTAATCACGTATCATATTATTTCATATGAGTATAACAATCGGGGACGAGAGATCGTCCCCGATTCTTTTATTATATAGAAAAATGCCACAGCATATAATCTCGATTTGCGCTTGACATATACCCCCAGGGGGTATACTATAATACCAGCATGTGCTTTCGAGACTAATATCTTATCGGCATAAAAAAATCTGGAATGGAGAGTCTTATGAAAGAGGAAAAAACGTCGGCCCGCGAAGACGTATGTGCCTGCTGTCGACAGAAGGATAAACCCCGGGAGGCAGAGGAGCAGCGGAAGCTAAACAATCGCATTAACCGTATCATCGGGCAGTTGAACGGGATACAGACGATGATAGAGGATAACCGTTACTGCGGCGATATTTTGATACAGATCGGCGCGGTGGAGAGCGCACTGCAGAGTCTCGGCTATGCGATCCTGGAAGAACATATGCAGACTTGTGTGGCGGACGGCGTGCGGCAGGGAGATACGCAGATCCTGTCGGAAGCGGTAGAATTGATGAAAAAATTAAAATAGTCGATTGAGCTGCGCTCAATCACGAGATTCGCTTCGCGAACTCGGTGGACTGTGAAAATGGGAAAGTAATAGGAAGAGACATGAAAACGGAAAAATTTAATGTAACAGGTATGACATGTACGGCTTGCAGTGCGCATGTGGAAAAGGCAGTACGCGGCGTTGCGGGTATCAAGGAAGTCAGCGTAAACTTACTTATGAATAATATGGTGGCGTCTTTTGAGGAGCCTGCCACTATAGATGCAATCTGTCAGGCTGTGGCAGCGGCAGGTTACGGAGCGAATCCGGCAGGTGGGGAAAAAGCAGCGCGGCAGGAAGATGCGTTTGTGGACCGCGAGACGCCGAGGCTGAAGCGCAGGCTGGCGGCTTCGCTGTGTCTTCTGATACCGCTCATGTATGTGTCTATGGGACATATGATGTGGGGGTGGCCCGTGCCGGGAGCTTTGGCGGAGAATCCTTGGGCAATCGCACTCTACCAGCTTCTTTTGACAGGACTGGTGATGGTCATTAACCAGAAATTTTTTGTCAGTGGTTTTGCGGGGCTGATGCACCGCGCTCCTAACATGGATACGCTGGTGGCGCTTGGCAGCGCGGCGGCTTTTGTCTATAGTCTGGCGGTGATGTTTCGTATGGGCGGAGCTTATGGCGCGGGGGATTCGGAGATGGCGATGCACTGTCTCCATGATATGTACTTTGAGTCTGCGGCCACGATACTGGCACTGATCACTGTGGGGAAGACACTGGAGGCATACAGCAAGGGAAAAACTACGAATGCTGTCAGAAGCCTGATGGATCTGGCGCCTAAGACGGCCCATGTGATACGAGACGGCGCAGAAATAACGGTGGCGGCGGAGGAAGTTGCAGCGGGTGACCTTTTCCTTGTGAAGCCGGGCGAGAGCATCCCTGTGGACGGTGAGGTGATAGAGGGTGAGAGTGCGGTGGACGAGGCGGCGCTCACGGGCGAGAGCCTTCCTGTCGATAAAAGTGTGGGAGACCGGGTCAGTGCAGCGACTCTGAATCAGAACGGCGCACTCACCTGCCGGGCCACCAGAGTGGGCCGGGACACTACCTTGCAGCAGATCATTGATATGGTAGAAAATGCAGTGGCAACCAAAGCGCCCATTGCTCAGATCGCAGATCGGGTATCCGGTGTATTCGTTCCGGTGGTGATCACGCTGGCGGTCATTACAGGGATCGTTTGGCTGGCGGCCGGCGCAGGTATCGGCAAGGCGCTCTCCTATGCCATCAGCGTGTTGGTGATCAGTTGTCCCTGCTCGCTGGGATTGGCAACGCCGGTGGCTATCATGGTGGGTAACGGCGTGGGAGCAAAGCAGGGGATCCTCTTTAAAAATGCCACGGCATTAGAACAGACGGGCAAAATGCAGTTCGTTGTTCTGGATAAGACGGGGACAGTGACGGAGGGGCGGCCCCGGGTGACGGATATCTGTCCCGCGGAAGGATCCTCCGAGGAAGAACTCTTGCGGGTGGCAGCGTCTCTGGAGCAAAAGAGTGAGCATCCTCTTGCCCGGGCGATTTGCGAGCGGGCCGGACAGGATCAGATCCAGGCCGAGGAAATCACAGATTTTAAAGCGCTTCCCGGATGGGGCGTGGAAGGTGTATTGAAACGTCTGCCGGCAGTTGGAGGAAAGAGCGGTCTTCTGCGGGAGCGGGGCCTTATGACGGAGGGTTTCCTGAGCCGTGGCGAAGAGATGGCGAGAGAGGGGAAGACGCCGCTCTACTTTGCCAGAGACGGTATCTTGCTCGGAATGATTGCTGTCGCAGATGTGGTAAAGCCCGATAGCGCGCAGGCGGTGACGGAGCTGAAGGGTATGGGCGTCCGTGCCATCATGTTGACGGGAGATAACCGTCGGACAGCGGAGGCGATCCGCTCTCAAGTAGGAATTGACGCTGTGGTGGCAGATGTGCTGCCGGGTGATAAGGAGGCTGTGATCAGGAAGCTTTCGGAACAGGGAAAGACCGCCATGGTGGGGGATGGTATCAACGATGCGCCCGCACTCACCAGAGCAGATGTGGGAATCGCCATTGGCGTGGGCGCAGATGTGGCGCTGGATGCGGCAGATATTGTGTTGATGAAGTCAAAATTGACAGATGTGACGGCGGCAATTCGGCTTTCCAGACAGGTGCTGAAAAATATACATGAAAATCTGTTTTGGGCATTTTTCTATAATTGTGTCGGCATTCCCGTTGCGGCAGGAGTGCTGGTGCCAATCGCGGGNATTTCTNTGAATCCCATGTTTGCNGCNGCGGCNATGAGCTTATCNAGNNTNTGCGTNGTCACNAACGCTCTGCGGCTGAATNTCTTTTCCGTNCGNAGCACGANGCGGGATAAAAAAATACANGAGGTTCCTATGCCGGAATNGATAGACGGCNTTACGGGGATAAATGACAAAACGAACTCTGCGGGNCNGGAANNGACCNGCNACANNNAAAAGGAGGAAAANAACATGGTAAANGTATTGGATGTNGANGGTATGATGTGTGCGCACTGNCAGGCTCATGTGCAGAANGCGCTGGAGGAGATCGCNGGCGTGACNGAGGTGANTGTCAGCCTGGAGGAGAAGACNGCGACCGTGNCGATGGAGAGNGAGATAGCGGATGATAAACTCTCTCAGGCAGTGACGGAGGCGGGNTANCAGGTGAAGGGCTGCCGTATCGCATAGTGCGNNCAGATACTCGTTTACACCCGTTTGGGCAAAGTGTACAGGAAGTGGNTANATTCTTAGGCAATTTGCCGTGAATCCTAAAAAAAGGTGTACAAAGTAAGCAATTTTTACAATCGAGAANAAAATCTTTGTGGAATAGTGGTATAGAAAAGGAAAGAAAAGTCGGCTATACTAATCTACAGAGTCAAGCGANCGGTGCAGCGNATTACCGGGCGNGTAACAGAAAACAAAAAATAAAATTTAGGTAGGAGGAAGTCATGGCAAGTTTATCATTAAAGAANGTCTGCAAGGTATATCCNAACGGATTCGANGCAGTAAAGGATTTCAATCTTGAAATCGCAGATCAGGAGTTCATCATTTTCGTAGGNCCTTCGGGTTGTGGTAAGTCCACCACNCTTCGTATGATCGCAGGTCTGGAGGATATCTCTTCCGGCGAGTTAAAGATNGGNGACAGAGTAGTGAACGATGTAGAGCCTAAGGACAGAGATATCGCAATGGTATTCCAGAACTACGCTCTGTATCCTCATATGTCNGTATANGACAATATGGCTTTCGGCCTTAAGTTAAGAAAGGTTCCGAAGGATGAGATCGATAAGATGGTTAAAGAGGCAGCTAAGATCCTGGATCTGACAGCTCTGCTTGATCGTAAGCCGAAGGCTCTTTCCGGTGGTCAGAGACAGCGTGTGGCTATGGGTCGTGCTATCGTTCGTAACCCTAAGGTATTCCTGATGGATGAGCCGCTGTCCAACNTGGATGCAAAGCTTCGTGTACAGATGCGTGTGGAGATCTCCAANCTGCATCAGAGACTGGGCACCACCATCATCTATGTAACACATGACCAGACAGAGGCTATGACCCTGGGTACCAGAATCGTTGTTATGAAGGACGGNGTGGTACAGCAGGTAGATACTCCTCAGAACTTATATCAGAAGCCCCAGAANCTGTTNGTAGCAGGATTCATGGGATCNCCNCAGATGAACTTCCTGGATGCNGTTGTTGAGGTGAATGGCTCNGAAGCAAGCCTNAAGGTNGNNGGCAAGAGCATTCCGTTACCGGCTGACAAGTCNAAGAAGCTGATCGATGGCGGTTATGCAGGAAAGACCGTAACATTCGGTATCCGTCCTGAGGATGTGTATGANGCTGGTCCGTACGTTGAGAATGCTAAGTGCGTATTCGAGTCTACCATCAAGGTTTACGAGCTGCTTGGTGCAGAGGTTTACTTATACTTTGATCTCGCTGAGTTCCCGATCACNGCTAGAGTTGATTCCCGTACTTCAGCAAGACCTGGCGATACAGTTAAGTTTGCTTTCGATGTTGAGAAGATTCACGTATTCGACAAAGAGACAGAGCAGACCATCACCAACTAGTAGAAATGTTTTAGGGGGGATGCATAGGCATCCCCCCTTNNTTNATAAGCGCGGNATTGTGAGTACGAATNTATNAATGAAGGGAAATATATATGATTTCAAGTCAGATTATCAAGNCCAGTATAGAGGAACTGGGAATGATCTCTAAAATAGATCTTGCCGTNTGGGATCTNGAGGGAAAGGAGATNGCAGCTACCTTTGANACGAGANGANATNTCTCCGGCGCTGATCTCNGGATTTGTCAATTCTCCTGCAGACAGNCAGGTCATTGGNACACATCATCTGCTGAAGGTGCTGGATGANGAGTCGGTGCTTTTTGTCTTAGATGCGCGAGGAAACAGNGANGATACNTACATGATCGGTAAGATTGCNGTCAGTCAGCTGCAGCATCTGATNGTGGCNTATAAGGAAAGGTATGACCGCAATANCTTTTTCCAGAATCTTTTGCTTGATAATATGCTGNTGGTAGATATCTATAANCGNGCGAAGAAGCTGCANATNGAGGCGGNTNTTCCNCGTGCGGTCTTTTTAATAGAGACAGATAAGGACAAGGATACTACGGCGATGGAGCTCTTAAACGGTATGTTTAACGCTCAGACCGGCGATTATATCACGGCCGTCGATGAGAGCAATGTGATCCTGATCAAGGCGTTGGCACCCGAGGATACTTATGACAGATTAGATCAGATCGCTAACACGATCGCGGATATGATGAATATGGAAGCAATGCTGAATGTGCGTGTGGCTTACGGCACGATTGTAGGGGAACTCAAGGAAGTTTCAAAATCCTACAAGGAGGCCAAGATGGCATTGGATGTGGGCAAGATCTTCTATGCAGAGAAAAAAGTGACAGCCTACAGTACATTAGGCATTGGCAGATTGATTTATCAGCTGCCGATCAATCTGTGCCGGATTTTTATTGACGAGATTTTTGGCTCCAATATACCGGCAGAGCTGGATGATGAAACGCTGATCACGATTAATAAATTTTTTGAAAATAATCTGAATGTATCGGAGACCTCACGTCAGCTTTTTGTGCATCGCAATACGCTGGTATACCGTATTGAAAAGCTGCAAAAGAGCACGGGGCTGGATATCCGTACATTTGACGATGCGCTGACCTTCAAGATTGCGCTGATGGTAGTTAATTATATGCGGTATCTGGATTCTCTGGATTATTAACGCATTTCGAGCCTGCTTATGCGCGCATAGGAAGGTATTAAAAAAGAGCAGTTTATCTGCTCTTTTTTTTGACATATTTTCTGCACAGCGCGCATATAGATAAACAGAGGGGGGAGCGCTATGTTTCAGAAAGAAATCATATATATGGGACTTTATAAGGATGGAAACCGCCTGGGAAACGCAGGATTTCTTCGGGTGGAAAAAAGAGATCAGGAGGGGAGTCTGTCGCTGCAGGTCAAAAATGTACCCCACTCTGTAAGCGGAAGATTCCCGGTGCGATATTATTGTGGAACGACTTGGAAAGAAGCGGACGGCATTACTCTGCAGGATGGTAATGGTCAATGGGAAAAGCAGGAAGCAGAATCCCTTATGCAGGTGAGACTGCAGATCGTGCTGCCGGGCGGTTATCTGGTGGAAGGAGCAAGCCGTACGGTGGAGGATAAGGCGAATACCTCCAAAATGACGGCGGAACCGTCGGCAGAAGCCGATACGGTGGCAGCGGAAAATATGTCAGAACAAAAGCAGGCGGCGATTGAAAGCAGCGAAAAAACAAATCCGGCAATAGTCGAACACCGCGATGAAATAAAGCAGGCATCAATTGAGGATGGTGCAAGGACAAAGCCGGCAAAAAAGATTGAGTATATCGCTGTGCAGAAGCAGAATGCACAAGAGCCGCAAGTGATGGTGGATAAACTTGTAGTAACGGGATTAAAAGAGAATAAGTGGGAACAGATCCTGGATACTTATGACCAGATTCATCCCTACGGCGATGAGAGAGTCTATGTCAAGCTGGAGCCTAAGGATTTTCTTATTCTGTCATCAAAATATCAACACCTGGTAAACAACAGCTTTCTCCTGCACGGCTTTTATAACTACCGCCATGTGATCCTGGGCAAAGAAGGGGAATACTATCTGGGCGTGCCGGGGGTCTTTTATGAAAGAGAGAAGATGGTGGCACTGATGTTCGGCTTTGAGGCCTTTGAATGTGAGAGCGGCGACCCGAAAGCCGGTACGTTTGGGTATTATTTGAGAAAGGTAGAATTATAGGTCTAGAGACCTTCGTAGTCGAAGGCGGGAATAAAGCTTTCCGAGGCGGCAGCGCCTTCCTGAATAAAGGCCTGCTCTATGCCCAGAGAGATTGCGTAGTCTACGATCCTGTCGTAGGAGCGTTTGGAAACACGGCGGTTTAGGGTCGGGATTTCCTGTACCTGGGAGAGGGGTGTATATTGATTCATAATACTGACATAAATGTCATTTTTATAAGTCTCATAAAGGTACCGCAGAATCTGTCGACTGTCCTTGCCACAGCCCGGCAGGAGCAGATGTCGAACGATGACACCCCTTTGCATCAGGGAGTCTTCTCCCGTGGTAAAAACCGGGGAGCCTGCCTGGCGGACCATCTCGGCGATGGCAAGGGAGGCTGTCTTAAAATAGTCGGGCGCGTGGGAGTACTGCGCGCTTAAGGCGGAGTCGAAATATTTGAGATCCGGCAGGTAGATGTCGATCAAACCCTCTAAACGTCTGAGGGTATCTGCCTTTTCATAAGCGGAGGTGTTGTAGACGACAGGGATAGAAAGTCCCTGTTTTTTTGCCGTCTCCAGAGCGGTAATGATCTGGGGGATGAAGTGTGTCGGGGTGACGAGATTGATATTGTGCGCCTGTTTTTCCTGTAATTCCAGAAAGATATCAGACAGGCGGGAAACGGTAATCTCTCTGCCTGCATGCCCCTGCGCGATCTCGTGATTCTGACAGTAGACACAGCGCAGAGAGCAGCCGCTGAAAAAAACAGCGCCGGAACCGTTCGTGCCGGACAGGCAGGGCTCTTCCCAGAAATGAAGAGCGGCTCTCGAGGCCATAAGGCTCGCGGTCTGTCCGCAGTAACCGATGTTCCCGGCGTTTCTATCTATGTGGCATTCTCTGGGGCAGAGGGTACAGTCTGCCAGATCCGGCCAGTTATCATTCTTATGAAATATTTGATCTGTAGTCATAAGCGTTCCCGTTCCAATTCAAAACCGTGCGCTTTATGTCGAACCGGAACCCATATGCGTTACCTTTACAGTTAACTCCGCCAGGCACCCTCACGGCACATGAAAGGTTCCACTTAGTGCTGCTGTGTTCCCACCCTGACACGGTTCATGGATTCTCATTGCGTAAGACCCAAACTTCAACGCCACTTATAAAGGGCAGCCATACAGGCGAAGGCCCTCGATAAAGCATCACCCCCACTAGAGCGGATTGTGGGTACAGGGCACCGCTAACGCCCCGGCTGCACGGTTTAATCAGTATACTGTTTTTTCAGGGTTTTGTCAACAAAGCCGGTTCTAAATTCGGTTTTTATCTCCCCATTCGCACATACTGTCCAGAATAGGAATCAGAGATTTCCCGCGTTCCGTCAGGCTGTATTCTACTTTTGGCGGAATCTGCGGATATTCTTCCCTGTGGACAAGCCTGTCAGCTTCCAGTTCTTTTAGGGTAGAACTGAGTGTTTTATACGAGATATTGCCGATATATTTTTTCATTTCATTAAAACGGACGATTCCAAACTCCATTAAGGTGTAAAGGATCGTCATTTTATACTTCCCGTTGATCAGGGACAGCGTATAGCTGAAACCTGTGTCATTCAAACATTCCGTTGATATACAGCGATCTTCCATTTTACACTCTCCTTTAGGTAAGTATACTACTTAACGGTAAGTATCGCACTTGAATGTACGTACTTGTAATAAGTTTAGCATATGCTACTATCATAATATGATCTGCTAAACAAGTCAAGGCAGTGAGCGGTAAACAAAGAAAGAGTAAAAGGAGAGAACAGTTTATGAGTAAAAAAATTGTTGTGATCACAGGAAGTCCGAGAAAAAACGGAAACAGCTTTGCGATGACGGATGCCTTTATCAAGGCGGCTGAGGAGAAGGGGCATACGATCACCCGTTTTGATGCGGCTATGAAAAAAGTAGGCGGTTGTCGTGCATGCGAAACCTGCTTTTCCACAGGGAAAGCCTGTACCTTCGATGATGACTTTAATACGATAGCGCCGGCTATTTTGGAGGCGGATGCCATTGTGTTTACGATGCCGGTCTACTGGTATTCCATCCCGGCACAGATCAAGGGCGTTATCGACCGGATCTTTTCTCTTGTGGTCGGCGGCAAAGATATTGCGGGCAAGGAATGTGCGTTGATCACCTGCTGTGAGGAAGAGGATATGTCAGTTATGGACGGGGTTCGCATTCCTATGGAGCGTATGTGCGCTCTGAATAAATGGAAGATGGTTGGAGAAGTTTTGGTTCCCGGCGTGCTGAATGTGGGTGATATTGATAAGACGGATGGCTGTAAACAGGCGGCGGAACTGGCAGACAAGATTTAAGATATAAAAGACCATCCGGAGCTGGCGGAGGCCTTTGAACTTGGAAAATCAATCGGATAAAGAAAAGGGGCTGCTTGTGCAGTCCCCTTTTGCTGGTAAGTGGTTATTCATTTCTTTGCTCGTTTTTATTTAGAGAAGTTCGATAACTTTTCGGACTCAACCCAAATTTCTTTTTAAAAGCTTTGGAAAATACAAGCTGGTCATTATATCCCACCTGATTTGAAATTTCTTTAATAGACAAAGCAGTGCTAACTAAAAGATTGGCAGCTTTGTGCATACGAAAGTCTATCAAAAAATTCTGGATGGAAATGTTGAGCTCCTGCTGGAATATATGGTTGAGATGAGCGCGGCTGATACCGATGGTGTTTGCAATGTCGGATACACCAATTCCCTGCATATACATTTTGTTAATGTAGTCAATTGAAAGATTTACATAAGTGTTATCGCTGTAGCCTGTCTGTCCTTGATCGCTTTTTGGGGTA
Source organism: Lachnospiraceae bacterium (assembly GCA_014804615.1). Classification (GTDB taxonomy): domain Bacteria; phylum Bacillota; class Clostridia; order Lachnospirales; family Lachnospiraceae; genus UBA3282. Next base: position 88,449 of record JAAUZL010000007.1, read on the forward strand.
TACGAGGCATGATGATTGGCGAGGATGGCAAACAGCTTAAGGAGAATGGATTCGCGATAAAGAGCATCGGAAAAGCCCATATCCCTATGTTCAAATAAATCATCAAAGCAGTCCATATACTCATCGGGAGCAGGGGCCGGATGCGTTAAGTGATTTTTTGAAAACCCACAATTCTTTAATATTATATCTACCCGGATACCTTTGAAACCAATCCATACATAACCCCAGGGGTTGTTTACATCTGCACAGTAAACGATTGGGTCATCGGGATAGACTAAAAACATCTGACCAGGGCCAAGATGCCATGTGTTGCCGTTAGCCGAATAAAATCCCTCACCCGACAAAATGAAATGAAGAATATATTCATTGCGGGCAGCAGAGACTGCATGGTAAGGCTTGCAGTATTCTTTGCCCGCATGTACCAGAGTTATTTCCATGGAGGTTTCGCTGAAGTCCTGCATACAAATAAACTCACCAGCCTGCATAGGAATCTCTCTCGACATAAAAACATCTCCTCTCCATTAAGCTCTCATTTTACCATATCAATTATACCATATAATCTGCGATTTTGACATATTATTATTCTCATATATTCGCTTTTTCAGATCATTTTTTTCTAACAATCAAAACTTTATAATGATTTAAAATTATATAGTTTGGAATGGAATACGAAAGGAGTCATACAGATGGGAAGAAATGCAATGTGCGCGGTTCCCCCTATGGGCTGGAATTCATGGAATACGTTTGCTGAAAATATCAATGAAGATTTAGTAAAAGAAACGGTAGATTCCATGAAAGAGCAGGGATTTTTGGAAGCCGGATATGAGTATGTGGTGATGGATGACTGCTGGAGTCTGAAAGAACGTGATGCGGAAGGAAGACTGGTGGCGGATCCGGAGAAATTTCCGAGCGGAATAAAGGCGTTGGCGGATTATATTCATGACAAGGGCTTTAAGTTCGGTATGTATAGCTGCTGCGGAACCAGAACCTGTGCAAACTATCCGGGCAGTTTTGAACACGAATTTGAAGATGCAAGACAGTTTGCCTGGTGGGGCGTCGATTATTTAAAGTATGATAATTGCTTTAGACCGCAGAATCAGGATGGGAGAACCTTATATCGCAGGATGGGGATGGCGCTTGCAAATTCCGGCAGGGATATTGTGTTTTCCGCATGTCAGTGGGGTACGGATTCGGTACATGAGTGGATTCGCTCGTCGGGAGCGCATTTATTCCGCTCTACGGAGGATATCAATGATTCCTGGAATTCCATCAAAGATATCGCGCTTTCACAGCTTGATAAACAGGCATTTTCAGGATCGTACTGCCACAATGATATGGATATGCTGGTGGTTGGTATGTATGGAAAAGGCGGGACAGAATATATTTCCGCCGGGGGATGTACCGACGAGGAATACCAGACTCACTTTTCTCTTTGGGCGATGATGAATTCACCGCTGATGATCGGATGTGATGTCAGAAATCTCAATGATGCAACGAAAAAGATTTTACTGAACCGGGACATTATCGCAATCAATCAGGATACAGAGTGCAGATCTCCTTTCCGATTAAACTGTCTGTCGAACAGCCCGGATGTATTTACCTTAGTCAAATTTTTATCCAACGGAGATATAGCGGTCGGGATGTTTAATATGGGAGATGTTCCGGCTATGGTCACGGTAGATTTCTGGGATATGGGACTGACTGTCAGCTCGGGCAAGAACTTGGAGTTTTTTGATTGTATAGAACATAAAAATTTAGGCATAAAGAAGGAAAGATACTCGGAGACAGTAGTAGCACATGGCTCTAAAGTTTACAGGTGCAAGGTGGTATAAGAAGTGGCGGATCATTTATGTAAGAAATGTGGAGTAAAATTGATGTCTGATGAAATTGCCCTGCACATGAAGCTGTTTAGCAGAGCATCAAAGACGTTTATGTGCCTTGACTGTCAGGCAGCGTATTTAAACGTGGAACGCAGTCAGCTGGAAGAGGTAATAGAGAGATATCATCAAAGCGGCACGTGCGTCCTGTTTGCGAAGCGTGCATGACGAAGCGAGAATGGGGGGGGGTCAGATATGGCTAAAAAGAAAAAAATCAGATGTCAGATTCATTGTCAAAAAGACAGGAAGATAGATGCAGAGTTTTCACCGGATACAGGCATCTATGAAAAAGACGGCGTTTGTATTGAGGTGAGAGAGCAGGTCACAGAAGGATGCCGGTTCGGAGAAATCCGGCTGAATATGAAAAATGAGTCCTGCAGGGAAAACTTCAATTTAAGAATGGAGAAGCCGGTCAAGGTATATCTGCCGACAGTAGAATGCCCGGAGAAGATCACGGCAATGTATCTTTTTAATGAATGGTGGACCAGACCTGCTTATGTCAATGGATTTCAGGACATTCCTGAGTTCACACAGGTAGCTTTTTTCAAATATAAAGACCGGTTTGCCTGTTTTGTGCCAATGGTGGGACGGGAGTTTAAAGCGTATATGACAGGCGGAACAGAGACGGAAATCTGTCTGGAAATGACCTCTTATCTGGGAGGTCAGAGAGAGGTGGAAGAGCCGTTATATTTGCTTACAGAGGCGTCTACATTGGAGGAAGCGGTACATAGAGCTTTTACATGGCTGGCGGAATATAAGGGAATCCGTATGAGGGAGAAACGAAGGATTCCGGAAATGTTCCGTTATCTGGGATGGTGCAGCTGGGATGCATTTTACAGGGAAGTATCGGAAGAAAATATCCGACAGAAGGCAGAAGAACTGACAGAGAAAAATGTTCCGGTAAGGTGGATGATCATTGATGACGGATGGCTTTCCGTGCAGGATGAACTGCTCACTGATTTTGCTCCTGATAAAGAAAAATTCCCTAATGGTTTTAAAGATATGATAAGGGATATCAAGGCTAAAGGAGATATCAGATGGTTTGGCGTCTGGCATGCGCTTGGCGGTTACTGGGGCGGGATTCAGAAGGAAAGCAGTCTGGATTGGAAAGAATATCCCTATCTTTACAGGACAGTTAACGGCAAGGTGGTTCCGAGCCCGCAGTCCGGAGAAAGGTTTTACAGAGACTGGTATAGAGAATTAAGGCGGGAAGAGATCGATTTTGTGAAAGTGGATGGTCAGAGCGCAGTTCCGTACTATTTTGAAAACTGTCTGCCGGTCAGTGAAGCTGCAAGGGGAATGAATCAGGCTTTGGAAAGCGGCGCTTCGTACATGGATGGCGCGATCATCAACTGCATGGGGATGGCGATGGAGAGCATTCTGGCAAGACCGACTTCCGCGATTTCGAGAAACAGCGATGATTTCGTACCGAATAAAGAAAATGGTTTCGCGGAGCATCTGCTGCAGAACACTTACAATGCTGTGTATCACAATGAGTTGTATTGCTGTGATTGGGATATGTTTTGGACGAAACATGAGGACAGTGTGAAGCACAGCCTTCTGCGCGCAATTAGCGGGGGTCCGGTATATGTCAGTGACAAGATCGGAGATACGGAGCCGGACGTGTTGAAACCATTGATGTACAGTGACGGCAGAATCCTGATGATGGAGCGTTCTGCGAAACCCACAGAGGACTGCATCTTTTCTAACCCAATGGAAAACGGCGTCTTAAAGCTGCATAATGTGGGCTCGTGGGGACAAAGCAGCAAAGGCGGAGGAATCGCAGCATATAACCTGACCGGAAAGAGACAGTCATATGCTTTCAGGCCGGCAGAGATACCGGATATAGAGGCGGCAGATACATATTGGGTTTACGACTTTTTTGGCAAAAAAGTATTTCTCCTGGATCGGAATGAAAACTATGAGGGGACATTGGAAGCAGATCGTTTTGCGTGGTTTGTGATTCTTCCGAAGAACAAGACAGGTTCCTGCTTAGGACTCCTGAATAAATACGCGGGTTTTATGGCAGTGGAAAGTATGCAGGAAAATAAGGATACGCTGCTCGCAGTAGTCGCAGAGTCAGGGCCAGTGGGGTGGATATCGGAAAGAGAGCCACAAAAGGTAACGGCGGGTACCGTCGATGTCACAGGAAAGGTGCTGAGAGATGGCAATTTGTATTCTGTAATTCTCCCGGAAACCTTTTCGAAAACGGTGCTCTCCATCGTGTGGTAACGAGAAAAAACATAATATATAATGCGATTTCACCATATAATCTGCGATTTTAGCATATTGATAATCTCATATAATTGCTTTTTGGGGTCATTTTTTTACTATGCTCACAGTTCTATAATACTCTCAGGATATAGATTCCGAAAAAAGAAGAAGGAGGAAAATGTTATGCGAAACTTGAAAATCGCTGCCGCAGCTGTGCTGTGTGTGGTGATGCTGCTGGGGCTTGTCGGGCCTTTCAGACTTGTAAAGAAGCCTGCTACAAGCAGCGAAAACTTTAGCAGCGAAGCAGTGGAGCCGCCGGAGGATATTTGGGCTCCTTATGAGGAAACGGTAGTGATTACGACCATGGGTGAGGAAAACAGCGGGACGGCATTTCAGGGCGATGACGACTACCAGAATAATCCCTGGTACCAGGCTTATAAAGACCGTTTCAACATTGATCTGCACAACAAATGGATCAGCAATGATTACGGCACGAAGTTGAATCTTTCCATCGCTGATGCTGATATCGCCGATGTGTTTTATGTGGATTCCGCCCGTCTGACAACGCTGTACAATGCAGGTCTGATTATGAATCTGGATGATGTCTTTGACCGCTATGCTTCTGATACGCTCAAAGGTTATTGGGAGGAGAATAAGGATACTTGGGAGACAGGATGTTTCGATGGTTCCCTGTACGGTATTCCCCAGATGAGTTATGGTATCATCGACCAGTTCGAATATATTTGGATTCGTCAGGACTGGATGCAGGAATGTGGCTTTGATGAGCCCGAGACTATGGATGACGTCATTGAAATTGCTACGACTTTTGCAAAAAAATACGGCGGTTATGGACTTGCAGAAGATCAGAATCTGGATAATTTCTTCCGTATTGCGTTATCCTGGGGCGCACATCCGGGCATTTGGCTGGAACAGGAAGATGGGACTTTGGGCTATGGCAGCATACAGCCTGAAATGAAGGAAGCGCTTGCCCAGTATGCTGAGTGGTATCAGGAAGGGATTCTCAACCAGAACTTTACGACCATGGATTCGGATAAAATGTTTCAGGATATGATCAATGGAAAATGCGGTGTCATACCGTTCGCACAGTGGTTTAGTTATAATCCGCTGCCCGATGTGATTTCCAATCAGGGACCGGAAGCAATTTTCTATCCTTATGAGATTCCAACCCAGGATGGTTCTGAAATCAAGGGAAGTGTGAAGTTCAACAACGGAGGCTACGTGGTAATCAGCAACAACTGCAAGAATCCGGAAGCGGCCATGAAAATTGTCAATTTCTTCTGTTATATGATGGATAATGCGGTAGAAGGCGGCGAGGAGACCGAATTTATTTACAGCCTGTATGATAACAACTATCCGAACATTGTACGGGGAACGCGCGTGATTAACCCGATGACGGACTATAACCAGTATATCCAGATCAAAGACGCTGTAGACCGTTATTTGGCGGGAGAAGAAGTGGATATATCAGATCTTGGAAAGAATGTGTCCAAGTTTAACAGTTGTGTCAATTGGGTTGAAAATCAGGATCCGAACGGCATCGGAGACTGGCTCCAGCAAGGGAATGACCGTTCTACCTACGGTATCGCCAAAGAATATGTGGATAATAAACAGTATGTGCAGGATGCCATGTGGGGTGCCCAGACACCTACCTTGCAGTCAGCAGGAAGCACACTGAATGATATTTTGATTGAAGGTTTTACGAAAATCATCATCGGTGACCAGCCAATTGATTATTTTGACACGATTGTAGAGCAATGGCTCGCAGCAGGAGGAGAACAGGCGACTGCAGAGATCAATGAAACTTACAACTGATGCCGATTGAGGGTTTGTACCTATATTTCTGGGAAGGAGATTATTTATGAAGAAAAAATCCTTTGGGGTTACGCTGAAAAACCAATGGCAATACTTTGCCATGCTGTTACCCGGCGTAATAGTTACTTTTATTTTCTGTTATATTCCCCTATATGGCGTGATCATCGCGTTTGAAGATTACAACGTCAGTATGGGATTCCATTCACCTTGGGTGGGATTAAAAAACTTTACATATTTGTTCAGTCAGCCGACATTTGTAAGGACAATCAGGAATACGATGTTCATAGCTGTCTGGAAACTGGTGCTCGGTGTTGTGGTTCCGGTAACATTTGCACTTCTTCTGAACGAAATGCGTTCCAATAAGCTGAAACGAGCTTATCAGACGCTGATTTATATCCCGAATTTCCTCTCGTGGATTATCATGGCCGGCGTGTTGATGGATATTCTGGATACGGAAGGTGCGATAAACCTGATTTTAACCTCTCTGGGCCTTAATGCGGTGAATTTCCTGGGAAGCGCTAGCATTTTCCCGTGGACCATGATTATCAGTGATGTCTGGAAAGGCTTCGGATATGGAACCATCGTTTACCTCGCGGCTCTGACGGGAATCGATCCCGGATTGTATGAGTCTGCTTATCTGGATGGTGCAACGCGCTGGCAGCAGATCAAAGGGATTACCATTCCGCTCCTGATGCCGACCATCGTCCTTATGACGATCCTGTCTCTCGGAAATGTTCTGAATGCGGGATTCGATCAGATTTATAACATGTATTCTCCCGCCGTATGGGAAACCGGTGATATTATTGATACCTATGTATATCGTCTGGGTATCGTGCAGGCACAGTATTCCGTAGGTGCCGCCGTAGGACTTTTTAAATCTGTGATTTCTGCTATTCTGGTGGCCGTATCTTATGTATTGGCTGACAAAGTAGCAGGCTATCGAATCTTGTAAGGAGGAAAAGTCATGGAAAATAAACCTATTTCTGTGTTTGATGTTATTCTGGCAGTGGGGCTGGGAGTAGTATGCGTTACTTGTGTACTTCCTTTTGTCCATCTTCTGGCAGTATCTTTCAGCAGCAGTTCAGCTGTGGCGGCAGGGAGAGTGGGTTTCCTGCCGGTGGAGTTCACGACCGCCTCCTACGAATATGTGATTTCCGGCGGCAGGTTTTTACGGGCAATGGCCATATCGCTGGAGCGTGTTTTCTGGGGGACACTGCTTAATCTGCTGCTAATGATTCTTACGGCCTACCCGCTTTCCAAGCCGGAGCTGATAGGAAGGAAATTCTTTGTTGTATTTTTTGTCATCACGATGCTGATAGGCGGAGGTATGATTCCGACTTACCTCCTCGTTTCCAATCTGGGACTGAAGGACACCATCTGGTCGTTGATTCTTCCCGGAGCCCTGCCGGTTTATAATATGATTATTCTGATGAACTTTATCCGCGGCCTTCCTCATGAACTGGAGGAGGCAGCTTCGATTGACGGGGCGAACGCATTCCAGACATTATGGATGATCATTTTCCCGCTGCTGGGGCCAAGTCTTGCTACCGTGGGGCTGTTTTCCATGGTAAACCACTGGAACGACTGGTTCAATGGTCTGATCTATATGAGCGAACCATTAAATTATCCTTTACAGACGTACCTGCAGACCCTGCTGGTAGATTTTGAGCAGCTGCTCCAGTCGGGATCTTCCGGCGATATACAGGCGATCCTGTCAAAGATGAGCGCAAGGACAGGGCGTGCCGCACAGCTGTTTCTGGGCGCCCTGCCTATCATGATGGTTTATCCGTTCCTGCAGAAGCATTTTACGAAAGGTCTGACAATCGGAAGCGTGAAAGGTTAAGCGTTTTCCTAAGGAGGAAAAACAGTGGGATTTCTATTTCCTGATTACAACAAGTTTGGACCCGGCGTTGATCCGGAAGCCCCCCGTAAAAGGGGGGTCTTCCGCCTGTGGGAGGTCTTCAGACGCGACTATTGGTTCATCATGCTGGCAGGATTCCTGGCATTGGCGGGGAGCTTACCGTTTATAGCAGGAATTGCAATCGCTTATCGTACGCATAGTCTGCTCATCATGATTTTGGCCGGAGTGGTTGGTGGTATGATTGCGGCTCCGGGTATATGTGGTCTGGCGGATGTCCTGCTTCGATGTTTGCGGGATGAGCCGGGATTTTGGTGGTATCGTTACAGGAAGGCAATGAAACAGAACTGGAAAGGAAGCCTTTTTCCGGGAGCCCTGTTTGGCACGGTGTTTTCAGTACAGTGCTTTACCTTGCTGTATTTACCGCAGTCAGGCAGTGGGTTGGGCATGTTTATGTGTCAGTTGGTCAGTATGCTGGTCTCTGTATCCTTGTTCCAATATGTTTTGATGCAGATTGTTTTAATGGAGCTGCCGCTTCAAAAGATGTTGAAAAACAGTATCTGGCTCTCCGTACGATATTTGCCGAAAACATTGCTGGCCTCGCTGTTGCAGCTTATCTATTGGATGGCCATTGTTTTTTGTTTCCCGGCGACCACTGTCATAATGCTCCTTACCAGTATTTGGCTTCCGCTGCTTATCGCTTTTGTGGGTCTCTATCCGGCGATTGACGAAGTTTTTCAAATAGAAAAAAGACTGCATGAAGAAGAAACAGGTTCAGAAGAACAACCTGTATATAAATAGATAGAATAAATGGAGGAGAATGATCATGCCGATTATAGCAGATGCAGAAAAGAGACTTTTCACCCTACATACAAAAAATACGACCTATCAGATGAAGGCGGATAGCCTTGGCACTTTGCTTCACGTATATTATGGGGAACGATCGGATGACAGCGATAAGTCTTATGCAATTTGTCTCCGAGGAAGAGGATTTTCGGGGAATCCCTACGAGATGGGAAGAGACAACAAGGATTATTCGTTAGATGTTCTTCCTCAGGAGTACAGCTGCTACGGTACGGGAGATTACCGTATCACGGCATTAAAAGTACAGAATGCAGATGGAAGTCTGGCGGCGGCGCTTCGCTATAAAGGATATCAGGTCAGTAAAGGGAAGTATTCTATACCGGGTCTGCCTGCAGTGTATTCTGAGGAAAAAGAGGCAGATACTCTGGAGATCGTTTTGGAAGATCCGGCTTCAAAGGTAGAGGTGCATCTTCTGTACGGCGTGCTTTATGAGAATGACATCATTACCCGTGCCGTGAAGATTGTCAATGGGGGACCGGACGGGATCGTGCTGCAGAAGGCTGCCAGTATGAATCTGGACTGGATAAACGGTGATTATGAGTGGCTTACTTTTTATGGCGGGCATGTCATGGAGAGAAATATCCAAAGAGATGAACTGGGGCATGGTATTCATGCCATAGGCAGTGTACGCGGTACCTCCAGTCACCATTATAATCCTTTTGCCATTGTCTGTGAGAGGAATGCGGATGAAGAAAGAGGAAGGTGCTATGGATTTTCCTTTCTTTACAGCGGTGAATTCCAGATGGAGGCAGAGAAAGATCAGGTCAGTCAGACCAGACTGATCTGTGGAATTCATCCGGATAATTTTGCATGGAATCTGCAGCCGGGAGAGGCGTTTGATACACCTGAAATTATGATGACTTACAGTGCGGACGGATTTGGTACACTTAGCAGAAACCTGCATAGAACCATACGGGAAAATATCTGCCGCGGGGAATGGAAAGAGAAACGCCGTCCCGTACTGATCAATAATTGGGAGGCTACTTATTTCAATTTTACCGGGGAGCAGTTAGTGACAATAGCCAGAAACGCTGCAGAACTGGGAGTGGAGCTTTTTGTGCTTGACGACGGCTGGTTCGGAAAGCGTGATGATGACAATTCGGGACTTGGCGACTGGTTTCCTAATGAAAAGAAACTCGGTTGTACGCTGAAAGAGCTGGCAGAGAGAATAGTGGATTGCGGATTGCAGTTCGGTCTCTGGTTCGAACCGGAGGGGATTTCCGAGGACAGCGATTTGTATCGTGAGCATCCTGACTGGGCAGTTGTGATACCGGGGAGAAACCCTAATCTTAGCAGAAACCAGCTGATACTGGATTTTTCCAGGGAGGATGTACAGGATTATATTATAGAGCGGATGTCGGCTATATTCGCGGAGACGTTGATCTCCTATGTAAAGTGGGATTTTAACAGAAGCATATGCGATAAGTTCAGTATGGCGCTCACTGCGCAGAGTCAGGGAGAATTCGCGCATCGGTATGTGCTGGGGCTCTACCGTGTGTTAGAGACACTGACAGCGAAGTTTCCGCATATTCTGTTTGAGGGGTGCAGTGGCGGCGGCGGGCGGTTTGATGCAGGTATGTTGTACTACACGCCGCAGATATGGTGCAGTGATAATACGGATGCCATAGCGAGGCTTGAGATTCAGTATGGAACTTCCTTTGGATATCCGGTATCTACGATGGGAGCCCATGTCTCGGCAGTACCAAACCATCAGACCAGACGAATCATGCCTTTTTCCACCAGAAGCTGTGTAGCTATGGCGGGAACTTTTGGCTATGAGCTGGATGCAACTAAATTGTCTGAGGAGGAGAAGGCGCAGGTACGGCAGCAGATCAGTCGGTTCAAAGAGTATTATGATTTGATCCAGCATGGGGAATATTATCGTCTGCTTGCTCCTACGGATAGACAATGCACTGCCTGGGAAATGGCGGAGCCTGCCGGAAAGGAAGCGTTGGTAAGCGCAGTATATCACCGTGTGGAAGGCAATGCGGCGCCTGTCATTGTAAAAGTGCAGGGATTGAAAGCAGAAGCAAATTATCGGATGCACTTGAATATGGATGGACTGGAAGATATGCCGGAGGAGGCAAAGGAGTGGTTTATGAAGTGCCTGCCATATGGATACAAAGAAGGAGAAATGATTAGCGGAGCGGCATTGCAGCAATGCGGGCTGGTAATTCCCGGCGCAATGGAAGAATACCAGGCATGGCAGATACATATTGTTGAAGCGTAAGTACCTATAAAGGGAGTTGCTGCACTGGATTGGTTGGTGCACCACTCCTTTTTGTATGCCATTCACCTTGTATGCTATATGAATTCAAATTTATAGTTAATATATTATCCTATTATTGCTTTTTTAAGATGTTTAAGCTAAAATATTATCTATGAATACAACATATTCCTTTTTACCAAAAACACCGGGAGAGATACAACAGCTTATTGCAGAGCGCATTCGCATGATTCGCAGAAGGCGGAAAATATCACAGAAGAGATTAAGTGAACTGTCAGGAGTGAGCCTGGGTTCTGTGAAAAGATTTGAGCGAAGCGGTGAGATTTCACTCCTCTCTCTTATCAAAATCACATTTGCGTTGGGATTAAACAAGGAACTGGAGCATTTATTTGAGGAGGTTCCGCCGTTGTCTATGGAGGAGATCATTCGTGGACAGGATTAAGCAGTTAAATGTGTTTTATCATGAGAGAAAAGTGGGAACTCTGGCACTGTATAAAGAGCATCTGGCAGCTTTTGAATATGATAAAGAATGGATGGAAAATGGATTTCCTATCAGTCCTTTTTCTTTGCCTTTGGAGAAAAAAGTTTTTATTCCTCGAATAGATCCTTTCGAGGGACTGTTTGGGGTATTTGCAGACAGCCTTCCCGATGGTTGGGGCCGTTTTCTGGTAGACCGCTTGATGCTCAGAAATCGGATAGAGCCGTCTACAGTGGGAAATTTGAACAGGCTTGCGATTGTAGGAGAATCTGGGATGGGGGCGCTCTCCTATAGGCCGGAGATATCATTAGAGACAGAATCCTCGACGCTCAAACTCGATCAAATTGCAGAAGAGTGTGAGAAGATGTTGAAAACCGAATATTCTGCCAGTCTGGATCAGTTGTTTCAACTAGGAGGCTCTTCCGGGGGTGCGAGACCTAAGATTCTGACAGAAATAGACAATGAAGAATGGATCATAAAATTTCCATCTTTTGATGACCCCAGAGATATTGGAAAGCAGGAATATGCCTATTCCCTGTGTGCAAAAGAATGCGGCATCGAGATGGCTGAGACAAGGCTGTTTCCATCCGAAAGGTGTGCCGGTTATTTTGGTACGAAACGTTTTGATCGGGTAAAAGATGCTGACGGTAATGAGAAGAAAATTCATATGCTGTCTGTCAGTGCTGTTTTGGAGACGTCGCATCGGATTCCTAATCTGGATTATAATCTTTTGATGAAGCTGACTCTGGAAATTACCAAAGATTTTTCGGAGGTATTGAAGCTGTATCGATTGATGTGTTTCAATGTGTTTGCACACAATAGAGATGATCATTCCAAAAATTTTTCCTATCTTTATGATGAAGAAAACGCCTGTTACAGGCTTGCGCCTGCTTATGACCTTACCTACAGTAATTCCCTGAACGGGGAACATGCTACAACGATAAATGGAAACGGATTAAGTCCCAATATGCAGGATATTCTGGCTGTTGCGGATAAAATAGGTATCAAAAAAGCACAGGCCCAAAAAATCGCAAATGATATCAAAACCTGTGTTTATGATATGTTATAAAGAAAGAGCTGTTGTTTGTGCAGGTTTATCTGCTTTTACAACAGCTCTTATTAGCGGAGATGGAGGGATTCGAACCCTCGTGCCCCGGAGGGCTAACGCATTTCGAGTGCGCCCCGTTATGACCACTTCGATACATCTCCATACGAATAAGATTATAACCTTTTTTGTTTTCCTTGTAAAGTATCAGAGGATGGACTAAAATAATCATATGAGATTTGCAGAGTTTTTAGCGTAAACACGGCAGGAGCGGGTGAACGGAGGCGGCCATGACGCAGGACGAAAAGTACATGAAAGAGGCCCTGAAGCAGGCGAAGAAAGCCTATGCTCTGGGGGAAGTGCCGATCGGCTGCGTGATCGTTTATCAGGACAGGATCATCGGCAGGGGCTACAATCGGCGCAATACGGACAGGAATACGCTGGCGCATGCGGAGATCACCGCGATCAATAAAGCGAGTAAGGCACTTAAGGACTGGCGGCTTGAAGAGTGTACGCTCTATGTGACTCTGGAGCCCTGCCAGATGTGCGCCGGAGCGATCGTGCAGGCGAGAGTGACCGAGACGGTCATCGGCTCCATGAATCCCAAGGCCGGCTGCGGAGGCTCCATTTTAAATATTCTGGAGATGCAGGAATTTAACCATCAGGTGATCGTGCGCCGGGGTGTTTTGCAGGAAGAGTGCACGGCTTTACTTACAAGTTTTTTTAAAGAATTGCGGGTGAGAAACAAAATAGAAAAGCAGCTGCGAAGAGAGGCGCGGACAGAGGAGAACCAATGAAATAGAAGTTGTGATGGAACGGAAAATAAGATATAATTGTTTAAGAGTGATTTTTAAGGCAAATTAAAGAGTATAGCAAATAAGGAGGAGGAAGTGCAATGAAAAGAATCGGAATGTTGACCAGCGGCGGAGACTGTCAGGCACTGAATGCGGCTATGAGGGGCGTGGTAAAATGTCTTTCCTGCAGCGGAGAGGATGTGGAGATCTACGGTTTCCTGGATGGCTATAAGGGACTGATTTATGGGGATTTTCGAATTTTGACCGGAAATGATTTTGCAGGAATTCTGACAAAGGGCGGCACGATACTTGGAAGTTCCAGAACTCCTTTTAAGCTGATGAGAGAGCCTGATGAGAATGGCCTGGATAAAGTGGAGGCTATGAAACAGAATTATTATAAATTAAAATTGGACTGCATGGTGATCTTGGGCGGTAACGGAACGCACAAGACAGCCAATATGCTCCGTGAGGAGGGACTGAATGTGGTTACGCTTCCCAAGACGATCGACAATGATCTGTGGGGAACAGATATGACATTCGGTTTCCAGAGCGCGGTGGACATCGCTACGGATTGTATTGACTGTATTCATACCACGGCTTCTTCCCATGGACGTATCTTTATCGTGGAAGTTATGGGTCACAAGGTAGGCTGGCTTACCTTAAACGCAGGAATGGCAGGCGGCGCAGATATCATCCTGATCCCTGAAATCCCCTATGATATTGACAGTGTCGTTAAGGCGATCAAGGCTCGTGCAGAGAGAGGTTCCCGTTTCACTATCATGGCAGTGGCGGAGGGCGCGATCTCCAAGGAGGACGCGAAGCTTTCCAAGAAAGAGTACAAAGAGAAGATGAAGAATTACGCTTATCCTTCTGTCTCTTATGAAATTGCAGATCAGATTATGCAGAAAACGGGCATGGATGTACGTGTTACGGTTCCGGGCCACACGCAGCGCGGCGGAAGCCCCTGCCCTTACGACAGAGTGTTTGCGACCAGACTGGGCGCAGAGGCAGGCAAGCTGATCCTGAAGGGTGAGTACGGTTTCATGGTAGGCTATAAGAACAGGGAAGTGGTAAAGGTGCCGCTTGAGGAGGTAGCCGGGAAGCTGAAAATGGTATCACCCGATGCGACCATCGTACAGGAGGCGAAGATGGTGGGTATCAGCTTCGGAGATTAGTATATGTCTTATACAGCGTTATACCGTAAGTTCCGGCCTAACCGTTTTGAGGAGGTAAAGGGACAGGAACATATCGTTACTACATTGCAAAATCAGATAAAGGCGGATCGTATCGGGCACGCTTATCTCTTCTGTGGAACGAGGGGCACCGGTAAGACCTCGATCGCCAAGATCTTTGCGCGGGCGGTGAACTGTGAGCACCCCGTGGAGGGAAGTCCCTGCGGGGAATGTGCGAGCTGTAAGGCGATTGCGGCGGGTGCCAGCATGAATGTGATCGAGATCGATGCTGCGTCCAATAACGGCGTGGACAATATCCGTGAGATCGTAGAGGAGGTATCTTACTCTCCGGCGGAGGGCAGATTTAAGGTCTATATTATCGACGAGGTGCACATGCTCTCCATCGGTGCATTTAATGCTCTTTTAAAGACGCTGGAGGAGCCGCCTTCCTATGTGATATTTATCTTAGCGACCACGGAAGTGCATAAAATTCCTATCACGATCCTTTCCCGCTGTCAGCGTTACGATTTCCGCAGGATCACCATTGAGACGATCGTGGAGCGTCTGCGGGAGCTGATGGAACAGGAACAGGTGCAGGTGGAAGAGAAAGCGCTTCGCTATGTGGCGAAGACTGCCGACGGTTCCATGCGTGATGCGTTAAGCCTTTTGGATCAGTGCATCGCCTTTCACTTTGGGCAGGAATTGACCTACGACAAGGCGCTTGATGTGCTGGGGGCGGTGGATACAGAAGTGTTCAGCAGGCTTCTGCGACATGTTTTGCAGCAGGACGTGACGGGGTGTATCGGTCTTCTTGAGGAGATCGTTATGCAGGGCCGGGAATTAACGCAATTTGTGACAGATTTCACCTGGTATCTCAGAAATCTGCTCTTGTTAAAATCTTCCGATGATATTGAGGATATCATAGACGTGTCCTCTGACAACCTGTTGCGGTTGAAAGAGGAAGCCGGGATGCTGGAAGTGGAAGCGCTCATGCGCTACATCCGTATCTTTTCGGAATTGTCAGGACAGATTAAATATGCTACGCAAAAGAGAATCTTTGTGGAGATTGCTTTGATAAAGTTATGTAAACCAAATATGGAGCGGGATTACGGCTCCGTGGTGGAACGGGTCAGAGTGATCGAGGAGCAGTTGGAAAATGGTATTGTGACCACGGCAGCGGCGGGAGAGGCGGTTGCTGCTCCCATGCCGGTCAAGGAGAGGCCGCCTATGCCCAAGGCGATTCCCGAGGATGTGCAGGAGGCTGTGGAGCGCTGGCATGATATTGTGGCGATGGCAGCTATGCCCATGAAGCAGTATCTGAAGGAGGCGCGGCTGAGCTTGGGGGGAGATAACAGACTGTTGATCGTGGTGGAAGATGGTCTGGCCTCGGATTATTTTTTGAAGCAGGAGGGGCATAAAGAACTGCTGGAGCAGCAGCTCTCCGAGGCGGTGGGCAAAGAGATCGCCGTGACGATACAGACTATAGCGAGCCGGGATGCTTTTGAGCAAAATTATGTGGATCTGTCGCAGCTGATCCATATGGAGATTGAGGAAGAATAAAGGAGAAGAATCATGGCAAAACGAGGCGGATTTCCGGGTGGTATGCCCGGCAATATGAGTAATCTGATGAAGCAGGCACAGCGGATGCAGCGTCAGATGGAGGAAAGCCAGAAGGAGCTTGAGACAAAGGAGTTTACAGCGAAAGCCGGTGGCGGCGCGGTGGAAGTGACCGTGACAGGAAAAAGAGAAGTGACAAAGGTGAAGCTGTCAGAGGAAGTGGTGGATCCCGAAGACATTGAGATGCTGGAGGATCTGGTGATGGCGGCTGCCAACGAGGCTTTGCGCATGGCGGAGGAGGCTAATTCCGAAGCGATGAATAAGATGACGGGAGGCTTAGGGTTAGGCGGAGGTCTACCTTTCTGATGGAGCTATACAGCGGACATATCAATAAATTAATAGAGGAGCTGGCGGGGCTGCCCGGTATCGGGAGCAAATCGGCGCAGCGTCTGGCGTTTCATCTGATCAATATGCCCACGGCGAGGGTGGAGCGGCTTGCGAAAACCATCGTGGAGGCAAAAGAAAATGTCAGGTACTGTAAGGAGTGCTGTACGCTCACAGACAAGGACGTGTGCCCGGTCTGCAGTAATCTGAACAGGGATCACAGTGTGATCATGGTGGTGGAGAATGCCAGAGACCTGGCAGCCTATGAGAAAACAGGAAAATATACGGGCATTTATCATGTATTGCATGGCGCGATCTCTCCCATGTTAGGAATCGGACCGGGAGACATCCGGTTAAAGGAATTGATGAAACGGCTGGAGGGAGATATCACTGAGGTGATCATTGCAACGAACTCCAGCCTGGAGGGTGAGACAACGGCAATGTATATCAGTAAGCTGATCAAGCCTACGGGGATCAAGGTGACACGAATCGCAAGCGGTGTACCGGTAGGGGGAGATCTGGAGTACATTGATGAGGTGACGCTTCTGCGGGCATTGGAAGGCAGAGTGGAACTCTGATGGAAAAAGGAGGAGAGCAGGAATGGGTGTAGTGAAAGAAAAGTTTGGGGTGACGAAGACAGGTGAAGAAGTTTATCTGTATACATTAAAAAACAAAAACGGCATGGAGGCGAAGATTACGAATTTTGGCGCGTGTCTGGTCAATCTTCTGGTGCCGGATAAGAATGGCAAGCTGGACGATGTGGTTCTGGGCTATGATACGCTTGAGGAGTATCTTGTAAATCCCAGCTTTTTCGGTGTGGTCATAGGACCGAATGCGAATCGAACCGGCGGGGCGGCGTTTGAGCTGAATGGAAAGAAATACCAGCTGGCGGTCAATGACGGAGAAAACAATCTGCACAGCGACATGAATGACGGCTATCAAAAGCTTCCATGGAAAGCGGAGGAGGGTGAGAATTGCGTCACCTTTACGATAGAGGGCAAGGACGGCGAAATGGGTTTCCCGGGAAATAAAGTGGTTGCTGTGACATACACGCTCACAGATGACAATGAGATAAAACTCAGCTACCGGGCGTCTTCGGATATGGACACTCTGCTCAATCTCACCAATCATACTTACTTTAATCTGGCGGGACATAAGACCGGCAGTATGGAGGGACAAATGCTCCGGCTGCAGGCAAGTAACTTTACGCCGGTGGTGCCGGGAGCGATTCCGACCGGGGAGATCAAGCCGGTAGCGGGCACTCCGTTGGATTTTACAAAAAAGAAACCGATCGGGCAGGACATCGGCGCAGACTGCGAGCAGTTAAAACTGGTGAAGGGATACGATCACAACTTTGTGATTGACGGAGCCGACGGCAGCATGCGCGAGATAGCGGAAGCGGAAGACCCGAAGAGCGGCCGCAGGATGAAAGTGTTTACAAATCTGCCGGGCGTACAGTTTTATGCGGGGAACTGCATTGATCCGCAGAGTGGAAAGAATGGCGCATCCTATGGACCTCGTATGGGCTTTTGTCTGGAAACTCAGTATTTTCCGGATAACATCCATCATCCTAATTTTGAACAGGCGGTGTTTGGGCCGGGCAAAGACTATGAGTCGGAGACAATTTACCAGTTTCTTTAAGCAAACAGGAATTTTTCATAACGGGAAGAAAGTCGTCGTGTGAAAGCATGACGACTTTTTTTGTGGAAAAAATGACAGCGTCCGTCATTCACCGCAGCTTATGCCATCTTTTTCAAAAAGATTGTGGTATGATCAGCGCAGGAAAAGGGGCGTGAGGCAAATGGAAACGGGATCGGTTGTTATTCACAAGGGAGGGAAAGAAAAGAAGTACGATATCTATATTGAAGATTATGTTCTGTCGTATTTAAAACGAGAGACGGATTCTCTGGAGCTGTCCGAAATTTTTTTCTACGGTTTTCAACAGGAGGCAGGCAGAAAACTATTTGTCTATGGAGCGGGGCGGGGAAGAAGCATTCCTGCTTTTAGCGGGTATGATCTTCTGGAAGCGCTTATGTGCCGTCTTACTCAGGCAGGCCCTGTGTTCATGATGCGGGAAGGTAACGATATCTATGAGATAAAGGGCTTTAAAGTTTTTTATATGAACAATGAGGCGATGCAGCGCTATCTCCTCGAATGGCGGGAGGAGAGCGGTTCTTCGCATGAGGCCGCTGAGGAACCGCCGGAGCTGCAGCAGACAAGCCTATTGCCGTCGTTTGGTGATCATTCAAGGAAAGTGCCGCATGGAGCAATGTCTCTGCAGCTGTGTCTGATCCTGATGGTACTGGTAGCGATTGTGATCAGCTCCGCCAACAGCTATGATAAAATGGGGCAGCTAAACCGGTCTGCCAGAGAGGTTTTCTTTGCAATAGAAAATCAGGAGGCGGAAGAGGAAGCCGGAGATTCCGATCAGGAAGATCAGCGGGAGACAGAGATCGTGGTGCAGAGAGATACTATGGCAATAAAAAAGGAGGAGACTTCGAATGAGGAGGACAAACTACCGGAAGAGGAGCAAAAGACGGATGAGGGGAACGCCTTAGAAGCATCGGGGGACAAGCCGACAGAAAATGAGGTCGAGGAGAAAGAAGAAAGAGAAGAAAAGGATGAGATAGAAGAATCGGTACAGACTGCAGTCGAGTCGAGTGATGAAGAGAATACGGAGGCACTTTCCAGAAGTGTGACCAGATATTATGAGGTAGAGCAGGGGGATACGCTCTACACGATCAGTCAAAAAATTTACGGTGATACCTCGAGAGTAGAAAAAATATGTGAAATAAATGAAATCGCGGATCCTGACAGAATCCGTTCCGGACAAAAAATAATACTGCCATAAAAAAAATATGCTATAATAGACGCGATAGCAATGAGCAGTGCGCAGACAGGGGTACACCGGATGGCAAATATAAGGAACTATCTGAGAAAAAAAGAGAAACTAAACGACGTTCAGGAAAAGCCCAGGATCAGCTATAGAGAAAAAATAAGAAGTCATAAATTTACTATTTTTTATCGAGTGTTTCTTGTGTTGGTTCTGTTGGCATCGATTGGCGTTGCGTTCTTTTTGCAGTGGCAAAATAAAGTTTATACACAAATCCTAGAGCTTTCCAGCGTGGAGATCAAGATTTCATCAGATGCGCAGATGGTTCCCTTTGGTTCTCGCCTTCTCACCTACAGTAAAGATGGAGCCAGCTGTATGGATACAAAAGGCAATGCCGTATGGAACCAGACTTTCGGCATGCAGAATCCTATGGTGGACATCAATCGAAATGTTGTGGCGATCGGAGATTATAACGGCAGAGAGATTTATGTGATGAATACGGATTCCCTGTTGGGACATATCACGACGAATCGACCGGTCCGTAACTTGTGTGTGTCTGCCAGCGGCGTAGTGGCAGCAGTGTTGGATGACACGGATGTCACATTGATTTGCCTGTATGATTCGCAGGGAGAGGAGCTGGTGAATTTCAGAACCACCATGAAAGAAAGCGGCTATCCGGCTAATGTGTCAATCTCTCCCAGCGGTGAGCTGGTGTGTGTGTCTTATCTGTATGTGGATGGCGGACAGATGAAATCAAGCGTTGCCTTTTACAACTTCGGGGAGGTAGGGCAGAATCAGACCGACCATTATATGAGCGGCTATGATTATTTGAATGTAGTGGTGCCATTCACGAGATTTCTGGATAATCGCTCCGCATTTGCGGTGTCTGATGACAGGATCATGTTTTTTGCCGGAGCCCAAAAGCCGGTCAGTGCGGCGGAAAATCTTATCAGTGAGGAAATACGGGGCGTGTATTACGGCAGCGAATATGTCGGTCTGGTCTTTAACAGCAAGGAGAGCGGCGGCAGATATCGTCTGGACGTTTATCATAAGTCAGGAACCTTAGAGCGCTCCATTGAATATGATATAGACTGTAGAGATATTATTTTTTACGAAGATCAGATCATTATCTATAATGAGTCTGACTGCCGGATCTATAACGATAAGGGAATGGAAAAGTATGCCGGAAAGTTTAGCAAGACAGCCTTGATGCTGATACCGCAGAATGCTTCCTATAATTATATGGTAGTAACGCCGGATTCCATTGATACGATAGAGTTAAAATAATCAGGTGAAACAAACGATGAGACAGGAGTTGATCACGTTCGCTTTTGCGGCGGTTATATTCTTACTATTTATATGGAGAGTACGGGGAGGGTATGCCTGTGGCATGATGCAGGAACTTGTCAACGTTTTGTCCGGTGCATGCGCGTTGGTCTGTGTGGCGCTGGTATTGATTGCGGTCAGCAGTGCGGCAAATCGATCGATGCATATTCTCACAGTATGTATTGTGGCACTGGTTCTTTTGGGAATCTGTTTTAAGATATGCAGACTCATATTTACCCCGCTTCTGGCAGTAGGGAATATTTCTATTGTCAGTGGAATCAATAAATTGCTGGGTGCTGTTTTGGGTGCTGCTGAGGCGTGCGTTCTGGCTTTTCTGTTCTATAAAGTGTTCAGATATTTTGGAATTTATCTATTTTGAAAATGATGCTAAAAAATTTCAAAAAATTTCCCTAAAACCCGTTGACATCTAATTATACTTCTGATATTATATGAAAGTCGCTTATGACAGGAGTTAATCCCGTAGGGATTTACTCCGATGAACCTTGACAAATAAACAGTAATGCAACCCTGAAAAGAATTCCAACAGAATGAATTTCAGAAGAAGTACAAACTAAGTAATGAATGGATTAAAAAGAAGCCAAGCTTGTTTTGATCCGGATCAAATATTTTTTTAGAGAGTTTGATCCTGGCTCAGGATGAACGCTGGCGGCGTGCTTAACACATGCAAGTCGAACGGAGTTATCATTTTTGAAGCGATCAGCTTGCTGAGAGTGGAAATGTTGATAACTTAGTGGCGGACGGGTGAGTAACGCGTGGGTAACCTGCCATATACAGGGGGATAACACTTAGAAATAGGTGCTAATACCGCATAAGCGCACGGTGCTGCATGGCACAGTGTGAAAAACTGAGGTGGTATATGATGGACCCGCGTCTGATTAGCTGGTTG
>JAAUZL010000008.1:0-65120 GCA_014804615.1 Lachnospiraceae bacterium
CCATGCTTGATCGGAAATAACACCTCAAAAAAGCATAGCACACCACAATAGTGCACCTTACATTCTACTACAAGTCCTTCGGGGAGTCAATTGAAAAAATAAGAGATTTGAAAAAAATTTAGAATGGAAAATATCAAGACCGTCCATGTGCGTTCGCCCATGAACGGTCTCGTCTTTTGTTCCTGAATTACTTCAGAGTAACCTTTGCGCCTTCAGCCTCAAGCTTAGCCTTGATATCGTCAGCCTCCTCCTTGGAAGCAGCCTCTTTGAGTACCTTCGGAGCGGAATCAACCAGATCCTTCGCCTCCTTCAGGCCAAGACCGGTAGCCTCACGAACCACCTTGATAACCTTAACCTTGTTCGGGCCAACCTCTGTCAGCTCTACGTCAAACTCTGTCTTCTCCTCGCCTGCTGCTGCGCCTGCGTCACCGCCTGCTGCTGCAACTACAACGCCTGCTGCTGCGGATACGCCGAACTCCTCCTCGCAAGCCTTTACAAGATCATTTAATTCTAATACTGTCAACTCTTTGATAGCGTCGATCAATTCCTGAGTAGATAACTTTGCCATGATTGTTTTCCTCCATTTTCTTTTTATTGGTTTCTATTCTGCAGGGGTCTCTTCTGCAGGTGCCGCTTCTGCCTCAGCGGGTGCCTCCTCCGCGGGAGCTGCTTCTGCTGCGGGTGCTTCCTCTACAGGTGCAGCCTCTTCCTTAGCAGGTGCCTCGCTTTCGGATGCGCCGCCTTTCTCTGCCAGCTGATTCATCACGCGGGCAAAGTTAGCGATAGGAGACTGGATGCTGCCAAGCAGCTTGGACAGCAGTTCTTCTCTGGACGGGATCTTAGCGATCTCGCCGATTCCCTTCGCGTCATAGGCGATGCCTTCCACGATGCCGCCCTTCACCTCAAGGGCGTCTGCGGTCTTAGCGAATTTGCATAATACTCTGGCAGGAGCCGTTGCGTCCTCTGTAGAGATTGCAACTGCGCTGGGGCCTTCCAGATAAGGAAGAAGCGCTTCACAGTCCGTACCCTTGAATGCAAAATTCATCATTGTGTTCTTGTAAACCTTGTAGGTGATCCCGGCCTCGCGCAGCTGCTTACGAAGCTGTGTGTCCTGCTCCACCGTAAGTCCACGGTAGTCAACCAGAACGACTGACTGTGCGTCTTTTACGGCAGCGGCGATCTCTTCTACGATAGGTTTCTTCAATTCCACCTTTGCCATTACATTACCTCCTTATAGATTTTAGTGCCGAAAGGAGTATTCATAAAGAAAATCCTCCCTGAAGACAGGGAGGATGATACTATCAATACGATCTCTTCTCTCCTCGGTAGGCGGACTCTTACGCCGGCAATACGGCACCTACTGTCTTCGGCATGGTTTTACAACCTTAGATACTATATCACAGTGTAACCGGGGCTGTCAAGCACCGATTTATTTCCCCGTATTGACCGTCTCCGCCCGGAGTCCCCGTCCCGCAAAAGGATCCGCCTCCGCCCCGGATCGCGCATTGTACTGCAGGCCGAACTTCTGTGCCTCCGTAACTTCAATCTCCATCACGCCAAAATTTGTCTCAATCTGCAGTACAACAGAGCCGTCGGGTTTGGTGATGATCTGCGTCTTGAGATCATCGTCCTCTTCTTTGCCACCCGCGGTCTTCACATCGTCAGGAATCGTCATCTGTCCGTCGTAATCGGAAATCTTTTTCAGTTGCTTGGAGTTTTCCTTGATGACGGCCCGCCAAATCAAATCCATTTCCTCCGCCGTGTAAAAATGCGCACCGAAGTCATTCATATATTTGGCATACTTGATCTTTTCCCTGTCTATGTAAGTAGATCCATCCTTCTCATAGGTGTAATCCGGCACGCCGTCCTTCGTCGAAGTCTCAAAGAAATGAACAAAATCGTCCTCATCGATCTCTCCCGCCAGAAAATCCTGCCAGAAATTCT
Organism: Lachnospiraceae bacterium; assembly: GCA_014804615.1. GTDB lineage: Bacteria > Bacillota > Clostridia > Lachnospirales > Lachnospiraceae > UBA3282. Next base: position 1,945 of record JAAUZL010000008.1, read on the forward strand.
CGTGCGCCGCAAAACGCAGATTGGCATCCTGAGGAAAGCGCTGTAAAAAGCTCATCACCTTCTCATACTGTCCCGGCTCCGTATAGGAAAGATTCCAACAGTCCTTGTTCACCCACTTCGTCCCGTCAAAATAGGCTTCCTTACACATGATCCCGTCCTGCCCATAGCAAGTGATATACCAGTGCTTGTGTGCGGGATCATCAGTGGGATAGGTACATTTGGTCACCTCGTCCGTAAGCAGGGATGCGAGTTCCTCCGGATCCGTCACCTGCACCGTGGTAACATTTTCTTCCTTTACTTCTATCGGCTTGGAGCTTGCCACGCTGCCGCTTGCTTCCGTCTTTGGCTGTGCCGCCTCCGGAACTGACACGTTTGTCACTTCATCAGGATCAGCCGTGCCGCTTTCCACCGCTCTACGCAAAGCTTCCTTCTCGGCCTGTGCCTCTACCTCTGCAATCAACTGCTTGATCTGCTCCTGTAAAGCCTCCTCAGCATCATCAAAATCTGCCAGAAGCTTTTCCCACTCTTTTATCGTAAAGGACTGGGCGCCGGTCTGGAAGGTGGGCTCCACTGTACCGTCCTTTACCTTCTTCGCCATTTCTTCCATATGGGCCAGAATCTGTTCACGGTAAGTCAACGTTTCCGCCGCCTTTTCCGTCTTGCTCTGTTCATCATCCGGCTCTGTATGCTGCGCACCCGTTTCATTTGTGACATCAGTGTCATTCATTCCATTTCCCAAGGGAAATGCTTTATCCGTACCGGACTTACCTTTGTGTACTGAACGGTTCCCGTGTCCCGTCTGAGACGTATTATGAATCCATGAAGAATATCCCTGATTACCTACATTCATAGCTTTGATCCCTTTCTTTCATATGCCATATACGCATCTGTTTTCTTGTCTCTCTACAGTTAATACGATTCAACAAGCCGAAAAGTTTCATTTGGGAAAATTTTTATCAGTCAAAACCTTTACCAGCTCACATACCCTTCCGCATCGATCTGCACTCCTTCGGAAATACTGCGCATATAGGAAAGCACCCTCTCCTTCTCCGCTCCCTGCAAAAGAGTCGTTCGACAGCCGCTCTGGAGACAGGGTACAAACTGATAGCTCACGATCCCCGACTGATCGATCACTACCTCCACCATACCGGTGTCTATGGTTTTGGAGTTAAACCAGAAATTCCCCAGGCTGTAGATCACCGGCACCCCACGGATCACACCGATCGGCTGGAGACAGTGTGGATGGTCTCCGATCACCAGATCTGCACCTGCGTCCGCCAGCTCCGGCGCCTGCTTTAACTGCGCCCAGTCCAACTCCACCTGATTTTCCGTGCCCCAGTGGATATACGCCACCACGAAATCACTGTTGGCAGCCGCCTCCCGCACAGTCTCCAAAAGCTTTGCCCCGTTCCAGCAGCGAAATACGCCTGCCGAGGTTTCCGTAGCCTCCTTGGTGTCCGGCGTATCCAGACGCTCGATCTGGGTCGCCGACACGAAGGCGATCTTCATATCTCCCACTATGTAATAGACGATTTTTCTCGCCTCAGCGATATTCCGGCCTGCGCCCACATAAGGAATCCCCTCCGCCTGCAGGGTATCCAACGTATCCACCAGAGCATCCGGTCCATAGTCATAGGCATGATTGTTCGCCAGAGATACCAGATCCACTCCCATATCTGTCAGATACCTCGCCGTCTCCGGTCTTGCCCGAAAAGTAAACTGCTTTTCCTCGATGGGCGTCCCCCTGTTGGAATAGGCAAATTCATTGTTGAGCATCATGATATCAGCTCCCCGCATCCGTTCCAGCACTTCCGGCGCAATGCCCTGTGAAATGTCACCGCCGGACCTGACAGCCCCCATGATCGAATAGTTATCGTCAAAAAGAATATCTCCCGCAAAAGCCAGCGTCACCTGCCCGGATACGCCCGCTTCCCTCACATAGATATGATTCTCCTCCATATAGGCCGGATCATCCAGAATCTCCTGATATCTGGAGGGCGGCTCTGCCGTTTCTCCCGTCTCTTCTTCCGTCTTTCCCTCCAAAAGCGCCTCAGGCTCCCAGACATCCGCGTCCGTTTCTATGACTTCTCTCCGCTCCGACGCAGAATTCCTGCTCTCCCGAGAATCCGCGTCCGTCCTTTTAGATCTCATCGGCTCCGTGATCCACTGATGGGCCGCCAATGCCAGAACACCAATCGCCATCGCTATGGTGAGAGTCAGAATAAAAGGGAGCAAAAAACTGCGGTGCAGCCGTATGTTCTTTTTCTTTTTTCGCCTTCTTTTCTTAGCCATATTATTATTGTATCATATTCTCAAATGTCAATATACTAAAATATTCCTACTGCCATTCATTCGCAAATAAGCAGACTCGAAATGCTACGCATTTCTCATTCGCGTTGCTCGTCATAAATCGCCATTTCCAGTCCTGCATGCAAGCACGTGGACTGCCTCTGCCGCTTTCTGACTCTGCTTATTCGCGCAAAAAAGTGACGGGCCATAACCCGTCACTTTCAAAGATTCTGTTATTCTGTTTTAGTACTTTGCTACATTTACCTTCACGCCGGGGCCCATAGTGGTTGCCAGCGTAATGCTGCGCAGGTACTGTCCCTTCAGTGCTGAAGGCTTTGCCTTTACGATGGCTTCCATCAGAGCATCGAAGTTCTCCTGCAGCTTGCTCTCCTCAAAGGAAGTCTTACCTACCGGTACATGGATGATGTTCGCCTTATCCAGTCTGTACTCGATCTTACCGGCTTTGATATCGCTGATCGCCTTAGCCACATCCATGGTAACCGTACCAGCCTTAGGGTTGGGCATCAGACCTTTCGGACCAAGCACCTTACCCAGACGTCCTACCACACCCATCATATCAGGTGTTGCTACTACTACGTCAAAGTCAAGCCAGCCGTCGTTCTGGATCTTGGGGATCAGCTCCTCGCCGCCAACATGATCTGCACCTGCTGCCTCAGCCTCGCTAACCTTATCACCCTTGGCAAACACTAACACGCGCACCGTCTTACCGGTTCCGTTGGGCAGTACCACCGCGCCACGGATCTGCTGCTCTGCATGACGACCATCACATCCGGTTCTGATATGAACCTCCACAGTCTCGTCAAATTTTGCTGTTGCTGTCTTTTTCACTAAGGCGATCGCCTCGGCTGTGTCGTACATAGTCGCACGATCCACCAGCTTAGCCGCCTCCTGATATTTTTTACCGTGTTTCATCTCGAACCCTCCATTACTCTTCTACTGTGATGCCCATGCTTCTCGCAGTACCGGCGATCATACTCATAGCCGCCTCTACGCTTGCCGCGTTTAAATCGGGCATCTTCATCTCTGCGATCTCCTGCAGCTTAGCCTTGGAGATGGTAGCTACCTTCGTTTTGTTCGGAGTAGCGGAACCGGACTTGATGTTGCATGCCTTCTTTAAAAGAACTGCCGCAGGGGGAGTCTTCGTAATGAAACTGAAGCTTCTGTCTGCATACACTGTGATAACAACCGGGATGATCACATCACCCTTATCAGCTGTCTTAGCGTTGAACTGTTTAGTAAATTCAACGATGTTTACCCCGTGCTGTCCAAGTGCAGGACCAACCGGGGGCGCTGGTGTTGCTTTACCAGCAGGGATCTGTAACTTGATGTATCCTTCTACTTTCTTTGCCATTTCGGCACCTCCTAATATTATTGTGGTGTAACGCTTTTCCTCTTGCCATTCGCAGCCTCAACCTGCGAGATTGTCGAAGACAAGCTCGGGTTTTAAATGCGGAGCATTTTAAACCAGCTTCCACACATACCTAAACCGCAAATGCGGAATAAATATCCTTACCTCATGCTTCTGACTTCCGCGAAGCTGATCTCCACGGGTGTCTCTCTGCCGAACAGTTCCACATTGATCGTGGCTGTCTGCTTGCCATAGTCGATCCGCTGTACGACGCCCACGGTGTCCTTCCAGACACCCGCAACCACCGCAATGGTATCTCCCTCTGCAAAATCGACTGTCATATTTTCCATCTTAATACCCAGAGGCTTCATCTCTGCCTCTGTGAGCGGCACCGGCTTGCTCCCCGGTCCCACGAATCCCGTCACACCTCTGGTATTTCTCACCACATACCAGGTGTCGTCATTCATAACCATATTGATTAAGACATATCCGGGAAACATCTTCTTCTGTACGGTCTTGCGGGCACCGTTCTTTAACTCCGTGACATCCTGCATGGGCACCTTGACCTCCAGAATCTCTTCTTCCAGATGTCTGTTCTCGATCGTTTTCTCTATGTTGGCCTTTACCTTATTTTCATATCCGGAATAAGTATGCACAACATACCAATTCGCCTCTGCCATACGGATCCTCCCTGTCTCTTTATAGATGTAAGAACCAGTCTTAGAACTGCAGCGTGGTGATAAAATCCACGCCATACTGCAGACCAAAATCCAGAACTGCGATGAACGCTCCTACCACCAGGGAAATAATAACAACCGCGACAGACTGTTTCAAAAGGGAATCCTTATCCGGCCAGCTGATCTTATGAAACTCAGCCTTCACACCGTCAAAAAATTTGACTGCCTTCTTATCTACTTTCGCTGAATCTGCCATACTCGCTCTTCTCCTTTTTCCAAATCGACGGTCTGTTACTTCGTCTCCTTATGCATGGTATGTCTCTTGCAGAATCTACAATACTTCTTGGTCTCCATACGATCAGGATGTGTCTTCTTATCCTTTGTCGTATTGTAGTTACGCTGTTTACATTCCGTACATGCCAATGTGATCCTTGTGCGCATCTTGCCACCTCCACCTGTATTACGATTCGTTTGATTTTCTAATCTCTCATTTTTTGAGCATAAAAAAAAGACCTAAATCTCATCTCGCTCACACAATATATCATACGAATCGCCGCAAGTCAACTGCTTTTATATATTTTTTGCAGATTTCACATAATTCTTACTCAGTCTATAAATTTTAAAAAAAATAAATTTTTTTACTTTTTTCTCTTTATAAAATAACCGTTCCATACGATATATAAGGTAACCACGTTATTTTTTATGCAAAAATATCTGCTTTTTCCCGCAAATACTTGCTTTTTTCGGGAATGCTGTGGTAAAATAAAGTATATCTCTACATTATATTAAGGAAAATGCCCACGGAGATACTTTGCAGGCTATGGACAGCCACCGGAAGTATCTGCGATGATTTCATGGAAGAAAGGAGGGGCTCATGGCTTTTAATTCTGTTCATAATTTAACAAATGTCTATAATTTCTACATGACAACCTATGCGCCGAAGTCGAGCACGCGTTATGATACGCATAAGAAGAGCGAGCTTCGCAGCGTATATAATTCTATTGTCAAGATGAACAAAGAATCCCCTCTGTTCATTCTGGATACCAGTAAGGAATCCCAGCAGTTTGCCGTTGGCATAAAAGAAAACGCCAGAGAACTTCGCAATACGATCGCTTCTCTCGGCGGTCTTGATGAGGAAGAGCTTCTGAACAAAAAGGTGGCGTATTCCAGCAATGAGAATATCGCTGCTGCCAAATATATCGGCTCTAAGAAACCGGATGACGATTTTCCTTCCTATGAGGTGGAGGTCAAGCATCTTGCTTCCCCTCAGGTAAACCTTGGAAATTTCCTGCCCGGTGACGAGCCTGTGTCACTCGCTCCTGACACCTACTCTTTCGATGTAGGTATCGATGATCTGAGCTACGAATTCCAGTTCAGCATCAAGGCGACCGACACCAACAGAGATGTGCAGTCGCGTTTATCCCGCCTGATCACCAATGCCAACATCGGTATGTCAGCTCAGGTCATTACAGACGAAAACGGAAATTCTGCTCTCCGAATGGAATCGGATGCTACCGGACTGAAGGATGGCAAAAAAGAACAGTTTGTCATCTCCGATCACCGCACCAGTAAAACTGCCGGCGTGGTGGATTATATGGGACTTGACCATGTGACTTCCGCAGCTACGAATGCATCTTTTCTGGTAAATGGCGAGGAACATTCCTCCGCTACCAACCACTACACGCTGGATAACACCTACGAATTACGGTTTAAGGGTGTAAGCAGTGAAGACGGCGAGACAGCTTCCATCGGTATTAAGACCGATGTAGAATCTCTGGCTGAGAATATCAACACTCTGGTCAGCGGATATAACTCTTTCCTGCAGGCAGTTTCAGAGTATAAAGCCGACCAGCCTAAGAGCAACCGGCTCTTCCAGGAGATGAGCAGCGTTGCCAGGGTATATGCAAAGGGACTGACTTCCGCCGGACTGAATCTGAATCTGGATGGCACATTAGAAGTAGACAACAACGTCCTGCGCCAGAAGGCCATGAGTGAGGACGCCAAGGAGGCATTCTCCTCCATGAAGGGCTTTACGAACTCGGTTCTGCGCAAGTCGAACCAGGTGTCCTTAAACCCGATGCACTACGTCAACAACGTGATCGTGGCTTATAAGAATCCCGGTAAGAACTTCGCAAGTCCTTATATCACAAGTGCATACAGCGGGATGATGTTTAACAGTTACTGCTGATACTAAAAAAGAACGAGGCAGGCCAAATGGTCTGTCTCATTTTTACTTACGGGACTTAAAGCAAGAATGGAGAAAATATCATTGGATAATCTGAAAACAAACAAACTTTCAAAATTGCTGTGTATTTCTGTATCTATCACCCTGCTCACCGGATGTGGCTCCGGATTTTCGGAAAATGATCTTGCATTTAAAGACCTGTCCCGCGAATCCAAACTAAGCGGTTCCACGATTACCCTGATGGCGTCGTCAGATTGGGTGACGGATGAGGAGATGCATCTGGGGACAAATTTTGAAGCCGCAACAGGTATTCAGGTGGTCTACGATTTGTACCAGGATGATATCTATTTGGACACGCTTTTTTCCAAATTGGACAGCGATGATCCGCCGGATATCTTTATGACCCAGTCCGGATTGGCCATCAAAAACACTTATCATCTTGACAAATACGCTGTTGACCTTTCGGATGAACCCTGGATGGCAGTCTACGATCCTTTCTCGGCTGCAGAAACATCGATTGATGGTCGCAATTACGGAATATCCTACTTTGACAATACGACTGATTACTATATGATCTACAACAAGGAGCTGCTGGGCAACGCTGGGGTTACAGAAGTCCCAACCACATATGACACCTTTGTCACCATGTGTCAAAGCGTTGCAGACACTGATGTGATACCTATTTACGAGCCAATGGCCGACGGATGGCACCAGACAATGCTGTTTGCCGAGACAGGACAGTTTCTTGAAAAAAACGAACCGGGAACCATTAAAAAATTAAACGACAATACTGTCACATTTTCACAACTCAGATCCATGAAGCTTGCTCTGGAGCAGATACAAAATCTGGCACTTAAAGGATACATGGGTAAAAATTTTGCAACGGACACCTATGACAATGCGGTGGGATATCTGGCCAACGGCGAATATGCGATGTGTATGTTGAGACCCGGAATGATCAATTCCATCGTATCCAGTGATATGAACAAAGGTTTCGATAAGGAGGATTTCGGCATCATGCTGCTGCCCGTCTGCGACAGCCAGATACTCAATGTCCACCCTACCGGGCCGTCAAAATACATAAGCAGCGCATCCCAGAATATCGATGCCGCCAAATTATATTTACAATATATCGCAACAAAGGACAGCATACAATATGTGATCGACAATTCCCACAGCGTGAACGATCTTCCTTTTGATCTGGGACAAACCACCAGCCATGATGAAGTGACAATGGAATTCCTTGACCGGTTCGGCAACGAGGAATCAGGTCTGGTTCTTCAGGATGAGGTTACTTATTTTAATGAACAATGGGGCGATATCTCCGGTGATATTCTCAAGATGTGTGAGGGAACGATGTCTCCCGAGGATGTCCTGAACCAGATTGACGCAAGACGGACTTCCCTTGCACAAGCGGCGAACGACCCTGCATGGGAGTAAAAAATCGAGTGCTTTGGCACCCGATTTTTTTACAGATACTTCGCCTCAAAGTCCGCTACAGGCATAGGCTTGGAAAAATAGTATCCCTGATAGATATCACATCCTACTCCTTTCAGGAACTCCAACTGCTCCTCTGTCTCCACGCCCTCCGCGATGGTTTTCATGTGAAGTTCTCCCGCCAAATCCACAATGCTTTTAAGGATGGCGTGGCTTCTCTCCTCATTTTCCGTATCCCCTAAGAACTTCATATCGATCTTCAGCACATCCACACAAATATCTTTCAGCATGTTAAAGGAAGAATATGCACTCCCAAAATCATCCATCTCGACCTCGAATCCCGCTTCCTGCAGTCTCTCCACAAGTTGTACATGCTGCTTCAGATCATTGATGATCGCCGATTCCGTGATTTCCAGCTTTAAGTTTTTGGCCTCAATACCATACTCTTTCACAAGCGAAACATAATGCTCATAAATATCAAGGGCATAAAGATCTTTTGCCGAGATATTGACAGATATATGAAGGTCGTCTCTGCCCTTTTCCTTCCATTCCCTCAGCTTCTCACAAGCCTGCCTCCAAATACAGATATCCAACTCCGTGATTCTGCCGTTCATTTCAAAGAAGGGAATGAAATGTGCAGGAGGGATCAAGCCGTCCTCTCTGTGCACCCATCTTGCCAAAGCCTCCGCACCAATTACCTTACCTTCCTTGTCTACTTGCGGCTGCAGGTAAATCTGTATTTCCCCATGTTCAATCGCCTTACTCAACTCAGCGTTGTAGCGTTCCCTCAGCCTCGACTCCTTCTGGATGCTCTCGTCAAACCACATAATCTGCTTTCCATAATCGCCCTTAATCGTGTCACAAGCCATGGAAGCCTTGTTGCAAATCGCCAGCATATCCTGTGACGGCTCTGTTATCTCGCACACACCGGCCTTTACGATCAAACTAAAGTTATTGGTGCTATACGCTTTCGCCACCCCGTCTATCGCATCCAGAAACTGTTGCGGGTCAAAGGCTTCCTTCGGCATCATGATATAAAAATCTGCTTCCCCGATCCTGCCATATTTGCAATTCGGAATATGAACCAATCCCGTCCTTAAAGACTCTGCCGTCCGAATCAAATAGTCGTCATATTTTTCCTGACCAAACAGTTCTTTGAAAACCCTGAATTTTTCAACACTCGAACAGGTCATGACAAAGTCAGTATCCGGGTTTTCATCAAGCACTTTTCTTGCCATTTCATGAAAATGCGCCTCATTATAAATCCCGGTGAGCTCGTCAAAATTAGCGCGTCGAACCATTTCCCCATAATTCTTTATGGATTCAGTGACATTTCTGATCCAATAAACGCTTCCGATCAACTTGCCATCCTCATCAAGCGCCCTATGCTGAATCTCGTAATAGTATGTACCGTCATCACGGACAATCGACATCACCCGCCCGTTCCACGCATTCTCCACATTGGCCTCAGAGATCGCTTTGGTCCAATACATCCCTTCATTATCTATTCCCTGCATCCCTTTAAGCCCGACCGCATCGCTGTATCCCGCGGTTACAAATTGAAGCTGATGCTCGTCATCATATAACACGATACCATCATTCAATTTGTCTGCCACGAACTGCATCGCCCTCTGATTCAGCTTTCTGGGCGCATAATACACCGCCATATACACAATCACCATTTCGCAAAATGCAAAACAGATCACCTGCACCAGAAGAGGCTGCTGCCTGACCTGTGAATACACACTGGAAACCGCCATCACCGCAATAATGACCGCAACGCCCGAATACCTGGGCCGATATATTCTGGCGCTTTGGGATGCCGCGATAATAAGCACGACCACCGCCCCGATCAAGGCAAGACCGCTCACTATGCCAAATACATAAAGCATGGAAAATCCTCTGGAAATCCAATATACATGCTCATACCATCTGGCATGCGTAATTGTAAAAAATCTCTCCGAAAACATAGCCCAGATTAAGGCGGCCGACTCTATCATCGCGATCCAAAGGAAAGGCGATTGATAAGATTTAAATAATTTATAGCCGGAGTAGTTGACAGAAAACCTGAAAATCATCATTGCATACCACGAAAAGGCAATATAGTAAAATGTAAATGCACAATAGGCAATCTGCCTGTCCTTTGTAAGCAATATAACCATCTCCGGAACAATGATCCCTGCCACTCCCAAAGTCATATTTCTAAGATGCCTTATGATGTCCGTCCTCTTCCTGTCACGGAGCCGTAAAGCCATAATACTGTTAACTGCCAACAAAAGAAACAGAAAACCCGCCATGGTAATCTGCATTTACCCACTTCCTTCCATAAGCTGATCGCCCTTCCGCAGGCATGTCCGATCGACTCATTGCCTGCAGGGATAAAATATATCTATAGAAGGTATTGTAACATATATTTGTAGATATTAATATTTTTTTGTTTTTTCTCGCATTTTTTGTCACCCTGGTGCCAAAGTAATAAAAAGAAAAGAGGCAAACCATCCGGTTTACCTCAGAGTGTAGACAGGTCATTGCCCTGTCTCTTTTTTAATTGGCTTTCTTAACAATCTGTAATTTATATCCTAACGCATCGAGTATACTGCAAAAAAATCTTAAAGAAGGACTACTTTCTTTTTTCTCAATCCGTGAAATAACCTGTTGCTTACTTCCGGTAATTGCGGCCAACTGACTTTGCGTAATTTTCTCGGCCTTTCGCAAGCTAATCATTTCCCCAATTAATCTATATTCCTCTCTGCTTTCGTTCCATGCTTTAGCAAATGATGGAGATTCTTCTTTCCTTTTTTCAATTTCTTTCTTTATATCTACTTCAACAAATGGCATAAGATCAACCTCCTCTATTTTATACGAAAACTTTTCCTAATGCTTTTCCAAGTTCTTTAGCTCGTTTTATAACAATTTTTTTATCCTTCTTCTCTGTCTGATTCTTCTGTTTCCGACACGCGTGCAAAAGATAGATATTATTGCTATCTACTGCAATATAAAATATTCTGTTATGTTTCCTGAAATACACTTCATATATCTTTTTATCCCATCTCTTAAATTTTATCTTATCAAATTCTCCGTTTTCCATGCATTCAAGAACCGATAAACCATCTATACGCTCTTCTTCTGGTAAAGAATCAATATATTCCATAAGAAAATCTCTTCCAGAATCAGATAAATATTTATGTATTACCATACTAACTTTCTTCCTCTTCTGTTATTCATATTTTACAACTTATAGGTTGTACAGTCAAGTGTATCTACACAATATACACGCTTTCAATATTTTAGAAGATAAAATCCCCAGACACAGTTACTAAACTCTCCAGCGGCAAATTCTCGTTCTTGACCATTAATCATAACTGTATAGATAGCAAATTTATATTCTTGACCATATAATGGATCACAAACTTTCACAGATTTATGAGTTGATTTCCATTCATAATCAAAGATATTGACACCAAATAAAATAGTATTTCCATCAACACCAGTTATTTCATGCTGCCATGTTTTGCCTTTTAGCAATTTCATTATGTACCTCTAATTTTTAATCTGTCACTTACTAATCCAGAAATTATTATTGATTTGTATTCTTAATAGCTTGTTAATATTCAAACGAGAATGGCTGAGTTGTTTTTGTATAGGCGTTTTGTCTTGGTTTCACAGTTACTTTTTTGCTGCTTACCTGAATATTGCCTAAGCAATTTAAATCATGCATTTCAGGTAAATCTGTTTCAAAAAGTATTCTATCCTCCATATCCAATACTCTTAAAAGAGGCAGGTATTGACAATTATCAAGATATCTTAAATATATAACAGCTTTACGTTTTACTGTTTCCTTTTCCTTGAATTTCATCAGCATATTTTCGCCCTGTTCTAATGCTTGGGTAAAACATGAAGAAATATGCTTTTCATCAAAGTTACTTGTCACAAAATTTTGAACAAGCACATCTTTTATTAGTTTTATAACTTCATCTCTAGTTTCAGAATTTCCCAGTTCTGAAAACATATCATCACTAATATTTATATCATAATATCTATACCATGGATTATACCTATCAACACTTCTTTTGGACAATGCTATTTTACCATCAACCGGACAGACAGTAAAATTGATATACAAATGATCAAATTCACCTAATGAAAAATTATTTTCCCTAAGCTTCATCACAATTCTTCCTATTATTGCATTAAGCTCTTTATCTGCAAAACTTATTGGCAGAGAATTGCCGTCAATATTATCAACATCACTTTTGTATAGACGAATATCCTTAAGTACTTTCAAATTATCACCTCATGCTTTGCGCTAATTATTGTTACTCAAATCAGAAGTTATCTAACTTCTTGTATTTCTTTCTGCTCATAATATCCTATCCCTTAACTATGGATTAATCTTTACAACTCTAAATTTCTCATTATAATTATATTCTATTTTCATCAGCTACACAATTCGAAAGATTCTTCTGTAAATTACGACGGACAGACTGCACTAATGTTCACGCTGTAGTCTTGCGTAGAAACATGAGATTTTCTTATATATTCCGTCATCAAAGCAGCAATTGCAGGACATGGATGTCCTGCAAAGCCCGAAATGAGCCCGGATGGCGAATAGAGGGCGGTTGCGTCTGGTACTCGCTGTTTAGGCGGAATATTTAGAAAATCCATGTGACGTAGCCAGACACAAGGGAACATTAGTGCACTCTGCCATTTCCTTGATTTCAGAAAATTTTCTAATTTTATGATATAGAAAGAAGAGACAGGCGATTTACCTGTCTCTTCTTTCTTGAACATAACTTTCCTAAAGCGGTATATTTCCATGCTTCTTCTTCGGATTTTCCGTCTGTTTATTCTTTAAGCCGCGCAGCGCCTTGATCAGAGCCGCTCTTGTCTCCTCTGGCTTGATCACCTCGTTGACGTAGCCTCTGGCCGCTGCCACATAAGGATTCAGGAATCTGTCCTCATATTCCTTCTTGCACTGTGCTCTCATGGCCTCCGGATCGTCCGCCGCCTTGATCTTTCTCTTAAAAGCGATGTTGACCGCACCGTCCGCTCCCATTACAGCGATCTCCGCGATAGGCCACGCATATACAATGTCCGCTCCCATCTCCTTGGAGTTCATGGCAATATAAGCACCGCCGTAAGCCTTACGCATGATCAGCGAGATCTTAGGCACGGTAGCCTCCGAATACGCATAAAGGATCTTTGCTCCGTGGCGGATGATACCGTTATGTTCCTGAGCTGTACCGGGCAGGAAAGCAGGCACGTCGATCAGGGTGATCAGCGGTATATTAAAGCAGTCGCAGAACCGTATGAATCTGGCNATCTTNTCNGANGCNTGNTANTCCAGNGAACCNCCCATGGAATTNGGCTGGTTCGCCACNATACCNACGACCTTGCCCTCCATCCGGCACCAGCCNACCACCGCATTGGTNGCNAACTCCTTCTGNACNTCNAAAAAGCTGCCCTCNTCCACGATNCAGTCNATGACNTCCTTCACATCGTAGGCATGGCGGGAATTATCCGGCACAATATCNTTNATNTTGGCNGCCTTCGNCTTCATGGCNCTATCCGGCCTCNCGCTGCTNTCNCNNCTGCCNAACACCTTCCCNACTCTGGAAGGAATNCTCTGGCGCTCCGGCGTATCCACCACGGGCGGCTTCTCCATCCAATTGCTGGGCAGATAGGATAACAGTTTACGCACNCCCATCAGGCACTCGTTTTCCGTGTCNTAGGTAAAATGNGATACNCCGCTCTTNTTAGCGTGTACATCNGCNCCTCCCAGNTCNTCCACGGAAACCTGTTCGTTGATGACNGTNTTCACCACGTTCGGTCCGGTGATGAACATCTTGGAAATNTCCTTCACCATAAAGATAAAGTCACAGATGGCCGGCGCATAGCAGGCACCNCCCGAGCAGGGNCCCAGGATNACCGCGATCTGAGGGATCACNCCGGACGCCTTTGTATGGCGCAGGAACATCCCGCTGTAACCGCTCAGAGAAGAGATACCCTCCTCAATTCTGGCNCCGCCGCTGTCATTGATACAGATCAGNGGCGCTTTCATCTCCATAGCCATATCCTGAATCCGGCAGATCTTAAAGGAGTGATACTCTCCCAGCGTACCNCCGATCACAGTAAAGTCNTCACTGGCCACAAATACCTGTCGGCCATCGATCTCACCNTANCCNGTCACCACGCCNTCGCCGGGTACACGTCTTTTATCCAGATCAAAATCGTCGATACGNGACTCCAAAAAGCCGTCCACCTCCACGAAAGTGCCCGGATCCAACAAAATCTCGATCCGCTCTCTNGCNGTCANNTTGCCCGCAGCATGCTGCTTATCGATCTTNTTCTGACCGCCGCCCAACAGAGCTTTCTCTCTTCTTCTGTCAAGTTCCTTATTCGCCTCATTCCAGTTCATAGAGCGCCTCCATCTTGTTTGNCCTTCCAATACTTTGANATTCAAACTTTCCAGTTGTATTATAGGCAGAGTACCACTATTTGTCAATACTCTGCCTGAATATTTTATNTTACCNGTTCAGATTCANTTTGCGAATNGCGTTCGCTGAACACTACCTNCTTTCCCGCTCCACAGCCTCCAGCGCCTGNGCGATCACCTTGTCCATATCATAATACCGATACTGTCCCAGCCGGCCGCCGAANATCACATTNGGTCTNNTCTTCGCAAGCTCCAGATACTGCTNGAACAGCGCATCNTTCTTCTCATCATTGATNGGATAATAGGGCTCNTCCCCCTCCTGCCAGAGCGCNGGATACTCTCTGGTGATCACTGTACCNGGCTGTGTGCCGAACTCGAAGTGCTTGTGTTCGATCACTCTGGTATAAGGAATCTCCCGCTCCGTATAATTCACCACCGCATTGCCCTGGAANTTATCACAGTCCGCAAGCGACTCTGTCTCAAAGCGCAGAGANCGATATTCCAGATGNCCCANGGAGAAATCNAAATANTCATCGATCATCCCCGTGTACACGACCTTTTCGTANANATTTCCCTCTCTGTCGGTCACACGGCCCCCNTTCTCCTCCTGNCCGNTCACAAAATCGCGGTAGGAAACGCCGGTCAACACATCGATCCCCTGCAGCATTTTCTCTACCATNATGGTATAGCCTCCCACAGGAATCCCCTGATANCGGTCATTAAAATAATTATTNTCATAGGTAAAGCGAAGCGGCAGTCTCTTGATGATAAAAGCNGGAAGCTCNNTNCAGTCTCTGCCCCACTGNTTNTCGGTATAGCCCCGCACCAGCTTTTCATATACGTCCGTGCCCACCAGGGANAGTGCCTGNTCCTCCAGATTCTTAGGCTCTGTNATGCCCANATCCGCGATNTGCTCNGCNATCTTCNCCTTCGCCTGAGCAGGCGTCACCANGCCCCACATCCNGCTAAANGTATTCATATTAAAGGGAAGATTATATAATTCTTCCCGATAACGTGCCACCGGAGAATTAATATAATGGTTAAACTCCGCAAANTGGTTTACATAATTCCAAATCNNTTTGTCCGAGGTATGAAAAATATGCGCACCATAACGATGCACCTGTATGCCTTCCACTTCCTCTGTATAAATATTACCGGCGATATGCTGCCTTCTGTCGATAAGGCGCACTCGCCGACCCTTTTTGGTCATCTCATGGGCAAACACAGAGCCGTACAGCCCTGCGCCCACGATCAGATAATCATAATTCATTTGTTACTCCTCAACTGCCTTGTATTTATCCAGCTGGGCATAATCCTCCATCAGCTCAAGAGCCTTCTTACGGCCCACCTTGTTTAATTTCACATAGTACTGCATTACACGGTTCTCCATAATCTTACCGCCCAGCAGGCTCTTCTGGTTGATCGGAGAGAAGTCTACCGGATTCAGATTCAGCTTATCACACATTCTGATCACAGTACCGTAGGCCATACCCTCGATTCCTCTGTCCAACGCTGTAACCAGAGTAGAATACGGAATTTCCATTTCAATCGCAAACTGCCTGACACTCTTATGCTGTTTTAAAATCTCTGCTTTTAAAATTTCTGCCTTAGTCATAATAGACCTCCTTATCATGTGATGTTTTCTTTATGAGAAGAGGTCCGCTCCTCTCTACTTCTGCACAGTATACCACATTTTTTTTGAAAAAGGAACCACCAAACGGAGTTATTTGACGAAATATCGTCTCTATAGTCAAGTCCAAAAACTGTATTGTCGTAATGGTAAGAAAATGCTAAAATAGGCATAGAAAATGAATCACAAATGAGGTGTTGCTATGTTACCTGTTTCCGTGTGTATGATTGCAAAAAATGAGGACAATCACATTGAAGAATGTCTCAAAAGACTTCGTCCCTGCCGCTTTGAGATCATCGTGGTCGATACCGGTTCCGTGGACCGCACCGTAGAGATGGCTCACAGATATGCGGACAGAGTCTTTCATTTTGCCTGGTGCGATGATTTCAGCAGCGCAAGAAACTTTTCGATCCAGCAGGCATCCAACGACTGGGTGCTGATCATAGACTGTGACGAATATCTCGAAAATGTCAATCTGGTTCAGCTGGAAGAGGCGCTCTCCCATAACAGGGACGCCGTGGGCATGATCACCCGCAATAATCCTTATACGGTGCAGGGTACACGCTCCATCATGTCGGAGCGTATCGGTCGTCTCTTTAACAGAAAATACTGCCACTTTGAGGGTACCATCCACGAGCAGGTGCGCACCTTGCAGGGCAGGGAGCCGGAAACCTTTTCGATCCCCCTGACCTTTTACCACGAAGGCTATGTGGAAGAATCCGATAAGCGCATGCGTGCTACCAGAAATCTGGAGATGCTTTTGCACGATCTGAATGTAAAGGGTCCCAGCCCTTATCTCTATTTCCATCTGGGGCAAAATTATATCTCCTTAAACGACATGGAAAAGGCGGCACAGTATTACAAAATGGGGCTTGCTCTAAACGCAGATCCTAAGTCCGACTTTGTGCAGAGCATGGCGGAGACCTACGGCTACTGCCTGATGGATCTGGCAAAATACGATGCGGCCATGTCCCTGAAAGATAAGTATGGTCATCTCTCTCATCGGGCAGATTTTGTCTATCTGATGGGAATGCTTTATATGAAGAAGGGGGAACTGTCCAAGGCTATCGAGGAGTTTGAGAAAGCTACCACCCTCACAGCCTACTCCCGCAAGGGCGTCAACAGTTACCGTGCCTATTTCCATATCGGCGGTATCTATGAGACTATGGGCAACCTGGAACAGGCCCGGATCTACTATAAAAAATGCGGCGATTATGAGCCGGCCATCAGAAGACTCAGGGAGCTTTCGGCAGGCGAACACGTCTCCTGACCTCCCTTTCAGAAAGGAGAATCCGTGTTTCCTCTATCCGTATGTATCATCGCTAAAAATGAAGAGACGCACATCAAGGAATGCCTGGAGCGGCTTGCTCCCTACGGCTTTGAGATCGTTCTGACAGATACCGGTTCCACGGATCAGACCCTTAAGATCGCCGGCCGCTACACTGACCGCATCTATCATTTTGACTGGTGCGATGATTTCAGCGCCGCGAGAAATTTTTGTATGGAAAAAGCCTCCCATAACTGGATACTTTCTCTCGATTGTGACGAATATATCGAGCGGATAGATATAAATACTCTCCGTAAGTCTATGGAGGAGCACCCGGATGCCGCAGGGCGGATCCTGATTCGCAGCCGTTTTACCCGGGACGGACAGACCACCTTTGAACAGATGCGGGTGAGTCGTCTGGCGGACCGCCGGTATTTTCACTTCCTGGGCGCCGTGCATGAACAGCTTGCATATCGTCCTGACACTGTGGCAGAAGTGTCAGAAGCGCATGCCACACAGACAGGCGCCAAGAAGATTTATGACGCACCTGTCACAATTTTACATGTGGGTTATGATGCCAGCGAGTCCATAATGCAGGAAAAATGCCGCCGCAATATCGCGCTCTTAGAGGCAGAACTTGCCAAAGAGGGTCCGGACCCCTATCTTTATTATCAATTGGGGTTAAGCTGCCGCAGATTGAAAGACCACGAGAAAGCCTTCGACTATTTCGACGCCGGCTTGTCTATGGAGGTAGATCCTAATCTCGATTATGTGAAGACTATGGTGGAGTCTTTCGGCTACACTCTTCTGGATCTGAAACGCAACCGGGAGGCACTGGAACTCTCTTCCCTCTATGATATTTTTGCCGTCCGGGCGGATTTTGTCTTTTTGATGGGGCTCATCTATATGAACAACGGGCTCTTTGATCAGGCCATTTCGGAATTTCAGAAAGCGGCTTCTATGGAAGACTTCGCGGTAGAGGGCACAAACAGCTACATGGCCAACTATAACATCGGCGTGATCTATGAATGCACCGGGCATATCGCAGAAGCCAGAGAATATTATGAAAAATGCGGCGAGTATGAGCCGGCAAAGCAGCGGCTGAAAGTGCTTATAAACGCATAAGCAAGGCGACACCCTTTCGGATGCCGCCTTATTTTATATCGCTTATCTGAGTCGCCAGATATCTCTGTTGTACTCTTCGATGGTTCTGTCGGAGGAGAAGAATCCTGCCTTAGCGATATTCACAAGCATCATCTTTCTCCACTTTTTCTGATCCTCATAATCCGCCATCATCTTATCCTTCGTGGCGATATAATCCTCCAGATCCAGAAGTGTCATAAACCAGTCTTTATTTAACAGTTCCTTGTAAAGTCTCTCAAGATTCTCCTTGTGGCCTACCTTCAGCGCTTCCTTGCTGACGATGAAGTCCACCGCCTTCTTGATCACAGGAGACTTCTTATAGTAATCCTTCGACACATAATCCGCCTTCTCATAGTGCTCGATGACCGCCTCGGATTTCTCACCGAAGATATAGATATTGTCATCGCCGACCAGCTCGTGGATCTCCACATTAGCGCCGTCCGAAGTGCCCAGCGTCACGGCGCCGTTTAACATGAATTTCATGTTACCCGTACCGGAAGCCTCCTTGGATGCCAGAGAGATCTGCTCGGAAATATCGCAGGCCGGAATCATCTTCTCCGCATAAGCCACATTGTAATTCTCCACCATGAGCACGGTCATGTAAGGGCTGACATCAGGA
Organism: Lachnospiraceae bacterium; assembly: GCA_014804615.1. GTDB lineage: Bacteria > Bacillota > Clostridia > Lachnospirales > Lachnospiraceae > UBA3282. The sequence goes on from JAAUZL010000008.1 coordinate 20,997, forward strand.
TTGTTATTGATAATCTCCTGCAGCACCAGAAGCAGGTGAATGATATCCTGTGCGATCACATAGGCGGGTGCCGCCTTCGCACCGAAGATAAAGGTCATGGGCCTTGCAGGCTTCTTTCCTGCCTTGATCTCCAAATATTTATGGATGATGTAAAGAGCATTCATCTGCTGCCGCTTGTACTCGTGCAGTCTTTTACTCTGGATATCAAAGATGGAATCGGGATTCAGGGTCACACCCTCCACCTCTTTCACATAAGCCGCCAGATCTTCCTTGCGGTTTCTCTTAATCTGCGCGATACGGTCAAGCACCGCCTCGTCATCTGCATAATCTAACAGGCTTTCCAGACTCGCCGCATCCTTCTTATAAGCGTCTCCGATCGTATCGGAGAGGAACCCAGCCAGCTCATGGTTACAGGATAAGAGCCATCTCCGAAAGGTGATACCGTTGGTCTTATTGTTAAATTTCTCCGGATAAATCTTATAAAACGCATTTAACTCTGTATTCTTCAGGATCTCTGTGTGAATCGCCGCCACACCGTTTACCGAGAAGCCATAGTGGATGTCGATGTGCGCCATGTGTACCCGGTCATCCTTGTCGATGATCTGCACCTTGGGATCCTTATATTTCTTAGCTACCCGCTTATCCAACTCCTTAATGATGGGCACAAGCTGAGGCACTACCTTCTCCAGATACTTGAGAGGCCACTTCTCCAGCGCCTCCGCCAGGATCGTGTGGTTCGTGTATGCGCAGGTCTTGCTCACCACCTCGATCGCCTCATCCATCGTGAATGCCTTATCATCCACCAGAATACGGATCAGCTCCGGAATCACCATGGTCGGGTGGGTATCGTTGATCTGGATCACTGCGTGATCATACATCTTACGCAGATCATATTGCTTCTCTTTCATCTCTTTTAAAATGAGCTGCGCCGCATTGCTCACCATAAAATACTGCTGGTAGATGCGCAGCAGATTGCCCGCCTCATCGGAATCATCGGGATACAGGAAAAGTGTCAGGTTTTTCTCGATGTCCTCCTTATCAAAATCAATGCCCTTTTTCACAAGGCTCTCATCGAGGGACTCAATATCAAACAGACGCAGTTTGTTGACACCATTGTCATATCCGATCACATCGATATCATACAGTCTGGATGTCACCTTCTTTTTGCCAAACGCCACCTCAAAGGTCGTGTCAGTTTTGGTAAGCCAGGACTTCTCCTCGATCCAATCATTTTTCTGCGCTGTCTGCAGCTTATCTTTAAACTCCTGCTTGAAAAGGCCGAAATGATAGTTCAAGCCGATTCCCTCACCCGGAAGTCCCAGGGAAGCGATGGAATCCAGGAAGCACGCTGCCAGACGTCCCAGACCGCCGTTGCCCAGCGAAGGCTCCGGCTCTACCTCCTCGATCGCAGAAAGCTGTTTGCCGTTCTTGGCAAGGATCTTCTCCAGATTGTCATAAACGCCCAGATTGATCAGGTTATTGGACAGAAGCTTTCCGATCAGGAACTCTGCGGAAATGTAGTAGATCTTTTTCTCTCCCTCGATCGGCTCGGACACTTCCATCAGTCTCTTGGAAAGCTGTAAAATACTGTAATACAGCTCCTCGTTGCTGCACGCAGCAATGGCTTTCCCATAATCGCTCTGTGTCTGGTTCTCCAGCTCCTGTTCCAGATTCATTACCAGTACATCTCTCTTCAGGTTGCTTGCCTGTGCCATGTTTTAAAACCTCCTTTTTCTTTATCCGTGATTTATAAAACTCGTAAACCCGCGCTCTCGCGCTCATTGTCCGATTTCATCGGACGTTTACTCGTTAATGCCGCCAGAAAAACAAATGCCGCTTCGCGTCGCTTGTTTTTCTTCTGCGGCTATTATATCCTCATATTTCATTCTCACCAGCTCATAGTCCAGCACGATCTGCCGTCCCTCGCCGCCGTCCAAAAGCCGTTTCAGTTCCACCACTGCCTCCGATGCGATCCTGGTAAAATCCTGCCGCACCGTATTCATCTGCTTTCCGGCATAACCCATTAGTGTGATTCCGTCAAACCCGCACACAGGGCGGAAGATATCCATCTCCATCAGCGCCCGCATGGCGCCGATCGCCATCAGATCCGAGGCGCATACCACGATATCCTTTTTCTTGGCATATCGAAAGGTCAGATTTCTGGCCTGCAGTTCCGAGAACTCCCCGTTCCTGACAAGCAGCGGTATCTCCTTTTCCTCAGCCAGTCTCTGTATGCCCCGCAGGCGCTCCCCGGTGACATAGCCGTTCTTTTTGCCTGCCAGATAGAGAATGCTCTTTCCCTTATTTTCTGTGAGCGTCTTTTTCGCCACTTCGTACTGCGCCGCTTCCTGATCGATCCAGATCGCGGAGGAAGAAGCATTTACGATCGGCGCATCCACCGTCACGATCTTAAACAGCTGCGCATCGATCAGCTGATGAAGCACCTTGTCGTCTCTGGACATCCCAAAGATCAAAAGACCCGTAATACTCTGGGAACGCAGATAGCGCACTACCTCTTCCAGATTCCTGTTTTTCAGCATGGAATCAAAGATGGTGATCACGTCCAGATTCAGCTCCACGGCCCGGCCAATGGTTCCCGCCATGTACTGCATATTGATCTCGTCCACCGACTGTGCCGCATTGTGCAGATTTAGCAGCAGCGCCACTCTGCCGGACTGCTTGGAAGATAAAGCCGCCGCGACAGTGTTTGGGACAAAATTCAATTCCGTCACTGCCTGATTCACTTTTTTCTTCGTTTCCTCGCTCACGTTGGGATAGTTGTTCAGCACCTTAGATACGGTGGAAATCGCCACCCCTGCCTGTTTCGCGACATCTTTGATCGATACCATTTCAGTTCCATCCCGAAAGCGATTTCAATTTGGAAAATGTTTTCCGGAAATCGTTTTCCATTAACATCATATAACAAAAGAGAGGCTTTGTAAACCACTCTTTTTAAAAAATTTGAAGAGATTCTTCTTTCATTCCATCATCAGCATAATGCTGAGGCGGAATTCATCATCTTTTAAGTCAATGGCTATATCTCCGGAATATTTTCTCGCCACCATGCGGATATTGGACAACCCATACCCATGACCGTCCTTTTTTTCTTTTGACGTGACAGGCAGACCTCGCTCTTCGTCCCACTTCAGGTTTCCGGTGAAGCTGTTGCTTACTTCGATCATATAAGCATTATTCCTATGGTAGGAAAGAACGGATATATGTGGTGTTTTGCTCTCTCCAGCATTCTCCATCGCGTTCTGCAGAGCATTGTTCAGTATCACGCTGACATCAAAGGCATTGATGCCAGTGCCCGTAGGATAATAAAAATTTGATTGAAAGTGTATGCTCTTTTTCTCCGCTTCACTTTTTAATTCCTGCAGAATCACATCCGTTACGGGATTCCCGGTTTTTATCTCTCCTTCTATCGGAGAAAGGGCGGATTTTAATTCCTTGCCATAATCTAATGCCTCCTCCACATTGTTTCCGGCATAAAGCCTTTCCAAGGTAAGGATATGGTTTGTCATATCGTGTTTCATACTCCTGATACCCTGATACAAATTTTCCACCTGTCCAATATGTCTTTTTAAATCATCTATCTGCGTGGAAAGCAACTGATTTGCTGTCTTTTCCTCCTGTGCCGCCTTGATATTCTGATAGAGCATGATCAAAATAGCAACCACCACGATCGCCAGTCCACAGTAAAACAGCAGCAGCATATCATACACCTCTGCCGGCTTTCCATTCTCCAATATATAAAACCTGCGATAATAGCGTATGACTTTGTATCCCACCGCTCCAAGAAATGGCGGACTTACCAACATAAGCAATTCCCGCTTTGTCATCTGCTCATATTTACATATATAACTTCTTGTGATACAGCAGACTGTGGCAGTTGTGATCAGAAACACCATGATCAGATAAAATACACAGACGCCGACATAAACCATTAACTGCATAGACATAGAGGGATTTCCTTGATACCACGGAGTATTTTCCACCAGGTCGTATAATTTATCATATAAAAGTTCTGCTATTGTGGCGGTGAACCAGCGCAATGAAAAAAAGGTGATTGCAAGAAAAGCCTTCTGGGTGCCATTCCTCCGTTCCAGCCTGTACATCACCAGAAACACCGTAAGGCTTCCCAGTGCATATGCGATAAACGCATCCACATACAACGGCAGGACCTCAACTGCTAACATTGTCAGGAAATAACCCCCTCCTGCTGCCAATGCCGCCTTTGCCCGCCTTAAAAACGGCCTTACAAACCTGTAAAGACAGTATCCATCAATACATAACTCTATCATCGAGACTATTCGTGTAATCCATTCACTCCAGTAATCAAAATCTGCCATCTCACCTTCCCCTTTTCCTCTGGTTATACCGAAGATACGATTTCACAAACTCTCCGTAATTCTGTTTCGATATCAGTGCCTGCCCTTTTTTCAGATAAACCGTCGTCGCATCGTATTTTCTGATAAACTCAAAATTCACAAGATAGGATCTGTGAGTACGGTAAAATTCATCCCCCGTTTTCTCCTCCAGTTCTTTCATTTTCCCATAATATTCTATATCTGCATCCACCGTATGCAGGATCACTTTCCGGTCATATACTTCCGCATATATGATATCTTCCAGATTGACGGTAATATGCTCTCCCCCTGTGGTGATCATAAGGCTCGGCTTCTCCCTTTTTCTTCCGGCTCTCTCCAGCTTCTTTCTGTCCTCAAACTGTTTCACTGCATTTTGCAATACCTCTGCAAATTTCCCGTCATCAAAAGGCTTTACCAGATAATGGAACGCCCCCACATCGAATGCCTGAAACACAAACTCGTCCAAAGCAGTCACAAAAATAATGATTGTTTCTTTCTTTTTTCTGCGCAGCTCTTCCGCCGTTTCCATGCCGTTCTTCCCCGGCATCTGGATATCAAGCAGCAGGATATCAGGGTCTTTGTCTGATAAAAGCAGATCCTCCCCCGACCGGTACAGCGACAATTCCGCTTCCGGATAGAGCTTCTCTATCTTCTCCGCAAACAACTCCCTGATTTCCTTTTCATCGTCACATACTGCGATCTGCATTTTTTCACTCCCCCTGTATTTCATAAAGAGTATATCGAAATAATATGGATACTACAATAATGAGAATGCCGTAGAACGGATATTTTATGCTGTAAAAAATCGAGCGCGCGGGCGCAATTTCCTATAGAATAAATAAAGAAACCGAAACTGCCGTACATGCCAGCAATTCCGGTTTCCTATGTCGTAAAATATTTTTCTTTATAAAAACTTTCCAACTCTTACTTTCTTACCAGATGTCTCGGCAGACCGTTTACGAAGAGCGGCTGTAACTCGCCCATGATGAGCGGTCTCGCATACTTCTCATACCCCTCTGTCAGACCCTTGCCGTCCGCGGTGATCCACTCGTCGGGCACGTTTCTCTCCACATTCGCGATCGCGTGGATATCGTAAGCGCTGGTGCCGCACTGATAAGGATCTTCGCCGTTTCTGTCAAGCGTGATCATCATGCCGGTCTTACCCTCTTCCGCCGCCATCACTGCATCATGGCCTACCTGGAATGCCTCGTTGATATCTGTCAGGGAAGCCAAATGGGTAGCCGCTCTCTGCAGGGTGGAGAACTCGATTGCACGGGTCTTTAAGCCTGTCTCAGCTGCGATCTTGTCAGCCAGCATCACCGCTGTACCGGACATCTGCTTGTGTCCGAATGCGTCTACAGCTACCTCTCTGCCGATCTCGCAGACATATCTGCCGTCCGCAACCTTAACGCCCTCGGATACTGCGATCACCACAGAAGACTTCTTAGCAGCCAGCTCCTTCACATCCGCTACAAACTTGTCGATATCAAACACTCTCTCAGGCAGATAGATCGCATCACAGCCCTCGCAGTCATCGCCCTTAGCCAGCGCCGCTGCTGCTGTAAGCCAGCCTGCGTTACGTCCCATGATCTCCACGATACAAACCGTAGGCTTCTTCGCACCGAAAGATGCGTTGTCTCGAATTACTTCTTTTAAGGAAGCCGCAATATACTTTGCTGCGGAACCATAACCAGGACAGTGATCTGTCACCGGCAGGTCGTTGTCGATGGTCTTAGGCACGCCCATAAATCTCTGGGGCTTATTGTGTGCCGCTGCATAATCAGACAGCATCTTAACTGTATCCATGGAGTCGTTACCACCTGCATAGAACAGGCACTCAATGTCGTGCTTCTCCATGATCTCAAATACCTTCTCGTAGACATCTTCATGTCCCTCGATCTGCGGCATCTTAAAACGGCAGGAACCTAAGAAAGCAGAAGGGGTTCTCTTTAAAAGCTCGATCCCTGTCTCATCGTCCAAATATTCACCCAGATCGATCATTCTGTCTTCCAGAAATCCCTCGATACCGTGTACCATACCATAAATCTTCTTCACACCCAGCTTCTTAGCGGCTGCGTACACGCCCGCTACAGAAGAGTTGATAACGGCTGTGGGGCCGCCAGACTGACCAACAACAATGTTTCCTTTCATGTGACTGTCTCTCCTTTATCTTTTTATTTTGCGTTGTTTTTTTCTATGCGCCTAATAGTATACCAAAAATTTCCGTTCAAAACAAGTACAAGCCGGGAAATGTTAAATAACCGATTTTTAATTATCATTGCATAAAACTCAACCGCCGATGGGGAACCATCCCTGATCCACGCACTTGCCCAGATCCCAGCTGTCCCAATCTGCCCAATTCGGATCGTTGACCGTGTCTAAGAGAAGCTTGTAGCTCCAATAGAAATATCCGCTTCCCTCACGCCATGCCGCAAGCTGTGCACTGGCGAGTTGTTCGTAAAGATGCTTCTGGGTTTCCGCGTCCATCTTCTGCTTGTCTTCAGTCAGATCTATACCGTTCAAAACAGACTGTCCGCCCTTTGTGTCCTTGCCAACCGCGCAGGAATTGAACAAACACCATTCGCCGCACACGATCGGAACATATTCCTGCACCTTGGCGATCTCTTTTGCAAAATGTTCCTGAATGTACTCGATATAGCCGTCGAGCGTCTGTTCGCAGCCCATAGCCTCGGCTATCATAAGATATTGATGGGTGTCTAACATCACGTTTTTAAATTTGGGCTGTGTGATAAAATCTTTCCAAGCATGAAGCATAAACGCGTCATGGAACACAACGTATTTGTCCTCTGCAACGCCGCCACGAATGCGTTTATACGCTTTCGTATAGAAGTCCTGCAGGAATTCCAAAGTGTTGGGTGCACTGCCCTTTGCCAACTCCGGATCCACTGCCGGATAACGCTCTGTCACTCCCATCGACGTCCACATTTCTTCCGTGATCGGCTCGTTGATCGGAGTGATACCAAACAACCCTTTCCGCTGGCCATACCGATTAGCCAGCTTTTCCAGCACATTTAGGACAAAATCCACTTCCTCCGGCGTCTGGCTCCACTTACATACGCCGCAGATACCGCCGTTGTCAAAACCGTTCTGGCTGAGAGGTGCCGTGTGCAGATCGATCAGAATTTGCAGATCATATTTCTCCGCCCATGAAAAGGCTTTATCCAACTCTTCTATACAGCCGATAAAGGGCGGGCGGTCACCGAAGATAAAGTAGGGCACAGGAATGCGGACTGTATTCAGACCAATTCTCTTGATCGTAGCAAAATCCCGTTCCGTGATATACTCGCTGCGATGAATTTTTATACGGGCCTCGTAGACCTCCGGGGATAACTGCCTTGGGAGATAGTATTCATCCTCTGCGGTAGTGCCGTCAAAGAGAGCCGGACTCATCCATTTTTCCAGAACAAGCCAATTACCTAAGTTCACACCTTTCACATACAATTTTTCCACCTTCCTTTCACAATTTTCATCAAGGATTCTTATGTTCTATTTTACAACATATATTTGGGGGTTCAAACGATAAATTTCAAAAGAATATTTGATTGTATTTGCCTTTCAAACATGTTACACTCTTACCGTAAGTTGTAACCATTAAGCCAAACACAATGTGCGCATTGTGAGAAAAATATGGAGCCTCTTTTTATTATGAAGAAATATATTCTCAGCTGCTGCTCGACAGCAGATCTTTCATCGGAACACTTTACAAAACGCGGCATCTCCTACGCCTGCTTCCACTATGAACTGGACGGACAGGAATATCTGGATGATCTGGGTAAAAGTATGCCTTTTGAACTCTTTTATCAGGCCATGGCAAACGGCGCCGACACCAAGACCTCTCAGATCAATGCGGCGGAATTTATAGAATATTTTGAGCCCTTCCTTCAGTCCGGCAAAGATGTCCTGCACCTGTGCCTGTCTTCCGGTATCTCCGGTGTCATGAACTCCGCCACGGCGGCAAAAAAGGAGCTGGAAGAAAAATATCCTGAACAAAAAATCTATATCGTAGACTCTCTGGCTGCCTCCTCAGGTTTCGGTCTTCTCATGGACAAGCTGGCGGATCTGCGCGATGAGGGCATGTCCGTGGAAGATCTCTACCAGTGGGCCTGCGATAACCGGCTGCGCCTGAATCACTGGTTCTTCTCCACCGACCTGACCTTCTATGTCAAAGGCGGCCGCATTTCAAAAACTTCCGGCATGATCGGAAACATGCTGAACATCTGTCCGCTCTTAAATGTAAATCATCTGGGGCAGCTGATCCCACGCTATAAGATCCGTACCAAGAAAAAGGTCATTCACACTATTGTTGACAAGATGGAGGAATGCATCGAGGAGGGCCGCGACTACAACGAGAAATGCTACATCTCCCAGTCCGCCTGCTATGCGGACGCAAGGCTCGTGGCTGATCTGATCGAGGAGCGTTTCCCGCATCTGGACGGTCATGTCCTGATCAACAGCGTCGGCACCACCATCGGCGCTCACACCGGTCCGGGAACAGTAGCTGTGTTTTTCTGGGGAAAAGAAAGGGTCGACTGAACAGTCGACCCTTTTTAGATCAAGCGCGCAGGCGCTTGATCGTTTATCTCATCAGATAGATAAAATACCCCGCGTAACATACCAGCATGACCGCACCGCCCGCTCGTCCAAGTCTCTTCTTTCTGGCTACAAGCACCCACAACAATATAGCTGTCGCAATACACACGATACTGTCCGCAAAGAAATTAGCCGCATACGCCACCGGCGTGATCAACGCCGAGGTGCCTACCACAAACAGGATATTAAAGATATTACTGCCCACGATATTGCCCACTGCGATATCCGCTTTCCCTTTGACTGCCGCCGTGGCAGAGGTCACCAGTTCCGGCAGAGACGTACCGAAGGCAACGATGGTCAGACCGATCAGTCTCTCGCTCATGCCGAAGATCCGCGCCAACTCCGTAGCTGCATCTACCGCCACATCAGATCCCACCACGATCATCACACCGCCAACCACGATCAGGAGAAGCATCTTCCAGACAGGCATTGGCTTGTCCGCCTCCGGTACATCCTCCGGCAGACTACCGCCCTTCTTCGCCATCACCAGAAGATATCCCAGATAACAGAGCATCAATGCCCACAGGACCACACCATCCACACGCCCCACTACATTGTCCGTATATCCAAGTACCATAAGAATCGCCGATACCAGGATCACAAAGGGAATCTCGTATTTCACTGTGGATGCCTGCACCGCGATCGGCGTAATAGCGGAGGTGATCCCCAGGATCAGCAGTACATTCATGATATTGCTCCCCACGATATTACCGATAGTGATCTCTGCACTTCCTTTCAATGCCGCCGACACGCTGACCGCCGCCTCCGGGAGGGAAGTCCCCATGGCCACAATGGTCAGACCGATCACAAGCTGCGGGATCCCAAATTTCTCAGCCACCCGGCTGGCTCCCTCCACGAACCAATCCGCCCCTTTCACCAAAAGTACAAAACCTACCGCCAGCAAAGCCAGTTGAATTACTACCGCCATATCTTCCTCCGTTCTGAATACCCGTCTCTCAAAAGACGCGGCTTTCTTTTTCTATCTTCTGATTTTTATCGAATCTTCTCAAGTGCTTCCTGTGACAGAATCTGCCTGATATTACATAAAAACAATACGCTCGCCGTAACCGCGGAAAGAGTGTCCGACACCGGTTCCGCATAATATACGCCCATCACGCCGAAAAAATGCGGCAGGATGATCGCTAACGGGATCAGTAAAATGATCTTGCGGAGCACTGCGATAAAGAGAGAAACCTTCGCCTGCCCCAATGCCAAAAAGGTGGGCTGGATCCCGTTTTGCAGACCGAATATCAGCATACCTGCCATAAAGATCGGCATCACCTCTCCGGTCAGCAGCACCAGCTCCGTCTCGTTCGTAAAGAAGCTTGCGAAAAAGCAGGGAAAAACCATGACCGCCGCTGTCGTCAGGAAACGGAAACCAAAGCACATCCCGATCAGCCATCGGTACAGCAGTTTGACCCGCTCAAAATTCTTTGCCCCGTAATTATAGCTGACAATCGGCGTCATACCCTGGGTAAAGCCATTGAGCGGCGCCGAGAAAAACTGCATGATGCTCTGCATGATCGTCAAAGAACCGACATACATGTCACCTCCATAGAGCTGCAGTCCATGATTCAATACAATGCTGATAAAGCTCTCTGTGGCATTCATGATAAAGGGCGATATCCCCAGAGAAAAGATGCTCCTCAATATTCCGCCATCCAGCTTCATACAATCTCTTCGTATTCTTAAGGAAGATCTTTTACTCAAAAGAAATCCTACGACCCACGCCGCGCTAAGTCCCTGTGATATCACCGTGGCCGTAGCTGCGCCCCGGACTCCCATATGGAATCCGAAGATGAAGATGGGGTCCAGAATGATATTGGCAACCGCCCCGATCAGTACGGAGAGCATCGCCGTCTTGGACTGGCTCTGGCAGATGATAAAGGCATTCAATCCCAGCGCCAGCTCCACAAAGAGCGTACCCGCCAGATAGATGGACAGATAGTCCGTAGCGTAACCGATGGTGGCGTCACTGGCACCGAACATATAAAGCAAGGGTCTCTGAAAGGCGTAAAAAAATACCATCAGCACCACCGTGCAGATCATAAGGAAGCTCGTGCTGTTGCCGAGTATCTTCTCCGCATGCTCCCGGTCTCCCTTTCCCAGCCAGATCGCCGCCAGAGGCGCCGCGCCGTTACTGATAAAAGCGGAAAAAGCCGAGACAAACATGGTGATACAGAAGGTCACACCCACGCCCGTCAAGGCGTTTGCCCCCACACCTTTCATGTGGCCGATATAAATACGGTCAATGATGCTGTACAGGATATTGATGATCTGTGCCACAATGGCGGGCAGAGTCATACTCACCATCAATCTGCCCACTGAATCTGTTGCCATCCGTTCTTCCCGGGTCTTTGCCGCTGCGACCGCCATGGTTTCCACTCCTTTGCCTTGCATAACAGCACTACATCTGCTACGATAAACACAGAAAATGCCACATAATATTACATTATACCAATGTACCCGTATTTTGCAACCGACATACAGGAGAAGACTATGAAAACACTCTCGAAAACTCTTGCGAAGCTCTTCAGTGCAGCCATCGTACTGGTAGCTCTCAATATCCGCTCCGTCTGTACCTTTTTATTCTATGCAGACCGGATCGACACCCGTTTCCCTGCCCCCTGTGCCGCCGCAGAATGTATCTGTTATCTTTTGCTTTTATACATTAACTTTTTTCCCACATTGACGGTCCGCAAGGTCTCTACGACCCGCAATCAGATTCTGGAAAACGGTATCGCCCTGCTTCAGATCTTTCTGTGGACAACCGTGCTGGAGATCCTATGCTGTCTCTCCATGCTCATCGTAGGACTGCCCGGCTACGACACCGGTTTCAGCCAGCCCTTTTTCTGGCTGAGACAGTTCGGACTGGCCTTTCTGGTAGAGTTTATCCTTTTCTGGAACGGCATGATACGCGTGTATCTGACTTCGGTACAGCTCGGTATCAGATGGCGCGTGATCGGCGCCCTCTGCGGCCTGATCCCGATCGTGCATCTCTACATCCTCTGCAAGATCATTCAGATCACCCAAAACGAGGTGATCTGCGAGAACGAAAAATATCTGCTCAATCAAGTGCGCGCCGAGAATCAGGAATGCCTGACAAAATATCCCCTGCTGCTCGTTCACGGCGTATTCTTTCGGGATTTTCGTTTTCTGAACTACTGGGGCAGGATACCGGCGGAGCTGAAAAGAAACGGCGCACAGGTCTACTACGGCAGTCAGCAGTCTGCCGCCTCCGTGGCCGCCTGCGGTGAAGAACTGGCTCAACGCATCCGGCAGGTCCTGCAGGAAACCGGCGCGGAGAAGGTCAATATCATCGCCCACTCTAAAGGCGGACTGGACAGCCGTTACGCTATCTCCAAATACAGCATGGCTCCCTATGTGGCATCCCTGACCACCGTGAATACGCCTCACCGGGGCTGTATTTTTGCGGATTATCTTCTGGAGCATATCCCCGACAACGTCTGTGATAAAGTGGCTGCAAAATACAATGCGGCGCTGACTCTGCTGGGCGACCACGACCCGAATTTTATGGAGGCCGTGCAGGATCTGACCGCCTCCGCCTGCGCCCGCTTAAATGAGGAGCTGCCGGACAGCCCGGAGGTATATTACCAGAGTATCGGCACTAAGATGAACCACGCTTCCAGCGGCAGATTCCCCCTGAATCTGTCCTATCCGATGGTAAAGCATTTTGACGGGGCCAATGACGGCCTGGTCGCTGTGGACAGCATGAAGTGGGGAAGTAACTTTATCTATCTGACAGTGCCTGAGGGCAGAGGCATCTCCCACGGCGATATGATCGATCTGAACCGGGAAAATATTGTGGGATTTGACGTGAGGGAATTTTATGTAAACCTTGTAAAAGAATTGAAAGAGAAGGGATTCTGATCTGCTGTCAAAATTGCTGTCAATTTCAAAAAACAGAGGCTTTCAAGACATTTAAAATATCTTGAAAGCCTCTATTTATGCGGATAACAGGATTTGAACCTGAGTTCTAAATATATTGAAAACAGCATGTTTACAGGAATCCGCATAAACACTGGTGTTTTAAGTACATTGTAATAAACTAAAGTAACAAAAATTAACTCAAAATGCAATATTATACACGGCTATGCAACATGAAATGCAACACGAATAGCTTATGCCATTTGGCAGTAATTTTTGTCACACATACGTTATTTCTGTGGCAATCCTAACACACTCTATTTCTTGCCTTAATTATAATGAAATGATAGCATTTTGCAGAGGTTATTACAACAATTTATCGCCAGTAAAATCCATTTATGTTGTCCCTAACAGAAACGGATTATTCCCGGTAGACATCTGTTGAACCTTGCCGTCCTTGATCACTGCCTCCGATATCTGCTTGCCGTCAAGATACAACTTTGCAATGACGGTCTGGTTACTGTTTGAAGAACTTCCAAGGCCAAGAGAAAGAGCCTCCTCTCTAAGCGCCTGTCTGATCGTGGAAAGCGGCGACACCACCTCAGTCTCATGGTTGTTATCTCCTAAAATTGCAAGGTGCTTTTTCATACTTGTGGGTATNACCTGNCCNGTGGCNTANCCGGGTATATCNNCATTTTTAAGCGTCTGCGCGATAGGGGCCGGNATATAGGGNGTCTGAGTGAATCGCGTGGCAGACATAGACCGAGCCATATTGCTGTAACTTTCACTCTGGCTTCCTAAGTTACTGCCGCTCTCNGCCTTTCCAAACAGGGACAGAAGATCATTGATCCACCCCTTTATCTGCCCNACCGCTCTTTCGGTATTCCTTTTGATATTGTCCCATATCTTTCCTACGATATCCCCGGCCTTTTCCCANGCNCCTGACCAGTCGCCTTCTAACAGATCCACAACCAATTCCACGCAGTCTGCAATGATATCNGCAAGGTCNCCNATATCGTCCATCANAGANCCNATCATNTCCATAGAGAAATTGAATATCTCNTCTATGATCGGAAGCAGTACCGGAAGCACATTGTCGATAATCCACTCTGCCAGAGGCTCAATCACTTCCTCCCACAATTCTTTCAGCGAATCAAACACCNTTCCNACCGCATCCGTGANCTTGTCAAGTGCTGGTTTGATATGTTCCTCCCANAGNGCCGTAACCTTNTTTCCCCATTCTTCCAGCATGGGCTTGGCATAGGNGTCCCAGAACTCCATNAACTTCTCTTTCAGCTTCCCAAGCCCCTCCACAACAGAATNGAAAAAGGGCTTGATATGGTCGTTATACAGCGTNTCNATGCTGTTNTTGAANCCCTCACAGTGGTTGTAAAGATAGATAAACCCTGCCGCCAGTGCCGCNACNGCNACAGNGGCAATNCCNATCGGNGANGCCAGAAGCGACAGCGCTCCCTTTAATGCGGTTATCACTGGNGTCAGTACCGTCAANGCNCCNTTTAGTACNNTTGCCGCCGTGGAAANCGCTGAAAAGGCCGTAGATATCCCAGGCANCGCAACGCTCGCGCNTTTNAGTATGAGAATCGCCGTGGCTATCTTTTGNANCCCATCNGCCACATCCTCAGGGCTTACCTTGTCCATCCATTCCTCTANCGTGGAAAGGAACTCCGAAAAGGCCGGGCTGTTGATAAAATTCGCAAGGGCTTCTGCCANGCGNCTNATAAAGATGATCAGCCCCTCNCCCACCGTCTCNGCAAAGGGCTCCAGATGGTCCCAGAACTCTGCAAAGTTTGTCCGGAGCGACTCCCAGTCCACCTTATTGTTGAAGTCGATCAATACCTGNAGCAATTCAGGCANGCCCTTCTCNATCGTCCATGTGCCAAGCGGAAGCAGTACCTTTTCATAGAAATCCGTTACTATACCGCTCAACGTATCAAANACCGGNANNAGTGATTCCGTCCACTCCTGCACTTTTGTCAGAAGCGGCGAAAAATCAAGGTCTTTTGACCACTCCACCGTAGCATCGGCGGCATGACGTATATTTTCTGTGATCACACCGATNATATCCCGGATGTTTTCAAGTGTATGTAGGCCGGTCTCATTCTCCTCCCACGCTTCACGGAANTTNTGGGCGAGNTTNCCGGCAGTAAGTCCNATNTCCCCAATGATATGCAGGATGTTTTCAAAGATTTTTACTGTCTTTTCCTGCTGCCAGACCTTTGCAAAATCAGCGCCTATGCTCCCAAGCAGATCCCTGACCTCTCCAAGCCCATACTTCCAGGAATCAATAACGAACTGCCCCTCACGNTCCCANGCCTCCCTNATNGGGGTAAAAGCCTTCGACAGGGTNTCCTTAAATTTTTCGGCCATATCCTTGAACTGGGCCGAAACGGGAGCCTCCTCGAACATGACACCCATTTTGATGTCGCTTTCTTCATCCTTGGGCGAGTATTTATTGATCTCATCCAGCGGGCTTAAATACCCCTCAGCCGCTTTCTTTGCCTCTTTAAAAGCGTCTGCGGTCTGCCTGATCACCTTGGTGTAGGTTCTCTGTCCCGTGANCGCCGCCATGAACTGTCCTGCCTTGTCAAGCAGTTCGATCATGTAATCAGAGGCCATGCGGATATAAGGAATGGCGATATCAACCAATGGACGGAATGCGGCCGCAAAGGCGTTCTTAAATGTTAAAACACTTGCCTTTAGTTCGTCTACAGATTCTTTAAACTTCTCATTGTCTGCATAAAGATTACTGAACCCTTCATTGACGGCGGATGTCACCCGGTCAAATGCCTTGCTGATCTGATTGAAAATGAGCAATGACAGGGCAAGGCCCTTAAACCTGGAAGCTATGGTTCCAAGAACCCCGCTGCTTTTCTTTGCGGATCTGTTAATCTTGGAGAAAGAGAGCTTAGCCCTCTCTCCCATTTCCTTTATCCCGGCAGACACCTTCACGACAGATAGACTCAGTTTGGAGAAGGCACTCTGTACTGTTTTCCCAAACTGCCCAAAAGAATCGGCAGAGATCTTTTTAACCGCTCTGTCCACTTTTTCCAAGGATTTCTCCGCGGTATCGCCGATTTTTTTATAACCGGCAGCATTCTTTTCCTGTTTGGAAAGCAGTAAATCATGCCTCTGGTTCAATACGGCAAGATCATTTTCCGCATACTGCAGCTGTTGGCTCAGCTTTGCAAATTCTTCCGTGTCGCTCCCGAGGGTAAATGCTTTGCCTGTGTCAACTAAATCCTGTAACTCTCCCTTTGCATAACCTATCTCGCTTCGAGTCTCTGTGATCTCAACATTGAGTCTGTCCCACGCCGCGCCGCTCGTCTTTCCCTCAGATTGCATCTGCGCCTGTTTTTCAAGAAGCCTGTCAAGAGAATGGCGTGCTTTGTCTATCTGCGCAGATATCTCCTGATATTCCCGTGTTGGAATCTTTGTATCTTTGAGAGACTCCATTTTTGCATTCAAAGAAGCTATCTTATCCGCCGTCTTTCCCATGCGGTTTTCAAGCGCCGCAAGCTGAATCTGTGCATTTTTTGTTGATATCTCTGTGTTTATTCTGATCGAACCGTCATACTGCGCCATATCATCACCCAAATAAAAAAAGTGCCAGAAGCATGTATTTCTACACACTTACTGGCACCGTTTAGCCCTTACCCTATACCGTTTCATAGGATGTCATAATATAGTTATGTTGTAATTCTCACTTTTTCCGCTGAGGTTTCTTATGATCCTGCGGCTGATACCTATCCATCCTCTGTTTGCTTAATTTGTCCCGTGCATTCAGCTTACGGTTAAAGATTTCCTCCATAGGCGGCGTGATCTGCTCAAAGAAATCAATGATACAGTCAGAGGACGGCAGGAAATCCGGAATTTTACTGTAAATATCACGGCAGGATATATCGGTCATGATAAAATGCTCATAAATCAAATGTTTTCTGTGTTTCTTACTCAATTTTACCAATGATTTACCAATATTTTTGGAGAGTCAGACTTGCTACTACAAAATCAGAATGAGGAGATCAACAAAATGGATAAATTGAAAGAGCATATTTATGATGAAAGTAATGGATTGCATTATACGTTGGTAGGCGATTACTATATTCCGAATTTGAATTTACCAGAGGAAAACCGCTCAATCGGACATTACGGGCGGCTGCACCGGGATTATCTCAAACAGGAACACCCAGCACGGTACAGTTACCTTATCATGACCGGGGAATTGTGGACATATCTCGCTGATTTGAATGAGCAGGCAGAGGAACGGCTTGACCTTATCATAGAGCAGATGAAAGTCGCTGAAGGTGTGACCGAGGAACTGAAATCTCAGAATCAGCTTGAATGGGTAGGGCGGATGAATAATATCCGCAATCGGGCAGAGGAGATCTTAAGGAGAGAAATGATTTATATTTGATAAAAATGCCGCTGTATGGATAATCTGGACAGCGGCATTTCTTTATGAATTAAGAAGGCTTATGAAAAATCGTCTTTATAAGTGGGATTTGAAGAAAACACAGAATAAATATATAATGGAGATAGTGATTTGGAAAATAGAAGTTAATTATGGCAGTAGGTCAGTGTTGGATGAAAGGGGAATCTTATGGACAAAAGATTAGATCTGTTAAATCGTGAAGAATTCGAGGGGAATGTCATTAAAATAGTAAATCAGTTATCAGATATAAAAAGAGGGTGCTGCTTTGCTATTGAAGGTAGTTGGGGAGTTGGCAAGACATTTGTGATAGAGGAGATTGAAGAAAGATTAAAGTTGATTCAATCTGAGGAAACAAATAGTGACAGATACTTTGTGTTTCATTATAATTGTTGGCAACATGATTATTATGAAGAGCCTGCTGTTGCGATTATATCGGCAATGCTTGCATCAATTAGGGAAGATGCAGTTTTTTTTAGTAAAGATATAGATAATACAATTAAGGCTGGGTATGAATTTGCAAAGGAAAAATTCAAAGAAATAGCAGGATTATACATAAAGAATAAGATTGGAATTAACCTGATTAGTCTGGCAGACAAAATAAAAGATAATAAGGATAAAATAGAAGATGCAGAAAATGAGTTTGATGAAATGTTTAGTTTTAGTCAGACAATTGAAAAAGTCAGAAAGAAAATGCAGGAAATAGCTGAGAAAAGAACTATTGTATTGTTTGTAGATGAATTGGACAGATGTATTCCACAGTATGCAATCAAGGTTCTTGAAAGATTGCACCATATTTTTTGTGGCTTAGAAAATGTAGTAGTGATTATGGCAATAGATAGAAAGCAGTTAGAACATTCCGTAGAAGAAATGTTTGGAGCCAGAAAAGATGAATCGTCTATAGATATAGAAAAGTATTTAAAGAAGTTTATAGATTTTTCAATGGTGTTGGATAATGGAATAATCAATGAATCATATTGGGAAAAGTATAAGTCCTATTTTGATAAGTTCGTGATTGAGCAAAAGGATGATAAAGAAGAAATAACGAATGTTTTATCAAAACTGTTTGCAACAATTGATATTAGAACACAGGAAAAAATAATAGAAAAAGCCAATATGGTACATTCTCTTGTGTGCAATGAGAAAAGGGATATATCTCTTTTAGTTTTTGAAGTTATGTATGAAGTGCTAATGATGTGGGGATTAGATGGCTTACCCAATATTGAATTAATAGATGATGGGCGATATGAATTTGGTAAAAAACAAATTGAAAAATGTAAAAAGGATATATTGAAATCCTTAGAGGCTGAAGCATATGAAAGAGGAGAGGAATCTAGGAATCGATCACCACATCATAAGTATATACAGAAAAATTTATATGGGAAAATATTTTGGTATTTTGATAATTTTTATTATAACGAAGGAACTACTTATATAGACGTAGATGGTTATATGGTCAATAAACGAAGGGAATTAGTAGTAGCAACGAAATTTTGTGAGTTGTGCGAAATGATAAAGTAGGAGAAAACAAATGAGTCGAAAGAACATATCTGATATCCTTAATGAAAAAGAAAGCATTAATTCTCAGATAAATAGAATTGAAAAATTATTATCTGAATCCTCCATTGATCAAAATTCACTTGAAGATATTATGGATTTTTATTGTATGTGGGATTGGAAAGCACGGGGAAGCTTGTTATTACAAAGGATGAAGTAAGAACAGATACAGAGGAATAAATTATAGCTTTACAGAATGAAATTATTATAAAGCCTATTCCATCTGAAAAGCCATTGCGGTATAATAGAACCAACGACAAATCGGTGTTTGTTGTACTATTCATTGCATAATACTTGATTATAGGATGGAGATAAATTAATGGTCAAAGATCATCTAAAAAAAGAATATAGTAGTATTGCGGAAATGTGTAAACAGTATTCAATTAATCCAAGCACATATAGATATAGAATTGCATCAGGAATGTCTGTAGAAGCGGCATTAACATCTCCGATTAAAGATAATTCTTGCATTGATTATTTAGGAAATGTTTTTCAGAGTATCAATCAGATGTGTCATTTTCATAATATAGATGTTAATACTTATAAGACGCGTATAAAAAAGGGAATGTCAGTTAAAGATTCTTTGTCAAGTGTTGTGAGAACACCATATGATAAAGGCGTAGAGTGTATTGATCATATGGGAAATAAGTATAGAAGTTATAATGAAATGGCACGAGCTTATCATATTCCGCCATCTGTTTTAAGAAATCGCATTAATAGAGGTCTTACTTTAGAGGAAGCTCTTCAAAAGAAAGAAGTATGCGATCACGAAGGCAAGAAATATAAAAGTGTCAGAGAAATGTGTAGAGCTTACAACATATCAATAAACGTATATAAAGCGAGATTAGAAAAAGGTATGACGGTTAAAGATGCTTTGACTATTCCCGTTGGTGATTTAATTGGTGGAATTTGCATTGATCATAAAGGAAATAAATTTTGTAGTGTACGAGAAATGTGTAAAGCATATGATATTGATCATTCAACATTTCGTCATAGAATTACTGTGGGCATGAGTTTGGAAGAAGCGCTTACTAAGAATGAAATATATGATTATAAAGGAAATGCTTTTAGAAGTGAATTGGAAATGTGTAAAGCATATCATATTGATAATAGTACTTTTAGGTATCGTATAAGAGAAGGTTTTTCGGTAGAAGAGGCACTGACGATTCCTAAACATTATTCGTTAGGAGAATATCGTGTTTCAAGAGTTTTAGATAAGTTTTGTGAGAAAGGATTAATATCATCCTATTTTCATAATATTCAAATAAAAAAACTATTTGATATATTAGGCCTTCCTGATGTATATGATACATTTATGATTGCCTATGATAATGAATTGAAAGATAGCAATATTAATATATCAAGACATAAACTTGCGAAGTTTAGATTTGATTTTTCTGTTATTAAAGAAGCGAATGTTTTTGCGTTTATCGAATATGATGGTGTCCAGCATTTTAAATTTGTAGATTTGTTTTTTAAAACATTGGAGGATTTTATTGTTAACGTATCAAGAGATAGAGCGAAAGATATGTTTGCTGAAGTAAGTGGGATACCTCTTCTTAGAATTAGATATGATCAGATTGAGGAATCTATGGTAACAAGTATGATAGCTGATTTATTAGAGAATCCGTGTAAATACTTAGAACAACATAATACATATATTTCAAATCATAGTTATATGAAGGCCTTTGAAGAAATATGTTTGGATGTTACTCCTGACTTAGTATAGGTTTTTGATTATAAATATTCATATTTTCTCCCTGCCTCGGCAGGGGGTTTTTGTTTTGAAATGAAAAGAAGGTATGATATACTAAATTTACGTTGGAAGTTATTGAATTGGAGTATGGTGTGAAGAAATGGAGATTAACTATGAGTATTAGCGATATTGGGCAGAATATGTTAATAGGAGTTGTTTCAGGAATTATTTCTAGTATTATTGTTACCAGAGCGTTTATGATAATACAATGCTACCTAAGCGAATTTGCGCAGATAAGGATAATCGCCTTGAAAGTGTATCGAGCAGATATATATCTACATGTAATTACATCTCAAGCGTCAAAATATGTTACTTTTGAAGAAAATACCGATAAAATAATTAGGGAAATTGCGGATTTCAATAAAGAAGCTATATTTGTAAATAAAATTATTGAAGAGGTTAGAGATGAATGTCTTTTCTCGCAATATAGTTACAATACTTTAGAAGAATATAGAAATACTGTAAAAGCAGCACTTATAAATAATATAGATGATATAGAAACATATAGTATTGATGAATTAGGAAATTTTGCAACTCGGATTTCGGGGATCTATGATGAATACAAAAAAATAGATAAAAGAAAAAGAAAAGATATTTCGAAAATAATTTTGAAAGATATTACAATTTGGATTTTTTCGATTGGAGTTTTGTTTGTTTCTTTAATGTTGATTGCATAACATTAAATGTTGAAAAGTACATATAAATCTCGTAAATTGTTTTTAACAGCGTTCAATTTATCGCTTTGATAAGCTAAAAATGGTTATCTCATAATCCTGCTGTTCTAAAAAAATTAAAGGGAGAGACGATATAGTTTGCCAACCACACTTATCACCGAAAAACCACACAAATAATTTCCCCCAATGCCGTTGCATGGACAAAAACCAAGCAACGGCATTTTTATCACCGTTTCATCTTGCTCAATGGTGAATCTTTATATGCCGGGGATTTCTTCATGATGTTTTTTAAGATTGTTCGCTCTTGATCCGTCAATTTTTCATACCGGATTTGCAACTGCATACACATAAGGGCAGTGAATACATCAAGATAGGAACCCGGTACCGCCATTGCCTTCTGTGCGTCCTTGAGCAGTTTCAGGGCATTGGAGTCGTCCGGCGCACTGTCTGTATCGTCCTTATGTACATTTCTGATGTCATGGAGGATAGCGTCCCATGTCCGGTGGGTAATCTGGCAGAAATAATCTTCTTCCTGTATCTGTAAAGCCTCCAAAGCTTTTAAGACAGTATCTTCCTCTACCGGCTGATATTTGGAAAGAACTTGCTCACGTAAGACTTCCAGAAGACTGTTGAAGTCTTTGAAGTGCATGGTGGCGATGCCGTCCACATAAATCTCCGTGTCCGTCATTAGGGTAACAAAGTCCTTATGCGTGGCAATCTCACACAGCAATCGGTTGTTGATATGTCCGCTTTTTAACAGTTCTATCATATCATCATTCAAGTGCAACTCCGTAAGTTCTGTGTTCGGATGATTTCGGTTTTCTGTCAGGCAGAGGAGGTAATCCGTTGACACTCCGTAAAATTTTGCAAGCGTCACAAGGCTACCGTGGCTGATTTCCTTATACTCTTCATTTTCATAGCTGCCTAAAGCTGATTTTGAAATACCTGTGGCTGCTGCAAGTTCTTCTAATTTTAAGTGCCGTTCTAATCTTAAATCTTTCAACCGTTCTTGAATCGTCATTTCCTGTTTCATGGCTCCGAACTCCTTCCCCATTTGTTGCTATTGCTAAACCATTATATCACACTAATTCCACGAACATGGAATTTTTGGAATTTAGTGCTTCATTCCTGATTTGTGGACATACGGCATAAGGAACGAAAATGTTCTATGATACAGATAGTTCATCGATGGATTATTCCAATCGAATGACCGGCCTGTATGGGATATGCACCCCGGCGATGTAACGCAACGACTTCCGGTAGGGAAATGATGGAACCCCGACCGCAATGAGCGTACCAGAGGGAGCAAAACGTTGCCGTAAAACCGGGGGCAGGAACGACAACAGGACAAACCGGCAAATGGATATAAGAATGATACGGAACAACAATCTTTTTACACACAAAAACAAGAAGGAGGACACCGACTGGATGGAAGTTGAATTTATGACCGCATACACGTCGCTGCCGCCGAGTATGCCGCTCCCGGAAGCGGTACTCAGGCTTCCAATCAACAGCACTGCAAAGATCATGTATGCTCGTATGCTGGATGCTGTAATGACAGATAGCATGGAGGACGTGAACGGGATTTTATTTATCTGTTTCCCAATCATGGAACTGTCAGAAGTACTTTCCAAAAGCCACATGACAGTCAAGCGATCCCTTAAAGAACTGGAGGAAGCCGGGCTGATCATGCGTGTCCGTCAAGGTATCGGAAAGCCCAACAAAATATATGTACTCATCCCAAGGATGGAGGGGATAAGCCGTGAATGAAAAGTTGGAAAAACTGAATCAGGAATTGGAAAAGAGTGAAGCAAAATTGCGGCGGGCGCAGAATCAGGAAAAGATTCTGGAACATCAGATCAAGAAGCTTACACGGAAAGAGCGAACCCACCGGCTCTGTACCAGAGGAGCAATGCTGGAAAGCTATCTGCCTCACCCGGAAAATGTGATGGACGAACAGATCGATGTCATTTTGAAAACACTTTTCTATAGGAACGATATAAGGCAGTCCATAGCAAAAATTCTTGCAGAAAACGGAAAGGAGGAGTCAGAGTGAAACATCCCCTCTGAAAGAGGGCGCAACTATACACCACCTGCCGGTGGTGCGTTGCGCCCTGCCGGGGGCGTCCTGCGGACAGCAGATGATTTTCGCTCTGCTCCAATCATCACAGGGGACGTTACACTTCCCCTGCGCTGGCTGCCGCCAGCTATTCCTTTGTTGACTTGCTGTTTGATATTACTTTGCATTACAAACTGCTTCCGACCGACCTGAGTTCTGAAGTCTGGCTATACTTTTTCAATGGGACAGCGTATAATGGACCAGAGACAAATAGGTATTTATAGAAATAAATATATTAACTCAGAAGGATACAAAAATGTGTTTTTTTAATATAAGTATGAAAAGGTGGCATCGTAAAATGAAATTAACATGGTTAACCAATGGATTTATATGTAAAGAATTATATGCTCCATTCAAAATAGATAAAGATATCAATTATCGAGAAGATTTGGAAAAGAAATATAATATAGTAATGGAACAGGCCAAAAATGCTAATGCTGATGCTGAAAGTCTGAGAATTATAGATGTTTTTAGTACAAAAATACTGAAATCTTTAGATTTATATTATAAGGCTGACATAGCAGAAAGTAACAACATTATTTTTGAATTGGTAAGAGATATAGGAAATAACCCATTTGCAGTAAATTCGGTTTGTAACAGTGATGCTTTTCCTGGAATTAAGTCCAATGAGTTGCAATTCTTTCGGAGCAGATTAGGAACTCCAAACAAGGCATTTACAGCAAAAGATATGCTTCATTTACCTAGATCAATGAGGTCTAAATCAGGAAATTATAGATTTAGTATTCCTGGGAATCCTAGTATGTATTTGGCTAATTCTTCATACGGTTGTTGGATAGAAATGGGATGTCCAGCAGAAATAGATTTTAATGTTTCGCCAATATTATTAGAAGGGAATCAGAAGATTTTCAATTTGGCCATATCTATAAGAGATTTTAGATGCTTAAATGAATTGGAAAAAGATAGGGTGCACTGTTGGCTAAAATTGTATCTTCTTACGATTGCAACTTGTTACATAATCAAAGAAGAAAATAGAACATTCAAGTCAGAATATATCATTTCGCAATCGTTAATGATGGCATGTAAAAAGATGAAGTACGACGGAATAGCATATTATTCGCGTAGAGTAGACAATGAAATGTTTGCTTTATGTGCTATCAATTTAGTGTTGTTCGTTGATTATGATGGTGAATATTCAGAAATGATTAAGCATATGAAAATTGATGATGCTTTCAATTATTCCCTGTATAAACAACTAAATGATAGTTTGAAATATAAGGAATACGAATTAAGATCAACTTATACCGGATATATTACAAATATAGGAAGTTTTGAGCGTCAGTATCCATACAGAGAAACGGATTTTTATAATTTTGATAAATTTCTGTTCACAACATGGAGAGACAAGCCTAAGGATAAAGGTAAAGATGTAATTCCGTGGGGCGTCGAGACTTAATTATTCTCGGCAGTGAGTTTGAGATGCTTTTGTGAATGTCTCTAAAGTATTTGTAGATGAAACTAGCGAGTCTGTTAAATATGTTTCTAATCTAAATCTATAATGTGCAGATTAGAGCTAATAAACTAAATGACATATTCAAGTTTGTTGAACTAATACCCTATCAAAAACTAAATAATCAGCCGCATACACCGGCACCACCAAGCAGGAAATCTTTTGACAGGTCTCCTGCTTTTTCTATGCCCGAAATCCGAAAGAAAGGAGGAAATACGCATGCCATGCCCACACTATGACATAAGAATCGTCCAGCGAAGCGAAAACGAATCCGCCGTTGCTGCCGCTGCCTACCAGAGTGGAGAGAAACTGTTTTCTGAATACGATCAGAGACAGAAATACTATTCCCATAAGAGTGAGATTGTCCACAAGGAAATCATGCTGCCGTCTCATGCTCCGCCAGAGTACGCAGACCGCAATACCTTATGGAACGCCGCCGAAGCCGTTGAAAAACAATGGAACTCTCAGCTTGCCCGCCGTGTCATCCTTGCCATTCCGCGGGAACTTCCCCCGGAACAGTATGCTGACCTTCTCCGGGACTATTGCCGGGAGTTTTTTGTTTCCAAAGGTATGTGTGCCGATTTTGCCATTCACGACAAGGGAGACGGTAATCCGCACGCCCATATCCTGCTTACTATGCGGGCGATGGACGAAAAGGGGAAGTGGCTCCCCAAGAGCCGGAAAGTATATGACCTTAATGAGAAAGGCGAAAGAATCCGGCTCCCGTCCGGACGATGGAAAAGCCACAAGGAGAACACCGTGGATTGGAACGATCAGAAGTATGCCGAAATCTGGCGGCAGGGATGGTCTGATACCGTCAACCGTTATCTGGAAACCGCCGGACGCACGGAGCGTCTTGACCTGCGCTCCTATGCCAGACAGGGTATTGACAAAATCCCCACAGTCCACATGGGAGCCGCCGTCTCCTACATGGAGAAGAAAGGAATCCAGACCAATATCGGCAACCTGAATCGGGACATTAGAGAAGCCAACCGGATCATGCAGTCTATCCGGCAGATGGTGCGCCGCTTGAAAAGCTGGATTGCTGATTTGAAGGAGGAAAAGGTAGCGATCATGGCAGTGCTGGAGCAGGCGAAGGAGCCGACGTTGCAGGAACTGCTATACCGCTATCTGACACTCCGTCAGGAAGAACGCACCGGCTGGGCGGCAAAAGGTCAGCTAAAAGGAAGTGTTTCCGATTTTAACAGGATTGAGGAGGCGTTGGATTTTTTACAGTCAAGGGAGATTACCACCGTGGAAAGTCTTGACCGGCAGCTTGACAAAATCAGTGAGAAAACTGTTTCCATACGAAGCAGCATGAAGAAAGCTGAGAAGCGGATAAGAGCCATCGACACGATGCTTTCCTACATTGACAAATATGAGAAGTACAAGCCGATCCATGCGGAATATGCGGCTATCGGCTGGAAGAAGAAAAAGGAGAAATTTGCAGAGAACCACCGGGAGGAACTGGACGCTTACAATGCCGCCGTGCGTTATTTTAAGGCTAATCTGAAAGATAAAGCTTATAATCGAAAAGATTTAGAAACAGAACGGAAACAGATTATCGCCACCCTGCCCGGACAAAGGGAGAAACTGGAAGTGGTTCAGGTTGATGTGAAGATACTGCGGGACGTGCGCCACTGGATCAATAGGGTGCTGCCATCAGAGCAGTACCGCCAGACCGCCGAAGCGGGGAAGAAGCCGTCCGTGAAGGAAAGTCTGAAAGGGCGGCAGGAACGCATACGGCAGGAACAGGCAGAAAAACGACAGCCGTATCGGGCACAGAGACAACAAAATATGGAACTTTAATCAGGCGTCTGCCATTTTCATCCAGAGAATGTCAGGTGCTTTTTTGTTATCAGGAGGGAATGACGATTGAATGTATTTGAAGCAACAAAGCAGTTTGTCACCACAAGGCAGGCGGCTGAACACTATGGAATCCATGTAAATCGGAACGGGATGTGCGTATGCCCGTTCCACAACGATAAGAACCCAAGCATGAAGGTTGACCGCCGCTTTTACTGCTTCGGCTGTGGAGCCACCGGGGACGTGATTGACTTCGTTTCCCGGCTACACGGTATCGGCAGCAAGGAAGCTGCCCTTATGCTTGCGCAGGACTTCTCCATCCCCTACGAGGATAAGGTGAACACTGCAAGGCCGTCTATAAGGAAGCACCTGCGTAGGGAAAGCGAGGAACAGAAATTTAAGCGGATGGAGCGGCACTGTTTTCGGGTGCTGTCTGATTATTACCATCTTCTGCGACGATGGAGGGAGGAATATGCCCCACGTCAGCCGGGCGAAACATGGCATCCCCGTTTTACGGAAGCCCTACAGAACATGAACCGTTTGGAATATCTGATGGACGTGCTTCTGTCCGGGGAACTTTCGGAGCGGGCAGCCCTTATCACAGACTGCGGAAAGGAAGTGAGGAATCTTGAAAGACGAATGGCAGAGTTTACCGCTGGAGATACGGCAGGAAATAAAGAACATGGCAGACAGCGCGGAGCCGCCCCGGAGCGTTGAGGAGGTAAAAACCATGTTGGAAACTACAGAGAAAGGCGGATTCCGAAACAGCATGAGCAATTGTCTGACTGTGTTTCAGTGTGATCCGCTCCTTTCCGGGGCGGTTGCCTATAACCTGCTGACTGACCGCATCGATATATTAAAACCTATTGGATATAAAAGAATCATCGGAAGCCCCATGACCGACACGGACATGAAATATATCCGGCTGTATCTGGAAAAAACCTATGGCCTGACAAGTGAAAAGAGGATACAGGATGCTGCTGATCTTGCTGCCAATGAGAACAGTTATCACCCTGTTCGGGAGTATCTGAATGCTCTTGTATGGGATGGAAGTGAACGCATCCGCTTCTGTTTGCGGCACTTTCTGGGGGCTTCTGATGATGATTATACCTTTGAAGCCTTGCGGTTGTTCCTTTTGGGTGCCATCCACCGGACATTTTCTCCCGGTTGCAAGTTTGAAGTCATGCTCTGTCTGGTAGGTGGTCAGGGCGCTGGGAAATCCACTTTCTTCCGGTTACTGGCAGTCAAAGACGAGTGGTTTTCTGACGATCTGCGGAAACTGGATGATGACAATGTATATCGTAAGCTACAAGGTCATTGGATCATTGAAATGTCAGAAATGATTGCTACTGCAAACGCAAAGAGCATAGAGGAAATCAAGTCGTTTTTGAGCCGTCAGAAAGAGGTCTACAAGATACCCTATGAAACCCACCCGGCAGACCGACCAAGGCAGTGTGTATTCGGCGGTACATCTAATGCACTTGACTTCCTGCCCCTTGACCGTTCCGGCAACCGCCGCTTTATTCCCATACAGGTATGTCCGGAACAGGCGGAAATACACATTTTAGAGGATGAACCAGCTTCCAGAGCCTATCTGGATCAGGTATGGGCGGAAGCGATGGAAATATACAGAAGCGGCAGATGGAAGCTGACGTTCAGTTCGGAAATGGTGCGCTACCTGAAAGAACACCAGAAGGATTTCATGCCGGAGGACACCAAAGCAGGCATGATTCAGGCTTTCCTTGACGGTTATCCCAGAGATACCGTCTGCTCCAAGCAGATCTACAAGGAAGCCCTGAACCATGCCTTTGATGAGCCGAAGCAATGGGAGATACGGGAAATCAACGAGATTATGAACCAGTGCGTCACCGGTTGGAGCTATTTTTCCAATCCCCGGATGTTCGCCGGGTACGGCAGGCAGAAGGGATGGGAACGGGAGCATCCGGCAACGAATTCTGACAACGGAACTGAAAAAACCCCTGACGGATTTCAGCCAGTGCCGGAACAGATGGAACTTCCGTTCTGAAAAAATCCGGACAGGAATAGCCCGTTGCATATTTCGTTGTCATCCCGTTGCCGAGCCGGTTGTCGGGGAAAATCCAGAAAATTTTGGCTTTTCTTTCTTTTAACAACCAAAACAACAGAAAAATAAAAGAAAAAGTATAAAATAACCTAACCGCCAGACAAGGATTAGTTTCAAAGTTTTCCAGAGTCCGTTGCCGGACTTCGTTGCTGCTATTCCCTGTCTGGCTTATTTCATGTATGGAGGACAAGTGCTTATGGCAAATAGAAAGATGAATGTTGATGGAAATAATTTTTCAGATATCCCGGTCTGGCGTAGATATACGCTGACCATTGAAGAAGCAGCCGGATATTATCATATCGGCGAGGGGAAACTGCGGATGCTCATTGACACACATCCCAATGGAGATTTCTATGTGATGAATGGAAACAGGGTCTTGATCAAACGTGAGAAATTTGAACGGTATCTGGATGATGCAACAGCCGTATAAAAATTTCTGAAAAAAAGAACGGCAGATTGCCTGTATCCTATGATAAAGCTATACGGAGAGTCAGATTTGTGGTATGATAACTATGCAAGTCTGATTCTCCTTTTTTGAAAGGAGAGATTCGATGAGTGAGAAAAGAAGAGATAACCGTAATCGTATTTTGCGTGAGGGCGAGTATCAGCGCTCAGATGGGAGGTATCGGTTCCGTTATATTGACGAGGACGGAAAAGAGAAAAATGTTTACAGTTGGCGTTTGGATAGGAATGACCCGATGCCGAAAGGTAAGAAACGGGAGCTTTCATTGAGAGAGAAAGAAAAGCAGATTGAAGCGGATTTATTTGACCACATCGTAACCAATGGCGGCAATTATACGGTGCTGGAGCTGGTGGAGAAATATGTGTCTCTGAAAACAGGAGTCCGCCACAACACGGTTGCCGGATATAAGACGGTCATTAACGTCTTGAAAAAGGAAGCATTTGGCAGGCAGCGCATTGATAAAGTACGGCTGTCGGATGCAAAGGCATGGCTTATTAAGCTTCAGCAGGTGGATGGCAGAGGATACAGTTCCATTCACTCTATCCGTGGAGTTTTAAGACCGGCATTTCAGATGGCTGTAGATGATGACCTGATCCGCAAAAATCCATTTGGATTTGAATTAGCATCGGTTATTGTCAATGATTCTGTTACCAGAGAGGCGATTACCCGGAAGCAGGAAAGGGATTTGCTTAAGTTTATCAAGGAAGATAATCATTTTAGCAGATACTATGACGCGATCTACATTCTTTTTCATACAGGGCTTCGCATTTCGGAGTTTTGCGGACTGACGATACCTGATATTGAGTTTGCGGAAATGCGTATCAAGGTAGACCATCAGTTACAGCGCACATCGCAGATGGA
The DNA here is from genome assembly GCA_014804615.1 of Lachnospiraceae bacterium. Classification (GTDB taxonomy): domain Bacteria; phylum Bacillota; class Clostridia; order Lachnospirales; family Lachnospiraceae; genus UBA3282. The sequence goes on from JAAUZL010000008.1 coordinate 51,100, forward strand.
ATATGTGATCCAGGAACCGAAAACAGAAAGCGGAGTCCGCTATGTTCCCATGACAGAAGAAGTAGCAGCGTGTCTCCGCAGAATGATTGCTAATCGAGAAGCACCGAAAGTTGAGCCTATGGTAGATGGTTATATCCGTTTCTTATGTTTGGACAAGAATGATATGCCTATGGTAGCACTCCATTGGGAGAAGTACCTGGAGCATATCATTGAAAAGTACAACAAGATTTACCGCGTCCAGATGCCGAAAGTAACCCCTCATGTATGCAGGCATACCTTTTGCTCCAATATGGCGAAGTCGGGAATGAATCCGAAGACTTTGCAGTACATCATGGGTCATGCGGATATCAGTGTAACATTGAACACATACACCCATGTGAATTTTGATGATGCGAAAGAGGAACTGCAGCGAGTGGCAAACTCTTAAAAAAGCCCGTTGGTAAAGCCGCTTACTTTACCAACGTATTTACCAATTTTGCAGGGACAAATATGAGAAAGTATGAGACGATTTGAGAAAATACTTTAGAGGCACAGAACTTTGGAGTAGTCCGAAAACCCTGTAAAATCAAGCATTTGAGAAGAAATACAGGACATATAAGGAGTTATAGAAAAATGATAAAAATCCTATTTATTTGCCACGGAAATATTTCTTTATGGTATCTTCCCCAAAAATCTCGTCAATGATCTTCACTGCTTCCCTCGAAAAGTTTACATTTTCCCTGGATATGGCAATCGCTTCAGCCACTCTTGACTGATGATCTGTTTTTCCCTTATACTGCTTTTCTATCTCGCTCAATTTCTTAGGCATTTCATTGGCCGTCTCAATGATCTGCCGGATTCCTGCCGCGAACCGGTCAAACATCGCCGCATCGTCCGGCGAAATCATTATGCATTCGCCATCTTTATTGAGCACCACCTTTATAGCCTCGACGTTGCTATTTTCAGCTTTCAAATTTTTTACCTCTGCCATTTCTTTTCATCCTTTCTTTTCCGTAATCGAAACATTATTTTCTGCAATTCTGTTATCTTTTAGGGCGCAGTCCAGATAATGGAAGAACAACCGCCTTGCCCCATAAAAATCTGTTCTGCCAAGCGGACAGCGGCCTAATTTTTCATGGAACTCTATACGCTCATAGGAAAGATTGTTCTTCACAGACAGAAGAATGTGCCCTGCCGCTTTTTCATCGGCCATACGGGCCGCAGAGAGCGCCACATCATCACACGCACCCGATCTGACAATCTGTGTCAGTTCCTCCAACCTTTCAGGTGTGATTCCGTAATCCTCCCATGATGCCCGGATATTCCGCGCCTTTTCTGCCCTACGTTCCCAATAGTCCCGGTTATGCTTCTGCACCTTGTCCCGGTTATTCGCGCGCCACTCTTTCCTCCGGCTGTTGATCCTATCCCGATTTTTTGCATTGTACTCCCGCTGGTAATTCCGCCGTGCTTCACTTGCTTCTGCTGATAGCGTCCCCATTTCCTAGCCCTCCGTCCCTAAAAAATTTTTCATGCCTCACCATACTGTTGGTTTTGCCTGCACATATTCAACCGGGAAATCCTTATCTATAGTTCCGAAGTCCTCATCGCCGAATGGCTTCATACGGCTAATGCTTTCCTTTGCGCAATGATTCCAGTAATCACCTCTAGATGCATAAGCCATCTGACCTTCGTTCGGCATAGAATCATTGACGGCATTATACCGCAGTAATTTTGTGAATCTACTGAAATTCTCCGCCCTGTCCTGCGGCAGCTGCCCGAACTGCACAAATGTCAAACCATTGTTTTTCTGCCCAAGCGTAAAGCCGTCACCCTCGCTTTTTGGTCTGTTTGTGCTGTAACGCTCGCGAAGAATTCTTGTCATAACATAATTATCTTTGTAAGTGTCTGCCAGTTCCTGCCAATCCTCATTGGTTAACTGCAAACCGCTGTTCAACAGCTTCATTACACCATCATCAATCCTGCCGCCATCCAACCTGCCAAGCTCTGCCATCTCTGCGGCATATTCCGCACTCACTTCATCAATACGGCAGAGTGCACCCTCTATCCGGCAATCCCTGTCATGCTCTAATTCCACAAGCTGTTGTTTATATCCCTGTTCTCCCAGAAGACCGGCATCCAGTGCATTTTTCGCCAGTACGCAGGAGTGCTCATAATCTGCCTTTGTCCGCTCTATGCCCTCCCTTGCGCTCTGCGCCTGTCTGATTGCTGCCTTGTAATACTCAATCGTTGATTTCTGCATGATAAAATCCTCCTCTATATTTGTTTACTCATAATCCTCAATGTTCCGATCTGGAGCCGGATGAGCCACAATCTCATCCAGCGTCTGAATGTTTGCCAAAATCTCATCCAGTTTGTTCAAATCTGAAGTGACATTTGTGTTCTTTACAAATTTATCAATTATAATTCCGAAAGCCGTTGCGATCTGGGAAAGTGAAGCGTTTTTTATCTTCTTAGGATCTAACAGAGCCTCCAAATATGTATCCATTATCTTTTGCGCTTTTTTCCGCCGATCATCCATGTATTGAAGCATATCCAGTGTATTCTGCTTCTTTTTTTGCTCGGAAATTCTCGAAGTTTCGGGGTCGGCTTTAACAATGGCTTTTACCGTTTTATCTGACACTCCGTTCATCCTGCCAACTGCTGCATAACTTCCTACTTCTACATAATCAGCTATGACCTTCTTTTTCTGTGCATCCGTCAGACGTGCTGCCATCGTCACCACCTCCCCACACTTCCATCGCTGCACTGTTCAGGGCTTCCAACATAGTGTCATCCAAATCTTCCACCGGCTGATTGTCTTTTATCTGGCTTTCCAGTTTTAGGAGCTCTATTTCGAGTCTCTTTTCATCTATCGGCTCTCTCTGGTCAAGGTACTGCTTGCCGAGCCATATAGCCATTCTGGAATCCTTTTCTGCCAGCCGGAACTGCGACCGGCGTAAGGAGATTTTGCCGCCGCTTCTCTTATTAGCAAAAACCACCGCAAAACTCTCTTTATAGGTTCTCTTACACCATCGTTCCACCGTATCTTCGCTTACATTGAAAAACCCGGCTATTTCAGCTTTTGTACACTGTAAGGCGCACAGTTTCTCAAATTGTTTTTGATCAATTTCTTTCCTTGGCCTTGCCACGAATACACCCCAATTCCCGCGCTATATCCTGTGAAATGCGTGCAACAAAGTCTATATTGCCTCTTCCACAAAACTCAATCAATTCATCGACTTTCTTTTCGTCTTTGTATTCGTAAGAGGCCCCCGGGATTTCCAAATACTCCTCTGTTTCCCTAAAGAATACCGTCACACTGCCATTGCCCTGAATCCTTTCCAGAAGTTCAAGCAGTTCTTTCTCCCGCGCTGCATATTCATCAAGATCGTGAAACCACAAATGTGCCTCAATCCGCCATGCTGCATTATCCATGTCACGCCTCCACCAGTTTTCCTTTTTCATCTCTTTTCATTGTACCGCAGAACGGATCGGCGGTTGTACCATTGTTAAAGCTCAAAACGATATAGGAAACGGGCTGCACATTTTCCAACAGCCCGCCTCTTTCACTGCTACTTCTTTTTTCTGGAACAGATCATCGCTGCCACTATGAGTGCAGCCATTCCCAGCACAACCATCGCCAGAGCACCATCAATGAATCCATGTATGTACATTCTTAGTCACCTCCCTCATATACAGCAGAGATCAGACTCTCCGCCGGAATTTTCAGTGTATTACAGTAAGCCCGAAGTTCTCCAAGTGTGATCTGCTCAGGATTTCTAAGGTGGCTGAAATATGTTGTCCTCTTGATCCCTGCCTTCTTTGCAAGAATATCTATCCCCACACCTTCCTCGATCCGGCTTGCCTTGATTTTTCTGGAAAAGCTTTCGTTTTTATCCGTCCACTTTCCCAACGTCACTTTTGCCATCCTGCCACCTCCTACCTAAAAACTCCGGCCATAGCCAAAACAATTACAAATGCCAATCCAAAACCAAGAACTTCTGCAACGATCCCCGCCACAAAGTAGCAAACGAACTTAAACCGTTCAAAGCTCATTGGTTCGCGGTTCTTCACATCATTTCTCACAATAATCTCGTTCATGCCGTTTTTCCCTTCTTTTCTATGTGCCGCTTTAAGATAATGCGGATTTGATTGAGAAATTTTTCATCGCTGATGTTTTCCAACATACAGATAATCTTTTCTTTGTGCTGGTCTGCTGTGCTCATGCCTCGCCCTCGCTTTCTCTCACATACTCCCGGAGTGATATATAGATACGCTTTAGAAACTTCTCGCTATCTACCAGTCCCGGCCGTCCCGGAAACTTCTTGCTGTCAATCCGTTCCAACAATCCGATAATCAATTCTTTATAATTCATGCTTAATCGTCCTCCTTTGTTATGTTTATCACAAATCTGTGCACCTGCCATAATATCCATGAATTCTCTATTTTTTCCATGATTTTAAGAATTTCTTTCCTGTGATATTCTGCGCTTTTCCATTCAATCGGTTTGCTGGAAGTGTCTTTCATACCGCTCCCCCTTTTTTTTCATCTCAGCTACCACCGCCCGGTACCCCTTGGCATAGCCGTAATCGAACAGTGTACAGATTGTTCTAAACGGATCTGCTGCCATTGCATTTTTACAAGCTTCCATCTCGCTTGTGCGCATTTGATACTTCTTGTCTGCTTTGGTTTCTTTAAAAAAGTTCTCAACATACCGTTTTATCTTGTCCATAAAACTCCTTTCTTTACAGAGGGTAGCAGGAGTGTTATAATCCATATATACCCTCATTTGCTAGGTTGACGGGTTACTTGCCCTTATCAGAGTTGCCGCTCTGGTAAGGGTTTTTATTTTGTTCCAAACACCTCCCTGATAAATTCACTATTTTCCCGATCTGTTTCCATGGCCCGAATAGATACCTCCGGAATATGAAGCGGCAGGCACATGCTATTGATCCGGTCCTTGATCCGATCATCGACTTTTAGCTGCTCGATAGGATAATTGCTTGTTATAATGGTGACCAGCTTGTTTGAATATCTGTAATTGATTAGCTGATAAAGCGTCGTGTTTACCCACTCCCGACTAACCTCCACGCCTATATCATCTAAAATCAGGACTGTGGCTCTCGAAATCCCATCTTTTTCTTCTTTATCCGCCATGCTTGTATATCCCTTCTTTGTGAGATCAAGATATTCAAGAACGCTTGTGAATTTTACATTAACGTCATACCGTGCCATCACTTCGTTGGCCAGACAGTAAGACAAATATGTTTTGCCTGTCCCTTTGGTGGCAGAATATATGTACATACCCTTGCCTTTCTGCCTCCATTTTGGGAAATTCTTGGGGTGTTTACCGAACCCTGTTCTTTATACATTTATTGTAAAGAAAAAGCTGTAGACTTTGGACTAATTTTTTGTTTATTTCTTAAATTTTTTATGCTATACTAATTTTCGAGTTCGACTACATATTGTAACTCTTTAAGTGGACAGACTCATAGAGAACGATACACTTTAATGAATCTGCTAGGTCCCGGGATAAGTAATCGGAGCTTTAAAGATTATCTAATAAAGCCATAATTGTCTGCAAATTTTTAGATATTTTACAAAATCTTCCAGGTATAGAACAATTTGCACCTTGAAAATCGAATGAATCCTTACCCAAGTGCGTAAAATATTTTATATAAATGAACATTAGTTCCTTGTTTTTGATTAAAAAGAATGATATATTGAGATTAATACAGATTTTTGAGCTCTTTCTCTTCTATGAGATAAGGAGGTGCAATATGGCAACGAAAAGCATTCTTAAAAATGTTGACATTAAAGATAAAAAGCTTGGCAAATCATTAGTTATTGCTCTAGAAAACGCCGCAGGCAAACATGCTAAAGAGGTTCATCTTAGCCGCACATATGAAGATGTCCGCGGGGAAAAATTAAGGAGTATTTTTAACAAATGAGCGGATATATTGGTATAAATTTAAGAGATATTTTATTAGACAGCACTTTGGGAGAGAATGTAGCTAAAAGCCTTCTCTCCTCTTTTTATTGTCCAATGAATCCAGATGTTGAACATTTTCTAAAACAAACTGCCATTGAATTTACAAAACAAGGCATATCAAGCACTCACTTGGTCATGGCTTCATACCAAGATAGATATGTTCTCGTCGGATATTTTTCTCTGGCAAACAAAATTTTTTGTATCGAAAAAGACAGTCTGCCTAATCGTACATGGAAGAACAGAATGAAAAAATTCGGACAATTCGATCAAACTATCCAGCGGTATACTATCTCTGCTCCATTAATTGGCCAGTTAGGTAAAAATTACGCAAACTCTTATGATAAACTCATAACAGGCGATGAACTTTTAAAACTTGCATTGGATAAAGTCAGAGAAATGCAGGCAATCGTTGGCGGTAAGATTGTTTATCTCGAATGTGAGGATAAAGAGCCACTTTTAGATTTTTATTCCCAGAACGGCTTTGTTAATTTTGGCAAAAGAACTCTGGATAAAGATGAAACCAGTACCCTCAGTGGCGAATATTTAATACAGATGCTTCGCTATATGTAATACTTACATACTTATATTTCCAGAAACAACAATTTATAGAATAAAAACCGTCCGATGCTACCAACACCAAACGGCTTCAGTCAGCATTCCATGTGGGATGATACTATACAGGCAAAATAGTATATCATCCCCGGAAACGGCCCGCAAGTGTGCTCTCGCTGGCTGTTATTTTTATACCCATTTTTAAGGAGGATATTATGGCTACAGCAAAGAAGCTCCCGTCCGGCTCATGGCGGTGCCAGGTCTACGACTACACAGACGAAAACGGAAAGCGGCATTATAAGTCCTTTACCTCTACCGATCAGAGCGCAAAAGGAAAGCGGGAGGCTGAGAAAATGGCCGCAGACTACGCTGCAGAAAAAGAGCTCCAGTCACACTGTTCTCTCACCTTTGGGGAGGCTTTTGACAGCTATGTGAAAGACCGCGAGTCTGTTCTTGCTGTGTCCACGATAAGGGAATACAAACGGACGAAACGTGTCGACCTATCTGAATTTGATAAAATAAAGATTGAAAACATCACGCCAGAACATATTCAGGAATTTATAAACAGAAAAGCGCGGGAGAAGTCTCCAAAGACAGTGCGAAACATTCACGGTATCATATCCGCCGTTCTGGGAGTTTATCGCCCGGAAATGGCTCTTAATACGACCTTGCCACAGAAAGTCCCACCAAAGCTATATATACCCACAGACGAAGACGTAAAGACACTTCTTAGCCATATAGACGACGAAGATATGATGATTGCTGTGTTACTTGCGGCTTTTGGGCCTCTTCGCCGGTCAGAGATCTGCGGTCTGGAGGATACCGACTTTAACGGGAACATCGCACATATCCAAAGGGCTGTTGTCCTTGACGAAAATAAACAGTGGGTAGATAAAACAACGAAATCCGTTGCCGGAAACCGCTATGTACCCCTTCCAGACTTCGTTATGGACAGAATCAGCGGCAGAAAAGGGCGTATCGTTCACCTGAAGCCCAACCAGATTTCAGACCGCTTTATCGACCTCGTAGCGCGTTCAGGTCTGCCACGATTCCGGTTTCATGATTTAGGCACTACTGTGCATCTATCCAGCATGCCCTCGGTGTGCCAGATGCCTATATCATGCAGCGTGGCGGTTGGGGTTCCGATGCAGTTTTGAAACAAGTATACCGCCATGCCCTATCCGATCAATCTGAACATCTGAACCATGTTATAAACGACCATTTTTCTAATCTATGCAACACGAAATATCACACAAAATAAAAGAAGTGCCAGTTTTTAGCACTTCTTTTACTGCGGATAACAGGATTTGAACCTGCACGGTCTCCCACTGGAACCTAAATCCAGCGCGTCTGCCAATTCCGCCATATCCGCCCATCAGCTATGGCCAAAAGATGACACACATGTCATTTGCCACATCCGCTTATGTATCATATCATTTTCCAGTAACGCTGTCAACGACTCGCGCCGGAGCTGTCCGCCTATCTCTTCAGGCCTGTCCGGGCATACTCTGTACTTCTTCCCCGATATGTCTTATAACCTTTCTGTTGATCCGAATCAGGAAGAACACCGTCATCATCAGGGACACCAGCTCTGCGATGGGGAATGACCACCACACATAATCCACATTGCCCGCCAGAGACAACAGATAGGCCGCGGGGAGCAGCACCAGAAGCTGTCTGGCAATAGAGATGAGCATGCTGTAGACCGCATTGCCCAGCGCCTGAAAGGACGTACCGCAGATAATGCTGAACCCTGCCATCACAAAGCAGAGACTGATCGTCCGAAGCGCAGGAACGCCGATCGCAAGCATTTCCTCCGAAGCCTCGAAAAAGCCCAGCAGCACATGGGGAATGCTCTGAAAGATCACTACGCCTACAGCCATGATTCCTACTGCGTAGAAAATACCGCACTTTAACGCCTGCACGAAGCGGTCTCTCCGGCCCGCGCCGTAATTGTAGGCCAAAATCGGCACCAGACCGTTGTTCATTCCGAACACCGGCATAAAGATAAAGCTCTGTAATTTAAAGTATACGCCAAACACCGCTGTCGCCGTGGAGGTAAAGGAGATCAGGATCAAATTCATGCCATAAGTCATCACCGATCCGATCGCCTGCATGATCATGGAGGGAACACCGATCTTATAAATCTGTCCTACAATGTCACCGCGCAGCCGAAGCTTCCGTATAGAAATCTGAATATCATCATTCTTCTTACTGTTGATCAGAAAAGCGATCATACCCGCAATGATCTGTCCTGTCACCGTGGCCACAGCCGCACCGGCAACGCCCATTCTGGGCATCCCGCACAGACCGAAAATAAAGATCGGATCCAGAATGATATTGATGATAGCGCCCGTCCCCTGAGTGATCATAATATAGAAAGTTCTGCCCGTAGACTGCAACAGCCGCTCAAACACAAACTGCGCAAACAGTCCAAAGGAACAACAGCATGCTATGCTCAGATATTCTACTCCGTACTGCACAATCTGTTCGTCTTTCGTCTGACTTAAGTAGAATCCTTTGGTAACAAAGATCCCGATTAAAAGGAAAAGCAGATAGCTGATTGCCATCAGCACAATGCCGCTCGCCGCCGCATCGTTGGCCCGCTCCTGTTCTTTCTCGCCCAGCGCCTTGGAGAGTACCGCATTGATACCGACACAGGTGCCGCCCGCCACAGCGATCATCAGCGTCTGGATGGGAAACGCAAGTGACACGGCTGTCAGTGCTGCCTCATTGACACGGGAGACAAAGATCGAATCCACCACATTATAAAGCGCCTGCACCAGCATGGATACCATCATGGGAAGCGACATGCTGATCAGCAATTTATTTACGGGCATCGTGCCCATCTTGTTTTCTTTCGTCTGCTCCATAAAAAACTCCTTTCTCAACAAAAAAAGTCTGAAAGACAATATAACTACTGTCTTCAAACTTTCTACTAAAATGAACCACGGGGGATTCGAACCCCCGACAACCTGATTAAAAGTCAGGTGCTCTACCGACTGAGCTAGTGGTCCGTAACTGGGCTAGCTGGATTTGAACCAGCGAATGCAGGAGTCAAAGTCCTGTGCCTTACCCCTTGGCGATAGCCCATTATTGGTAATAGCAGGCTGTGCTCCGCACTTTCCCGTGAAAGGTGGATAGAGGGACTCGAACCCTCGGCCTCCAGAGCCACAATCTGGCGCGCTAGCCAACTGCGCCATACCCACCATATAATAGAACAAACGTGCTCGAAGGGATTCGAACCCCCGACCCACGGCTTAGAAGGCCGTTGCTCTATCCAGCTGAGCTACGAACACGTACTGCTGACCGCACGAACTTACGTGCGGAGAGCGGGTGATGGGAATCGAACCCACGTATCCAGCTTGGAAGGCTGGTGTTCTACCATTGAACTACACCCGCATAGGTATTATGAATGCGTCGGGGTGACAGGATTCGAACCTGCGGCCTCCTGGTCCCAAACCAGGCGCTCTAGCCAAGCTGAGCCACACCCCGCAAGGATCCTGCGCCAAATTCTCACAACGCATTTCTCATTATATAATACGGTTTTTTGTCTGTCAACCGCTTTCTCTTATTTTTTCATCCTACTATGACACATAATTCAAAGTGTAATGTGCTTCGCCTTCTCTGTCTATCTCCATAATGATATAGCTGGGCTTGCGATTCTCCTGTCTGGGGTAGCTGATACTGCCCGGATTGATCAGAGTTATATCATTTCCGATATCGATCACCGGCCTGTGAGAGTGCCCGCACATTACGATATCCACTTCCCTGGCTCTGGCCTCCTGCTTGATCGTCTCCGTGTTCATAGCAATATAATAATGATGCCCGTGTGTCAGCCAGACTTTATACCGGCCGATCATAAACTCCTGCTCTCTGGGAAGGGCCGAAAAGAAATCATTATTTCCCTGTACCATCACCACCGGGCAGCCCGCCCTTTCACTGATGATATGTTCACTTCCCTCCACATCACCGCAGTGTACCATCATATCATAAGGCCCTGTCTTTTCCAGAACGGTAAGCAGATTTTCATTGTGACGATGGCTGTCACTCACGATCAACACTTTCATAACAATTATCCAAGNATCCTTTTCNNTAGTTCCGCNTTCATCAGNTCCAGTGCTCTGCTCCTGTGGCTGATCCGGTTTTTCTCTTCATCCGTCAGCTCCGCCGCCGTGCGCCCGTACTCCGGCAGATAAAAGATCGGATCGTATCCAAATCCATTGTCGCCTTTCAACTCATAACCGATCCTNCCCTCCACNGTCCCTTCGGNGGTGACCACCTCGCCGTCCGNAAAGACTGCCGCAATGGCACAGACAAATCTGGCNCTCCGTTCTTCCTCCGGCACATCCTTCATCCNCCTGAGCAGATCNNCGCTCTTATCTGAAAANGGAGTCTCCTCCCCNANATATCTGGCNGANTANATGCCNGGTTCNCCGTTCAGGCAGTCGATCACCANCCCGGAATCGTCAGCCAGNACCACACANTCCCGCACNTTCTNTTCNCCNGNAAGANCNTCTGCCACTGTCTGCGCCTTGATCACNGCATTCTCNGTAAANGNTGNNCCGTTNTCCTCGATCTCCGGATCGATCCCGGCTTCCTTCATGGAGACCACATCCCACTTCATATCCTCCAAAATGGCACGTATCTCCCGCATTTTCCCTTGATTTCCCGTTGCAAATATGATCCGCTGCATTTCCNCTGTACTCCAATTCCCATCACTGTTCNTANGCTTTTTCNACCGCGTTGTAGATTCCCTCCGCGATCCGCTTGATATAATCCTCNCGCTGCAGCAAAATAGCNTCCTGGCTGTTCGTAAGATANCCTACCCGGATAGCCGCCGCCGGCACCGTGGCGCCGGAGATCACCTCATCCGTCTGCGCCGCNTCGATCAGGCCGCCCGCCTTACCGCTGATCGACGTGACTACCTCCCGCTCNAANAGATCCGCCAGCTCTACATTGCCNAAGCCNGGNATAAAAAACTTACTGTTATAAACTGCCGATGTACCATAGAGCTTACTGTTCTCGTCACCACTGACCTCGATGCGGATCAGCATATCGGCCTTTGTNGNCGCNGCAAGCTCCACCCTGTCTGCTGCCGCCGGATTGCCGTCATCCATTCTGGTATAGTACACNTTCACATCACTTNCATCAAANAACGCCTTTAAAGCCTGCGCAANATTCAGTGTAATGTCCTTCGATAAGATCCCATCCACAGCAACGCCCGTCTCACTGCCGCCGTAAGCGGGATCTATCACNATGATTNTCTCGTAGACCTCCTTNGGCGGTACAAATTCCACATACAGCGTATGATCCTCAAAAATACTGCGATACTCATACACACCTGTCAGTGCAAACCGGAGNTATGTTCTCTCCTGTGACGCNTCAAAATGACCCTCCACCACACTCTCACAATCTCCNTAAACACTGTTCAGCCTGTAAAACTCNTCANANTCCTGNGTCTTTGCGGACNGAATACTCACCCACAACTCCTTGTTCATATAGTGATTCTCTAAGACCACTTCCTCTGCCCTCACCGTCTCCGGCATAGGAATACAAAAATAATTCGTNCTTTGACTNGATCGGTCAATATTTATACTGTCCCCTTNCGTCGGTGTGACCTCAACAGGCGTCTCCTNCTTNGCGGATTGAACCACNTCNTCCTGCGCCAGATCTGTCACNCCCACCGTCTTTGTCGCCGCGTAATACANCATCACACTCATTGCCGCTGCCACAAAAAGGATACAATATACCAATGTGCTTTTCATCAAANTNTNCTGCTGCTGCATTTCTTATCTTCTGCTCCCNGTGGGCTTGGGCCCCATATATTGATAAAAGTAAGTCTTCATCATGCCATTGTACAGCTTTCTGTTTTTATCCGCCTTTNTCCCGATGGCACTCTCCGCCTGTTCGTAGGCAGTGATCAGNTACATGGACCANGAATCCAGCGNTTGATACCTTTCTCCCAGCGTCCGATACAGNGCCTGAAGATTTTCTTTATCCTCCANNCTCTCTCCGTAAGGCGGATTCGTCAAAATAAANCCGTATTTTTTTGCATGGCTGAGCTGATCGACGCCNCGTCTCTGAAAATGCACCAGATGCTCCACCCCTGCCAGCNTNGCNTTGGCTCTGGCAATGGAGACCATCTCGTCNTCTATNTCATANCCCTGGATCTGCGTCTCCACCTCCGGCNTNTCTGCCGCCTCTGCNTCTTCCANGGTTCCNTNCCAGAGTTTTTCNGGGAAAAGATGTTCCCACTCTTTTGCCAGAAAAGTTCTGNTTTTACCCGGTGCGATATGNGCCGCCATCATTGCCGCCTCNATAGGGATCGTCCCGCTGCCGCAGAAGGGATCCACAAGAATNCGGTCGCCCCGCCAGGGNGTCAGCATGAGCAGCGCCGCCGCCAGATTCTCTGCGATAGGCGCCTTGGCAGTCAGTTTGCGATACCCCCTTTTATGTAAGGATTCTCCCGAGGTATCCAGCCCGACAGTCACCTCGTCCTTCTTAATAAATACCCGGATCGGATAGGACGCGCCGTTCTCTGCAAACCAGTCTATATGGTATACGCTCTTCATGCGCTCCACCATAGCCTTTTTCATCACGGACTGGATATCCGAGGGACTGAACAGCTTGCTTTTTACGCTGGCCGCCTTGGCCACCCAGAATTTGCCGTCCTTCGGAATGTACACCTCCCAGGGCAGCGCTCTGGTCCCCTGAAAAAGCTCCTCAAAGCTTTCCGCATGAAAGCTTCCTACCTTAATAAGCACCCGCTCCGCACTGCGCAGAAATACGTTGGCACGACAAAGCGCCTGCCTGTCTCCGGCAAAGGTAACTCTGCCGTCCTCCACGCAGGTGATCTCCAGACCAAGATCCGTGATCTCTCTTTTTAAAACGGCCTCCAGTCCAAAATGGCAGGGCACGATATACTCTAATTTTTCCATAGCTACATTTTATGCCGTAGACAAAAGCCTGTCAACTTTGTTTTCCTCTCACAGCACAAAAGGGGACGCTCCGTGCGCCCCCTTCAGACCGGGTCCTGCTTAGTAGTTATCCTTGCTGCTGTTGCCCGAGCTGTTCTTTGTGCTGTTGCTGGAGTTGTTGTTAGAACTGTTCTTCGAATTGTTCTGGTTGTTCTTGTCCTGCTGTTTCTCACTCTGCTGGCTGTTCTGGTTAAAATCATTTTTAGACATCTTCCATACCTCCTGATTGGTTTCATGTTACAGAAATAGTATGAGAAGATAAAATCAAACTTATTCANGCGCGGCATAGGTCTTTAGTACCATTTTTTTATTCAAAACCACCAAAACANGNGTTGGTACTTTGGTACTATTCTTCATTGTTTTTTGCCGTAAAAATGCTATAATAATAAATGTAGACGGAGATACCCCTTCATTCTCCGCCTACAGACCCTTATATTAATTATTTATACTCCCCTCAACAGACTGTTTATCTCGATANACNGTCTGTTGTANTTTATATACNGCNGTNNCNNCNCTAC
>JAAUZL010000008.1:65125-388035 GCA_014804615.1 Lachnospiraceae bacterium
TTTTANATAATTNACTATCANNACNATGATAAGCACCGGNATCAGNATCGGCGCTATAAAGGATATGATCNGAAAAGATCANNCCNATGANCAGGATCGCGACCACACCNACNATCAGAAGNAGCAGCCAGGTCGGCATNCGAACNANTTTCTCCCCNCCNAANGCCCTGTCCTGTCTCGTNTCATACGCNCCNTCNGCCGTCTCNTCGTCATAATTNCGGTTNGTACCTTCATTGACNCCGGCACGTTTATTCGCCTCTATGATNCTNTTGGCNAGAAGCCNCGGATCTCCCAGACTNGNCAGNACCTCTTCCTCNCTTCTGCCTTTTCTGATCTCTACATCAATATATTCCTGATAGTACCGCACNTTCTCCGCCACCTGNGAACTGTTCACACCGCNGGCAAGAGCACGCTGTAATTTTTCTATAAACTCTATTCGATCCATACTTACTTCCTTTTTTCTTATGTGGTCTGATCCATGCCTCTCCAGTCGCTTAANTTTTTCAAAAAAGNCACCGGATCTTTTCGCATATCGGCCATCGTCNGAAACGACCGGAGNACCATATCTTCNTTATTACANTGCGCCGTGTTCTTTCCGGTATCCCTGCGCAGATTATCCTGCTCCATCTGCCACACATAGCAGTCCGCTAAAGAATATCCCTCNCATTTCGGAAATTCCGGCAGNCTATGGTTCTCCAGATAATACAGGAACGCGTCATAGAGCTCTCTGCTCTGNAANAATTCNCTCCAAAGCGTCTGCTGCCACGCCTCACTCTTNCCGGCAAACTCACACAGNCTCATAAGACCATCATATGCTTTTAATTTNCTCTGGTCAAATATGATCTGTGACGGCATGCTGCTCTCCCTTTCCGTTGATATCTGCCACGGAGTTACCCTCAAACACCTGCCCCTCCACCACAATGGTCTCCACCAGNGTCGTCTTGGGATTNTCNATCAGGCTGATGAGCTTCTCTCCCATCTGCCGTCCCAGCTCCGCCGTATCCTGACGCAGTGTGGTCAGCGTAGGTTCAATATGCCGGGCGATCCGGATGCCGTCATAACCGACAACGGAAATATCATCCGGTACCCGGAGTCCCATCTCCTGAATCGCATTATACCCGCCAAAGGCGGAAAAATCATCCGGATAAAGNATACAGGTNGGTGGCTCCTGCAAATGGAGAAGCCGCATCGTCTCCNTNTAAGTACCCTTNGTATCNCGATAAGGCGACATGCAGATATACTCATCCGGTATCNTAAGGCCCAGCTGCCCTGCCGTACGGTAAAAGGAAGCCAGTCTGCTCTGNGTAACCGAGGANTCCGCCCCATGGATATAGGCCACTCTGCGGTGTCCCTTCTGATAAACGTATGTGAGCAGCTCCTGNATCCCATGCACGTTGTTAGACATGACNGCACAGACATCATTNAACAGATGATCCAANGTCACCGTAGGNATATCGCNCCTGACCAACTCCAGNATNTCCGGAGAATANAAATCNGTACANACGATAGCNACNCCGTCAAACCCACGGGATCTGCAATGGCCCAGATAGGTCAGNGCCCCCCTCTTCTGTGAGGTNTTGATGAAGGTAATATCNTAGCCCTTCTCCTCTACGGTGCGCTTCAGACTGTCCAGCACAAAAGCATAATAATCNTGGGTCAGGCCGCTGTANTCCTCATGGGCAAAAAGTACGCCCACGTTATAGCTGCGGTTCGTTTTNAGCATCTTGGCCGCCGAGTTTGAAAAGTANCCCATCTCCTCCGCCACCTGACGGATTCGCCTTTTGGTCTCTTTTCCCACATCATTCTGATCATTCANCGCNTTGCTNACNGTCGCCACGGACACNCCACAAACCGCGGAAATATCTTTCATGGATACCATATTATAATCCCCTTATTTTACGAAGTTTGTCACGGTCTGTATGTGCCTTATTCGCTTAATCGTTTTCGTATTGCTATTATACAACACATTCTCTTNCAATGCAATGTATTTCGCCTCTTTCTGNACATTTAAGGGAAATATATATTTATTGCATTTTTATCATTTCTTCGGTATAATTTGTTTATCGACACAGTAGTATGTCTAACNNAAACGTTTAANAAACAAAAAAAAGGAGAATGNAGCTATGAAATTTGGTTACTTCGATGACGCNAACCGCGAGTACGTCATCACCACACCTAAGACACCCTTACCNTGGATCAACTATNTGGGCTGTAACGAGTTCTTTTCGCTGATCTCCAACACCTGCGGCGGCTACACCTTTTATAAGGATGCGAAGCTTCTTCGCNTA
Organism: Lachnospiraceae bacterium; assembly: GCA_014804615.1. Lineage (GTDB taxonomy): Bacteria > Bacillota > Clostridia > Lachnospirales > Lachnospiraceae > UBA3282. Next base: position 67,414 of record JAAUZL010000008.1, read on the forward strand.
ACACGCTACCGCTACAACGATGTGCCNCTCGACATCAACGGCAAATACTTNTATGTCAAAGAGGGCAGCGATGTCTGGAATCCCGGCTGGAAGCCNACCCAGACAGANCTTGACCGCTACGAATGCCGNCACGGTATCGGCTACAGNCGTTTCACGGGCGAAAAGAATAANCTTGAGGCNTCCGTCCTCACCTTTATCCCCATGGACGACAACTGTGAGATCAGCCANGTGAANCTGACCAATTTAAGCGACACGAAAAAGACCGCTTCGCTCTTCTCCTATGTAGAATGGTGTCTCTGGAATGCGGACGACGATTCCCGTAACTTCCAGCGTAACTTAAACACCGGNGANGTNGANGTGATCGGATCNACCATCTACCACAANACAGAGTACAGNGAGCGCAGAAACCACTATGCGGTNTATTCCGTAAANACNCCNGTTGACGGTTTNGACACCAGCCGCGACGCTTTCCTNGGCGCTTANCGCGGTGTGGCNAANCCGGAGGTTGTAGAAAACGGCAAAGCGACTAACTCNATNGCAAACGGCTGGTCNCCCATNGCTTCCCATCAGATCAATGTGACCTTAGAGCCCGGCGAGAGCAAGACCTTCGTCTTNGTTCTGGGCTATCTGGAGAATCCTGAGGACGAAAAGTGGGAGTCTCCCGGCATCATCAACAAAAAACCGGCAAACGCAATGCTCGCAAAATATCAGACCGACGCCGATGTGGACAAGGCTTTCGCTGCCCTGAACGCATACTGGAACGATCTGTTATCCAAGTACACCGTGAAGTCCTCCAACGATAAGGTGGACCGCATGGTCAATATCTGGAACCAGTATCAGTGTATGGTAACCTTTAATATGTCCCGTTCCGCTTCCTATTATGAATCCGGTATCGGACGCGGCATGGGCTTCCGTGATTCCTGTCAGGATCTTCTGGGCTTTGTACATCTGATCCCCGACCGGGCAAGACAGCGTATCATCGACATCGCTTCCACCCAGTTCCCGGACGGCAGCGCTTACCATCAGTACCAGCCTCTTACGAAAAAGGGTAACTCCGACATCGGCAGCGGCTTCAATGATGACCCGCTGTGGCTGATCGCAGGTGCCTCCGCTTATGTGCGCGAGACGGGCGACACCTCTCTTCTGACAGAGATGGTTCCTTTTGACAATGACATGAACCAGGCGAAACCCCTGATGGAGCACCTGAAACGCTCCTTTGATTACATAGTAAACCACAAGGGGCCTCACGCTCTGCCTCTGATCGGCCGTGCAGACTGGAATGACTGTCTGAACTTAAACTGCTTCTCAGAGCATCCCGGAGAATCCTTCCAGACCTTCGGTCCCTCCGAGGGCCCTGTGGCAGAATCCGTGTTCATCGCCGGCATGTTTGTCAAGTACGGTGAGGAATATGCACAGCTGTGCGAGCTGATGGGCGATCAGGCAGAAGCGGATCGTGCCCGCAGCGAAGTACAGAAAATGTATGACGCGATATTGAAGGACGGCTGGGACGGCGAATGGTTCGTCCGCGCCTACGATGCTTATGGTAAGAAGATCGGTTCTAAAGAGTGTGAGGAGGGCCAGATCTACATTGAGTCCAACGGCTTCTGTCCTCTTGCCGGCGTCGGCGTAAAGGAAGGACTGGCTCAGAAAGCGTTAGATTCCGTAAAAGAAAAACTGGACAGCAAATACGGTGTCATGATCCTGCAGCCCGCTTATACCAAGTATCACTTAGAGCTGGGCGAGATCTCCTCCTACCCGCCGGGATATAAGGAGAACGCAGGTATCTTCTGNCACAACAATCCCTGGGTTTCCATCGCGGAGACCGTGATCGGACGCGGCGACAGAGCTTTCGAGATCTATCAGAAGACCTGCCCTGCCTATGTGGAAGAGTTTAGTGAGATCCACCGCACAGAGCCNTATGTGTATTCTCAGATGGTGGCNGGCGCTGACGCNAAGACACACGGCGANGCGAAGAACAGCTGGCTGACCGGNACGGCNGCATGGACCTTCGTGAACGTGTCTCAGCATATTTTGGGCGTATATCCTACCCATCAGGGCCTGAGCATCGATCCCTGTGTACCTAAGGGCTTCGGCGATTTCACTCTCACCAGAAAGTTCCGGGAAGGCACCTACAATATCAANGTNGTAAATCCCGANAACGTGGAGAAGGGTGTGAAATCCATCACNGTNGATGGCAAGACGCTGGAAGGCTGCGTGGTACCTTATGAGAAAGGNAAGACCGCATACGATGTNNTNGTNACNATGGGATGATTGTAATTTAGNTAAAATTCAAACGTTATAAAAATCCGCATACAGCATCTTGTATGCGGATTTTTTTATGACCACTAGTTTNCCAAAAGGGCTTGTTTTTCCCCGAAAGATGTGACAAAATATGACTTAGCCAACTCTGACCCACGGGTATAGTTTGGCGCAGNACCCGGAAATAACGGTATTTTAATCGAATATTGGGGTGTTTANTATGAGTCAGTATATGTCTATCGGAAAAGTATCCAAATTAAAGAATGTGAGCATCAAATCTCTGCGTTACTACGANCAGATCGGCATTNTAAAGCCGGCATTTGTGAACACAGAGACCAACTANCGCTATTANACAAAAGAGCAGCTCTATCTNCTGGACGCGATCACCGTATGCCTGAAGCTGGGGATTCCGCTGAAAGATCTGAATAATTATGTGGAAAATACTTCCATNAATCTGCAAAAGCTCCTCTATGACGGCAAGATCCTGGCNGAGCAGNGGATCCTGGACATTCACAACTGCCTTGCCACCCTGCAGGATACACTGCAGAATATGGCAAGCCCNGTNACNGGATTNGCCAAGAATTCCCGAGAGCAAGAGCGGCATCCTGCTGCCCGANGGCTTCTATCACAACGAGATCGTAAGCCGCAAAATGCTCACNGTTCCTCTGGAAGACATCGATGTCCCCAANTATTACGGGCAGCATATCCTGAAGCTCTTTGTGACNGCCCAGCAGATGGGAACGATCGTGGCCTATCCTTCCGGCGTNNTGCATGANTANCATGGCGGCAAATACCAGCGCCATATGTTCCTCACNATNACCGGCGATACGCCTGCCACAGAGACTTCGNCGCAGACCATCCGCACCATCGACGAGGGCGATTTCGCCTGCCGCAGGATCTCTACCCATATAGCAGACTTTGANACGATACGCGAGGAAATGAAAGAAGTNATCAAGAGCGATGATTTNTGNGTCATCGAGACCGATACNCTCTCNGAAGANAATAAAAAAGACGGATATCCGTTTGAANTNGAGTATCCGTTATCCTCGTAACCNGCAGGTTTTCGAGNGCCACTGCGAAGATAATGCTNNATTCACACCCGCTTCAGACGATANANNATCTCCTCGAAGGGAACCCCGTCTGTGGCGGGTGTTTCCAGTTCCAGNGCNGTTTGAATGCACNGCTTCACNAANCCCGATGCCTTTTTGACNGACCTGTCAAAGGGCACACCGTTTACNGCNTCCGCCGCAATAATGGCCGAGAACACATCCCCTGTNCCGCANCGCTCCGTNCCTGCNNTTTGCACGCGGATAAAGCGNGCGGCNGNTTCCTGNCCNTTCTNCACATACACATANTTCGCAATATATTCTCCCTGNGGAATCCCCGTAATGACCACCTGNGAAGGCCCCATAGCNGCCAGACGCTCCGCCATNGCGTACANTTCCTTCTTCTTCCAGCCNGTCTCCCGGTANGNAACGCCCACGAGATGACANGCCTCNGTCAGATTTGGCGTNATGATATCCGCCAGAGCNACCAGNTTCCTGAGTTCTGTACATAACTCTACCGTATAGGCAGAGTATAATTTCCCATGATCNCCCATCACGGGATCCACGATCACCAATGTCTTCTCTTCAGAAAACTCCTGAATGAACTGCCGNACGATGTCNATCTGTCTCACAGACCCCAGATAGCCCGTNGCNATCCCNTCAAANGTAAGCCCGATCTTTCNCCAGTTCTCGATATACTCCTCCATNCGATCNGTATAATCANCCNGNAAAAAATANGGGAATGCNGTATTGCTCGAAAANATGGANGTAGGCAGNGGACATGCCTGCACTCCCATATAAGAAATAATCGGAAGAAGCACCGTCATGGCGCATCTTCCGTATCCCGCAATATCATTTATGATCGCTATCTTCTTCTGCATCGGTCTGCAAGCGTCTCCTTCTCCATAAGCATTCTGTTCCTCTATTCTAACACCATTTCGCTTATGGGGGCAAGCCGGTCAGCCCACAAATTTCTTATCCCGTGTTTCCTCTATCTTTCGCATCTCCTCCGCGCTGACCACACCCACAGCCTCGCTTACGGACTGTTCGCCGTCACTGTCACCATTCTCTTCCTTCTTACGATCATTCTTCATCAGTTCATCCTGCATACGGTCTATCTGGCTCAGCGCTTCTCTGGCCTGCTTCACTTCCGTGATCTTTTTCATGATGAGATTGATGTCTTCCGGAGAGAACATATCCAGGCATTTCATCAGGCTGGTCATGTCGTTCAGATCAATCTTTACCGCTCCCACAGAAGTATCCACATAAATCCAATCCGGGCTGGCGCTGCCGCCTATGGTGATGGTGTCGCCGTGCAAAGCGTCTCTGGTGATCGACACATGGGCTCCGTTGTGCCAGACGTCCTTCGTCACCGGATTCCCCGGCGTCGGCTCATCCATCTGCCGCAGAATGATACCGATAGAATCCGTTGCACCATAGGACTCTCCTGACGCCGCATACTCGTCCGCACGCTTCAGCTTCGCTGCAAAGCTGTTCGGATCGATGTCGCCTTCCATTTTTTCCATCTTCCACTTATTTGCCGACGCCACCTGCTTCGCCAACAGTTCCGCCGTATTGTATGTGGTAGGTGTTTTATAGCCGTATAGATTATTGCTTATCATATCTTTCTCTCCTCCGAATCGTTACGCTTCCTCCATAGTCTCCAGTGCAAAACGCTCGATCATATGCTCCGTCTCTCCGGGAACCTTCTCCATGTCTACCTGATAAGCCTCCAGTCTGCCGTCCTCATACTTTGCCTCCACATAGACCTGTGCATCCTCTTCCTGAATCTTGCCTTTCAGAGTATACCCTTCCGTCACGGCGATTCTGATATGATCGCTCTCCTCATAGCTCATATGTCTCACCTCCGCAGTCTGCAGAGCCTCTGTCAGCATTACCGTATTCACTCGAATACCGGATGTCATACCGATCCTGCCCACACCGGACTGCTCCTCCGTTCTCGTTCTCGGCTCTGCGTCCGCCACGCCGTTCTTTTCCTGATCCCGATTTTTCAGATTCTGTAAAAAACTCTCCTGAAACCCTTCCGCCCGGCCCGCCTTTTTATTTTTCTGATATGCCGGTATCCCGTTGTTTCCCTGTACCTCCTGTACGCCCATTTCCTACGGCCTCCCTTCCGTCAGAATTTTCTTTACTTCTTCTCTGCCCCTGCGCAGCCTTGTCTTAATCGTCGCCTCTTTTACATTGAGGATCCCTGCGATCTCGTGGATCGTATAGTCCTCATAATAAAAAAGATAGATCGGATTCCGGTAATGTACCGGCAGCTGCAGCACCGCCTCCAGCGTTCTGTCATCCCTGACCTGATAAGGCAGATAAACATTTTTTGCCGCTCTCTCAAAGGTTTCGCTCCATGGCACTGTCCTCTGATACCAGCCGCTTTTTAAAATATCCAGACAAATATGAATGGTGGTTCGTATCAGCCACGCCTTCTCATGTTCCTTGTTCTGAATCGGCTTTTCCTCTTTCATGTAACGCAGAAACGCTTCCTGCACCGCATCCTCGGCATCCGCCGGATTCTTCATATTAGAAAACGCAATTCGATACAGCATGGTCCGGTACTCATCCACCAGATAACTCCACTTCTGCTCCATCCCCTCGTAATTCCTTCTGTTATTCTATAGATATCTACATCTTAACACACTTCGTAGCCATTCACTAGCTTCCTCATTACCATGCCTCTATCAGCCATTCTATATACAATACGAATGAGAAGTCCAAAAAGTTTCACAAAATCAAAAAAAGTCCCCGGACCATATAAAAGTCCGAGGCGCTTTTCTTTTTTCCTATTTTGTACCGATGATCTCCTCTGCCATATCGAGCATTTCCTCTGCGCTGAGATTCACGTCAAATCCAAGCATATCATAGAATATGCCGTCCTTATACCAGGTCACATTGTGAGCTGTCTGCACCTGTACCTTGTCGGTGCCGTAGGAGATCGCAAGCTCGCCGCTCTCCTGTTTTGCTCTATCCTCCTCTGTCAGCTCATAGTTCGGCGGTACAAACTTATAAATTTGGGTATCATAGTAGACCGTGATGTCTCCCGCCTGCCTGACAGCCTGCGGCTCCTTCGTGCGCGTCTGCGTCTCCACAGGCTTCTCAATATACACGCTTATCGAGGGATCTCCTCCCCTTCCATAGTGGATACCCATACTTTTGAAGGTGTAAACCGCATTGCCGCTCTCATCCTCTCCCTGCACATCTGTCACCCGCATCTCCTTAAACCGATAGCCGTTCTCAAACGTTTCCACGGCATCCACCGGATAGCCCAGCTTTGCCTCCGCTTTATCCAGATCATTAAAGCTCTTATAGCCGTCTCCCAAATAGCTGTGGGTTGACAGTGTAACCGCATGGCCCGCAGCAAAGACGCCGCCCGATACCAAAAAGCACCCTGCCACTACACCAATGATCAGCTTTTTTACCGAAAAATGTTTCATATCTGCCTCCTTCTGTCGTTCCAGGATTTCTGCATCGATCCTGTCCTTCAAGTCCCGGGACGCGGTCATGTCTTCACATTCCTGCGCCAAAGCCTCTTTCAGTTTATTTTCCAGATCATATTCCTGTCTCATAGCCACCGTTCCTCTCATCAGAATCTCTTACAAATCCTATCCCGGATTCGTCTGCAAGCAACCGCCGAAGCTGCTTTTTCGCTGTGTGAAGCCTGGACTTCACCGTCCCCTCAAAACATCCCATGATCTGGGCAATCTCTGAGATCCGGTACTCCTGATAGTAATATAAGACCACCACACTCCGCTGCTTCATCGGCAGCGCCCTGACTGCCTCGGCGATCGCTCCCGCCTCTTCCCTCGCAAGTACCTGCTCTAAGGAGGAGGGAATCCTTCCCGTATCGGCTTTTTGTACGATCTCCTCGTCCGGCACCTCTCTGCTTGCCTTTTTGCCGCTACGATAGGCCGTCCTGACCAGGATCTGCATCATCCACGCCTTAAATCCGCTGTCATTTTTCAGCTCCCCACAGTGCAGATAAATCTTCACAAAGGTATCCTGCACGATATCTTCACTTAAGGAACGATCTCCTGTGATCAGATAAGCCGTGCGAAGCGCAGTATTCCTGTACTTTTCATAGAGCAGATCAAAGGATGCCTTATCTCCCTCCTTCATCTGTCTCACCAATACTTCCTCGGTCAAATTACCGTCCTCCCTGTTATGATCCACGACGCGTTTTTTTACCCGCCGTATCCGGTGCACCTACTTATAAGAGTCCGCAAATACAGATATGGTTCATTTTTTACTATTTTATATAAAATAAAAAGAGAACCCTGCCATACAGGATTCTCCTCTTTTCATGCAATGATATAACCAAATTTACAATACCTAGGTCAGCATCATACCCAGCGCAAAAAGATAGAAAAAGATAAGCGTCAGGATACAGCCCAAAATGGAAAGGACCAGTGCTGTGATCGCCATGCCTCTCCCGCCATTACCTCTGGCAATCGCAATAATAGCGCAGATCAGACCTGCCAGGCATAAGACTATATCTAAACCCGGAACCCAGAAAAAAACCAGACCTAAGATACTGCACACCAGCGCCCCCACAGAGATTCCGTTCTTATCCGGCACTGCATCATAAACCACCGCCTTCACAGGCTGACCAAAGTTCTGCTGATTATACTGCTGCTGTGCACCGTAAGGCGTCTGCGTGTACTGTGGTCCCATAGGCTGTTGCGCACCATAAGGGTTCTGCGCATACTGCTGATTCCCGTAGGGCTGCTGATTCTCATAAACCTGCTGATTCCCGTAAGGCTGCTGATTCTCGTAAACCGGCTGCTCCCCGTAAGGCTGCTGTGCACCGTATGCACCCTGCTGATCATTCGCGGGTCCGTTATATCCGTAGTTCTGATTCTCGTCCATCTCTTAACTCCCTTTCTGTTACGCCAGTAAGATGCCCACCACGAACATCAACACAACTTCCAATACCAACGCTACGATCAAAATTGCCGCAGCCGCGCCTGTATTCTTCTTGTCTAAAACCATTTTATAAGCCAAAAGACTTGCTACCACACCAATAGCCAGACCTATTATTCCACACATGAAATAACCGCCAAATGCATCAACAGCCGCAAGCACATTAACCCACGCAGGGATGTTTCTGATCGGCTCGTATGGCGTGCCATCCTCTAAATAGGTTCCGTTTACAGCAAGACGCACCTTATTGCCTATCACAACCAGATTACACTCTGCGCCCGGAATGCTGATCTGATGATCCGCCATCCAGATTACCCAGTTTTTAGATTTCATCTTATAGGTATCGCCATCAACGATACATTTCGCCTTACCAAATGCATTCTTCGTAAACGTGATCTGATGCACGTTACCCATGCTGTCTGTTACACTCCAACTATTGGTCATAGTTCATTCTCCTCCTCTTTCCCCGAAAACCTTATATCGTTATGACTCACTGTCGATAACGTCACTATTTTACAGTATTCTACAGGGTTTTGCAAGTAGAATAGGAGATTTTTCCTATATTTACTATATTTTCTAAGCGTAGTCTCTTTTCTCTATCACTTTCACACTGACTACAATGGCCGCTGCCATGACCAGCAATGCCGCCACCAGCCCAAGCGCTCCTATGAACACGATCCTCTGTGATAAAAACTCCATTCTGTCCGCCACATAGGTTTCCTCATCCATCCTTCCCACTATAAACATAAACAGGAAAAACATACCCATACCCGGCGCTACTCTCACAATATTTCCCAGATACTGCCAGTTACTCTTTCCCTCCCCGAAAAGGTAACTGATCAGATACTCCAACGCCACAATGAACAGGCCAAGCGCCAGATTGCACAGCATAAGCCCTACAGTCACTGCCGTGATCTCATAGCCAAACAGGGAAAGTACACCCATGCAGACAACACAGAATAATGCTGTCATGACGATGAAGCAAAGACCGTACAAAAACCGTCCTATCACTCTCTCCGCCACCGTAGCAGGAAGCATCAGCAAAAATCCCGTATTTTTTCTGTGACAGATTCCAAAAGGCGTCGTAGAAAAAATGGTGCCCATAAAAATCAGATAGGAACAAGTGACCACCGTCCACATATCTCCCACTGCCCTCCCCACAAACACTGCCAGAATCGCGAAAATCGGCAGAATCCGCTGCTGTTGTTTCGTCAATATATAATCTACTTTCATATACTGGATCGCTCTCATCTTTTATACCTCCGTCCTTAGACCCGATTTCCTGTCTCTCTGTTTTTAATATAATGAATGACAATGTTGTCTATATTCGGCTTCTCTACAAGAAACGCACTGCCCAGAAGCTCCGCCTTTTCGCTCGGAAGGATCGCCTCAAAGCTGTAGGCATTCTCCTCCAAACCGATCAATTCCTGTCTCAGCGCCGGCGTGATCGCACTGCTCTCCCCCTTTACCAGAAGAAAATTCTCGATCATCTCGTCTTTCGCGTCATGGAGAACGGTATGTCCCTGATCGATAAAGTAAATGTAATCCGCAATCTGCTCCAAATCACTCAAAATGTGTGTGGAAAAAATCACGCTGCGCTGCCCGTCCATCACATATTCCTGCANAAGCTTCAGNATCTCTGTCCGCATGACCGGATCAAGNCCGTTCGTCGCCTCNTCCAAAACAAGNAGCTTGGTNTCTCTCGNGAGCACCGATGCAAACATNANCATCACCTTCATNCCTCTGGANAAATCCTTCANCTGCTTNTTCTCCGGCAGATTCCACTTCTGCAGAAAACCGTTGAATTTCTCCTCTGAAAAAGATGCATAAAAATCNTTTAACACACTTCGNATATTCTTCGCGGTAAAGNTGTCAGGAAAATAGGACTCATCNCCCACATANCCNATCTGCTCNCTGTAGGCTCTCACATCCTCGCTGCANGTGCGCNCNTCGATATATACCTCCCCGTCACTGCATTTTAAGATNCCTGTGATCAGGTTCAGCGTCGTGGTCTTTCCNGAGCCGTTCGGCCCCACATAACCCATAATATAGCCCTTCGGCAAAGNAAAGCTTATGTNTTTNAAGTCAAAGGATTTATAATGCTTTGACAGATTTTTTACTTCCAGCAATTCCATACTTTTCTCATTCCTTTCCGAAACGTTTATGTGTCCATTAAATTTTTAAAGACTTCAGTCAGCTCCTCCATAGACATGCCCATAGTTCTGGCTGTCTCAATCGCCGTGGAGAGCCCTTCCTCTATCCGAAGAAGATACTGTTCCCGTAACAGATCATTGTCCGTGGGCAGCACCACACTTCCCTTTCCCTGCATGGTGGCAATAAAGCCCTCCGCCTCCAGCTCGCTGTAGGCTCGGGTAGTAGTGATCACGCTGACCCCCACCTCCTTCGCCAGCTGTCTGATAGAAGGAAGAGTGCTCCCCTCCGCGATCTGTCCGTTTAATATCTGTTCCTTGAGCTGCTCTCTGATCTGCGCATAAATCGGCAGCTCCGATTGATTTGATATNATGATCTTCAATGGTTAACCTCCCTGCATCCGCTGTCGTCACAGTCGNTGCTTTATCAGTATATACTGTATATATATCATTATATACAGTATNTGCAGTTTGTCAATAGAATATTTTTNCAAAAAAAGAAAGCCTGATCTCTCAGACNTTCTTCTATACCGTGCGCTAGAGGATTCGAACCCCCGACCTTTTGGTCCGTAGCCAAACGCTCTATCCAGCTGAGCTAAGCGCACATCTTNACAACAATGGATATTATAGCGGTTTTTNNNTNNATTGTCAAGAGCCACCGGCAAAAAGAAAAGCGGTTCTNNACGAACCGCTTTTCCNCTATGTTATGCTTCTTAATATTTACTGAAATCTCCATCCAGGGAAATGACAGACTCGTTATCTTCGTAGGAAGAGATCGGCGTGTCATCCACAAAGCTGGANGTAGGTGCACCGGAAACCAACTGGTATCTTGCCATGAGGTTTCTGAGGGTAACAGCCTGATTGGAAAGCTCCTCGCTGGCTGCCGCACACTGCTGGCTGGTTGCCGCATTGGTCTGTACCACGGTNGAAACCTGGGAGATNGCCTGATCGATCTGGGAGATCGCCGTAGCCTGGTCNTTGGAAGAAGAGGTAATGTTGCTGATCAGACCCACGATCTCATCGATGGAGGTTACGATCTCATCGAGAGACTTNGCGGTATCCTGTGCNATTCTCGTACCATTGCCTACCTTATGGATCGTNTCATCGATCATCTCTGCCGTCTCACTTGCCGCAGCAGCACTCTTTGCTGCCAGATTTCTGACTTCCTCTGCTACCACTGCAAAGCCNTTACCATGTACACCGGCTCTCGCTGCCTCTACCGCTGCATTCAGTGCCAGGATATTGGTCTGGAAAGCGATATCGTCGATNGTCTTAATGATCTTGGAGATCGTCTCGGAGGATGCGTTGATCTCATCCATNGCCTGNATCATGGACTTCATCTGATCATTACCGGATGTAGCCATCTCTTTGATNTTGCCTACTAATACGTTAGCTTCGCCTGCCTGTGTTGCATTNTCCTTAGTACGCTGTGTCACTTCATCCATGGAAGCAGTTACCTGCTGAATAGCGCTTGCCTGCTCCGTGGAACCCTGTGCCAGAGCCTGGCTGGCATTTGCCACCTGCTCGGAACCGACTGTGATCTGTGAGCTTGCCTCNTTGACATTGCTCAGCGTCATNTTATTCTCAACCACCAGCTTACGGATCGCTCTGCCAAGCATATCCTTGTCGCTGCGNGGATTTACTTCCATTGTCAGATCGCCCTTGGAAATGGAATCTGCAAGTCCTGCCTGTGTCNTCGTCGCCTCAACCATCNGTGCNAAGTCATCCATCAATTCACCCAGATCATCGTTGTAAATCTTAGTGCAGTCTACATCTACATCACCAAGCGCCATTTTCTTAGCAGCCGCTGACAGCTTCGCCATCGGGATAGTGATCGCTTTGATCAGCAGTGCGCAGTATGCGAAAGTAATGATAACAGCGACAACCACTACTGCGACCTGTACAGCCGTCAATCCTGACAACTGCTGGTTCAATTTCGCATCCTGTGCGTCAGANGCCGCATCCAGCTTTTGAATCAAACTTTTCAGGGAAGCCTCTACCTCATTGGCGATCGGTACGCCAACCTCCAGCATATTCGCCATCGCACCCTCCACATCACCGGATGCTGCCATACTGATAACTTCATCAGTAGAATCATACCATTTGTTCATCTCATCCTCGATCGGCTGATAGGTGGCTGCAATGTCAGAAGAGAGGTTAGGCAGTCTCTCCTCAAAGAGATCCATATACTCGCGTGCTTCCGCCCTATAAGTAGCGATCATCTGCTGCTGTTCCTGCAGCTTCTGAGGATCGTTATAATACACTAATAAAATATTGCGCACACATGTTTTGATGTTACAGAAATCAGCATATGCATCTGCCATATAATACTGGCTCATCGCGTAATTCTCAAGCTGGCCGGAACGCGCTTTGTTAACCATATTGGAGGACCAGAGCCCCACTGCTGAAATGATAATGATCAAAACCAGCATCAAAACACTGAACATTGTAATTTTTGTTTTGACTTTCATGTCTTTAATTATATTCATGTTAAATTCTCCTTCTCATGATTGTTCTTAATTGCGACTATCTTCTTCTACTGCGTCTGTGTCCCCCTGCCTGATCAATTTTTCAGGATCGATCAGCAGTTTCACCGTATCTCCTGTTCTGGCCAGACCGTAAACATATTTGTTATGCTCCTCTTTTCGTCCCAGGGTAGGCGGCGGTACGATACTGTCGTTTGAGATCGTGTCTACTTCCGCTATCCCTTCCACGATCAGTCCGATCATCGTTGACTTCACACTAATGACGATAATACACGTCCTGTCCGTATACTCACAGGGTTCCATCTTGAATCTGGCACGGACATCAATCACNGGAATGATCTTTCCGCGAAGATTGATGAGCCCTTTGATGTAATCTTCCACATCAGGGATCGCTGCGATCGGCTGCATGGCTATGATCTCATTCACATAGCTGATACTTATGCCGAAGAATTCTTTTCCTGTCTGAAAGGTCATGAATTTATCTTTCTCAGAATCCCCTTCTTCCAACAGCTCTTCCGATTCTCCTGNCCNNTCTTTTTCCAATANNTCTTCCGCCATGTACTATCTCCTTTCTCCGTCNTGCATCAGCAATCCGGCGATATCCAGGATCAGTGCAATGCTTCCGTCTCCNAGCTGTGTACANCTGGAAAGTCCNTTGACNTTCTTGACATANGNCGGNATCGGNTTGACCACGATCTCCTGNTCCTGTAACAGCTTGTCGATCAGGACGCACACCTGACTTCCTTCATGCTCNAATACAACGACGATGCCTTCCTCCACCTTATCCACAGAACCAGGCAGACTNTATTTATCATTCANACGNATGAACGGGTAACACTCNCCCCGCAAAACAATGTATTCCTCGCCGCCCGGCTCGTGTATGAGGGCATCCTCACCCACTCTCACAAACTCNTTGATNGAAGCCGTCTCAATCACAAACGGGGAATTTCCNACCTGTACCACAATGCCATTGATNATCGCCAGCGTGAGCGGTATGACCAGCGTCATCTCCGATCCTTCAAANTCCACACTCGAAATGTCGAGTCTGCCGCCGACGTCCTGAATATTNTTCACCACCACGTCCATACCGACGCCTCNGCCGGAATACTCGGTCACTTCCTCCTTNGTNGAGAAGCCCGGCANNGTGATGAAACGGAATATNTCTTTGTCCGTGAACTCNCTCATGGCCTTATTNTCNATCANGCCCTTATCCAAAGCCTTCTGGTACAATTTTTCNTTATTTANACCTTTNCCNTCGTCCNTCACACTGATGTAAACCTTACCGCCCTCNTTCTTGGCCTCCAGNGTGATCTTGCCCTTGGTCGATTTACCCACCGCGGTACGATCTTCTGGATTCTCCTCGATACCGTGATCCACCGAATTTCTCACCAGATGCATCAGCGGGTCGGTAATGTGTTCGATGATATTCTTATCCACCTCAGTGTTCTCACCGATCACTTCCAGCTCAATGTCNTTGCCAAGCTTTCTGGANACATCAAAGACGATTCTTCTCATCTTCTGNAATACGTTGGTCAGCGGCATCATGCGCATCGACATGATGACNTCCTGCANCTCCGTNGTGATCTTGGATAACTGTCCNGANGCCTTCTGGAAATTAGAAAGCTCCANGCCCGGCACCTTCAGATCCGGGTTCTGCANTACCACCGCNTCCGCGATGACCAGCTCNCCGATCAGATCCATCAGGGAATCCATCTTCTCCACNTTCACNCTGATGATNCTCTGCTGCTTCGGCTGGTTCTTCGCCAGAGTCTTACCCTTGCCGGCTTCCTTGGTCTTGACTACATAGTCGCCCGGTGCAGGTTTATCCTTCTTGGCTGCCTCCTCCGGCTTCTTCTCATCACCCAGAACGATCACCGGCGCTTCCTCACGGCCAAACTCCGCGAGCGCCTTGCCGTACTCTTCCTTGGTGAGTTCATCAAAGTTGATCTCCTCCGCCTCGGAGCTGTCGATCAATGCGATGACCTCGTCCTTGGAGCTCTTCGTCTGCAGCAGCATATGAAAGCCTTCTGCGATGATCACATCGGCGCTGGCCTCATTGGAGAGGATGTCGTCCGGTGTGTAGAGCAGATCCTCCGCCACCTCCTTCAATGCGTAGGTAGCCGAGTAAGCTCTCAGGTTACTCATCTGTGTATCATTGCGATAATGAATCGAAATTCGATAAAAATGACTGTCATCGCCTGCCACCGGCGAAATATAAAACTGCGTCGGCTCCACATGCTTGTTGGCCTGCGGCATCTGGATACCCTGCTTCTGGATCTCGCCCTTTAAGCGTCCCAGAAACTCATTCAGATCCTCCACCAATGCCTTCTCGTCGCCATCCGGCGTCTCGCCGGCCCTGAGCTTATCAAGCTCTCCGTTCACGAAGTCCGAAACGGCAAGTACCTTTTCCACCAGTTCCATATGAGGTACATCATCCGGATGGGATTCTCTCAGGTAATAAAATACATCTTCCAGTTTATGGGTCACCTTCGTGATGTTTTCATACATCAGTACGCCTGAGGAACCTTTGATGGTGTGCATGACACGGAAAATCTCATTAATATCAGAATCATCGAAGCAGTCTGCATCCTGTTTTTCCAATATGATGCCTTCCAGTTTTTCCAAAAGCTGGTCGCTCTCGTACAAAAACATGTCTAGCATACTTTCTGTGTTGAATTCTTCTGCCATACTTCCTCCTACTCTTAAGGATTTTCTAAATCAGCCCCAGCTTCTTTAATACCTTTTCAAATTTTTCCACATCTATCGGTTTACCGGCATAGGCTTCGCATCCCAGTTCAAATGCCATCTTTACATTGCGTTCGTCATTAAGCGCCGTAGTCATGATGACCTTGACCCGCTTGCTCTTAGGAATNCCCTTCTGCGCCTCGATATCGCGGATCGCCTTCAGAACCTGATANCCATCCATAACCGGCATCATCACATCCAGACAGGCCAGATCATAGGGTTCCTCATCCTCCAGTGCCATCATAAAGGCATCTACCGCNTCTTCGCCGTCCACCATCACATCACACTCGCCGTAACGGGAAAGCTGCTTATCCATAAACTTACGGCTGGCGAAATCATCCTCGGCCAATAAAATCTTCATCTGCGCCCAACTCCTTTCCTCTCATGATATCTATTTGCTCAACAGGCCNTATATCTTTCCTGCTATTGCCGTGATCGGNGCCTGNGACTGTACCGCGCCNATATCGTAAGCAACCTTCGGCATNCCATACACNACGCAGGTAGCCTCATCCTGTCCCACCGTCAGCGCACCGGCATTACGCATCTCCAGAAGNCCCTTCGCGCCGTCGCCTCCCATGCCTGTCAGAATCGCGCCGACCGCTTTATTNCCGGCCGCCTTCGCCACCGAACTGAACAGCACATCCACGGAAGGGCAATGTCCGCTCACNCTCTCCGTTCCCCGGCACTCCACCTGATACTGATCGCCCACCTTGACAAGACGCATCTGTCTGTCACCGGGCGCAATGAGCACCTGTCCCTGCAGCACCCGGTCNCCGGTCTGGGCTTCCTTGACCGCCACCTCGCACTGATTGTTCAGACGCTCCGCATACATNTTCGTAAATCCGGGCGGCATATGCTGTACAATGACAACGCCCGGAATATCTCTCTTAAATCTCTTGACCACCTCAAAGATGGCCTCCGTGCCCCCCGTGGAAGCGCCGATCGCAACGATACGGTCTTTACCGCCCGCCGGANTGATATGACTCATAACGGATGTGCTGTCCACCCGTTTCAGCTTGCCGACCTTCGCCGTGGAAGCGATCTTGACCTTCGTCGCCAGCTCCTGGCTCAGGAAATCATTGATCTGGGCCTGNTTCAGATTATTCGGNTTATTGACAAAATCAACGGCGCCCGCTTCCAGNGCATCGAACACCTTATTGCTCAAAGAACTGATCATGACCACCGGCAGAGGATACTGCGGCATCAGCCTTCTTAGAAACTCTATCCCGCTCATCCGGGGCAGTTCCACNTCCAGAGTCATAACATCAGGNTTATACTTTATGATCGCATCCCTCGCCGCATAGGCGTCCTCCGCCTCTGCCACCACCTCGATATTCGGGTCTGCATTGAGCCCCTTTACGAGCATATTGCGGAACATAAGGGAATCGTCTACAACCAATACTCTAATCGGTCTCATTCCATTGTCTCCTACTTTCTGTCTCTATTACTTTCTGTAAATGGAAGGCTGTACATAGTTAAATTTCATCTTGTGGCGGTCCAGCCTCTCCGTCAGACCGATAAACAGATACCCGCCCGGCTCCATGTGATCATATATTCGCTGGATGAGCGGATATTTTGTCTCATCCTGAAAATAGATCATAACATTTCTCAAGAATACAATATGAAATCTCTTTTTAAAGGGAAGCGGATCCATCAGATTAAACTGCCGGAAGATCACTTCCTTTTTCAGTTCATCCTTTACCCGGAACTCTTCCTGACTGATCTGCTTAAAATAATGGCGTTTCCAGTTCTGAGGAAGCGGATCGATCTGTTCCTTCAGATAAACCCCCTTAGCCGCATGCTCCAACACCCGTCTGGAAATATCTGTCGCCAGAAGTCTGGAATCCCATGCGGTATGCTCAACTCCCAGAAAATCCTGCGTCACCATGGCAAGCGTGTAAGGCTCCTCCCCGGTGGAGGATGCACCGCACCAGATCCGCAGATCCTTCGTATTCATGGCCTTGGCCTTCGCCCAGGGAAGCGCTACATTTCTCATAAAATCAAAATGCTCGCTCTCACGCATGAAGTATGTATGGTTTGTAGTCAGTATATTGACCAGATCGGTGGCCTCTGCACCCTTAGGGTTCTTCTCAACCTTCGCCATGTACTCGTCGTAGTTGGCATACCCGTTACGGACAAGATAATTCTCCAGACGGCCGCCCACGAGCACTCTTTTCTGGCTCANGTCNATTCCNTAATTCNTNTTGACATAGGTGACAATTCGTTGAAATTCACTGTCGGTAATCACTTCTTTCGCCTCCCTAAATTACCATCTTATATTAAAGCATAAATCCGCCTAAAAGTCAATTTGTTCTCATGCGTCCGGAAAGCCTGTTAAACACCTGAATTACGGCAGGATCGTAGAATTTTCCACTTCTTTCCTGAATGATCTCCACCGCCTTCTCCATAGAGCAGGCNTCTCTNCCCGCTTCCGCCGTGAGCAGCTCGTCAAAATCGTTNGCCACGGACACGATCCGCGCCTCCAGAGGAATCTGCTTTCCGCTGACCTCAGGATATCCCGAGCCATCCCAGCGGGCACGNTAATACTCGACGATCTTTCNCGCCATATAAAGNGCGCCGCCTTCCTGANCCTCTCCGAACTCCTTGAGCAGCNGGCTTCCTTCCTCNGCGCATNTCCTGATATAATCCTGATCTGCGCCGTCAGCCTCGCTCTCCTGCTCCTCCGGATCTAAAGACACCACGAANCGGCCGATATCGCGCAATCTGGCTGCGATGCCGATCGCCTCCACAAACTCATCCGTGACNACATCCTCGTATTCCGGCAAAAACTGCAGTCCCTGNGCCAGCAGNTTGCAGTTATATCCCACATTGTCCTGATGGACACCCTTCTCCGGGTTCTTCTTTCTTACNAGCCCGGAAAGCGCCNGCAGCACATTGGTATGCTCNGCCTCAATCTGCTTTTTCTGATCCTTTACAAGCTTGTGCATCATCCGGTTATAATCCGCCATCTCCTGCCGCAGGCGATAGCTGCCAAGATGATTGTTCACCCGCATGAGAACCTCCACATTATCGAAGGGCTTGGGAATGAAATCCACCGCCCCCGCCGTAAAGGCTTCCTCCTTCTCCTTGCTGGTATTTAACACTGTGATAAAAATGAAGGGAATATCTCTGGTTGCCTGATCGCTCTTTAACATCCTGCAAAATTCCAGTCCGTCAATCTCCGGCATGGAAAGATCCGAGAGGATGAGAGACGGCCTGGTCTCCTTCATAAGCTCCAGCGCCTCCTGCACGCTCAGAGCCGACATCGTTTTGTATCCCTCATGTTCCAGCATATTCTCCAGAATCGTCACATTCACGCTGATGTCATCCACGATCAGAATGGTAGGCGCATTTTTCTTACTATTTTCATTCTCCATCGCTTCTCTCCTTCTATTGCAGACTCCCTACTCCGCGTTCCAAAGATCTCCGATCCGCTCTGTGATCGCATCCTTTAACCTGCCATACATATCCATACTCTTATCATAATTGGATTTCCTGATCGCCATCTCCATCCGCAGCTCCTGCCGCTTGAGATCATCGTCCCCCGACTCTATGAGCGTCTTGATCGTGGAGGCAAGAAGCTCCGCCTTATCCCACGCACCCATCTCGATGGAGAGCACCAGCTTATCCATACGCTTCTTTAATTCTTCTCTGTTCTCCGCCTCACCGAAATGCATGAGACGATCCACGTTCTGCTCGTTCTCTTCCTTCACATACTCAGACCAGTTCACAAGAATCTGACTCTGTTTATCGTCAAGCGCCTGCTCACTCTTGAGTTTCACCGAAAAAGAAAAGGTGCTCCCCTTCCCTTTCTCGCTCTCCACATGGATATCCCCGTGCATCATCTCCACCAGCTGCTTCGTGATGGCAAGTCCGAGTCCGGTTCCCCCAAAGCGTCTGGTAATAGAAGCGTCCACCTGGCTGAAACTCTGGAACAGTCTGTCCTGCTCCTTCTGGGAAATACCGATNCCGCTGTCCCTCACCATAAAGAACAGCTCCACCTCGTCATTCACCCGTCTGGTCATGCCCACTACCACATTGACAAAACCTACCGTGGTNAACTTGATGGCATTCGACAGCAGATTGTTCAGGATCTGNGTCAGCCTGAGCTCATCGCCGATCAGCGCCCGCGGTATCTTCTCATCAATATCNACGCTCATGCGCAGTTCCTTTTTATTGACCACCGCGCTGTGCGTAGCGATCACCTTATCCATCATCTCCTGAAAATCAAAAGGCTTTTCGTCTATCACAAATTTGCCGGNNTCCAGCTTGGCGAAATCCAGCACATCATTGATGATCGAATACATNTTGTCGCAGCAGCTNANNATGATATCCAGAGTCTTTTTCTGATCCGGTTCCTCAATCTCCTCCAGAAGCTCCAGCACATGGCCCTTGATNCCGTTTACCGGCGTCCGCAGCTCATGGGTGACATTCGCCGTNAACTCNTTTCTGGCACGNTTATTCTCCTCCTCCTTCTCCTTCAGCTCACGGATGCGCATATTCATATTTTTCTGCGCAGAAATATCTTCCGCAAGAAGCAGATAAGCGTCTATCTCGTCTTCCGGNAAAATACGGACGTTAACAGAGAAGCAGGAATTATTGCTTCGATACATAGCCATCTCGCTAACGCCCTTCATGCTCTTTTTCACAAAAGTGATAAATCCATCAGGAGAATTGGGGAAATCCTGTCTGAAGATCTGGGACATNCTGCANTTTGTCAGCTTATCCTTNTCATACTCCAGTCTGGTCGCCGCCGTCTGATTACCATAAAGAATACTGCCCTCTTCNTTGAAGAGCAGTACCAGTTCCATCGTTTCATCTGCAATGCGGGAATTTAACCATTCAAATTCCATAGNAAACCACCTCAAAGAAAATTNTTTTACATATTTTCGTTGATGATGACAATAAANTTCTCATACACAGTCTTGATCTCCTGCCACAGCTCGTTCGCACGCGCCGCATCCACCTCNTCGGCAGCCTTGTTGCGCAGCTCCTCCACCAGATCAGANACCTTNTNAAAAATAGGGGTAAGGCCCAGATTGCCCACCACGCCCTTTAANGCGTGNGCACACTTGTATGCCTCCTCAAAAGCNCCNGCCTCTATGTTGNTTCCCAGATTCGNNTAGTTCGGATCNGCCGGAAACTTGCCCAGNAANTTCTGATAGATCGCATCGTTCCCCATGAACCTCTTCAGCGTAGCNTCCACATCCGCGCCGTTTTCCTCCAACTGCTGTCTAAACTTGTCATCCATACTTCTTTCTCCTCTCCTTACCCTGCCATAATATTCCCNCACAACACAAGAAGACTGCAAAACACAAAAATTGGTTTTACAGTCTTCGACGCTTCACTTATAATGTAAAATTAAACATATTGATCACTTCTACAATGTTAAAGAAGTCTTCCTTAGCAAGTTTAAAGCACTCAATGACGTCATCCGAAAACTGTCCGCATTCCCCATTTAAGATCATCTCATATGCCTCAGAATTGCTGTACGCGCTCTTATATACTCTCTCGCTCACCAGGGCCTCGTATACATCCGCAATAGATACGATCTGCGCGCTGATCGGGATCTCATCCCCAACCAGATGATCCGGATATCCTCTGCCATCACTTCTCTCGTGATGATAGCGGCATATCTCATAACAATACTGATAAAAGTCGTCAGGGTACGGCGGCTTGAAGGACTCCAGGATCTCACANCCGATCGTGGTATGTGTCTTCATCACCTCAAACTCATCCGGCGTCAGCTTGCCCGGCTTTAACAGAATGGAATCCGGTATGCCGATCTTACCCACATCGTGAAGTGCGGACGCTCTGGCGATCTGATCGATCTGTACCGGCGTCAGGCCGTACTTCGGGAAATATTTTGCAAGGTACTTTAAGAGGATTCTGGTCAGATACTTGATCCTCTTGACATGATCTCCTGTCTCTACGCTTCTGAACTCCACTACGGAACCGAGAGCATCGATCATAAACTCGTTGTTGACGCGGATCGCCTTCTCCTGCTCGCGGATCGTCTCTTCCTGCTCCTTTAAGCGGATCTCCAGATTCTTCTTGCTCTGGTAAAGTTCAATGATATTGTTGGCACGTCTCTTGATGATATTGGACTCAAAGGGCTTNTGCATCACATCCGCGATGCCGTACTCATAAGCCTTCTCCTCGCTCTCCTGAGGNGTCATACTGGTAATCAGGATAACCGGGATCTTCTCTAAGAGTTCTTTCTCCTTCATGTAATCCAGCACNCCAAAACCGTCCATAACCGGCATGATAACGTCAAGCAGAATCAGCGCAATATCATGATTTTGCTCGATTGCCTCAATCGCCGCCATACCGTTAGCCGCTTCCACAATGTCATAATCGGCATCAAACATCAAACTGAGTATTGTTCTGTTTACTTCTTCATCATCTACAATCAGTAACTGCTGTCTGGTTGCATTCGCACTCATATTCCCGATCGATCCTCCCCTTCATCCGTCAACACGAAAGGAACCGGACCTTCCTCCTTCTCCCATTTTTAACGTAAAACAGCAATGATAATTTCCCAATGATTATACAATTATTCCCGNAGATTGTCAATGGTGGTTTATCCCTGTGACGCAANAAAATCACGCACTTCCTTCTCCTCCGGCATCACGCGAAGCGCCCCCTTGCGGGTAGTGATGATGGAAGCCGCCGCATTGGCGAAAGTCAGCATCTCNGTCAGCTTATCCTCNTCCAGATTATGTAAACCATATTGAAGGACATGATGCAGACAGCATCCGCCAAAGGTATCTCCCGCTCCGGTGGTCTCGATGGTCTTCTCCTGCAGGAANGGCTTCACTTCCACCCGCAGATCTTTATAGTAAGCGCGGCTGCCATCCTTTCCCATGGAGAGCATGATCAGCGGAATGTCGTACTGCGCCCGCAGTTTGGCGATCCCGGCATCAAAGTCCTCCTCGCCCGTAAACCACTGGATCTCATTGTCGGAAATCTTCAGCACATCACACTGGGACAGCCCGTAGGCCACCTGCTCCTTTGCGTCATCCAGGGATTTCCAAAGGGGCTCTCTCAGGTTCGGGTCAAAGGAGATCACCGCCCCCGCTTCCTTCGCCGACGCAATTGCTTTCTTTGTGGCATTTCTCACGCCCTCATGGGTCATGGAAAGAGTGCCGAAATGGAAGATCTGTGCATCCTTTACCAGCTCCAGATCCACTTCTTCCTCCTGTAACATCATATCCGCTCCCGGATTCCGGTAGAACGAAAAATCTCTGTCTCCGTCCGCAAAAGTTTCCACAAANGCAAGCGTAGTNCGNACCTCNTCGTCCATCACCAGATTGGAGGTATCNATCCCNACNTCNTTAAGCNNNGCCTTCAGACGGTTTCCAAAAATATCCCGCCCCACCTTGCCGATAAACGCAGTCTTTCTGCCCAACTTCGTCAGCATGGCAAGCACATTGCAGGGCGCGCCGCCGGGATTCGCCTCATAAATCGGGTTCCCCTGACCGCTTGTGCCGTTCTCCGTGAAATCGATCAAAAGCTCACCCAATGCCACCACATCATATTTTTTCATGTCGTCCACCTCCTGTCTCAGATCATTTCCTATTTTACCACATCCGTAGCAGCTTCGCCATCGGCAAAGCAACTCTTTTGCACAAAACATGACGAAATGCTATAATAAATTCACACAGTTGCTCAAAACATTCCGCGATTGGAGCTTCACAATATGAAAAAGAAAAAAAGATTTCCTCTTTGGCAGATTCTGGTCCTTCTGCTCTGCATTCCCACTTTTCTGATTTCGGCTTTCCTTTTTTGCAGGGAATTGCTTCGTTATCAGGCTGAGGACCGCGCCTACACAGAGCTTTCACAGAACATACAACAGGCACGGGAATACGCCGAACTTCCCGAACATTCCAAAGTTTCTGAGCCATTTCCTGATAAATTTGCAGAATATGAGATATTATGGGAACAAAACCACGATTTTGCGGGCTGGCTGTTTATAGAAAACACAAAAATAGACTATCCGGTCATGCATACGCCGAACGACCCCGAGTATTATCTTCACAGGGCTTTTGACGGTTCCGACTCCCGAAGCGGATGCCTGTTTGCCGATGCAGCCTGTTCCATAGACGGAAACTCTCTTTTGATCTACGGGCACCACATGAAGGACAAGAGCATGTTCGGTTCCCTGACAGACTATCAATCTTCTGACTTTGCCGCGGAACATCCGGTCATTCATTTTGATACACTGACCGAGGAGCGGGATTACGAGCTGCTCTCCGCATTCTATTGGGATCCGTCCGCCGCACAGGANGAGGANCNCTTTCNNTACTATGAATACACCGACCTTTCCTCTCCGGANATTTTNGAGAAATATATCCAGAAAGTAAAGGTATACGCAATTTATGACACAAATGTCAGCGTCACTTACGGGGACAGCATACTGACGCTCTCCACTTGCAGCAACCGCACCAGCGACGGCCGGTTTGTCGTGGTTGCCGTTTCTCACTGACAAACCGGTCATCTCCGTTTCTTCTCTCTTTCTCTCCTCAAAACCATATTGTACACCGTGGCGCAGATTCCCACCAAGGAAATAAGATTCAGAGCAGCCCACCACCCTATCATGGAATCGTCACCCGTCTGGGGCGAGCCGACAGCGTTTTTCCCTTGCTCCGATCCTGTCGGCTGTGCGGTCGAAGCCGTCTCTGTATCTGAATATGTCCCCGGAGCTTCCTCAGGATCTTCTGTTTCTGAAGGGGGATCCTCAGGATCATCCCCCGGATCACCACCGCCCGGATCGTTGTTTCTCGGATCCTCCACCACGACCACGTTAAACCGCAAAGACAAATTGGACGCCATATGACCGCGCTCCAGATAAAACATCTGTAATGTGTGCTTCGTATTATCGGCAAAGGTCTTCTCGGAAAAACCATTGACCGACCGTCCGGCTGCCTCAAAAGAGTCGCGCAAAGTATGCTCCCCTTCGCCTAAACTCGGAATCGAAATCTTCCCGTTCGCGAAATTGATGGACAGCTCATAGGCATCATGGATCCCGCCCAGATCGGCAACCAGGACACCATCAATAAAGATCCAGACATCATCATCACCGGAAAATTCAAAGGTCATATCGCTACCATCGTCCAAACACCCTCCCACCGTCTGCAGAAACGGCACCTTCAGCGTCATGCCGATATAGTGATTCAGAGCGGGATAAGTACATGATACAAAGCTGGCGTTTCCGTTTCGGACAACATAATCTGTTTTTTCCCCAGTTCCATTGTCCGTCTCTTCTTTCCCTGTATAGCTGAGAGGATAAGGGTTTTTCCCATCGGTTATGTCATATTCCGTATCAAATACCTCGGAAGCCTTATTAAAGGGGAAAAACTGTCCGTAATATCCATCCTTTCCCACGCCCGGAGAATCATACAGAATAAACCGGGAATTCGCTTTGTCAAATTCCGCAAAGTTTTTCCGACTGTCATAATAGTAATATCCATCCTGGTCCATTTGAAACAGTCCCTGCACATTCGCATAACTTGCTTTATATGAATTTTTTTCTGTCACAGAAAACAGGTAGGCAAGAGATTCTTCTCTGTGAGCATTATCAAGCCAGTTCCGATAATTGGTAGCATAGTTCCCAAAATCGCCAATCTGTTTGTCTTTAAAATTCAGCTTCGGGAAACCCTTATCCAATGTGTTCTGCACGATTCCCTGATATGGGTTATTTGTGCTGTACATGTTCCATGCGCCATAATTCCATTTCTCTTTCTCTTCTGGTTCTTCTGTCTTGGTCTGCCCAAAACGCAGCAGATGCCCCCGGGAGATACCCAGGTTACATAGCTCGCCTCTCTGCATTTCACCAGTTTCTTCGTTCGTGTACTCCCAATCCCATATTTCCTCGTCTTCAGGATTCGGGCTGTCCTGCCAGTAATCAAACAAATTGACTACAGCTCCTTCCGGATTCCGGCCGCGAACGATGTGCTTTTCCAACGCAGAATCATCCAGATTAGAGAACGTATCTATCTTACCAATCGCAGCTATATCTGTCACAGAATTTTCACTCACTGTCAGAGTATTTTCGCTTACTGTCAGCGAATTCTCACTCATCGCCGGTGGTTCCGGCGCCTCTGTTTCCTCCGGCACTTCCGGCTCCTCAGACGTTTCCGATCCCTCTGACAATTCCGGTTCTTCAGGGTTCTCCGTCTCTTCGGACACTTCCCCATTCTCCGGCACCTCTGCCGTCTCCGATATCTCCAGCGTTTCTGCCTCCGCCAGTACCGTAAAGTGATACATATTTAATATCATGGCCGCTGTCAGAAAAAGCGGCAAAATTCTCTGACTCATCCTGTTCTTTTTCATCTTGTGTTACCATCTCTTGTTTTACATAATTTTATTAGTTATGTTAATCAGTTTTTATTCTAAACCAAACGCAACGTTTTTTCAATCATAAAAAAAGAACATTTCCACAAAAAATCAGGAAATGCTCTTTTTACTTTATCCGCTTGTGCCGTTCACCGCACGTCAAAGCTATCACTATTTCAGTTCATATTACTTTAATTCATACTTTACTACGTCCATGGTCACTTCGCCATCAGCAAAAAAAGATATCCTGTCCGCCGACAGATCCGTATACATCGTCGCTGTAAGCACATATTCCCCGTCATTCACAAAAACTTCCACGCTGAATCTGTCCAAAATGATCCGCATCTTGATATTGCCGTCCTTATTCGGCACCAGACAACGGCGCTGATGAATGATGGCTCTTCTGGATCCGGAAAATTTGCGGTCAACTTTCACAATGGACTCGTAGGGGCGAAAACTGATCGAAGTGCGATAAACGTCATTCTGGGCAAATCTGACCGCAAACCTCTGGTAGAGCTTCTCTGCATCCGCAGGCCACACCGTCAGCTCCATATCCACTTTACGTCCTTCTATGCCCGCCAGACTGATCTCATCTGAAAAAGTCACATTTTCATGCCGCACTTCTTCTCCCCGCAGCGCTTCCAGCTCCCTGATGGGCTGCTGATACAGACGGCCGTTTTTCACGGAGAGTTCCCTCGGCAGTGTCATCTGCCCCAGCCAGGGCTGGTCAGGCGTATGTAAATTACAGGTATCCCAGTTCTGCATCCAGCCGATCATGATTCTCCTGCCATCTGGCGCAAGAATCGTCTGTGGCGCATAAAAATCGATGCCGTAATCAATAGACTGGTTATGCTCCTCGGTGAAGGTTTCCATCTCCTCATCGTAGGAACCGATCAGGCACAGGGTGCCGTTTCCGTTATGATACTCAAATCCGTAGGGCAGCATATCCTGCGGGCTGGTGATCAGGACCGCCTTGCCGTCCAGCATGAAGAAATCCGGACACTCCCACATTTTCCCGAAGCGTTTCTCATTGGCCGCCAGTATCTTCTCATACTTCCAACGGACACCGTCCGGGCTGCTGAAGAGAAGAATGCGTCCATCTCCCTCCTCCGTGCAGTTTCCTACGACGCAGCGGTAGGAACCGTCTGACTTCTGCCACAGCTTCGGATCACGGAAATCGAACTTGCTGCCGCCCTCCGGCAGGTCGTCTCTGGTGAGCACAGGGTTGCCCGGGTATTTCTCATAGTCGATCCCGTCCCCCACGGCAATGCA
Source organism: Lachnospiraceae bacterium (assembly GCA_014804615.1). Classification (GTDB taxonomy): domain Bacteria; phylum Bacillota; class Clostridia; order Lachnospirales; family Lachnospiraceae; genus UBA3282. The sequence continues at coordinate 94,648 of JAAUZL010000008.1, forward strand.
CTGTGTCTGGATATCCCGTGCGCTGCCATCCGGCTGGGTCTCCTTTGCCACTCCCGTGTACATCAGCAGGTGTCTGCCATCCGGCAATACCACCGCGCTGCCGGAAAAGCAGCCGTCCCTGTCATAATCCATATCGGGCGCCAGAGCCGCCGGAAGATACTCCCAGTGCAGCAGGTCTTTAGATACTGCATGACCCCAATGCATCGGCCCCCAGTGAGAGTCATAGGGATGATACTGATAGAACAAATGATATTCCCCTTTATAATAAGAGAACCCATTGGGATCGTTCATCCATCCCACGCGGGTGGACAGATGGAAATCCGGCTTCTCCTCCCGGCCGATCTTCCGCTCCATGGTCTCCTCATATCTTCTCGCATCGCGCAAAGTCTGGCTTATCATATCTGTTATCTTCCTCCTTGTCAGCTTCACATCATTATAATCTAATATCGGAGCAGATTCCATAGTTTTCTGCTCCGATATGATTTCTTTAATTTTTATTATTTCGGTTGTGATCAGTTCACTGCATCCACGCCCGCATAGCGGTTGTACGCATTCTGGTATACTGTCAGAAGTTTCTCCATACCGCATTTATCTGTCAGATGCTTGATGTAGGCATTCCACTCTTCATCGGTCGGTCCGCCGTTCTTGATCCACAGACCTTCCTGCTCGGAGACAGCGCTCTCGAAGTTCGCCTTGTACCAGTCGATATCATCCAACTCTCTTCCCGTGAACACGCAGTCCACCGGGTAAGTTGCCGTATCGTCCACATAGGGCATCCAGAAATCATACAAGTCGGTCAGACGCTCGACAGCACGATCCTCCATCTTAAAGGTGGTCTGGTAATAGTCGCTCAGGATCAGCTTCGGTCCCGCCACCTCGCACTCACCTTTTAACTCACCCGAACCTTTTCCGTACTTTTCCTGGCTTTCATCGTCGGAGATACTCAGCCATACACCGTCCTCGTCCTGCTCTGTAAAGTAGGTGCCGATGGGACCATACTGAAGCTGCATCACGATTTCCGGGGCATACCACATATCATAAAATTTCAACAGGTTTGCCGGACTCTTACACGCCTTTGTAATGTTGAGCTGTCCGCTGTTTGTGCCGCCGCCGGTACGGATCGTCACATTGTGGGTGCCGTCCGGACCGTCCAGAATGGGCAGGAATACATAATCGTCTGCATAGTCACCCATCAACTCTTCAATATACCACCAGGTAGAAACGCCCACATAACCCTGAGAACACTTGGAGATCAACTGAGTGTCAGACTGGCTGAACATCTCCAGATCCATCAGCCCTTCCGCATACCAGTCGTGGAAATAGGTGACCGCATCCCGGTATTGATCTGTCACACACATAAACTCTACCGTGCCGTCGCCGCGCAGAACCAGATCGTTACAGACATCGTTGGGCCAGTTGGTAAACCCAAAGCCTGCATAGAAGATATTCTGTCCCCAGCACCACTGGTCGAAGCCCGTGCTCATGGGAATCGTGCTTCCCGGCGCATTACCATAATACTTCGCACTCATATCATTGTCCTTAAACGCCTTCAGTGCAGTGTGAAGCTCATCCAGCGTAGTAGGCACTGCAAGCCCCAGATCGTCCAGCCATGCTTTGTTGATCATGGCAAACTGCGGAACCGAGTAAATACTATAGTCCTCCGGTGCGCCAATACCCGCCGTTCCCATGCGCTCACCTGCAGGGAGTCCATAAATATAACCGTCGTCCATAGTGATGGCGCTGCGGATATCCGGATTCTCCTCCAGAATTTTGCTCAGGTTAGGCATATACTCTTCTGTCAGATACGGGGTCAGGTCAATGAACGTACCGTCATCCCCGTAGCGGGAGATGTCGTAGTTGCTGAAGCCAACGCCCATAAAGGCATCCGGAAGTTCATCTCCCGCAATACGGATATTAACCTGTTCTGCCAAAGATTCGCTCATGGTCGTCCAGTCAATACTGATTCCCGCATCTGCCTGAAGTTTCAGCAAAACCTCGTTATTGTCATAGCCGGGGCTCAGTGCACTCTGGGCTCCCATGATCGCAAACTCCGTCTGGGTCGTATCCGTGTTCGCAACGCCTTTTTCATGGTGTCCGTAGTCTTTATTTCCGCAGGCCGTCACAGACAGGGCAAGAGCAGCCATAAGCGTACAGGACACCAGCTTTTTTCTATTATTGCATACTTTCCAGTCTCTCATAATATGATTTCCTTTCTGCGGTCAGCCTTTCACCGCGCCTGCCATAAAGCCTTTTTCAAAATACTTCTGTACGAACGGATAGATGATCAACATCGGCAGCGCCGCTATGATGATGGACGAGAACTTGATCATCTCCGTCATCTTATTCAGCTCCGCGAAACCGCCGGATATGGTGCTCGCCTGACTCGCGCTGGCGGAACTCTTGATCAGAATATTTCTCAGCACAAGAGGCAGNGGCGCCTTGTTCGGCGAAGGCAGATAGATCATCGATGTAAACCAGTCGTTCCAGTATGCCACCATGCTGAACACTACCATAACTGCCATGATGGAACGGCTTAACGGCACTACGATCTTNATGAAGGTGGTCCANTTGGATGCACCGTCTATCCCTGCCGCCTCGATCATTGCCGGTGGAATACTGTTCTCAAAGAAATTTCTCATAATGATCATATTGCCCACTGCAACGCCGCCCGGCAGGAACAGAGCCCACATATTGTTGATCAGACCCGTCTGCTTTACCACCAAATAGGTAGGCACCATACCGCCGCCAAAGTACATCGTGATGATAAAGAAGATGCTGAGCCATTTTCTGCCCGGCAGCCCCTTCACACTCAGGGGATAAGCCGTCAGATACAGCATCACAACGGAGAAAATCGTACCTACAATAGTATACTTAAAACTGTTAAACAGACCGATCAGAATGTTAGGATCGGCAAATACCGACTTATAACCATCTAAAGTAAACTGGCTGGGCAGGAGAAACGTCTTGCCCGCATACACATCATAGGGGTCTGATACGGAAGCGATCAGCACATAGTACAGTGGATAAGCCACAATAAACAGGATAATGGCGCAGATCACCACCANAATGATNTCACTGCTTTTTTCGGAAAGTCCTGTCAGCTTTCCCGATTTTGTATTCGCTTTCATCCCGCACCTCCTATACGAAACTCGTGTCTTCNGATATNTTGCCGGCTATCTTGTTCACCACAACNAGCAGAATGATATTGATCACCGTATTAAACANTCCCACCGCCGTNGAATAACTGTACTTGGCGTTTTCGATACCTTGTTGATACACATAAACCGCGATCACATCGCTNGTNGCCTTGTTCAGATCCGTCTGTAACAGCCATACTTTCTCGAATCCNACNTTCATCAGNCCGCCNGCGCTCATGATCAGGTTCAANACCATGATCGAGGTNAGCTCCGGGATATCGATGTGGAGGATNCNCTGGAATAAAGATGCNCCGTCCACNTTNGCCGCCTCNTAGAGCGAGGTATCTATATTNGATAANGTAGCCATATAAACGATGATGCCCCAGCCTGCGTCCTGCCAGATGCCGGAGGCGATATATATGGTACGGAACGCTCCCGACTCTGTCAGAAAGTCTATGGANGTTCCCGCGATCAGGTTGATCAATCCGCCGGAAGGACTTAAGAAAATACGNATCATACCGCAGATGACCATGGTAGANATAAAGTGCGGTGCATAGAGAACCGTCTGGGTCGCNCTCTTAAAACGCTGGAACCGCATCTGGTTCATCATAAGAGCCAGAATGATCGGAATNGGGAANCTCCACAGNAGNCTGTAAAAACTNAACAGCACCGTATTCTTGATCATACGNCCNAAGGTCGGNGCGCTGAAGAACCGTCTGAACCACTCCAGTCCNATCCATTCACTCCCCATAAATCCCCGGCTNGCTTTNTAATCCCTGAATGCGATCTGTATGCCGTACATGGGTATGTACTTATATATGATCGTCAATGCTACCGGAACCAAAAGCATCGCATATAACTGCCAGTTATCCCGTATTCGTTTCTTTAGTGATCCGCCCTCCGGTCGTCCCACCGGACCAGCGGCCACCGCCTTGCTTTTACTCATAACCTGTCTCCTTTCCTTCTNNCACACCTTTTTCNCTNNCTTTTNNTGAAACGTTATTTTGTTTCTGNTTTCACTTTACCCCCCCCCCTGCCTTCTGTCAATACTTNTGGNCNCTATTTTTCGTTAAGTATTATATTTTCTGNTATTTTATACNAATTTNTTTATGCACTTTTGTCTGTTTTTCACATTTNNATTTCATGTAACGTTTCATTTTAGNAGNCTTTTCCCCTTTACAAAGAGAAGNATTACNANTATAATATCAGTGGATATCACAACCGCTCNGGTTTGTGTTTCATGAAATTTCACGCANTTTCACGAACAATGGAGATACGCTATGAAAAAAGAAAACTCNGCTCCGACCATGAAAGATGTGGCAAAAGAAGCNGGCGTTGCNCTCGGTACNGTGTCCAANGTGGTAAACGGTCTGCCNGTNGGCGATTCCTACCGGATCCGGGTNGAGAAAGCCATTCANAAGCTGAACTATCAGGTCAACAGCTACGCCCANGGCTTAAAAGCAAACANNACCTATACNGNTGCACTNTTNATNCCCAACACNGTAGATCCNTTTTANGCNNCTCTCACCTACCATATCAANATGGCGCTTTTAAAGAGAAAATACCGCATGCTGCTGTGCGCTACCGATTTNGATCCGAAACAGGANCAGGAATATATCTCGATGGCACAACAGAACAAGGTGGACGGCATNATCGGCCTGACCTATAATCCCGCCCTTGTGGTNGCGGAAAATACNCCTTTTATCGCNATCGACCGCTCTATGGGGCCGGGCATNCCCTGTGTCGCCTGNGACAACTTNGCCGGNGGACAGCTNGCNGCNGAAAAGCTGGCNGATCTGGGNTGTAANAACGTGGCCTTTCTGCGAACCGGNTCNGCTCTGATCAACGANCCNAATAANCGNAAAGCNGGNTTTGAGACCGGCTGCCTGTCCCGNGGNCTNTCCTATGAGATGAAAATACTGNATGACGGNGATTCCTACGAAGAATTTGAGATNTTTCTATCTGAACANATNNANAACGGCAAATTAGCCTTTGACGGTATCTTCTGTGTNACNGACNNGCTNGCCTGTCTNGTGTTAAANATGCTTCACAAGCTGGGCCANCGTGTCCCGGAGGATGTACAGCTTATCGGTTTTGACGGCATACGCGCCTTTGGCACTCTGGACTATCACTGCTCCACCATCGTACAACCGGTTCCGGAGATCGCAGAAATGTGCGTGGAACTGCTTTTGCGGGAAAATATGCTTATGAAACCGCCTCTGGTCTGTCTGCCCGTCACCTACGCCTACGGCGGCACCACTCTGGAAACACATTGATCCGGATAGCGGGAGGAAGAGGATATGCGTATCGGAAATCTTGACGAACAGAATCACGCGGACGGGCTGGCAGAACTGATTGAGACAAGCAGCCCCNATCAAATGACGAAATCCCANAAGCGAAAAAACTGGTGGTACTATCATAAGTGGTATGTTATCATTGGTGCCATTCTCTTTGCCGCCCTCATCCATATCNTCGGAAACGCAATGGGACTCTTTACCAAATCGCCCGATCTGCAGATCGCTTATGTGGGCATCGATTCTCTCCCCGAGGATACCGTGACCGCATTGGAACAGCTCTTTGCCAGTCTCATCGAGGATTTTAACCGGGACGGTGAAGTGATCGTGCAGGTCAATCAATATACAGGCGATCCGAACGCCTCGGACGCCGAGACAGCCTATTACCAATACGCCTCGGAGATCACTCTGATGGGTGATATCTCCTCCTGCGAAAGCTATCTTTTCTTGTTGGAGGATCCGCAGGGCTTTCAGCGGGAATATCAGATTCTGGCAGAGCCGGACGGAAGCTGCCCCGGCGATGCGGACTACAGTGTGGACGGCAAGGTCATACGCTGGGCGGACTGCCCTCTTCTTTCGTCCGCTGATCTGGGTTCCTATACCATATTGGCGGCAGGACAGGAAATAACCGGCAGCAGCCAGGAGCTTCTGTCCGGCCTCTGCCTTGGGCATCGCTGTTTTTACAATGACAAGACGACAGACAACCGGGAAGCCTGTGATTCCTTATGGCAGCTTCTTCTTGGCAGTTTGGAAAATTAACAACCANCAGATTGGAGAAGGANAGATTATGAAATCGAAAAAANTTTTTCTTATTTTGGGACTCGCATTGACACTGGCGCTGACCGGGTGCGCCGCTTCGCCTTCCAACCTTGAAGAAAGCGCTGTGACAGTCGAGGATTCCGAATATGTCACCGTCGGCAGTCATCTGACCGTACACAAAACAGACAGCCGCCTGACCCTGGTGGATCACAAAGACGCCTTAGCTTCGGACGGNCTGTATTATGCCGCCTGGGCAGCGGGAAGTCCCGAAGAGTACGAAAACAGCGAAGGCGATACCGTGGATCTCTACGATGCCCAGCTCTATCTGCTTTTGGCAGAATGCAAGACCGCCGAAGCTGCAGAGGATAACAGGAAAAGCTGGCTTGAGGCCGGACGCGCAAACTATGAGGTGACTGCCGAAGAGACAATCTCCNGTAACGGGCAGTCCTATACCCTGCTCACCTACCATTTTACCAATGAAGAAAACCCCTACTCGCACGGTGTATCNGCTTTCGGGGTCTTTGAAAACTCTGCCATATGCGTAGAGTTGACCTGTCAGGAATCATACGGCGAGGATCTGCATGAAATGCTCACTGGTTTTCTGGAAGGATTTGACTACAAATAGACGTTCTTGATCAACTCTCGTCTCTCTGTCAGGTACCTCACAGCATCGAATCGTCCCTCAGAACCTCCGGCAGATCGATCCTTTTCACCTGCCGCCAGCCAAGATAATAGGCAAGCGCCACAGCACCCAGAACAGCTATTTCGAAAACTATGACCGGAATAAACGGNGCNTNNGNCAAAAAGTCTCCCATTGGGAGATAGCTTGCCCGAAGCATCGCCCATGCGGCAAGAAGCGCGATTGGCAGGGAAATCAAAATCGGACGGCCCGCAAGAACCAGCGCCTCGATNCAGAACAGCTTTCGGATNCCTCCGGGTGTCATNCCCACGGACAGATATCTGGCGAACTCCCTCTTTCTCTGGTGCACAAATCCNAACGTATTNGAAAACACNTTGCCNATNCCGATNATNGCNAGCAANACACANAAACCNCNAAATATNGCCATCATTCCCCGTATCTGNCTGTCGTTTATCTCCTTCTCCTGAATACGNTTNTCNCTCACCACCGTATATCGTGAACCGAGCANNNGNTCGATCTCTCTCCTGNNGNGCNNNCAGCTTCTCTGCCGTCGGATTTTCNCCGCTGAGAATACANANNGANAAGTCNTCTTCNCANCCCCCGATCTGTCCCTTGCTCTCTCTCCACAGAGATGCCGGAAGAAAGTGCACCAGCTCATAGTAATCGATNGTCGCATACTCNTCCCGCAGAGCAGGNACGCTTTCTGTGCAGCCTAAAANCGGGATCTCCGCCATGCTCTCTTCCCGCTCCGCCTGCCTTAAGACANTCGTGTCACTTTTCCCCTTTATATAGGGCATGTATTCAGGATGCCGGAAATCCGGATTAGTCACATCGCGGATCCGGTNCAATATCACCGCCCCGTCAAGCCGGGGCGTTATCCCGATCTGCTCACAGTANGCAAGGAAAGACGCATCATCCAATATGATGATCGGTGCGTTGACAAGAAAGCCCNCGTCCANCTTTGTGACATACGCCTCCCCNGCATGAGAAAATCCGCCAAAACTCCTCATNTCTTCGCTCATTTCCTCCTCTGTGACAATTCTCTTCGCCACCGCCTTCTGATACGCAATGGCGTTTTCCACGNCGGAAAGCTCCCGGATTTTTTCCGTCTCCCCAAACNNGTCCACCGACTCCCCCTTCACGGTAACCATGATATCCCAGACATCCTGATACCGCTCGAAATAGGTGGCTCCTGTACTGAGTTGGGAAATGGTGACCATACACAGCATGACCGTAAAGGCCAGAAACGCAAGGGACAGGGACAGCGATGCCGTCCGCAGGGCTTTTCGCTGTGCACGCANCGCATTTCCCGCCAGTTCCCCCTCCACGCTGAACAAAAGGACGAGCACCGGGGAATGGCCTCTGCGTTTTAACTGCAGCTCTGCCGTGTTTTTGATCGCTTCCAGGGGCGTCACCTTACTCATTTTTTTAGCCGGCAGCCAGGCAGAAATCCATANCGTCANNCCTGTCGNAAACAGNGTCANCGCCAAAACCAGCGGATGATAGCCAAATACCACCTCATGTCTGTCCGGCACACCNTCNGCCAGCNCATTGATCAGCCGCAGCAATCCCATNCTGCACAAAATNCCGGACAGATTTCCNATCANAACCGGTACGGCACACCAGGAAANNGCTTCCTGCAAAAGNCAGNCCCGTATCTGCTTCGGGGNNGCCCCGATACTGGACAGGGTCCCAAGCTGCCGGATTTTTCCGCTCATGGTAACCGCAAAGGCATTGTGTATGATCACGATAAGTGAGACCGACGCCATCCCCATAGCCAGGACAAGCACCGGAAATGCCCCGCCCGAAGCCGCCGTCTGTCCCGAACCCTCCTCCAACGCGATTCTCTCATTTTCATATTTCCACATATTATAGAGCATGCTGCAAAGCAATGATAAAAACAGGGCTGAAATAAACGCTGCTATCCTGACTGACAGTCCTGACGAGCGGCTATTCTTCTGATCGCCTGACAAATAATTTTTCCACATAGTCTTCACCTCCGCTGTTCGTCATGGATGATATGTCCATCCTCTATGGTGATAATGCGGTCCGCCTCCAGAGCCGCCCTCTCGTCATGGGTGATGAACAGAACAGTCTGTCCCAGATTTCGGTTAGAAAGCTTTAACATGTCAATGATCTCTCTGGCATTTTTCTGATCCAGATTACCCGTCGGTTCATCCGCCAGCAACAGAGATGGGCGGTAGATCAGAGAACGGGCGATGGCTGCTCTCTGCTGCTGCCCGCCCGACAGCTGATTTGGCAGAGCCTCTAACCTGTCGGAAATGCCGAGGGAATCCACCACCTTCTCAAAATATTCTTCGTTGGGTTTCTTTTTGTCCAGAGCCAACGGCAGGAGAATATTTTTCCGCACCGTGAGCGTGGGAATCAGATTATAAAACTGATAGACCAACCCCACCTTTCTTCTGCGAAAAATAGCAGCCTGAGCAGGATTCAGCGCGGAAAGATCCGTTCCGCCCACAATGACCCTGCCCTCCGTGGGTTTGTCCACGCTTCCAAGAATGTACATCAATGTGGATTTACCGGAGCCGGAGGCTCCCATAATTGCCACAAATTCTCCCTGCTCCACCGTCAAATCAATCCCATCAAGTGCCGTCACCCGATTCTCACCCGAGCCGTATACCTTGCGGATCTTTTCACAACTTACAATGTTCATACACACATTTCCTCCGTCTATGAATAATTTGCCTTTCTCTTCTTCCAGTATAACCGCACAAAGTTACAGCTCAGTGACTATAAAAATGAATTTCAAAACAGGCGCCGCCCTCCGCCAGATTTTTCGCCCGTATCGTTCCGTTTTGACGCTCCACGATCTCCTTCGTCAGAGCCAGACCAATGCCGATCCCGTCCTTGCCGGCGTTTTCTCCGCGGTAAAATCTCTCAAAAAGCCGGGGCATATCCGCCCTGGCAAAACCCGCGCCCTCATCCCAGATCAAAATCTCCGTATACAAAGGATTCTGCCCGTAGGAGCAATGCACCGTCCCACCCATATTGTGCTCCATGCAGTTTTTCATCAGATTCATCACCGCCTCCATCGTCCAGTCCAAATCGGCAGCTATCGCCATCTCCCCCAGTTCCGGAATTTCTACCGAGGTACCTGTCTGTGTAAACAATTCCTGCAGATTGTCCGCCGCAAGCATAAGCACGGTGAAAACATCGATCTCTTCCCGCTGCAATGCCAGAGTACCGGCATCCAGCCGGGATAGCACAAGCAGCGCCTCCTCCAAACGGGTAAGCCGCATAAGCTGCTTCTGTATCTGCGAAAGCCTCTCCTCCTCATATTCCTTTTGCAGCATCTGCACCGACAGGGAGATGGCGGTGATCGGCGTTTTGATCTGATGCGCAATATTGGACAGGTTTTCGGCAAAAGCATTTCTTGCCTGCACCGCCGCATCTCTCGTCTGATAGAGAGAGGTCACCGCCTTGTAGATCTCATCCTCCAGCCTGGAAAAAGCGTCCTCTCCCAGACTTTTGCACAGCGGCACCCTTCCCATGACAGCCTGTTCCAGATAAGCTTCCAAAGCCTGAATGCGTGCATTCTGCCTCTTCTTCCAATATCGAAAAAGAAGGGCGAAAAAAAGAGCGCCAGCCAAAAAACCTGCTGCCGCAAACAACATATTCCCCCATCCGATCATACTGTATCCTCCATGCGATATCCGATACTCCTTACCGTTTTCAGACAGGAGGGCTGCCCAAGCTTATCCCGCAGACGCTTCATTGTGACCGTCAGGGTGTTGTCATTCACATAGTTCCCGTGTACGTCCCATACCTGCTCTAAAATACGTTCTCTGGTGACTGTCTTTCCTTCGTTTTGCATTAAAAATAAAAGCAGCTCATACTCCACTGCGCTCAAGTCAACCTCCTCCGAATGATCGGAAACCGTCCTGCGGTCCAGATCCATCACGATCCCACCGCAGGAAAGATAATTCTTTGTTACATTGCCCGTCCTCCGAAGCAGGGCCTGCATCCGGGAATATAGTACATCCAGATCAAAGGGCTTCACCACATAATCATCGGCTCCGCTTTGGAATCCTGAGACAATATCGCCGGAATCCCCCCGAACTGTGAGAAAAATAACGGGCAGCGCCTTCCACTTGCCACGAATCCATCGACACAGATTCTCCCCCTGCCCGTCCGGCATATTCAAGTCGATCAGAACAATGGTCGGTACACACACCTGCAGGGCCTGTCTGGCCCGGGCAATCGTGTGATACACCGTCACTTTGCATCCTTTTTCTTCCAGATATTTTTTTACCATATCCGCTATGTCAGAGTCATCCTCGACATAATATATTTCCATCACAACCGGTTTCCGCCTTTCGTCTTTTATCTATTATAGCAGAAAAATATGACAGTTTCGTGACAGATTTAGCAGACACTTCTCTTACACCCTGTGCCTTCCCCTACTGCATATGATTTCCGGCCTTTTTCTTTCTCTCCTGTATCTCCTTCACCACCTCATTGTAGGCTTTTCTGTTCAGCCGATAGAAAAACAGGACGACCGCCGTCACCACCCAGAGCACGCCCGGAACCGTCGTGAAGGAGTGCTTGATGATGGCAAGCACCGCCGAGTTCTGCTGCTGGTTCGCCACATACCCGGCCTGCCCCAGAATCAGCGCGAGAAGGGAAGTACCGATGGCCATGCCGATTTTATTTCCCAGCGAGATAAAAGCATACTGAAAACCGTCGTTTCTAAGCCCCGTCTTCCACTCACCGTACTCCACACAGTCCGGAACGATCGCATAGATCGCTGTGTTGAAACCGGAAAAGAAAAACTGTGCCAGACAGGAAAACAGGTAAAAAGGAATCGGCGACCTGCCCACGGTAAAAAAGTACATACAGAACATGCTGATCCCTGTAAGCAAAGCAAAGATCGATGCCGAGCGTCCTTTGTTATTTGTCAGCTTAAATACAAGCGGAAAGCACGCCGCGCCTATAATGGAAGGAATGATGATAACCAGTGAATAGGTACTGAACAGCGCGTTATTCCCCTCCACATAGGTAAAGTAGTAAAGTGCATCCGCATTTCTGCCGTACAGTGTCACGCCGAAAAGAAACTGTCCCGCAACCGCGATCATATACGGTTTGTTTTTTGCCACCGAGGTCAACTGTGTCTTTAAGGAAGTCTTTTCCTTTTCCGGGATCTCTACAACTTCCTTAGTCTTTGCGAAACAGAAAATATGACACGCCGCAAAAATGCAGCCGTACAAAACAGCAATGAGCAAATAGCCCCTCTTGTCGTTTCCGTTTCCCAGAGTCGCGATCAACGGAACAGTAATGATATTGATAATGCCGATGGCGATCATGGCGCTGACCGAACGGAAGGTGTTGATTTTCGCTCTCTCCTCTATGTTCTGCGTCATCGCACCGCACAGCGTTCCATACGGGATGTTGACACAGGTGTAGCCAAGCACCAGAATACAGTAAGTCACCGCCATATAGACGATTTTCGCCGTGGACGGCCAGTTCGGATGCGCCCAGAAAGTAAGCATCAACACAAGAGCCGTCAACGGTGCCGCAATCAGCAGCCAGGGGCGGTATCGTCCCCAGCGCGAATGTGTCTTATCCGTCAACCCGCCGATGACCGGATCGTTGATGGCATCCCAGAAACGCGAGAAAAGCATTAGTCCTGCCACAGCGCTCATACCGATTCCGAAAACATCGGTATAAAATATCATTAAAAAATTCCCCACAAACATCCAACTGAAATTACAACCAACATCTCCCATGCCATAAGCAATCTTGCTGATAAGCGGCACTTTTATATTCGTATTTTTCTGCTCCATAAGAAATCTCCTCTCTCCCGATAACCTGCCCCGTTTAATGCCTTTACTGCTCCTTCGCAATGCGGATCACCGCTTTCACAATATCCGCTTTATTATTCACACTGTAATCCATTGCTTTCTGCGCCTCGTCCAGATCAAAGACATCTGTCACAATTCCCTTCAAATTGACCTTACCTGAGGCTACGGCATCAATAGCCATTGGGTAAATATGGCGGTAGCGGAATACGGTCTTGAAGGTAAGCTCCTTATCCAGCGCCAGACTCATCGGCAGGGTCATCTCACCGCTCTTGCTGTAGCCCACCAGCACAATCGTCGCGCCTTTTTTCGTCATGTGGATCGTCTGCACGGTCGTGATCTGCGTTCCCGCCGTCTCAACCGCCAGATCACAGCCCTTTCCGCCAGTCAGTTTCCTGACTTCCTCCACAGCATCCGTCTGCGCACCGTTAATCACGCCGTCCGCTCCCAGCTCCATCGCCTTCTGCAGACGTTTCTCCATAATATCTACCACATATACTTTAGAGACGCCCATGGCTTTTAACGCCATCATTGTCACCAGACCGATACAGCCCGCACCCATGACTACCGCCGTCTGCCCGGCCTGTGCACCACCCTGCATGGCCGCGTGAAATCCCACCGCTAAGGGCTCGATCAACGCACCCTCCATAGTGCTCACATTGTCAGGAAGCTTGAAACACAGATCGGCTTCATGCGCAACATACTCCTGAAATACGCCGTCTACCGGGGGCGTCGCAAAGAACACCACATCCGGGCAGAGATTATAGCGGCCTGTTTTGCAGAACTCACAGTGTCCGCAGGTTTTTCCCGGCTCCAGGGCCACTCTGTCCCCGACTTTCAGATGCTTTACATCTTTTCCGACCTCTACCACTGTTCCGCCCGGTTCATGCCCCAAAACAAAAGGCGGCTTCACCACATAATCCCCGATCGCACCCGTCTCATAGTAGTGGAGATCACTGCCGCAGATGCCCACATACTCCAGTTTCACAAGGACTTCGTTGTCCTTCGCCTTAGGGATATCCCGCTCCTCAAATCCCATTTTTCCGATGCCCAGCATAACCGCAGTTTTCATTTTCCCTTCCATGACGTTATCCTCCTTTTTTTCTTTCCTTTTCATTTATAAAATACTTTATTAAATAGATTTATTATGTATTTATAATAAGTCGCGCATAGCACCTTGTCAATGTCATTCCATGCAATCAATGTGTTTTCGTTACTATTCGCCAGTTTGAAGTAGCTGTTTTTATGGAAAAACCACAAAAAAAGAGATCTCATCTCTGAAATCTCTCAAGCCATCGCTGCTCTTTACTATCACAGTTATCTTATTCCTTACCACTCCTCATATCCGGGTGACAAAATCATCGATCACATGGAAGGCCGCCCCCAACGCCGCTGTCCCTTCCCTGTAATGACAACTCCTGACAAATCCGGCGCCCTCCTCAAAGGTATTCCTGCGGGATACTCTGTCCCGGATCTCCTGCATATGTTCTTCCAGACAGCTTCCCACATAGCCGCCCAGAATAATATCGCAGTCCAAAATCATATGAATATTATTTATCGCAAGTGACAGATATGTCATATAATCATCCCACAGTTTCACGGCATCGGCATCCTTCTGCCCAAGTCTCTCAAAAAAGGCATCCAAGCTGCCGTCTGCAAAATTCGCAAGCCGCTTTGCACTGCAGTACGCATCCAGACAACCTTTCTTCCCGCAATAGCACGCCTCTCCCTCCGGGACGACCGTCATATGCCCGACCTCTCCGCAGCGAAAGTGCTTTCCCTGTTCCAGTCTGCCATCCCCAAAAAGCGCACCGCCCACCGTATTGCTCAGAGAGAGATAAAAGAAGGTTTCCGCAGTTTCCAGACGGCTTCCCTCCGCATAAGCTCCCGCGTTTGCATCGTTGATAAAAAAGCAGGGATACGCAAAAAAATGACTGACAGAGGCAAAGGCAAGAGACCGTACCCCCAGAACATGTGAGTCGGAAACAAGCTCTTTCTTCAAATCAATAATGCCCGGAAAAGAAATTCCCAATCCCAGAATCCGCTCACGCACCGCGCCACACTCATCCAAAAAACGCTCCAGATTTTCATTCACGCTGCGATAATACTCCTCCGTTTCAAAATAGGGCAGAGATATTCGCTCATATTTTATGACTTCCCCTGTCAGATTCACAAGTACCAGTCCGATATGATGTCTCGTAATATCCAGTCCCGCCGCCTGCCTAGCATTTGCGGCAACAGCCAGCGCTTTCGCTCTCCTGCCTCCCGTAGATTGCAGCTCCCCGACCTCCTCAACCAAACCCTCCGCCATCAATTCTTTGGTGAGCATCGTCACCGTTGGCAGACTCATTTTTGTCGCATAGGAAATATCAGGGTTTGAGACGGTGCCGCATTTACAGATATATCTGAATATCCGGTTTCTGTTATTTTTTTTCACTTCTATATTGGTTATCTGCTTTTGATTCATGACTCCACCGACACTTTATTAAAGTATTTTTATTAGCATAGCATTTCCACTCTAAAATGGCAACGCCGCATTAATACTTGACAAATTTCTTTTTTATACTAAAATAGTTCTAAAAAGAACAAAAAAGGAGAACCTATCATGCTGCCGGTCAACCCATGGGAACATCAAAATGCGGTCAAATCCCTCTATACAAACTGCGTGGAGGAAGTCTGTACAAAACACGGGATCACCAGAATGGAATTGGATATCCTCCTCTTTTTGGCTAACAATCCCTGTTTTGACACCGCGACCGACATTATCGAAATCCGATATCTGTCGAAATCCCAGGTATCGACTTCCATTAAACTTCTGGAACAGCGCGGCTTTCTCCACAAGGAATACAGCAGTTCCAATCGCAAAACGGCCCATCTGAAAATAAATGACGCCGCCAGGTCTGTGATCTCTGACGGGCAGGCTGCGCAGGAAACTTTTCTTGCCATACTGTTAAAGGGATTTTCTAAGGAAGAGATGGATGCCATGAGACTATATAATGACCGGATTCTATACAATATCAACGCGCACTTGAAGGAGGAAACCAAATAATGTTTCAATTTATCATTTGTTTTATCGCAGGGATCGGCGCCGGCCTCGGCACAGGATTTGCGGGTATGAGCGCCGCCGCTGTCATCAGCCCGATGCTGATCACCTTCTTAGGGCTTCCGGCCTACGAGGCCGTAGGGATCGCCCTGGCAAGCGACGTTCTGGCAAGCGCCATCAGCGCCTACACCTATGGAAAAAATAAGAATCTGGATATCCGAAACGGCATCGTGATGATGGCGGCCGTTTTACTGTTTACCATGATTGGCAGCTTTGTGGCCAGTCTGGTTCCCAACACCACTATGGGAAGCTTTTCCGTCTTTATGACATTCCTTCTCGGCATCAAATTTATCGTAAAGCCCGTTATGACCACCAAGGAATCCATGGCGGCAGTCAGCGCGAAAAAGCGTGTGATCCAGTCACTTATAAGCGGCATGATCGTCGGTTTTATCTGCGGCTTTATCGGCGCAGGCGGCGGCATGATGATGCTTCTGCTTCTGACCGGCATTCTTGGCTATGAGCTGAAGACCGCCGTGGGCACCAGCGTATTTATCATGGCCTTTACCGCTTTCACAGGATCGGTCAGTCATTTCGTCATCGGCGGGATGCCCGATATCAAATGCCTGCTCTTCTGCGTGGCTTCCACCCTGCTCTGGGCGAGGATCGCCGCGAAGTTCGCTAACAAAGCAAGCGCCGCCACCCTGAACCGGGCGACCGGCGTGGTGCTTGTGGTACTTGGCGCGGCTATTTTAGGGGTGAAATATATCGGCTGAGGCACATGATAACTGCTTACAATTAGAATTTATTTATGTCGTGGATATTCCGGCATCAAATCAATCAATCTTGTTGTCCGCCCTTCTTTATCCAATAGAATATCCTCCAGCAGAACCGGTAAAGGATTCATCCACCACCTTGGAACCGATTCAATAAAGGAACAGTAGGACGCTTAATTTCAAACGTTCTGCCATTGTGGTTAATGGCAGAACGCAAGAACATTAATATTTGTATTGGCCATATTTGATATCACTCCTTGTTTTATTTAGCTTTGTATCATATATTTCCATGGCCGGTCACTCTTTGGCAATATCAGCTATGGAGATATCATATTTCTCCAGGAACTCGTCCATATCCTTGTTGCCACGTATCCGCATGATCTCCGTGAACTCTCCTGTCAGCAGGTCAACAAAACCAGCCACCTGCGCATCATTGCGTCCGCGATTTCGGACCACAGGTTTCATCTTCTCCCTGTCATAGCCCTCTATCTGCTCTTTCTTCTGGAACTCCTGAGCCATATGTTCTTTCCTCCTACTTGTTTAACGGTTTTATCCCAACACTTTCTCTAACAGCGTATCCAATATGCGCTGCTCCTCTTCCGTCAATACGCTTAGAGCCTCTTTCTGCCTTTGCACCAGCTTATCCCAATACCGATGGATGATCTCTTCTCCGGAGTCTGTGGCAAACAGGGTGAAGGCCCTTCTGTCATCCATACTTCTCACACGTCTCACCCAGCCGTTTTTCTCCAGACGATCAACGGTCTTCACGATCACATTCCGATCCTTGGTATTCAACTCAGCCAGCTCCGCCTGGGTAATACCCGGATTCTCATAGATAAAGTGCAGCGAAATGTAATTTTCATGGGTGATATCCACATCCACAAAATCGCTTCGAACCGCAGAAACCAATTTTTTCTGTACAAACAGCAGTTTATAAATCGTAGTATCTTTTAAATACTCCATTATCAATCCTTTTTCCCTTTCAAGGTTAGAGCCACTGCAAAGCCGAGCACAGCAAGCAGAAGCGTAAAGCCAAGCCCATAGTGAAACCCGTTGGTAAATGCCTCCGCCGGATCAGCGCCCTGATAAGCGTTCTGCCCAATCCCCAAAAGAGATGTGGCCACGGCTGTGCAGATCGCGCCCCATACCTGCTGCATGGTGTTCAGGATCGTACTTCCGTCCATGGACAACTCCGGCGGCAGGGCAGCCAATCCGTTTGTCTGCGACGGCGACATTGCCAGAGGGACGCCGATCAGCAGAATCACATGACACAGGATCACATACCAAACCGGTGTACCGGTGCTTGTAAACAGTAAAAGAAACGCTCCGACGGCGGCCAGCGCAAAGCCGGCCAGTACCGGTATCTTTGCTCCGATCTTATCATACAGCCTGCCCGAAATCAAGGAGCAGACCGCGTTCATCAATCCGCCCGGCAGAAGTACCACACCCGCCATTGCGATGGGCAGCATGATACCACGTTGAATATACTGCGGCATCAGATACATCGATGACATCGTAATACCAAAGACCAGCATGACAAGGATGGTTCCCGTGCGGAACCCGGCGATCTTGAACGCCCGCAGGTCCAGCACCGGCCGCTCCATAGACAGCTGACGCCTTCCGTAGATCACTATGCTTACGACGCCGATCAGTAGAGACACGATCACCGGAAGAGAGGCCCAGCCGTAAAGGCTTGTCAATCCCACGCCGATCACCAGACCGCCAAAGCCGATGGAAGAGGTAATGCAGGAGAGCAGGTCAATGTGGGGCTTCGTGATCTCATAGGGGCTAATCATAAATCCGGCGGCAAACAGCAGCGCGATACCCAGAATGATCGCAAACAGGAAAAAAATCCATCTCCAGGAGAGCGCTCCTACAATGAATCCAGCCAG
Source organism: Lachnospiraceae bacterium (assembly GCA_014804615.1). Lineage (GTDB taxonomy): Bacteria > Bacillota > Clostridia > Lachnospirales > Lachnospiraceae > UBA3282. The sequence goes on from JAAUZL010000008.1 coordinate 113,005, forward strand.
CGTCGGCCCGATGGCGGGGGCAAACATGACGATAAGCGCGCACAGTCCCATAGCGGAACCAATCCTCTCCTTCGGGAATACCTCCAATACCAGCGCAAACATCATGGGCAAGATCAGCCCTGGTCCGAAGCCCTGCACCATCCTACCCAAAAGCAGCATCGGAAAGCTAGTGGCAAAGCCGCTCATAAGCGAGCCAACGATAAAAGCGCCCAAGGAAAAGAACGTCAGCTTTCTCACGGAAAACCATTTGAGCAGCAGACTGGCAAAGGGCAGTACTAGGCCGATCACCAGCATATGGCCCACCACCATCCATTGCATCAAAGCGGTCTCCACATGGAATGCGTTTGTCAGCTCTGGCAGCGCAATGTTCAGCGCCGTCTCTCCAAACATCCCGACAAAGGCCCCCAGATACAGGCCCATCATCGTCAGATAAGGGTGCTTCACACCATTGTGTGATTTCGTATGTGATTCCATCTCAAGTTCCTCCCATTTTTAATATGTAATCAATATAATATATCTAATATATTATATGCGCAGGAGGAAGTTTGTCAAGATGAATTTTGGGATGATTTGCCGGATGATTTGATCGATGAGATTGGTTATACTAAGCGGAAAAAGGTGCGGACGGTTGATTTTAGGGATGCCCTTATAGACAGGCAGCCTTTACCAGCGGAACTATTACAAGGAAGTCACAGAGAAGAACAGAGTGCATTATGAGTCTTATCATCTGGACGGAACTGATTAACATCAAAACAAAATACAAAAATTTTCCCTTGTAAGTTATCCATAAGGACAAAAACAAGGGAAAAGGATACATATTTGAGAGGCGGTTATCCGCAAAGCCTTAAAAATATAGGGAAAATTCAAGATATAAATATACAAATTGTCATATAGCAAATTAATCAACAGTGATTAGTGCGATATACTCTATTTCCAATGCGATTGTGATGCCAACCTGTTCACTTTCTTCACGACTCATGTTCTCATCATAACGCATGATAATCTCATCAGGAACTTGAATTCCAGACATCTCGTTCTTGACAAACATGGCGTTTCGGAAGTTTACAAGCGGCATAATGCCACAGAGAATTTTGGTATCAATTTTTGGGTAGTGCTTTTTTCCCCTGACCGAACCGAATCACCTGTTATGACCAGCATATTACGGATTCCATTCATATAGGCGCGGTAGGTTTCTGCGCTTTTGGCAATAGCACCGGCTTTGGCTCTGGCGGTAAAGCCTGCTCCTGCTTTGTATTTGGAAGTTTCCCTGATAATTCCGTCGCTTTTCTCAGTACCTTAGAAACTGGAATTTGAAATACTCTATTGCACCGTAAACTCTGTCCATTCAATATGATTGTATTGCATTACATCATTGGCCTTTTTCATGCCAAGTTTCTCATAAAACGGAATCGCATTCTCATTTGCTATCAGATATACAGCAATATCTTTTTCGCCGCCGGCCTTATCATGTGCAGTTTTCATAAGCCGTCTTCCAATACCTTGTCCTTCGTAATCTCTGTCAACCCCTAAATCTGTCACATAGAGCCAATACACATAATCTGTTAACGCAAATAAAACACCAACAATTAAGCCATTTTCGTTTCTTGCAACAAGGCTTATAGAAACATTATTTACAAGCTTGGATATTCTTTCTGCAAACCGTTCCTTTGGATATTGTGAACCCAAATCCGTTCTTTTTAGGAAATCGGTATATTCCTCTGCGGATATCCGTTCTTCTTTAATCTCTATTTTTTCTCTCATAAAATCTTTTCTCCTCAATCCTNAAAGGTANGCCTTATACTTTTCATTGCTCNCGACTCACTTTTACAAAATNAAGCAAGTTGATCACAATTCCAAACACCGTTGCGCAGGGCGCCGCCAGGCCGATCATGGTAAGACTTGCCTCCGGCTGAATGCTCATAAAGTAGGACATGGGCAGACGTACTATAAAGGTCTGCGCAAGTCCCTGCATCATCACAAACAGAGTTTTGGAATGTCCATTGTAATACCCGATGAAACTGAACAGGATNGCCGTCACCACCGCCTCCGGCGCAAAGCCCTTCAAATACTGTGCTGCCCGGGCAATTACCGCCGCATCGTTCGAGAAAATAGCCGCCAGCAGATCCCCTCGGAAGAATGCAAAGGCCATAATAAAAACACCCACACCGCATCCGATCAGCATACCTGTGACCATCGCCTTTCGCGCACGTTTCTCCTGTCCCGCTCCCACATTCTGGGCAACGAAAGAGGCCATAGACTGCATGAGGGAACCGGGTACCAGCATGACAAAGCTCACGATCTTATTGGCTACGCCGTAGCCGGAGGAGGCATCCAGCCCCAATCTGTTGATAAAAGCNCACANCGCCANAAATGACAGTTGTGTCAGNATTTCNTGAAANGCAATNGGCGTTCCCACTTGTACAAATTTCTTTATTTCTGAATGAAAGCGAATATCTTCTTTTTTCAAAGTAAAGGGTAATTCCCGCTTCCTGATGATAACCAGAGACAGTACCACACTGACCGCCTGTGCCATCACAGTCGCCAGTGCGGCACCTGCCACATTCCACCCGAATCCCGCGACAAACAGCAGATCCCCTATGATATTTACCACACACGCAATCCCTACAAAAACGAGCGGCATATTGGAATCGCCGATCCCCCGGAAGATACTGCTGATCACGTTATAGGCAATGATAAAGAAAATACCGCCGCCGCAAATGCGGACATATAATACCGTCAGATCCAGCGCTTCCTCCGGCGCCTGCATCAGAACCGCAAAGGGTCTCGCAAATGCCAGCATGACCACCGCAAGAATAAAGGACAGTACCACAAACAGGCAGATCGCTCCACCAACAACCCGTCCCGCTTTCTCCGGTTTCTTTTCTCCCATATACTGTCCCATGACTACCGTGACGCCCATGGTAAGCCCTGTGATCGTAAAGGTGACCAGATTCACGATATTGCTTCCGGTAGATACTCCCGAAATGCCGGCGGTCGTTCCAAATCGTCCTACCACAAGAATATCCACCGCTCCATACATCGCCTGCAGGACCAGCGCTCCAAAGATTGGAATCATAAATCTCAGCAGTTTGGAAACGATGCTTCCCTGTGTAAAATCATTCTTGTTTTCTGCCATATTTTACTATCCTCACACCAATGTCCGCTTTTCTATTTTAACACGAATATCTGTAAGAACAAACCCCAATGGGCTAGTCTGTTAAGAACAGAGAAAATAAAAATACTGAAAAGGTCAGTAAACAGAGAATTTAAAGGGATATGTGGTACGGTAATCATAAAAGATATAAGCAGAGAAACAGAAAAGCAGACGGGTATTTTTATTTCTGAACATCTAATCCTTCAAAGAAATCATCATAGGAACATTCATAAATTTTGCGCAATTCGATGAGAACGCTGATTTTAATATTCAATTCACCATTTTCATATTTTGCATAAGTTGAGCGACCAATATCGCATCCCCTGTTTTGTAACAACGCACAAAGTTTTTCTTGTGAGATATTATGTTTCTCACGAAGGGCTTTGAGATTACTACCAATATTCCGGTCTCTCCGTAATTTCTGTTCCATTTTGATTTCCCTTTCGCAGGCCAGTGTTCCGTATGTATTATTTTATGGAATTTCAAATAACAGTATTGTCCGTTATAGTGGTCAATCTAGAGAAATAATGATAAAATATCATTCAGGGAATACTGAATTATTTCCAGTGTCAGAATTATATAAAGTACAGTAAAGAATGGTTAAGGAGCGGAAAAGAATGGAATTACTGGAAGATATTTTTTCATGCCTTTTAGTCATATTCATTGCGTTAATACCCATTGCATATGTATGGGTGCTATATTATAAAATTAAATGCCGGAAGGTGGATTCATGCGCGAATAGGAGATGCAAGTACTGGGAATGGTGCAGCCATAACTATGCAGAAAGAAAAAAAGATGAAATTGAACTGAGGAAACAAAATCTGATGCGCAGCCATAGATCAACAAAGAATCGAGACTTCTCATGAGGTCTCGTTTCATTTATAATAGAAAATAACAATAAACAGTACTAATAGAAAACAGCAAAAAACGAGGCAGCCATGAATCATTATCAATTAGCACAAAGGTTAATGGAAAATATAAATCAGGTTTTTGTAGGGAAAGAGGAAGTGGTGGAGAATCTGCTGATCTCCTTTCTTGCAGGAGGCCACGTGCTTCTGGAGGATGTNCCGGGAGTGGGGAAGACCACTCTGGCGTTGGCTCTTGCCAAAAGCATGGCNTGCAGCTTTGGGCGGATCCAGTTTACACCGGATACCCTGCCCGGCGACGTGACAGGACTCTCCATTTATAATATGAAAAGCGGCGAATTCACCTATCAGGCAGGCGCTGTCATGNACCAGGTGCTTTTGGCTGATGAAATCAACAGAACCTCCCCAAAAACCCAGGCCAGCCTGNTGGANGCCATGGCAGAAGGGCAGGTCACTGTGGATGGGATCATTCATCNGCTCCCTCAGCCCTTCTTCGTCATAGCAACACAAAANCCTGTGGAATTTTTAGGTACCTANCCNCTTCCGGANGCTCANATGGACCGGTTTATGATGCGCCTNTCTATCGGCTATCCGGAANGAACNCANGAAATACNGATGGCATCCCAATTTNTGCAGGGACAGACCCTTTCCCGGGTGGAAGCCGTCTGTCAGACAGAAGATATGATTGCCCTGCGCGAGGNGGTTTCCGGCATTTCCGTTAAAGAATCCATACTTGGNTATATTGCNGATTTGGTGGAGGCCACCAGAGAAGAACCGCGCTTTGTTCTGGGGGCGAGTCCCAGGGCTATGCTGGCGCTGGTATGNGCCTCNCAGGCAAAGGCTTTTTTACANAACAGNGATTATGTNAANCCCGANGANGTNAAGGCTGTNGCCATGCAGGTACTTGGTCACAGGCTGNCCCTNTCNTCNGNGGCAAAAATNCGCAAAGAGGATAAAGATAAGATTTTAAAGAGNCTGNTACTACAGATCANGATTCCTGTCTAAAGCATAGAAAGGGCGGANANCCCACATGAAAATGCGCAANTGGATTTTGCTGGATTTATGGGTGCTGTCACTGGCAGCNATCAGTTACTATGGNGGTNCTGTCAGCTATGGTATNTTTTGGGGNATNACTTTCATCCCTGTNATATCCNTGNTCTACCTTATCTTTGTCTACTTCAANCTGAGGATCCTGCAGCAGATAGAAANCAGAAACATGATCTGCGGACANCCNATGCCCTACTTTTTTGTGCTGCAAAATGACAGCTTTTGCGTCTTTGCCAGCATCAGTGTCAACTTATTTTCTTCCTTTTCTTCCGTAGAGGATCTTCCNGGAGATACGGAATATGAACTNCTGCCAGGGGATAAATACGCCTTTGAGACAAAANTGACNTGCAAATATCGTGGAGANTACGAAGTGGGGGTAAANGAAATCATCATGACCGATTTCTTTCGTCTGTTTCGGATCAGTTATCGGATTCCCNGNNCGATCAANGCATTNGTTCTTCCNAAAATCACNCGGGTGTCAAACTTAAAGAGCATTGACAGCTTAGCNGCNCTCCCTCAGAGNACNTCCCTNAGNGANCGCACNGANNCTGACATTGTGGTGAGGGACTATGTAACGGGAGACTCCCTGAAACANATNCACTGGAANGCCACTGCCAGNNNACAGNAATTAAAAGNAAGGAATCTGACAGGNGAAGAAAAACANGGGATTTCCCTGTTATGGGATACCANGCGTTACAGCAAAGAGCCAAAGGATTATCTCCCTATAGAAGATAAGATCCTGGANACNGCNCTTGCCATAAGNATCTTCCTGGCNGAAAAAAANATCCCCTTTTCCGCATATTNCNNTCAAAGAGGCATNACTTCCNCTCATCTGGAAGGNCTTGGGGACTTCGACGGCTTTTACNGGCAGGTATCAGAAATNCANTTTGACCAGGAGGAAAATTTTCAACAAACCTTACTGGAAATGACNGAANNCGGGACTCTTTTTGAGAGCANAGTGATCTTNTGTGTACTGCATCAGTTAAATGAGGATNTNTTAAAACTGGCAGAGCACCTTGACCAGGCCGGAAGTCTGGTGGTTCTCTATGTCATCACCGATGAAAATATAGAAAATTTTTCCAAACAAAGCAATGAAAGACTGAAAATTATGGCAATATCCGTGGATGCTTCCCTGGAAGGGAGGCTGTGATGAGGCATACTCTTTTACATTTTAATCAGAATACGCTCTGGCGTCTGACAAACCTGGTATTTTTAACCTGTATCGGATTATTTGGCGGAGGCAATTTTTTGGGAATCGGTTCTCTGAAACCTGTCCATATCCTTGCGGCTCTGGCTGCTGTTTTCATACTGATATTGCTTAGCAGCATGACCTGGCGTAACCGTCTTTTGGGTTTTACAGGGATAATTCTGGTCGTGTTCGGCGCCGGAGCCGCTGCCGGCATTCAAAATTGTTTCTCCTTTGTAAAATCTTATTCTCACTGGCTCACCGGAAGCCCTGCATGGGATCCGGGACAGTTGACAGGATATGAAATCATACAGGTTATCTTTCTCACCCTGCTCTGTTACCTTCTTCTGTTCATCATGGAAAAGGATTTTCGAATCAAAATGGCAGTGTTGCTCCTCCTTCTGTCAGCGCTATTGTATTGCCTTTTTACAGAAAAAGAGCTTTCAAAAATATGCGTCGCCCTTCTCCTGTGCTACGTCGCAGTGATTTATACAGAATGGACACAGACGCGATGGAAAAAAGAAAAAGCAAAAGATCATTCTGCCTATATGCTGTGGATAATGCCCTTTCTTGCAGCATATTTTTTGCTGATGCTTATTCCCTCCGTCCCCGAAACTCCCTATGACTGGCCGCTCTTTAAAAATGTCTATCAGCAGCTTAAAGAGTCTTTTCTTAAGCTTTCCTACAATCTTCCCGGAACCGGCGGCGAAGATTACGACCTGTCCCTGAGCGGATTTTCTCCGGAAAGTGAACTTGGCGGCAACTCTCTGGAAACCGAGCGAGAAATCATGACGATCCAAAGTCAGACAAAACTGTCAACCAATGTTTATCTGACCGGCAAAGTATATGACACCTTTAACGGCAGAGGATGGGAACAGCAAAATCAGGATACTTCCAAAGAACCCTATATGGACACGATCCAAACCCTTTATGCCGTCCGGCGATATGACAAAGAGTATCAGACAGACTACCTGTCCCAGGCAAAGATCACCATTCAGTACCGGTATTTCCGGTCGGAATATCTGTTTGCACCGCTGAAAGCTTTTTCGTTCCGGCAAAATTCTTCCCATTTAAACTTTCGGGAATCCGGCGGCAGCCTTTTCTTTGACAGGCGAAAAGGCTATGGAACTAATTATGAAGTATCCTTTTACCAGCTAAATGCCGGACAGGAAAATTTTCATCAATTTATTAACGCTGCCGGATTCCTGGCGGATGACGAGAACGAGCTGCATTCGATCCTTAACAACCTTAATAATCAGACAAAGGAAAGCATAACCGTAAATGATATGCAGCGCTACAGGCAGGCGGTCTATGACAATTATCTGGAAGATATTACCCTTTCTGCTGAAACAACACAATATCTTCAGGAAATCACCAAAGACGCCCGGACAGACGCAGATAAACTGAGAGCCATTGAAAGAGAGCTCTCTGCCTTCACCTATACTCTCACGCCGGGACAATTGCCGGAAACAGTCACAGACTCTGCTGAATTTCTGGATTACTTTTTGCTTGAAAGCAAGGAAGGGTACTGTAATTATTTTGCCACTGCCTTCACTCTCCTCGCAAGAGCTCAGGGGATCCCCGCCCGGTTTGTCCAGGGCTTTTGTGTCCCTGCTAAGGACAGTCTGGAAGTTAAAGTGTATTCCGGCATGGCCCATGCCTGGCCGGAGGTGTATCTGGAAGATATTGGCTGGATTCCCTTTGAACCTACCCCCGGTTATTCCCAGACGCGCTATGCCTCCTGGGCAGTAAGAAACAGCTCCACGGAGCTTTCCGCCGATTTAGACGGACAAACGCCGGAAGAGGAATGGGCAGAAGAGAGAATTCGCAATAAGCCCAAACAAGAAATGGGGGGCATGCAGGAGTCTGTCATCCATTCTGAAAAAAATAATTTTGGCAGACTTTTACGAATCATAAGCCGGATGCTCTTATCCGTTTTAGGTACTGCCATCCTTCTGGTGCTGTTAAGCCTCCTGCTCACCCGGTATAAATACAAAAAAATGTCTCCAGAAACAAAATTTAGGGCAGCGGTTTCCAGAAATCTGAAAATTTTATCTTTTATGGGAATCAAGAGAGAAGATGTGCAAACTCTGTCGGAATTTAAAGAACAGGCACAGCTCTTTATAGGAGAACAGGAGCCTCTGCAGTTTCTGAACTGCTATGAGGACTTTCTGTACGGAAACAAAAAAATCACACAACACACCTTAGCGGAAGTGCAAAGCCAGCAGCGAGGGCTTCTTCTGATTTTAAAGCAAAGGAAAAGGAGGGCTTATTTCTATTACCGGATTTTAATGGCAATCCAGACAAGTTAAAATGAAAGCCCCCCAAAGAAATAATCTTCCTATGAAATTTTCTCCATCGCCTGCGCCACGGTTTCCTCACAGCTTCTCATGGCCTGGATCGTTTTGTCAAAAAGCTCGTCCAGCTCCCAGCCGAGCATCTCCGCTCCCTGGGTAATGACCTCTCTGGAACAGCCCGCCGCAAACTTCTTGTCCTTGAATTTCTTTTTCAGGCTCTTGACCTCCATATCCATCACGCTTCTGGAAGGACGCATCAGCGCGCAGGACCAGATCAGTCCGGTAAGTTCGTCAGCCGCAAAAAGCACCTTCTCCATCTGAAGCTTCGGCTCCTCCTCGCTGCAGATGCCGTAGCCGTGGGAGCAGACTGCGTAAATCATATCTTCCCCTACGCCTCCTTCGCGCAGAAGCTCCGGCGCCTTCTTACAGTGCTCGTCCGGATAGAGTTCAAAGTCAATGTCATGGAGAAGTCCGGTGATCCCCCAGAATTCTTCCTCCTCCGCATAACCCAGTTCCTTCGCGTACCAGCGCATCACGCCCTCCACTGTCAGCGCATGCTGAAGATGGAAAGATTCTTTATTATATTTCCGCAAAAGCTCCCATGCCTGTTCTCTGGTGACACTGCTCTTCTTCGCAGGCTGTCCAGCCTCCTTCTTTCCCGCTTTCGCGTGGTCGGAAGGCTTTTTATCCAACGACTTCATTGTCGGGAACAGCAGTACATCGCGGATCGCAGGCGAATCTGTCAATAACATCACCAGCCGGTCGATCCCGTAACCGATACCTCCTGTAGGCGGCATACCGATCTCCAGTGCGTTCATGAAATCTTCATCCGTCGTGTTGGCTTCCTCGTCGCCTGCTGCCAGCGCCGCTTCCTGCGCCTTAAAACGCTCCCGCTGATCGATAGGATCATTTAACTCGGAATAAGCGTTGCACATCTCTCTGGCCGTGATAAACAGCTCAAACCGCTCCACATACTCCGGCTTGTCCGGTTTTCTCTTCGTGAGAGGCGAGATCTCCACGGGATGATCCATGACAAAGGTAGGCTGTACCAGATGCTCCTCCACAAACTCCTCAAAAAAGAGGTTGATGATATCGCCCTTTGTGTGACGCTCCTCATAGTGCACACCCTTTTCATCCGCCAGCTTCTTCGCCGCCTCTGTGTCTGCCACCTCATCAAAATCAATGCCTGTGTATTTCTTCACGGCTTCCACCATGGTGATCCGCTCAAAGGGTTTACCCAGATCGATCTCCACGCCCTGATAGGGGATCAGCGTCGTGCCGCAGACCTCCTTTGCCACATGGCGGAACATATTCTCGGTCAGATCCATCATGCCATTGTAATCGGTATAGGCCTGATACAGTTCCATCAAAGTAAACTCCGGATTATGTCTCGCATCCAGTCCCTCGTTGCGGAACACTCTGCCGATCTCATAGACGCGCTCCATGCCGCCCACGATCAGTCTTTTTAAGTATAATTCCAGAGAGATGCGAAGCTTCACATCCTCATCCAAAGCATTGTAATGGGTCTCGAAGGGTCTGGCCGCCGCACCGCCCGCATTGGACACTAACATCGGCGTCTCCACCTCCAGAAAGCCCTGCCCGTCCAGATACCTTCTGATGGAACTAATGATCTGAGAACGCATAACGAAGGTCTTCTTAACCTCCTCGTTCATGATCAGATCCGTGTATCTCTGACGGTAACGGATATCCGTGTTTACCAGACCATGATACTTCTCAGGCAGGATCTGGAGACTTTTTGACAGAAGTGTCACTTTTCCTGCATGGACGGAAATCTCGCCGGTTTTGGTCTTAAATACCTCGCCTTCCACACCTACAATGTCACCCACGTCATATTTCTTAAAGTCGGCATAAGGCTCCTCACCGATGCTGTCTCTCGCCACATAGACCTGTATATCGCCCTGAAGATCCTGCACATTGCAAAAGGATGCCTTCCCCATGACGCGCTTGCTCATCACACGGCCCGCGATAGACACCTGCTTCCCCTCCAGCGTCTCAAAACCGTCTTTGATCTCCTGACTGTGGCGGGTCACCTCATATTTCGTGATCTGAAAAGGATCCTTACCCGCTTCCTGCAAGGCCGCAAGCTTCTGCCTTCTGACCTTTAAAAGCTGGTTAATATCCTGCTCCTGCTGTGTATTCTGCTGTCTTTGCTCTTCTGCCATACTGCTATCCTTTCTCTTATAACCGGGCACCACTCACACTTAATTTGATCTCTGGATCTCCAGCACCTTGTACTTTATGATACCTGCCTGTGTCTCCACTTCCACGGTATCGCCCACCTTGCTGCCGATCAGTGCCTTGCCCACGGGAGACTCATTGGAGATTTTTCCCTTTAAGCTGTTTGCCTCGGTGGAGCCCACGATCTTGTACTCCAGTTCTTCCTTCATCTCCACATCCAATATTTTCACCTGACAACCGATATTGATCTTGTCAAGATCTACCTCATCCTCCACTACGACCTCGGCGTTTTTGAGGATCTTCTCCAGCTCCTCGATCCTGGCCTCAATGTCGCGCTGCTCGTCCTTGGCCGCATCATACTCCGCGTTCTCGGAGAGGTCGCCCTGCTCTCTGGCTTCCTTGATCTTCTGCGCCACTTCCTGCCGCTTCACGACCTTCAGTTCATGCAGCTCCTGCTCATATTTCTGCAGTCCTTCATACGTTAAAATATTTTTCTTTTCGTGTTGCATCGTAATTCTCCCTTTCCCTAATATATTACTATCGCAGTGCACGCTCGAAAAACCTTCGGTTTTCCTCGCTCGCGGGCATTCGCCCTATCACTTCGCAATCTGTCAAGACTGACTGCAAGCAGTCGCCTTTCCATCTTGCTTCGTGGCACTGCTCATTGCTGTCGCGTACATTTTTTAATCATAACTATTTTTTACGGCAGTGTCAAGGTATTTGAGCGGTGAAACATAAAGAATCTCACCGCCTTTGCGTCCACAGGAAAGAGCCTTTGTCCGGTCAGAAAACAGATCCATATAAACGATCCGCTCCCCATGCCGCATTCGCGGATGCCTGGCCGAAGAGCAATAGTCTAATATAACCCCTCCGCATTTTTCCGCGCCGCACCGGCCTCCCTCCTCATCCCTGTAGGGTATCATTCTCGGTGCCAGCCCATACTCGTAACCATAGGCCTCCAGACAGTCCGCCGTCTCCTCCCAGATATCTACACCCTCCACTTTCTCATAAAAGAAAGAAAGCCGGTTGATCCAGGAAAGATAGGGCCAAAGGAGTCTTGCCGTCATTTCCATCTGCCACGCCGTCTCCTCTGATCCGCCCAGCAGCACCACCGCCTCCCCCTGTTCATAGAAGCGATCGGCCGCATATCTCGCAAGCAGGACGCCCGCCAGATCTTCCATGGTCTCCCTGCGTGGTTCCCACCGCTCTCTATACTTTTCTGACACATATGTCACAACCTGCGGATGTAAAAAAGCATCCGCCATCCCTGGCGCTTTCTGCAGCACCTCGGCCATCGCCTCCGATAAAACCTCCGGTGTCCACGGCTTCTTCTGATAATAAAAGGGCGGGATCGGGCATTCCGCCAGCAGGAGAGTCTCCTCAGAGCTCTCCCCGGACAAAATCCTCCCCTGCAATGCCGTCTTCTGCCACCAGTGTCTCTTCAGGGCATCATTTTTATACATTCCTTCCGGCGCCGGGTGAAAATAAAGAATGCTCTGTGCCTCCATGCCGCCGCACTCCATCCTTGTCTCTTATTCTGAGACAGTATATGCCGGCCCGCTCACAGGGATTCCACTAACCTTTCGAGTTCTTCAAAATGCTCTGCCTGATTGATACTCTGTCTGAGTCTGGCGGAGCCGGGCATGCCCGCTGTGTACCAAGAGAAATGCTTTCGCATCTCGCGCACCCCCGTATACTCTCCCTTAATTTCCAGCTGCAGGCGCGCATGGCGCAGGATCATCTCCTTCTTTTCCTCCGGGGAAGGCTCCGGCAGCGCTGTCCCGTTCTCCAGCCAGGCTGCGATCTGTCGAAACAGCCAGGGATTGCCTCTGGCTGCGCGGCCGATCATCACCCCGTCACAGCCCGTCTCCTGAAGCAGTCTGCGGGCGCTCTCGCCGTCTGTAACGTCGCCGTTTCCGATCACAGGAATGGACACCGCCTCCTTGACTTTAGCGATGATCTCCCAGTCCGCCTCCCCGCTGTAATACTGCTCTCTGGTCCTGCCATGCACCGCTATGGCGGCGGCCCCCGCCTCCTCGGCGATCTTCGCCATCTCCACTGCGTTGACATGGGCTTCGTCAAAGCCCTTCCGTATCTTCACTGTGACAGGCTTTTCGATGGCCTTCACCGTGGCGGCGATGATCTCTCCTGCCAGCTTCGGATTCCGCATCAGGGCGGACCCCTCCCCGTTATTTACCACCTTAGGGACGGGACAGCCCATATTGAGATCCAGTATGGCAAAGGGACGCTCCTCGATACGCTTCGCCATCTCGCTGACGATCTTCGGATCTGAACCAAACAGCTGCAGAGAGACCGGTCCCTCCTCCGGATGGATCTCCAGCAGGCTTTCCGTATTTTTGTTCCCATACCAGATGGCCTTTGCGCTGACCATCTCCATCCCGGAAAGACCCGCCCCCTGTTCACTGCACAGCAAACGAAATGGCAGGTCCGTCACGCCTGCCATAGGAGCCAGTATCAGATTATTCTGCAAGGTAACCTTGCCGATCGTAAGGGGCTGAAACAGATGACTCATAGAATTTCCTGAATATCCTCCTGTAAAATGAACACACGATAGTAAAGCTGCAAAGATTCCAGCATCTCCTGCCGGTTCCTGCGGATCTCCCCCACCAGAAGGCCGCTGCTGATCTCATCGTAGAGCAGATCGTCCTCCTCCGCATCCGTCTCTAAGGAGATACTGCCGTCCTCCTCAAACACGATGGTAAACACGCCGCCTACTTCTTCCGTGAACAACACACAGATCACATGCAGCTCATCCTTGATCGATTGGGGTATCTTGTCAAAGCGCTCATTGAAATAATATTTCTGCTCATAGGCGTTGGCTCCGCAGAGCACGATCCTCTTGTCGTCCATGCCTTTCCTCCTGCCGTCATGTGTAACCGTACAGTCCCCGGACCGATACCTCGCCCGCATAGACCAGCACAGTCTCCCCATCCTCTTTCTCCACGATGAGTTCTCCCATCCCGTTGATTCCCCGGGAGATCCCGGTGTATTCGCCCGCCGGATCCAGAACGCGCACCCGGTTATCCTTACCCAACAGCAGCGCTTCATAGCGTTCCTGCAGATCGGACAGATCCAGCCTTTTCTCGAAGAGATCATAATCCTCCTCGAAATGATGCAATATCCTGGCTAACAACGCCGCACGGTCGATCGGACGACCGCTCTCCATCTTCAGAGAGGTAGCCCTTCCCCGCAGTTCGGGCGTGAAATCCTCCTCACTGTCCTGATTCACATTCACTCCCACGCCTGCCACCAAGAACTGAATCTCATTCATCTCCGGCGTCATGCTCATCTCCGTCAGAATGCCGCAGATTTTCTTCCCGTTCACCACCACGTCATTAGGCCATTTGATCCCGGTGGAAAGCCCTGTCTCCTCCCGGACGGCTTCTGCCACGGCAAGGGCCACCACCAGCGTGATCATGGACGCCTTGTCCGGCTCAAATTCAGGCCGCACCACAATGGTAAAATAAATCGACTTCCCCGCCGGGGACTCCCAGGATCTGCCTCTTCGCCCTCTGCCCGCCGTCTGCCTGTCCGCCACCACGGTGGTGCCGTGGGGAGCGCCTTCCTCCGCAAACCGTTTGGCATCCGGATTTGTGGAACCGGTAGACTCAAAAAAGTGCAGCGTCCGTCCCGCCCACTTCGTCTGCAGTCTGCTTATGATCTCGCTCTCTGAGTAGACATCCGCCGGACTTTCCACCAGCCGATACCCCTTGCGGGACACCGACTCGATCGTATAGCCCTCCTCCTTCAGCTGATTGATCACTTTCCAGACCGCCGTGCGGGAAACACCAAAACGCTCACAGAGCTGCTGCCCCGACACATAATCTTCACTGTTCCGTAACCATGTCAAAATATCGGATCTGTCTGTTTTCATAACGCATGTTACCCTTTGTAACCCAGCGTCACCGCCATGACCGCCTTGATGGTGTGCATTCGGTTCTCCGCCTCATCAAACACAATGGACTTCGGCGACTCAAAGACCTCATCCGTCACCTCCAGCTCCGCCATTCCATACTTTTCCCCGATCTCTTTGCCGATGCCGGTCTGATGGTCATGGAAAGCAGGCAGACAGTGCATAAACACCGCCTCTTTGCCGGCCAGTTCCATCACCCTGGCATTGACCTGATAGGGCTTAAGATCCCGCAGTCTCTCCTCCCAGATCTGTTCCGGTTCTCCCATGGAAACCCACACATCCGTGTAGATCACGTCCGCGCCGCTCGCGCCTTCCTCCACATCCTCGGTCAGCCGTACAGAACCGCCGGTCTGCGCTGCGATCTCCTCACAGATCTTTACCAGAGACGCCTCCGGGAAATACTTTTTGTTGGTGCACGCCGTAAAATCCATTCCCATCTTGGCACACGCCACCATCAGGGAATTGCCCATATTGTAACGGGCGTCCCCCATATAAGTCAGCTTAATACCCTCAAGCTTCCCGAAATGCTCCCGTATGGTCAAAAGATCCGCCAGCATCTGGGTGGGATGAAACTCATTGGTGAGGCCGTTCCAGACAGGCACCCCGGCATACTTATCCAGTTCCTCCACGATCTCCTGTCCGTAGCCACGATACTCAATGCCCTCAAACATACGGCCCAGCACCCGCGCCGTGTCTGCGATACTCTCCTTCTTCCCGATCTGGGAGGCGACAGGATCCAGATATGTAGTCCCCATGCCCAGATCGTGAGCTGCCACCTCAAAGGCACATCGCGTTCTGGTGCTGGTCTTTTCAAAGATCAGCGCCACATTTTTCCCCCGCAGGGTATCCACCGGGACCCCTCTCTTTTTCTTATCCTTCAGATCTGCTGCCACATCGATCATATAAAGAATCTCTTCCGGCGTAAAATCCAGAAGTTTTAAAAAACTGCGTCCTTTCAGGTCCATTGTCCTGCCTCCTCTTCCCATGTTTTGCCTTTGCCGCAAAGTATCAAACAGGACGGTCCACAGAACCGCCCTGCTCTCTATTCACTTATGATCTTTTCCGAATACTGCTGCAGATTACTTTACTTCCAGATCTCCTTTGTGGAGGCTGCCAGCCCCGCCAATCCCTGGATCTCGGAGGGAATGATAATCTTCGTCGCCTGACCGTCAGCCGCTTTCTCAAAAGCCTCCAGGCTCTTGAGCTTTAAGACAGCCTCGTCTGCACCCGCCTCGCGGATCATACGCAAACCGTCAGCCGTTGCCTTCTGCACCTTGAGGATCGCTTCCGCCTCACCCTCTGCCTCACGGATCATTTTTTCCTTCTGTGCTTCCGCTCTGAGGATCGCAGACTGCTTCTCCGCTTCCGCCTCTAAGATCGCCGACTCCTTCTGACCTTCCGCCACCAGGACAGTGGACTTCTTCTCACCCTCTGCACGCAGGATCGCCTCACGGCGTTCACGCTCCGCCTTCATCTGTTTCTCCATGGCATCCTGGATTGCCGCCGGCGGAATGATATTCTTTAACTCTACACGATTTACCTTGATACCCCAGGGATCTGTGGCAATATCAAGAGAAGCACGCATCTTAGTATTGATCACTTCTCTGGATGTCAATGTCTGATCCAGCTCCATCTCACCGATGATGTTACGAAGGGTCGTAGCCGTCAGATTCTCGATGGCCATGATAGGGTTCTCCACCCCGTATGCAAAGAGCTTCGGATCCGTGATCTGGAAAAAGACCACAGTATCGATACGCATGGTTACATTATCCTTTGTGATCACCGGCTGGGGTGCAAAATCCACCACCTGCTCCTTTAAAATCACTCTCTTAGCCACTTTATCGATAAAAGGAACCTTGATATGCAGACCCACAGACCAGGTCTGCTGATAAGCACCTAACCGCTCCACCACATAGGCATGCGCCTGCGGCACGATCTTGATGCAGGACATCAAAATGATCACGAGCAAAATCAAAATAACCACAAAAAATATAATTACACCCATTCTTTTTCCTCTTTTCTCTTTCTGTCTGAATCTTCGTCTACAGGTCTCTTTTCTCTTCCACGATCAACTTTACGCCGTCTATGGCAAATACGATCACCACAGCGCCCACCGGAAGCGTTACCCCGTCCGTCCTCGTCCTGGCAGACCATTCCATACCGCCCACGTTGACCTGTCCGATCCCCTGCAGGTTATCGATCTCACTGATCACGATCGCCTGCCGGCCCACCAAACTCTCCGCATTGGTCCGCACCCGGTCCTTGTTAAAATATTTCACCGCAACAGGCCGTGTGAAATACAAAAGCAGAGCCGAGGTCGCAAGAAACAGTATGATCTGGATCACCACCGGCGTATGCACAAGAGAGGCGATCGTCGCCATCAGTGCACCCCCGGCAAACCAGACAGTCGTAAGGCCCATTGTCAAAAGCTCTATGACGACCAGCACCACGAGAACGATCAGCCAGATCATCGTCATATTCAAAGTCTGAAACTCCATCACTTCCACTTTCCTCCCGGCCATACCACCCAGACCTGCAAACCGCGCTTCCGCAGCCGCTTATTTCTCTTCTGCGGTTATTATATTATATTATCCCCAAAGTAGCAAGGGTTATCAAGCTTATATTCTGATCCTGCGACATTACCAGAACACCTGTCTATCGATCAGCAGGCCGTCATGATTTCCGGCACGTCTGAAGTGCGTCGCACCGCCCACGTTAGTCTCCCCGTTGATCGCGGCTCTGGCCGCCTCCCAGCAGCTCTCCGGAATATCTCCGGCGTATACCCTCGCCACCTTACCATTGAGCGCGGGTGTAAACTGTCCGGATGCAAAAATAACACCCGATACTGTATTAGGATAAGCAGCGCTCCTGACGCGGTTCATAACCACGGCGCCCACTGCCAGCTTTCCGTTATAGCTTTCTATGCCGGCCTCACAGTAGATCAACGCCGCCAGAAGTCTGGTATCGTCGCCGCCCACTACCACTGCGCCTCTGTTGGCAGTCAGCTTCGCCTTGCGTTCTTCCTCTTCTCTCTTTTGGATCGCTATGAGCGTCTCTCCCTCGTCAATATGAAAGTCAATATCCACGAATTCCGATGAGACATAGCCCGTCTCACCTTCATAGTCGACGCTGATCCAGTCATCATCCAGCACTTCTATGATCTCCAGTTCCTCATCTCTGGGAATGAAGCCCACAGCATCCGCTTCCGCATCAGGCTCATGCCTCACGCAGAGCGTATCCGTCTCGATCTGGACAATGAGGTTTCCCACTTCATTTGCGAGGGTCTCCGCATCCTCACCAAAGAGCAGATAATCGTCGCTGGCCCAGCCGACGAGATCGCCGCTCCTGATCCTTGTCCATCCGTCTTTTCTTTCCAATATCCTGCCGCCGCAGTCTTTGTAGAGCAGGCCCACCTTGTCGGATTCCTCATCAGCCTCCGCACGCACGTTCATTGCCACCTGCACATTAGCCATGACCAGATCCGTCTCTCTCTCGACACCATTAGCTTCTGACAACTCTGTCAGTTCCTGAAGCGCCTTTTCATCCGCCGACTTCCCTGTAGGATCTACAATCTGGGATACTCCCACGTTCATGGAATCCAGAATATCCTTTCTGTTGGTAGCCTGCGTTTCCAGAGACAAACTGCATAAACTTATTCCAAGAATCAAAACGGCGAGCAGAAGTCTAAAGCTTCTCCTCATAAATACCCCTCCATACATACCATACCTATGTTATATTCCAAAACAGTTACGATTGTTACAAAAATGTTACAATCCGATTAAGTATGGACTATTTTAGCAAAACACCTATTCTTTGTCAAGTTTATACAATTTGGCTCGAATTTATTTCAATATTTTGTTACTATTTTTCTACAAGACACAAGATATTCCGACAATTACAATTTCCGGGATTTTTCCACCGTGGCAAGCAGGGCGTCCATCACCGTGCCGCGAAAACCATTTTCCTCCAGCACTCTCACGCCCTCTATGGTAGTGCCGCCCGGAGAGCAGACCATATCCTTGAGCTCGCCGGGATGCCTGCCGGTCTCCAGCGCAAGCTTCGCACTGCCGTACACTGTCTGCGCCGCGAACTCATATGCCTGGGTTCTCGGCATCCCCGCCGCCACAGCGGCATCCGCCATCGCCTCAAGAAACATGAACACATAAGCCGGAGAAGAACCGCTCACAGCGCCCACCGCATCCATCAACCGCTCCTCCACCAGACTCGCCCTGCCGAAGCTCTCCATCAGCCGGAGGCTGTACTGAACCTCCTCCTGCGCCACTGCGTCATTCACACAGACACCGGTACAGCCGGCCCCTACGAGCGCAGGGGTATTCGGCATACAGCGCACCAGCTTCACATGTCCGCCGAAAGCCTCCTCCAGCCAGGATAGTGTCTTGCCTGCCGCTATGCTGATGATCAGGGTGTCCTGTTTTACCACATTCCGGATCTGCGTGATCACACCCTCCAGAAACTGCGGTTTCACTGCCAGGACAAGCACCTGTGCCTCTGCCGCCACCTCCTCATTGGAGGATCTCACCTCTATGCCAAACTCCTTCTGTACTGTCTCCAGGGTTTCTTTTGTCTTAGCGCTGCCCAGAATGTCCTCCTTGGGCACGATCCCCTCCTGCAGCATACCGCCGATGATCGCCCGTGCCATATTTCCCAGTCCGATAAATCCAATTTTCATTTTTGCCCCGTTCCTTTCTCCCTTTTTCCCAAAAACCGCTTGTTCGCCAAACAATATCATCCGTTATTATTATATTAAATCCTAATTTAACTCATTTTTCTCTGCCTGTGGGCTTCATATAATAAGATAGAAGATGCCACCGCCGCATTCAGCGACTCCACCTGTCCTTCCATAGGAATCCGGATCAAAGCGTCCGCGCAGGCCGCCGTCTCCTCCCTAAGTCCTTTCGCCTCATTGCCGATCAAGAAAGCCGTGCTCTTCCGGTAATCCTGTCCCCCGTCATAATCACCGCCCTGCAGATGAGCGGCGTACACGTTCACGCCCTGTTCCCGAAGTTTCTTTATAATAGAAGAAAGATCTTCCGCGTAGAGAAATGGTACCCGATAGATAGAGCCCATGGTGGAGCGGATCGTCTTAGGATTATAGATCTCCGCCGTGCGGCTGCTCATGATAACGCCATCGGCGCCTGCTGCCTCCGCTGTCCGAAAGATGGTTCCCAGATTCCCCGGATCCTGAATGTCCTCCAGTATAATAAATAACAACTGCTTCTTTTCTTTCCCCGACAACATATCCTCCATGCTGTAAGAAAACTGTCGCACCAGACACAATATTCCCTGCGGCGTGACCGTGTCCGACAACTTCCCGAACACCTCGTCCGATACGATCTCACAGGGAAGCCCGGAGAGCTTTTCCTCATATCTGGCATAGGCCTCTTTCTCGGCGCTCTCTGCCAGATACACCTGACTGATCCGCTCCGCCGGTGCCTCGCCAAACATCTTCATACCCTCCACCACAAAGAGCCCACGCCTGTCCCTCTCCTTCTTTCTGGCAACAAGGGCCGCCGTCTCTTTGACGGATTTGTTATGTAAACTTATTATCATCGTTTTCTCCCTATGGCTTCGCATCTCTCATTCGCATACATAGAAAGATTCCCCGCAAATGCGACCATCCGCGGGGAAAATCCATATTCTATATTTCTGCAAATCCACGCCTCTGCGTCTACAAAATCTTCGACATCTCAAAGGCATAATCCGGAATCCCTTTCTGCATATTCAGGGCTTCCTCGATATCAAAATCCAAGAAATCGCCATGCTGGTATCCTACCACGCGGTTTGTCTTGCCTTCACACAAAATATCTGCTGCATAACAGCCCATGATAGAAGCATAGTACCGATCCTTACAGGTAGGGGAACCGCCACGCTGCATGTAGCCCAGAATGGTAGCTCTGGTCTCAATACCGGTAGCCGCCTCAATTCGTCTCGCCATGGAGGTAGAATGCCCGATACCCTCCGCATTGATGATCAGGTGATGGGTTTTGCCACGCTTTCTGCTGGCAATAATATTATTGATGATCTGCTGTTCATTGTAATCGTATTTCTCCGGGATCAGAATATCCTCCGCACCGTTGGAAATGCCGCACCAGAGCGCGATATATCCCGCATTTCTGCCCATAACCTCGATGATACTGCAGCGCTCATGGGAGGAAGAGGTATCTCTTATCTTGTCAATCGCCTGCATGGCTGTGTTGATCGCCGTATCAAAACCGATGGTATATTCTGTACATGCAATATCCAGATCAATGGTACCCGGAATGCCTATGGTATTGATCCCATGCTGGGACAATGCCTGTGCGCCGCGGTAGGAGCCGTCGCCGCCGATGACCACCAGACCGTCTATCCCGTGCTTATGACAGATATCCGCGCCTTTCTGCTGCCCCTCTTCCGTGCGGAACTCATGACAGCGCGCCGTGCCAAGGATCGTACCGCCCCGCTGGATCGTATCCGCTACAGTCCACTTCTCCATATCGATGATCTCTTCATTTAAAAGACCCTGATAGCCTCTTTTAATACCCTTGACCTTAACACCGTTAGCGATGCCCTTTCTGACCACTGCACGGATCGCCGCATTCATGCCCGGCGCATCGCCGCCGCTGGTCAACACACCGATTGTTTTGATCTGCTTCGCCATACCGATAACCATACCTTTCTGCCCTGACAGACGCTTTTTTACTCACTTTACCATTATTTTACTCTATCACAAACGGATTTTCAAGAGCGTACTACACCACTTTTACATTCCCCTCTCCAAATGCCGCCTCCAGTTTCTCTATCAGATCTTCCCTCGCCTCCACATTCCAGTTCGCAGGCAGAGGATTCATGGCCTTCGGATTTTCCACATAGATCACCACGTTATCCTTCCCCTCCACCTCACGCAGTATGGCAAAGAGCGCTTCCTTCTTCGACTCATAGACTTCTTTGGTGGGGAATTTGATCCACAGCTTTCTGGGCACCTGTTCAAAGGGAGTGATCTGTTCGCAGATCAGCTTTCCGTCCTTCTCCTCCTCCAAAGACACCCGGCCTCTGACAAAGACCTTGCTGTCCTCCAGGATCGAATTGCCGTACCGCTCATAATCCCTCGGGAAGACGATCACCTCCACGGATCCCACCAGATCCTCCACCTGCAAAAAGGCCATCACCTTCTCATTTTTCGTATATTTGATCTTCTTCTCCGTGATCATACCGCCGATGGTAACCTTCGCCCCATCCTCCACACGGATCTCATCGGTTTCCTCATTCCAGGTAAAGTCCGCGGTGGTGTTGGTGATATTCTTTTTCCAGAGCTCCTGATATTCCTCCAGCGGGTGTCCGCTGATGTAGATACCCAGCACCTCTTTCTCAAACGCCAGCTTCATTTCTTTGGAGTATTCTCCCACATCTGGCAGGCTCACCCGGTAATCCACCTTCTCCTCTTCATCCGCCAGGTCAAAGAGGGATATCTGTCCCGCCATATTATTCTTTCGATCCTGCTGGATGCCGTCTATCACCTGAATATACACGCTGAGAAGCTGCTTGCGCGTGCCGCCCAGACTGTCCATGGCTCCCGCCTTGATAAAATGCTCCACCACGCGCTTATTCATGTCACGATCTGTCACGCGTGTCACAAAATCTCCCAGATTCTGATAGGGGCCTCTGGCCTCACGCTCCGCCACCACCGCATCGATGACAGGCCGGCCCACGCTTTTAATGGCGGAGAGCGCATAGCGGATCTGACCGTCCGACACGGAGAATCCGTTTTCTCCCACATTGATATCCGGCGGCAGGATCTGAATCCCCATGCTCCGGCTGGTCATGATATACTCTGCCACCTTGCTCGGATTGTCGATCACCGAAGTCATCAGCGCCGCCATAAACTCCACGGGATAATAATATTTCAGGTAGGCAGTCTGATACGCCACCACCGCATAGCAGGCCGCATGGGATTTATTAAAGGCATATTTGGCGAAGTCCATCATGGTGTCGTAAATATGATCCGCCACCTTCTCGTCGATACCGTTCGCCACACAGCCGGGCACCCCTTCCTCCGGGTTACCGTAGGTAAAGTTTTTCCGCTCCTGCTCCATGACGTACTGCTTTTTCTTACTCATGGCACGGCGCACCAGATCGCTCCTGCCCATGGTATAACCGCCCAGCTCCCGCACGATCTGCATAACCTGCTCCTGATACACGATACAGCCATAGGTGGGCGCAAGGATCGGCTCCAGCTGCGGGCAGTCATAGGTCACCGTGTCGGGATGGTTCTTGCCCTTGATATATTTTGGAATAAAGTCCATAGGTCCCGGACGGTACAGCGAGATGCCGGCGATCACATCCTCAAGACTCTGCGGCTTCAGCTCCTTCATAAAGCTCTTCATGCCGCCGCTCTCCAGCTGGAACACGCCATCCGTCCGCCCCGTTCCCAGGGACGCAAGCACTTCTTTATCGTCATAATCGATATTATCTATGTCAATGGCGATCCCCTTGCTCTGCTCCACAAGCCGCACCGCACTCTGGATCACTGTCAGCGTCCGCAGCCCCAGGAAATCCATTTTCAAAAGGCCCAGTTCCTCGATGGTGGTCATGGGAAACTGGGTGGTGATGGAACCGTCGGCTCCTCTGGAAAGCGGCACGAATTCATCCGCCGCCTCCGGACAGATCACCACGCCTGCCGCGTGCATGGAGGTATGGCGCGGCAGTCCTTCCAGCCTCTTACACATATCAATGAGATTGTGTACCTGCTCGTCCTCCTGGTACAGACTCTTAAACTCCGGATTCATCTCCAGCGCCCGGTCGATGGAAACACCCTGATTCTGCTCGTTCGGTATCATCTTAGCGATGCGGTCCACATAGGCGTAGGGCAGATCCATGACTCGTCCCACATCGCGAATGACGCCCTTCGCCGCCATCGTACCGAAGGTGACGATCTGCACCACCTTGTCCGCGCCATACTTTTGACCAACATAGTCAATAACTTCCTGCCGTCTCTCAAAGCAGAAATCCACGTCAATATCCGGCATGGAAACGCGCTCCGGATTCAAAAACCGCTCAAAGAGCAGGCTGTATTTGATGGGATCGATATTCGTTATCTTCAGACAGTAGGACACGATGCTGCCCGCCGCCGAGCCACGTCCCGGTCCCACGGCAATGCCGTTTTCCCGGCAAAAATTAATATAATCCCACACGATCAGGAAATAGTCCACAAACCCCATGCTCTTGATGGTATCAAGCTCATATTGCAGACGCTCCTGCAGGGTCCCGTCATCCTCGGGATAGCGTTCCTTCATCCCGTCCTGACAGAGCTTGTTCAGATAGCTCCAGGAATCATATCCTTCCGGCGCCTCATAGTGGGGCACCTTGTAATGACCGAACTCAATCTCTACATGGCAGCGATCGGCGATCCGCTGGGTGTTCTCTACCGCCTCCCAGGCGTAAGGGAACAGCCCTTTCATCTCCTCCTCGCTCTTCACATAATACTGTCCGCCCTCGTAGCGCATACGATCCTCGTCCGCCAGCTTTTTTCCTGTCTGCAGACAGAGCAGCAGATCATGGGGCTGGGCGTCCTCCGCATAGGTGTAATGTACGTCATTGGTCGCCACCAGAGGAATATCCAGTTCCTTACTCATACGAAGCAGAGCGGAATTGACCGTCTGCTGGGTCGGGATCCCGTGATCCTGCAGCTCCAGAAAATAATTGTCTTTCCCGAAGATCTCCTGATATCTTAACGCTACCTTTTTCGCCTCATCGATCAAACCCTTCTGGATATACCGGGGCACCTCCCCCGCCAGACAGGCCGAGAGCGCGATCAGCCCCTCATGGTATTCCTGCAGCAGTTCCATATCCACACGAGGTCTGTAATAATAGCCCTCTGTAAAACCCTTGCTGACGATCTTCGTCAGATTGGCATAGCCCACATTGTTTTCCGCAAGAAGCACCAGATGGTAATAGCGGTCCTCACCGCCCGTAAGTTCCCTGTCAAAGCGGGAATGGGGCGCCACATAGACCTCACACCCGATGATCGGATTGATTCCCGCCTCTTTCGCCGCCTTATAAAAATCGACCGCGCCGTACATCACGCCATGATCTGTGATGGCAGCGCTGTCCATTCCCAGCTCTTTCACATATTTCACATATTCTTTGATCTTATTGGAACCGTCCAGGAGACTGAACTCCGTGTGGACGTGGAGATGTGCAAATGCCATGATGGTATCCTTTCCAAAGTTCCTGAATAACTGCTGTTTCGGTACATTATACTATCATATTTTTATAAGGGTATTACTTATCCAAATATACTTTGGAACCGGTAGCCCCCCGCTGGCCCTGATATTTGCCGCAATAAGGCTTCAATGCGGCCTGATCCATCTGCGCAAATACCAATTGTCCAATTCTGCGACCCGCCTGCAATTCGATGGCGCAGCGGTTTGCATTAAATAACTCCAAAGTGATTTCTCCCGAAAAACCGGGATCAACCCAGCCGGCATTTTGAATAAACAATCCCATACGGCCAAGTGAACTGCGGCCTTCTACAAAAGCCGTCAGGTCATCGGGCAGGCTTATATACTCTTTGGTGGTTGCCAAAACAAATTGCCCCGGCAAAAGCAGATAGGTTTCTGCGTGTATTTCCTTATATGCTATTTTGTCCGTAAAGTTGAGAATACCGGCGGAAGAATCTTCTACAACACTAAACGTATTTCCAAGTCTTATATCTACACTTGCAGGCTGAATCTGATCATCCTGAAGCGGCGATATGGATAAGGTTCCTTCTTTGAGCAGAGACATAATAGCTTTGTCAGATAGAATCATTCCGAACACCTCCATAATACCAGCCCAAGCATGCTCCATTCACTAATCTTCATTGTAACACAAAGCAAACAGGGGCGCAAAGTGGTTTAAATTTCATGAATACTATTTGCTAATTAGCTAATAAATAGTATAATATAAATAGCTAATACAAAAGGAGGTACACTTATGGTCGGAGTAACTGCAACCGCAACAGAAATGCAAAATAATTTTGGAAGATATTTGAATATGGTCATGAACGGAAATGAAGTCATTGTAACGAAAAATGGAAAAGAAATCGGACGGTTTATTCCAAAAGACACAGCCCTGTCTTATCTCACCGATTCTCTCACCGGAATNCTGAANGGAGACTCCAATTTGAACCNGGAACGTGAAAAAGNACTGAGGGAAAAATATGAGATTACTGATTGANGCAAATATTTTACTGGATGTACTNCAAAAGAGAGAGCCNTATGTNCATGACTCNTCNTTGATTTGGAAACTGTGTGAAACAGAATCTGCCGAAGGATATNTTTCTGCNCTNACGNTTGCCAATCTCGTCTANGTGATGAGAAAAGAGCTTTCTGCAGAAATGATTGAAGAANTCATCCAAAAGCTNAGATTNATCTTTCAATTTNCNGANCTGAGTGTTTCTGATCTGANAANAGCGTCCGAAATGAAATGGAGTGATTTCGAAGATGCCGTACAGAGTACCACCGCAGAGCGTATTCATGCAGACTGCATTATTACNAGAAACATNCGTGACTTTNATAAAAGCAAAGTCATNGCTTTTACTCCCACAGAATATCTGTCCCGAATNTGAGCAAAAAATGTCCCTGCACCATATCGANGCAGGGACTTCCNTTTNTNTCATATATGACACAACTGTCANATNNGNCTTACAGATATTTCTTCANTGCATCCACCTTNTCNAGCTTCTCCCAGGGCAGATCCAGATCGTTNCGTCCGAAGTGTCCGTAAGCCGCNGTCTGCTTNTAGATCGGNCGNCGCAGATCCAGCATCTTGATNATGCCNGCNGGTCTTAANTCAAANTTCTCACGCACNANCTCCACCAGCTTNTCATCNNCNATCTTTACCNGTGCCAAANGTATCTACCATNATGGAAGTGGGCTGTGCCACACCGATCGCATAGGAAAGCTGNATCTCACANTTGTCNGCAANNCCTGCTGCCACNATNTTCTTNGCCACATAGCGCGCCGCATAAGCCGCGGAACGNTCNACNTTGGTGCAGTCCTTTCCGGAGAAAGCGCCGCCGCCGTGACGGGCATAGCCGCCGTATGTATCTACNATGATCTTACGNCCTGTCAGNCCGGCATCGCCGTGAGGNCCGCCGATCACGAAACGTCCCGTAGGATTGATGAAAAACTTGGTCTNNTCGTCNACCAGCTCCTTCGGCAGNATCGGATCAAACACATATTTTTTGATATCNTCGTGAATCTGCTCCTGTGTCACNTCNTCGTCNTGCTGAGTGGATAANACCACTGCCTCCAGACGCACCGGCTTNCCGGCCTCATCGTACTCTACNGACACCTGNCTCTTGCCNTCGGGTCTTAANTATTTGAGNGTGCCGTCCTTACGAACCTTGGTAAGCTGTAATGCCAGCTTATGTGCCAGATCGATGGGATAGGGCATATACTCTTCNGTCTCGTTGGTGGCNTANCCGAACATCATACCCTGATCGCCNGCTCCCGTATCCAGNTCNTCGTTCTGCTCGCCCTTNTTCGCNTCCANCGCCTTGTCNACNCCCATNGCNATNTCNGCNGACTGCTCGTCGATNGCNACAANCACGGCACAGGTATTGCCGTCAAANCCNTACTCNGACTTGGTGTANCCNATCTCCTTTACNGTATCGCGCACGATCTTCTGCATATCTACATATGCGTTCGTGGTGATCTCGCCGGTNACCAGCACGAAACCGGTACATACNGCCGTCTCACAGGCCACACGNCTCATGGGATCNTTNNCCATGCAGGCNTCCAGGATCGCATCGGAAATGGCNTCNCAGACTTTGTCGGGATGTCCCTCNGTNACAGATTCGGATGTAAATAATCTCTTCTCCATTTTCTCTCTCCTTTGTTTTNTTTTTGAAATTCAAAAGTCCCCTTATCTCTTACGAAATAAGCGGACNCGGCATNCAAGCATCAAATCCTCTTATTGTTCGATCTATTTTTCGCTCAGGTTGGCACCTTCCTTGTCAGGGGTTGCCGTGGCTTCATCGATCCTATGTATCTCCACCACTCTGAATAAGAGAAAGATATCACAATATGAAATTTTCTACCCACATTTCCTACCTATACATAAACATACACCTATAGGANGAATGTGTCAATGGATGTCAACCAACTTTCAGTTTAAATTTCTGNAGATCCCGCTCTGTGGTCACCAGATCGATCTGGGCNCCCAGNCCCTGNAGNTTTAAGTGAAAATCCTCATACCCGCGCTCGATATANTTGATATCATCCACGGTNCTGATNCCGTCTGCNGCAAGCGCTGCNATGACAAGNGCCGCNCCNGCCCTCAGATCCGGTGCCGTGATNTTNGCTCCGGTGTATTTNGACACGCCGTCGATGATCGCNGTNTTGCTCTCCACTTTGATATTGGCTCCCATACAGGTNAGCTCGTCCACATATTTAAANCGATTCTCGAAAATACTCTCTGTCACNATACTGGTNCCCGCAGANANACCCANNGCCACCGTGATCTGCGGCTGCATATCTGTGGGGAANCCGGGATAAGGCAGGGTCTTTACATGCGTATGNCCCAAAGGCTTCGNNGCCACAACACGCACGGCATCGTCAGACTCTTCTATCTCACAGCCTATCTCCAAAAGNTTNGCGCTGATGGATTCCAGATGCTTCGGNATCACATTCTTTACCGTCACGTCACCCTTCGTCACCGCCGCCGCGAACATAAAAGTGCCCGCCTCGATNTGATCCGGAATAATGCCATACTCCGTCCCGTGCAGCTTCGATACGCCTCTGATACGGATCACATCGGTACCCGCGCCCTTGATATTGGCTCCCATGCTGTTCAAGAAGTTCGCCAGATCAACGACATGGGGCTCNTTCGCCGCATTCTCNATCACAGTCTGCCCCTCTGCCATCACTGCCGCCATCATNACATTCATGGTNGCNCCNACNGTCACCACATCCATGTAGATATGGTTCCCCTTCAGCTTCGCTGCCTCCGATATGATCAGNCCATGCTCGATCCTGACNCTGGCNCCCAGNGCCCGAAAGCCCTTAATATGCTGGTCAATAGGACGCAAGCCTATATTACAGCCGCCCGGNAGAGCCACCTCCGCCTTATTATATTTACCNAGAAGCGCTCCCAAAAGNTANTAGGAAGCTCTGATTTTTTTAATATAATCGTCCTTGATCACCAGATCATGAACCTGTGANGCGTTGATCTTCACCGTATGTCTGTCNACACGGTTGATCACGACGCCAATACTCTCCATCGCCTGCATCATGACNTTCGTATCTCTGACGTCAGGCAGATTNTCTATCAATACGGTCTCNTCCGTCATGATGGCGGCCGCAAGNATCGCNAGCGNCGCATTTTTNGCACCNNNGATCTCCACCTCACCGACTAACGGATTTCCACCCTTAATCGCATATTGTTCCATTTATGTTTACTTGCCTTTCTCAATCGAAAAAACTCAAACATTACCATACAGTATACCAGATTTTGGACATTTGTAAAGTCTTAGTTCAGGTAGTCAAAGGGATTCACCTGNGCACCGCCTATCAGAATTTCAAAATGAACGTGCGGTCCGGTACTGACACCCGTGTTGCCGCTCAAGGCGATCTTCTGTCCCTGGGTGACCGTTTGTCCCTGTTTTACCAACACTTTGCTCAGATGACCGTAACGGGTCTGTCTGCCATCCGCGTGATTGATATAAACCACATAGCCGTAGCCGCTTCCCCAGCCCGCTTTCGCAACTGTTCCCGTGCAGGAAGCCATGACTGCCGTACCTACCGGCGTTGCCCAGTCTATCCCCTTATGATAGCTGCTTGCGCCTCTGGTGGGCGCCTTACGTCTGCCGAATCCGGAAGAAAGTCTGCCTCCCGAAATCGGTTTGATATAGGTAGGCGGAATCTTAGTACCACGCTCTACGATCTTAGGCACAGCTGCATAGGTGACCTCCTCCTTCAGGATCTCACGGCTTACCTCTTCATTATTGCGATAGGATATGTCCGCCACCACCTTGCGGTGCCCCGCAGAAGGCTCCTGCAGTGTCTGTGTCTGGTTGGTGTACCAGTCATCATTCTCCACATAAATGATATCCGCCTCGTAATCTTCCTCATAGTACAGCTGCTCTGTNCGCTCCACGGAAAGCTCCGGTTCAGGCACTGTTACGATCAGCTCATCTCCCACGCGGATNACNGAATTNTCATTTTCGATCGTCTCGTTCATGGCGATCAGATCNGCCAGCGGTATCTCNTTTTTCTCAGCGATCTGAGAGAGCGTNTCNCCCGCNACCACCTCGTAGATCTGTTCNTTCTCCTGCTCCTTGGTCACNTCTTCGATAGCCTTGGAAAGNGGCGTCANATCNTATTCCTGCAGATAGGACTCCACCACTTCCACCGTATCACCGAATTCCAAAGANAGAAGNCCAAGCTCATANTCGGAAAAATCCTTCTCAGAGGNCGGTTCNATATCCNCAAATATNTCATCNAGCGTCGCATTGATCCCAACNCTGGTCACGACCGCCTCCNCATCTNCNNNCTCCTGCTCNTCNTCAGTATANATCTGCGTTGTCAGCACATTNAGCTCTCTGGAAGAATCCAGNACCAGATCCGCATGATANTGNTTCTCCGNATCATACTTTTGAATGGAAGCCTGTAAAAGCTCCAGCACCTCCTGNGTGCTCGCNAGATTGACCGTGTACTCNTTGATCTTTACCGTATAGGAACGGTTCAGGGTTTCCTTAACACTTCCCTTCANNGCATCCAGCATATTGGAAATTATGACACTCTTGTCATCTACNGTGCCCCAGAGCAGNTCCTCGCCTTCCCAGCTCANNTCGCTGTCTGCCAGCACGATCTCCTCGCTGCCGGACGCAAGCTGCTTTCTGGCNGCGATCAGGCACTCGTCCACTTCCTCNATGTCGCCCATCACGCCCACCTGTACCCCGTTTAAGTACACCGTAAAGCTATTGTCTCCGGTGCTCTCCATGGTCTGCCNTTGGGGCAGGAAAAAGGCNGCGATGACAATGACGAACACCGCAACCTTAATATATGCAATTTTTATNTTTTTATAATATCTACTCAGTATTTTCATGATTATTTTTTANAAAAGTTTCACATTCATAAGTCCCAATATCATCGGGATNAGATTGATCAGAATATCCACTGCCACTCCTACCAGAATCGCTACACAAAGTCCCACCGGCACTCTGTTNCCCTTAGAAGTCTGCGCCTGTNTGCCCAGCTCTTCTGTAAAAGCCGCCTGCACATTNCGATANACCTTCACATTCTCCTTGTGCATAAATTCCTCGGACTGCGCAAAACGCTCCTCCAAAAGACTCTTGATCCCGGCAAGCTGNTNNTCAACATCCGCACNNTTATCNTNNTCCGTNTCCAGNCTNTCCAGNTTTTCCATACACTGTGCAAGGAGNTTACGCATATTTTCCACNTTCTCGGATGTCTTGATATTCACCCTGCGCATCTCCTGCATCANTTCATCGTAGGCCGCAAGCTGCTTTTCCATCTGTTCCATCTTGGCCGCCTCCGCCGCAGAATTTGCACGGATCATTTCCTGCGCGTTTTTNTTCTGTGCCAGTTTATCTATTATCGTGTCCATGATAGCATACCCCNTATCTTCCATAATTATNGGTAACTATTCTGTTTCAAAACCATGTCTGCATTTTACCATTTTTCTTTCCCCATGACAATAAAGAAAAGACAACCCCCTCCCNGAGTTCTNNTAANCNNANATTTTATTGTGCATTTTGCACATAATNACTCGCCCGNTTTTTGATATANTTATAAACATTAACCATAACTTTACATTTTGTTCATANTTTATTCACATTTCNANAGTATAGTNAATTTATAGAAAATTNAATGAGATGTCGTGTAATGANTACACACATAGATAAATTTTTTCATAATAGCCCGGGTGCCGCAAGGTACCTGGGCACTCCTCATGTCCGCGCATAAGCAGAGTCAGAAGATGACATGGGCAAGATGCATGCTCGCATGCAAAATTGTCCATGTCGGCTTATGACGAGCAACGCGAACGAAAAATGCGAAGCATTTTGAGTCTGCTTATGCGCGTAAAACTTACGGCGAGCAACGCGAACCGAGTCTGCTTATGCTCATATAGCAAAGAAGAGGACCGTTCTAGTCCTCTTCCGCCTGCCCGATATGTAAGATCTCCTCATTTAGAGACATCATTCTAGCATCCAATGCCGACACCATCTGGGCACATTCCACAAGCTGTTCCTTAATATGCTCCGGCGCATTGCCTTCAAACTTATAGTGGATCTTATGCTCCAGGCTGGCCCAGAAATCCATCGCTACCGTACGGATCTGAATCTCCACCTTCGTGTCCGCGATCCGGTCAGAGAGGTAAACCGGTACTGTCACCAGCATATGATAGCTCTTATATCCGCTGGCCTTCGGATTCACGATATAATCCTTCACGGACATCACCCGAATGTCCTTCTGATTACTGATCATCTCCGCGATCTGATAGATATCCGATGCAAAGGAACAGATCACACGGATACCCGCAATATCATTGACATATTGCACCATATTGTCGATCGTGGATTCCTTGTCATGCTTTTTTAATTTCTTGACAATACTCTCCGGCGTCTTAATACGCCATTTGATGTGTTCGATCGGATTATAACGGTGCACATGCTGAAACTCATCGTTCAGGATCTCCAGCTTCGTAGATATCTGTTTCAAGGCTGAATTATAGATCAGCTGTACCTCTTTCCAGCTGTCAATATCGCCGTCTTTATTTCTCTCGATCATTACTTCCATTTCCTAAAAAACCTCCGAAAAAATTGTTTTCCCCTATGTTTTTGATTATATCATACTCTTTATCAGAAATGTATATTTTATACAAAATTTTCTAAATTTTTTATATTTTATTGTCTATTTTCACATTTTCTTCCTTTTCCCCGGAAGTCAGACAGGACAATATGACGGGAACCGTCACCACAAGCGGGTACATATAGCGGATCAGCACCGTTGGCGAGAGCAGCAGGGTCAGATAATAGACCACCAGAAATACCGCAGGCAGTACCTCCCGGTATCTTCTTTGGTACAAAACCACCACCACATAGAGATACAGCAGCCACCAGTACAGCGCCGGGGCAAAGAGAAATTTTACCACAGGCCAGTTTTCATATTCGTTGTCCGATACGACCTTTTCCATCAAGGCGCGAAGCCCCGGGAGATAGCTGTGCTCCACAATCTCACAGCCCGCCGGCATGGTGCGGTTATCTGTGGAAAGGTAGCCAAACCCGGTCTCCGTCCCGATCCCATACACTCTCGCGTGAGTATCGTCCGGCAAAAACCACAGGCCCACACTGTTATCCAGAAACGCATCTATATAAATGCCGGGATACTCCATCCCCAGCCGGATCCAGGTTGTGATCAGCCCTTTGGGATCGTCGTGGATTATGGCAATATTTTTCACTCGATCCGCCAAATGAGGATTATAAACCGAGAACCCCCACTCCGAAGGCATATACTTCTCCATTTCCTGCCGCAGGGATTGATCCTCCATCAGATCACCATTCTCTTCATGTACCCAGACGCGCGCCATCTGCTGCAGCGGCACACTCAGCATCTCTCTGGGACTGCCGCTCTGCGCACGAGTCAGGGCTTTCAATGAAACCGCACTCACCGCAAACAATACCAGAATGCCAAGAGACAGGCACAGATATTCTTTCTCGGCTGCCCTTTCCTCCCACATACCTCCTCCTTTTTGACCACATCGGTCATTTTTTATCCTTCGCATACTCCAAAACAGGATCGGCACACTGACTACAAAGGCATATACCGCATTGTTGCGAAACAGTAGCATAAGGACGCCCAAAAGAATGCAGACCGCCCGCTCCTTCCAAGTCACCTGCATATTCCAGTCACAGACAAGACGATAAAAACAGACCGTATAAAGCAGTACCAATGCCGAAAAAAGCACATCCTTCGTGGTGCTTATCGCCAGAACGGAATTCGTCGGGAAAAGCCCATAAAAGAGAAGCAAAAGGATTCGCGTCCGCCTTGCCGTCCGCTTTTCATAGAGAAAAGTCAACGCTCCTGCAAAGGCTCCCGCCATCAGCAGCATCTGAACCACAGAATGAACTGCCATGCCCGCAGAATAAGAACCCATCCTGCCCCCCAGCCGGAAAAAGGCTCCCAGAAATAAGGTATGCAACAGCGGGTGATGTGTGCTGTAATCTCCGGCGATCACCTGGTACAGCTGCCCCTCCGCATCATATGCAAACACAGACGGATAGTATGCCAGAAAGACCGGCAGCCAGCAGACAAAGATAACCGCCAGATAAAACAGCCACATCTGCCGGAGCGGACGCGCCTTCCATTCCGCCTGTGCCTCATCCTGCCCCTCTTTTCCCTCCGCCAGTTTTTCCTGCTCTTTCGGCCTGTCCGCTCCCCTGCTCAAAACATATCCTGCACAACCAACCGCAGGAACAGAGAAGCATAGAATCTGCACCAGGAGAAGGAGCAGGTTCTTCACATGAAAGGCCAAAGTGCCATCGCCCTCAAACACCATTCTCTGCATGGCCAGCCTGAGTCCCATCACAAAGGAGGCCGCCACCGGTATGCCCCAGACACAAGAGTAGATGAGAAGTCTCTTATTTTTTTTCATGTTTTCTATGATTTTCATAATCTCAGTATATCATATCTCATATGCCGTTATGGTGAAATATTTAAGAAAGAATGGCATTGTTTTTTTCTTTAAAGATGCTATGATTGTTAGAAAGAAAAAGCCACAGCATAGGCAGCAAGGATTTTGACAAAGGAGAATAGATATGTTCCGTCTATGGGCAAAAGAATTTAAGAACAACCGTATGCTGAAGGATACTGTCATCGAGGATGGCCGCGATGAGACACGCACCCACAAAGTATTTGACGCCTTGGAGGAGGTCTGTCTGCAGTTCGACCTGGGCAAGCCCATCTGGCTGGAAGCCACCGTCTCCGATTTCAAACGCCACAGCAAGGCCCGCTTCTCCCAGGACAATTTTATAGAAGAAATTGATTTTGATTATCTGGAAATCCATGTCATTGAGGAGGATTAGATTCCAGTATCACATCCGCACATTTCGCTTTCGTAAGCCTTATTAAATCCTCCGGCGACATGCGCAAAGAACATCCGATTCTCCCACCGCTGACACTGATCTGCTCAAGTCCCGTTGCCGACGAGTCAATGACCGTAGGAAACTGTTTCTTCATACCGATTGGCGAACAGCCACCCCTCACATATCCGGTAATAGTCAAAATATCTTTCATATGGATCATCTCAATGGACTTTTCTCCCACGATCTTCGCCGCTTTTTTCAGATCGACAGAAGCGAGAACCGGAACCACAAACACGTAAAAGGAACCGCTTTTACCCTGCATGACAAGCGTTTTATAAGAAATTTCCGCCGGAATACCCGACGCCTCGGCAGCATGAATGCCGTCAATAAATTCTTTACATTCATAAGTTATCGTTTCATATTCTATTTTATTTTTATCCAGAATGCGCATGGCATTTGTCTTTGTTTCTCTGCTCATCCTATCCATTGTCCCTTCTGCTTATTTATGATTTTTCTCTATAAAAAGATGCAACTCAACAGATTATACATAAAATGATTGACTTTGCATATTCTAGGTGATAGTATCATATCATACAATATGTAGTTTTCAAAACTACATATAAAAGTTATAGACTCTATCAAATGCAAATAGAAAAGATTTACAGGAGGTTTTGCTATGCAGATTACCATTCGTGAACCCGGAAGCGCTATCACCCACTTCATCGGCATGATGATGGCGCTGGTGGCGGCGACGCCGCTGTTAGTGAAGGCCGCTGTCGGCTCCGATCCTACCGCTTTTATCGCCATGACCGTATTTATCGGAAGCATGGTCGCACTCTACGGGGCCAGCGCCCTCTACCACAGCGTCACCGTAAAAGATAATATTCTGAAAGTATTTCGCAAGCTGGACCATATGATGATCTTTGTCCTGATCGCCGGTTCCTACACGCCTGTCTGCCTCGTCGTTCTGGGCAACAAGCTCGGCTACACACTGCTTGCCACCGTGTGGGGGATCGCCATCGTGGGGATGATCGTCAATCTCTGTTGGATCACCTGCCCGAAATGGTTCTCTTCCCTGTTTTATATCGCCATGGGCTGGGCATGCCTCGCCGTATTCGGCACTCTGTGGAGTACCTTATCCCGCAGCGCGTTTCTGTGGCTTCTGGCCGGCGGTATCATCTACACCATAGGCGGCGTCATCTACGCCCTCAAACTGCCGCTCTTCAATGCGAAACACAGGCACTTCGGCTCCCATGAGGTCTTTCATCTGTTTGTGATGGGAGGGAGTATCTGCCACTTTATCTTTATGTATTTATATGTGATCTAACAGACGCAAGGCACAGGGCAGACCCCCGAAAAACCTATGGTTTTCCGGGGGTCGCTTCGCTTAACCCTGCCCTTTTCGCATATGTTCAATCATCATACCCGTTCGGATTATTGCTCTGCCATCTCCAGGAATCCGCACACATCTCCTTGATGCCGTACTGCGCTTCCCAGCCAAGCTCCCGCTTCGCCTTATCTGCATTGGAATAGCAGGTAGCGATATCGCCTGCCCGTCTTTCCTTGATGACATAAGGGATCTTCACGCCGGTAGCTTCCTCGAAGTTCTTTACGATATCCAGCACACTGTAGCCTACGCCTGTGCCCAAATTGTAAATGCAAAGTCCGGCCTTCTCCTCGATCTTCTTCAAAGCCTTCACATGGCCAACCGCCAGATCCACTACATGGATGTAATCGCGCACGCCCGTGCCGTCCGGCGTATCATAGTCGTTGCCGAAAACGCCCAGTTCTTTCAGTTTGCCCACTGCCACCTGCGTGATATAGGGCATAAGGTTATTGGGAATACCGTTGGGGTTCTCGCCCATAGTGCCGCTCTTGTGTGCACCGATGGGATTGAAATACCGAAGCAGGATCACATTCCACTCCGGATCCGCTTTCTGGATATCCATTAAAATCTGCTCCAGCATGGATTTGGTCCAGCCGTAAGGGTTCGTGCACTGTCCCTTGGGGCACTCCTCCGTGATCGGAATCATGGCAGGATCGCCGTACACCGTAGCCGAGGAAGAAAAGATGATGTTTTTCACATTGTGCTTCCTCATCACATCCACCAGCGTGAGTGTGCCTGCAATATTGTTCTCATAATACTCCCAGGGCTTCTGTACGGACTCACCCACCGCCTTCAGTCCTGCGAAATGGATGCAGGAATCGATCTGCTCCTTCGCAAATACCCGCTCCAGCGCTTCTCTGTCCAAAATATCCGCCTTGTAAAATTTCACCGGCTTTCCTGTGATCTTCTTCACTCTGTCGAGAGATTTCTCACTGGAATTTGCCAGATTATCGACTACCACCACATCATAACCCGCATTCTGCAGCTCCACCACTGTGTGGGAACCGATATATCCTGCACCGCCTGTCACTAAAATTGCCATAATCAACCCCGCCTTTCTCTTCCCAAACTATAATTTATGTTCTTTAGCTGATATCAGTCTACATCGTTTTCCCCCTACTTTTCAATGCGGGAATGTTATACAAAGCTGTTTAAATGTTGTATACTTTTCCGAATGATCACTGCGGAATCAAATCATAACTCTATCCCATTCTCCTCACACAACTTTCGCGCGCTCTCCACCGAGTCGATGCCGGTCTTATTTTTGATCGGTGCAAACTCTTTGTTCCTGACCACCTCATAGGGCAGGCAGGAATCCAGCTCATGAATCATATCCAGCACCAGCTGCTCAAATTTATAGCCGTTAGGCTCCTCCGGCTTGACCGGCTCCCCCTGCTCATTCAGATAGGGGATCTTCTTCTCCACCACATGAAGCGGCAGCTTTCTCGCCACGATCTCCTCCAGATCCTTCACCCGGAAAAGGTAGTTTAAGATCACACCGAAATGATAGGCCGGGGTGCCCTTCTCATTCTTCGCATCCATCAATTCCTGTGTCATGTCATAATACTCCACAATGGAAGGTCTGCCGTCCTCCAGGCACATCGCCCCCACCTTTTCATCCGGTGCGTTCTTCGCGACCACCTTCGCGCCCACCGCGCTGTCTGTGGCAATGGTTGCTCCCACAAAGCAGGGATCTGCGATGCGCTGCAGCACATTGTCCACGGCAAACACATTCAGCCATTCCACGCCGGCCTTGCGCATCTGATCCGCCACGCCCCACTTTACCATGGATAAAAACCAACCGCCGTTGCCGTTGGGGGATGTGGACATCTTGTTTTTCGCCTCCATATAAACCTTGCCGTTATAGTCCGATGCAGGCGCCATATCCTGCATAAAAAAGGTCACGTAATCCGCGTTATAGCCGAAGTAATCTTTCTCCTTAAAAAAAGCGACAGTTGTGTCATGATTCTTGTCACTGGTCATCACATACAAAGGGATCCAGGCCTCCGCCTGATGTACCACATCCAGCAGGTTTTCAACCAGACGCTGGAAGATAAAAACGTCCTTTGTCAGACCGATATTATAGACACCTTTGGGCGCGTCCGAGCCGAGTCTCGTGCCCATGCCGCCCGCCAGGAGCACTGCCCCTACCTTGCCGGCTTTGATGGCCTCCAGACCGATTTTCGTGTACTCCTCTTTCTTCTCCTCAATCTGTGCAAGCTCCATCACCCCGATGGGTTCGATCTTTCCCCGCGGATTCAGGGTCTCTTTCTTTTCACAGAGAGCGAGCACCGCAAAATCCGTCTGTTCGATCTGGGTAAGCAGCGCCTCCTGCTCCTCCTTGCTCAGCTCCTCGTAGTATTTCAGCACATGAAGCTGTCCGTATTCTTCCAGTTTTTTATATGCCTCCTGATAGTTCATCGCACCCTCCTCAGTCATTTTTTCAAAACTTAACCGCCATATACTTAAATATTATTTTANCATGAGACGATNCCCCCTGCAATTCTTTCTCAAATCAGTTTACATTATGGCATTTCGTGATATACTTATACGNANCTGAAACAGAAAGACGAGGANATTTTTATGAAGAAAATGANACGATCCTTTATCCTGCCGGCNGCCGCACTNCTTGCGNTNTCNCTNAGNGCCTGTGCCGCGGCGGATACCCCTNCCTCCGGNCAGACNGCNNCNGACGCTTCCCAGNCNGGNACNNGNGAAGATGTNAANGATACCGCAGANNGAACAGATGNAACTGACACAAGTGTCACAGATAGAGATACATCGGAATCTTCANGCAGCGCTGACCGCATTCATGTCACGATNCAGAAAANCCACGAGGAATTCAAAGCCGATGACGGCACGATACTCCTCACCAACGATACGGANATGCCCGTGGTGACCATCCAGGGNGCGGAGGATATCGCCGCAAAGATCAACNAGGATATCGAAGCNTATTACGCCGGTTTTTCAGATGATGACNGCGANGTNCTTGAATGGGCCAGATCCGATTACGAAGAGCGCAAAGGCACCGATGAAGANGCATGGTTTAACGGNTATACCCAGGATGTGACCGTGAGCGTGACCCGTATGGACGATCAGGTGCTCACCTATAAGCTNACCGCAGGCGCCTACACCGGCGGCGCCCATGGCAATTACGGTTCTGTGGCAANAAACTATGANATGACCACAGGGGAACTNATCCGCTTCGANGATCTGTCGGAGGATATCTCCCGCTTCCACGCCGCCGCNCTGGATTACATGGTNAATCTGGCAGAAACACCCTCCTATAAGGAGAGACTTTTNGANCCTACCAAAGCNGATCTGGACAGNGCNCTGTTTCAGACGGGAAGCTGGGTCTTCACCGGAAGCGGCATCCGGTTTTTCAGNGANCCNTATGCCCTNGGNCCNTANTCCTCCGGNGAGATCGGCTTTACCCTTCCCTACGAAAAAGCTTATGAGATCGGCTTAAAAGACGCTTACCGCTACACAGGGAATTTNATGGAGGAACGCTACTACACNTCCCAATATGATGCAAATATGGAAAATATTCCGATAGACGGAGAGCCGGAATACTACTTTGATCTGAANGGAGATGGCACAGAGGANGGCATCGCCTTTTACGGNTANGTCTACGATGCCGAGAGCGAGGACGGTAAGATTTCCCTCTATATAGACGGTACNGACTGGGGAGACGTGGTGCACNCCCAGATAGATACTGCCAATGGTTACCTTGATGAGACCTATCTTCTCTATGACGAGGATCCCTCGGACGATCTGACCGAGCTTGCAGTCCTTTTCACAGAATTTTACGATGACGGCTCCGATTCCGGGATCACAGGCCGCCATTATTACACTTACCTCTTCCAGTACACCCCGGAAAAAGAGTTACAATTCACCAAACGGCTGGACGGCTATATCACGAACCCGCTTCCGCCAGATACGCCNTGACAGCCGCTGTTACCCGATGCGCCTCCTCCGGCGTACAGAACAGTCTGGCAGAAGCTTCTATGGCGATATCGGTGATTTCTTGACCCACTAAATTGAACTCTACAGCAGGGGGAGACATTTTCGTCTCTCCCTCTTTTATTTCATTGATCAACTCATTTAAGCTGCGAAAATGNGCCATCAGCGCGCCAAACTCCTGTATNCGGTCGATGGTACTGCTNCCGTAGGTCTGCTTNTCCAATTCACACACGGCAATNACCTGCATGGAGAGCTTTAACTCTCCCGTTATGTCAGAGGCNTCCATCANCACATCNGGGCGCTTCTCCAGCCANGNNAGCAGATAGGACTTGGCGCCGGNGATGTCCTTTCCGGCAAAAAATACAGCCAGATGTTCCTTGATCTCCGCCGTCTCCCGTTTCTCATCGGTCATGCCCACCTTACACTCATAGACTTTCAGCCCCTTTACCTTTACCCAGACATATAATAAAAATTCCGAGATAAAACCGTAGACACGCTTATGATAGGCGTCATATCCGGATGCGTCGATCTGCNCCTCCGCNTTCTCAAAAATACCGAAAAGCCACTCNCAGTATTCATCATANAGCGCCTTTTTGCACACCATCATATTGCCNAAGTANGTNCCNTTACNGTGCACCANCTGNGTNAANGTNTCATAATAGTCCGGATAAAACTGCCGGATCACTTCTCCCGTGACCTCCAGNTCATGNATATTGTAATCGCTGGCGTANCCTTCATAATAAGAATAATTCAGCTTTAACAGNTTGGANGNGATCAGATCATACTCCTCCAGAATCGTTTCATATTCCTTCTGCGTCAGNATCCGCCCCTCCTCTGTACAGAAATAGCGGCGGTAATGACAGATTCCCACAGGCTCAGAAGTTTTTATGTTCTTCCAGACCCAGTATACACCNGTCAGNTCTCCGTAATAGCAGTTTTTCTCCGAAATACTGACACCNGTGTCATCTCCTATATAGCCCANATCCGCGGCCCCTGCACGCCCCACCTGTAGGGGCACATAGATTGGATNCTTCGGGGCCGGAAAGGCTTTATGGGTCATCGTAAAAATCGTCACACTCATAGCATTCTCCTTTTCGGAGCCATCACGCACTCTCCCGCTGCCTGCTCAAGATATCCGCCGTAATCTTACGCACATAGAAAAAGGCCGGAATCAAAAAGATATCCGCAAAGATCCACGCCAACGGATTGGCNAANCGNACCGCNCTGAANCCGAAATGAGGCACCANNAAAAANCCCGCGATNCCTCTGGCAAGCATCTCAAAGGCACCGGCAAAAACCGCCAGCTTGCTATATCCCATCCCTTGAATCAGGAAGCGGACAATATTCACAAGCGCCAGCGGGAAATAGAACAGTGCNTTGATCCGNAAAAAGGAACAGGCATTGGCAATGATCTGTGTCTCTTCCGCATCCAAAAACAGCAGNAGAAGATTCTTTCCNAACAGATACACGACNGCCATGGCGANCAGTGAATACANTAAACCCAGCAGACTGCAGGCNTTCAATCCCCTGTCTACCCGNTCCAGATCGCCCGCGCCCACNTTCTGTCCGCCGTAGGTNGCCATGGTGGAGCCCAGCGCGTCAAAGGGGCACACNANCAGCATGCTCACCTTACCGCCGGCAGTCACCGCNGCCACCGCATTGGAATCAATACTGTTCACCGAGCTCTGTAAAATCAGGCTGCCNATCGCTGTGATAGAATACTGCAGNCCCATGGGAATCCCCATGTTACAGAGTTTCTCCACATNATCCCGGCTCCATCTCCACTCATCTTTTGTCAGTTTGAGAATGACAAACTTTTTCCGCATGTAAAGGAGACANGCAATTCCCGCGATCGCCTGNGATACCACGGTAGCCACCGCNGCCCCCTCCACGCCCATGGAGAGCACTACGATACAAAAAACATCAAGAAAAATATTTAATATGGCCGCCATCACCAAAAAGNCCACCGGNGTTCTGCTGTCNCCCAGNGANCGCAGAATAGCCGCCGTCATGTTATAGAGAAACACCACCGGTATGCCCAAAAANATAACGATGATATAGTTATAGGANCCATCAATGATATTGGNCGGNGTCCGCATGACCTGTAAGATCTGACGGCAAAGCAGCGACACTATCACCGTGATGACCACCGCAAAAAGCACGGACAGCCACACACTGTTGGCTACAAATCTTCTGAGCGCTTCCTCATGCTTCGCCCCAAATGCCTGGGCAATGGGGATAGCAAAACCATTGCAGACACCCATACAGAAGCCGATGATCAGAAAGTTTACCGATCCGGTNGCNCCNACCGACGCCAGAGCGTCCACTCCCAGATATTGTCCTACGATGATCGCATCCACCATACTGTAAAACTGCTGAAANATCAGCCCGAATAAAAGGGGCACGGCAAATCCCAGGATCAGCTTCATGGGACTGCCCTTTGTCATATCTTTTTCCATAATTTTTTCCTACTTAACAAGTGCCTCCGCCAGCTGACGAAGCTTCGCCTCCGACTCCCCGTTCAACGTGGATTTGATCGTCACTACAGGCTCTAAAAGGGTAATCTCTTTCATGCCCTCCAGCGCCTCTCTCATGATCTTACCCGCCATGGGTGCCCAGCTTCCGTTCTCCACAAGCCCTACCGTGCGCTTCTGATAGCTTTTAGATCTCAGGTGCGCTAANAAGCTCTCCATGCAGGGGAACACGCCCGCATCGTAGGTTGCAGCCGCCAGCACCATCCTGTCATAGCGGAAAGCATCCTCGATCACCTCCGCCATATCCTCTCTGGCCAGATCGGAGACTACCACCTTCGGTGCNCCCAGTTCACGAAGCATTTCCGCCAGTTTCTCTGCCGCCGCCCTCGTATTGCCGTGAATGGAGGCATAGGCGATCAGAATACCCGCATCCTCCGGCGCATAGCTGCTCCAGGTCTGATACTTGTCTATATAATATCCTAAGTTCTCCTTTAAGATCGGTCCATGAAGAGGACAGATCATCTGTATATCCAGTGCTGCCGCTTTCTTCAGGAGTGCCTGCACCTGCATACCGTATTTTCCTACAATATTAAAGTAATACCGTCTCGCCTCACAAGCCCAGTCCTCCTCGGTATCCAGCGCACCGAATTTACCAAAGCCGTCTGCCGAGAAAAGAATTTTTTCCGTCTTCTCATAAACAACCATGACCTCCGGCCAGTGCACCATAGGCGCCATGACGAAAGTGAGCGTATGCGCACCGAGAGAAAGCTCATCCCCCTCCTTCACTGCCATACAGCGATCCTGCAGATCCATATCAAAAAATTGAGGCAGCATGCTCTGCGCTTTAGCCGTCAATACGATCTGCGCCGCAGGGTACTTCTCTGCAAAAGAAGCGATATTGCCCGCGTGATCCGGCTCCAGATGGCTCACCACCAGATAATCCGGCAGTCTGCCGGCAAGCGCCTTCTCCAGATTCGCAAACCATTCCTCTGTCGCGCGTTTATCCACTGTATCCATAACCGCAATCTTATCGTCTGAGATCAGATAAGAATTGTAAGATACGCCGTTTGGCACCACATACTGGCTTTCAAACAGATCGATGGTCTTATCGTTCACACCTATATACTGAACCGCATCCGTAACTGTAATCTTTTCCATGATTCTCCTCTTTTCTGCGCACGCTCTGTTATCTATTCGGTTTTGTATCAGGTGCGCTTTGACACAAANCCCATGCAGTACCTGAATCAGGCGCATGGGTTTTATAAATGTTCTACACTGTGGCAATTTCCTAATAAGATAAGAATATTTCTTAGAGGAAAATATATTTGCACACAAACAATACTGCCAGCACATACATAAGAGGTGTGATCTTCTTGGCCTTACCGCACGCNAGATTGATCACTACATAGGAGATAACTCCTACAGCAATACCATCGGAGATGCTGTACATCAGAGGCATCGCCAGCAGGCACAGATAAGCGGGAATCGCCTCTGTCAGATTGTCGAAATCAATCTGTGTCACTGCCGTGATCATCAGGAAACCGACAAACAACAGAGCCGGTGCTGTGGCAAAGCCCGGAATCGTTATAAAGATCGGTGCCAGGAATACGGATACCAGGAATAACAGACCCGTCACCACAGAAGCAAGGCCTGTCCGTCCGCCCTCAGCCACACCTGCAGAGCTCTCCACGAAAGTGGTCGTGGTGGAAGTACCGAGTATCGCACCTGCGCTGGTTGCCACCGCNTCNGCCAGAAGCGCCTGTTTGATNCGAGGCAGCTTTCCNTCTTTATCCAGCATATTTGCCTTATTGGCNCAGCCGATCANNGTNCCCAATGTATCAAAGATATCCACGAACAGGAANGCAAATACAATTACCACAAAATCCAGAATCCTGATNGAAGAGAAATCCGCCGTAAAGCACTTGCCAAAGGTCAGTCCGATNGCNCCCAGACTGAAACTGCTCCATGACGGAAGCAGAGAATAGTATCCCGCCTCGGGTGTCACCGTATAAAGTCCTGTCAGCTGACAAAGNATTCCGAGGATCCAGGTTGCAAAAATACCGATCAGGATAGAACCC
This sequence comes from Lachnospiraceae bacterium, assembly GCA_014804615.1. Classification (GTDB taxonomy): domain Bacteria; phylum Bacillota; class Clostridia; order Lachnospirales; family Lachnospiraceae; genus UBA3282. Next base: position 157,679 of record JAAUZL010000008.1, read on the forward strand.
TTTATTCCTTTGATATGTAAGATNGCAATAATGAAAGTACCGATCACAGCCAGCAGAGCACAAATNCCTGCTGTATGGAAATCCGCNGTAAAGTCTATTACCGTCACCAAAGTGGAATCCGAATTTACGATCAATCCNGCGTTCTGAAAACCTATNAAAGCCACAAACAGACCGATACCTACCGACACGCCTCTTTTTAACTGAATCGGAATCGCNTTAAAAATGGCCTCGCGCACGTTCGTTACGGAGAGGACAACNAAAATCAGACCCTCCACAAAAACTGCNAGCAATGCGATCTGCCAGGAATACCCCATAGCGCCACACACTGTGTAAGCAAAATAGGCGTTAAGTCCCAGCCCNGGCGCCANCGCGAAAGGATAATTCGCCATAAATGCCATCGCGAGCGTACCAATGAACGCAGCGAGTGCCGTCGCCATCAGGATNGCNTGNCTGTCCATNCCNGANGCAGACAGGATAGACGGGTTAACTGCCAAAATGTANGCCATCGTCATAAATGTTGTGACACCGGCCACCACTTCGGTCTTGATGTTAGTGTTGTTCTCCTTGAGTTTAAACCATTTTTCTAACATCGCACTTCTCCTTTTCTCATAAGATTTTATTTGCCTTCATAGATGATGACNCTGTCCACGTCGTAGTTCTTCANGCGCTCCCTGCCNTTTAATCCGGCCAGTTCCATAAGGAAGATCACCTTAACCACTTCGCCGCCCANCTCTTCGATCATCTGAATGCTTGCCTCAATCGTACCGCCTGTGGCGATCAGATCATCGACCACCACCACTTTCTGTCCCGGTTTGATAGAATCCCGGTGCATTTCTACCACCGCGCTGCCATATTCCAGATCATATTCTTTGGAAATCGTCTCTAAAGGGAGCTTTCCTTTTTTTCTCACCGGCACGAATGCTTTATGTAAGGAGTACGCGATGGGCACCCCGAAGATAAAGCCTCTTGACTCCGTTCCCACGACGACATCAAAGTCGATCCCCTCAACCATCTTCTTCATCGAGTCGATTGCCAGTTCCAGTCCATCCGCATCCTGCAGCACGCTGGTCACGTCGCGGAATACGATGCCTTTCTCCGGGAAATCAGGAATACTACGCACATACTCTTCCATCTTTTTCATTTGCTTTCCCCCGCTCCATTGTCAAAGTATTTTCTGTCACATTAACATATTTTTTACTATAACACTCTTCCGCTTAAATAACAATCACAAGAAATACCAAACAGCAGATTGACATTCCCCCTGGATTATATTAAGATGTATATCACTTTACGCAAAAAGATACGGAGGCTCTCTTCCATGAATCCTACGAATACCAAAGACACTTTTTATCCGCAGATCATAAAACTGGTGATTCCGATCGTCGTTCAGAATCTTTTGAGTGCCGCCGTGAGCTCTACAGACGTGATCATGCTAAATTATGTGGGACAGTCCTCCATCTCCGCGGTATCTCTGGCCGCCAACTATGCCGGCGTCCTCTTTATGATCTACTACGGTCTGGGAACGGGTGCTTCCATGTTGTGTGCACAATATTGGGGGAAAGGGGATCTGGAACCGATCCGGTTGATCGAGGGGATCGCCCTGCGCTTCTCTCTGGCTCTCACATTTATCTTCTCCGCCGCTGCGTTCTTTGCGCCCAGACTGATGATGCAGATTTTTACCAATGACCCGGAACTGATCGACATCGGCGCCGGATATCTTCGCGTGATGACAGTCACCTATCTTTGCTGGAGCATCATCGAGGTTTATCTGGCAGTGCTCCGCAGTATCGGACGGGTGACCGTCTCCATGGTCTTAAATGTGCTGGCATTCACCTTAAATATTTTCTTAAACGCCGTGTTTATCTTCGGTCTGTTCGGCGCGCCGGAGCTGGGCGCTGTGGGCGTAGCCATCGCCACCGCCGCTTCCCGCGTGATCGAACTGCTTGGCTGTATCATTGTCTCTGCCTACAGCAAGGATATCAAGCTTAAGCTCTCCTATATGTTTCTCAGCAACAAACTCCTGCTGCAGGACTTTGTCAGGCTTTCCGTNCCNGCCCTGGCCAACGACGTGGCNTGGAGCGTGGCNTTCTCCATGTACTCCGTGATNCTGGGGCATCTGGGCTCCGATGCCGTGGCTGCCAATTCTCTGGTGGTCGTCGTCAGAAACTTCGGCACTGTGCTCTGTTTCGGCACCGCCAGNGCGGGAGGCATCCTGCTCGGAAACGTCATGGGCGTGGGCGATATGGAACGCGCCAAAGAATACGCTTCCAAGCTGATGAAGCTCACCGTCATCACCGGCGCNATCGGCGGCGTGATGGTGCTTATTGCCACNCCCTTCGTGCTGCGCTTTGCAAGCTTGAGCGAAACGGCCATGCACTACCTGAAATATATGCTGCTCATCAACACCTACTATATTATGGGTGCCGCCGTCAACACTACGCTGATCGCAGGCGTATTCCGGGCCGGCGGGGACAGTCGTTTCGGCCTGATCTGCGACTTCATAGATATGTGGATCTATGCGGTTCCCCTCGGTTTTCTCGCCGCCTTCGTCTTCAAGCTTCCCGTTCTNTGGGTGTATTTTCTGCTGTGCACTGACGAGTTTGTGAAATGGCCCTGGGTCATCCGGCANTATCGCAGCAGAAAATGGCTGAAAAACATCACGAGGGAAGATTTGTTTGAACAGTANAAGAAGACATNTTGTAATACAGAAAGGATGAAGATATGGAAAAAAAGAGAGGTGCGTTTTCTAACAAGCTGGGATTTGTGCTGGCTGCTGCCGGCTCTGCCGTGGGTCTGGGAAATCTTTGGAGATTCCCCTATCTGGCCGCCAAATACGGAGGCGGCATTTTTATTCTGATCTATTTGATTCTCGCCGTTACTCTGGGCTTTACCCTGATGATCACNGAGGTTGCNCTCGGAAGAAACACAAGGTTGAGCGCCGTGGGCGCTTTCAAAAAACTGGACAAACGCTTCGGCTTCGTCGGCTATCTCGCCTGCGCGGTTCCGTTTATCATTACCCCCTATTACAGCGTGATCGGAGGCTGGGTCATCAAATATCTGATCACCTTTGCCAGCGGAAAAGTAACGNCAGCTGCAGGCGATGACTATTTTACCGAATTTATCACAGANCCCGCACAGCCGGTAGTCTGGTTCGCAGTCTTTGTGCTNCTNACCTCGCTGATCGTTATCATCGGCGTGGAGAAGGGAATTGAAAAAGCCAGCTGTACCCTTATGCCCATTCTGGTCGTCCTGACGATCGGCATCGCTATATTCTGCATTACAAGACCCGGTGCGTTGGAGGGCGTAAAGTATTACCTGCTTCCTGACTTTAAGCATTTTTCCGCCACCACCGTTTTAGCGGCAATGGGACAGCTGTTCTATTCCATGTCCCTNGCCATGGGAATCATGATCACCTATGGCTCCTATATGAAAAAGGAAGACAGTCTGGAAAAATCGGTACGCCAGATNGANGTCTTTGATACCGCCATTGCNTTTTTTGCCGGTCTCATGATCGTTCCCTCCGTCTTTGTTTTCTCAGGCGGAAATGAGGAAGCGCTGAGCAANGGCCCNTCNCTGATGTTTATCACGCTGCCCAAGGTATTTGACAGCATGAANATGGGCGGTCTGATCGGATCCGTATTTTTCATTCTGGTTCTGTTTGCCGCGCTGACCTCCGCCATCTCCTTGATGGAGACCAACGTGTCTATCTTAAATGACAAGCTGAAATGGGGACGCAGAAAAACCACGATCATCGTGACCATCTATGTTCTGATCGTGGGTGCAGTCGTATCTCTGGGGTTTGGTCCTTTGAGTTTTCTTCAGATCATCGGCATGGGACTGCTGGATTTCTTTGATTTTCTCAGCAACAGTGTCCTCATGCCCATTGTCGCGATCCTGACCTGTATCAGCATCGGGTATTTTATCAAGCCACAGGTTATTTATGATGAAATAGAGGTAAACGGCAAGTTTAAAATGAAGAAATTCTACACCGTCATATTGAAATGGATCGCTCCCATCTGCCTTGTTTTGATATTGCTTTTCGCTGTTTCAGAGGCACTGGGATGGATCAAGGTGTAATTGTAGCCCGAAACTCCTTCCTGCTCTGCACATTCATTTTCTGGTAGATGTGGGAAACGTGTTTCTTAACGGTCGTCTCGGCGATATAAAGCGCCTCTCCGATCTGCCTGTTGGTGTAGCCTCTGTAAAGAAGCCAGGCTACCTCCAGTTCCCGCTCGGAGAGGGTATACGCCCCCATGACCGACAAAAAATGCGCATAGATTTCCTCATAGCTTCCGCCCGATACAGAAAGATTCTGTGGGGCGGATTCTTTTTGTGCTCCCCCCTGCGCTTCTGCAGACACCGATTCACAGCCACTCTGGTTCCCTTCCTGCCTCCTGATCTGATCATTCACACGAATATACAGCATCAGAACCACCGCCAGCGCGACACCGAGGAACAAGGTCCCCAGCACCGCAATCTGCCATTCCCGTTTTCCACCGAACGCACCCGCCTGATACAAGAGCAAAGTCGTCAGAAGGAGTATATATCCAGTTCCTAAAACACAACGGAGTGCACGTTTCTTCATACCTGCCCTTTCTCTGTTCCCGTCTCGTCCTTTTCGCTCTCCACATCCGTATCCTCTTCCATGTAATCAATGATCCTGCGTTTTACCTCAAGCTGCAGGGGCAGAAGCAGCATTTCAAAGATTACAGCATAAAACATGGTCAAAATTGCCACAGCCAGATTAGGGCCTAAGCTTGCCAAATCAGACAGACAACGCAGCACTGTGATAATTGACATCAGCATACTGATAATTCCCGCATAAATCAACTGTTTCTGTATCATCTCTACCACATCCAGCGTCCGTCTGAGTTCACTCAGATGGCAGCTATAGTCTTTTTTCAGAAGTTTCCAAGCTCTCTTAAAATCCTGCCACACACCGTTCCTAAGTAACACCGGCACGATAAGTACCAGAATAATAATTAAAGATGGAAAATCTAACAAAGCTGTAAACGCCGGCGCCCACCCCTCTTCATAACCACGACCATACACCCCCAACAGAAAAACTCCAAGCAAAATACTTATGATTTCCATAATCATATTTCATTCCTCCTTATCTCTTTTCTATTTTTGCTTCCTTGCTTTCCAAAACCATACCATGTATTTTCCCCAAATACTATACTACTTTTCCTCTATAATGGTAGTATTCTCCTGCATGAGTCTCATAAGCAGACTTGAAATGCTTCGCATTCCAAGTTCGCGTTGCTCGTCATAAGCCGTCATGGACAATTTTGTATGCAGGCATACCTCTTGTCCATGCCATCTTCTGACTCTGCTTATTCGCGCAAAAAAAGAGCCCGCCCTCAGGCAAGCTCCCTCAACCCATCAATATTTTGTCAAAAACTGTCTCGTCCGCTCTTCCCTCGGATGATCGATCACCTGCTTAGGATCGCCCTGCTCCACGATCACGCCCTCGTCCATAAAGATGATCTGATCCGCCACATCTCTGGCAAAGCTCATCTCGTGAGTCACAATGATCATCGTCGTGTGCTGCTCGGCAAGCCCTCTGATCACCTTCAGGACTTCCCCTGTCAGTTCCGGATCCAGCGCCGAGGTCGGCTCATCGAAGCACAGGATATCCGGCTTAAGCGCCAGGGCCCTTGCGATCGCCACTCTCTGCTGCTGCCCACCGGAAAGCTGGTGCGGATAATGCTCCATGCGCTCCGCGAGTCCCATCTGCTCCAAAAGCGATTTCCCGTGGACTTCGATCTCCTCCAGAATCTCTTTCTTCCGCTGCTTAAAATCCGGTCTCTCCTGTGCCAGAAGCTTTTCCGCCAGCGTCACATTCTCTAACGCCGTGTACTGCGGGAAAAGATGAAACGCCTGGAACACCATGCCAAAATGCAGGCGCTTAGTGCGCAGATCCTTCTCCTGTCCCTTTATGGGATCGTCCGCGTCAAACAGCGTCTCTCCCCGCACAATGATAGAGCCATGATTGGGTGTCTCTAAAAAGTTCAGACACCGCAGCAGCGTCGTCTTGCCGGAACCGGAGGAACCGATGATCGCCAGCGCATTCCCCTCCTCCAGCTCAAAACTCACATCATCGAGCACCCGGGTAGAGCCGAAATGTTTCCCGATATTTTTTACCTCTAAAACAACCATCTTTCTCCCCCGTCTATCTGAAATAATCCAGCCTGCGCTCAATGTAGTTAAACAACAGTGTCAAAATGCCCACAAACAATAGATAGAACACACCCGTGTAAAAGAGCGGCCAGGTGATTCCGTCACTTTTCATAAAGGAATATCCCGCAAAGGTGAGCTCGTAAGCCGCGATGATTCTCGCAAGCGACGTATCCTTCACCAGCGTGATGATTTCGTTGGACATGGGCGGCACCACGCGCTTTACCATCTGTAAGAGCGTGACCCTAAAAAAGATCTGGCTCTTCGTCATACCCAGCACTTCGCCCGCCTCTCGCTGTCCGACCGGAACACCCTCAATGCCTCCCCGGAAAATAACGGAAAAATAGCAGGCATAGTTGATGCTGAACGCCACCACCGTGGCTGTAATCCGCCCGGCCTCGCTGCCGCTCCAGATATTATGTCCCAGCCAAAGTCCCGGACCATAAAAAATGATAATGAGCTGCAGCATCAGCGGCGTACCTCTTATGATCCACACCAGAATCTGGAGCAGTCCCCGCAGCAGACGAAAACAGCTCATCTCTCCAAACGCCAGAATCAGCCCAAGCGGCAAGGAAAAGAGCAGTGTCAATATAAAGATCTGAAAGCTGGTCCAAAGACCGTCCAACAGCGCTTGTGTTACACTCCAGAACATATCTTATTCTCCCCTGTGGTCGGCCTACTTCCCCGGCACCACGATCACCTGTGCATTGTTACAGTAAGCGTTGGTGCACTCCATCGCTTCTGTCACTTCATTCGTCAATGTCATGCCGTTCCACACCACGTCGATATTGTTGGAATCCAGCTCCATGATCTTATTATCCCAGTCGATCACCACGAACTGTGCCTCCACGCCCAGCTTATCCGCTACGATACGCGCCATATCCGCGTCAAAACCGATCCACTCACCGGAAGCATCTTTGTAATCCATAGGCTCAAACTCCGTGATACCTACGATCAGCGTGCCCTTGCCCTGAATATACGCCACATCGCTGTCATCGGAAGCCGTATACTCACAGGCCTTCTGCTCTACTAAAGCCTCCTGCACACCATAGGTCGTAGCCGTCTCCTGCATGGAGCCGTCCGCATAGGTTTCTGCAAACACCGCGTTGATATAGGAAGCCAGGTCGGAGCCCTTACGACAGCCAACACCGTACTCCTCCGTTGTCAGCTCATCTGTATGTACCAGATCCGGATAGCTGGTTCCCTCACCGATCATGGCACCCGCCATCAGAAGGTCGATGATCGCCGCATCCGATGTACCGGAAGCCACCTCCATCAGAGCGTCCGCCTGAGAAGCCACCGCATTTGTCTGGAATCCCTTCTCCTGCGCCACTTCTTCTCCCGCAGATCCGGCTTCCACCGCGTACACCATATCCTTACTACCCGAACCGCCGCAGCCCGTCAGAGCCGCACACAGGCTCAGGGATGCCGCCAAAATCATTGTAAGTTTCTTTTTCATAATCTTCCTCCTCCATTTTTTATTCTATAACTATTCAGAGCCCATTCGCAAAACCGCCTCTACGAGGCTTAAATTTTGCTCATGTATGGCTTCTCGCCATATAGATTTATAAAAACAGTCTTTATCAAGCAAGCTTGAACAGCCCGTTTTGTATAAATCTGCATGGCTCTGAATAGTTACCAAATACTTTTGTATTTTATCATAGCAGTACGCTAAAGTAAATGTACAAAATGAACGATACTTACTGCCTGTCGTAATATGCCTTGCCGTCATTCGGCTTAAAATATGTCCGCAGATATCCGCTCGTAGAGACGAACACAATTTCGTTGGTGGCTTCCAGATAATACACATCGTCTCCATCTTCCGCTTCCTGTTTATGTAACACCCCCGGCGATGTGATCACCCGATTCGCTCCCGACAGATATTCTTCCGCCGTGGCATATCCGAATTCCGCTCCATGCTTTTCAAAATGCTCCTGCAAATATTCTGCTTTGCGGAAATGATATGTAACTGCGGGTGCCTGTTCGGCTTCACTGACAGTCGCTTGTTCCGCAGCCTCATCCGGTTCCTGCACTGTGTCAGATACTGCATCAGCCGTTTGAGGTTTCTGTATCTCTTCCTCTTCCGGCAAGGCACTGTCCGTCGCAACCTCCGGCTGAATATCTGCCTCAGGTGGCTGCTCTGTGGATATTTCTTCAATTGGCTCTTCGACAAATTCCTGTCCGCTCGCAGCATCTTCTACATCCACTGCTGCCTGCACATCGTCCACAACTGCCTGTACAGGCTGTACTTCGGCTGCTGCTCCATTTCCCCCCAGCAGAGGCTTTAACTGAAATCCGGCAACGCCAACTGCCAGCAGAAGAAGAACTGCCGCGGCTGCTATCCATACTTTTTTCTTATTGTTTTTCCCCGCATCATACGCCCTGACCACCTGGCCCGGTGTCTTTACGCTTTCATAATCATTCCCTGCCAGGTTCTTTCCCGATGAGACCGGCCGCATTCCCGTCCCGGTTTTCCCACCTGCCCGGTTTTCCATGCGGCACTTTTCACAGCGTTTCGGTATATGTAGATTCTTACTCTGATAAAAAGCAACCTCATCCTGCGTCAGGGTAAATTCCGCCCCACATTGTTTGCATATTCTCTTCATGATTCATCCTCATTTCCGTGCATATTCAGCGCAAATCTTATGAAAGAAAGGAGTACCCGTTACAGGTACTCTCTCATATCTTTCACCAGAGTCTCCTCCGCGTCAATAACTTCTTTGGCAATCTTCTTCGCCTTTTCATCTGCCGCCTGATATTGATGCAGATAGCGATAGAGAGTCTTAACGCCCATGTTACAGCCATCCGTGATCAGATCAGCCACCACTCTGTCTGAGTCCTCTCCGCCCAGCTTCACATTGGTCTTCATCCATGACATCACCTTCGCCATGGGCGCAGGTTCCTTGCCCTCATCATGACAGTCCCGTAGATATTCATGGGTCCTGTCACCCAGCATGCAGTGCGTGTCCTTACTCTTCTTAAGCAGATTTTCCAGCTTACTGTCCTGCACATGCTCCATCACATCGTCCAGTGAAGAAATTCCCATTTTAATCCCTGCATTGCACTCCCGCAGCAGTTTAATTGTATCGTCTTCCATATGCGGCCTCCTTTTGTTGATCAATCACGTCATTCGTTTCCTGCAAGAAAAAACTGTCACAAGCTGACAGTCCTTTCTCGCACATTAGTATGCCGCAAATCAACAAAATTATCACCGCTTAATATGTAATCTCTTTGCCCTCTAATCTCCACTGTCTAAACTCTGCAGAAGCCGACAGAAGCAGATCGGATGAAGAATTGAGCGCCGTCTCCACTGAATCTTGAATCACACCGATGATGAACCCCACCGCTACGACCTGCATGGAAATGGCATCCGAAATACCAAAGAGCGAACATGCAAGCGGAATCAAAAGCAGAGAACCACCTGCCACGCCGGACGCACCGCAGGCAGAAAGTGCCGCCAGCAGGCTTAAGATGATCGCAGTAGGAATATCCACATGGATACCCATCGTGAAGGCTGTTGCCATAGTCATGACCGTGATGGTGATCGCCGCGCCATCCATGTTGATCGTTGCGCCAAGCGGAATCGTCACAGAATAGGTATCCTTGTCCAGTCCCATCTCCTCACAGATTCTCATATTGACAGGAATATTTGCCGCCGAGCTTCTGGTAAAGAACGCCGTGATGGCACTCTCTTTTAAGCACTTTAAAATCAGCGGATAAGGATTCTTTCTGATACACCAATACACCAGAATCGGATTGGTCACAAAATAGATAAAGAGCATGCAGCCCACCAGCAGGATCAGCAGTTTCCCGTATACAGTAAAGGCTTCCAGTCCGCTGGTCGTCACGCTGGTGTACACCAGTCCCAGGATACCGAAGGGTGCAAAATTGATGATCACCACAACTACCTTGGAAATTGCCTCCGAGATATCACCCAGAGTCTTCTTCGTCGCCTCACCCGCTGCACGGAAGGCTACGCCCAGAAGTACCGCCCATGCCAGAATACCCACATAGTTTGCATTCACCAGAGAAGCCACCGGATTCTGTACCACATTCAACAGCAGGGTGCTTAACACCTCCACGATACCGCTGGGTGCAGCAGCCGCATCTGAAGCCGCATCCACAAGTACCATCTCCACCGGGAAGATCATGCTGGCAAATACCGCGATCACCGCAGCCAGCACCGTACTAAACATATACAGAATGATAACAGTACGAATAACGCCGCCGTGCGATTGACCCGCATTACACAGTGCACTCATAACCAGGAAGAACACCAGAAGCGGTGCGATCCCTTTGAGTGCTCCCACAAATACATCGCCCAAGACACCGATACCGGACGCCCCGGGTACTGCCAGCGCCAGAATCACACCGATCACCAGTCCCACTACAATTCTCTTGACAAGACTTATGCCTGTCCATTTTCCCCACACATTTTTCATGATTCCCTCCACGCCGAAACACTTTCCGACTGTTCTCAACCGTGTTTTTCTCACGAATTGACAAGTTACTTTACTATACTACTACGAGAAAGCGTATTGCGTCAAGTTATCCACTTTTTGCGTCATCGGACGGCAGAAGCATACTCAAAAACTCTGTTCTGCTGCCCGCAAAGACATTCATATCGATATATTGCTCCTCTCCGGTGTATGCATCAAATTTCGCCCGATCTGTATACTGCCAGTAAAGCCAGCGTCCCTTCATGTCCATGTCAGGCGTGTAATAGACATTTCTGATCCACAGATCATACTCATCAAAGGCACCTTCGATAAAATCGTGATATGCCGAATAGGTCGTGTAAATAATTGGTTTCGTGTGATATTCCTCCTCCAGCGCGCGAAGGAGAACGTCCAGTTCCTTTGTGATCGCTTTACGGTTCAATTCGTTTTTTCTGCTTTCCTTATCGCCGTAATATTCCACATCGACAGCCGGGACCAGCTTGCCGTCCAAACTGCCGACTGTAGAAATATAATTCTGTGCTTGCGTTTCGCCGGCGCTGTCAAAGCTGAAAAAATGATATGCTCCATAGTACAGATTCGTCTGTGCGATATTCTTCCAGTTGATATAAAATTTTTCATCTACATGACTGCTGCCTTCTGTCGCTTTGATATAAGCAAACTCAATCTTTTCGTCAGCCATTTTACCCCAGTCAATATCGCCCTGATAGTGTGAGACATCAACGCCGCGAATCTCGTACCGATCTACAAATAACAGGTTGAGCCGGATTCTTTTATCTATGATTAAAAATGTCAGGATAAAGAAAATCAACAGCAATATGCCCGCAATGATTTTTTTCTTATGCCTCATGAGCATTTCTCCCATATTTTCCTCATTTCCGCAAAAAGACCCCGCCAAATGGCGGGGCCTTGGTTTTTCTATATTTATTCGGCAGTTGCTTCCTCTGTGTACTTCACAGCCAGCTCATTGATCGTACCGTCAGAGAGCATCTTCTCGATAGAAGCGTTGATCTTGTCAAGCAGCTCCGTGTTGCCCTTCTGCACTGCGATCGCGTACTCCTCAGACTCAAATGCGGAGGCATCCTCCACGATCTTTAAGCCCTCGTTGTCGCCCACATACTTCTTTGCCGTAGCGGAATCGATCACGACCACATCACACTTGCCGTTCACCAGCTCCAACACAGCCTCCGTGCCCTTCTTGAAAGCCTCATAGGAATAGCCCATCTCCTGCACGCACACCTCGCCGGTATAGCCCTGCACTACGCAGATCTTCTTATCCGCCATATCTGTCGCTTTGGTGATATCGGAATCCTCCTTCACGATCATAACCTGCGTTGCGGTATAGTAGGTCGTGGAGAAATCCACTGTCTCTCTTCTCTCATCGGTAGCCGTCATACCTGCGATGACCGCATCGATCTGCCCGTTCTGAAGCGCAACCAGAAGAGAGTCAAACTCCATACTCTCCATAGCAACGGTCATACCATTCTCGTCAGCGATCTGCTTTGCAATCGCCATGTCGATACCGTCAAACTCGCCGATCACACCGTTGGATGTGACATACTCAAAGGGCGGGAACTCGGGATTCGTGCCGAAGGTAAGCGTGCTGCCGTTCTTGGAACCGCCGCCGCAGGCTGTCAATACGCCCGCCAGCATAATCATGGCAAGCGCCAGTGTCAAAACTTTTGTTGCTTTTTTCATAACTTTGTCCTCCTCGTTATATGTGTTTATACTTTATATAGACTCGCAAATTCGCGTCTACAGCACTTTACTCAGGAAATTCCTGGTCCGCTCGTTCTGCGGATTACCGAAAACCTCCTCCGGACTTCCGCTCTCCATAACCACACCCTGATCGATAAAAAGCACTCTGGAACCCACTTCTCTGGCAAACCCCATCTCATGTGTAACGATCACCATGGTCATGCCGGACCTTGCCAGATCCTTCATGACATCCAGCACTTCACCCACCATCTCCGGATCCAGCGCCGAAGTCGGCTCGTCAAAAAGCATGATCTCCGGATCCATAGCCAGCGCTCTCGCAATAGCCACACGCTGTTTCTGTCCGCCGGAAAGCTGTGCCGGATAAGCATCCGCTTTCTCGCCCAGATTGACCCGCTCCAAAAGCTCCTGACCGCGCTTTATCGCCTCTTCCTTGCTCAGTTTCTTAAGAAGCACCGGCGCCAGCGTGATATTTTCCATAATGGTCAGATGGGGAAACAGATTAAACTGCTGAAACACCATACCCATCTTCTGCCGCACCCGGTTCACATTCACCTTCGGGGCCGTGATCAATTCGTCATCCACGTAAATCTCCCCTTCGGTGGCCGTCTCCAACAGATTAAGGCATCTCAAAAAAGTGCTCTTGCCGGAACCCGAAGGCCCGATCACCACCACCACCTCACCCTGCGTGATGTGCTCGTCTATCCCGTTTAACACGGTTAAATCCTCAAATTTTTTATGTAAGTTTTCTACTTTAATCATAATAATCTCCATACAGAGAATGCTGTGTGAAACTTAGAATCGATATTCGTCTCTCACGGTTATCTTGCATCCGCCCTGCGCAGTCCCGCTTCCACTCTGCCCAGCGCCAGTGTCAATATCTTGATCAGCACATAATAAATAACCGCGGTTCCGATCAATGGCATAAAGGCAATAAAAGTCGCGCTCTTGATGAAATCTCCCGCTTTTTGGATATCCATAAGTCCCACGTAACCGACGATGGCGGTCTCCTTAATCAACACAATAAACTCATTGCACAACGCCGGAAAAATATTTTTCACCGCCTGGGGAATAACGATCCTGCTCATAGTCTGAAAAGCGGAAAGCCCCAGAGACCTACCTGCCTCCGTCTGTCCCTTGTCTATGGAAAGAATACCCGCGCGAATGATCTCGGACACATAAGCGCCGGAGTTCACGCCGAAAGCGATGGCCGCGATGATCCATTTATCCAGCTGTACCGATGCAAAAATAACGAAATAGATGATCATCAGCTGGGTCACCGAGGGCGTTCCCCTGATCACATCTGTATATACGCCGCCGATAAAGCGCAACAGTTTCTTTTTAGAAAGATTACACATGGCAATCAGCATTCCGATTAAAATACCGATGACAATAGCCAGAAGCGACACTTTAATTGTCACGCCGATACCGCTCACAAGCAGCTTNTACCGNTCTTCTCTGATAAAACANTTATAAAACAGATCANTNAACTCTGCCATCTATCTTTCGCCCTTTCTACGCNCTNNNCCCGCGNTCGCTCTATCATANCACAACACANNCCGAAAGAAAAGCATAAATATNCAAAATATACATTTTTTAATCATATCACTCGCAAAGCTTTTCTCTCCACTCAGCGATTATCTTCTCGCACGCTTCCGTATCGATATCCTCCACNGCATTTTTCAGTTCGTCAAAAAACTTCCGCTGAGCATCGTCGTANGAATAATGAGCCATCTCCTGGATCACCACTTCCATAGCATCCATATCCAGATTCTCCATGGCCTCTTCCATCTGTGTGAAGAGCGTCTCCATCTCGCTCTGATCAGCCGCTGCCCGGTCGCCCTGTTCTTCCTCTTCTTTCGTGAAATAGGGAGCCAGAATACCCTTNTAGAACATGTACTCCTCCAGCATGCCCGGCGTGATCTTATGGATCAGGGCCGCATTTTCNGCATTGCCGGCCGCTTCCATCTGCTCTGCCGTCTGNGCCAGATCCANCGCNCCNATCTGNCTGGAGGCNCTCTTTAACGCGTGCACCTCAACGGTATANTCTCTCCATTTTTCATTCTTTTCATATTCCTNTATCAGNGCGCACTTNTTNTCGATCACNCGATANTANTCTTTCANNACNGACCAGAAAAGNTCCTCATTNCCCAGAAACTCCATNGCTTTATGCACATCAAGTCCTTCAATGACAATATTCGTGCTCGNCNGNCCCNTNNNCNCNTCTTTGGANGNCTGNCGGANANCNNCATTGNNCTTTTTCTTANGCTTNTCAATNTTTTCCGNCGGCAGCCATTTNCGCAGNTTGGAAACNATAACTCTCATCTCGATNGGCTTCGTCACAAAATCATTCATGCCCTCGCTGATAAACATCTCCGCNGTTCCCTCTACCGCNTTGGCTGTCAGAGCGATGATCGGNACCTGNCCGTTATCCCCNAGCAGACGTCTGATNACTCTGGTCGTCTCCACACCGTCCATGTCCGGCATCATATGATCCATAAANATAATGTCATANCGCTTATCGTTCACTTTCGTAACCGCTTCTTTACCGCTCAATGCCGTATCCAGCTTCATCTGCAGCGGATTCAGCANCCCCTTCACCACNGTCAGATTGATGGCGTTATCATCCACCACCAGAATCTCCGCAGTAGGCGCANTNAAATCAAAATCNTCCGGTTCNGTCANGGNGAAGGCNGCATTNTCTTCNCTCCCNTTAAAAATATTTGCNAGNCCCAGAATATAAAGAGGCTTCTTAACCACTCGNAGATTCGGAAGGTCATAGGACCGCACNGACCGNTAATTCGTCAAAACCACGCCGCAAACATCCGGATGCAGTTTCAGNAAATACTGTACNCCCTCGGTAANCATAGGCTGTTCTACAAAAAGATACTCTATATGTTCTTCCACTATGCGGTTCAGGAGCTCTTCCGATTCCAATCTCTCATAGGAAACGCCGAGTTTATCCATATCCCCTGCCAGCTCATTCGCGATATAATCGTTCTTGATCAGCCCCATCGCCGATACCTTTTTCTCCAACNTTTCGACAGAATGTGCGCTGTTTGTTACCTTCTGGGGAATGACAAAAGAGAANGTACTGCCCTTACCATATTCNCTGNNCACATGAATNTTNCCCTNCATCAANGACACNANCTGCTTACAGATNGCCAATCCCAAACCNGTACCCTCAACATTCCGGTTTCGCTTGCTGTCAAGCTGNTGGAATGACTGAAAAAGTTTNCTCATATCNCTCTCTTTGATGCCGCTTCCCGTATCGGNGATCGCGACACTGAGTTCTATCATATCCTCCGCNNTCTGGTNAAAATCAATTTTCACATTAACNTTTCCTNCTTTGGTAAACTTGACGGCATTGTTTGCNANATTNACCATAACCTGCTTGATTCGAATATTATCCCCGTAAAGTTCCATTGGCAGATTCGGATTGACGTCTACCGTCAGTTCCAAATCTTTGCTGCCGATGCGCGTCATAATAATATTCGANACATCNTTGATCATGGACATNGGCTCATACTCCACNTNNCTGATATCCATCATACCTGACTCAATTTTGGAAAANTCCAGAATATCATTGATAATCGTCAAAAGCGTCTGTCCCGAGGATTTGATCTGTCCGACATACTCCTTGGCCGTAGGAGACAGATCCTCCCGGAGTACCATCTCCGCCATACCNATCACCGCATTCATNGGCGTGCGGATCTCGTGACTCATATTCGCCAAAAAATCTGATTTCATNCTNGAGCTTTTCNTCAGCTCCATATTTTTCAGACTTATCTCATACTTACTGTAAGCAACATCGGACAGGATATTGGCGATGGTATAAAGAGCATTTGACACTTTCTCGATAGACTGCTNATCNACGATCCTGATATCCTGTGCGGCACGAATCAANNCCTCCGGATCCGTACCGATCTCCTCCGCCACCCTCCGCAGTTTTTTCTCCTCAAGCGGTTTGGTTGTTACCTGACCGCATATAAAACACCCCACCATACGTCCATGTGCCATGACCGGAGAAACGAAGCGCAGCAATCCCGTATGGCAATGATAGATACAGGAGACACCGGCTTTTCCGGCCTTTTCCGCACCCATTCTGTCACACTTCTCGCATCGTTCCGCTCCTATTTCCGTATTTCTGACATGATTCTTGCAAAAATCCGAAAATCCGGAAAGCCTGGTCAGAATATTACCCCTCGCATCCGTAATCATAGACGCAATACCCGCTATATCCGAAAAAGCATCTTGTATCTTCTGCAAGGATTCCACGTCTATCAGGTCGGTTAAATTAAGTTCATCTTCAATGATCGCCATAGTTCCCTCCTTCTGCAAAAGCGCTGCTCTGTCAGCCTAAAACACCTTTGATGGTAGAAGACAGCTTTCCCATATCGATGGGCTTCGTGAGATACCCCTGCGGTTTCATCGTAAGCACTTCCATGATCTTCTGTCTATCCGTTACTCCCGTAAGGAACACAACCGGCAAATTACTGGTATTCGGATTTTGCCGGATCTTTGCCAAAACGGCCGCGCCGTTCTCCACCGGCATCTCATAATCCAGAAGCACCATATCCGTCCTTTTCGTCTCCAGGAACTTGAGAGCAATCTTTCCGCTGATAGCCGTTGCCACGTCATAGCGCTCCGCCAGATAACCCTTTAAGAGCTTCAATACGCTGCTATCGTCGTCCACGACCAGAATGTGCTTCTTTCTCGCCGCCTCTTTTTCCCGCTCCTTCTCTTTCTCTTCCTCTTTCGCAATCTGAGCAAGAAGCTCCTCCGCTACGCGCATGACATCTTCGGTCTTCAGCGCGCTCTCCGTCACTGTCACGGAGCGTTTCTCCTGTCCGCCCTCCGGCCTCTTCTCCTTCAAAAGCTTGAGAATGCCCTCTTCCAAGTTCTGGCTGGATATGGGTCTGTGGAACATTTTCACCTCTAACATAGGCGCAATACGCTCAAACTCGCTGCAGTCATCATCGTCTCCAACGATCACGATGGGAATCCTCTCCTTGGCGATCTTATTCTCAACGTTGACAAATCGTTTCAAGTCGTCCGGATGTTCTCCATGCAGACAATAGACTATCGCATCCGGATGTATGTATTTTACATGATTGATAATGTCATCATAACGCTCCGAGGTACTGAAACATTCGAAACTCATATCCATGTAGGTAAAAAACTCATTGATGACCATCTTGTTGTTTCCCATAAGCAAAACTTTGTATTTCATACTCTGTTCTCCTTCATTCCGTGTTGATTTGCGGTACTCTCGCGTATTAGTATATCAGATTTTCACTTTCCCTGCACTGTTATTTTTACCGGCTCTCCATACTAAGCAGCTTTTCCTTTACGGCAAGGCCGCCGGCGAAGCCCGTCAGACTTCCATCCGCTCCGATCACCCGATGGCAGGGGATCATAATAGAAATGGGATTATGACCCACCGCACCGCCGACAGCCCGCGCCGCCATTCGTGATACGCCTTTCTGTTTCGCCATTTCCCGGGCAATCTCTCCGTAGGTCATTGTCTTTCCATAAGGAATCGTAAGCAGTATCTCCCAGACCGCCTTTCGAAAGGGCGTACCCTCCGGCGCAAGGGGTGGCAGGAAATCCGGCTCCTTTCCACTAAAATAAAGCGCAAGCCACCTATCGGCCTGCGCAAAAACCGGCAGTTCTTTTTCTTCGCAACCTTCGCAAAGTGTAACATCAAAATATTTCTGACCGTCAAACCATAGTCCCATCAAAGCCTCCCCATCGCTTACCAGCGTGAGCCGGCCCAACGGTGCATCATAATAATGAATGTATTTCATGTCTCCTCCCTTATCATCTGCCATGCCTCCACCAGCCGCTCTAACGAATACCCTGCATTGGCAGGACTGGTAGAGGGCAGGGAGACAGCTCCCCGCCCGTTGACAGGAAAAATATATTTCTGATACAGCTGCTGCGCCTTACCGCCATTGGTGTAGATTGCTCGAATGTCCGCCTGAGCCAAGATCGGCGACAGATCGTTTGGCGTCACATTACGGATGCTGGCATCCGAAGAACCCGTGATCTCACAGCTTGCGATCACATCCCAGACCGCCACATGATGGGATAGCAGCATCTCCCGCTTCTGCTCGACATTCTCCGGCACAGCACAGGCAAACACCTGCGCCAGCACACGCCAGAAGCGGTTCTGCTTATGCCCATAGAAAAACTGCTGTTCCCTGGATTTCACCGATGGAAAGCTGCCCAGGATCAAAATTCTGGACTGGCTGTCGTATACCGGTTTTATCGTGTGCTGCAGCATGGTTGTACTCACATCCTCCTTTTACATAAGAGGGCATGACAAACGCCATGCCCTTATATAATATATTCCTATTACTGCTCTTCCGTATAACTGTACCTTCGCAGAATGCGCCCAAAACCCAGACAGATCACTATGCCGAGAATGCCCAGAAGAAACATCATCATAGTCGCACCCGATCCCTTACCGCTGCCGAACAGCCGGACAAGCATCCCCTCTGCATATGAGGAAGCCATGAGCGGCTCACAGACCTGATCCACCATAAGCCCACCCAAAAACAGGCCCACGGGAATGGTGAAAAACTGCAAGGTGTTTCTGCAGGAATATACGCGTCCCTGCATTTCTACCGGGATCGTCGTCCGCAAAATCACATCCAGATTCGCACTCATGATTGGAACCAGCACCCATCCGATCACCTGTCCTGCGCACCAGAAAAGGGGCTTCTGCGTAAAGGCCAGAAGAAAATTCTCTGTGCCCAGCGAAAAAAGCATGGTCAGATAAATGACCCGGACCCGATTCTTCGGCGCCGGCAATACCGTCACAACCATACTGCCTACCAGCATCGCGATCCCCGCACAGGAGCTGACAATCCCTAATACCGCTTCCCCACCATTTTCTCTGGGTAATATCAGCGCAGGAAGCACCGCATCAAAGGCTGACGCCACAAGGTTAACCCCCGCCAGAAACAGAATAAGCACCAAAATCAGGTCGTTGTCCCGCAGATAGGCAAGCCCTGCTTTTACGGTAGACAAAAAAGACTCTCTTTCCTCTTCCTTTTTCGCTTCCAGCACAGACATTTTTACCCCAAACAGCAGCGCCAGAAACGCAATTATAAATGTAGTTAAATCTACATAGATAACTAGATTCATTCCCGCGAAGGAAAAAAGCGCCGTCGCGAATATCGGATTTAAAATCGTGACAAGCGAGTTAGAAACCGAACGCATACCACTGGTTTTCTGAAAGTATTTCTTAGGCGTGATCATGGTCATCGCCACATCACCCGCCGGCTGCTGCACCGTATTCATCAGCCCGTTTAAGACATTTAAAACATAAATATGAACAGGCCGCAGCAGATCTGTCCGTATAAGCACCAAAACCAGCACCGTACTGCAAGCTGCCAGTGTATCGCAGACAAGCATCACCTTTTTCTTATTCCATCTGTCGCTGAGTGCGCCCGCAAAAATACTCATCACCACATAGGGCGCATAACTGCAGATTGCCAGGAGTGCCGTCTGCAGGGCCGACCCCGTCTTTTCATAAAGCCACAGTGTAAGCGCAAAGCCCGTCATAGCACTCCCAAGCTGTGACAGGGACTGGGTACTCCACAGAATCAGAAATATTTTCAAATCTTTTATTGTATTTTTCATTTTATACTTTGCTCCTTTGATTTTTTATTTGAAAATCAGGTCGCAAAGTTTGAGGACATAGTCATTTCTGACTTCCTCCATGCAATGTCCTCAAGCCTTGCATGGAGCGTTTGCAATGCACAACATTTCCTTGTTTCCTCTTTCTCTATATTTCAGAAAACATTCCGCTTTACTGTAATTCCTTTTCAATCATCTCTATCAGCGACAAATCCGCCGGCAGCCACTGCACGTCATACAGTTCTTCTCTGATAAGCCATCTGGCGGCCTCCGCCTCCTTGAGCACCAATTCACCGCTCTTCACCTGCGCCCAGAAACAGTCCATAGAGAGATGAAAGGCAGGATAATCGTACTCGATCGTTGTGAGCAGGTCACCCACTTCAATGTCCGTATCCAGTTCTTCTCTGATCTCTCTGCGCAGTGCTTCCTCCGGCGCTTCTCCGGCTTCGATCTTTCCGCCCGGGAATTCCCACTGCCCCTTAAATTCTCCATAGCCTTTGGCTGTGGCGAAGATTCGGGAAGGGGCTTCCATGTTGTCACAGATGATGGCCGCTGCGACTCGTATTGTTTTCATCGGGGAATTAAAGCTCATATTCCTCATACTCTTCTACATCAACAACCTCAGGTTCCGGCTCCGGCATTTTTGCACCACATGCGGAACAGAATGCGGAACCACTGGGAGCCTCTTCCCCACATTTCGGGCATTTTACCACGCCTTTGATCTCCGCGATCTTTTTCTGGCACTCCTCGATCTTATCCTGTGACAACCTCACAGCATTCACATCTTCTGTAAAAGACTCTGCCGGAGAATTGCCAAATTCTTCCACATAGCGCTTTCCGATCTGCTCGTAGATCTCACGAAGCTTCCTCTGCTCTTCCGAAATCTGAGAGCGAAGCTTTGCGATATCAGCCACTTCCTTTCCCTTTTGAACGGTAGCATGTCCCGCATCGGTAATCTTTTTACTCATATCATCCAGAAAACTCATATTGTAACCTCCCATATATGTTTTTTCAAAATTCTAATGGTTTCTATGGATTTTGTCAATGACAGCAGAATAACCCTACTGCTTCATCTTCCCCCGAATATCCGCAAGGCGCTCCAACGCCTTCTGCAGCGTGGCATCCTGCTTGGCAAAGTGGAACCGGATATACCGGTTTTCCGGCTCTTTAAAGAAGCTGGAGCCGGGCACAGCTCCCACGCCCACCTTCCTCGCCAGCTCCTCGCAGAAAAGCAGATCGCTCTCATATCCAAATTCACTGATATCTACCAGCACATAATAGGCGCCCTGCGGGTCTGTAAACCGCAGTCCGATCTCCTGCAATCCCTCCGTAAACAGCTCCTTCATATGGGTATAATGCTCCCGCAGTCCCTCATAATAAGAATCGGGGAACTGCAAGCCCACCACTGCTGCCTCCATCAGCGGCGCTGCTGCCCCCACTGTCAGGAAATCATGGACTTTTTTTACCCTGTCGGTGATCTCCGGGGATGCCATGACGAATCCCAGCCGCCAGCCCGTAATTGAATAGGTCTTGGAGAGGGAATTGCAGATGATAGTTCTCTCCCGCATGCCCGGCAGCGTGGCAATACAGGTATGTGCATAGGGCTGATACACAATGTGCTCATACACCTCATCAGTTATGACATATATGTCATATTTTATNGCAAGNTCTGCAATGCTCCTTCAATTCNTCCACNGTAAANACNTTNCCGCANGGNTTGGANGGATTACACANGATCAGCGCTTTCACGCCCGGCTGCTTCACCGCCGNNTCCANNTCGTCCCCGTCAAAGGTAAAAGCNGGCGGTTTTAANGGCACATAGATCGGNTCCGCACCGGACANAATGGTNTCCGCANCGTAATTTTCATAGAAGGGAGAAAATATGACAACCTTGTCACCCGGATTGCACACCGACATCATGGCCGNCATCATCGCTTCCGTGCTTCCACAGGTCACAACGATCTCATTGTCAGGATCCACTTTCATACCGTAAAAGTGCTCCTGCTTCTTCGCCAACGCCTCCCTGAAATTCTGCGCGCCCCAGGTCAGCGCATATTGATGCGGACCAATCCCCGCGATCTCAGCCAATCGGTCTGTAATCTCCTTGGGTGGATCAAAATCCGGGAAACCCTGTGACAGATTGACCGCCTCATATTGGTTGGACACTCTTGTCATTCTTCGTATTACGGAATCTGTAAATCCCGNGGTTCTCTCGCTCAAGCGCTTCATAGCCTTTCTCCTCATTTCATTCGGTCACAATAAAAACCTATCTTGAAACATTCAAACGTTTCTTGTATGCCTGTTTCCGCTCATACATCATCACATCCGCCCGTTTCATCGTGCTGTACAGGCCGCCGCCATCCTCGCCTTCCTGGTAAATCGCATAACCGACAGCAATGCTGACTGTCACCACAAATCCTCTATCATTCATCTCCCGCACATCCTGCTCTAATGCCTGCAGTTTTTGATCNATCTCCTCCAAAGAAGAATAGGGCGCCCAGGCACAGAATTCATCCCCGCCGATNCGNTANCATTTNCCNTCCTGTNCAAAAATCTTCTTCANNGCATCCGCCGCCATCTTAATATACTGATCCCCATAGTCATGACCAAAGGTATCATTACATTTCTTTAAATCATTCAGATCAAACATATAAACAACGGTTGGCAGTATTTTTTCTTCTCCGGTTGCTTTGTCCTGCGTAACGCGCCTTTCCAAATCCTCTCTAAAAGCCATGCGGTTGGAAAGNCCTGTCAACTCGTCCGTAAANGCAAGNTTNCGGTAAAGCTCGCTCTCCCNTGCCTGCTCCATCANCNTTCGGGATCTNCGCACATTTACAATTCCCATCACTACTATGTAGATCAAAAATCCCATACTGCCCAAAGGCGTGCTCTTATTGCTGAAACGATAAATCGCCAGCTCCAATACCGTGCTTGCCAGAATCACGATCACACAGATACTGTTGATCTTAATCTGGCTGGTCAGCTCGTTCGCCCGAATTTCCCGGATCGTCATTATCACGATCACTATCACAAACAGCAACAGGTAAATATGGGTCAGCAGCAGGGTTTCCCGCAGATCGTACAGTCCTATGATCTGCAGCACAGCCCGCACAACAATTACCGCACAGTTGAGATAGCAGCAAAAGCTCCACAGCTTACTCTCTTTTTCATGGTACATTTGACGCAGGAACANTANAAACGGAATCGGCATGATCATCAGCATCAAATGGGATATAAAGACGAGCATTATACTGCCCGGGAAAATCCAATCCGGAATCTGTGTTTCAATGATAGACCAGATNCCCAGCATCGTGGCAAAGATGGCAAACTGCATAATNGTCTCGGCTTCNTGCCCTTTCTTTACCACAAAGAGGCCNTACAGCAGCATGACAATGCCCGCCAGAGCGATCATGCCGGACAAAACCAGTTCTGCAAGCCGTTCTGCTAAAATCTTACGCTCTATCTCCCGATANGTACCATAGAAAAAGGTTCCCTTCGGTTTGCTGTCCCGGTAGACCGGCGTTACCTGAAAGACGATCTCNTTACCNGCATCCTCCGCTGTCAATGCNATGACATTCCANCAGAAGCCCGTCGTTTTCACNGNCNTGTCNNNTNCNCCTCTTCANNGCATANACCCGNTCTCCGTCTATNAATACNTCCAGATACATATGTACAGTATTATAGATGATCACCTTCTCATCCGTATTTTCCAGCGGCAGGGTCCGACTGTAATAATAAGTATCGCCCTCCTGCGCCTTCTCCATCTGGTCATCCCATAAAACGACCCCCGTATCCTCTGTTCTGGTCTCTATCTCACTACGGAAAGAGATGGCAGCAAAAACCGCATATAGTATTCCTATTATCAATACCGCAAAATAAATCCCTGTAACACGCTTTTCCAAATGTATCCCCCTATTTTATCCTTTCAAACACATACTCCGTCTCAGACGACAAATCCTCTCTGTAAATGTATCCCGGTCTGTCAAACTCTTTCATATCTGCCGGATCTTCAATGCTGTTTTCCGCCATAAACCGCACCATCTCACCTCTGGCCATCTTTGCATAAGTTCCCTTGGTGACGATCCTGCCGCCGGACATCTCTCCAAATGTAACTGTAATATAGGTATCCTCCGGTTTCAGATACTTTTCGATACACTTTGCATATTCTTTGGATGCCAGATTAATCATAATGCCTGAATCATCCCGGATTTCTTCATATAATCCAGCTCCCCAGAAGTCATACAGATCTTTATATCCGGCAACAGACGCCCTGGCCTGCATTTCCAATCTGTACGGCGTCACGCCATCCATCGGTTTCAGCACTCCATAAAAAGCGGATAAGATCCGAAGATGCTCCTGCACATAGTCAAGCTGTCCGCCCTCAAAGACCGCCGGCGCCATATACTGATAGGCGATACCTTCATACGAAAGCACCGCCGGTGTCAGCTGTTTATGGAGATCCATACGCTTCAATCTGTCAACATTCTGCTCTGCGATCTTATCATTACAATTCCAAAGCTTTTTCAGCTCCGCATAGGATTTCGACTTCATCCAGCTTAGAATTTCTTCCGTTTGCTCCAAGAATACGGGCATTCCCCGCACCTCAAGCGAATCCGTATCCACATTCATTTTCTTAGCCGGTGAAAGAATGATTTTCATTACACTTCACCCAGCATCTTCTCCGGATCATCTGCCGCTTTCACCTTATCATTAGCCTTAATGATGATTCCATTCTCATCGATCAAATATGTGGTGCGTACGACTCCCATCGAAACCTTACCGTAATTCTTCTTTTCCTTCCACACATCGTATGCCTCAATGACCTTCCGCTCCGGATCCGCCAACAAAGTAAATGCCAGCCCATACTTCTCTTCAAATTTTTTATGGGAGGCAACCGTGTCTTTACTGATCCCGATTACAACGGCTCCTTTTTCTTGAAACTGCGGATATCTCTCCGAAAAACCGCAGGCCTGCTTGGTACATCCCGGCGTATTATCCTTGGGATAAAAATACAAAATAACCTTTTTGCCCTTGTATTCTTCCAAAGTGTGCATGATACCGTTCTGATCCGGCAGTTCAAAGTCCGGTGCTTGTGTTCCTATCTCTAACATATTTGCCTCCTACTTGTTTTATATCTAATCCTCATAATGTCCCTTACAGGAAACTATTTCCATAACATCACCACGAATCCGATATATCAATCTGTTCACATCATCAATTCTTCGACTCCAAAAGCCGCTCATATCACCCCTTAATGGTTCCGGCTTCCCAATGCCATCATAGTTTCCTCTCTCAATATCTTTCAATAACATATTAATACGCTTCAATGTTTTTTTATCCTGTACTTGCCAATAGGTGTAGTCCTCCCATGCCTCGTCAAACCAAATCTTTTTCATTCGTCTACCTCAATAATATCGTGTTCTACACCCTTTCCGGCATTGAGAGCTTCCACTCCTCTGCGCAAATGTTCCATGTTACTTTCAGAGTAAAATGGATCAACGGACACTTCAAACGGTATACGTCTTTCTCTTCCCAGCTTTTTCAGATAAATATTAATAGCCGTTGATAAAGACATTCCGATATCAGCACAAGCCTGCTCCGCTTTTTTCTTTACATCATCCTCTATACGCAAACTGATTTGAGCCATCATATCACCCCTTTCTTTATGATACTTTCAGTATATATTATGTGAAAGCATTTGTAAAGCATTCTGCTATACATATACTTTTATCAACATATTATAATACAAAACTATAATCCCCCGCTTTAATCTTTCCTTTTCTCCGTAAAATCCAGTCAAAAAGCAAAGATAAACACACAGGCAAAACAAAATGCAGCAATGCCACCGATATAATAGATCTTGCGTTGATCCCCATATCGGTAAAGGTAAAAATCTGTCCCACAAACCCACAGGTACCCATCCCTGCCCCCGCAAATGTATTCGTTGTTTTTAAGATACAGGTAGCTATAGGTGCTATGATAATCGAAGATAACGTTGGCGGCAAAATGATCCAGGGATTTTTCAAAATATTAGGAAACTGGAACATGGAAGAGCCGAGTCCCATTGCCATGACTCCGCCCATCTTACAGTCTCTATATCCCGTAGCCGCAAACCCAACCATCTGCGCACAACAGCCGACAGCCGCCGCCCCTGCAGAAATACCGGACAGATTCAGCATGATACATAGCGCCGTACTGGAAAGCGGCGACGTCAGAACAAGCCCCACAATCACCGATACAATGATTCCCATGAAAAACGGCTGCAGCTCCGTGGCCTTCATAATAATCATACCGATGCCGCTCATCAACAATTTGACAACAGGTCCTATAAAAGTTGCCGTAAGCCCTCCCGCCAGAAGCGTCACTCCCGGTGTAACAAGAATATCGACATTTGTCTCCTTTGACACTGCTTTGCCAAATTCAGTGCCTATGATTGCGGAAACAAGCGCCGCAGCTTCCCCGCCGACACTGGCCCCCAGCGCCCCTGTTACCGCACATGTAAACATGACAAGCGGCGGCGCCTTTAACGCCCTGGCAACTGCTATACCAATCGCCGCTCCAACCTGTTTCATCGCAAAGCTTCCCAATTCGATAGAGTAAGTGAAAACCTTATATTCCCCAAAAAGATTTTCTCCCTGCTCTCCAATCGTTTTAAATATTAATCCGATCAATAACGAAGCAAACACTGCCTGCGCCATTTGGGATAATGCATCAATCCCGTATCGTTTTGGTGAAATAACAATATCTTTTCTCTTTAAAAAATCTCTCACTCTCATCACTCCTCCTTCTGCCTGCTCTGCGCATAAAATATTGATTTTATACTTCCTATATAATGGTTTAAGCACCGGTCTTTTCTTGCATTATATGTTTCTCTATTCTATACTTATATAGAAAAAAGAATGGCAAAACATAAATTTTGAACCATATAGAAGGAACATGTATTATGAATTATGATTTTTTACCGCTGATCACCCATTCCTTTACTTACGGAACAGAGCAGATCATGCCTGAATTTATTGTCAGCAATAAAGCCAAAGACACACTGATCTATCCGGAATCTTTCTGTCTGCTGAAAACATCCTATGACTACTACATGGAAGGCAACAATCAGGAATTTTATGAAATCCGATATGTATTAGACGGGGAAGGATACCTGAAATATAACGGACGAAGCTATCTTCTCAAAAAAGGGGACGGTTGCCTGATCGACTGCCGCCAAAAATATTATTACCAGACCGGCAGCTACAATTGGACCAGTACCTGCCTTACCTTTAATGGTGTGCCCGCTGCTCCGCTGGTGCAATCGTATCTGCAATCCGGCAATGTCAAATTTACCGACGCCATGTTCTCAAACTTTGAACCATTACAGACACACATACTGCAATGCACGCAAAAGGCATCCTTATATATGGAATATGAAGTTTCCTGTACATTTTATATGCTTCTGACAAACCTCTTAATCGCCCAGAGCAAAACCCGCAACACCTCTGAGGTCATTGAGAAAATCGTTTCCTACATACAGGCCAATTACATGAAACCCCTTACTACAGACGAGCTTTCTCATCTTTTTGGCATCAGCCGCACACATATGACTCGATGCTTTAAAGCGTATACCGGATTTGCCCCGCACGAATATATCACGCAGCTCCGTATTTATAACGCCAAATATCTTTTGAAGACAACGGATCTGTCCATCGATGAGATCAGCCGCCAGACAGGATTTTCTGACTCTGTCTATTTCATTCAGGTTTTTAAAAAAATAGAGGGCATAACGCCCTCTAAATTCAGGAAAATCCTATAAAGGTTTCTTTGCTAAGTACAAAATATATGTCTCATTCGCCACCAGCTTATTCCCAGCCTCCAAGACCACTTCTCTGAGTCCGTCGAAAAATTTACTCTTGTAGGGTTCCGGGATCACAATATGATCGCAGTGCGTCCCGCAATATGCCACATATTCATCTGCCGTAAATTCCCGTTTTCCGTAAAACTCATGTTTTTCAAAATCTGTATACCCATAATTCGTCGCACTGGCATACCGGAATGAGCCATGCGTATATACCGTCTCCGGTTTGAAATATTGGTCATACACCTGCTGAATCTTGTTGTACAGTTCTTCATCAGGCGTTTTGTAATCTCCATGCAGCAACATCATTGCCAGAATGCCGCCCGGTTTCAGCAGCTCGAAGGTCTTCCCAAAAGCAACCTCTTCCGGAATCCATTGGATCGTTGCCGCCGAATAAATCAGATCAAACTGCTGGGCCCCAAAATCGTGTGTGATAAAATCATCATTTACGATATGGAAATTCGGATGTTGATCATATTTGCGTTTCATCTTCGCATACAAATGCTCGCCGAGTTCAATGGCATTGTAATCGCATCCCGTGTTCAAGATCGGCTCTGTCGCCTGCCCCGTGCCGGGACCAAGCTCTAATACGGACTTCTCGGGAGAAAGCTCGGCGTATGTGATCAATTTCGCAAACAGTTCCTCGCTATACCGGCATCTGTATTTGTCAAACTGCTCCGGTATGGTATCAAACACTTTTCTAAATTCCATGCTGCATCTCCCTCCTTCATATTTATCAAGCGCCATTTCATCGTTATGCTTCTAACAGATTAACACTTTTCTCATATGCCAGTCTCGGATAACAGTCTTCCTCCACATAAATGGTGCCGCAATGCGTAAAACCAGTCTTCTCAAGTAGCTTCTGCATAACACGGTTGTCCCCATGAGTATCCACCCGGATATGCCCACATTTCTCAAAGGCCCAATCAATGCAGAATTCCCCGATGCCTTTCACGCTTCCGTCCCCTGCCAGCCGATGGACTACCCCATACGCACTGTCATCCCGCCACCCGCCGTCTTCTATCACACGGTAGGTTGGTTCGATATCCTTGCCAAATTGGAAGAAAAATGTACCGACGATCCTGTCATCACAAATACACACATAACTGTTTTGAGCTGCAATATCTGCATGAATCAATGCTTCCGGCGGCCAGTTTGTGGGGCCCCACTGGTTCGGGTTTCCGTGCTCCGCCATAAAATGTCTGGCATATTCATAAACTTCCATGATCCGTTGAAAGTCTTTTTCTGTTGAATGTCGTATAACCATCTTTCCATTTAATTTTTGCATTTATCTATTTTTTCACAACGTATCCCATTTTCTTCTACTATTATCTGGTATTCCGTATGTTCTTTTATTTTTACCTGCTTACTTTCCATATATTTTTTTACTAATTCAGGATATTCTTCTATCGTCTCCATTGGCGTGATACTCGCTAAACAAATACCTGCACCAGTAAGCATAACATTTCCACAAGGTATTTCATCCTCTTTATACAATTCTATTTCTACTGTTTCTCCGTTAACACATAGCAAAACAATTACCCCCGCTACTCCATCTGATGCGTAGCCGCGTATAGTTTCATATTTTACTAAACCAAGCATTTCTAACTCATTAAAAACAGATAATCCCAATCCCAGATCTTTAAATTTCTCCTCATTATTATATAAAGGCACAACTACACCTCTCCTTATATCTATAATTTCACCATTTTTATCCAATTCTACTATGCGCATATTCATACTACATATTTTTCTAAATGCCCGCGCATAAGTCGGGGTTATTTCAGACAAAATTCTTATCATGTTAGATGGTGTCGATCCTGGATTCTCAAACTCTTTTCCCAGAATTTTACCCCATACTTCTTGAACCTCTTCATCTGACACAAAGCCTGCAGACTCCATAAAGCGTTCAAGCCACTCGCTGTTCACTCCTGATTTCTCTGTAAAATCAGTATTCTCTTTAGCTGTATCAACCGCTATTTCTGCAATATTTTTCTGATTTTTTAATTTTTTTATCGTATTCTTCGCATTTAAAACCGCAATTAGTTTCGATTCGCTCGGTAAATCAGAATTTTCAACGTCTGAAATATACATATCCAAAGCTTTTTTTGTTAGTCCTGCATACGGAAATAACATACCCATAATATTTGAAGTTTTGTCCAATGCAGCCTCATTTTTCGCCAGATCTAATGCCGCTTCACCAGCCTTTTTTATAATCCCCATTTTGTATACCCTTTCTTATCTGTAGTAACCTTACTCAAACGCTCTCGCTTGATCCTCATTATATAATCGACATATTCCCAGTATCATTAACAGAATAGCGTATCATTATCAAGCATCCTCCCTACANTTACNTAGGTTTNAGATTTNTATTGAGCCNGTCCACCATCCAGGCNATNCGCTTTTCCCGTCCGGCATCTGTCTTTGCNTCAAAGTANGCCCGCGCGTAGGTTTTCTTTACNGATGGNGACATNGCCNGAAAATTCGTATAGGCNGGCTCNTATTCNTCCAGCACTGCAGATACGCAGGCAATATGTTCCTCNGTGATCTCCNTNGATTTCGGCGCATCCCACTGGCCGTTCTTCTTGGCNTCCTCNATNTTCTTTCTTCCGAAATCGGTCATCATTCCCCGTTCTTCNAGACTTTTNACCAAGCCCTTGTTTTTCTCTGACCACTTNCTGTTCTCCCTGCGCTGNGAGAAATATTTCTTATAAGTNTTATCNTCAAGGCTCTGCATCTGTCCNTCAATCCATCCAAAGCAGAGNGCCTCTTCAAGCGCCTCNCCCGCCTTGATCGTTTTCGGNCCTCCGGCTTTTCCAAACAAAAGCCAAACGCCTTCACTTGACAGNCAATTATCATTAAGCCATTTNCTGAATTCTTCTCTGTNGGCAAATTCCATGATATCGCTCANTATATACCCCTCCACTCCCCCCTATTTAACAACGGTACTATGTTACCGATTTGCAGGTTGATTATATCATATTTTTTAATTCATTCATACCGTATTTTAATCACTTCCCAAATCACATAATCTATGCCTATACTATAGGTTAAAAGGAAAAATTTAGTTGACTTGAAGCGCACTTCATAGTTTATGCTAAAAAGGAAAGGCGGATTTATCATGTACTCAGCAAAAGAAGTAGCGAAAATAACGGGGTTATCCACGGCAGCCTTGAGATATTACGAAAAAGAAAANTTATTGCCGCAGATAGCCAGAAACAGCCAAAAATACAGACAATATACNGACGANGACATTGAGTGGATAAAAATGATACAGTGTATGCGCATGGCAAATATACCCATTCNNTCCATTAAGNAATATGTTGCACTGCTCATACAAGGCGGNGAAACCCTTGAACAGCGTTATGNTATGGTNNAAAATCACATGAANGANATCAANAATCAAATGANCAGTCTCCANAATGCCTTCATTTTGACACAAAAGAAATTANCATTTTANGAAAAGCTTTTAGAGGANCCTTNACACAAAAGTATCTCNTACANCGANGAATGGAAGCTATTTAACCNCGGAAAGACNNAATAAAGGGAANCAATACCGGGAGGAAATNANAAATGCCTTACATCACAGTAGAAAGCGGTACTTTATCCGATTANCAAAAAGAAGANCTGATCAAACGNTTAACAGAAATATCCTCAGAGATCATGAAANTNCCACAGGAATTTTTTGTGACTACCATTAAGGAAGTGCCTGACAAAAACTTTGGGATTGGCGGTAAAACCATTGACCAGGTGAAAGCCGCGTATATACAGACACATGATNCGTCTCCAAATTCTGTTTCATCCTAAAGCTTNCTNGCNTTNATNCANAAGGAAATNGGCAGCATCCTNGCTTTTCTGGTTTTCGGATCAACNTCCCCTGNTGCATGCAACGATTCCTCATCNGCNTCTTCTATCAGCTGCTCGATCGCNAAACCCGCTTTCGCCAAAGCATTAATATATGTCGATATCTTTCTGTTACACAGNACGATTTCACTGTCATGCACAGGCATTTTAAAATACGACTCATCGTAGTAGCTTTTCGTCATNACCAGCTTNTCATCCTCAAANACATCTTTCCGTTCNTCACANGACCACGCCACACAATAATTNAANGTATGATGCCAGCTNAATATAAAGATGCCGTCTCTCTTNAAATAAGACGCNATCTTNTCAAATGTNCCCTGCAAATCTGTGGTCCAGCCAATGCCATATATGGAATANACATANTCAAAATACTCNTTGGGCACNTCAAGCTCNTCTTCCATCTTNGCGCATATNANCTTTGCCGCNTATCCGCTTTCGCTCAAAAGCCNGGANGCATTATCAAGCTGCTTTTGTGANAGGTCAACGCCCCATANCTCCCCTGCNCCTTTTTCCGCATGATATTTCAAAGAATGTCCACTGCCACAGCATATCTCCAATAATTTNTTATCTGNNACATCACCGAACAGNTGCAGATCATCNTCTGTCGGGAAGCGTACTCCATACTCCGGAAGCGCCGTTGTNCCAAACCACANATCNGCATGTTCATTCCAATATGTTTTATTGTTCTCNATGATCTCATCAGGTTTTATGATGCAACTACCTCCCCCTGTGCTTCTCTTTCNNTTTCTGTTGTTTCAGTTCTATAANCCAAAGNNTNTCGATGTTAGAACTCCGGTAATTCTATAAANANNACNTGCTCNNCATTGGCTATACCNCCATATACTTTATCATTAAACATTGCNATNTCCAAATAATGCTCTATTACATATTTAGCTGTATAGGGCATTTCTAACGTCTGTAACTCTGAAATATCAAACCATTTCAATACACCTTCATTGGAAACAAACTCAGAATTTATACATTCGCATAATTCGGCAAAGAAATAATAGTTTTGCCTGATTTCACCATTTGTTCTTCTTAATGTTACATAACGCATTTCCACATTTTTTAATTCTTTTTCTGTAATTCCGATTTCTTCTTCTAATTCTCGCAGCACACAGGCTTTTGCATTATCTAGCTCATTTTCTTCAAAATGGCCGCCTGCTGAAGCTGTCCATACATTATTTACAACACGACCGCCTTGTCGATAAAGTAATAGTATTTTATTTTCATACCAAATATAAATGGAAGTCATATTTCTTAATTTACCATTCATAAGAACACCCTTTCAAATTTCGTTCCTCCGGTCGGACTGAAAGTAATCTGTGAAACGTCCATATATAAGCCTCCTGTGATTTTTAACTTTACAACATTATAACAGACCGGAATTGTAATATCTATCAAATTTGGTACTTATGGTGCAACGCTCAACTGTCCAAAAGAGAAGAATAAAGCTTCCACGCCATAAATACAGTCACCACAGCCGCCAGCATATCTGCCACCGGCTGTGCGTAGAGAACACCACGCAGTCCTAAAATCCTCGGAAGGAACAAAATAGCAGGCAGAAAACAGATGCCCTGTCTGCAAGCTCCCAGAACACATCCCTCCTTCGCTTTTCCCATCACAAGAAATAAAAAACAATATACCGTGTGAAAACCAAATACCATGAAAGAAATCCCGTTTGCCCGCAGCGCCATCTGACCGATTCGCACCATCTCCCGGTCATTTTGGGTAAACTGCGATATCAGCGCCTCAGAGAATACGGACACCGTCAGGCCAAAACCCACGCAGAATATAGTGGACCAGATAACCGCCGTTCGGATTGCTTCCCGCAACCGCTTAAAATTACCAGATCCATAACTGAATCCGGCAATCGGCTGGAACCCTTTCAGAAATCCAAACACCGCTAGACTTCCCATTGACATCATTTTTGTGACCGGTCCCATTGCAGCAAGCGCAGAGCCCCCATATTTTGTCGCCGCCTCGTTGGTCATCGCTATAGAAAAGCTTGTCAAAAGCTGAAACAGTAAGGTGGGAATTCCTATCTTTAAAATCTCGGTCAAAATTTCTTTTGTGAACCGGCAATCCTTCCTCCGAAAATGAAATACGCTTTTCCCCTGGAAGATATACCAAAGATACACCAACGTGGAAACTGCCTGTGAAATTACCGTGGCGATTGCCGCTCCGGCAACACCCAGATCAAGATAATAAATACAAATCGGATCTAACAGGACATTCAACCCGGCACCTGCCAGCAGTGCACACATAGCTATTTTGGCGCCTCCTTCACTGGATACAATATTGTTCATGGTGACATTGAAAACGTTAAACAGGGAACCCACGATATAAATACCTGTATAAGTCAGCGCGTAGGGCATCACACTGTCAATCGCCCCCAGCCGACTCAAAATCGGCTTTAAAAAAAGAAGCATACAGAGTATGACAGCCGCTCCGCCAGAAACGCTACCATACAAGGCAGTGCTGGCTACCTGCTCTGCCGTTTCCTTGTCTCCCCGCCCCAAAAGTCTGGAAAGATACGCTGCCGCCCCATTGCCAAACATCAGTCCTAAACCCACAACAACTTGTCCCAGCGGATAAGCCACCGTGACCGCGCCCATTTGTTCCGTTCCAAGTCCTCCCACAAAATAGGTGTCCACCAGATTATAAAGGGCATTGATCAACATACCGATCATCGTCGGAAGCCCCAAGGTCAGAAGCGCTTTCGGTATCGGGGCATTGCCAAGCAGCTCTATTTTGTTATTCTTTTCCTTCATCTCATTTTCTCCTTTCAAGCAAATAATATCTTTTATATTACTATAATTTATAGTAGTTGCGACGCAAAAAATATAGTACTATAATTTATAGTATCTGTCAAGAAAGGATTAAAGGAGATTCGTATGGCTACCATTGATTTAATCGTACTGGGAATGTTGAAGCAGAAATCATTAAGCGCTTATGATATGCAGAAGCTTGTAGAATACCGCAATATATCAAAGTGGGTCAAGATCAGCACCCCCTCTATCTACAAAAAAGTCATTCAGCTGGAAGAAAAGGGCCTCATCAAGAGCCACACAGAAAAGGAAGGGAACATGCCGGAAAAAGCGGTCTATTCTTTGACCCATCAGGGCGAGCAGGAATTTGAAAAGCTGATGTTTGAAATCTCTGCAAAATCAGTCAACATATTTCTGGACTTTAATGCCGTCATTGTCAATCTGGACAGCCTGTCCCCCGACAAGCAGAAGAAATGTCTGACAGAAATTGAAAAGAATGTGAAACAGCTCAAAGCATATCAGGAAAAAAATTGGCTGGAGAAGGAAAACAGGACTGATATTCCCGAAACCGGGAAAGCCGTTTTGCGGCAACAGCTTATGCTTACCCAGGCTATTGAAGATTGGATTGAGACAATAAAACGTTGAAAAAATTAATGGTTTTCCATTAATTTGACAAATACCAATGCCGCACCCGACCATGATTTAATCATCAAAATCTATCTCCTTTGATTCATGTTTCATAAAATTTAGAAAAAAGAACGAACATATTCTATTACATTTTCATACTCCCTATCTATATCTATCTCTCTCAAATCTTCTAAATAGTTCAAAATGTAACTCTTTTTATCTTCTATAATATTGCGCTGTAGAGATTCCAGTTGTCTCCATGTATCTATATCGTCCATATAATTTACTCTTAATATCTTTATTTTTCTACCAATATACACATTGTTCATATATTGATAATAAACACCCTCATCCACCGGTTCAAGAATAACTATCTTATTTCCATAAAAAGTTCTACTATGCTCTAAGCACATTTCAAAATGATCCAAATCGCTAAAATGTAATCCATTGTATGTTCCAAAATCCTCATAAATCTCTCCCTCTATATACTCTTTCTTTAAATTTACATGCCTCGAAAATAAATCTTGATCTTTTAGGTCATAAGATAGTTTACAATATACTTGGTTATTAAGTTCATATCCGTATCGAGCTTTAGATTGTGTTTTCATGACCCTGTCCGCTAAATCATTTATATCAAAAGGATCCGATTCCAAGTCTATTTTAACCAATCTACCGCCTATTCCTTTTCCAATAAGCCATTTTTTATATATGCCAATATATCCGTTTATTGCTTGTCTATATAAATAATCCCATATTTCATTCTCATCATTCGTCTTTCTTGCAGATTTCATTTCTTTTGCTGAGTATAGAGGTATTACATGAAAGTCCTCATTTTGTTCAGCTTTTTTATTATCAAATCTTTCTTTTTTTGATTTCCCTCTATTGAAAAGTATCAAACATATAATCTTTTGTAACATTTTTCCCTAACCAACGACCCCACATAACTTTAAATTATAATTTATCAAACCTGATATGCCCTTTGTTTCTGTTAAGTGTACTTGCTTATGTTTTTTCGGTTCAATCTAGGACTAAATACGCAGGAATGAAATA
The DNA here is from genome assembly GCA_014804615.1 of Lachnospiraceae bacterium. Taxonomy (GTDB): domain Bacteria; phylum Bacillota; class Clostridia; order Lachnospirales; family Lachnospiraceae; genus UBA3282. The sequence goes on from JAAUZL010000008.1 coordinate 193,837, forward strand.
AGTAACACGTCAAAATAATTCATCATTCTATAGACTGTGATTTGTTTCTTGCTCTCGTATATTTAGCCTTCAATCCCGGGTTAATTAATTTATCGTGTGTATTATTATATATCTTATCATCATCCAACAGCTCGCCATTATCAATAATCCTTTTCACAAAATAGTCTGCCGCTTCAAATGAATCAAATCCCTCAATATGCGCAAAATATTTCCCTGCCTCATCCTCCGATAATGTATCAAATACATACCGTAACAAATCCATGCTCTGCATTACATATATATATTCAGTTATCTGATCACCCGCTTTTTCATATGCATGATCATCGACAAGCTCTTTCAAAAATTCTTTATTCTCTAACATGTACTTTCTCGTGCCATTGAACGTCCCATTAAACATCCTTTTATATGTCTCCCATAAGATAGATTTTTTATCCTCCTCCATTTCAAATTTGCGCATTCCTCTCGTCCTTGAAGAAACATAACTAGCATACTCACCCATTTCATATAATTTTTTGTTGATAGTTGAACTGTAAATTTGAATATTCGCTAAGTTTACAATATTCTTTATTGTGAAATCCTCAACCGTCTCCAAAGAGTTGATATACTGCAAATATTTTCCCAAAATCTCATCATCTTTATTTAAGTCAATATACAAATCCTTTTCCAATTCATCAATAGAAACTCCAATATGTTTCATAAATTTAATCTTTTCAGTAGCAGTCTTGATTTGCAAGAGTGTAATTAATTTCGTACTGATTTCATTTTTTCTTGCTTTAGACATTCTCCGATACTGAACTCCTCTATTTATGTTCAGCGCATAAAAAAGACGCTCAGCAACCTCTTCTTTCAGCCCTAAAATATATTGGAATATATTATAACTTTCTGTTGAATTTCGGGATTTCTGATTAAAATATTGAGCTATATAATCCACTTCGCTTTCTGTAACTACACTTTCTTTTAAAATCATTATTGCATTCTCCACATTTGCAATCATCATAATTTCGCGCTGTGTTATTATAGGAAAATCTCCGTTAAACAACATCATATACCCTGGTATAAATTCATCTTGTTTTAGTACCTCGGTTCTTAAATTGAGCCATACTGTATTATCATATTCGTAGAGCCACATTGTATTTTTCTCAATAGCTTGAATAACATTATTATCCCGTAAATCTATTTCATTTACTCGATCTACTGCCATATTACAAACATAATAAATCCACTTTCCCATTTCTGCCAGTCTGTTGCACACCTTCGCAGAAAGCCCTCCTATCCATACTATTGAGGCAAGGGATTCTACTGCATTATTACTTAAATTCTCTACATCTTCTAACAAATCCACATATTTTTCTTTTGACAATACCTTCTTATTCACTTCTGCTACTAACACTTCTATAAATGGATCCGGCACTTCTTTAATAGATATGCAATACTCATATATTAAATCATAACACTCTTCGATTCCAAAGTATTCTATCAGTGACAAATAAAATTTAATATAATCATCATTCTTTTTAATATCTTCAATTATCTTTTTATGTATCAAAATACATTCATCAAAGCAGTTACCCATCTTAGAATAATTAATTATTTGCATAATTATTTTTATGTTTCCTATATAATCAATTTCTTCCTTAGAAATAAATACGTTCTCTCCCGTAAACATTTCCATAAAGTGTGTTGCCTCTTCTGGATGTGTCTTAATAATTTTCTCTCTAATTTGTCTAATAACCTCTTTATCTTCGCTAGCTTCATTAAATATCTCCGCCATTTCCTTCCATACATCATTTTTATTATCAATATTAGTATATCGGACTATGGTTTCAATATAATTTAGCGTACTAGAAAGATTAGCTTGATCATACTGAAATCCACGCAATATGTCTAATGCTTTTTGTCTAAATGTGTTAACTGCAAGACAATATATTTTCTCAAATTCAATAATAAATCTGGGGAATGCCATATTTAACTGATTCACCTTATTTAATCCGTCAATGATCACACTACTATCTGTATTTCCCAAATGTTTCTTATAATCTTCGATATTTTTCGGTCTTTCATTGTATACTATACTATTAAATACAATCATTTCGCTAATATCATAGAGTTTACTCTCCTTAGGATAATTATAAAAATAAGTCCGGTAATTCGCATCTATAAGTTTTAGCTCAACAAGTTCTAGTAATGTCTTCTTAAATCCTTCTGATAAATTACCCATTTCTACGTTCCAATTATTTATATCAGAATCCAATGTCCCCTCTATATAAGCCTCAATTATTTTTTCAAAATCCCTGTCCGCGACTTGGTAAAAATCCTCCTCATACTCCGTTATCAGATAAGTTGCCACGGCACACTTTTCAAATGTAATACCCCTTCCTCTAAATTTTTCATCAAGACTTTGATACAAAACTATTGACATATTTAATCTGTTTTTAATCTCTCTGATTCCAAGTTTTTCTCCTCTAATAAGCCATTGCATCCCTACAATCTTATCTATTGAAGCTTCATCCAAGGATTGTATTAATCCCAAATCAAATAACTCTTCTCGTAATTCAAAAAGTAATCCCTCTAAAATTGCATCATAATTATCAATATTAATTTTTCTCAAATTAATAATATAATCAAAAAATTTATCATAGAGTTTTTCTACATAATATGCTTCATCTAAACTATGCTCTTTCAGTTGAGACTCAGGTTTTATATTTACTACAAAAGTAACTCTATTATTGTGAAATCTACTCCTAATATTTTGGTCTGTTAAATAATATTTTCTAATCTCTTTCAAAAAATTTTTCACTGCTATACTATTGCTTGTCCTATCTAAATCCTCAATTACAAATATATAATGTCTGAAAAATTTTTTATATAAAACTTCCTGATTATAATAGTCTATCAAAACATTTTCATCAATCTCCCGTTTTCCCTCTGACCTTGCCGATGAAAAAATAAAATCAGCTCTAAACACAACAATAACAACACATACAATGCCCACAGCATATGAAAGATACATAATTATTTGAAGATCATTTGAGCTCATTTGCATAATTTGTTCAATTGTATTACCTAATCGTCTAATCCCTTCACCCAAGAATATTGCAACAATAGCTATTGCCAATATAATATTTTTAATCCAACTATCACTCTGTATAGAGAACAATCCATAATTTTTGCTTAATCGTTTACTAATATAACTTCCTTTTAAAGGACTTAATTGGTTAATTACATGAAAAAGGAATGTCTTATGCAGCTCACATACTGCATTTCCTCCTTCATTCAGTTTTTCCAATACTTCCCACATATTGATAACATATACGGACTTAGGTCTAAAATGAAATATCCCTTTCTGTATGCGCCTTTTATACATTGCTAACAAGCTAGACTTCCCCGAACCAAAATCCGAAGTTACAGCAATCATTTTAGCGCCATCATTAATAGCCGCCTCTAGTTTATCGACATAAACTTTTACTCCAACCCAGTCATTTGATTCGTCTTCAAGCGGTTGATTTAAAATTACTTGCCTATGATTTTGACAATTCATGTCAATAATTTTCTTTTGTATTCTTAATAATTTTTTCCTCAACATAATTTAATCCTCAAAATACTAATCAAGCTTATATATATTGTAATTTTGTATATATTCTTCTAATTATTTAATCGTGACAAATAATATTGTATTTCAAAAATAACATTTTAATTTACTTTTAAAGAGATTCTCGAAAAAAATGTAGGGCAACACTTGCTTCTCTATTTATGCAGATTAAATCAATCCCTATATTCTAGAAACCTAAATAATACTCCCTTGGTTGTTGTAATAGAACAGTTGTCTCAATCTATTTCTTGGTAAACTTTAAGTTAATTCAAAAAAGCAATAAACATAAGCCATGATATTTGTCTCCCAATTCAGCATTCATCACATAATTCGAGATAATTTATGATCAACCCGATATGAAAGAACCTCAAAAACACCTACGCACATGCATTTTCGAGGTTCTTTCTGTTATTCAAACTCAAAATTTTACTGTTAATAACAATATTGGCATAAATTTCGTACAAATAGACACCCTTTTTTCAAGTATATCATTTATTTGAATATGCCGATTTTGCCATCACACGCACTCTTTTCCTAGTATTAATCTATTTCTAACTCTCTATTTTCTCTTTATCAAATACTCAAACTTTGTCATTTACATGTAAGCATCTACAAATATATAAGCTAGCTAGCTCTAATTTCCAACCCCTTTTTTATAATTAATCCCAAATAAGAGGTATTTCTAAGTATTCGACCTTCATCCCACTTACTTAATTCTTTAATAGCACAAAATGCAGTTCTTATCTGAGCTCTAATTATATTTCCCGGCAATACGTTCTCTAACCAGTCTGCATTTTCTTTATCCGCATAGATTGATATCTGATGATCTATTAATATTTCACCATCCTTTCCCAATATATATACATCAACAGAAAGTGTATCCCCTAATTCTAAACCCAATGTTTTAACAATATCATTTTTCAAGGAATTTCCACTAAGTCCTGAAACCACTTTCATTTCAAGTTCAATTTCTATGCCCTGATATTTTACCGGGCGTAATAAAAACTTTCGAATTGTATCTTCATAATCTTCGCTGTTATCCGGCAACATCTTTGTGGTATCAATAGATATTTTTTCTAATCTTGAAAGTGCATCCATCACATCTTTAACAATTTTTTTACCCAAATCATCTGGAGATGTAAAAAAACTGACCGTGTGCTGCTTTTTTAGATTCTTTTTAAATTCTGCTAGTTTCTCAGCTTTTTCTCCTATATCCACAAATTTAACTGGTATTAGATGTTCTTCGCTCATTATATATATCAATGTTGGAATTTTATTTTTTATGGCCTCATTATATTCCATTTGTGAAAATGACAGGCCACTCTCATCGTCTATTGAACCGTAACGCATTCCAATAATGCCTATGAAAAGCTTACTCTCTCTTACCTGAGACAAACATACTGTAAGAGAATCTTGAGGATTGGAACCAAAATATTCCATTCCTTTTATTATCTGTTCAAGCCGTATTAAATTTCTTTGTACCTCTTCACGGTAAGGAATTAAATCTTCATATGTAGAAGAAATAAAGATTGGTATATGTTGCTTAATTTCTGTACTCGCCATAATATTTTCCTTTCATATATTACATTTTTATCCTTACAAATTAACACTATTTCTATACTTTCCTGCCGTATCTATATTAAATACAAACATTCAATTAATTTATAACGCCGATGCCTATATATCATACAACAATGCAATTAACTTATCACAATTTTCATTCAAAAAATAACATCCAATATTCTTGAAACACTAATGCAACCCTTATTCACTTTCGCAATACCACTTGTCTCCAAAAGCATCACTACTCTCTTTTCCTTAGAATCAAATTGTCCAAAGCGATTTGTTGTTTTCAACAGAAACTACATATCTTGCTCTAATCATCGACTTACTTTTGAGCCACCTATTCTTGTAATGTCAGCATAAAATCTCTATTTTCGACATCACACTTTCAATCAATCGTCATCTATTGACAAAATATTATCACAACCACACTATGTAGTCAACAAGGGTTGATACCAAAATCTATCCCATACCACTTTTAAATTATGTCTTATAACTCATTCCCCTAAAAGCCACACGGTTTTATCATAGTTTAGATGGCCTTGTGAATATAGAAAAAACATTGCATATAAATACGGCAAATAAAAAAATGCAAACAAGCAACTATTTCAACAAAAATAAAAAAGTCAACCCAACAGATCTCTCTGTTGGGCTTGTAACCATGATAATATATATTTACAGATCAAGGATCGGAATTATACCATTAGTATCTGTATTATAAAGGCGATTTATTTCTTGAGCATTCGATACACTATAAATATAATGATTGGAATCGCTATAAACCAGAAGTTCATAATAAGATATGCAATCACAGCTCCTCCAAACAAACTAATTATAAACTCTTTTATCAATCCTCTTCCCAAATCAAAATAAAACACACTAAAGAGTTTATGATATGCAATCCATACAAAAATTGCACATATAATGGTAAGTATTTCAAACATATTATTTTCTCCTATAGTATTTGCTTTTTACTCGCTATCTGCATATCCCCACACCTCTAATTCAGACAAGCAGATGTCGTCATATTTTTCTCCAGATGACGCTTCAAGAATAGTAATTTTTAAATATTCTGTATATATTGGACTGTCATATTTAAGCCAATCACTGTATGACTGCTCTACTATATCTTGATATGTATATTCATCTAATTGCATTTCAAAACTATACCCATCAGAAAAGGCAAATTCCACTCTATCTATCTTCCCATTATTATTAAATACATCCTCATTTTTCATATAGCCATTCAGCAAAAAGATATCAGTAAGGTATATTGGAGTTGAAAAATATATCTCTATATATTGACCTTCCCCATCTCCGTCAACGCCTTCCGCCCAGCATGTGTCTCTATCCCCATCAAATAATGCTTCTGCCGTATATGTACCTGCACTATCCATTAGCTCAGATGATGCAAAAACCGTATTGATATATAAATCATTAAGCAGTATGCTTTCCTTCTCCTCCTTTGCATTCTTGGCAGATTCATACACCACCTGAATATTATCGGTCCACTCGTAGTTGCCTGTAAATATATCCTCTGTTGACGCAGAATCAAATTGTGCAACGTAAATTCCTTCCCTCGCGGCATTATTGCTGTAATATATTACTAAACCCTCAACTGAGTACAAATAACTATGAAATTCTATCCTATCATCGTACAACTCGCAGTTCCAACTACTAAAATTAGAATCTCTATCAAAATCAAAGCCATTTCCGTAATCAATATGATGCTTCGCAGATATTGCCAATCCACCATTATTGTACTCACTCCTGTACAACTGTATTTCATCAATAACATTATCACCGTCCTTCTTATATTGACGATAATATGTACCCAACATTGCATCTACCGCGCTAGTATCTCTTAACAGAAACGTTACGTCTCCACATTCAATCTCCAGTTTTCTTACCTGTTCCATAGTAATACGTGGATACAGTTGACCACTCACCTTTCTTCCCACAGAGATTGTTTCTTCATACACTGTATTTGCACCATAATCCAGATCAGCTATATAATCATTTGCATAGACGCTAAACATAGACTCTCCCACCATTACAGGAATACTCCCTATATTTTGTATCACATAGCTAATATATGCCGTATCATTTCTTGAACCGCACTCTGTAAAGATAACACTTATTTGACCACCATCCTCTAATTCAAATATAACAGATTCATTCAGACCGTATGACAGAACCTCATCCATATCTTCTATTGAATAATCTTCTTCATCATAATCCTCATTTGTAAAGACAGTTTCCTTTACTATTTCCTCATCATATCCATCTTCAGTACAATTCTTTTCCACAACTTTTTCATTATCCGATATATTCCCCAGCCAGGATAAGCTTCCTAAAATTATAAGCAACAGCATGACAATCCCAGCACCTATACCTAAACACTTCTTTCTGTTCTGGATATTTATCGTCTGTTTTCCTCTACTTAAGTATTGATTCACATTGTTGCTATTCACCTGATCGGTACTTATTTCAGAATTGGTCGGCATTGTCGATGTTGAGCATGCTTCCGAGCCATACATTGCATTTTTCTGCATGTTATTAGCCATATTCTCACAACAAATTTGCTGCACTGTATAACCAATGATACCCATATCTACCACAGTATTTCTATAATGATAAATTGATGTTCTAAAATCAAAGAATGCACCAACAATTGATTTTCTCCACCAAATGGTAAAGGAGTCATCTTCTCCATAAGTAACATCGTATATCATTTTCTTATGCGTTATGACCGGGTTCTCCTCACTTCCCTTTTCAACCCGAAAATTCAGTGGTGTCAATTGCCCAATCAAATGATGAATTAATGCATCATAGGGCACTTTATTATCAAGATAAAATTTTTGCAATCTAAGCCCTTTCCACTTCAAATCAAGGATACAATGTTTTATCGTCAATGCCATCAATAAAGTCAGAAAATTTACTCCCAATATACCTTCTATCCCATTATGCAAGCAAATACCTATTATAACTCCCAGCGCAACTGCAACAATATATATAATGTTATATTTCCTACCTCCATCATCTAACGGAGCCATTGATGACAATTTCAATCTTTCCTGCTTTTTGGTATCCATATTTTCCCTCCATATCCTTAAATCTTTTCATTGAAAAGCATGTATGAATATTCATACATACTTTGACATATTATACTCGGATATTCATACATAGTCAAGTTAACTATATAACAATACAATTATAAATAATTTAACAAAGGAGTTTTCGACATTGATCAGCTATGATCCCTTATTTAAGACAATGAAAGACAAAAAAATAACTTCATATAGACTTGAGAAACTAGGTTTCTCACGCGCTACCTATTATTCTATTCAAAAAGGTAACAGTGTTTCTACCAACACTATCAATCAGTTATGCAAATTATTAAACTGCAATGTGTCAGACATTATTCGATTTATAAATGAAGATGAATGACACTTCATTCAATACACACTCACCAGATTACCCAATGAAATTCTTTAATAAAGTCGGAACAGAAATTTTATCCAAGTGCTAACACATTAGAAAATATAATCAACTATATCACACAAACAAAAAACGCCAGAAGTCCTGTATAAACACGGACTCCCAGCGCTCTTATTTTCTGCTCGGACTTTATTCTAAATCCTCCCCATACCTCACCTCCTCATACGCCCTATGCAGTTCCCGCATCTCCTCATCATCCTGTAACCCTGCCCTCTCCTCAATCTCTGCGGGCGATTCATAAGGTGCCGGTCTGTCTTTCCTATGCTTTCGTATCATCTTCCGGTATCTGCGCTTTATCTTATCTGCTGTACCATCTGTGCGGCGGTATCCCTTCTCCAACATTTCTTCCCTGTCAGTTCTTCCTTTGTCTTTGATCTCCTCGATGATATCTCCATTCTCGTCGCGGCTGTTTCGGAAATCCTGAAACACCCTCCTGACCGCCCTAAGAATCCCATAAACAAGCGCCAGAATACAGACGCCGCCAAACACCTGAAACAAAACATTCACAAATGCCGGCAGCTCCTTCACCGGTTTCCCGTCTTGCAGCATCTCCCATATTTCCATATTGCCTGCATCGCTAAATCCCATTTCATTCAGATCCTCCATCGGTGTCAGCTCCAGGCCATCCAGCCATCCCATGATATCCATATAACGTCTGTGTGCTGACAGAAACACCGAGGGAAGTATCCCGATCAAAAGCAGGACCATAAACAATAAAAGCATGGAAAAACTCACTCCGTACAATCGCCTTGTCGGAATGCCCTTGATCCGCTTATTGGTTTCCAGATACCCCTTTGTCTGCCGAAAATAGGTAGCGATCAATGCCAGAAAGAGATAGACGATCGCGCTGCCAAATGCCATATCACACAAGGCCTTTCCATTCAGGCACACACCCAATCCATAGATTACCACAAAATACCACAGAAACGGCAGCATCGGGGTGTCAAGAAATGCCTCCTCCTTCGCCGCAAGCGGATCCTCGTCTTTCCTTCGGGGTGACTCCTTTACCCTGCTCTGCATTCTCTTCAGGGCAATAAAAAATATCTCCGCTGACATTCCGATACAATAGCAGACCGCATAAGCATCGAATCCATGAAACGACACGACAATTCCCCATACAGCCATAAGCGGCGCCACGCAGATCCCTATGTAGACCACAAGGTATTTGACCCGTTTTGCCGCCCAATCGGTAAGAATCACCGGAATCAAAATCAAGAGACATTTGCAATATAATACACCTGCCCCTGCCGGGTCCGACAGCCCGGTCATCGTATAAAAAAGTGGAATCAACAGCACAAAAAAAAGTGTGGCATGCGCATATCCTATGATTTTCAAGCTTCGGCTTACAATCATCCTCCCGCCACCTCCTTGACTAGCACCTGTACATTATCCTTCCTTTTTATGGCATTTATGCAGTCTTTCTGAACCGCCTTTTCACTCCTGTACACCGGCACCACAACCAGAGTCTGATATGCTCCGCCGCAATCTCCGATACAGTTCATAAGCTGTTGATTCAGATTTTTTGTAATAAAGATGAGAAGGGTATCCTGAGAAAGCGGCTTTTTAGAGAGCGCACCGGTAAACAGCTCTCTCACCAGCTGCTCAAAATCCTGATTCCCCGCTTCAGGATCGTACTCCGCAAGCATCCGCTCCAGTTCGGTCAACGCACTTTTGCGATTCGTCGGCATCATAATCTGCCCGGCTCCATTGTAAGCAAATCCAACCTCAATGTTCTGCCGCAGAAGCTTTCTGACCAGAGTCGCCGCCATGGCTATGCTCTCTTCCACCAGTTCCTCCCTCTTTATGATACCGACATCCTCCACATCGAGAAAGAGCATCGCTTTCTGGGACTGTACGGAGTCGTAGGTATTGACCATCAGGGAGCCGGTCTTGGCGCTTGCCTTCCAGTTGATCGCCTTCATAGGATCATCGGTCGTGTAGCTTCTTATCGTGCGAAAGGCAAAGGGATCTTCGTAAAGCCGCTTCGCACATTGCAGTGTTCCCAACAGCTGCTCGCACACCGTTTTAATTTCTGACACATCTGTCATTCTTGGATACACATAGATTTCTGCATCGGTCTCTATCCCTTTGCTGTAGCGCTTTCCATAAAGCAGGCTATGCGTTGAAATTTCCGCATCGCTTATCGTATATCTGCCGCGTTTCGTGCATTTCACGGGAATCTCCCGTGTGATCTTCTGTCTGCCCAGAATGGCAAAAATATCCCTTTTATAGATATAATCGCTGACAATGGTGTTGTCCGCATTGGAAAAATCAAGTTCTTTCTTGGTTCGAAATCGCACTTCCATCACAGGGACGGGAACAGCCTTTCTGTTCTCAATGACCTCGTAAAATTTCGTCTCCTGTCCGGCATAAACGTAAGCGGACGCAAACCACAGCTTCACCACAATCTCTTTATCCCACTGCCATCTATAATAGAGCATCCATAATACGCCTACGATCAGAACCCCAAGCAAAAAAAATAGTATCATCTCTTTGACCAGTCCTCTGTCGGTAGTTCCACACTGTTTAATAGATTCGTTACATGGGCTGCCTTTTGCGCCTCATCAAATTCACCGATCAGTCTGTGGCACAATACGCAGTGCGCAACCCCCTTGATATCCTCAGGCACCACATACTCCCGCTCCTGCACAAGCGCATAGCCCTGTGCCATACGCAGAAACGCAAGAGTTCCTCGCGGACTCACGCCCACATTATTTTTTCTGGTTTCCTGTACCAGGGCAACCATATAGTCCCGCAGATCCGCATGTACATATACCTGACGGCAGGCATCCTGCAATGCCCTGATATCCTCCGCACTGCACACCGGCTCAATCTCGGCAAGCGGCTCCGCGTTGATAAAGCGGTCTATCATCTGACGTTCTTCACTCGTGGTCAGGCTTCCCATATGTATCTTCGCAATAAAGCGGTCAAGCTGCGCTTCGGGAAGGGGAAAGCAGCCGATCGTCTCCACGGGATTCTGCGTGGCGATCACGAAGAAAGGAGCCTCCAGCATCCGCGTCTCTCCGTCCACGGTCACCTGCCCTTCCGCCATACATTCCAGAAGGCTTGACTGCGTTCTCGGGGTAGCTCTGTTGATCTCATCCGCCAGCAAAATGTTGGTAAACACAGGACCTTGCTTAAAGGTAAACACCGCCTTCTCCTGATTAAAAAATGACAATCCTGTCACATCACTCGGAAGAAGATCCGGCGTAAACTGTACCCTATCAAACTTGCAGCCCATAGACTTTGCCAGCGCCTTGGCCAATACTGTCTTTCCCGTTCCCGGCACGTCCTCCAGGAGCACATGACCTCCCGCTGCTACAGCAGCAAGCAACAGCCTTGTCACTTCCTTTTTCCCGATCATTACCTTCGCTACATTCTCTTCAATTCTTGACAATATTTTTTCTGATACCATGCTGTTCGTCTCCCTCGTCTTTCTTTAATAGATAGTATAGCATAAAACAGGATGATTTCCCCAACGAGTTATGATATACTCTTTTTAACTGATATTTTTTCTGTATCCAAAAATGAAAATGAGAATGGAGGACATGAGATTATGGCACATCAGAACTTACCTGCATCGGAAGCATTGGCAAAGCTGAAAGAAGGGAATGCGCGCTATCTGGATGCGACCAGCAACCCGGGAGACATATCTGCCGCATTGCGGAAAAAGACATGCGAAGAAGGCCAGACACCTTACGCAATCGTTATCACCTGTTCAGACTCCAGAGTTATCCCGGAGAGCATTTTTACGGCGGGCATCGGCGAGCTGTTCACCATCCGCGTAGCAGGCAACGTCATGGATCATCATCAGCTGGGAAGCGTGGAATATGCCGCAGATCATCTCGGCACGAATCTGGTGGTTGTACTGGGACATACACACTGCGGCGCGGTAGGTGCTACTATCACCAGCGATCCTTCCGGTTTCGTAAAATACATAACCGATGAGATCCGCCTGGCGATCGGCGATGAGAAAGACGAGTTAAAGGCTTGCCGCTTAAATGTGGAGAGAAGCGTTTCCATTATCAAAGAGCAGCTGCACTTAACCGACGACAGCGACTTAAAAGTATGCGGTGCGATTTATCATATCGACAGCGGCCGCGTGGAGTTTATGGATTAATAGTAAGAAACTTTGGTGAGCGAAGGGCCCCGGAAAACCGTAGGTTTTTCGGGGTTCTGCCTTGTAATTTGCGAACACAGGAGGTCATTTTTATAATGTCAAAAATAGCTGTTTTCTTTCCAGGCATAGGATACCATTGTGATAAGCCCCTTCTGTATTACAGCAGGAATATCGCCCGTGAACTGGGGTATCAAAATTGTCAAAATGTGAGTTATACCTATCAGGCCGGAAATATCCGTGGCAATGAAGAAAAAATGAAAGAAGCATATGAGGCGCTGTTTTTACAAGCCGAAGCTGCGCTTACAGATATTGTCTGGTCGGAATATGATGATGTACTTTTTATTTCAAAAAGCATCGGTACGATCATTGCCACATCCTATGCAGAAAAATATGGTTTAAAAGATGCAACGCATATCTTATATACGCCGCTGGCACAGACTTATCTTTTTCCACCGAAACATGCCATTGCTTTTATCGGGACAGCAGATCCATGGAGCGATACGGACGAGATCATCCGGCTCTCAAATACAAACCATATTCCGCTGACTGTATATGATGCATGCAATCATTCCCTCGAATGCAACGATACACTTAAAAATCTTGAGATCTTAACAAATGTCATGCAAAAAACAAACGATTTCTGCAAGGAAACTCGTTGAAAATCGGAAGCTTGCGTCCGGACAAAAGAAACCTAATAATGTCGGGACGATATCAATGATTAAGACTATACTGTAATCACAGCGGGAGGATAATGATCATGGAATGGGCCGAGGCAATCAGTGCAGCAATCAACTACATCGAGAGTCATATCACAGATAATATTACCCTATCTGATGTGGCAAACCATGTAAATATTTCACCATTTTATTTTCAAAAGGGTTTTAGTATTTTATGCGGATATTCCATCGCGGAATATATCAGAAACCGTAGAATGGCGCTTGCCGGGAAAGAACTGATCACCAGTGACATCACCGTTATAGAGCTTGCAATGAAATATGGTTATGATTCGCCCGACAGTTTTACCAAAGCCTTTTCCCGTTTTCATGGATATACACCTCAAACAGTGCGCAAGCATAAAACCATGATCAGGACTTTCGCACCGCTGAAAATAACAATTTCATTGAAAGGTGGTTACATTATGGATTACAAAATCGTCAAAAAGGAAGCTTTTACAGTTTTAGGTGCATCAAAGGAATTCAGCTACGAAAATCCCAAACAGGAAATACCCCTGTTCTGGCAGGAGCATTACGCCTCAGGGAAAGGCGAATATGTCTGCGGCATGTTCGGCATCAACATCGATCCGCAGTGGGGGACAGAAAAGTTTGAATATCTGATCGCTGATATCTATAATCCCGCTGTAGATATCCCGGAGGGATTAACGGTAAAAACTATCCCCGCGTTTACCTGGGCTGTCTTTCCGTGCAAAGGCGCGCTCCCGGATGCATTACAGGATGTCAATACAAAAATATTCTCTGAATGGCTTCCTGCATTGCAGGATTACGAATTTGCAGCAGGCTACTGCGTAGAGATGTATGACATGCCCAACAAGTATCCGAACGGGACAAGTGACGAAAACTATTATACCGAGATTTGGATCCCTGTGAAAAAGAAATAAGCTTTACCATGCCTGCAATGGCCAACTCTTTCTAAATTGAGTTGGCCATTCAGCAATTATAATTATTTTCTCAAATTGTTTTCTTATGCAATATTTCTCCTCGCCATCACACAATACTCAATATGCCTTTATACCTTATCTTTATCTGCCTTCTTTTTAATATGATTTCCAATGATCTCTGACACATCACTAATCGTAATAAAGGCACTCGCATCTACCTCTTTGATCAGATGCTTCAGTTGATAAATCTCAAGCCGGTTCAGTACGCAGTAGAGAATTACCTTTTTCCCGCTAATCAGGCCCTCACCCTCCAAGATTGTCACGGTACGTCCCATCTTCTTATATATCTCATCCGCGATCCTGCGTCCCTCATTCGTGATTATCATGGCGGATTTTGCCTGCTCCACGCCTGTCTCTACAAAATCAATCACCTTCGACGTGATAAAATACGTCAGCAGGCTGTACATAGCCCGGTCAAATCCAAACAAAAAGCCTGCGGTCGTATAGATCACGATATTGATGAAAAGTACCGTCTGTCCCACCGGAAGATTAAAACGCCGATTCAGAAAGATTGCCACCGTCTCCGTTCCATCGAGGCATCCGCCGGAGCGAATAACAAGCCCTACGCCTATTCCCAGAAACACACCTCCGAAACAAACGGCCAGAAGGTAATCCTCCGTCATAACCGTAAGCGACGCAAATATTTCCAAAAAACTCGAAAATGTCACCATAGCAACCGCAGATTTGGCAATAAATATTTTCCCCAGCTTCCGCATACCGGCGATCAGGAACGGAAGATTGAGTACCAGAGTCAGTACTCCCAGCGGAAACCTGGTAAGATTATTGATCATAATCGAGATTCCCACAATTCCGCCATCTAGGATCGTACACGGAACCAGAAATTCTTCAATGGAAAAAGCTGCGATCATCGCACCTACCATCAGCATCACATAACTAAAAATCTCTTTCATATAATCTTTCGACTTTGCAACATTATCTGACATAGACATTACCTCCGATATCATCATAGCAATGAAAACCATACCCGTCAAACCGAAAATCATATTCCTATCCACTTAACTATAGGACACACTTTCAGGCATTACCAATATGTCTTATGGCTACATTATCTAAATTATGCTAGAATATAGGTAAATTATAAAAACGCACAATTTGAGAGATTATCTATGGATTATACAATACGGGAAATACTGGAACATGAATATCCGCTGCTTAATAACTTTCTATATGAAGCGATTTTTATTCCGGAGGGTATTGAAACTCCGCCCAAAACCATTATCACATCTCCAGAATTACAAGTTTATGTTGAACGTTTCGGAGAATCAAAGGATGATCGGGGATTAGTGGCAGAGGTCGACGGCAAAATCATCGGTGCTGTTTGGGTACGCATTATGAATGATTACGGGCACATAGATGACGAAACACCCTCTTTGGCGATTTCGCTTTATAAAGAGTACCGCGGATTTGAAATCGGAACGGCTTTAATGAAAGAAATTCTTGTCCTGCTAAGAGAACATGGATATAAACGTGTCTCTCTTTCTGTTCAAAAAGCAAATTATGCAGTAAAACTGTATCAAAAGGTTGGTTTTGAAGTTGTAAAGGAAAATGAGGAAGAATACATCATGGTGAATTATCTATAAATTAAAGAAAGGACATTCCATTTATGAGAATTAGACCATATATACCAAGCAAGGATTACAAACACATATCAAAGTGGATTGACAACGAAAGAACACATGCCTTTTGGAGCGCAAATCGTTTCCCATACCCCATCACCCCTGAATCATTCCATGATTTTTTAGAGAAAATATCAACAGAGTGGACAGACAGTGCCTATGTTGCAACCGAGAATAACGGACAGGTAGTAGGCTTTTTCTGCTATTCTGTCAATACAGAGAACAATATCGGCTTTCTTAAATTTGTAATCGTTGATAAAGAAAAACGGGGAAATGGTTACGGAAAAGAAATGCTGAATTTGGCTTTACAGTATGCCTTTCAAATAACCGGCGCAACGGCAGTTCAACTGAATGTATTCGACGAAAATATTGCAGCAAAACATTGTTATGAAAAAGTTAGTTTTGTCGAAAGAAATATTGACAAAGATGTATTTTCATATAAAGACGAGTTATGGAGTCGGTGTAATATGATAATCACCAAATAATATTTCAGGCGGAGGACCCTTTGCGAATTTCTTAAATATAACGTCTTACATTTTTCATATATTCCTCATAGATTACACCAAATTTATCAATACACCATCTTTCCTCCGCAAGAATTATCCAATGCGCAGAGATTTGAAATATCACTACCACAACTAACAATATCAGAGACTGCGTCAACAGAGCCATTCCTAAAAAGCAAATAAAGTACGCCACATACATGGGATTCCGGGAATATTTATAAATTCCATTTATATTTAGCCCGCTGTCATCAGGCGCGGAAAAGCTTACGATCGTTATTGCGCATAACCATAACCCCGCAATATAACAAACTAACCCCAAATAGAATTGCCACGAAAAATCTATTTTCCATTTTAGGAAAATCAGATATATAAATATCCCTATGTTGGATATTTGATAAATATAATAGGCGACTCTCTCATTCCCCTGTACCGGCGCAAAATAAGCGGCACGCTGTATAGATTGGGGATTTAAAATAGATAATAATACAAATCTTATCATCAAAAACGGTATCAATAATAGGATTCCATTCACTATGTTTATCTCCTCAATCACCCTTATTTCATGGTGCTGGCGCCATGTCTATATTTCGCATTTCAATAAAGAATACATCTTCATATCAATCACCTTACCGTTTTTAACAGCATTGCTTCTCAGTGTACCCTCGTACTGAAATCCTGCTTTTTCAAGCACTCTGCAAGACGCCACATTGTGCGCAAACGGCTCTGCATAGATACGGACAATATCACTCTTTTCAAAAACATATTCGCAAATTTGGTTTACGGCTTCGGTCATAATTCCCTTGCCCCAGTATTCCTCCGCAACATAATATCCCAACTCTGCCGTCTGTCTATGGATATTTCCCTGACGAAACACGCCAATACTACCTACTACTTTGTAATCTACTGTAATAGCAAAAGCGAAAGTTTCATTTTCATCTGCGGAAAGCATAGCTGAAATATAGTTCGCCCCATCTTGCTCGGTATAAGGATATGGTAATCCGTCTCGAAGATTATCCTGTATTTTTCTGTTAGAAAGAGCCATTGACAACTCTTTTGCATCTGACAATTCCCATTTTCTTATTCTGCAAATCATTTTACGGTTTCTCCATGATCTCTTTCAACTTACATCTTTGTATCAATAGCTTTATGCCTAATACGAACGCAAAACCTCCGAGCAATATAAAAAATAGCCATACAACATTCCAGTATGTTGAGTTCACATCAAACATTCGCAGCAAAAGTCTATTCCAAAATTTTAATCCGACCGCAATCGCAAATAAATCGAACAACACATAAACACCGCCAAATAAATAGATCCATCTCCACCAGTAGCCGCTATGACGATTTCGCACAAAGGTTATAATGCCCAAAATGCAGAGTATTGCTATTATACCCATCAATACAAAATAAAATAATCCCTTATTTTCCAGCACACCAATCCAAAATCCGGCATAAGAATTTCTATCTATTAATCCCCATATTCTATGTAAATGGAATAACCCAAAAGCTATAAAAAACCATGGTTCCCATATTAATATTTTCTTTTCCACTCTATTCTCCTATAAATATGAGTTTCCTTGCTATAATTGTTTAAAATAGGCTTTCAATTCTGCTCTGCTTGTATCATCAAGCTGCTTTATTTCAAGACCACGAATAGCAGCTTCTAAATGATATAGAATAACAACACAAGTATTCGGATAGAGTTCTTTCAGCCGAAAAGTTGCCTGTTTACTGCCAATTTCAATTAATTCTTCGGCAGAATGAATACCAACCGAATGAAGCTTCTTCTCCATTGTTTTACCTAATCCTAAAGATGTAACTGCTGCCATATTTTTATCCCTCCAGCGATTTCTCAATCTTCTCTTTCTGTCCGTTAAATCATTCTACTTTTCATGCAATAACAAACTCCATTTCAATACACTCCCATTCGCCAATGGACATTTTATATATTTCAGTTTTTCCAACAGGCTGAAATCCCACTGATTGATAACAATATCTTGCACTATCATTGTTTGCAAATACTCCCAATGTAATTTTAGAAGCATGTAAAATATTTTTTGCATAGTCTATTGCCAACTGCAGCATTTTCTTTCCATTTCCACATCCTCTCGCAATGGGATCAACAATAACAAATCCAAACCGCACAATGCTATCATCCTTCTCATTTGGGTACCTGATATACAAATGTCCCACGAGATTCCCGTCAACATCAAGTGCACATAGCGGAATGAATCTGTTACCGTTTATCATAGGTACATAACATTCATTCAGATCATCATCTGCAAGCGGAAACTTCCCTATCCTATCAGCAGACCATTGATATAAACTCTTTTCATCTTTAATCCAGCTACCAATAATTGCTGAATCTTCTTTTTGATATTTTCTTAATTCCATGTTTTCTCCCCGGCTTCCTTGTTTGCAGCCTGCATAAATACTAGCTTTATCAAACCCATTTCATCACTCGATCTCTATCATCTTTTTCATTCCATTTGAGATAATCTCAAATCCCATTTTCTCATAAAAGGGTTCCTTTCCTTTAGCGGAAACACCTCCGATTGTTGTAAATTTTCCAGTAGTGGAATTTGCTTTTGCATAATCAACTAAATGATTTACAATCATAGTTCCAATACCTTTTCGTTGAAATTGGGGCAAAATTACTATTTCTTGAAGATACCAATACATAGCACCATCTCCAACAAGTCTGCCCATCCCTACAAGTTCATCATGATATATGGCAGAAACATTCAGCAACCCGTTTTGCAAAGCCTTTCGAGCATGCTCCACTGGTATCTCAACAAGTCCCGCTTCCATTCGTAATTTTATAAAATCTTCAGCTTGCAAAATATTGTCAACAAGTCTGATTTGTTCACAAATGCTTTCGCCCATATTCATCCTCCATTATGGCTTATAATAAATGCCCAATTTGTCTATATTACTCCCGCACATAACCTAAAATATTTCTTATTGTTCCAATGATTTCTCAAAGGTCAATTTCCAGATTCTTCATCTTTCTTATCTAATTCTGCAATTCTATCATATCCATTTTGGATAATGCTCTCTATCCGCTCAAACAGGTTTGTCGGAACATTTCAAATAAGCAAATATCCCCGATGCAACTGTTGAAGCTGACGTAACACAAGCAATCAAGACTTTATTTACGTCGCATGCCGTGAAGATCGTAGCCAACGCAGGCAATACGATTCCCATAATTGATAATATCATTCCTATATATTTATAAAAATTCGCATTTGTGATATAATACTCAAAACCATTTTTTACCCTTTTGAAAGTCCTTTTACGTACTTTTGGGGTAACAGTGCTCCCTATAAGATATTGGCATAATATTGTTTCAAATGGTCTCTAATATCCTGTGGTGCAATAGGAATTTCCGTATCAAAAAAAGGATACTCCAAATGTACCTTTTTATCATCTGATATAATATGTACTCTATGACCATGCTCATCGACTTTCACATACCAATAATAATTTGTTCCTTCATATGCTATTTTACGTTTGTTTTTCT
The DNA here is from genome assembly GCA_014804615.1 of Lachnospiraceae bacterium. Classification (GTDB taxonomy): domain Bacteria; phylum Bacillota; class Clostridia; order Lachnospirales; family Lachnospiraceae; genus UBA3282. The sequence continues at coordinate 213,951 of JAAUZL010000008.1, forward strand.
TGGATACCATATTTTTCTCAACCATATATGATTTTCTGCGATGTTAAAATAATTAGAAGTCATTATTTTGTATCAAAACGGCGGTTTTCATTTATAAATATCTGAAGTTGTGTTTTCAGTTTTGAAATTAACTCAGCCATATCATCTACACTTATATATGCCTCCGCTACTTCTATATTATCCAGTCCATGCAGGCCTTCTTCCTGCCTATATTCTAAAACAGAGGCAAGAAACCGCACCCGCTGTCCGTCACTGACTGCAAAAACATAGCAATCGTTATCTACAAAACAAAACGGCGTCATATCATACCTATAATCGTTATCAATATCAATATCTTCTTGATATATGTTATGGTATATTTCAAGAAAAGCTTCCTCTTTTTTCATATCGAACAGCTTTTTATTAACAGGAACTTGTGAGAACTGATCTACTAAATTAGAGACTTCACATCCAAGTGTTGCATTAACCATTTCATGCGGAAAAGCTATTCCTCCAATATAAAAGGTAAGAATCCCGTTATAAAAAGAGTAGGAATCCTTTTGATTCCATTTATCCACTACATCCAAAATAACAGAAAAATCATATGAATCGCCTAATACCATATTTACCCTTCTTTCCTATTTGTTGCCTACAGCTTTCCTGCTCATTTTTTTGATTATACCACTTCCACTCTCCCCTTACTACAAAAATATAGGGAATATGCCGATTCTTTTTTATAACATTTCTTCAATAAAAAAGTGGATGGGGCAGGACTCGAACCTGCGTTGTTTCTGTGTGACGGATTTACAGTCCGCTGGTCTACGCTCCGCTTCGGTCGTTGCTGAACATGGTCCACCGGACCATAGCAACCTCGCCGCTAGGCATACCCATCCGTGGAGTGACCAGGGGGAATCGGTCTTCGCTATGGTCACAATAGCTCCTGCGGGACTTGAACCCAATACCCCCGGCTTGAAAGGCCGGTGTCCTGACCTTTAGACCAGGGGACCTCACAGCAGACATTTTCAGCCTGCTGTCTTATTGTTACTTTCCTTTCCTATCTTCCGTTCATGCACTGATCTGTACTCGCGCTGCCATATCAATGACCAAAATATCATCCAGACATACCTGCAGAACCGCTGCAAGCACCACAAGATTGTCTATGGTCGGCAGGGCAGCTCCTTGCTGCCACTTGTATATTGCCTGCGGCGTAGCAAACCCAAAAATATCCTGCAGATCCCTTACCGACAATCCTGCCTGCTTCCGCAGCCTTGCTATGTTCTGTCCTGTCTTTACCATATCTATAACCGGCAGATTCACCATGATCCTCACCTCCTGTTATTTGAAATAAATATCCAGGCGGCAATGCTCCATATGGGGTGCTGTGGTCCAGTGGACCACGCCCAGCACCGACCGGAGCGGAGCGTAGACCTTGAACCCATGACCCCTCGATTAAAAGTCGAGTGCTCTCCCAACTGAGCTAATGGAACATAAAAATACCGCCTACCTCATTTAAGATAAGCGGTACAAGAAATCCATGTTTTATATTGGCAGTCTCTTAAAAGACCCGCCTTCAGACATCACACAGTTTTCGCCTTTTTCTTATCTTGCATGAGCGCATGTTGACCAGACTCTGTTCTTTTTCTTTACCGAACAGTGCCTCATAATATTCGCTATGCAGATAATAAGCAAATGAATTTGCTACAAATCCATTCGCAGCGAAATTAACTGCTGTCATGATCTCTTCCTTTCTGGACTCATCCGGTCCGCTTTATTTTCTAACTATAATCACTATAACACTAATCAAGCGACTTGTCATTATACCTGTAATATAATTTTTAGCTAAAATAATCTATGTAAAAAAACTTGACCTCGGCGTATTCTTTATTGTTCTTAACTATTTTTGAAATGTTACTCGCCAAAAGCTTATTTTATAGATATGACATAGCATTATATGAATATAACCTACTTCTAAAATTTCCTGATTCTTGACCATTCTACTTTTATGGCTGCTAATACAATTCCATAAACCATCAATATGAAAAAAGCTCCAATTATCTTTCCCATCTGAAAATATTCTTCTTTCATAAACCATCCCACCACATCAGATACTGGTGGCACAATCCACAGTATATATTTTGATATCGGAACTTCTGCCACAATTCCAATTCTTACTAAAGAAATCAACGCACAAGCAATCGACACCGTAAATCTTATTTTACTCTCCCGTATAGTTCTTGGAGAAAATATTGCTCCCAACATACATCCCAAAAAGGAACTTGCAAACATCAACAAGAGGCCCCCTATGATATCTGATACGTGTATATTTCGTGTAAACAACATTTTTCCGTACCAACAATAATGACCTATAACCGGATAACAGAGACAAATCACGGCAACTATGCCACTAAGAGTCCCCAAAAACAACACCTGTCCGATATAATATTTTCTCTCACTTTGCATACGCAAAATGATAATCTGTTCTGACACCTCAGGTTCTATTCCCTGGCAAGTCATTCCAATCCCGACCATGATCAGAAACAACACAAGACTCATAATCGAAAAATTGCTGACAACGTCAATCGGCAATATACTATACATAACTCTAAATACCGCCAATAGTACAATGAAAGGTATTACCCATTTCGAAGATAGCAGATACTGCTTATATTGATACCTCACAAATTCATTTATCATTTTCATTACGCATACCTCTCAAATTCCATCCTGCCTCCAGCATCTCATCCATGGCACGATCGCACTCACTCTCTTCAGCTCTTAATATACACCCTTGTTCTGTAAATTGCAGACACCTTTTCCAATTTTCCGGGATATTTGCCTTCTCTGTTCTTACAAACAACATCATATACCTTTGGACTTTACCCGCCAATTTGGGATTAGCTAAAGCAATTTTTCCATCAGCAATTTGATACACTTCATCTGCGACAGCATCTATAAGATAAGGCTCATGACAGGACATTAAAATTGTCACATTATGCTTTTGCAATTCCTGAATCTTTTGAATAAATACCTGTTGAGACATCACATCTTGTCCGGACAACGGCTCGTCCAACAACAAAATATCCGGTTCTTTTAATAGGGCTTGTATCACTCCGATTTTTTGCAGACTTCCCTTTGACAAATATTTCATGGGAATATCTAACATATTTGATACAAAAAATTCTTCTGCCAAATTGTGTATATGCGTTCTTAATATCATACTCTCTATATCTTCCATCTTACCCATGTAAAGCAAATACTGCATTGCAGTAAGACTCATTTGAGGAAAATGTTCAGGCACATAGTGGATCGATTTCCCTTTTTCAAGGCAAACCGTTCCCTCAGTAGGTCTTACCAGTCCCGCAATTACTTTCAGTAACGTGCTTTTTCCACATCCATTGTGTCCTATAAATGCAACAGATTGCCCTTTTCCTATAGTTAAATTAATATCATCCAAAACAACTTTTTTGTTGTATTCTTTTATAATGTGCTTTAATTCAATCATTATATTTCCTTTAATTACTTATTACATGTTGCTAGCATCACGTATTTTTTATCGATAAAGAAATGCTGAACGTTTTTATTATCTGTATTAATAACATAATCGCCTGCATATGGTTTTAAATGCAGCCAGAAAAAGGAACATTCATTTGTATCTCCGCGTTTTTTATGACGTTCACGCAAGGTTTCCTCTGAACAGGTCAGGGTAATGCCAATAACAGAATAATCTTTTGCAATTATATCTTTTAATATCGCCTCACGAATTGTTTTATCCACCACAACCACCGATGAGAAAAGACATAACTATAAACTTTGTAAGGATTGACCTTATCGCTCGGACTTAATTATTAAATCTCTTAATTCATCAAAATTGTAGTCTTTATATATTTTTGAAGGACTCAATAATGAAGTAGTTGTTGCAGGAATATTCGCTAACACTTTATTTATATCAATATCTTTAGGAAAAGGAACTATATTTCCATCATCATCTTCAGCTTCATGGGCAATAAAAATAAATGTTCCATTTTCCCAATCAATCGCAAAACTGTTTATACAATCAACTGGTGAAATATCAAGCATATCATCATGATGGGCAATAAATTCTTCATATATAAATTCAAATAATGCTTCCTTGTCAACCTTAACAATTCTACAAACATTATCTTCCATACAACAACGCCTCCCCAAATTCCCATTTTGTTTATATCTTTCTTCTTTTCAGTATATTTTTATCATACCACGTGCATTTCTCATTTACCACAAAACAATTTCCTTTGCCAAAAGTGAAATATCGATATAACAATACACGGTTGCTACAGGAAAAGCAATGTGATAGAATACTCTTTGCCAAACTCGAAAACAAAGTTAAATTTTCTGATAAAGAAGCATTATCACAATGAAAACAAGAATAAAATCTTACGAAATGGATTTCTGTGAGGGTTCTCTCTGGAAAAAGATATTACTGTTCAGTATGCCACTGATGTTTTCCAACGTACTGCAGGTTGTGTTCAACATGTCCGATGTGGCTGTTGTAGGTAAGTTTGCAGGCCCCATCGCCCTTGGTGCCGTAGGTTCCACCAGCATCCTTGTAACTTTGTTTACGGGAATCCTGCTGGGATTGTCCAGCGGTGTCAATGCACTCACAGCGCTATACATCGGTTCCAAAAACGAAAAGGATGTAAGAGAAACCGTACATACTGCCGCTATCCTCTGCTTTTGTACCGGCGTATCCATTACCCTGCTTGGAATCGCCTTTTCCCGGTCTATCCTGACTGCTATGCATACAAAGGAGGAACTAATCGAGGATGCCCTCATCTATCTGAGAATCTACTTGCTGGGAATGCCTGCGCTGGGGATATTTAACTTTGGTAACTCTGTCCTGAGCGCTGCCGGTGACACAAAAAGGCCCCTGTATTTTTTAAGTTTGGCTGGTGTCTTGAATGTACTGATGAACCTGTTTTTTGTCATCGTATGCCGCATGAATGTGGCAGGTGTTGCGATCGCCAGTATTCTGGCACAGTATTTTTCTGCAGCGATGGTCCTTGTCCTTCTTCTGCGAACAAAGGAATGCTTCGGCCTTAAGCCGAGCGCCCTGAAAATTTCCCCGAATAAACTGAAGCGAATCATACGCATTGGAATTCCATCCGCTTTTCAATACGCTATTTTCGCTCTTGCAAACCTGTTCGTGCAAACGGGCGTAAATTCTTTTGATCATGTGATGGTAGAGGGAAATTCAGCCGCCAGCAATGCCGACCCGCTGGTATATGATATGATGGCCGCCTTTTATACTGCATGCACCAGTTTTATCGCCCGGAACTATGGAGCACAGAAAAAAGACCGCATCCGAAAAAGTTTCCTCATTTGTATGTTTTACTCTTTTCTGGTAGGTCTGATTCTGGGTGTGGGAATTTATTTGCTGCGTTATCCCTTTTTAGGACTGTTTACCAACGACAGCTCTGTAATCAATGCCGGTATCAAACGTTTATCCGTTATGGCGCTTTCCTATTCCGTGTCTGCGTTTATGGATAATTCCATTGCCGCATCCAGAGGACTGGGAAGGACCATACTTCCCACTGTTATGGTTATCCTTGGTTCCTGCGTTTTCCGCATTTTCTGGATCTATACGGTGTTTGCTTACTTCAAAACGATTGAATCATTGTATCTGCTATATGTATTTTCCTGGCTTATCACCGCGATAGCAGAGATTCTGTATTTTATTAAAATATTTCGCAAAATCCAGGTATCGTAATTACATTAGTTTTTTGAACTAATTAATACCCCATTACTCTTTTGACTTCACTGGCTTTTTCCTTCGATGTAAGCATTTCTAATAAATGAAATGCGACTTCAGGAGCAGTTTTAGGACATGATGATGTTATGATATTATCATCAACTACTATCCATTCATCTCCGAGTACAGCTCCAAATTTTTTCAATTCTTCTCTCTTATATCCACCTCGCAAATGATATGTTGTTGCTTTTCTGTTTTTTAATATACCACTTTTAGCTAATGGAAAAGCTGCAACGCAGACTGACGCAATGGGCTTATGTTGTGAATGAAAAGAGCGAATTAGGTTTAGTGTTTTTTCATGATACGCTTCCTTATAAAATCCATATTCTTCAAATCCTCCAGGTATAGCCAACGCATCATATTGATCTACGTCAACATCATCTATTAGAATATCTGCTGTTATGGACACTCCAAATGTACTTACGATAGTACGATTGAATCCACATATATCAATCACTATATCACAATTAAAATCATCATGTGCCCATCCAATAACGTCCACAAAGGGACTGAATTCCATTGTCTCAAAAGCATTTAAACACAATAGTAATATTTTCATTTGCTTATCTCTCCATAAATTCTAATTTATCATTAAAAACAAGGGCATGGCAACCGCCATGCCCTACATTTTTATCGTTCTAACGATTCATCAATTCTCTGTTTCTGTTCTTTCAAATCGTTCTGCTTCCCATACAGATTATTGCACTCTTTACAGATTTCCTTCATGAGTTCGCATCACTCGAACTCGGCGTGTCCTTCGATACTCTTAACTATATTTGTTTAAGCCTTGTGCAAATTCACGCCTGCTTTTGCTTCAATTACATCATTTATTTTGACTTGCTGATTTTCTGTTGCCAAAGTGTTGCCACTATACTCTGAAACTTTTACTTATCTTTTACAATTTTTGCAATTATTTCCGAAGACAAACCACTTGTATTTTGTGTTACGTTTTGTAAAAAAAACCTTCTTTCATCTTTTGGAAGTAGTTCTGAAGCAATTAGTAATGCTCTTTGTCCCCATGCTCCAAGTCCATTATAGTCTTGCTTCAACTCGCGTATCCATGACTTCTGCTTTGCTGAATATGCTGCTAAAATTATTTCTCTCTTTATATAATCTGATGAATTGTTATACATTTCTACCAAACGTGCAATATGATTAAATTTATCTGTTTTAGCAAATAAATTAAGAATAGTTATTTGTAAAAATTCATTTGATCTGATTATAGGATTCTTCAACATTCCCAGCAACTTTTCACCTATATTTTCAAGAACTATATTGCTTTCCTGCGCAATAGAAGAAAAATATAATGCAATATCACTAATTGCAGGCATCAAATTATCAATTTCCCTAATGGTAACATTAATTGCTGTATCAACACCAACATTGCTCAGTCTTCTAAACAACCATCTAATCCTTTGATAATCCTTATTTTCAGTTAGATAGCTCATTAATATGTTTTCTATACGTTCTTCACTAAATACTTCTTTATCAACCTCATTAATATTGTCTATACCAATTATTGCATATGGATCTGAGGAATATGTATTGATTATCTTGATCATTTCCTCTTCTAATTCACTAATTGGATTATCTTTAAGCATATCATTACATTTTTGTAAGAAATCTTCTTTAGTATATATTTTAGTTTTATGCCTCTGCATATTCAATTTTAAAGAATCTAGTACCTTTGCCAATTCATATATTACAATCTGCCCTTCGCTTTCTGAATTGACAAAAACAATTATATCGTCAGAATATCGGCAATAATCATATCCTTTCATTAACAAATTTTCATCAAGTGGTATAAGACACATTTCAGCAAACAAATGCATTGCATGTGGCCCTATCGGGATACCTTGCGATACAGTCTGTGTAGTATTTTGCAACATTCTTCTAATTGATTTAATAATTTGATTCTCAAATCCACAATCAATTAGTTGATTTTCTAATGTATGATGATAAATTCTATTATAAAAATCAGCAATATCTATGTAAACGGCAAAAGTATACTGGTTCATTTTTTCTTTTGACGTGATCCAAAAATTTTTCCATGCTTCTTTCCTATCATACATATTACCCTCAGAGGTTGGTTTAAATCTATAATTAAATACCTTTTTTTCCTCTATTGGTACACGCTTTTCTTCTATTTTATTTCCATATTGGTATATTAGTGCTACAATTAAAATATTATCAATAGGATCTAATTGTATTGCTACTCGATATGAATATTCATCCTTAGGTATAATAAACCTTCGATATTGTTGCCAATTGTATTCTTCAATTTCAATTTCCTTTAACCTATTAACCAAATATTCTTCATTTTCAAGCAAAATTTCATACTCTTTCAATGTTGGAAACAAATCCGTATCCTTTTCTTTCTTGATATGAATTAGAGCCCATCTTATTGATGTTTCTTGTAATTTCATTTTCTTATCCTCTATATCTTTAAATTTTATATGTATCAGCGAATAAATCAAATTACATAATACTAATTTGATTGGCAACATACCATTTCAAAAAAATTAGTAATAAATATAATGCTTACACCACAGACAATCCCCTAGACTACCTACCATATATAATAAATAATATACTCTTGTACTACTCGAACTCTTTTTTCTGTTGTTGGCAGGGTGTATTTTTTATTGCTTCCCCTCGCAAAACCGTATCATTTTGATCCGGTTTTATTACTTGTTTATGTGGTTTCAAAGCTGGGGTACCCAAATTGTACCCAGACGATTTGAGTATTATTTCAAATACCTTCTCTGCAATCTCATCGGTGCTATTTTTCTACATTGTCTCACCCTGATATTTTTCATTTCCAAATGTCATCTCAAGTAGTTCGTTCGCAATCTTACCATCCACAATACGCATCAGATTATCTTCTGCATCTTCTTTTCCCAAGAAATTCATACTTCCATACCAGACCACTTCGTGGTCTATAATGCAATAATGCTCACAATAATCTTGTACAAGATTCATCTCGAAGCCAGCCCTTCGCATCTGTTCCTGCAATTCCTGCCAGTATGCACTGTCTCCATAGCCATAGCAGTCTGGTTTCCATGTGACAATGCCTATGCTAATTCCTGCCTCCTGCTTTTCCCTGAGTATATGAATCATATCATATACTTTTTTGGTACTAATAGCAGGACTGGAAATTATAATCTCTTTCTCTGCGGAGAGTAAATCTTTCTGGTAGATATCCGCGTAATTATCTATGCCAAAAATTGCATTAGTCGTTTGTTTATGTGCGTCAATCCCAGAAAAAATATCGTATCCAATCTGTTTGTACGCCTTAAGTCTTTTATGATACATCCTGTCAAACATAGATATATGACTATCAACATAATCATATATAATCACGCTTTTCTTGCCCTCATAATCCCTATTCAAACGTCCGGCATACTGCTCCACAACGCCCTTCCATGCCACAGGGGTTGCCATGATAAGAGTATCCAGCCTCGGATAATCGAATCCTTCTCCTATCAGTTTACCTGTCGCAACAAGGATCATGCTTTCCTCAGACTTGACCTGATCCATCTGTTTTAAAATCTCTTTATGCTCTTTATTTGAATTTCTGCCGGACAGTAAAAAGACTTTGTCTGCATAATTTATCAGCTGTTGATACAATCGCTGTGAATGCTCCACATATTTGGAAAGAACCACTGGTGTCCTTCCATCATTCACGCATTGTTTCACATCCCTTATGATTAATTCGTCTCTGTCTTCATTATCACGGATTATTTCATATGCCTCGTTTGGATGCATTTTATCCTGTGAAAATCTCGGCGCCACCACTCTTGTAAAGCGCGGATAAACAAGATGCTCTATCCCCTGCTCCTTTGCCCTGTCCTTTGAAGTATATTGATAACGAATTGGTCCAAGAAGCATATAATTTATTTTTTCCAAACCGTCACCTCTAAATGGTGTAGCCGTTACTCCATACACATATTTTGCATTTGCTTCCTGCAAAATATCGACTATTGTATCCGATGCGGCATGATGACATTCATCTATCAAAATGAGTCCATAGTCCCTTAACCGCCTATGATATTCACCATTCTTACAGATTGAACCAACCATCGCGATATCAATGATGCCTGTAGTGGAATCGTGAGGTCCCTGCAATTTCCCAATTATACTTTTTCGTCTCTTCTTACGACCTGTGGGTGTCTCATACTCTGGAAGTTCTTCATTAATATATAAGAACTTTTCCAGTGCCTCTTTCCATTGTTCCATCAATGCTGATGACTGAAGAAGAATAAGTGTGTTTACCTGCTTTTTCGCTATAACATTACAGCACACCACCGTCTTTCCAAATGCTGTGGCAGCATTAAGAATTCCGTTGTCATGTTGAAGAAGCTTTTCTACAGCGGATATCTGTGATTCTTTCAATTCACCAATGAATTCCACATGAATCGGCTGTCCTTTGCTCCGCTTATCATCTATTTCATACTCCATATTGGCTTTTTCACACTCTTCGATTATATTCTCCAAAATACCTCTTGGAACTATGATGAATCCACCTTCATCACGCCCCAGATAAATATATCTGTAATTCTCAAAATTAGACAATCCCATAGCTTGATTTTTATAAAACACAGGATTGTCAAACGCCGCCATTCTTCTGATTTGATTTTGCATTCTGGGTTGTAAATTCACTGCATTCACATACACACCGTTTGACAATGTAATATGCAGAATCCCATCAACATCTTCCTTTTGAAAGTGCTTTGCTTTCTCCCATGGCTTTTCATTGTTGCTTTCAAAAATATCTTTGTAATCCGCAACAGTATATGTACTTCCTTCTGTCCATTCCTTTATCTTATCCTCAATAAACTCTTTCGAAAGTTTTTTCTTGTTAAGCAACACTTCCCACTGATTCGGATATGCATTCCAGTGTTCATCTATGAAGGCACTGTTTCCTTCTTTTATTGCCTGTCCCTGTAATGGCAGCGCAATCAGATTACCCACTCCGCCTTCCGGAAGATGATCCTGCATGGGCAACATGCGGTCATAAAAGCGAAATGACTTTAAATTTACAGACTCTGCTCCTTTATTTAACAGAGCAAAACCAAATTTTCTTGCAAAATCAGCTTCTATGGGTTTTTGGAAGAATATCCAAAGATGTGCGCCCTTCCCCGAGCGTGAACGCTCTACCAACGCATCAATTCCGTTAATATCACAAATTTTTCTCAGGCTGTCTACTTCTTCTCTCCACAAATCGTCATCATTCGCAAAATCGCTTTTTCCTGCACCTTTTTCATGATTATCAAAATCGAAAACAATAAATCGGCAGGTATCATCTGCTAAAAGAGGAAAAACACCTATGACATCTGTGGCATCCTCTGAATTTCCTTTCAAATGGTCAATAATCTGTTCCTTTTTTAACTCCTTATATGCCCGTCTCTGACAATCCTGACATCTCACCTTACTTCCGGTAATTCTCGGGCAGCCATTTTTCCAAAAGTTATAGCATTGTGTATAATAATTTACTTCCCCAGTAGATTTCTTTATGGTACGCTTGCTATATACATCTGTACGTCCCCAAAACATACTAAAGAACGCTTTTGCTTCTGTTTCCGTAATTTCTCTTGGTATAATTCTTGCTCCTTGATTTGGATCATATTCATTGCCGATGTCATCTATATCTTTTATCGAATAGAAAATCCCTGCATCCGCCAGCAGATTCTTCAAATATTGGTTTTCCTTTTCCAGACATTGTAATCTTTTTTCCAATTCTGAAATGCTTCTCATCAGGAACTCCTTCCTGCTCCTCAAAACAAGATATACTTTTTATCCTTTACCACCCTTTTCATCTCACTAATCCACTACATCATACAGTTTTTATATTGTTCAAAGCATTTTTTAGAAGCAGCGGCTATAAATAGAATAGAACTACACTGCAATGATACAGCTTTCCTCATAAAGCGGAATTTTAGAATCATGAGTAATAAATTTCAGTCCATCTGCTTTTGCCTGCGCGATCATAATACGATCAAACGGGTCATTATGTACTTGACCCTGATCATGATATACCAAAGTTTCCAACATTTTTATGTGATTATCAGCAATAGGCAGCATTCGATACCCCATCTCTCTGCATAAATCTGATAACCGTGAGCCACTAATATGAATTTTATCCGGCTTCGCCATATATTTAATCGTTGTCTCCCAAATAGACGCAGAACTGTAAAAAATATCATTTCCTGCATCTACGATCAGTTTTCTGGCTTGACTGGATAACTTAGGATTATCGTCCAGCGCCCAGAGGATAATATGCGTATCCAATAGCAGCTTCATTACATACCTCCAAATAATTTCGCAATTTCAGGATTCATTTCGTCAAAGTCATAATCATCCTCATATAAGTCCTGTCCTTTCGCAATGCCAATTCTCTTAGAAACCAGCGTTGCTCGCTTTTCTGTAGAATCCGATTGCATGAAGCGGTTAATCATTTCCAATATGAACTGTAGATTATCTTCTGACAATCCATTTACCTTTTGAACTACCTGTTCTTTTAATGTCAACATGAAAGCTCCGCCTTTCTCCAAAACAAATCTATTTGCTGTTTATATTATACCGTCAATACGAGTTCCATATTTATTATATACTCAAAAGGCTTTTTTCTCAATCCGATTCTCTGTTTTGATTTAATAAACTGTTCCAATTATCCGCTCATTGTCCCACTTCCAGTTGGGTACAAAATTTCCAATGGTTTCTACAACATACAAATAATACGGATAATGGCAGATAATCATATAGACTATCTGCCATTTAAAATAATCTATGCAAAAAAGTAATTACTCGAACTCAACTCGTAAAACAATTGCACCCTATATTTTCGGTCTTTTTGCCCCTTTTTCATCTCTCAAATCTTGAAATTTCTAGGGTGTCTATTCCGTTGCAAGCATTATTAGAACCAGAGTAGAACCAATGGGTATATAATAGAACCAGAGTTATTGTCCTGCATTTGTGCTCAGGCTTCTCCAACAAACTCTTTATTTCATATAAACAGCATCATTACGGGAGAGCAAATATACGCAGTACCGGTTCATGCTGATGCCTTTCCACAACCATCCCTTCTATCGTAATCTCTTCAAAGCCACATATATCATATGAGATGCTTTCGATTGACTTAGCGATTTGTCTGAGTTCTGAATAATCTCATACTAAATATCATTTTCTATTTGAAATAACCCATTTCATCGAGAAATCGAGATTTGGTCACACGAATTTGTTTTTCTTGTGCTTTATTTTCGTTAATCCAAGATTTAAACTCATCAGCTGACCACTGATTCCTTAAAACAGTTAGATGAATTGCAGCGCATTGATCGAATTCATTTTTAGGATCGCTTATATTTGTTGCAATGGCCTCTGATAGGCCATCAACTTCCTGGATATGTAAGGAGGGTGAACAGATACTATAGAGGGCCCAAGAGAATGCACGTTTTAAACCAAGAGGCGTATCTGTATCTGTATTTACCCACAGCTTAATGAGTCTATTTAAAATATCTTCATCTAAACCTAATGGAATAATATTTGTTTCCCCATAACCCGACCAAGCAATACACCAAGCAGCACAAAAACAAGATAGAACGTCATCGCTTTTAAGGAGCCGAAGAAGGGATGAGAAGATATTGTGAAGATTGATTTCATTATTATATTCTAACCGAGCAAAACTATTCCACATCATCATTAAAGCACCAGTAATCTGATCTTCAAAGCAACTGCATTCATTCAATAGATGTTCAATTGTTGAAAGATTAAAATCACCCCGTTCCTCATGACATATCTCAATCCACGACTCACAAAATTCAAAAATATATATAGGGTTAAGCGTTTTAAAAAGATTAACTTCGATAAATTCTCGATAAGTGGATCCATATTTACTTTTTATTATAGTACTAAAAATATACAAATTTTCTATCAGAAGATAATCTTTCTTTTCAATTCGGACTTGATGTTCTTCAAATACTCTCTTTCTCCATATCATTTGAGTAAAAGACTTTTCTAATTGCTCCTTGCTCATAGGCACTTCACTCGCAATACAGTTTCCTAAATGCAGAATGGCAATATCTGCCAGTGTATCCTTTTTAGTCGGAGGGTTTGACTCGCAAGTGTTAATAAGATATTCGATAACCGGCTTTGTCCATCGACCAGAAAGAACAGCGGTCAGAGGAATGACCTCGAACCAATGATCATCTGACATGTGTCCTTTAATTATTGAAAGAAAAGAAGAGTTTTCTGGGTCGGAAACCCACGCTTCAGCAATGGCCTTTGCAGTAAGATACTCTTGAAAACTTAAGTGTGAAAACTCATAAGAAGGTTCAAGATTACCACTTTCATTTTCTTCAAGCCCTAATTGAATTAGTAAGCTACTGCGCTCTTCTACTTGGTCAATAAATTTGTATGGGGATACCTGGGTATAACCTAATATCTCAGGTAATGCTTTTCTAGCTTGGATAATATATTGTTGTAATTGGCTCCGAGTGACTTTCTGTTGACCTTGTACTGTCATTGAATAGGCTACAAAAGCCAGTTGAGGTTCTGTCTCGTCTAAGTCCAATCGTTCGTGGGCGGCGGCGTTCCAGGTAACCAGAAGAAGCTTAATCATCTCCTCATATAAACGGCACTTTTTGGTGGGGAGGTAACCCACCCAGCGTTTTACAAAAAGTAATGTAGTCAATAGCAGCGGATTTTCTGCCAAAGCAACAATTCGAGGATCACCGATAATAATGTCGCAGACTTTTTTTGATTCTTCCGTTGTCTGACTAGACTTCCCCATAATTGCTTCATGCCATTTTAAGCTAAGATATCGTATTTGTGTTTCATCTAAACCTGCAATAGAGTACTGCTTACAGTAACTGGTTAATGTTCCAGCCACGGTACGGAAACCAGTCTCGCGGGAAGTAATAATCAAATGGACATTAGGATAAGTTGCTACAAAGGTTCTTAATTGATTAACAAAACAAATTCGATATTTTTCAACTAATATCTCATCTAGGCCATCAATCAAAAGCAACATATGACCACCTTGCAATCGTTCTTCAATCAAAGAATTGAACGCTGGTGCATGAAATACAATTTCAGCTCGGTGAACAATAGTTCCAATTATATCTAAAATGCTTTTGGTTGCGTTATCACCTAAATCACGGCAACGGATATACACTGGGAACCAGTCATATGCAGGTAGTTTATCATTTACTTTTTTACGCCGTTTAGGATCAGCATATGCTAAAGCTATTCGACGGATCAATGTCGATTTACCACCGCCAGGCTTAGCTAGAATTGCTACTCGGGATGTCTTGGTCAAAACTTCTCGTATAGAAGCTGACTGTATTGTAGATTCTTTATTTGACGCACCTGTATCATTATCCTGCTGCTTTAAAACTTCGTAATTGAATGACAATGGCACAAATATACTCTCCAGACTAACTTTAATTGCACCAGCTTCCTTATCAGTTGGCATACCTTCAAACTGAATCTCTCCCAATTCAGTTTCTAAATACTTGAAGTATGCTTCTTTTGCTCCTTGCTTGTCTAAGCTAGCATCATGAATAGTAGATAAATAGGTAAGACCCGAAAAAGGATAGACTCTTTTATCTGCTTTTGCCAAAAGGGATTCAGCAATGCTATTAAGTAGTTGATTCCCGTCGGCATGAACGAAAGTAAAATGAGTTGCACTTTGTTGTGGGCAAAGGGAGTAATATAAAACCCATATCCACCCATATTCACATGCAATTAAATCTGCTTCTTCGCATAAAGATAGTGTCTCATCTTTTGGAAGTGTAACCGCACTAACGGCTCTACTCAATGAACAGAGCATATTGCCTTTGATTAGTTCACGTACAACATCTGTAGGTCCCAGTAAAACCAATTCATTACGCTCGTTCCTTTTTTTTCGTACAAGAGAGCGTTCGCGTTCCTGTTCCAGGGCAGTTGCCGTGAAGCCAGATTGAGATATAAAATATCCAGTAACACTACATCCTTCTTGCTCAAAATTACCACGTTCAACATCAAGAGTACCAACAAATTTATTGATATCAGCACCCCCTACTTTTTCTTTTTGAGCTTTACTTTCTACAAGGGCGTAGCGGTTTTCTATGCGATGTTTCAACACCATATCTACTTCTCGTCCCGCTCGTTGAACATCAAAGACTGCTTCCCCAAAGCCAAGGGAATGAAGTACATTATGCACTAAATAATTAAATAAGTCCCCCTTCTTATTTCGATTTGTCTCTAAAAGAAGAATACTTCGAATAATTTCATCCTTTTCAACAGAAATGCTATCAATGCTTCCAGGAAAAGATGGGCGATTCTCATGTTTTCCATCAACACTCTGTTTTGTACTATTGATTGCGTTGTTAGGAAAAGTTCCTTTCTTACGTGGATTTTTTGTATGTTCAATTGCGTTGAGTAGATCTTTTTCTGCAATTTTTTCCTCACCAACGGAAAATAGGTCGATGTAGACTGTTGTATCATATAATGGGTCGGGGGATACATCTTCTATGCGAATAGGTAAAAATTTCTTAATATTACCTTTCAAATGAGCGTTAAAAGCTGTTTGGAACTCTTTCTTGCAATATTCAGATTCCCAAAATGCAGATGATAAAACTGCAATGTAGTTTTCTGAGCATTGGAGGAATTCGCTCATTCGTGAAATGAAATCGTCCCCCGGCGAGATATCCCAAGCTTGAAGATAGACGGTATATTTATTTTCTTCCAATGTTCCAGCAATCCATTTAGCCCAATCTTTGTCATTTTTATTGTAACTTACGAAAAAATCTTTTTTATCCATAGAGTATTACACCTTTTTTAATTTGAAGATTTGTAACCACATTATACGTTCAATTTCTATGTTTATCAACAATTTTTTCCATAATATAAAAAAAATGGTTTTTTCACTGAATAGATTTTTGATTTGATAATAGATATGGTTATAAGAATAGCTCTAATTCTTTTTCAGTAAGTTCGTGAAATGGTGTAGAGGTTCTTAAGAAATAATTTATCGATTTCCATACCAATCCTTCATAGAATTTAAGACAATTAATACAATTTCAAACTACAAGTTTTCCACACTCATTTGTGCTCATTAACATACCCGCATTGTTCATCCCTTGCTACAGCTAATTCCTTATTATAATCCACCACCTGAGATATCGGAATCACCATATTTCCCAATTCCAAGAATGCTCTCATTTTAGGAGTTACTACCTCTTCGTCATCAAAAAACTTATTATCCTCCTCCATAAATATCTTTTCAATTTCCGGATTCATTTCATCAAAATCGTAATCATCATTATACAAATCCTGTCCTTTTGCAATCCCAATCCTACTTGCCACATTTCCTGATATATCAATTATATAAGACACCATTCTTCGACAAAAAAGAAAACTCTTGTATCAAATTAAGGAAATGCCTGCATCTTACTCTACTTCGACGCTGAATAAAGTAGATGCAAACATTTCACTGCATTTTAGAGATAGATATGCTTACTGATCCTGCTATAATATAATCACCTACAACTTCGGTATTAGCAGTTCTTTATCAGTTTCCGAAATTTTCATTGCTTCCATTGCCTGCTCTGCTGTCCATCCCATGATTTCCATAAGATTTTAATAGAATCAAACAAGGTCTTGATTCTTGTCTCTTCGGCTCTCTCATTAGCTCTTTTCTCTGCCAGCTTTTCAAA
Organism: Lachnospiraceae bacterium; assembly: GCA_014804615.1. GTDB lineage: Bacteria > Bacillota > Clostridia > Lachnospirales > Lachnospiraceae > UBA3282. The sequence goes on from JAAUZL010000008.1 coordinate 231,414, forward strand.
CACTGTACTCATGTTTCCCGGTCTCTCTGTCTCTCTAAATACTGACATCATTCGCAATTCATCATAACAATCCCACATGTGTCAACACTATATTATAAAGTTTCTTATCAAGCCTTATACCATTAGCCAGCATCATATCCAGACACATCTTTACATCTGATGACTGAATTAACCCTTTGTCATACGCAAGCATAAGAATACCTACAGTCCCAATATACCTGACATTCAACTGCTTCGCAACACTGCGACCCTTGTGCTCATCCATAAGCAACAAGTCTGCCTTCTGCTCATCATACATGATAAGTGCTTCGCTTTCTCCGGCATCTAACCCTGTAACTAAACGCAACACATTCACAGATTTTACATTCTCCACAGAAATCATTTTCAGGAAATCCAACATTTTAACTGTCTTAGCTTCCTTTGAATATACCGGATTTTCCGTCAGTTCTCTGTAAACTGCTTTCGGGATCAGCACATTACCATATAATTTCTGCAGCAATTCCAGATGATTTGCTTTCAGCAGCGAGATAATAGGTGTTGTATCAGATATTACAATCATGGCATCACTTCCTTTAAATGACGAACTATTTCCAATTCTTCATCCAATTCCTCGTCCGTCATCTCAATATAGGAAAGCCCAAGCTTTCCGTATAACGTAATCAAATCCATTTTAAAGATACCCAATATCTCAGCCGCTCTTCCGTGGGAAATGATCCCCCTCCGAATATACGGATATAATATCATAGCATTTCTTTCAAGCTGATCTTCCTCACTACTTGGTTTTGCAAATGTTATCAGTTTTTCCGGCATCTCCAAGCTTACTATTGCCATAATATAATAACACCTCCTATCGTCTTTTAAGTTAACTCAATCTTATCATTATTATTCTCTTTCTTCAACTGTTACTATATCAATACACACTTTTCTCTTCCCGTTCCAGAACATGCCTAAACTGCTCCAACTCCAATTCCGCTTTCCAGTTCCTCCTTTCTGCTGACCTCTCTTTATCAAATAGATAAGCCGCACCATCCAATATATCTACAATCGTTACCACAAGTGCCAGAAAATCCCGTTTCAATTCCTGATAACCTTCTTCCGACAATGAGAAATCGCCCGACTGTATTTGTCCGGCGATTTCTTTCATAACTTCCTGCATTTCCTGTAAGGCATCCACTATTCGTTGTATATTTTCCCTCTTACCGACTACGGTAATATAGGAGTACACACAGCTTCTTGTAATAAAATCTTTCTTATAAATACCGCTTAATGCGGCTCTCTGTTCTATAATTGCCCTCGCCCATGCACTAGGACGAAAGGCTATCGTTGATTCCTTATGCTTTCCTGGCATTGCTATCTTCCTCCTCTTCAACTACTCCTTCTACAAGACAATTTAACTGCTCCGCAAGATTCCTCGATTGATCTGGGTATAGGTGAGAATATGTATCGAGTGTTGTCTGAATTTTTTCATGTCCAAGTCTCTCCGAGACAAGTTTAGGCTGCACCCCTAATTTTGAAATTAAAAGTGATGCATGGCTGTGCCTCAGATCATGCAATCTGATTTTTTTCACGCCAGATAATCCTGTTCCTCTAATCATTTCTTTCTCTAAATATGATTTTGTTATCATGAACAATCTGTCATTTGCCATCATGCCATACAGTTTGCTGACATACTCTTCTAATTCTGCCACCAGAAAATCTGGAAGAGTAATAATCCTTTTTCCCTTTACGGTTTTTGGTTCTGTAACCACATCCCTGCCATTGATTCTCTGACAGGATTTCGTGATTGATAAAGTCATTTTGTCCGCATCAAAATCAGCCAGCGTAAGAGCAAGCAGTTCTCCAAGGCGAATGCCCGTCCAATAAAGTGTCAGAAACGCATAATAAGAGACAGGCTTATCCTTTACAAACTCAATAAAAGTTTCAAATTCTTCCTGTGTCCAAAACCTCATTTCTTCTGCCTTTCCCTTTCCCATAGATCCCGCCTGTGTACATGGGTTTCTAGGCAAGTCATAATACCTTACAGCATAATTGAATATTGCGCTAAGCTGATTATTGATAGTTTTTAGGTAGGTTTGAGAATATCCCTGTTTCATAATGCTATTCTGCCACCGCCGTATATCTGCCGCTGTTATATCGGCAATCTTTTTATTTCCAAAATATGGCAATACTTTAAGTTCTACAATATAATCCTTAGTTCGCACTGTATTTTCCCGCAAACGTTCTTTCATATCGTCCCTGTAAAGCTGCCAGAATGAAGCAAAATCCATATCCAAATTATGTGATTGCTGATTAATAAATTTATTTGCCCATTCAGTTGCCTCTTTCCTAGTTTTGAAATTACGTTTATGCTTTTTAATATTCTTTCCCCTATAATCCTTATAATAGAATTGAATATCCCAAAGTCCTTTTTCATTTTTTGTAACAGTCATATTCATACATCCCTTCTAAAATTTTCCCCAAGAGTTTTTTCTCTTGGGGAGTAAAAATGATTTATACCGTCATACCGTACAGTCGCTCTGCAAGAAATTTTTTAGGGACTTTGCCCGCTGTAACTATGTAACCCTGCATTGCCAATTCCTCATTCAATTGCTTGACAACTTTGTAGGCTTTTGCTCTGGACACGCCTAGAATCTCCATAACCTCCTGCGCTGTGTAATACAAACATGCCTGTGCCATATTTTATCCTCCTTCTACTCTTTGTGAAGTACCTTGCCACTGATAAAGGCTCTACGCACTTGATAAAGGTCATCCTCATCTATTTCCTTTTTGTCCAACCCGCATATCTTATCTATATCCGGAAGAATCTGTTCCACCATCAGATCATCTATCCGTTCCATCAAGATTTCCATATACGGGTGCCCAATATTTATCTGAATCACTGGTTTGTACTCTACGATACAGCGCTTTTCCATCATCGGTTCTCCGTAATTGAATTTACCATTCTTCTCATCACGAACTATGCACACAGGGTATTTAACGGCCGTTCTTCCCCAATAGCCATCTGATCGCCGTTGTTTGTAAATAATCTGCATTTTCTTCAGCAGCATTGGTAAATGATCTATCATCTCATCCGCTGAAACACATGAAACCGGGTACTCATTTAACACATCGCTTACAGCTATATACAATAGCCTCATCAGTCTCTCCTCCCTAACGATCACATATGGTTTCCCAACACTCAGATCATGCTGCACCTGCGAATTTCTTAAGAGAGATTTTTCATAATCCTCTATAAATAGGATATCATCATCCTCTTGAAGCATAAAATAATCTTGCCGATATTTATACCCACTCTCTGCATATTTCATATTGTTTTGATAACGTGCGGTTCGTACCTTGCAGTCTCTCACCACATTGTACAAGGCTTTTTGAACAACCATCTGCTCGCCGCCTAATAGCGCGAATGTATTATCGCACAGAGATTCTATCGCTAACTCTGCTGCCTCATTGCATCTAACAATAAATTCATGCGTCAAATCGCTCTCACTAAAATACTTTTCTAGTAAGACATATGCCATTTCAACCATATATCTGTTTTCATTGAGTCTTGTAGCATTTCCGATATCCCCGTATATCCTGTTTCCATTTCTCATTTCGCTAAGCTTGTCCATGATAAGCGTTTTGAAATCATTATCTTCCATTTTAGTAATGAGCCATTTAATGTAACCAGCGCACACGGTTGTGACCCATAACGGGTTCTTCTGCAAAGTGCGCAATATCTCAGAATTTCTAGGCTCCTTTAAGAATCCATCAACGTTTAGATATAGGAGTCTCGCGTTTTGAGACTCTTGTGTCTGCATATACTCGCCTGTAATCAGTGCGCATGTATCAATTAGTTGCGCTTTTGGCTGTCCTCTCATCACGTCCGTTAGCCTCCCATTAAAAACACTCCTCAAGATATCGTCAATTTTGATCTGAGCACTGTTTTTTCGTTCTCGTACAGACTCCTTTTTGACATCATCGAACAGGAATACGCTTCCAGAAGAATCACACAAACTTTTCAAGACATAATTTCTATTTGCGGTTGCACTTACAAAATTGCTGTTCAGCTCTTCATCCTCAAATAGATACGCGCTAACTACTTTCGCGAGGCTGGTCTTACCTGAGCCGCTATCACCTGCTAACCAAAGCGTAATTTTCATAAATGCCGATTCACCAATCTTTTTAAAATATCCGTTTGTGATTGCCATGATATTTAATAAAAATAACGGATAAAACACCTTTGGATTGTGATTATATTCTCTAAACATTTCTTTAATCACCTCCTTAACTTCTTTTTGGCCCATAATCGTTTCCGGCGGAAGGAAATACCCCTCAACCCCTGAATAAATTTGAGGATCAAACCCTTTTTTGCAAATACTTCCGTTGGAAAATACAAAAACCCACTTATTATTTACCTGCTGCAGACCATTTCGATCAGTTTGGTACCGAATATCTTTCTCATCAAACTGCTTTCGCAGTATCTTCTCACGAAGCTGCGTGTACAGTTCATCCTCATCAATATCACCGAGAGCAATATTTCGTAAAAATCTCGTCCGTCGGATATTGTTTTCAGAAACCTGAAAGCTGAAGCATTCACCGGGCGCTTGCACGCTAATACCATATGCAACCGAATGCTTGTTTACCAGCACAATCTTGTTAATTGACAAGAATATTCCATCCACCACTTTAATGCTATTTGCATTTTGTTTTTCTACTTGATTATTCATAGAAATTTCCTCCTCGCATAATATTTGGGGGACATGTCCTGGTTATAATCCTACCAATTTCAAAAACAAACTTATATACTAAATCCTTCCGCGAATCAAAGAATTATTAACATAAAATGCCACATTTTTTGCTTTTTGCGTAAAAAATAGGGGAAGCGTTGTGCGCCTCCCCTTCCATTTAGAAATACACTATTTACTCGGATATAAAAGTTCTCTATACGGCATATAATCCAGTACTGTTTTTTTTCGGATATGCTTTAAGTAAAAAATACAATCAAGATATTCTTTCCTTATTTTTTTATGATAGCGTTTAGAATAATAATCTCTAAGTTTCTCCTTATCCTCTCTATAAGCTGCATCTGTTAAATCTCCTTCCCAGCTTTCACCAGCCGAAATACTAATATCACCCTGGATTGATTTTGTGATCATATTCAGTTCGTATAATGCTTCCACTTTCATGTCTACAACATCATCGTCTTTATTCCTCTTATGCTTAAAGAGTCCTATATTTTCTACAATCATATTACAAGCATATATATAATCCTCTTTTCTCCACCTATCGTTTTCTATTACCTCTAACAGTTCTTTGGTAGAAGCTTTCCTAATCATTGCTCGTAAACATTTATCATCAAAATTATTCTCATAATACTTAGAAAAGAATTGTATTGGCAATTTCGGGAAGCAATCATAAGCCTCCTTCACTTCCCCTTTAAACGCTGTGCCCCTTCGAAAAAATTTTTCCACGTATTCTTGGTCTTTCTCATACCTCTCCAGAAATTCCCATGTATTAAAAATATCCTCCACCTTACGCAACTCATCTATAGTATCGAAAAGACTCAGCCACTTTATATACCATTTACTAAGCTTTTCATATAAATTAATATAAACAGCTTTGCGAGTATCTTTACTAAATAATCTTTTAACATACTGCCCGTTCATTCTATCCAAGAAACAATCAATTACTATTCTCTCTATGGTTTTTTTGTGTTCTTGATACGTATTCCACGCCTTGTTATCAATACTTTCTTCATCGCTTTTATTGCCAACCTCTTTTTCATTTCCCCCTGACTTTTGTCCACTATACAATTCAAATCTGGATTCATCTATCTTCCCAATATATCTCCAAACCTTGTCCAGTTCATTCCTTGATCTGGGCTTGCCCTTACATGAATCAAACATTTTCAATTCCTTGATTTGATCTATCAAACAAAAAAGTTTCCTAACCTCTTTTATCTGATCCTCTGACTGTGCTTTCATTAAATATTCGTCCTTTGTCCATGGTAATAGATTTTGAAGAATATCAATAATCCTAATCATGTTTTCATATGAGCTTTCCTTCTCCATCTCTTTATCCAGCCCAAACAAATTCTCCAGATTTATTCTTACTTCGCTTACATCTTCTCCTGCAAAAATGAAGTACCCTTTGCTCTTACCAGACGAAATACGTACTTGGCTACTTCTATACCAATTTATCATTTCTTCTTGAAATCCAAGCTTTTCGAGTATCTCTCTAAATTTTCTTACTAATTCATCTCTTTCACGCTTTACCTCGTCCTTATTCCTTCCATCCTCTTCTAGCAGATCAACCACTGTCCAATAGCCTCTTTTTAAACTCACAACAACACCTCAATAGATTTTTCCATATACGTCTCCATCATATAAAAATCGGACAAACTATAAAAAAGCATATTTATTTCAATCTTTCATTCACCACTTGCCTCATCCCTGCTACCCATAATATGGCAATCATGTGACTTTGTCCAGTACGATCATTGCCCCGTCTTCTTGATTCTTACAGCATATAACAATGAATTTGCCAAAAATGTGACATGGCCAAAGTTTATCATCCAGTCATGTCACATTTTTAAGCAAGTACAATATTTACCCTTTTCATGGTTTCTCGCAAACCATAAAAACCACATTAGTGTATTCTTTTTATTCTATCCATCACTCTCACCAGCCTTATTTATCGCCGCCAGAATGGTTGTTAAAATGCCGATTACTATTACCTTTAATACTTCATTCATATGTATCACCCTTTTCTATAACACAACTATTTCGATGGCTGCCAGTATCTCATCAAGCACACATTTTGATTTCATCTGCTCCGGCATCATAGAAATAAACATGATCTGAAAGCTTGTCTTCAATATCAAGTTCTTCTTCATTTACTAATTTTACAATGCTTCTGTAATAGTCTACGCTCTTTTTCCCATCAGCCGAAACGAAGATCGTTTGATGTATAGATGCTGGCAGAATATAGAAGTCCCGACCATCAGCGAATCTACGCACCTGCTTCCTGTTCAGGATTCCTGCTGCTCCGTAATACATCGAGTCATTTGTATAGATGTAGAAATCTTCTGTCTGCTCATCCCCCTGTTGATCAGCCTCATAGGAGCCTCCATATACCTGTTCTACAACAAAACTCCGTATATCACGGAAACAGTAACCGTCATCCGCAAGATTCTCCAATGCCTGTCTGTGAAGTTCCTCCGCACTAATCCCATAAGCTTCCAGCATTTGGTAATTGATTTTTACACTAGCATAGCGCCCATCTATTTCTTTTCGATAAATATACGCCACAGACAGGTCTAGCATAGGAATAGAAACCACTTTTTCAAACATTTCCTGATTATCCTCTGTAGAGAGCAGAATCGGATATATGCTTTTCTTTACCTGTTCCCACTCCATAATCTTCTGCAACATTTCTGAAATGCCTCCCATCTCCCTGTATTCTTCGTTCATTTCATAGATCGCTCTGGCACATCCGGCGATACTCATATCTCCCTCACAGTACGCACCGTAAAACTTCTGCAGCGAAATTGCCGGGCATACTCTTCCATCTGACTCATCCACGAAGATTCGGATACCATCATAATGCTTCCCGTTATTTTTCAATATCTCAACCAGCCCAAGCTGTACGTCATCGCCGCAGATTTCTCGAAGCCTTTCCAGTACCTCTTCCCTAAATACTTCATATTTCATCCTGCTTCCTCCTTTACGCCACTTCCATAGATTTGGTTTTTGCAAGAGCAGCCATCACCTTTTTATATGAGTCCTCCGACATTTTCTCTGGCTCACTAATCCGATATCTTGCCTGTACCGCCTGTAGTTCCACTCCTGTGCGCTGCAGTTCTTTTTGTAACAGTTCCATTTGTGCCTCGGTAATGCTGTCTCCTCCGCCTGTTTCCAGCCCCTGTCGTTTTGCTTTCTCCTGCTTCATTTCATACACAGTCTTTCCCCTCTCATTGACGATCACCAAGCAGTTTATTTCCCTTTCGCTGTTATACCCGATACGGTCTACTGAAAAATGCTCATTGCAGTAGAACTTATCGTTCTTTTTCTGGATGGGAGCTTTCCCTGCTGGTATCCAGATAAAAGGCGCTGTATAGAGTTCCCTGCCGATCCCCCAGTTGAAACACGCGCGCTTGAAGCTGTCGGAAGCCTGTCCTTTCTCTTTCTCCGAATAGCTCATAGTACCTACATCCTGCTTGGCTATCCATTCCCCTGTTTCCTTATCATAGATCTCTACCGTGCAGTAAAGATTCCCCTCTATGCTCTGGTGGCTCCGCTTCCATCCAAAGGGCCCGAAGCTCTCATCAAGGATACGCTGGTCTACCCTCGCATCCTTATAGAGCAACAGGCTCAAGCCATTTTCTTTGATCACGGACACCCTGCACTCGATCTCATCCGTTTTAAGCAGCCTGATCAGACTCTGTTCCATCTTTTTTCTCCTTTTCCGCATACGAATCTATTTTTTTCAGGAACGCTTCCAGTTCATAACGCGCATATTCCCTCAGTTTCTTTTCTCTCATAGCCAGCCCTCCTATGCTGCTTTCACTTCAAACCGTCTGGAGTGGGAAACCTTCCCATAATCGGCATAAAGCTCCGGTTTCTCTTCCCTGATGCGCTTTGTATCAAGCTTCGTGGAGTCGATGTTTTTCCATGAGACACGGAAACACTCACTGCTCGCAAGCTCATTGTCCTGCATGAACAGCTTCACTTCCTGCTCAATCTGCTTCTGTTCCTCCTGCAACTCCGCAATAAATCCAAGGATTTCCTCACGCCTCCTTAATTTTTCATCAAACCCAACAAGTTCAATGGCGCTCGCTTTCCTTGCGGTATGGAAATACTGTTCCAGCACTTCATCACAGGCCTTACTGCCATCCGGCGGTGGGATAACACCCGGCACTACATGGTTATTCCAGAAATCCTCTTCTATTTCAATGAGACGGTTTATCAGTTCATCGTCCCACTCTAACTTCCGGTAGGTAAACTCTCTGCCTAAGATGACTGCCGCGATATACCATGTTCTTTTTCCTGTGACTGCCATGTAATGGTAACACTGCATGATATAATGGAGCGGGATATTGCCGTCCGCCCATTTGTCAGCATTATAGGCGCTCGCGGTCTTGCATTCCAGTCCGGCATCCTCGCCTACAATCAGCCTGTCCACATCCGCAATCATAAAGGGATGCCCCGCACTCCGGTACATGAAATTAGATTTGCGCACCTTTAATCCCGTCGCCTCCATAAACCGCTGCGCCACATAATCTTCCAGATCGTGGCCGATACGGATTGCCTCGCTGTCCTGTTCCTTCAATGTTTCGCTCGTCTTATCTTGAAATACTTTCATGGCACTGCTGTATGGATTCACGCCGCAGATCGCCCCTGCATCAGAACCTCCGATTCCTGATTTCCTTAAACGGAGCCATTCTGTGTTATCGACCCCTGCCAATGATATTTTTTCAAACATGGTAAATCTCCTTTTCTTTTCAATGCGTTTCCACTATATTTATAAACTACCGTCAGTCAATCTGACTTTTCGCTAAATATAAAAAGCCAAAACAATGGGGACAGTTAAGATCATAAAATGGTCCCCGCTGTTCCCCAATCTCTGTTTTCATGCTCTTTTCACTATTTCCTGTCCTTCCGCTTTTCACTCCAGAAGTTTCTGCCCCGTGGCATACGCCATACACATGTATTTAGGGATTCTGTTCCGTGATATACTATTTCCCTGCATACAGCCATATGACCAAAAGAATACTGTTAAATCCCAAAATACACATATCACACACCCACTGAAACCCCTGTATGAAAAGCTTTATCACGCATTCTCTCCGCCTCCTTCCCGCTATATATTCTGTTTCTTCCACAATGCGGTGACTTATGCAGCCTTTACAAGCTGATATGCCTTGTCGATCAAAGGATTCCCGTCAATGGTACGCCCAAACAGGTTCTCATTATAGTTTGCCGTCCTGCGAAGCGGTTCACTGTGCGTTGCAAAGTCGGATACCGCATTGATGAACCGGTACGCATTGTTCCCTACCTTCTGCAGATCAGGGGCATCATAATACCGCCGCTCCATATCTTTACGGAGTTTGATGATGTTCTTGCTCTGGATCGATGTAGCATCCTCCTCCTTCGGCAGGAGCAATTCGATGTACTCTTTCACCTGCGCATCCGTTATTTTCTGCCTGCGCAGCTGTTCAAACTCAATACCGAGGCTGTCCATGTATTTCTCAGCCATAAAGAGCGTATCCTTCGCCTCCTGTATCTTGTCATGGATGTTGCCTGTGTGGATCATGCTGAAACTACGCTTTGCTGAATCCAGCGCAAGGTTGAGCGTATTGTTGCATACCACCCTGACCGGAGTGATTGCGACTTTCACCGAACCAGAACCGTCATGAGTATTGGAGAACACCAGATAAGGGCTGATCCTTTCTCCTGCAATGATATACTCCCTCGGAAGCCTCGCAAGGAGCCAGATTTTCTTCCCTTCCTGCAGTGATCCGGCAGTCTCATAGCAGACACCCTTTCCGAGCAGTTCATCAGTAAAACTGAACGCATCCACATTTTGTACTACCTTATAGCGGTCGGATACCACGCCTAGCACTTTTCTGTCGGAACTGCGCACATTTGCCCTATACCCTTTCACCATTTCGTTATACCCTGTATACACAGGCTCCTGCACCACCTTCCAGTCAAGCCCCGCAAGACGGAGCGCGTCTGCTGATGTGGGTGCATCCATGACGATCGTGCCTAACCCGTGCCACGGTTTCTCCCTTACAGAGAACATTGTTTCTACATTTGCTGCCATACTCTTTTCCTCCATTCTCCTTTTTTGAATTTGGCAAAAATATAGACCAACAGATTGCTCCGTTGGTCTGTGTATCATGATAATAATATATATTTAAGATAAGGAATCTTCTAATAGATACATAAATCCTAGATGTTTTCATGTAAAATCATATTCGCTTCCACGAATCTGTGCAAAAAACTCCTGCTCTATGAACTCTTGTTTTACTTTTCTGATAAATTTCGCATCAGTGGCAATCCTATAGACTGTGACAAGCAAACCACCGACATCCAGACTCCTCAAAGCATCTTCATTCCCAAGTGAGGCATTTGCTCCTACATAAATCAGATTGCTTGCGCTTGCGATAAAATTGGAATAACTCAATATTTTTCTAGTTCTCACTTCATAAACATTCCTGTTATATTCCACACCTTCATCATAAAACAGCCCGTGTAGCATAGAAATCATCGTGTTAATAAAAATAGAAAAAGTCGCCTGCTTACCCACTGTAACAATATTCGCCATATCCAGTCCATTCGAAGCCAGATCTGCCGCCAGCCCAGCATCTATTACTGATATAAAAGGCAAGGGAAGGCTATTCTTTGTGCTTATATCCGAATTTAGGTGTATAATTTCCTTAATGAGTGAAGCTCCTACTTTTGTTTTTCCCTCAATCCCTTCATGCAGCAATTTGTCCTTTGTTTTTGAAAGTACAAGTCCTGTATTCGCTTTATTCTTAAAATAATCCATTCCCACATCATTCGTGTAAATATGATAAGATTGTAAATCCTTATTTGTTAGTGTGGAAGTTGCAATGTTGGCAGTTCCAAAAACCAATCCCAGGATCGGATCATGACCAATTGCTGTTACACGATGCCCCATCTGTTTTCCACCACTCAGGGCTCCATTGGCACCGATATTGGCATCAAAAGGAACAGGACACGGTGGTTTTCCCTTGGAACCACATATCTCTTCCAAAGACGGATTATAATATCTGTGCATACGATCCGATTTTTCTTTAATATGCCCTTTTGTGTTATTCGCCGCTGTCTTGTCATCTAATCTTTCAGGGAATTTTGTAAGTGCATACTGCCGTACTACCTGTAATGCCACCGCAAGAAACAAAAACGAGATATCAAATTTATTTAATCCAGTACACTTTTCAAATTTCTCATCAATCTCTGCCAAAATCTGTTCTGCGTTAGCTGCTACTTCTGCCACGCGGGCTGACTCGTCTGCTATCATCCGCATATGCCCTGTTATGGTTTCTGCATCTTTCAGCGTGTCATCCATATCATTTAGAAGTGCCTGCCTTTCCCTTGAAGAGGCCGCTGACCGCTCCCGCATTTCCACACTTCGTTTTAAAAAATCTTCGTATCCCATAATCTCGTATAGTCTCCAATTCTAACCCAGTGTCGAAATTAGATTCCTGGCATCACTTATGTACTCTGACACCAAAGCGGTCGTATTACTATCTTCTCCGTTAAGTTCTTCTTCCAATTTTTTAATATATTCAAGCATCTCCGCTTCAATTCGATCTCTTTCCTGTAGTTCTTCCCGTGTCAGCTTCTCTTTCTCTTTATACTTAGATAATTCCTCTTTCGATTCATCTATTTTATCCATACATTCTTTAATCTTCTTTTTAATATCCTGCTCCTGCCTCTGATACTTATTCTCATACACTTTCGAAGCATCAACATACCCTTCCCTTTTCCCCTGATCGTATGCCTTCTCCTGCTTCTTTTCCTGCGCTGCTCCTGCCGCAACCCCAACCGCTCCTGCCGCAGCCGCAGTAGCCGCAACAGTTCCTGTTGATGCTGCCATCATCCCAAGTCCAGCCGACAGCCCAACGCTAGTCGCTCCAATGGCACTAGATGCCACAGCAAAACCCGCTGCTGGAAGCACCACCGGCGCAGCTACAACTGCTCCTACTGCACACACACCACCTAAAACCCATTTCCCGAATCCCATATTTATCTCCTTCCTACTATCTTAGTGAAGTTCCAACAATGCTTCCCCACGCTTATTCCACTCCATGCCTTCACTAACCCACTGTCCAACTCTTCCAATGCCTCCACAGAGTTTCAAAATTGACTGTATCTTCACTTGTCCTTTTTGCATCTATTATTTTCAAAATGTCCTGCCAGAAATTCTGGCTTTTTCACCGCCATCCCTCTTGACAGGATAGAAGCTCTATCGTCCTCTGATCCTTCTTCCCTGCAAAAAACTTATCAAGCACTCTTTGAAATACATTTTCTTCCGGTGCAGCTTCTGCAAATAAAGTCATAGAAGATCTGAGCTTCAGGTTGTCGGGATATCCCATCACATCATTCGCATCCGAAGACTGCAAGCTTAAGAGCGCATTGCTTATCTCTATCAATCGGGACTTAAGAATTGTATTCGCCATATACTCCTTCGCTTCAGCTAAACCATCAATGCCATAAAATTCCGAGGTCGAACTGAACCCCAACCCCTTTACTTGCGGAAAAATATACCATATCCAATGGCTCCGCTTATGTCCTAACCGTATTTCTGACAAAGCCACCCCATAGTAACGTTCCTGTGCCTTCAAAAATCTGTCCAAATCATACATATTCTATCCCCCTTTCTATAACTTCATATATTTTGCGCCGATCTCAAGATTACTCCTGCAACAGCCCATTTTCAGAATCTTATACTCATGTCCTCCCTCTTTACTTAATGCAGTTCCAACAATGCTTCACCACGCTTATTCCATTCCATACCTTCACTAACCCACTGTTCAACTTTTTCTAATGCTTCCACAGATATACCCATTTCCTGACACATATCCCGAATTTCATTCCGTTCTGTATCCGAATAGTCGTTATCTACCCAGCACAACTGAACAGCTTGTACCAAGAAGAACATCTTTTCCCGATCAGTTTCAAAATGGAATGTAATCTCATTGGTTTCATCTTTCAACTTCTCCAAGCATTCAACTTCCGCTTCTCCCAATTCCAAAACAACAGCCACTTGACGATAGAAAACAAACTCATTCTCATCCACAATGCCGTCTGCCTGAGCCAGTCTGATCAATCCTTTCAAAAAATTAACCCTTGCTTCTCTTGTCTGTAACACTTCTTTGATCTCCATACTCGTCCTCCTTTGTAATTCTTACTTTTTAAACAATTCTTTGGTCTGGTATTTCATTGTGAATCGTATGTTCCTGTAAATGTCGCCCCGCTAGACGCCCTAAAATCTTCTATGTATATGCTTTCATCTTCTTGCATATACACGATGAGACGCCCTCCATTTTCATCCTCAAATATGATTGAGCCATCATCATTGTCACCTATGCACAGTCCAAGATATTCATCCTCCTGTGCTCCATGCCAGCAGTTTCCTGTCAACATCATTACATCCATATCCTCCTCAATTAGGATAGTTACATCTGCTCCATCGGAATCTTCATTTTCCCCCTCATCCCACTGAAAGGCTCTCCCATACGATGCCCTGCTTGCCATCACTTCATCCAATAAGTTCTCTAGATAACCATAACTTTCGTTATCTAGAGATTGCTCGTCATCGTACCAGTCACCACTTACTATATCCTCATCTACTATATTCTCATAATCGTACGCCGGTATGCTTTCCATTTCCGACTCAACTTCGGTTTCGACTGTCTCTACTTCCTCCAACGCTGAGACAGTCTGTCTGGTGCTATCTCCACTTTCCATATTGCGTGTTTCAAGAAGTTCAACCTCTTGACCACGAGTATCATCACTCGGCGCATTTTCATAGATCATTTCCAAAAATAATCCTTGCATCAATGTGACATCGTCATCCCCTACAGTAATCGATTTAATAGAACAAGAATTTCCATCCTTTTGAAAAAGAATTGTTAGTAAACTTCCATTCGCTCCATAACCACTGAAAGTAACGTGATACAAATTGTCTCTAATCTTATTACTACTCCACTTACCTTGGGTACATGTTGCCTTTAATGCTTCGCCAATTGTTATTTCATCGCTGTAATCAGTAAAACACATTTGGCTTACGCCCTTAGATTTCCAAGCATTTGCTATATCAGTAATCCCTATCCCCTTTTCACCCAGAGCAAGCAAAACAAGAAAAACGATACAAAGCCATCCCGATATCTTCTTTAAGATGCGAAGTTTAATATATCTCTGAAAATGAGCAAACGCTTTAGGCGGATTGATTTCTGCTTCTGGCAGAAGTATTTTTACCAAATATGCTTCCAGACAATCCTTTTCTTCTACAAGATTGCTCTCTTTTGAAAAAGGACGGAACTTATCTTTTATAACCAACTTTCTATCTTCAATTTTTACACTGTATGTAGCATATTTACATTTCAGATCAAGATTTCCCTCTTCATTTGTCAGAATACTCTTACAATATGGATATTCCAGCTTGTCCTTTAGTAACTGTCGGATTGTCTCAATATCCATTTCCCCAAAATCAGCATTATCATCTCGTTTATAAGGAGAAGATACGAAAACAGTATAAAGAGTTGATGCCAGCCATAATAAAGCCAAAATAACTGTTAATGTTTCCATATTTCTTTATCCGTCCTTTCTCAGATTCATTCTCTTCAAGCTAATATAATATCTTTAATCGTATAAATTATACGTCTTTAATCATTATTTTTCAAGTAATTATCGCACTATAATAACGATAAATTGAAGTATCGGGAGGAATTATGATGATTGATATCCTTGGACGCATAACTCAGCAGCGCTTATCACGCGATTGGACAGAATATCAGTTGGCACAGAGGTCTGGCATTCCACAGTCTACGATTTCCTCCTGGTATCGTAAAAAAATGCTGCCAACACTCCCGTCATTAGAAAAAATATGCCTTGCTTTCGATATGACTATGGCACAATTTTTATCTGAGAATAATTGCTTGACGGAAATCACACCCGACCAGCAAGAGCTTCTTAACAAGTGGGAATTACTTACCTCTGCTCAGAAGAAGGCGTTTCTTGCTTTGATAAACTCTGTCACTCCGCAGAAAGATAATTCAGAATCTCTTAACATTTAGCAGATGTACTTCCAGCATCTATCTAAATTCTTCTTGTTGTGTTCGTAAGACCATAGTAATTGTTAGGATACATATTGAGATCTCCAAATACACTTCTTGGTATTTTCCAATACCTTCCAAACTTAACTGCAGGAATTTCCCCGTTCTTGATTCTCCTATAAACCGTTGATGGACTGACTTGCAGTCTCTCACAAAACTCCTTGATCGCCATGTACGATTCTTCCATTTCAACTACCTCCAAAACAATTTTTCTATTTTTAACAATTTGTTAAAACACATCTAACAACTAAGCAAAAGAAAGCATAAATTGTCATGAACTCCATTTAATAATATGTTAGAAAGCGAAATAAAAAATTAAACTTCGACAACAGATTGATAATGCATTGTGCACACAATTTTTTATAGGTAAACTCCAAATCCATACCGTCCTGCGTACACTCTATACAAAAAAACTAAAATTGCATTCTGCGTACCTGTTAATACATTACAAGATTAAGATAATTTTTTTCTAAATAAGGAGAAATAATATGTCCACTACTATTAAGAACAATGCCAAGAACGAAATAATCAAAATAAGAGTAAGCAAGGAAGAAAAAGAGACTTTAAAACAGTTTGCTGCTTCAACAAATCAAACTCTTTCTGCCTATATGCTTCATAAAAGTATGTATACAGATTCAGATTTTCTAAAATCTCTACCGAATTTGTTTGAAGCATGGCGCCGTTTGAACGATATCTGCCATGAAGTCGAGAAATGCACTGATATATCACTTAAAAACCGTATCAACACTATTTTGAAAAAGGAGAATTCAAAATGACCCCTACATCTTTTGGAAAACTCATCAACAAAGCTGGAAACGGAAACTACAAAATCTCAGATGCTCCAGAAAAATTAATCCGATACATTACCCGCACAAATGGACGCCCTGCCAATGACCTAATCTCATGGGGTGGAATCAGCATTCTGGAATACAGTGGCATCGACTCCATTATCGAACAAATTTATCTCGCCCAGAGACTACATACACGTAAAGGTTCTTTCGGACGTTATATGGATCATGAGATTTTTTCCTTCTCTTCTGAGGGCGAAGCTTTAATCACCGCAAATAAATTGGAACTTGACAGGCTTGCCCGAAAAATGGCCTATGATTTCTTTGACACAGACCACGGCCAGATTGTTTACGCTATTCATTCCCCATTCAAAGAGGGCAAACACCTTCATATCCACTTCGCCCTTAACACTGTAAAATATGATACTGGTAATAAGCGTCGGGAAAACAGGAGACAGACCGCAGAGCGGGAAGCACGCTTTCAGAGAATCATTGCCAACGAAATTGAAACCGGATTTATTTAATAAGCACACGCTTGCTAGCCGCTGGAATGCCGATATATATATTGGCTTCCAGCGTTTTATTGCCTACTCACTCATAACAATCTATTCGTAAATGACAACTCGCAAATTAAATGATTATCATAGCCACATACCATTACCTTTGTAAATTCCTCCTGACCATAATACACATTATTACCCTTCCCTTCCATAGCCGCCATCAGCATCACCTTATGTCATAAAAATAATCCTATAAACAAAACGCTCCCTCTGTCACAACCGTCAAAAGAATCATTATCATATCAGCTATAAACATCTGCTTTTAGAACCAGAATAGAACCACAGACAATATTAAACGCTGGAAACCCTGTATAAACACGGGATTCCAGCGTTTTCATCGTCTACTCGAACTCAATCGTAGCCGGAGGTTTCGGGCTCATATCATAGCAAACCCGATTCACGTTCTCCACCTCAGCCAAAATCCGTTCCGTGATCTTCTCCAGCACATCCCAATCCACTTTCTCAATTGACGCCGTCATCGCATCGATGGTATTGATTGCCCGAATGATTACCATATACTCAAACACCCGTGCATTATTTTTCATACCCACCGACTTAAAATCCGGAACTACAGTAAAATACTGCCATACCTTTTTATCCAATCCGGCCTTTGCAAATTCCTCCCGCAAGATCGCATCCGCCTCACGCACTGCCTCCAGTCTGTCTCTGGTGATCGCGCCCAGACATCTCACGCCCAACCCCGGTCCCGGGAACGGCTGGCGATATACCATATCATGCGGAAGTCCTAATTCCACGCCGCAGGCACGCACCTCATCTTTAAAGAGCTGCTTCAACGGCTCTACCAATTCAAACCTCAGATCTTCCGGAAGGCCGCCCACATTGTGATGGGATTTCACCATCTTCGCTGTCTTGGTACCGCTCTCAATGATATCCGGATAAATGGTTCCCTGGCCTAAAAAGTCGATTCCTTCCAGTTTTCTTGCTTCCTCTTCAAAAACGCGGATGAATTCACCGCCGATGATCTTGCGCTTCTGTTCCGGATCCGCCACGTTCTCCAGCTTACTCAGGAAACGCTCGGAAGCATCCACATAAATCAGGTTTGCATGAAGTTCATCCCGGAACACTTTTACAACACTTTCGGATTCATTCTTGCGCATCAAGCCGTGGTTTACATGTACACACGTTAACTGCTGTCCAATGGCCTTGATCAGCATTGCCGCCACCACAGAAGAATCCACGCCGCCGGACAGGGCCAGAAGTACCTTCTTATCTCCCACCTGCTGCCGGATCAGCTCAACCTGATCTTCGATGAAATTCTTCATATTCCAGTTAGCCTCTGCGCCACAGTCTTCAAAAACAAACTTTTTAAGCGCCTCCTCATCAGGCATAGCAGCAAGCTGCCTCTCGCATTTCGACTGGGGATAATCTATGGAAAGCATGGGAATACCCATATCGTAAAGCTCCGGCCTGACTTCCACAGCCTGTCCATCCACTATACGGTTTTCTCCGCCATTTAGCACAATACCTTTTACATTCTGTAAAGCTTTCAATTCGTCCGCGGTAATATCATGGGGATGGATCTCACTGTACACCCCAAGATCACGAACTGCCCTGGCAATAACGGTGTTTTGGGTACTGCCCAAATCCAAAATTACGATCAAATCCTGCTTCATAGGGAAAGGCCTCCTTATCCTTTATTTTGTGTTTCAGCTATTTATCATTTATTATATAGCAATACCCTCTTGAAAAGCAACGAGCTTCACCCCAAATATAATATTTAGTACTAAAAACTACTTTAAGCAGTTTTTGTTTCTCGATATTGTAATGTTTACATACAAAAGGATTGCATTTACTATATAAACATAGTATTCTATATATCAGTTAAAGCGATCTCTATTTGAAATAAACAAAGTACCAGTAAATCATATTTTAAAAGGATTTTAACATGAGTGAAGCATTTCATATTATCAGCGATGGCTCCTGCGATCTGCCGCCGGAGCTGACACAGGAAAAAAATATCACGGTAGTCCCCTTTTATGTGTCTTTTGACGATGAACATTATTTCAAGGAAAATGTAGAGATCGGCATTCGGGACTTCTATCAGCAGATGATAGACAAAAAAGGTGTATACCCCAAGTCATCCATGCCCTCCATTCAGGATTATGAAGAGGCGTTTCTGCCCTTTGTCGAGGCCGGAACGCCGGTGATCTGCATTTGTATCACCACGAAATTCAGCGGTTCCATGCAGTCTGCCCTCAATGCCAGAGAACTCCTTCTGGAAAAATATCCCCAGGCAGAAATCACTGTCATTGACTCCGCTATCGATACAGTTCTACAGGGTCTGTATGTGTTGGAAGCGGTAGATTTGCGGGACAACGGCGTTAGCTATCAGGACGCAGTGAAACGACTGGAAGAGATCAAGAGTACCGGAAGGATTTTCTTTACCGTCGGAAATATGGAATATCTGAAACATGGGGGACGAATCGGTAAAGTAGCTGCTCTCGCAGGAAGCGTTCTGGACATCCGCCCCGTGATCACCCTGAAAGAAGGCGAAATTTTTCCTTCCGGTCTGGACAGAGGACGGAAACGGACCTTAAATAAAGTGATGGACCTCCTTTTAGAATATTTACAGGAAAGTGGTAAGGGAATCCATTGCTATAGTCTCACGGTCGGATATGGATATGATCAGGAAGAGGGAATTGCCTTTCGTGATCAGGCCTTGTCCACCCTGCAGAAGAAGGGCTATGAGATTACGGAAATGCCCACGTATCAGATTGGAGCTACGATCGGTGTACACACCGGTCCCTATCCGCTGGGGTTTGGCATAATTGAAAAAGCAATTCACACCTAAACAAAAAAGACCTTGTAAACGAAGCGACTAATGCCTCTTTGTTCACAAGGTCTTACTATCTTTACTGTAATAGCAGTATTCTTGCAGATACTTTTTTATGCCTTTGCAAATTTAAAAATATTTTCACCCTCTTTCATTCTATCACAACCACCAGCACAATTCCATACTAAAATTCGATGATTTCTCCATACCACAATCCCTCTTCCTTTCCTTCTCCTCACCCCATATCTCCCTAATCCTGCATAACCCCTCTACTCTCCCATCAATGCCATTTCAGTGCCACCAATCGCCTCCCTACCCCTTACTCTCATCCTATCTCCCTGTGTTGCCAATCATCCCTCTAACCCCATAAACAGCGACAATCCTGCACACACGAACATCTCCCAATCCTTACTCCCTCATATTCTTTTGAAGTAAGCTCTATGCACTGTATACCTAAATAACTGCTATATATATGAGATAATACTTTATACAACCACACACCCCTATATAACAGTATCCCTCACATACACACTCTATAAGGTATCCTATACCCTTACTACTGTATAAACTCATATTTAAGCCTATAAGCCCCTTATATAAGGATTCCTTAGTTATCCCCCTATATCACTTATACAGAGCCAATAAAGCATCTTCTAAGGCAGTATACACCCTCTTCTTTTCCTTCTCCTTCCCCCACTCTCCCCATATATGAAAAGATCTGCCAATTTCCCCTTTCTTTCACCAGAAAAACTATCGAAAGGGGAAAGAAAGGAAGAGGACACAGATATAGTAAAACCTTTTGTTTTCAAGGCTTTAAAGGTATCTGAACCCTCTTCCTCTCCTTCTCCCCTCATCACCCTTTCCAATGAAAAAGCCACCTTACAGGTAACGAATTATTATGGGAGATTTAAAGGCTCTCTGACTACTGAAAATCTAATGGAAGAAGAAGGAAAAGGAAGACATCTGATATACCTGAAATACCTGTATTTTCGCCAGTTTCAGAGCTTTGGAAGGGATTGGGGAAGGAAAAAGAAAGGAAGAGGTTTTTATCATAAAGATAGTTCCCGGCAGCAGGGCTTTCTTTTCGGATATGCTGAAAATGATAGGTTTTTCACTGTTTTCTAGGAATTGGAATGGATTAGGGATATAGAAGGAAAGGAAGAGGTTATGGTTTGCCATTGAACCAGTAAATCAGGGGATTTGATACTTTTGGGGGAGAGGAAAGAAAGGAAGAGGACCTTGCAAGAGTGAATCCTACAAGGTCCTGAATTTTACTTTTTTATTCGGTTGTTTCTGATGCTTTCAGCCAAAAATAAAATCTGCATCCGGCAAAAAGATGTTCTGCAAAAATAAGCAGCCTACTCAAGCTCCACCGTCGCAGGCGGCTTTCCAGTACAATCATACAGCACCCGGTTGACTCCCTTCACCTCATTCACGATCCGATTCGCAACAATACCCAGCACTTCCCAGGGAAGCTGCGCAGCCTCCGCCGTCATAAAATCACTCGTCTCCACCGCCCGCAGTGCCACCGCATAATCGTAGGTCCTCTCATCTCCCATGACACCCACGGACCGCATATTCGTAAGCGCCGCAAAATACTGCCCCAGTCCTTTGTCCACGCCGGCCTTGGCAATCTCCTCCCGATAGATATAATCTGCATCCTGCACGATCCGCACCTTCTCGGCAGTCACTTCCCCGATAATGCGAATGCCAAGTCCCGGTCCCGGGAACGGCTGACGGAACACAAGATGCTCCGGAATCCCCAACTCCAATCCGGCCTTTCTCACTTCATCCTTGAAAAGCATACGAAGAGGTTCAATGATCTCCTTAAAATCCACATAATCCGGCAGACCACCCACATTGTGATGAGATTTGATCACGGCAGACTTGCCAAGGCCCGACTCGATCACGTCAGGATAGATCGTTCCCTGCACAAGAAAATCCACCGTACCGATCTTTTTTGCCTCTTCCTCAAAGACGCGGATAAATTCTTCCCCGATAATCTTACGTTTTTGCTCCGGCTCGGTAACGCCGGCCAGTTTTTGATAAAACCGCTCCTGTGCATTGACGCGGATAAAATTCAGATCATAAGACCCGTTCGGCCCGAAAACAGCCTCCACCTCGTCGCCCTCGTTTTTCCGAAGCAAACCGTGGTCCACAAACACGCAGGTCAGCTGCTTGCCCACTGCCTTAGCCAGAAGGACTGCTGCCACGGAAGAATCCACGCCACCGGAAAGGGCGCACAGCACTTTACCGTTTCCCACCTTACTGCGGATCGCCTCGATCGTCGTCTCCACAAAGGAGTCCATCTTCCAATCGCCTTTGCAGCCGCAAATATTCATCACAAAGTTTTTCAGCATGGTCATGCCCTCTACGGTATGCATGACCTCGGGATGAAACTGCACCGCATACAAGCCCTTTTCCGGACATTCCATCGCGGCTACGGGACAGACCGGCGTATGTGCTGTCACTTTGAAATCTGCAGGCGCTTTCTCAATATAGTCCGTATGGCTCATCCAACAGATCGTTTTCCCGGACACACCCGCAAATATCGCTGTACTCTGATCTACCTCTACCTCAGTTTTCCCATACTCGCTCACAGGCGCAGTTGTCACCTTGCCGCCCAACAGATGCGCCATCAGCTGAGAGCCGTAGCAGATACCCAGAATCGGAATACCAAGCTCAAAAATTTCTTTCTCACATAACACAGCGCCCTCCCCGTACACACTGTTGGGGCCCCCGGTAAAGATGATCCCCTTGGGGTTCATCTCTTTTATCTTTTCAAGGCTTAAACTGTAAGGATGCACCTCACAGTATACATTACATTCCCTGACTCTCCGCGCGATCAGCTGATTATACTGCCCGCCGAAATCCAACACAATTACCGTTTCTCTCTCCATCTTATCTTCCGCTCCCTTCATGCCTTATTATATTGCACGTCCAAAACCCTTGTCAAAGCATATTTACTTCCCATCGGGTGCCGCTGCATCTATTCCTCTATAAAGCACTGAAACACAATCCTGATTATAGCCTGCCTTTTTATAAAAAGCATGATTGTACTCAATAGAGAGCAATTGTATTGTTCTTATCCCTTTTTCCCGCAAATGCTTTTCCAGTTCTAACAACAGACGCTTTCCTATGCCTTTCCTCTTCCATTCAGGAACAACGAACAACTCTGATATAAAGAAAAAATCTTCATCCGCATATGGATCTACGAATCCAAGCGCAGCGCCAATGATCTCGTGATCGCAGACCGCCGCAACACCACAGGACTCGTAATTCCCCATGATTGACCGCACTCTGCGCACCGCCTTTTCTTCACTCCATTTTTCATTCCACGGCTCTTCAGCATATGCCCTTTTCATCCCCGCCGCCAAGCCATTTACATCATCTTCTGATGCGACTCTATATTCCATCAAGATACCCTCTTTACTTTCTTCTCATGCATCGCCGTCTCCCATTTCCCGCTATGGAATCTTACCTCATAACAAATCCCCCGGAACATCCAGTCAATCGTCATGGCAATCCAGATGCCGATCAGTCCCCAGTGAAACACATTACTGAAAAAGTACGCCGTGCCAATCCGGAACACCCACATAGATGCAATGGCGATCGCCATCGTCCACATCACATCTCCTGCCGCCCGCAAAGTGTTGGGCAGGGAGAAGGAAGGCACCCAGGCAAACATACACATAAAGGCGTGATATCGGATCACCTGTACCGCCAGATCTTCCGTTTCCGGCGTCAAATGATAGAGGAATAATGCTTTTCTGCAGATAAGGATCATCACCAGCGATACCGCGATCATGCAGACGCTTGTCAACCGCATCAGCTTTTTCGTATAGTATCTGGCCTGACCGTAATCTCCCGCTCCAACGCAATAGGAAGTCACTGATAGAATCGCCATACCGATCGCCATACCAGGCAGGATATTAAAATTCGCTACCGCCCCACAGACCGCATTCGCGGCGATCGCCGAGGTGCCGAAAGTAGATACCAGACTCAAAAGCAGGAGCTTTCCCAGCTGAAAGAGACTATTCTCCAAACCGTTAGGCACGCCAATATATAAAATCTTCTTGATCTGTCCAAGTTGAGGCTTCACCGTCACACGATGCCGGAAATGAATGTCCCGATCCTCCCGAAACAGAAGATAAAAGATAATAACTGCCGCCACCGTCCTTGAAAATGTGGTAGAAATGGCCGCTCCCGCAACGCCCATCTGAAACCCGAAAATAAGAAGGGCATTTCCGATCAGATTTAACAGGTTCATCAAAAGGGATATGTACATGGTCGTCTTGGAATCTCCCATGGCGCGAAATAAAGCTGCACAGCCATTATAAAGCGCCAGCGGACAGATCGACAGCCCCGTAATGATCAGATAGGTGGTGGCATTCTCCATCACCGCTGCCTCTACCTGCCCGAAAACCACCCGCAGGATCGTCCCATGTCCACCAATCAAAACAATCGTGGTGAGCAGAGATGTATACAGCAGAAAAAGGACCATCTGCCACGCAGACCGTCCCGCTTCCTCCCTATTGCGCTGTCCCAAGGCATGTCCCGCCACAACGGCGCCGCCGGTGGCAAGCGCTGAAAAAACCTGAATAATCAGGATATTGATATTATCCACCAGCGAAACACCCGACACCGCCGCCTCTCCCACACCGGAAATCATGACAGTATCCAGCATACCGACTAAGATAGCCAGAAGCTGTTCCATGATCAGGGGAAGAATCAATTTCTTGAGATCAGCATTGCTGTATATAGTTCCCTGTATTTCTTCTTTTTCCTTGGTTCCCATCACGTATCACTATCCTCACACAGATTCATTCTATGCCTATTCGACAGTGTTGTAAAGTACCTTACTGGAAGAACTCCTCATTCAACCGCCATGCTGATGCAGATATTTTTCTCTGGTCGCCATTCCGCCCCGAATGTGCCGCTCGGATTTATTCACATCCAGCACCTTGCGTGCCTCCGCCGCGAGAGAGGGATTAATCTGTCCAAGACGCTCCGTTACGTCTTTATGTACCGTACTCTTACTGATCCCAAACTCCTTCGCCGTCTGCCTCACCGTGGCATTGTTCTCAATAATATAATTGGCAATATTCATTGCGCGTTCTTCAATATAGTCTTTCAAAAGGAAACCCCTCAGAACACTTTTTTACATTGTATGAAGTGGTCTGAGGGGTTATGACGGTTTGTTAAATCAAAGATTATTCTTAATCTACCATCCGTTTCTCTCTGGAGATTCCCACGCGCATGTGGTCTATGGGTTACTTAATAAAGGAAGCTCTCAGGATCAAATCCATACCGTCTCCGCCAGTGCCAGAATCCCCCTGTCAGCCGTCTCTACATCCGTCACATCGTATGGTGTAGTCGTAGAGTTGCCATACCCTTTATTAGCCGGAGGCTGATCTAATACAGGCGAAAGGTCTATACCGTTAGCAAAGCCCCATATGACCTCTCCCTGCTTCTTTAAGATACTTTTCAGCCACACTGGATCAGCTGCTGCCAGTTCTTCCCGCAGGATATCCATAAATGCGAACACTTCTCATACAAGCTGTAATTAGGCGGCACCAGAACCAGATTCGGACACTTCCTTTGCGCCTCTAATATGGTTTCTCCTGTCTGGATGCCATATTTCTTTGCAGATATTGACTTCGCCAGGATTATCCCATGACGCATAGCCATATCTCCGCCTACAGCAGATGGGATCTCCCTCAGATCCTGCCTGCCGCCTTTATGGGCGATACGATAAACAGCCTCCCACGATAGGAAGGCTGAATTTACGTCAATATGAAATATGATATTATTCACACACGTTCACTTCCTTTGGTTGGAATTTTATTATAGCAAACGTATATTCGATTTGCAAGAGGGAATTATTAGGCATTTTCCACAGGAAACAGGCTCATTTGCTCATAGTCTGATCTCCGATCCAACAAGGCAGGCGTTTTCTGCAAGAGCGCTTCTGTCAGATCGTCCTCAAACAGCCATTTCTCTATCTCATCTTATTCCAGCAGCAAGGGCATCCTGTCATGGACAGGCTTCATGGATTCTATAACCGTTGTCAGGATCACGAACCTGTCCTCATCCTGATAACGGTTATAGAATCCGGCCATATAAAGAATAGGCTGTCCTTCTCTATAAAAGATATTTTTCTCTTTATTCTTGTTCCATTCATAGAACCAGGTAGCAGGAACAACTACCCTCCGATGCTCTGCACTTTCCTTGAACATCTTTTTTTCTAAGGCTGATTCACCTCTTGCATTAAAGATGAGCTGCTTGCCACTAAAGCCGGGGAATCCCCATCTCTTCCATCTGCAGCATAAGTCATTATGATCGGCTGCGATCACCGGAGCGACCTCTGACGGGTGGATATCTCCCGTCTGCAAATGAATGTTTTCAGCTTTCTGTATCTTCTCATCAACCTGTCTGATCAGCTTTTCTATTTCTCTGGCTGTTTCATCATCCACATAATAGCGTCCACACATAGATTTACTTACTCTCTACTCTATAGTCACTTGGATTACTGGGTATTTACATATTATAACGCTAATTTAGTATTATATCCTCTTAAATAATATCGAAATATTTTCCCAAAATAGCCTAGCATCTTGGCATCCTCTTATATAGTTCCTCTATCATCATCAGTCTTTGCCACCACTTCTCCACTGTATAAAACCTCACCACATTGACTGGCTTATGATATGGCACATTGCGAACAATTACGAAATATCCATCCAAATCCACCATATAATTACTGAAATCATCAGTCATATTTCTTTTACAATAAGATTATTTTCTCACTCCTATCTAATCCACGATCCCCCTGTTCCAGATTAGCCTCATATGCTGTTATCAGCCAAAGGCATCTTCGCCAACTCTTACAACAACATATATTCTTCGCCTTATTATTTTCTCCATAATTTAATCATGCAAAGTCAAATATAAGGTCACGCCTATGCAATTTCTCATTTCAGAGCATAAAAAAGGCTTCCCGATTTCTCGGAGAGCCCCATAAAATCTAGCTCTTTACTGATCACTCAATGATATTAGCAACACGACCAGAACCCCACTGTTCTACCACCCTCACGGATTATGGAGTGAGAACCTTGTATGACAAATGGCGTATTTTCGGGCTTTTCTGTCTTTAGATTTTCTGAAAATATTGATTTTCTCTGTATTTTCAGAATTCTTGTAGCCAATTTGTAGCCACGCGCAATTATTGACTAATTCGCTTTTTCTTGTAGCGTCTATCCCAATTACTTCCAACTATTTCAATATAATCTGATAGACCTTGCAAAATAACTTTCGTGCGGCTTTCTTTTAAATCCAGCAACATGCAAAAGCCCCAATATATAACAGTCTTACCCAATCTGCCAAGTCTCACAAACTTGTTCAAATTGGGTAGGCTTGTTCAACCGGGAGTTATTCGCTTCACTTATTCCCAAAGAGCTCCTGGAAAAGCAGTTCCAGTACCTTCGCACTGGTATAGGCGGCATATTTCTGATATTTGTCGGTTTTGCCATTCCCAAAATCACTGACAGATTTCATGATAATAGAGGTGGGTTTTGGCTCCGCAGACAGTCTTCCCGCCAGCATGACTGCATAGGCTTCCATGTCAAAGCCCAAAAATTTTCGATTGTGCGTTTGCACGCGGGCAATCACATTTGGATCTGACAAAACGGAAGCTCCGGAGCCAAAAGGACCAATTTCAATTTTGGGTGATTGGTTTGGCTTTTCATACTCGCACACACTGTAGATTTTCCACAGTAAGTCCGGCTGATTTTTCAGGCGTCGAACAATTTTATGTACAGTTTCATCTAGGCGGATTTGCCGGTAATCCGGCTTAAAGGATGATTTACCGTGCTCAAAAACCTTCTTACCGCTATCATAATCAAAGCAAGGGTCCGCTACCATAATATCGCCATAGTTGAGTTTTTTCCTGTCAACTCCTCCGGCGATGCCAGTCATAACAAGATACCGCGGTCGAAACCTGGCAATCATTTCGGACGCCAGAATCGCCGAGGCGGACAATCCCATCTCATAGGAAGCTGCGCAAACGACCTTCCGATTCGCAAAATTGCCCACAAAATAATCGACTGAGGTATTTAATTCCATATAAGGTTTCCAGCCAAACGGCAAGCGCTTCACTTCGGCCAGCTCCGGTTCCTCCAATGCACATATGACCGCAGCATCGTAGTCGTAAACTTTTTGCTGGAGGATTTCGTTTTCCAAAACCTGCTTAATACGTGCTTCCAAACGGATTCGCCAGCTGTCATCGTCAGCAGCATATTGGATAGGTGTATGGTCTACTTTATCTCGAATACTATCTGAGGTACCACCCACTTTATCTCGAATACTCTCTAGGGCATGGATTGCAGAACTAAACTCTGAAAGCACAAAGATATTGTCCGGCATTTTGTACTTATCCATGCTATTAATTTCTTGCAAAAACCTAATGCCGCCATCAGCTGTTGGCTCTTCGCCATCCCAATCAGGCAATACCAGATCCAGCACCAAAACATGGTACTGCATGTTGATTAACTGCCGTTTGGCCTCCGATACAGAAGCAACCGATGTGACATCCTGCTCGGGAATCTCTGCTTCAGCCAATAACTTCTGTACCTGTTGTGTCCTCCGCACATTATCATCTACAATCAGCACTTGAATCATGATTTCTCACTGCCTCCTATCCATGGATGATCCAGAAAGACCGCCAAGTCCTCCTTCCATTTGTCCTGAGTAATGTTGTAATGAACATATCCCATATAATGCTGAGGAAATTCTTTTCGTAATTTTATATCCAGTTCTTTTAAGTTCATCCCAGCCTCACCAAAGCTTTGATATTGGGTAATGATAATAACAGGGATTGAAATCCTACGTCGACAGAGGTAGGAAAGCATTTCACATCCCCCGAAAACCAGTAGGTGGACTCCGTCTTGCGGTGTGCCATCGTAACATGGGATGCACATGTCCAGCAGAAGCAAATCAAAACTACTGCTGAACAACGCATCCGCTCCGCTATGCCATGTGTGTGCATAACAACACTCAACACCACTGCGTTGATTTAGAAAATCAGAAATCGCTTTCAGTTTGCTAAGGTTATCCTCAATAATCATTACCTTCATAACAACACATCCTTTAATTCAGCACGTATTTCAATTGAATATATATCGTCCGTACAGTTAATCACAATACTACTTTCGCTATGCAAATCAATGCTCAAGATTTTCATGATCTTATAAAGTCCGGATCCGCCCTCTGTATTTATGTAATCACTCTGATCCCAATTGTTTAGTCGAGCCACCATCTGTTTCAAACACGTTGGTGACAAGCAACCTTGCTTGACGCGGTTTTTCATTAGAATCAGAACTTGATCCCCTTCCCGACAGACGCTCAGCCATATATGAAACTCGTTTTGAAGGTCGGAGTGCTTGATTACGTTATCAAACAGGATGTTGAAAATATCCACCACATTGGGCAGTGTTTGTCCGCGCAGCTTAATATCTTCGTCAATATAAAATTTTTCATATATTAGCGCACAGCCAGAATGAGAGTTTTCAATTAATTCGTGGGATATCGACACAGCTAAAGAAAGCTGGTAATCTGAATAACTGTCCGTTTGAGTCAAACGGAACCATTGGCTGACATATTTTATCTCCGAAGATATTTCTGTCCTGACCTTGGCAATTGCGTCCCGCAGCCCTCTAAAATCGAAACAATCGCAGTCCCGCCCGACCAGAGAGTTTTCCAGTTCAATCAGCACAGTTTGAAACTGAACGTCAATTTGCTTCTCCAAAACTTCCTGAACATTTTTAAGACTGGCATAGGTCATATTCAGCATTTCTTGCAGTATCATGTCCACAAATGTCTCAAACGTAAAATCGCTGTGGATTCTGGCTCCAATGCATTCCAGAAAGTTTCGGTTTATTGTGAAATCAAATAGAGCCTTGGGATGCTTTCTCTCTGTGCGAATCTGGAGCATATCTGTCTTTAAGGTCTTGATGATGTCGTCCACATGTGTCGAAAAAAGAGAAAAAGCATTGTCATTTGTTTTAAGAATGTCCGGTTCCAGCGCACTGGTATACCAGAATCGGTTTTCTTTATACGCGCCGCCAGCCGACTTGTCTGTAATCAGATTGTGCCGTTCAAAGCAGGATCGTAATTGGCTTTCCAGAATACCGTGCCGTATGCGGACACTGAGACAACAGTCCAGCCCATACTTATTGTCGGCTACAAATATATCCCGTATCTGCCTGACAATTTCTCCCAGCATGTCGATTTGTTTTGTATCTTTTCCAGTAAAAAAGCAATGGATATTCTCCGACTCGCAGTTTTCCCGAAAGTCCATGAAACGCAGTTCAAAATCTGTGATATTCCTCTCCTGAAAATCAACATAGCGATTATAACGTTCACAAGTCTCATTCGATAACAGTTGCCGGATTCCTTCTAAATCAACATAGATTTTTCCACTTTCAATCTTCTGCTTTGCCATGCGCGTGAGTCGTCTCTTTGTCAGACAGTGCAATTCGTCTCTATATCTCATTGCATGACAAGGATCACGCTTAATCAGCTCTTCACAAATAAAACTCCGCTCTTGAAGAACCTCATCATAAGTATGAAATGCTAGCGATTGTTCCATTACGTTGGGTATGCATACCTCAGCAAGGAAGTGAATCAAGTTCGCATCGGATACTTTACCTTGTATGATCGGTAGCAGAGCCGAAGGCCTCTGAACATTGTGAGCCCTCAAATACTCCTCGTAGCACATCGTCCAAATGATGTTGTCCCAATCATCATGCTGCGAATAATAGTTAAAGTATAAGCTGCATATGATGGGTGTAAGGATAGAGTCTTGTGTGTCATGGTTCTGCGCTTTGATATTCTGAAATATTCGGTCGATGCTGCCAATATAGATGAAATTATGGTTTTCGTAAAAGGCCGCGAAAAAAATATTCATTGCTTCCAACATGTTTCCCAGCTCCAGATGTGCCACGATACGCAGTGCGTCGTTCTCAAGCCGCCTGGCCCCCGGTTCCAGTTGTTTCCTTACTTGATTCAATATCTCAAGCGCTTCCTGAGGATCCGTCTCCACGAGCAGGCTTGCCTGATATTTCGTTTTCCGAATCGATTCGATAGAGCACGCGCTCAATTTATCCAGATCGCCAGTACGTACGGCAACTGCCAGATGCGTTGCCACGCTGTTTTGATAGGTCGGCGGGGCTTCCGACAAATATGGTTCTAAAAATTCAGCAGGAAACAGAAATACACTGTCCGCAGCAGAAATGCTAGAAAAGAGATTTTTTTGCTGAACCTCCTCAAACACCATGACGCGGCAGTTATGCCTATTTAAAATCATCAGCAGCTCTTTTGACCAAGTGGTATCCGACTGTGTGTAGAGCAGTTTGATCAAACCGGTTTGAATCAACATGATATCCTCGGAGTACATAAATAACCGTCTCAACTGATCGACAATCTTATTGAGCACAGTGTCTTCCCCTATCAAAGGGAGCAGATACTCCGGCAAATAAGTGCTGCTTTTCGCATATATTTCCACCATTGGGAAAAACGCGATATCCCGCCGCAGTAGGTTCCCCGCAATGTCAAGACATGCCCGGTAATCTCCCTTTACGTAAGAATCATACGCTTGACAAACGGAATCAATGTCCTTGGTATAAAATGGAGGATAATGCTTCTGAGCCAAATAAACAATGTTATGAAGAAATGGGTCTTGAATTTCTCGTCCGAGATCGATGATATAAGGCAGGAATGTGCTGCGCAATTTCTCCGAACCCTGCTCATATATATCGCTGGCCATAGCAAAAAAAGAAAGGTACCGGTCGATCAATGCATAGCCGCTGTCTTCATACAAAAAATACCCGATGGTCTCATCATCCAAAAAGTCAATTTCGAATTGTGCGCACATGATATACCCTTGTGCCTTATATTTTATGTATTTATACATCTGCGTACGATATCCTTGGCTTTTCATTTGATTATAGTTGACTTGAATACTGTTTAAGTACATATGGACAGACACGTTCCGTTCACACTGCATACTGAAACAGGTCACCAAATAGTACATAATTGTACCAATTTCCGATTTCGACAGAACATCCTTGACAAACTTTTTTTGCATGCTGAGGCCATCACGCTCATTAAGTACTACAATCCGTTTCCGAATTTCCCACATGGACCAGCCGAATTGGCTGTGTAACGCGTCCAGAAGTGCCAAACACTTGTCGTACTGACCCAACAAAAACATATGGTCAAACTCCGCTTTTTGCACCAGAAAGCTGTTGATCTCCTTGGCGCTAGCCTTCAACACGGATGTAAACCATAATAGTGACCGGTCCAGATTGAGGAAATAGGGCATTGTTCCACAATCACCCAGCTTGTCCACAGAGTCAGGGAACAGCGTTCCAGAAAGGGCCTTCCGGAACGCACTTTCCTTGCACAGCGCCGGTACATATTTTTTGATTCGGCGAAGATCATTTGTCTGAAAAAAACTCATAATGCCTTGGCTTAGAGACTGCTGCCTGAGAATATTGAGTTTTATTGTACGATACTCCTGCCTAAACGATGCCATAAATCTCAACTCGCTTTCTTCATATTAACAGGAGGTAGACGTGATCCTTACAGACATTTTGTGCTGTTACTGGAGAATGGCACAAACATGAATCTTCGGTAAATGCTGGAGATCATACGTCCCCCTATTGCGCCAGCGACCAAAAACTCCGCATGGGCTGTGTAAGGTCAGAAAGAATATCCAGAATTTTATAGGTCGGGCGGTAAACGCGGTGTTATAAAATCATAAATTAAAAGACTTCTTGCGCAATTAATCGAAACGGTCAAAATCGGCCAAGGCCCATAACCTGAACATCTATAAATATCTGAACTATTCACTGGAACAGTTGCCCAAAACTGCCATGTCAGCTAAAGAAATGTCGAATCTTGTGCCTTGGAACAAAGCCGTACAGGCAACTTATTCTAGAGCAATGTAAAATAGAATACTTACAGCTGGGAGTTCCTACAAATCATTTTAAGAATGCTGCTAATTTTTACCAACTATGGTATTATTAGCACTTACCTAATCTAATCTTCCTCTCATCATTTATACTCTATCGCTTCCAACCACTTTTTATATTAACTTATTTTTTGACTTCTTAGCTTGAAACCTGTATAAACACAAATTTTTTCTAACATGCATAATCAGACCAACAAATGATTTTTCACAAAATACATTGCAAAGTTTGCACTTGTATATGCCGCATAAGACTGATACTTCTTATTCTTTTCTCCATCAGCGAAATCACTTATACTTTTAAAACATAACGTTTTAGGTTTTATGCCACTACAATGTTTTGCGGCATAAACCATCCCATATGATTCCATATCTAACCCTATAGTTTTACGGCTATGTACTTTTATTATTTCATCAACAATCCTCCTATTCGCAATAACCGCCGAACCGCAGGCAAATGGTCCGACTATTATATCTAATTTACTATCATATTTAACATAATTATCATGTTGAAATTGCTCTTGTATAGTATTTAAAATAGAATCATAATTCCTCAATTTTAATTGCTCAACACTATCAACATCCACTTCTACAGAAAAAGCATCAGGAAAAAATTCTATTCCGATTTTTTCATCCTCCTTTTCCGTTTCAACATATTTACCACTCGAATAGTTCCAGATAATAGATGGCACAATTATATCTCCATAATTTCCATCTCCTATTCCTGCAGCGATTCCGACCATAATAATATATTTAGGCTGAAAATATCTAATTATCTTGGCAGTAAGATTTGAAGCTGCTGCCATTCCCATTTCAGACTGTTGCGCTCTTATTAATCGTATTCTCCTCTTTGATATTTCAATTGTTGCCTCATAATATAATGTTGCATCGCCCTTAAATTTTCTCTCCTTCCATTCAATACCTTCTATCTCTGCTAATGCTCGGGTTTCAATGGATACTGCTGTAATAAATGCAACATCGCTTTTGTTTTCAAAAACATCATTGTACTTAGATTCATCTGCCAAAATCCGATATCTAATAGTATTCTTTAGTTTTTCTTTCCATTCAACAGATTCTTCAGAATAATGTATAAAGTTAAAGTAATAATCTTTTTGTTTTTCGCGCAATTTAGATTCTAATTCATTATACGCAGATAAAACAATTATTTCTATTGGCTTATTATAGCTATCAACTTCAATTATTTCAGTAATAAATTCTATTCCAGCCTCTTCTCTTTTATCTTCGTGTACTTCATCTGCTAATTTTAAATCCAATATTAAACAATCGAAGAAATTATTACTCAACTGTAATCTCGCATCATTTAAACACAATACATGCTTAATTTGTAAACTATCAAATTCACTTAGCAGTTCATATTCTTTTTCAACTTTTTTACTTTCATCTTCAACAATGAGTATCTTCATAAATTAATTCCTTTCTCTTATAAATATAAATTTAATGTATTTTGCCATTCTAAAGAATCATCACTATAAAAAATTCCATCAACATAATTCTCTGGATATTGGTTTTGCATCTCCTTTTTTAAGTTTTCTAAACTAATGCTTTGTGTCTCATCTTTTTTAATGTAGTCATATGCCGTAATTACAATTACTTTTTCGGTATATCCAACTCTTTTCATTTCATCAAGAAAATGAATGCCGGCCAATGGATCAAACTCATTCAGCCCCTCCAGATCAAAATCAGCATCATACAACGGTAAGCTCATATCTAATAAAATTAAATCATATCTATTTTCCTCTAATTCAATTAACCCATTTATATACGATTTTTTCCATATTATTTTATGTTCTTTATAAGATTCAATAAAATTAATTAGATCTTTTGCTTTATGTTGTTCATCTTCAATATATAAAATTACCATAGTCACTCCTCAGCAATTAAATTATCATAACCTAATATAATAGTTATAAAGAAATACTCCTTTTGAAAACCATAAAATATGCCATATACAGCATCAAAATGATACTTTAATGTATTACATACTTTATATAAACCAGTTCCACCTTCTTTCTGTGTAATTTCTTTAATAATTTCAGAATTTGAAACATTATCTAATATTTCTTTTACCTTTCTCCATACATTATCTTTATCAACATTTATATGCAACTTATTTAACACCATGATTTGCATCCACTTTTTAAAATTCTCTTCAGTTATTTTGTCAATGTCCATTGATTCTAAATACTCTTCAACATCAACATTACTCGTCACCTCAATACTAATTTCCATTTCCTCTAACCTAGTAATTCCAGAACGTTTAAAAGCATTATCAATAAAAATATTCAATACATCAACAAAGTGTGGGAAAAATTTCCCTTTAAATTTTTCTGTCACATCAACCTGTTGGGTAATTTTTATTTTAGAAAAATCTGCATTAATACTTCTTTGTATATCCATAACTACTTCAATCACTGCATTAATATCGAAATCTTCATATATTATATCCTGTTTATATAAAACATCTGAAAACTCATTTAGTTTCTCTACCAATTTGGGTCTAGTTCCTTTAATATCATATAATAATTGATTTAAATATTTTGAAACCCTATTATCTCCTGAAATACTTGATAATTCTTTTTCCAGCCATGCCAATTGCTGATAAAAATAGTCTTTCAAATCAGTATTAATCAGTGTTCTTATTTCATTTAGCCGAATCTCTGTATAATCCCAAAACATCCTTTCTACCCAATCAATAAAAATATTATAATCAGTGTTTCCTTTATTAAGGAGTTCTAAACAAGTATCTACAAAAAAAGTATAATCTAATAGTCCCTTTTCCTCATGTTTTTCCTTAATAGTTAACCATTCTTTTTTTACTTGATTTATTTTATTTCCAATTTTTTTAGAAAAATGAGATAGAGATACTTTTATTTCTTCACTATATTTACTATTTTTAGGCAATATTCTATCCCAATACGGATTTATTGTGTATTCAACACTATCGTCTTTTTCTTTTAGTAACAATAAATTAACATCCTGAAATGCTTTTGTTAGTTTACTATCACAATATCCATGTCTTATTCTAGTACTTAAATAATAATTTAAGCCATGCCCATCCCCTTTCAAAAATTCATGTTGAATTCTTTTTAATAGTGTTTTTATAAGAATATATCTTTGGTTTTCTTTAATAATGCTAACAGGATCAGTCCATAAATTTTCATGGTTCAAAGAAACACTATTAAAATCAGAATAATCTATCTCTATTAATTCTTCTCCAAATTCTCCTATTTCGCAATATTTCATAAACTGCTCTTTAAATACAGTATCATAATTCATTCTTATTGCTTTAATATCTGCAAATATTCGATTTTGTTCAAACTGCATTTTTCTTTTTCTTATAAGCTTATTTGATAATATAAGAGCTATCTCTTCCAAATATTGTGATGTATTCTCCAATTGCATATTCACAAATTTTCTTAATATACTAACACGCAAATTTTCAATATCTATTTTCTCTCTCAAAAATCTTGTATCTTTTTTCATAATTTCTATGGTACAAATATTGACAAAGAAAAATACATATTTACTATCATCAAGATTCTTTTCTACAAATTTCAAAAAATCTTCTGAATTTATTATATAATTAGCATCTAAATAATTTAAGTACGCAATTTTTACAGAGTTTTTATCATTACTATTATATAAGTAAATAAAAATCGGATACTCAATACTTTTTTTAATTTCTGCATCATGCGTAAACCTTACTTTCTCCCGTAATGCACTAACGTGAAATCTATTAATAAGACTCGGATTGATAAAAAAACAATTGACATATAATTTTAACATTTTTATATATTCTTTATTGCCTTCATACGCTATAAACAAATATCTATTAACTTTTTCAAATTCTAATACTTGCTTTTCAGAAATCTTTTTTTGCAAAATCTCTAATTTATCTATTGCCTGATCTGATTCTAAATTATTGATATGTATAATAGATTCAAATATTGTCCTTCTCTTATCTTGAATAATACATTGATTAGATAATTCCTTCTCATTTCCTAACAAATATTTAAACAACTGCGCAGTATTATAAGCATATTTCGAAACAAAATCTAACAAATGCACTTTTTCCATTTCATTTCTGTGCAATAGGTAAAAGCTTGGCGTTATATTATAATCATTTAACAGAGATCTCCTAAAATAAAACTCATCACTTTTTTGACCAAAATGTCTCTGAATAAAACTATAAATTTTAATAGAAACTTCATCCATATATCTTTTAGCATGCAACAAAAGATAATCTTTTGAATCTTTAATCATTTCATCCATTTTATATATATGATAAATAGCCATATATATTTCACTCATACCTACCATTTCTGTATTGGTATAAATATGACTCTTAATATATATAGTAATCATTTGAAAATCCATTGGAAATTCCAACAAATACACTTTTAAAAAATCTATTACCTTATTATATTTTCCCATCGTATAATTATCCATACATTGTAATACAGATTCATTACATATACTCTCAAAATAATTAAAATCTACTTTCATTGTAGCTATTATTAAATTCCTAATTCTGTAATCCTTATCAAAAACACTAATACATTTTAAAATGCTTTTAATCTCTAATCCACTGGAATATTGCAATTGTATATATCTTATTATGCTTTCATATGTATCTATAATGCTTATTTGTGAATCTATTTGAGTAATTTTGGTAAAAAAGGAATCATCTACTTTATCAAGAAACAAATCTAGCTTAAAAATAAAATAATCTTTTAAAAAACCAAAATTATCCAGATCTCGTATCTTATTTTTATATCCTATATAACTCATTTTCTTTTCTGCGCTCATACTTAAATATGACAGCAAGATACTTAAAATAACATTTGGCTTTAATACTTCTGAAAGCTCACTTAAATACTTCTTATTGTATTCTATTCCTCTGTTTTCTAATAACAAAAATCTTTGACCTATTGACCATGTTGAAATCCCACATTTCTTTTCAATTTGTTTTAATAATTCTTCAGCTTTTTCTGACTGATTTAAATACATGCATTTTTCATATTCTACTTTCGTTTTAATGTAAAAAGATAATTCTTGTTCAAATATATGAAAATACCATTCCAAATACATAGAGGCCATATTTCTCGTGAATCCTTCACTATATACAAACATTCGATTATTAAATTTCGTTATTTCTTCCCTTAACATTTCCTTCTTTATAACATCTTTATCTTTTATATTCACTTGATCAATAATAAAACTATATTTTTCTTCCTCTTTTCGTGTAAATAAATAATACATTATTTTAAGATAATTATTACTTTTATTTAATTTATTACTTGTTTTTCTTTTGCTCATATTTAACACCTCTTCTATAGTATTCTTGTTGTATTTGTCTAATTAAAATAATCCATTTTTCTATTTGTATTACTGATACAATACATGTTGATTTAAATCATACTTTTATCTTTTGTAGTTCGATATCATTGTTTTCTATTAAAATATACCGCATAATATTTTATTTTGACATAATTCATGGAAATTTATATTTTTCTGAAACTATATACTTTGCTAAATTCCCTATAATAATTTCATTTTTATGTTTCATATATTTTTATGCTACAAATGCATTTGACATATTTATTAACTCATCTATGACGCATTCAAATATATTTGCGCACATACCTTATTGAACATCCTTTCCTTCCATTTTCAGTATACCTTCTTGAAACATTTTTCTACCGTTCTTCTAACTTGATTTCTGGTAAATCCACACAATTTTCAAATTCTCTCATTCGCAGTATATTCAACATACTGTATATATTCTTCTATCAAACTATTTCCCTTTACACAGCGGATCACTTATCTTGGATATATTCTGCATCTGATTTAATTGCATCATAGACTATAGTTGGCAACGTATACTCCTTAACAGATAACTTCATCAAACCATTCCACAGTTCCTCATTTCCAGCACGAATTAGCGCCCATTTTGTTCAAAACAACTATGCTCATCAATTTCCATTACAAAATGTAGTACTATATAAATACTAAGATATAATCCGATTAATGTCAAATGTTCTTTCTCTGTCAACAGTCTTGAAAGATGAATTCTGTTGTATCCTGCCTAATCGCTCGAATCTCTCAATTTTAAGTTATCTGCCGAATTGGGAACAATATCTGCAATCATCTACCTCAGTGCAAGCACTATGCCTAGCTCCTACGTTTTCCCTCGTAACACTTGTCTTTTGTGCTTGCTTTTGCAAATTGACCTTTTACTGTCTTGCATTTCAATATTTATTTACACATTCAAGTTCTTTGTTTTTATCAATCATAAACTATTAACCCTCTTCATATCATCCAAATAATATGCTGGCAAAACAAACTATTAAAGAAACAAGGAGCCTTACACGGCTCCTTGTCGTTAGATAATTAAACCTATAATAAGAATCTATCAATATATGTTTCTTCTCTACAACAGCTTCTCTAAAAAGCAATAAACCAATTATTACAAAAGGGGTTTTCTGTGTTGAACTCTTTCTCCTGAATTTTACCGCACCAATTCCGCACCAATCTAACATGAATATATAGAAATCTACATGAATCTTTATTGTACTCAAAATCTTGCAAAATATTGAAAACACTAGAGTTTATAGACATTCAAGAAAATTCATAAAGATATGAAACCAGCCTCGTGCATTACGATTCCAAATATAAACGATGCCATCAGCCAACTGGAAATACTCGCAAGAAGAGGATATTTTTCAATCCCCGTTTATGACTTTGGGCAAGAATACGATAATAACGGCAACCCAATCTGGCAATGTACCTGTCACATAAAAGATATAACCGAACACTTCTGTGCAGAATCATCTTCTAAGAAATATGCCAAAAAACAGGCAGCGTACCAAATGTTGAAACACGTTTTATTATAGTACTACCAAAACCGTTCTAAAAGGAAATCCCTCAGACCACTTTTTACGTTATATAAAATGGTCTGAGGGGTTACGATGATTTCACTGCATTCGTACTCAATCCACCACAAATTTCGGGCAGATTATATTTGTCTCTTCAGTCAAATGAAGTTCAAGCACCTCATCTGTACTCAAAAGTTCATCATCCTGCGTATACCATCCAAGGAATTCATTGTCTCCATGAACTTCTTCAATCGCTATCTCGACAGGATAATCGGCAAAATACAATCCCTGCCACCATATCTCCGGCATATTTATAATGGATGTGTTTACTCTAAAAGATGCTGCGTTGTCTTTATTAGATAAAATGACAAGCCATACCGGCTCTGCGCTTAACTCAAATTCTTCCTTCACATGCTCGAAAGCATATCCCGGCCTGTCTGCCAAAAATGTTTTCAGCTTATCAAGATATTCATTGGCATCTGCATCCGCATGATAACGCTCCATATACATTGCATAGGACTCCGCAATGTTGCTTTCCATCTCAGAAACAATAGGCAGAATGCTATCTTCGCGCCATAAATTATTATATAGATCCATATATGTAATAACAAACTGTTTCCTGAATTCTTCATGTTCCATCAATGCTTGCACAATCGGATCTTCCTGCCATCTTGTTCCTTGAAATGTATTTTCATAAGCATCATACATTGTATTTTCAGTGTCCCAAGTGCCCCATCTCCACCTTCCATCTTCATTTTTTCCCGGTCCGGCTTCTATACTGCGATAGCTTCTGGCATTATACTCCATCCAATCCGTATCATTTAAATATAGCATTGCCGCATAATAGTCTATAAAACTTTGTATGTCCATCATCCGGCTCAATTCGTCATAAACTGCCGCCTCTGATTTATCCGAAACTGTATCTAAATATTCCAGTATCTCCGGCGGATTACACCCTTCATGAATTTGTATATTTTCCGCTTCAATGCCATAGTGATTTTCAAAATAATGTTCGTCATATACTTCCGCCAGAAAATAAATTCCCCAATACTCCCCATCAAGAAATACATTGCAGTATATAAAGGACTGTGCTGCCATATCCCGGTCCTCAAGCAGTGTCGTATGCAATACATCCCTTAATCTCGTTCCTTCTCTATTTGCGTAGATAAGGGACTTATGAACAGCCGTGCCTTCTCCAAAAAGGTCTTCTATTGTGTCCTCCCCATCATACATCTCTCTTGCAAATACTGAAAAACTTTTTTGCTTGCCTTCCCTTGATGTATTACCATGAATTCGTATTCCGACCTCCCTGTCAATAATAAGGTCTCCGCTTTCATTATATATTTCAATGCTCGCAGGGCGCTCAGATGCTTTTCCCTTGCCATGATAATTCGCATCAACCTGTATCGCATTTTTTAAATTATCGCCCCCGGCTATATACTCATCATAACGTTTTCCCAGTACATAGATACCTTCATCATAATTGAATAGATTATCCGGGTCTGTCACAAGAGAAACCGTGTACATTTCTTTATAATTCCCCTGATTTTCTTTCCCGACAATATACGAGTTTGTTACAATATCACTCTTTCTGCCATTCTCATCAATCGCGATAGCACGTACCACCATAATTTTCTCTACAGGATTTTCTGCTTGTGAATCCTGCATCGGCTGAAAATCATTTCTCACCGAATAAACATTGGGCGCATCCGACACATCCCGTATCTGTATTGGTTTCTCATATAATATACTATCGCTGTCCGGCTCGCTGCCGTCTACCGTATAATAAATCCTGCTTTCCGGAGACGCCTTCAATTCCAGTTCAAACGCATCTGCATAAAACCCCCTTCTGCCGAAAACACAGGCTTTTCTACGCTCTCCTGAACAAGCTCTTCCTGCGTATTGGAAGCTTGATAGGTCTGATCCGTATTCCCCCACGCATTCCCTGCGTCAGGCAGCCTGCTCCATGTCGTATTGGTATCCATCGCCGGAACATCTACAGCATCTATCACTCCCCCCGCCCGGCTTGACAGATACAAAGTCTCTCCCTTTGCACTAACCCTAAAGTTAAGATATGCCTCTTCCTCCGCCATTTCATCGCATTTACTATGAATCACATAATAATCGCCCGGCGATAACTCAACAGGCGGTAAACTGCATTTATCCAAGTCATCTTTATCATCGGAAAGGCAATATTCTCCCAAATTTATATTTGTATCAGAGAAATTATACAATTCAATCCAGTCACTGGGCGGCTGTGTCTCCGAAAGGGATGTCGGAAAATAACTACTGCATACTTCGTTAATACAAATTCCAGAGAGACTACCTGCCTGGCTTCGCCCCTCCCCGGCACTATTCTTAAAAAACCAATTGATACATACTGTAATGATAGAAAATATGATCAAGATACTACCCAATACAATATGTTTTCCTCGCTTCATATGCTTCTCCTCCGTATCCGCTATCTATTATCATAGACCATATTTCTACTTTTATCTACATTACAATCTAATTTTCTTGTCTTACCAACTTATCATAGCTGCCACCAACCAATTTTCGTGAGAAAAGAGCTTTAAGCGGGATGGAAAAAGAAATCGTCCTGTGCTATACTTTTAAAAGATTGTTTTTGCAGCGCATTGAGGCGTATGGGGATTTGAGCATGTCATCAAAGTTTTTTAAGGTAAGAAGCATATTGTTTATTGTATGTATCACCATATTGGCAGCTATGCTGGTTTATATTGCTTCTTCCATGGCAGGGAAAGACGAAAGTGATGATGAAATACAGTTTCCCTTTTCACTTGTTTACAAACAGGATGGGATTCAGAACAGGATAAACGGGTTTTACACGGAAGAGACTCTCTATTACTGTATACCGGGGTTTCTGTCACTGGAGGATATCTCTCTTGACATGGACATAGCCGGGCAGCTGCAGATTGGAAATGAGGCATTTGAAGACGGCTCTGCACTGAAAAGTGTGGAACTGAATCAGGAATATGAAGCAATTCTCCGTAAGGATGATAAAAGCCTTTACAATGGCACCATCATGTTCATGCGGGGTTCGGATCTTCCCGTAATCAGGCTGACTACGGCATCAGGAAGCATGGACTATATCCTTGCCGATAAGGAAAATTATGAAAGTGGTTTTATGGAAGTGGCGGATGAAAAAGGCAGAGTACAGACCGTCGCAGAAGTCAAAAGTCTGTCCGGAAGAGGCAATACGGCATGGGATGCTCCCAAAAAGTCCTTTACATTAAAGCTGGATGACGCACAGGATATTCTGGGAATGGGCGCCGGGAAAACCTGGGTATTGAATGCCAATTATTACGATGGCGCTTATATCAGAAACCAGGTTGGATTTGAGATAGCAAACGAGAGCGGGATTTTGTTTACTCCGGAAGAGCGCTTCGTGGATTTATATATCGATGATGAGTATATGGGCTTGTACCAGATCATGGAGAAGCTTAAAACAGGGCCAACCCGGGTAGATATCGGAAATCAGTATTTTCTGGAAATAGATTATATAGAGCGTGCCNTCACGGA
The DNA here is from genome assembly GCA_014804615.1 of Lachnospiraceae bacterium. Lineage (GTDB taxonomy): Bacteria > Bacillota > Clostridia > Lachnospirales > Lachnospiraceae > UBA3282. Next base: position 274,878 of record JAAUZL010000008.1, read on the forward strand.
AGATGATTNCATTCAATTGNCAAATGANCAGCCGATCGTGATTCANGCCCCTGAAAAAAATCGTGACANAGATGGNGTTCAAAGGTNTTTCGATGAATTTACCACTGCCATAGAATCAGGCNATATGACGGAAGCAATGGAAAAANTAGATATGGANTCCTTTGCAAAAATGTTNGTCATGGAAGAAATTTTNCAGGATATGGACTTTGGATATACCAGTCATTATATGTATCTTGATTTGGACAAGGCAANTCTTTACGATGGACCGGTCTGGGATTTNGACAATACGNTGGGAAGAGGNATCGTGATGGACGCGGTAAATCTTTTNGTTACGGATTATGATCTGCAATACAATAATCTCGGNCGCTGGTATGCATCATTGTATACCCAGCCGGAATTTCGCAGNCAGGTTGTANGGGAATATCAGGAACACTTCCGTCCGGAAATAGACANNCTCTTNAACGGCGGTATTGCAGANAAAACAGCCNCGATTGNCGCCTCCATATCCATGGATCNGAAACGCTTCCCGGGACAAAGGAGCGTATTCATGCCAGAAAGCTCCNNNGAAGAGCAGACNGAATATCTGATCAACTATTTGCAGAANAAGCTGCGTATTATGGATGANTGGTCNNNNTCTGNGNATTTNGATACCGTTACAGAGGTAGAGCTTCCTGAACTTATGGTTCAGGAGCCTCCGNCAGATATGATAANGGAACCGGAAAATGCNGAAAANANCAACNGCGGTATTGTCTATCTTGTGATGTCTTACCGNCTCTGGTTTGTATTGCTTGTCATGTTTTGCAGNTATATGCTATTATGGTATCAATGTAAAAGGACAGGAAAATANCCNATGGAAAGATTCCGATACAGACATGAGTTGAAATTTCTCTGCTCACAGNTNCAGGTNGAACTGCTTATGTCACAGCTNGACTGCNTGATGGACAGGGANCCACATAGCGGTGANAAAGGGTTTTATACTGTAAGAAGTCTTTATTTTGATGACTATCAGAACAGNGCCATGAAGCAGAAAGAAGATGGCGTGGATGACAGGAAAAAATATAGAATACGCTCCTATCTTTCAGGAATGGATGAAACATTCCATTTGGAGATCAAGTACAGGCTCCGGGACAAAGTGAGAAAGGAAGCCTGTGATCTGACAAAAGAAGAAACCGGAAGGATTTTAGAGGGACTTCCGATAGAAGAGGCCTATTCCTCTGAAAGAAGCGTATTGAGACAGTTTGAACTGGCAAGGGACAGTATGCTTTTACAGCCTGCTGTCATTGTGGAATATGACAGAGTACCCTATGTATATCCGGAGGGAAATGTGCGTATCACCATAGACAGAAACATATGCGCATCGCCGGATACGGGGACCTTTATGAAGCAGGACATTGTAACGGTGCCGATATTAGAGAGAGGTTTTCATTTGTTGGAGATTAAGTATGATGAATATCTTCCGGATATTCTCAGACAGGCATTACAGATCGTAAGTCTGGAGAAAACTTCTTTTTCCAAATTTTATCTTTGCCGTCTGGCAGGAAAACCACTTAGGATGGCAGAAAGGGAGAACGGATAGCAATATGAGTTTCAATGATATTTTTACCAGAACATTTCGGGAGGGATTTGCAAATACGGATCTGGGATTTATGGAAATAATCCTTGTGTTTGCATTGGCGGTCTGCATCGGGGGATATATTTTTCTTGTATATCGGTTTGTAACCAAGCAGACATTTTACTCCAAACATTTTAATATTTCACTGGCGGTACTCCCCGTGATCGTGGCAGCCATTATACTTGCCGTGCAGTCCAGCATCGTTATTTCATTAGGTATGGTAGGCGCCTTGTCCATTGTCAGATTTCGGACGGCAATAAAAGACCCCATAGATCTGATGTTCCTTTTTTGGTCGATCAGCGCCGGAATTATCTGCGGCGCGGGCCTTGGAGAAATTGCGGTTATAGCATCTCTTATCATTACAGCTATGGTAGTCGCATTGGACAATATGCAGATTGTAAGAGCGCCGATGCTGTTAGTTCTGAATGTGGACAATCTGGATACCGAAGATGAGATTTTAAAGATAGTGAGCGCGCATTGCAAATACAGTAAAGTGAAATCGAGAAATGTAACAAAAGACAGACTGCATATGATCATAGAACTGCGCACGGATAAGGGAACTGCACTTTTAAAGGAACTGTCTGCAAAAGATGGTATTTTCTCCGTGACGCTGATGGAGCATGACGGAGAGGCAGTCTGCTGATTTTATCATTCCAGATTACTATGCTTCTTTCCCACGCTCTTTCTCAGATAATTCCCCAAGTTCGTCAGACACAGCAGCGTGGTCACCAAAAAGGTTCCCGGAATCAGAATGATCCACCAGGAACGGCTNAGCAGCGCCTTTTCCGCCAGGGAAAGCATACTGCCCCAGGTGATCACCTCGACCGGCAGGCCAAGTCCCATAAAACTCAGGGTAGATTCCGCTACAATGGCATTTCTGACCTGCATGACCACCATAAACATCAAAGAAGCGACCAGGTTAGGAGCAAGGTGTTTTCGCAGAATGTGAAAAAAGCCGCCGCCCAGACATCTGGCCGCCAGTATATATTCTGTTTTTCTCAAAATCTTAACCTCTGTCCGCACCACCTTCGCCATGCTCATCCATCCGGTCAGTCCGATCACAAGAGCCAGTCCGAGGACATTCTCCCCACCCAGAACAGCCTGCAAAAAGACAGTGAGCAAGAGACTTGGCACGCTTAAAAAAATATCCGTCATCCCCATGATCCCCTCATCGATCCGGGGGCTTGCACAGGCGCTCACGCTTCCCACCAAAACTGCGATCACCGTGGACAAAAGGGTTGACAGGAAGCCGATTCCAAGGGAGAGTCCTCCCCCGTACCAGATCATAGAAAAAATATCCCGGCCCATAGTATCTGTTCCGAAAAGAAATNCCCGATTGGGCGCTGTGTTATAGTTTTCCAGATCCATATAGGACGGATCCCTTGTCATAAACAGAGCACAGGTCAGGCATCCAATGACTATAACAGTCAATACAAGGAAAGAAATCCAGGGAAACTTCTTCTTTACCATCTTTGCACCTCCCCTGTCTTTACCCCTCTTTCTGTGCGCATCCGGGGATCCAGACGCTCATTCAGGATCTGCGCCAGCATATTGCCAAAAATGACCAGTGCACCGGTGAGCAGACTTAAGAGCATCAGCAGATTATAATCCTGATATCTGGCGCTCTCATAGGCCAGTGTGCCGATGCCGGGATAGGAAAAAACCGTCTCTACCACATAGGTGCCTCCCAGAATGTGGGGCAGGGCGATCGCCATCATACTCAGATANGATGGCAGGGCATTTCTCAGACAATGTCGGCACAGCACCTGCATCCCGGACAATCCNTTCATTCTGGCTAAAAGTACATAATCCTGCCGCACCTCCTCCAGCAATCTGTTGCGGAGCAGATAGGCATAATACCAGAGATGCCCCAGCACCACTACGGTGAGCGGCAATATCAGATGCCGCACCCGGTCTGCCGGATCGGTCTCCCTGCCGACCGTGTATGCGCCCGCGCTGGGCAGCCACCCGAGGCACACGGCAAATAGCAGGATCAGAAGCAATGACAGCCAGAATTCAGGAATACAGCTTGTAACTGTGCCGATCGCACAGATGATCCGGTCTATCGCTTTCTCTTCCTTCCACGCGCAGAGAAGTCCGAGGAGAAGCGCCAGCACAAAGATCAGTACAAAACCAAGACCGCCCAGCAGAAGCGTATTGCAAAACCGCGTGGCGATCACTTCTTTCACATCCATCTTATATTTATAGGACATGCCGAAGTCTCCATGAAGCGCTCCCGCAAGCCATCGCACATACTGCCGGGGAATCGACTCCCGCAGACCCAGTCTCTCCTCTGCCATCTCACGTTCTTCGGCACTCATTTTCTCCACCCGGTCTCCATAGTAGGAACGCAGAGGATCGCCGGGCGCCAGTCTGGAAATAGAAAACACCAGAATGGACAGCAGAAATATGCTCCCTATGCATTTTATGATGAGCACACCCGCCCTGATAATATCTTGTTTCATCCGTCTATTCCATCGTCCACTCTGCAATATTCCAGAAAATCCCAACGCCGTGATGTCCCATGACCGTATCCGCAGAAATACCGCGAATGGAGGCATCCGCCACATAATTCGCATCCACATAGCAGATAAAAGCGTAGGCGGGATCTTTCGCCAATTCCTCCTGAAAGCGGTCGTAGGCCGCGGCGCGGACTTTATCGTCATCGGACCTGCGCGCCTGTGTCAGATATTGATCCACCAACGCATTGGAGTAACCGCTGTAGTTGGCACCCTTGTCCGTGCCAAAAACCTTGTAGGTATGGTCATCCGCATCGAAGGGGCTGCCCCAGCCGATCAGATAGGCCATCTGTCCGCCCCAGTCCACCTGAGAAGGGATCTCCACCGTACAGTCGATACCTATTTCCCGAATCTGCTGGGCCGCCGCCTGGGCAATATCCAGCCGCACCTGATCGCCTGCGCCCACACTGATCACAAAGGCAAGCTTCTCCCCGTTCCTTTCATAAAAGCCATCTTCCCCCATCACACATCCGGCAGTCTCTAACACCTCTCTGGCTTTTTTCGGATCATAGTCATAATGCTCCACCGCTTCGTTATTGTATCTATTTCTCTGAAGCGGCCCATAGGCGGGAATGCCCTGTCCCAAGAGCACCGCAGCAGTGATTGCCTCCCGGTCGATGGCATAGCAGATCGCGGGAATGATATCCCTGTTTTCCGTCCAATATGTATTCCGGAAATTAAACAAAATTCCCCGATAGTCGGAGGTTTCCATCTCATAACAGACATACCCGTCCCGATCCGCAAAGGACCTGGCCGCCGCAGGCGTCAGGAGCGCCAGATCCAGCTCCCCGGATTCCATCTGCACCGCTCTGGCATTGTCGTCCGTGACGATCTTAAAGATCACCCGGTCGATATGGGGCGCTCCCCGAAAATAGGTCTCATTTTTCGCCAGAACGATCGCCTGTCCCACCTCCCAGCTTTCCAATCGGTAAGGGCCCGTTCCCACAGGAGCACGGAAAAAGGCCGACTCCTGCATGTCCTCGCCCTCCAGCAGATGCTTCGGGAGCACGGGCATAGTCATATAATCCAGAAACGCCACATTGGGAGCAGTCAGAGTAAAAGTGACAGTTGTGTCATCTACGACCGTAATTTTCTCCACATCCTCATAGTTGGGGGCATTTTCTGAACCATTTTCAGGATTCATGATGGCTTCGATGGTAAATTTCACATCCTCCGCCGTAAAAGGCTCCCCGTCATGCCACCGCACGCCCTCCTCCAAATGAAAGGTATAGGTACAGCTCTCAGCATCGAATTCCCAGCTCTTTGCCAGACCGGGGATGACCTCATTTTCGCCGTTATGGGCTGTCAGGCCGTTAAAGAGCAGCAGGTTGATCTCCCCGTGCTCATCCATGGCAGGATTGATGCGTGTGTAATCTCCACTGCCGTAGATCAGAGTTGTAGGCTCTGCCGCTGTCGTTCCACAGGACGTCAACCCGGACAACAACACTGCCATTCCGATCAGCAGTCTTGCCTTTCCCTTCTTTTTTTCCCAAAACTTCATATAAATTTCCTTCTTGATTTCTCATCCTTATTCGGATATGTTACAAGCTTTCCAACACTTCCCGGATCGACACGCCCTGCTCTCTGGCGATACGCGCCAGATCCTCGTACTCATATTTTTCTCTGGTCACGCCGTAGCCTACAGAAGTTTTTTTGCGGATCTCCCCGTAAGGCGTCTGCACCTTCTCCTCGAAGCGCCCCAGCGTATACCTTCTGGAAATGTTCTCCCTGATACCGATGGTGGTGGTGTGCCGGAAGATGAGCGCTGCCATCTCATCCTTCATGGCCTCTCTGCACATGACATGCAGCACAATTCCAGGTCTTGATTTTTTCATGCCGGCAGGCACCGTATATGCCTCCAGCGCCCCCGCCGCGAGAAAGGTCTCCATAGCAAATCCGACAGCCTCCGCCGTCATATCATCCACGTTACAACACAGCTCTGCCACGGTATCGCCCTCTGCCGCAGTCTCGCCAATCAAAGCCCGCACACAGTTCGCCGCCGGAAAATCCTTTTTGCCCATGCCATAGCCAATGGCCTGCGTCCGCATAACGGGCATGGCGCCGAATTTTGTTGCAAAATATTTAAGGAGCGCAGCGCCGGTAGGGGTACAGAGTTCTCCCGAAATCTCTCCGCCGTAGATTGGCACATCCCTCAGGATATAAGCTGTGGCGGGCGCCGGCACAGGCAGAATACCATGGGCACATCTCACCTGTCCGCTGCCCACATGCACAGGGGAGACGATCACCTGATCCGGCGCCAGTCTGTCCATCATCACGCAGACCGCAGTGATATCCGCCACCGCATCCATAGTGCCCACCTCATGGAAATGGATCTCCGTGACAGGTACCCCGTGCACATGGCTCTCTGCCTCCGCGATCAAGCCAAACACCGCCAGGATATCCTTCCGGATCCGTTCCGACACGGGAAGCGCCTCCACGATATGCTCGATCTCGTGCATCCCGCTGTGGTGATGGTGTGTGTGGCTGTGCGTATGCGCATGATCATGTGACTCTGCATGAGTATGCTCATGCCCATGCTCGTGTACCTCCTCATGGCTATGCGCATGCCCATGTTCGTGCATCTCCTCGGATTCCTCTTCGCCGTGAATATGCACAGAGGCGTGCGTCCCCGTAATTCCGCATTTCTGAGCAGGCTCCCAGCTCATTTCCACACCGGGAATCCCCAGCCCGTTCAGCTCAGAAAGCACCTTCTCCCGCTCCGGCAGGAGCTCTGCAAGCGCCGCCGTCAACATATCTCCTGCCGCGCCCATACTACAATCTAAATATAATGTCTTCATCTTTACCTCCCTTTCGCACGATTGACCATACTGGCCAGATACCCAGCCCCGAATCCATTATCAATATTCACCACGGACACGCCGCTGGCGCAGGAATTCAGCATGGATAACAGGGCAGACATACCCTGAAAAGAAGCGCCATATCCCACGCTGGTGGGCACCGCGATCACCGGGCAGTCCGCCAGCCCGCCGATCACACTGGCCAGCGCTCCCTCCATCCCCGCAATAGCAATGATGACAGAAGCGTCCATGATCTCATCCAGATGCGAAAGCAGACGATGAAGCCCTGCCACCCCCACATCATAGAGACGCACCACCTCATTGCCGTAGGCCTGGGCGGTGAGAGCTGCCTCCTCCGCTACGGGAATATCCGAAGTTCCTCCAGTAGCCACTACGATCCTGCCGCTCCCATCAGGCTTGGGAAATTCTCCCACAAGACCAATGCGTCCTTCTTCATAGTAGGTCAGCTCATGCAGCTTTTTCACTTTCTTCGCTTTTTTCGCGGAAAGTCTGGTGATCAATATAGTCTTCTGCTCATTTTTCTTCATACTGTCGATAATGCCCACGATCTGCTCTGCCGTCTTCCCTGCGCCGTATATGACCTCCGGCGCCCCCTGCCGGACGGCTCTGTGCAGATCCACCTTCGCATAGCCGATATCCTCAAAAGGTTGTTTTTTGATGGCAAGCAGAGCTTCCTCCACGGTCATCTCCCCGTCTCTTACCTGTTCCAGCACTTTTTTGACATCACTCATTTCCCCACCTCCATATCTTGTCCTTCCTCTATTCTTTGCAATTCTGCGCAAAAAAAGGCACACAATTCTTCTTAGAAGAATCGTATACCTTCCTGAGTATACCTTATCCGTTATCCCAAATATTTTTCAGCACAGCAATCACTATGCTGTCCTATTATCCCCTCATCTGACGCCCCGAAAACTTCTGTTTTCCCGCTCAGCTTCCTGCTGAGTCTCAATGCGTCATGATACCATATCTCTGATTCTGCGACGCTAGACGATCCGCCTTACGGTTATGATGCTTCGATAGGTGGCGGAGGTTATCTTGATCCCCGTCCGCTCTGTACTGGCGTGCACGATCTGCCCATTTCCTATGTATATGCCCACATGACCGCCGTAGTAGATCACGTCTCCCGGCTGTGCCTCGGAATAGGACACACCCCTGCCCACAGTAGATTGGGAATAAGAGCTTCTGGGTAAGGAGATACCGAAGTGCTGATAGACCGCCATCACGAAGCCGGAACAATCCGCGCCGTTGGTCAGGCTGGTGCCGCCCGCCACATAAGGGTTCCCGATAAACTTGCAGGCATAGTTTGCAATATCCGCTCCCTTGCCGCTTCCCGAAGCAGTCGGTTTGGGCGCCTCCTCCTTCTTGGAAGAGCCTCCGGAATCTTCGCTGCCATCCTGCGATGCCAGAGCCTCCTGCTCCTTCCTGCGCTTTTCTTCCTCCGCTTTTCTCTTTCTCTCCTCTTCTTCCCTGCGCTTGCGCTCTTCCTCTTCCAGCTTTTTGATCTGCGCCGTCTCCTGCTTGATCTTCGCTGTATAGTTCGCGGCCTCCTGCTTCGCCTTCGTGAGCATCACACTGTAATTTTCGTACTCCTCGCGCTTTTTGGCAAGCAATTCTTCCATGTATGCCTGTCCCTCCTGCAGCTCTATATGGGAGGTCTCAAGCTCCGATTTATCCTCCTCCAAGGTATCCTGCAGTTCCTGCACCCGCTGCACGGTATCTTCGTACTCCGCCAGCAGCTTTCTGTCGTAGTCGTAAAGCTCCTCCACATACTTTGCCTTATTGACCATGTCGCCCATGTTACCGGCGCCAAAAAACATATGCAGATAAGAGGTTTCTCCCTTCTCGTACATAAACTGGATCCGAATCTTCATGGAGGCATACTGTTCCTCCTTCTCCGCAACCGCCGCATCATAAGCCACCTGTGTCTCGGCGATCTCCTCCTCTTTCTGGGCAATGGCCTCCTCGATGAGATTGATGTCCGTGATCAGGCTCACCAGCTCCGCATCCAGCTCCTCAATCTCCTCGCCCACGCCTTCCTGAGCATCCTGAGCCTCCGAGATCTGTTTGTTGGCATTGTCCAGCTGGGTTTGATTCTTTTTGATATCTTTTTGCAGATCGGAAATAGTGGTAGCCGATATCGGATCTACCACGGAAAGACACAATATGAGTGTTATGATAACATACAGCCGTCTCTTGATCTTTCTCTTCATTTCCGTTTCAGCCGCCGGGGCGGCCTGTTCTCAAGCAGTTCTTTTATGGTTACAGTTCACAGTTGTTCACCGTTCTCGGGAAAGGAATCACATCGCGGATATTGCTCATACCGGTCAGGTACATCACGCACCGCTCAAAGCCCAGCCCGAAGCCCGCATGTCTGGCAGATCCGTATTTTCTGAGATCCAGATAGAACTGATAATCCTCCTTATTCAGACCCAATTCATCCATCCGCTTCTCTAAAAGCGCCAGATCATCCTCTCTCTGGCTGCCGCCGATGATCTCACCGATCCCGGGCACCAGACAATCCATAGCCGCCACCGTTTTGCCATCCTCATTCAGCTTCATGTAGAAGGCTTTGATCGCCTTGGGATAATCCGTCACGAATACAGGGCGTTTAAACTCCTGCTCTGTCAAAAATCTCTCGTGCTCGGTCTGCAGATCGCATCCCCACTCTACTTTATATTCAAAGTCATCATTGTGCTTCTTTAATATCTCAATGGCGTCAGTGTAGGTCACATGGGCAAAGTCAGAGTTCAGCACATGATTCAAACGCTCGATCAGCCCCTTATCCACAAACTGGTTAAAGAAATTCATCTCCTCCGGCGCATTTTCCAGCACATAGCGGATCACATGCTTTAACATCGCCTCCGCCACCATCATATCATCTGTCAGATCAGCGAATGCCATCTCCGGCTCAATCATCCAGAACTCCGCCGCGTGTCTGGTCGTATTGGAATTTTCCGCCCGGAAGGTAGGGCCGAACGTATATACATTTTTAAACGCAAAAGCGTATGCTTCCACGTTCAGCTGTCCGCTTACTGTCAGATTAGTGGGCTTTCCGAAGAAATCCTGTGAAAAATCCACTTCTCCTTCCTCTGTCATAGGAAGATTTTTTAAATCCATCGTGGTCACCTGGAACATCTCACCCGCGCCCTCGCAGTCGCTTCCCGTAATGAGCGGCGTGTGCACATACACGAAGCCTCTCTCCTGGAAAAAAGTGTGAATCGCATAGGCGATCAGTGACCGCACCCGGAACACCGCCTGAAAGGTATTGGTTCTGGGACGCAGATGGGAGATGGTCCGCAGATACTCAAAGCTGTGCCTCTTTTTCTGTAAAGGATAGTCCGCCGTGGAGACACCCTCCACAAGGATCTCCTCCGCCTGCATCTCAAATCTCTGTTTTGCCTGAGGCGTTGCCACGATCCTGCCTCTCGCCACGATCGCGGATCCCACATTTAACTTGGAAATGGCCTCGAAATTAGAAAGCCCGTCCGCGTACACGACCTGCAGCGGTTCAAAAAAAGTACCGTCATTCAATACGATAAAGCCGAAAGTCTTGGAATCTCTGATACTCCTGACCCAGCCGCCTACCGTCACTTCCTTGTCGATATAGCTTTCACTGTCCCGGTATAGATCCTTGATATCTGTCAAATCCATCCTGCTATTCCTCCATTAATCATTATATATTTATTCTCAGAAGCCAGTACACGAAAACATTCCAGAAAGAATTACGGAGTAATTCTTTGGTCGCAGGATGCTGATCCTGCGACGGTTATTCTGCTGCCGGCGACGTCCCCTGAATATTACCGTTCTCCTTCAGAAAAGCCACCACGTTTTTCCGCATCATATCCTCTTTAATGGACTCCTCATCCATATTCTCTTTCAACTCCTCCTCAGAGGCATAGCCATACACCGTCATGATTGAAGAAATCTCCTCCGAGATCTCCTCCTCGGTGGGATTAAGGCCCTCGTTGTCCGCAATGGCCTGATACATGATATACCGCTTCGCCATCTGTGTGCCTTCTTCTTCAAAAGCAGCACGATAGGCATCCTCATCCATCCCCTGATAAAGCATGTACTGTGCCAGTGTCATTCCATAGGAAGCGGCTCTGGTACTCACGTTGTTCTCAATACTCTGGGTATAGCGATCCACCAGCTCCTTGGGCGGATCCTGAAAGGTGCTGTTTTTCATGAGTGTGGACGCCAGCGTCGTCTCAATCTCATTCTCGTAGGTACTCAGAGCCGACTGGTAGTAGAGATTGTAAACCCAGTCATGGAGCTCCTCTGTCGTCTGGCACTGCCCCACATTGTATCCTTCTTCACTCAACTGCTGCACCAGTTCATCTGTAAGCTCCGGATATTGCTTCTCACTGATGCTGTTGACCGTCACCTCAAACACCACGGGCTGTCCTGCCAGATCGGGATTCGTGTAAGGATCCGGAAATGTCAGATCAAGGCTCACCTGTTCTCCGATCTCTACACCGATCAGTCCTGACTCAAAGCCATCGATAAACTGCCCCGAGCCAATGGTCAGATCAAAACCGGTTCCCGTGCCGCCCTCAAAGGCCACACCATCATGATATCCCACAAAATCAATATTCGCAATGTCTCCCTCCTGAACGGGGCGGCCTGTCACAGATACAGTCTCCGCTTTTGGTTCCAGGAAATTGCTCTCAATATAGTCGTCCACATAGTCGTCCGTTATCTCCATCATATCCGCCGATGCTTCAAGACCCATGTANTTTCCCAGCGTTACNTACTTCTCCGCNTTAATGTCCTTTAAATANTCTTTACTGCCACAGGCAGTCAGAAACAGCGATGCGACGAACACCGCTGCCACCGTATAGACTTTTCTTTTCATATCTCCTCGTATCACTCCTTATATATGTGTTTCAAAGCCGCTTATTTATCTTTTACAACTCTTACATCTTACCACACGTATCCCGGATTTGTCCACATCTACAAAGTTTCTTGACCCTTTTATCATATAGAATCTTGCGCAATGCCGGAATCAATGATAAAATAACCTTTACATTANAATGAAATGAAAACGGAGGCAATAAAATGAGTACGTTCACAATTGTTCTGTTGGTGATCGTGGCCGTCCTGCTCGTGGCCGGGGTCGTCTTATATTTTGTAGGGAAAAAGGCACAGAAGAGACAGGCCGAACAGCAGGAACAGATCGATGCCATGAAACAGACGGTTTCCATGCTGATCATCGACAAAAAACGTATGAAGCTAAAAGATGCCGGACTCCCCCAGATCGTTTTGGAGCAGACCCCCAAGCTGCTGCGCAATTCTAAGCTGCCTGTGGTAAAAGCCAAAGTCGGGCCCCAGATCATGTCCCTCATCTGTGAGGAGAAGATCTTTGACGCCGTTCCTGTTAAAAAAGAAGTAAAGGCTGTTGTCAGCGGTATTTACATCACGGATGTGAAAGGTCTGCACGGCAAAGCGCCCGTGGTGGAGCAGAAGAAAAAGAGTAAATTTAAGCAGNTGGTAGAAAAAGCCCAGGAAAAAGCAGGCGCAAAGCCCGTNAANTGANTCGNAGTANNTCAGCGGTTTCATAGTAATGTGAAGCCGCTGTTTTCTTCTTTGGGGCGAATCTCGATCCGGATATGGCAGTCCGACAGAAACTCATAATTGATGTCCAGCGCATANTCNACATCCACCAGAACNGCATCTTCCCGCTCGTCTATTACGATCCGCTTGGTATCGATACCCACNAGGATCTGTCCAAANGGCGTATTGTAATTCGACATATTCTTTTTATTTTCCTGAAAGATCATATGCACGTTCACCAGNCCGTTGCGTGTCAGCTCCACCATNTGGCTGCCNATCTTCAGCCGGTTNTTTGTGGGACGATCAAACCCTTCTGTGATCTCCTCATAGATCACATAATGNTTNTCNTTCTTTTTATAATAATCGCCCACGGTTACNATCTCGATCTTATCGGCGTTTTCTTCCCGCTGGTCGAACTGCAGTCCCCGCAGGGTCAGCAATACCTCTTTCGTCATAGTAAACCTTCCTTATATATGGACGCGCGCCTGTATACTCGCACTAATACTCATCGATATTAATCACCTTGGCAGACAAAATGCCNTAGGTCANAATGGAGTTCGCAAAGCGTTGGAACTTATCGGCNGCATCGCTGACAAANAAGCGGTACAGNTCTGTGCCCAGTCCCGGCCTNTGCTCGCTCTCCAGATCCTTCTCCTCCAAAAGCTGTTTTAATTCTCTGGCTGTCTCATAGGCGGGGTTGACCAGAGTAACGCTCTCCCCCATGATCTTTGCCACCGTGGAGCGCAGCATCGGATAGTGGGTACANCCCAGNATCAGNGTATCGATCCCGCTGTCGATCAGCTCTGTCAGATAGCGGCGCGCGATCTCGTCCGTCACGGGATCCTCCCACAAGCCCTCCTCCACCAGCGGAACAAAGAGAGGACACGCCTTTCCCAAAACTCTGACATCTTTGTCATTTTNTTCTATGTAACGGCTGTAGATNCCNCTNTGNATNGTGGCCTCCGTGGCCACAACACCGATTTTCTTATTTTTTGTCGCCGCAAGCGCCGCTCTGACACCCGGTTTGACCACACCGATCATCGGGAGGTCCACCTCTTTTTCCAGCTCCTCCAGCGCATAAGCGCTGGCAGTATTGCAGGCCACCACAATGGCTTTTATCTGCTGCGTCTCCAAAAAGCGCACGATCTGTCTGGANAATTTNGTTANGGTCTCTCTGGATTTNTTCCCATAAGGCACTCTCGCCGTGTCGCCGAAATATACGATCCGCTCNTTNGGNAGCTGCCGCATGATCTCACGGGCCACAGTCAGGCCNCCCACCCCCGAATCAAACACNCCGATNGGTCTGTTATGCNATTCTTCCTGTNTACTCATATTTGTAACCTTTCTCTACTCCTTACTGCTGAGACGAGCCTCATCTGCCTCCCGGTCTTCCGCTGCAAACAGTTTTTTATCACACCACTCTAAAAGCCTGCTGCTGATTACCAGCTCCTCTCCCGAGGAACGCCAGATCTCTGCCGCATCTATTTCTTCCGTCTGCATCCTGCTGTCCGATATCACCTCGCAGGTTTCCTGCGTAAAGCAGAGTTCAGGATAAAAAACACTCCACCAGGCTGTAGCGAGAATGCAGGCTGCAAATGTTCTTACTTTTTTCCACATGATCCTTTCTCCCATCTGCCGGATTTTTCCGACACTGAGAGTATGCCCATTTTATGGCATCTTGATGCAGGCAGCGTAGGAAATGCCCTACTTTTTCCGGTGAGGATCAATGCGAATCTGTCTTATGATAGAACGTTCCTGATTGTCAATATGAAGACGCGCCGCCGCCGCCGCTTTCTCCTTATCCCCATTCATAATGCTCTCATATATCATCCTATGCTCACTGATCAGATTTTCATGCCCACTCTCNTCCTTAATATACTCAAAGCGATAGCGGTACATCTGCTCGGACAGGTTATTGATCAGCTGAACCAGCCNCTGGTTGCCCGTNGCCTGTACAATGATNTCGTGAAGCTCCACATCGGCCTCNGCGATGGCGACTGCATCCCCGGTCCGGGTGACTTCCTCAAAANGGTCNCAGGCTCTCTTGAGCGATGCCTTCCCNTCAGCNGTGATCCTGTCGCAGGCAAGCTCCGCACAGAGNGCATCCAAAGCGCGGCGCACCTCCAGCACNTCCTGCAGGCTCTTTTCCGTGATCTGTGCCACCTCGGCTCCCCNTCTGGGAATCATGGTNACCAGTCCCTCNAATTCCAGCTTACGTATNGCCTCCCGGATCGGCGTCCGGCTCACTCCCAGACGGTTCGCCAGATGAATTTCCATCAGCCGCTCGCCCGGTTTGAGTTCTCCTGTCAGGATCGCCCTGCGCAGAGTGTTGAACACCACGTCACGCAGCGGAAGGAACTCGTTCATATTTACCGTAAAATCATTTTCCATATNTTATCTCCTTCNGTCTCTAAGGTGTTCCGCCCGTCTGCGCATATCCTCCACNGCACGTAGTCACAAACACAGCGCCCGCAANNCCTCTCTCCTCTATGGCNGCCGCGATCTGCGACGCNCGCTCTTTCTCCTTACANATACCNAATACTGTGGGACCGCTGCCGCTCATCANTGCGTTTTCCGCTCCCATTTCCCGCATCAGNTCCTTCAATTCTCCGATAACAGGATATTCCCGTTCTGTGACCGTTTCCAGCACATTGCNCATTCTGTCGGTGATCCCTTTTAAATCTCCCTCGTCAAGCGCCTGTGCCATACCATCGATATCGGGATGATAGGTCAATTTATCCGCCTGCAGATGTCCNTAAACAAAGGCCGTAGACACGTCGATAGGCGGCTTCGCCACCACCAGATGGCAGACCGGGGGCGGCGTCAGCGGCGTCAGGATTTCTCCGATNCCCTCCGAGAGCATCGTCCCACCCACAAGNCAGTAGGGAATGTCCGCCCCCAGNTTTACCCCCAGCTTTTGCAGCTCTTCNNTAGAACANCCNAGNNCAAAAAGGGTNTTCAGNCCCCGCAGCGCAGCAGCCGCATCAGCNCTTCCGCCCGCCATGCCCGCCGCGATAGGNATCCTCTTTTTTAANGTGATNTCCACACCCTCTGAGATATTTTTNTNCTGCAGCAGAAGAGCCGCCGCGCGGCAGATCAGATTATCCGNGCCCGCCGACAGATCCGAGCCCTCTATCCTGAGCGCGATGCCGGGTTCCTNCCGNCTCTGAAACGTCAGATCNTCATAAATATCCACNGTCTGCATGATCATCTTTAATTCNTGATAACCATCCGGCCTGCGCCGNAATACATCCAGACCTAAATTNATTTTTCCGTAAGCTCTCTCNTTNACCATNATCNACTGTAAATTCCTTTGNTTANCTGAAACATANNTTNTTATGANANNAATGTATTTTGTATACAAAGATTGTACTTAATTTTGTACANNCTGTCAAGTTTCCTCTTNCTCAANGGAATNTTTTTNCAAAANTTCTTTTTTTCTTCTAATCTATTCNNNAAAACGGTACGATATAGTAAATAGAAAAGCGAGATTGCCNTATGGCNGTCTTTNTGTAACAATAAACATTTACTACATTATCCAAGGAGGGAATACCCATGAGCGTAAACGGAATTAGCAATGTAGGCGCAAATGCTTACGAGACATACTCGACAACCACNCAGACAGAGACCAAGCCCGCAGAAGAGATTGTGAGCCAGGACAAGGAGAATGATCAAAAGAAAGATAACGGCGTAGTTTATGAGCCTTCAAAGGACACGGCTGTATCCGCTAAGAAATATGTACAGAACACAGAGCTGATCAATAAGATGAAAGCGGATGCTGAGGCACACACACAGCAGCTGCAGAACATCGTACAGCAGTTGATGACCAAGCAGGGGCAGACCTTCAATGTTGCCAATGGCAATATGTGGCAGTTCCTTGCAAGTGGCAAGTTTGAAGTGGATGAGGCTACCAAGCTGCAGGCACAGGAAGATGTTTCCGAGGACGGTTACTGGGGTGTTAAGCAGACATCCAGCAGAATCCTTGATTTCGCTACCGCTTTGACCGGCGGTGATCCGAGCAAGATCGAAGATATGCGCGCGGCTTTCGAGAAGGGTTACAAGCAGGCTGAGAAGACTTGGGGCGGCGAGCTTCCCGAGATTTCCAAGCAGACCTATGACGCTGTTATGGCCGGCTTTGATAAGATGGCTGAGGATGCAGCCCAGACTGTTGAAACCAACTAATTTTCCATAAAACATAGCAAAACAAAAGGAATCACTGTGGCACCACGGTGGTTCCTTTTTTCCTCGATTTTTTCACAGGGCGTTGATCACACCGGTAATGCCCTGCTCCTCATAAATTTCCTTATAGTAGGCCACCTCATTGCGGATCAGCTCATCGATGACACGCATCCCCAAAAGTTCCACGGGCGCCTTGTCGTCCGTCATGATGCGCTCCCCCGCTTCATAGGGAAGCAGATTGTCGGAAACCATATTCATCATCGCAAGAAGGCTTTCATCCGCGACTGCCTCCTTGTGGCTTTCCAGATTGGCAAGCATATTCGGATCATTAGAGGCAAAAAGCTCCCGGTTCGTGGTGCCTCTTACATCTACGGTATAAACCTGATCAAAGACAGTGCTTATGGTATCTGCCAGATAGGCGTTGATACTGTCCTCTCCGCTGCCCCGCATATTCATATTGACCACCATCACGCCGTCCTCTGTCAGATGCTCTTTTACCAACGTAAAAAACTCTGTGGAAGACATCTGAAACGGGATCGTGATATCCTGATATGCGTCCACCATGATCACATCATACTTTTCATCGATGGCGTTCAGATAGGCCCTGCCGTCATAGGTGGTGACCTTTACGTCTTCAGGCAGTTCAAAATACGCCCTGGCCAGCTTTGTGATCTTTTCATCGATCTCCACACCCTCCACCGGCATATCACCGTAATAAGCGCGGCACTGATGTGCATAAGTGCCCGTTCCCATGCCCAGGATCAGCGTATTGCAGTCTGACGGCTTCTCTCTGCCTGTCATTAAAGGCGCCGCCATCGCATAATCATAGTACATCCCCGTAAGGCCATCGCTTTTCATCAGGATCGACTGTACTCCGAAGAGCACATTGGTAGATAATATGACGCTTCTGTCGTTTTCTTTTACCTGCAGGTAATTATAGATAGACTCTCCTTCGTAGGCCAGATCCGTCTCCCAGAAAGCAAAGGTGTTGGACGCCCCCGCGCCGCAACACAGGAAAAATAATACCGCCGCAACAGCACTCTTTCGCAGGCCGCTTCTTATGCTGATAAAATAGATAAGCCCCAACGCCAGCAGGATCGCCGCAAAGATCAGAAAAGTAACGGAGGTGCCGACCGCCGGAATGGAGAGAAAGGTGGGCACAAAGGTGCCGATGATACTGCCGATCGTGTTGAAAGCGCCCAGCGTTCCCACGGTGCTGCCGCTGTCATCCAGACTGTCAACGGAATACTTGACCAGAGAAGGCGTCACCGTCCCCAACAGAAAAAGCGGGAATACAAAGATCACCATACAGGCCGCAAAAGCCGCCCAGATCAGGAAATTCGTATTTACCGTGAAAATAAGCAGACCCGAAATCCCCAGAATGATGTATCTCCCTGCCACCGGGATCGCCGCGATCCAGACGGCCGCAACAAGAATCCGGGTGTACAGCTTGTCCGGATTCGGATTTTTATCCGCGCTTCGCCCGCCGTAGATGTTCCCCAGCGCCATGGCGATCATAATGGTGCCGATGATGATNGTCCACACGATCTGNGATGAGCTGAAATAGGGAGCAAGCAGTCTGCTCGCCCCCAGTTCCACTGCCATCACGGACATTCCCGCAAAAAATTCTGTCAGATATAAAAAGATCTTATTTTTCAAAATNGGTATNGTACGCATTTGACNACTCCTTTATCCTGNGTTTCTCTTTTTCCTATGTGAGACNNNGCACTTCTCACACCATTCTATAGTATATATGATGTTTTGTTTTTTTACAATCTCCGNCTTGCAGGACGCCTATATNCCGCCTTTGACCACCAGNATCTTATCNCCCGCGTTGATCTCCTCCGTGGGCAGNTCGTTGACCTCNTTGAGCTGNGANACCGGCACATAATAGCGTTTNCCGATATCCCACAGNGTATCTCCCGGCCCCGCGATACAGATGACCATGCCGGGCAGTTCGCTCAATTTGTTCAGATCAAGCGCCTCCTCCCGGATATCCGTGACCAGATCNCGGTTTTGCAGAGCAAATACGATCACCTTGAACTGCAGTGTCGCCTTNACATCCAGTTCATCNCTGTCCAGCATTGTCACCGTCAGCTGCTCAATACTGNTGTTCAGCTTATAGAGACAGGTGGGCAGAATATTATCNGCCTCGATCACATACTGGAAGGGCATNTCGTTTACGGTAGAGTAAAGAGTCTTGGCNCCGCCTGCNCACAGATACAATGTGGTNACCAGGAGTGTCCCTGTAACGGCGATCCCGTTCTCCACAATGGTCTGTTCGTTGATCTGAATCTCGCCNTCCGAGTGAATAAGCTGATACATCGGCATTTCCGGATTCTGNATCCGCGCATGCTCTGCAATCTTACACTTTCCGCTGCCTGCAAGAAGCAGACTCTTTAACGGCATCTGTGTNGTCAGCGCCTCGATCTCCCGGTCTACGCCATAGACNTCNGAAAGCACCTCCAGATTTTCTTCCTCATAGAGATGAATATCCAGATCCAGCACCGGTTCCACNCAAAAGACTCTCTCTTCCCCGTCGAAATCCTGNCGCACCTCCACATTACACTGCCCCANNTGATACTGNATCGANGGGATCATATTCTCCCGGCAGCCGTGACATTCGATGATACCGCTGAANGGTACCGTNTTCTCATACCACTGTGTNCTGTCGTTATCTCCCTCGCCTTCATAGAGGAAAAANGCCTTCATCTCACCCTGAATNGAAATCTTCTCCTCCANCGCCTTGAANTCNACNTGATCGAAACAGATNTGATGCCATATCGTCTGGAATACATTGGGCAGATTACCNNTCAGCTCCATCTCTTCTTTCAGGCGGAAAATGTCCTTCTTGTGCAGNACCAGCTCCGCCACCGGATANACACACTTGCGNTACTCTACCGGCTCCTCATGGTAAAGATCCACNGCCGCNTCACANTCCATCTGCTCCTCCCGCTCCAGCACGAAGGAGATCACCGCCTGCACNCTCAGCTTGCGGGAATTGATCAGTCCTACCGTCAGNTCCTCTATGCAATACTCCGTCAGGATCGTNTCNCTGTTGCAGACGCCCTCCATATTNACNTTCTCCTCAAAGGGAATNACCGCCTCCATGCTGGCGCAGGTNCCCTCCATGTCCGTCAGATACAATATGGACACCACCAGTTTCCCTTTCAGGCTCACCGCATTCTCTCCGGGACGGATCTCCTCCAGTATGATCTCNCCCTTGCTGCTCAGCAGATAGTTNGCATCCATCTTGTTATCTGAAATATTCACATCTTCTTCCAATACCATCTGGGTGCCGGCTCTGCCGTTTATCCGGTCCATATGTATCTTTTTCTTCACTAATTCCACAAAAAAAGTCCTCCCTGCATGTACTTACTATAAATCTATGCACAGNGAGGACTTGATATGTCAGTTTCCTTTGNTNTTCTAAGCCATTGTTATTCTACCGCTCCGATCAGATCCGTTACCTTCTCAATATCATATTGCTTCATATANGTCTCTATGCCCTCNACCACTTCCACAGTAGCATAGGGATTCACAAAATTCATGGCNCCCACCGCCACGGCNCTGGCTCCCGCCAGCAAAAATTCGATNGCGTCCTCCGCGCTGCCGATGCCGCCCATGCCGATNATGGGAATCTGCACCGCCTGCGCCGTCTGATAGACCATNCGCACCGCCACCGGCTTNATNGCAGGNCCGGACATTCCTCCCGTCTTATTNGCCANCACAAAGNGCTTTTTGTGAATATCNATCTTCATTCCCGTGATCGTATTGATCATAGAGAGNGCGTCCGCCCCCGCTGCCTCCGCCGCNCGNGCCATCTCNGTGATATCCGTCACATTGGGACTCANCTTCATGATCACCGGCTGNTTCGCCTTCTTCTTGATCTGGGAGGTNATATCNTANAGNGAATCCGCTTTCTGCCCGAANGCGATNGCNCCCTCCTTCACATTGGGACAGGACACATTGATCTCCAGCATAGCAACCGGTGCATCGGAAAGGCGTTCTACCACCTCCAGATAGTCCGCCACCGTTTTGCCGCAGACATTAACTATGACGTTCGTGTCATATTTTTGCAAAAAAGGGATATCTCTTTCCAGAAAAACATCAATACCCGGATTCTGCAGGCCGATGGCATTCAGCATACCACCGTACACCTCCGCCACCCGAGGCGTAGGATTGCCCTCCCAGGGTACATTGGCAACGCCCTTCGTCACCACCGCTCCCAGCTTATTCAGATCTACAAAGTCACTGTACTCCATGCCGGAACCAAAGGTGCCGGACGCCGTCATGACAGGATTCTTAAAGGTTACCCCCGCAATTTTTACTTCTGTATTCATATGTCTACCTCCCCCGCCTCAAAGACTGGTCCTTCCGTACAGATACGGGCATTGTGCACATGAGAATGGGCGTCCACGCCCGCCGTCTTACACACACAGCCCAGGCAGGCTCCCACGCCGCAGGCCATCCGTTCCTCCAGAGAGATGTAAGCCGGGATTCCCTGTTCTTTTGCATATTTCTTGATGGCGCGAAGCATGGGCATGGGACCGCAGGCCATGATCATATCCGCCTGCAGAGAATACGCGTTTATGATGTCCATCACATTGCCCTTCGTCCCTACACTGCCGTCCTCTGTCGCCACATAAACATCGCCGTATTCAGCCAGATCCTCTTCCAGAAAGAGATCCTTGTTCCGGTAGCCCAAAAGAATCTGCTTTTTGCCATCCAGCGTTTTAGCCAGCTCCAGCATAGGCGGTATGCCAATTCCGCCGCCCATCAAAAAGAGCTTCTTTCCCTTTGCCTTATCAAGGGGAAATCCGTTTCCCAGCACACCGAGAAGATCCAGTTTATCTCCCGCCTTGCAGTCGGCAAATTCCGCCGTGCCCTTTCCCGCCACACGATACACAAGTCGAAGTCTTCCCTTCGCCCGATCCACCTCACAGATACTGATGGGACGGGGAAGCAGGGTACTTTCGTTATGCGGATACACTCCTACAAACTGACCCGGATGCGCATGCTTAGAAAGCTTTGTCTCCAGCCAAAGATCAAATATCTGTTCTCCTATCTGTTTTTGTGATATCACCGTTGCAGTTACTTTTTTCTTTCGCGTCATCTGCGTTTCCTTTCTGAAAGCAAAGGCGTAAAGCTCTCACGCTTTTTACGTCTGATCATTTAACGTTAACGATATTATACTGTCTTACATCAAAGAGCGCAATCAATTTGAGCCCCCAGTAGATAGCACTGCAGTCATCTCATTCCAATGGTGAATGTGCAGATAATCAAAATCAATCACTTCTCCCTGATTCCGATAGGTAACAGGATTCACATCATCAGGTTCCTTCCCTTCATACAACACCGGAAATATCCCGGCTCCATGTGCACCCTTGATATCAGCCCTGATATCATCGCCGCAATACCAAACGGCATCGGCGGGCAGATTCGCTTTTCTGAGCGCCGTTTCAAATAACATCCTGTTGGGCTTCCTGATGGCATACTCACTGGACGCCATGATAAACTCAAATTTGTTATTGGGAAGAAGCCTGTTGATACGATTGGTGAGCGCATCTCCTGACCATCCGATATTGCTGATCACTGCCGTGCGGATTCCAACGTCATTGAGATAATCCAACATCTCCTCCACCCCTGGCATAACAGCGCCCGGCGAAGCCGCATTCCACTCAATCTCTTCCAATTCCCTGTAAGAAATGCTGAACTTTAATCCAAGATATTCATAAACCAGCCTCATAATCTGCCATTCATGAATCTCTATTCCAAGGTTTCTCTGTTCCTGAAACTCTGCAAATACTCTCTGTACTTCAGCATAAATTTGCTCCACCGTGAGATTCTGCGGATTCTCAACAATATAGGGGTATGCCGCTTCCTCGCAGCGCATGGCATTAAAACCCGGCTCATAGAGTAAAGTGTGTCCATAATCAAAAATAATCATTTCTGGTTTCTTCATATTCCACACCCCTAACATAATCTGTCCTGTTTCCTACTTGAAATGATTTTAACACAATCTTTTTTTCATCACAAGATAAGCCCTCATGTGTGGACGCCCATGTCTAATAGCAAAAATATGGTTTTTCTCATTTTCTGTCGTGGTCTTTATTCGTGTTATATGATAGCCTGTATGCGAAAGGAGGAGATGCAGTGGATGCGAAAAAAATAGGAAGCTTCCTGAAAACGCTTCGGAAAGAAAAGGGATTGACGCAGGAACAGCTTGCAGAAATTCTCTATGTGTCGGGAAGAACAGTTTCCCGATGGGAAACAGGAACAAGTATGCCGGAATTAGGTATCCTTATTCAAATGGCAGAGTTCTATGATGTAGAACTGAACGAAATTTTAGATGGTGAAAGGAAAGGTGATATTATGAATCAGGAATTACAGGAAACCTTATATAAAGTTGCAGATTATAATAAACTGGAGAAAGAAAAAGCAGTAAAAGCCGGAAACCTTGCTTTTGGTTTGACCTTTTTTGTCTGCGCCGCAGCGATTATGATTCAGTTGATTGTTATGGGCACATTGCCGATTGTCCTAGGCGAAACTGTGACGCTGCTGACCGGCGGGATAGCCTATATCGGCATGATGGTACACAATGGCGTATGGGAAACCGGCACAAGATTTAAAAGCACACCGTTCAAGGATATTTTGATCAGTGTGGCGTGTGCGTGCGTGTTCACTGCGGCATTAGTCCTCAGCTATATCCGACTTGGAGCAAACACAGTCCAAACAGTGCGTATCGCAATAATATTTTTTGCAGGAACAGCAGCATTTGGTTTTGTTTTATTAAGAATATTGGCATTTTGCAATCAAAAAAGAAGAGAAAAACTGAAGTAAACTTCCGGAGACGTTGGGCAAGTCCTACGAATGCACCAGCTTCCGTACGGATTCGTCCAACGTCTCTAAATCGATCGGCACATTGTTGATCTGAATGTCTGTAAGCTGTGTGAGCTTGCTTAAATCAGGAAGTGTTCTTATATGTTTCAGATCCTGCAGCTTTAATGATTCAAGGTTGACGAGAGACTTGATAAAATCCAAATTGTCCAGCTTCATAATCCTCCAAAGCTCCAGATTACGCAGACTTATCAAGTCTCCCAGTGCCGTAAGATCGTTATTGCCACACCATAACAGCGCAAAAGACTCTAAACAAAGTTCCTTCAAAAAATCAAAATTTTCCACCTTTATCCCGCTCAAAGATAAAGACTTTAAACTCGCAATCCGGCTGATACTCTCGATGTGCTTCTTTGCCTTTTTACCAAGAAAAAGAGTATGCAGCTTCTTATATTTCGAGAGCCATTCGCAGTCAAACTGTACGGCTTTTCCCATTGTGTCCGCGTAAAGTATCAGCTCCTCCAAATCTGCGGAAAGGTCTTTGACAAAACCGTAATCCAGACGGTCAAACAGCGTCAGATGTACGCCCTTTAAATTCGGAAGTTCACACAAATATTCGGGATTGACTGCTTCCTTATTTTTCTCCAAATGCCCGTCAATCCGTATTTTTGATAAATGTGGCATCAGACTGAGCATAGATAAATCGAACTTCTCATTCCCATATGTGCCAATCCCGAAAATACGAAAATAGAGATCTGGCCGTCTCTCCAAAATCCGGTCCATTTCCCGAAAGGCCCTTTCTGGAAGATTTTCATCAATCTGTATCCACTTGATCCGATTGTTCTGGGCAATCTCCTCAATCATTTCGGATGTGATATCCTTATATCCGACTTCCTTAAATATGCCGTTTTCCCATGTTTCTTTTGCTATGTGAATATGATTGGTAAAGTCGATCCACGCTCCCATATATTTTCCCTTATCTTAGATGGTTTCTCATATTCCTGCTGTTCAGAACGTATTATACGCATTTTCCTATCCTACACGGAACCCACAAAACAGGCTCTCCATATCCCTGTATCTGGGCGGAAAATGCCACTGTTTCCTCAAATGTATTCTCCAACAGCCCGTAGCTGTTAAACTTTGCGCTAGGCAGCATCTCCTGCAAACGGTTGCACAAAAAAGTGTGAAAGTAATCAATATCCCATCCTAAAATATCAAACCCCAATATCTCATTTTCATCCGCAACTCCTGATACCAGACAATTTGTGCCTAATCTTTCAGACATCAACTCGTCTTTCAATATATCGAAATATTTCTCCCTTGTAGACACGCTTACAAGTATGCAGTTCCCTTTTGAAAAATAGGAATCGTAGAAATGTCGGGCATCCGAAAGGCGTTGGAAACGTCCGTCTTCGGCAAGTCCTTTTTCTAATAACCCCCCTATTTCTTTTTCCATTTCCAAATTTTTTTCATCACTGAATCCCCATCGTTTTCTATAAGCATCCCGCTCCTCTTGCCCTATGTAATCATTCTGAAAAAAACAGGTATCCAGTCTGGGATGAATGCCGCCAAAGCATTCGCTGACTGACAACATCGTTCCACTCCGATTCAGATATTCAGGAACTGCAATCCGTTCGCAAATGTAATAACCAACTATCCTGTACATTGATTAGTTTGCACTCCCTTCTTCCCACAAGGCAATCCGCTGTTTCGCATCTTCATACTCTTCCACAGATATTTCAAGCCCCTCACAGGCTTCCTGTATATTCATATGGAAATTTTTCATACTTAACTCTACGTTTCTAACCAATGTTTTGATTCTTCCCTGTTCTATACCTAATTCTTTTCCACGCTCCACACCAATCTCAAAAATGTTCATCTCCACAGCCTCCCATCGCCAAAAAACTCCTCCCCAAACTTGATGTCACAATTTGTGATATCAAGTTCATTCGGCATCTGTTTATGTCTCAACTTGAATTTCTAATTTGGTACCCTGCATGGATACGGATTTTAGACATAATCCGTTAAGATATCATAGAATCTTAGACTTGTTCTTTGCTTGAAGCCATTTTAGCACAATCTTTTTTTCATTACAAGATGAACTTTCAATCGTTGAAAAATGATATTATCAATTAGAGTTTTTAAACTTCTCTTGACAATAGTCCTATATGGTACTATTCTATATGGTAAGAGGTGGATATATGATTGACAAAACAGACGGCGGTATCTTAATCACCAGAATCAAACAGCTTCAGGGACGGATATTTGAAAAACTGCTGGACGAGCACGGTATCAGTGAATTCAACGGCGCACAGGGACGTATCTTATTTGTTTTGTGGGAAAAAGATGACATCCCGATCAGTGAACTCGCCAGGAAAACCGGACTTGCCAAGACAACACTGACAAGTATGCTGGACCGCATGGAGCAGCGGAAATTGATTGAACGGATCTATTCTCCCGCTGACCGCAGAACCGTGAAAATACGGCTGACGCAAACGTCGCTCGGATTTCAGGAAAAGTACAAACAGGTTTCTGACGAAATGAATCAGATTTTCTACAGGGGGTTCAATGATGAGGAGATACTCTCTCTGGAAACAGGTCTTAGGAAAGTGCTTGCAAATCTTACAGAAAAGGAGAATCACACAAATGGAAATTAGTCTGATAAAGAAAGGAATACGCGCACTCCGCGAAAACGCACAGGTTGCCTATGTCGGCTCGGTAAACGGGGAGGGCTTCCCCCAGATCAAGGGAATGCTCGTGTTGGAACACGACAGCATGAAAACACACTACTTCTCCACCAACACCAGCTCCAAGAGGGTCGCGCAGTTTCTGCAAAATCCCAAAGCGTCCGTATATTATGTGGACGATACCGAGGACCAGTATAAGGGCGCACTGTTTACCGGAACTATGGAGGTGTGCACCGACCACGAAACGAAAGCGTTTCTCTGGCGGGAGGGCTTTGAAATGTATTATCCGAAAGGCGTGGACGATGAGGATTACTGCGTATACAAGTTTACCGCTGAGACTGTCAATTATTACTATGGTCTGAGCAATGTGACTCTTTCAGCCGATGAACTGTAATGCAAAAAACGGGGTAAACGTCGAATTGCCAGGAATCTCTTCCCGGCAATTCGACGTCATTCCTCTTTTTGATTTTAAGGACTTAATCCTCGATTTTCCTCCCGCATTCCATGCACATAAACTGACCCACCGGCACTTTTGCGCCGCAAATGCATTCTTTCACGGCGGGCGCATGTGCAGTTTGCTGACTGTTTATAATGTCTTCCACGGATTTCCCGCAAACGCCGCAAAATTTTGCGGTTTTTTCCAACTCTGCGCCACAAGTACAGATCACAGTATCTCTCTCTATGACCTCACCGCAATTAGGACAAAAGCGATCCTGCGGTTTTAATTTATAGCCGCATACGCATATATTCTTTTTTACGTTTTTTCTCTCCAACTCCTCTTTTTGCTTTTCCAGTTCCTCAATCTCGCCGTTTAAAACATCCATTTTATCTAAATAGGTCTTAATTTCCGCGATCTCAATCCTGTTCTCTTTGGAAAGGTCATATACCTCCATCCCAATAAATCCGTATATTTTGACCTTTTCATTCATCTTTTCTTCCAAACTTTTTCTGACTGTCTTTAGGTTGCCCCCATTTTCTGACTGCTGCTTGGGAAGTCTGGGAATACTCTCCGGTATTTTCACCTTTTCCATAAGGCCCATTATGTTCGCCATCTTTTGTTCTCCTCTCTCATCTGTATTTTAATGTGTTCCATTGTTCGCGAAGCGCATTCCACTCAGCCATTTCATTCCGCTGCTGATTTTGTCGTTCGTAATCTGTTCCCGTAAACAGTTGATTCAACACTTCCATATACTGCCGCTCATATTCGTCCACCGCATTCAACATAACGGTATCCAGTTTTAAAGAGAGTCCGTTTTCCTGCTCAAAGCGGGACAGTTCTGTCTTTAGGTACTCCCCGCATCTTTTGCAGATCTGATGATTGCACCATTGTTTGAGTATTTTAAGATAAGCAATATACAACAGGACAATCACCAACAAAACCAAACCGAGAAACGCGCCCAGACTGACAAGTAACGTGCGGATAAAGCTGACAACTGACTTTACAATACCTGGGGACGCTTCCTTGATAACCTTTTCCCCAAATTCCTGAGCAATATCCTTCATAACAGCATTATCAGTAGTCTCTTCGATTCGTTCCGTTTCCTGTCTACTCTGGCTTTGCTTAACGACAGCTCCCGCCATTAGCAAGCATAACAGAACGATCACCGGCATCCATGACAAAAGCTTTCTTTTTCGCTCCAGCTTCCTTACCATTCCTTTTATTGCTTCTTTTGTCTTCTGCCCGAAGGAGGTAATATCATTTCCACCAACATCCGCTGTCTGCGTTTCTTCCAGTACTCTTTGATCAATTCCTAACCTGCGCGCTTCATATTCCATGTAAAACTTTTCGTTTCCAATTCCCTTTCTGTATCCGCCTATACTTTGAAACATACTTTTCATATGATTCAACATATTCGCATAATTGTTACTGATACTTTGCAGGAGTTCTCGAATCATCTCAATAACATCCCGCTCATATGTTGTTCCGGACTGTGAGAAAAATTGCAGATACAAATCCTCATTTTTTAGTTCCTCCAAATGGGCTTTCGTATGGCTAATCTCAAATATCTGCGCATACATTTTTTTAATCACAGTATTTTTTCTTTCTCCCATGCCGTCCGCAGATACTGTGTTTTCCGCATGGCATCTGCGCGCCATTTTTTCAAGCTGCGCCTTGATATCTTCTGCGGAGACTTCGTTTTCCGCCCTTTCCTGCATGACAGTCGGTGTGATTTTTCCCTCAATACTTTCCAACAACTCCTCCACACTACGACTGACTGCAGCCCACTCAGCCTCGCCAGATAGCGCCAGCTTCCTGCATTCCTCCATTTCATCCATGATTCGCATAGGGAATTTTTTCTCGCTTGCATACCGCCCTAATTTATCAAGCCACTCTGTTGCTTTTCTTTGTCTTTCGTCCATATCTGCGCCCATAGTCTTCTCCTGTGTTTTATATATTTTCTATTTTTAACAGCAATTCTTCCGCTTCCTGCATTTTCTGTTCCAACAACGGAATTTTTCTCTCATCAATATTTACCGACATACGAAATTCCGCAAAACAATTGTCCACAGAAGTAAGCTCATTCTCAAAAATTGTGGTAATCTGACTCGTGACTTGTTCAATCATCTCCACTCTGGTATGATTTACCTCCTCCTTGAATTGCTCTATACATTTTTGGGTCGTCTCCTCCATCTGGTTTGCCGCAAGTGGTGTATATAAATCTTTCGCCAATTTCCTAAGCGCAATGGCCCCAACAATCGTCCCAATTGCAAGCAGGCATACCCCAGCAACCGATCCAGCCGTTGCACCCAAAACTGTCGCAAAATATAATCCTACTGCTCCTCCCCCTACCGTTGAAATGGTCTTGCTGTTCCGGATTTTATTATCATATTTTTTCCGCTCATTCCAGATCTGCATGAAAAGCGTCTCCGAGGCATCCCGCAGCGTTCGGTATAATTCCCCTGTGGAAACGACCATCTCTCTCGTCTCATCAGACATCTGTCTGCGGCTGCTGGAAAGCGATCCATAGAACTTATCGTTTAACGCAAGGATGTTTTCTCTGGTGTTAAAATATCCCGTTGCCTCATTAAAAACAATTTCCAAGTCATGCAAACAGCTTTTAATGGCTTCAATGGTCTTTCGATTGATCGAATCGCTCATCATGGTTCTGTAATTCTCGTTAACCATATTTAGATACGCTTCAAAGTCTTCCCTTTTTTGAAATCGTTCCTTTATTTTATAAGGATCTAATTTGGAAATAATCTCCCGCTCATAATTATCAATATCCTTGTTGATTTCCGCCGCTACTTTACTGATAAAACCGTCCAGAAATTTTTTATGATTCAGCACATATTCATCCAGCGATTGATTTATTTTTTGCAAAATCTGATAGTCTGCCTCATACTGCTGTCTTCTCAAAGAAAACGAATCCTTCAGCTGAACAATGATTTCCTTCATCTGTGCTACGTTTTCCATCTGTTTGTTCAATATCGGATTTTTTCCAACTACATTGTCTCTGATATAGGCGCGCACATCATCAATGGCTGTCACTCCCTGTCCGTTGCCGTCCATTTTCATACTGACGGAAAAAATAGGGGCAGATATTCCGCTGTCCTGCATATACCTTTTCACTTTTTCTATATTAGTCTGCAGAGCCTCCTGAGAAAGCAGATCGCATTTTGTGAGAAAAAATATCATTCTTTTCTGTGGGCATCCTTCAAGCACATCCCACAGTCTTGGGCTTCTGATATTTTCCGCACTGAAAACAACAAATACCGCACTGCTTCTCTCTATCTGCTCCTTTACCTTTATCTTAGCTTCCGTCGAAAATTGATCGATTCCTTTGGTATCAACAATTGAAATTCCTCTCATGTTATCCGTTGTTACAAACTTCTTTTGCATTCCACCCGACAAAGGGGTAAGTAGTTCCTGTTCACCCCAGCGATATTCACACATCTCTCCTGCAAAATGATCCGAAAATGAAGCCATATCCTGAAACACCGCATTTAAAAGAGTAGTTTTCCCTGCACCCTCATCTCCTAAAATCAGATAGGTTGTGGTATCTGCCATTCTTTTCAGATTGTTTTTTACCATTTCCTTTTCTTCTGTCGCATCGCTATCCTGTAACAAAATTTTAAATTCTTCAAATGTTTGATTCAGAATCATATGCTCATTTTTTTCACATAGTATATTTTGCATGGTTATCCTCCGGATAAAAAATCAAATATATTATAGCCCGATATCGGGCATTACGCAAGACTTTTCTGCACTTTATCCTTATATCATACCTTCAACAAACAGCGTGTCTGACAAGGCACAGACAGAAAAGCGGAGGATGGACATGATTATTTATACAAAGCTTTGGAAAACATTAAAAGATCGAAACATTTCACAATACAAACTGATCAATACCTATGGGATCAGTACCGGTCAGCTCGACCGGTTAAGAAAGAACGAAAGCGTAAGCACAAATACGCTGGATAAGTTATGCGATGTTCTGGACTGTACACTGTATGATATTGCTGAATATATAAAAGGGCCGGAAACAAATTAATTCTGTTTCCGGCCCTTCTCATTTCCTCTGCAAGTGTCACATTTCTGCTTTCGCTTAAAGAATATTTCAGTTGCGGTACACAATCTTTCCCCCGCAGATCGTATAGCTGACCACCCCCGGCATCGTTTCACCAACGAAAGGCGAGTTTGTGGCTTTCGACGCGAAATCCTTCACCACCCACTCTTTCTTCGGATCAAAAACCACCAGATCGGCCGGGCCGCCCTCTGCCAAATACCCGGCATCCAGATGATACAGTTTCGCCGGAGCAAGACTCATTTTCCCGATCAGCTCCATCAGCGAGAGATATCCCTTGTTCACCAGTTCTCTGAGTCCCAGCGAAAGGGCAGTCTCCAACCCGATAATGCCGCTTGGCGCCTCAGTGATCGGTTTTGCTTTCTCTTCCGCGCTGTGAGGCGCATGATCCGTAGCGATCATGTCAATCGTGCCATCCCGCAGCCCCTCTATAATTGCCAGCCGATCCGCCTCTTCTCTGAGCGGCGGATTCATCTTTGCCATCGTGCCATATTGAATTGCCGCCTCTTCCGTCAGAGTAAAATGATGGGGGGTTGCCTCCGCGTAAATATGACGGCTCTTTTTCTTCGCCTGCCGCACCAACTCCACGGCCTCTTTCGTGCTGATATGCTGAATAGACAGGTCAGCTTCCTCCTCCAACGCAATACGCAGATCCCGCTCTACCATAGAGATCTCTGCCTCTCTGGGAGAACCGCCGATTCCATAATGGGCTGCCGCTTTACCCGCATTGACACCGTTGTTAGTGATCAGCGATGGATTCTCCTCGTGAAGACTGACCGGTTTGCCGCACTTTGCCGCCGTTTGCAGAGCCTTCCGCAACAGCGCCTCATCCATAAGCGGTATGCCATCGTCAGTAAACCCTGCCGCCCCCAGCCGGCTCAGTCTCTTCATGTCCGTCAGCTCTTTTCCCTGGAGGCCCTTGGTCACGTTAGCACAGGTATCAATACGGATCCCTGTCTCTTTTCCCTTATCCAGCACATAGGCAAGCGTCTCCGGATTATCCACCGCCGGTTTTGTGTTAGCCATCAAAACTACCGAGGTGAAACCGCCCTTCGCCGCCGCGGCCGCCCCCGTATGTATGTCTTCCTTGTGGGTAAAACCAGGATCCCGGAAATGGACATGCACATCCACCAGTCCTGGCGTTACTGTTTGACCGTGCAAGTCAATCTCTTTGGCAATGCCAAGTGTCTCATCCATCGGAGTCCCCTGTGGCACGATTCGACTGATTATCCCATGCTCCGTATCGATTAGAATGTCCCGGTATCCTTCCGCCCCCGATGCGGGGTCTATCATATAACCATTTTTTAAATACAACATTCTTTTATCCTTCCTTGTACATTATCTCTGTATCATATCGGGGATATTCACAACACCATTTGTCTACTCGAACACCACCGGTTTCTCCAAAAATTCCATCTTCACCACCACATAGGGATAGCTTGCCACCTGCTTACTCTTTTCCTCCGGGGAGGGACCGATCAGATTCGTGTCAATGTAAATGGCATTCGCCGTCTCATACAGACCGTTGACCGCAATACTGTAGCCGCCCGTCTGCTGTGTCCCATATCCCACACAAATATAGAGAAAGCCCTGGTCCTCAAATGTCAGTTTAAAGGGATCCTCCTTGCGCTCCTCAATCTTTAAAAGAAGTTCCTGCGGTATATTGTCCTCCGCTATCACCGTGTATTCCAAATCCCTGATCTTCTCCAGGGGATCCTGCTTCTGCCCGCAGGCATACACCGCCAAGCATAGCAGACAGACCAGACATGCGCTTAAAAATCTCCTCCGATACTCATATATTCTGTTCATATATCCTCCACATAGTTCTCTTACTATCTAATTTATTATGTGAAGGCATTGTCTATTCCTGTTGGATGGTGATATAATAGTCGCAAAAGCAAAACAACTACAGAAGGGGTTCCCTCATGATCCGTATCATATTGGTATCTTTATTTGTCATATTATTTTTAATCTGCAGCATTCCGCTCCTGATCGTTGAACACTTTATCGGGAAATGGAATATGGATGTAAAAAGCAGAAGCTCTCTCGCTATCGTCAACTGGGCCTTCCGCTGTGTCCTCTTCCTCTCTGGCGTGACCGTCACCGTTCTGGGCGAGGAAAACGTTCCACAGGATACGCCTGTGCTCTACATCGGCAACCACAGAAGCTACTTTGACATCGTGATGACTTATGTGCGTGTCCCCAGACCCACTGGCTATATTGCCAAGAGCGGCATGTTGAAGGTCCCTCTTCTCTCCCACTGGATGAAAAATCTGCACTGTCTTTTTCTTGACAGGACGGATATCAAACAGGGAATGAAGACCATCCTGGAGGCTGTCGAAAAGGTGAAATCCGGCATCTCCGTCTGCATTTTCCCGGAGGGCAGCCGCAGCACGGAACCTGATGTTTTTCTTCCTTTCCACGGCGGGAGCTTTAAAATTGCCGAAAAATCAGGTTGTCCCATCATACCCATGAGTATCAACAACGCCAGCCAGATCTGGGAGGATCATCTCCCCCGGATTAAAAAGACTCATGTAGTCATTGAGTACGGCAAACCCATTTATATGGCAGAAATGGATAAGACAGAAAAGCGCCGTATCAGTATAACTGTACAGGAAACCATAAAAGAGATGTACTTTAAAAATAAAGAGCTGGTATAAAACCTCAGCTCTTTATTTTTTATTCTACGCTCACCACCAGCTCATCATCCATAATAGCGGTTAGCAAAAGCAGAAGCTCCGCATTCAGATCCACCTGATTCATAATTCCCAGACTCCCATCAATATCCTGATAATTGCGTCCGCCCACACCATCCAGATAAGATATGGAGCTTAAATTCCGTCCCAGCATATAGTGCAGATGATTCTCTAACACAGTTGCATACTCGTGGTTCGTGATGATATGATCTACCACCGCCAGTCTCGTCATATCCCGTAAGATCCCGGCATGGCCGCCCCGGTTTTCATTTATTTCCACCAAAAGTCTGGAATCCTTCGATGCATAGGATATCGTCTCCACCTTCCGCATCAGGTCGCTTATCACAGAATTACACAGGTTCATATCTACCTTCTGCTTCGTGGAAAGATACGTTACGCACCCCCAGAACACAAAATCATTCTCCACATCCGGCTCCGGATTCTGTGTCAGATAGGACTTGACTACATTGTGATATTGATATCCGCCGGTTGCCCGATAAAGTTCTGACGCTGCGAAGAAATACTGCTCCGTTGACACATCCGCCAGGTACTGCTCTGCATAGCGATAGGCTCTGTCCGAAGCTTTCAGACACAATGTAGCAAACTCCAGATCATAGCTCTGATAGAGATAACTGAATTTCGCCATGGTAGCCGCATAGTTAATGGTTGCATTCATGGTAATACCGTCTATGTAAAGAATATATCCAACCGTCTTATTATCCACAGAGCTGACAGAATCATACACGGCGCCGCTTGTGCTATCCTGCATCTTTAAGAGCCAGTCGATCTCATATCTCACCTCGTCCAGCAGATCAGGAATCCCGTTACCGCTCTCCGGAATCCCCATCTCATCTCCAAAGGCATTCGGGTATAATTCATAGGCGAGAAGCATGGAATTGACGCTCTGACATCCCTTGTTTACATCCCGGCTACCAATCTCATCCACATGCCAGCCGCCCGACACATCCCGCTTGATCATCGCCTCGTCCTTCATCTGCGCTTCTCTGGAATGACAGGCATTGTGCGCGGCTTCTCCCGCCAATTCCGCAGAAAGAGTCACCCCGCAACGATTAACATAGTATTTCTTAAACACCTTTTGGAAAAGTGCGCTATAAGGATCCTCTGCTATCTCAAACAGGTAGGACTGTCCAATGGATGCCGCCTGAATATAATAGTTCCCAACCGTGTTAAACTCCGTAAAATCCGCATAGCTGATATACATACCCGAGGCATCGTCATAACCCTTTTGCTCAATCGGCCCGGTATAGACCTCCCGCCCGGTCTTCGCATCCATGACGGCAAAGGTCTCCGGCGGCGTTTCTCCGCATATCATCGCTATCTTATTACTTCCCTGCGCATATCCCACCTGATCCACCAGAATGCTCGGCAGACTCTCCGGCACTTCGTAATCAAACTCCGGAGAAAGCCCCAGACTGGTAAAATCATCCGTTTCCTCTCGTCCCGTCACCGCGTTTCCCTGGAAGTCCTCCATAATGCCGCAGCCGGTAAACAAGGTTACCATCAGAGTAAAGATCAGAAGAATGCTGGTTATTCTTATAAAACTTTGACTTTTTCGCATGGCTGATTCCTTTCACGAACAATTATAAACCACCCGTGCAAAAACTGCAATCGTCCTTGTTTTTTCTTCTAACTCAGCATCACAATCTCAGAAAATATACAATCTTAACATAGTTGTCCGCATCCCAATTTTCGACAAAATATGGATCATATTCCGAATCATACAAATACATATCGCTCATGGCTCCATACCCACACACAGAAATATGCAAAAGCTTAGTATTCGAATTATGTGATTCTATATATTCCTTCGCCGCCTCATATCCCTGCTCACATGCCAGTACTTTCTCCCCTTGAATATGCGGCCAGTATACATCGGAAAATTCCACCCGCGTAGAATATACCGTCACACATCCCTCCGGCAGATTCAGACTGTCAATCTGCCATTTAAATGGTAATTTCCAAAAAAATAAAACCAACAATATTATCACTGCAACAGCTATCAGTAAACCCCTTATCACTTGACGGCAGGTTATTCTTCGAATCATATCTCTTTCTCCTCCATCAAACGCTTTCGTTTTATGCGCCTTTCCTGCACATAATATCACACGAAAGCACGCCGTACAAGACATCAAAGCAGCCCGCCTTTTCACAAATCAAAAAGCGGGCTGCTTCTCTATATACATTCTATACCTATATCAAGTACCCCTAATCCGCCCGATACACAACCTCCCCCTCTATGATGGTATAACACGTTCTGGTAAACACTTCCATGGGATTGCCAGTAAAGACAGCGATGTCCGCATCTTTCCCCGGTGCAAGGCTTCCCACCCGCTCCTCCACACCGCAGATCTTTGCCGCGTTGATTGTAATGGACCGCAAGCCCTCCTCGGGGGACATACCCGCCTTCACCGCCAGACCGGCACAGATGGGCAGAAACTGAATCTTCGACACAGGATGGTCTGTCGTAATAGCAGTTAATATCCCATGTCCCGACAGAAGCCCCGCTGTCTTAAAGGCCATATTCTGCACCTCTATCTTATTACGGCTTGCCATATCCGGTCCCACGATAGCCGGAAAGCCCGCCTCCTTCAATTCCTCCATGATCAGATGGCCTTCACTGCAATGATCCAAGGTCATCCGCAGATGAAATTCTTTCGCAATACGCACAGCCGTCAAAATATCATCTGCTCTGTGCGCATGCGCTTTCAGCGGGATCTCGCCCCGAAGAACGGGCAGCCAGCACTCATAGCGAAAATCCACTTCGCCCTCTTCTTTTTCCCTCTTCTTCTGATAAGCCACAGCCTTAGTCAGCTCTTCCCGAAGCATAGCCGCTATAGCCATCCGTGTGGCAGGAGACTTGTTCTGTCCGGAATAATTCACCTTGGGGTTTTCTCCGAAAGCCACTTTCATAGCAGCCGGAGCTTTCACGATCATGTGATCGATACATCTCCCATGGGTTTTTACAAAGACAAACTGGCCTCCCACCACATTGGCGCTGCCGGGACCGATCATCGCGGATGTGATGCCGGCCTGCAGTGCGTCGTTAAAGGCCGCATCCATAGGATTGATCGCATCGATGGCGCGAAGCTGGGGCGTAATGGGATCTACCGTCTCATTACAATCGTCCCCCTCCATGCCCTTCTTTTCCTCCGTGATCCCCATGTGACAATGGGCCTCGATGATCCCCGGCATCACCAGATTTCCCTGCACATCCAACACTTCTCCATCCGGCGCAGGACAATCTTTCATATCCCCTACCGCGGCGATCTTGCCATCCGCGATCTGCACATAACCGTCCGCGTAATCCTGCTCCGCCATAGTCTTGATATTTCCGTGTATGATAAACATCCGCTATCTCCCGCATCACTGTAGTTTGGACAAAGGATTCACCGGCTCTCCGTCCTTGGTCAGCTTAAAGTATACGTTCGTTCCCTCCAGGCTGTAATATTTCGTAGGGGTTGCCACGGTACCGATACCATCTCCCACATTCACATAGCTTCCCTCAGACACCGTGATATTCTCAAGCTGCCCGTAAGTCAGTTCATAACCGTTTCCCAGCTCCATCACCACGGTATTGCCGGTACCCGGATCGTAACTCACAGAGGTCACCCGGCCATCCGCCGCCGCACAGATCTGTTCTCCCTGCGTCGCCGCGATCACGATTGCCGGGTTGTATTTATACTGATCCAGGGTCGGAAAATAGATGGTCTTGTCCATGCTGTAATTGATCAGCACATCGCCCACGATAGGCCACACCAGTCCATCCTCCTCATTAAAATCCAACTCCGGCTGTACCGTAGTGGAAACGGCCTGCACCTCATCGCTCATGACCGTGTCTACCGTCTCGTCAAACATACCCTCTTCCTCTACGGCTGCACTCTCCTTCTTTTTCGAGGAAGACTTCTCTACCGGATCGTCCTTTTTAGTCTCTTCCTTGCTCTGATTTTTTTCTGCCGTCGTACTGCCGGATGTCTTCTCTTTCTTCTGTCCGTTCTCCGTATTTTCAACGTGCTGGGAATTGGCCTCCTGAAAACTGGGATCATAGTCCAGGTCATCCGTCCCCACGTCCGCAAAAAGGGTGTCCAGCTCTTCTCCCGACACCATATTTTCCGCAAGCTCCGCACTGCTCTGCTCCAGCGCTCCGAAGTCTACCACATAGTTTTCCTGCTCCGCCCGGTTATTCTTTCTCACATAAAGGCCGGTCACTGTCAGGGCCGCCAGCACAAATACTGCGGATGCCAGCATGATGATCCTCTCTTTCCCGATATTGTTTCTATTTCTTCTCGCCATAAAACTCGCCTCCTGTTTTTCTTATGGAGTTAGTTTTACCCGTTTTTTCCGGCTTATTCAAATTTTGCTAATTCTGTCTGAAAAAAGAAATCTGCTAGGATCTCCTCATAGGTCTCCCCTGCCTTCGCCTTGCAATTGGCGCCGTATTGGCTCAGACCATAACCATGTCCTGCGCCTGTCACGGAAAAGAGTACACGATCTTCCTCCCAGGCAGCCACAAAGGAGGCGGAGGCCAATCCGAAAAGATGCCGGAACGTCTCGCCATCCACTCGTTTTTCCTCCTGTTTCTCCGTAAAATATGACACACTCGTCATATATCCCGCATCGTCATAGGAAAAATTTCTGTTCTCCCACAGCTCCTCCCGTCCGCACTCTTCTCCCACAATCCCTGCAAGCGCCTCAATATAGGCTTCCTTTGCCACCTCCACCACGCTGTGGTAATCCGGAGAAGTCTTATCCTGCTCGCAGGAAACGATAGAAAAATAGGGACACTCCACCTCACTCGCCGCTCTGGTATGCCCATTGCTCACGGAAAAATAGGAGGCGCGGATCGGCTCTCCCTGATACGTTAAGATCATGCCCGCCGTCTCCTCCACCGCCTGTCTGCTCTTTGAAAATACTTCCGCTTCCACACCCTCCGGCTCCGCATAAAAAGCAGCAAGGCCATCGCCCGCCACCCGTATGCTTTCTCCCTCCTCCAGATACTGCGCTGCAAGCTCCGTCCGCAAAAGCACCGCCTGCGCCTTTAGCGTTTCCGACTCATACTCTCCGGGCATGACCAGAAAAAGTCGATACACCAGATATTCTTCCATGGGCAGCTCCCAGACACCCCATTCCAGAACCGCCTCCACAATATGATTCCCCTGCTGCCCTTGCGCCATATTCTCCGCTTCCAGACGTCCTTTGTCCTCCCCCACATGGCCCCAAAGGCAGGCGCAGATATAGGGCAGCAAAAAAACAAACAAAAGAAAGCTTCCCGCATTTCTCTTGTTTGTTTTTTTTAAGACGATTCCATTTTTGTTCATGCGACACCCCACATATCCTATTCCTATGTGGATGTCCCGCCATTTATGATGCCTGATTCAAAGCTTTGTCTACCCCTTATTGTCATACACCGCCATATCCAGGTGCTGAATGGTAGACACCGTTCCATTTTCATACAGGAAAATACCTGTCTTGCGGATCATAGCATTGGTCTCATTAGTCTTTGCAGAATTTAAGGAAAACTGTGTCCCTACCCGGCCCAGGCCGATGGCGCCCACGCCCCGATCAGAGAGATGATACAGCTGATCCTTTCCATTCTCATCCTTCGTCCAGATCAAAAGCTTATCCCAGATTGGGTCCGCCTCGTCGATCCAGCCATTGCCATCCGCATCATACTTTGCAAGATCACTAAAGCCGTCCCCGCTCTTTGTACCGAAAAGCTCACTGCCATCGTTGATCCTGCCGTCGCCGTTTAAGTCAAGCGCTAAAAAGCCGCTGCCCGCCTGTAAACTGGAGATTTCCTCCTCCTTGCCGTCGCAGTCCAAGTCGAAGTAAAATTTTTGATCGGAGACCTGCGCGATATTGGTGTCCAGATTGATCACCAACGGATCACGGAAAGTCTGAATGGAAGAGATATAATTCTCCTCATAATACTCCTCGAATCTGCGGCTCATGCCAAATTCCAGGTTAAAGGACAGCTCCCTGCCGTCTGCAGTCTTCACCGTACCCTGGGTAGAAAAAGTGGTACTCTCCTCCTCCATATGATAACGCTGCATCTGATAACCGTTCACGGTGTACAAGGTAGTGTCTCCCGCCGCGGCGATCGGATTATTCTGTAATCCTCTTTGTCCACGGAAACGGAATAAAAGTTCCAGCAGAAAGTCCACACACTGCTGCCTGATACTGCGCAAAGTCTCCCGCTCGTCATTTCTCGTAGAAGAGATCTGCCATGTGCCGGACATATTGCGCATATGGGTGGAGAGATCCTCCAGCTTCGCGCTGTCGTCCTTCTCCTCTCCTGCTGTCTTTTCTCCAGTGCCAAGCTGATTCTCAAACAAAGAATCCAGTGAGTCCTGTCCGCCCGTGATCGTACCTCTCACCCCTCTGGCGCTCGCCTTCTTGATGGAGTGATAATTCCTGGTAGACTGCATTTCTATGGTACCGGAATCAATAATCAATGTTACCTCCTTTTGTATAAGACCGCTCCCATGCCTGCCCGTGTCACCTGACTGCGCCTTCCCTGGCGCGTGGCAATAGAAAAGACGGCATCCTTATGGAAATTCCTTTTCCGCAAAAATACCGTCCCTGGTCTCAACATCATTCAGATTACAGAGAAAACAGACCCTGGCCATGAGCCATCCTCTCTGTAAACTATATATCGGCGTTTTTTTTCATTTCTTAAGTGTTCTGACGTGCCATTCATTTTTGCACATCAGAATAGGCGGCGTACATGGCACTGATCTGGCTCTCGTCGAGCACATATTGCCAGATATGGATCTCATCATAACTGGCTCGAAACAATTTGTCAAAACAGTTGATCCCCAGATAGGCCTTCACATTCTCCGGATCTAAATGCAGCCGAGAAACCTCTGCCGAACCGATCATCTCACTGTTCAGATACAGATACCCCGTGACCTTTCCCTCTTCGGTGGATTCGTCAGCATTCACGCAGATCGTGATATAATTCCACTCATTCAAGAAGATGCACTGCTTTGGGTCCATGGAGGGCCGGACTTCACAGGAATTATCCCAAACCGCATCGATCGTATTAAAGACCGGTACGACCACCTCTCCCTCCTCCGTCGTCTTTTTATTGAAAGAGAGAAAACTCTGGCTGCCGCCCACATCCATCAGATGGGAGCCTATTACCAGAAAGGGGGACCAGTCCTGCATCTCCTCCGCCCGAAACCAGAAGGAGATTGTATAGGAGTCATTCAGCGCCTCTATCCCCAAAAGCTCCACTCCATAGCTGCCGTCCAGATAGATCGCCTCTCCCTCGACCCCCTCCGTAAACAGCGGCAGCACATCCTCCGCCTCCTCCGGATAGGTGCCCTCGTTAAATCCGCCCTCATCTCCCTCTCTCGTCACCACCAGCGCATCGGTGAGCTTTCCGTTAAAGGAAAAGCTGTAGTCCGCCTTCGGCACATTGCTCAGAAGAATATCGTTCACGATCTCCTTGGAAGAATCTACCTCAGGTTTTTCCAACTCAAGTCCGGGCAAAGGAACAGAGACCGCCATCTCGTGATCGCCAGCCTCTGTCTGCACATTATCCTGTACGTTGCTATTTTGTTGTGATCTGCCCTCTATGGCCGCATACACGAACACTGCTGCCACCAAAAGAACGACCGCCAAGGGTACAAGCCGGCGCACCATGCCGCCGGCTCCCCTTTTTACCCCGTTTTCATTCCCCAATACAATTTGACTCCTTTAGTCAATTTACCCTGTTGTAGTTGATCAGACATCCCTTGAGAATGATCTGCCTCTCCTCGTCCGTCAATTCTCCCAGCGTCAGCGTGAAGGGTACAAGCTCATCTGCCTCTACCGACACACGGTACGCCTGAATCGTCTCCGCCTTCTCCTCCACAGCCTTGCGGATCTCCGGGAAGAACAGATAATCCAGATTCTTAAAGGGCAATTCTCCCTCTTCGATCAAAAACGGCAGCATGCCCCAGTTGATCAGATTCGACCGATACCGCTTGGTGGCATACTCGTTGGCGATGTTCGCCCAGCCGCCCAGCACCTTCTGACAGCTTGCGGCCTGCTCTCTGGCCGAACCGTCTCCCGGCTTCACTGCAAAAATAGTGGAGCCAAATCCTGTATTTTCATGGGAAGCATCCGTAAATGTCTTCTTTACCACGTGCATCACCGGCT
Organism: Lachnospiraceae bacterium; assembly: GCA_014804615.1. Classification (GTDB taxonomy): domain Bacteria; phylum Bacillota; class Clostridia; order Lachnospirales; family Lachnospiraceae; genus UBA3282. The sequence goes on from JAAUZL010000008.1 coordinate 316,472, forward strand.
TCACATCGGGATGCGCCTGACAGGGGTGTTCGCCCTGCATTCTGGCTTTCTCCGCCTTCTGAATATCCTTCGCCCGCTCTACATAAGCCGGATCCTTTCTGGATAAGGTAAACTCCGCCAGCCCCAGCGGATTAGAACGGTAAGAGGAGGTCTCTCCGGAAGGAATCAGCTCATCCGTTGTAGTGACGGGATCGTGAATCTCCGATACCACCCGCAGCACCAGATTCTCCGGCAGAGCGCCCATAGCGGGCCAGTCCTTGATATTGGGCCCGAACTGGATCTCCACGCTCTCATCCGCCACGCCCTTGGAATCAAAGACGCGGTTCGCGTAAATATTCGCATCGAAATGATATTGATACTTCCCGATTTCCCCGTCAAATGCCGTAGCCGGTGTCAGAACACCCTTGTTCGCCGCCGTCGCCGCGATGGAACGTGCATCCATGAGAGCCACGGAAGAAATCTGACCGTTTTGCAGCTTAGATCCCTCTCTGTTCGGGAAGTTTCTCGTGGAATGCCGGATACTGAAGGCATTGTTCGCCGGCGTGTCTCCCGCACCGAAACAAGGCCCGCAGAAAGCGGTCTTTAACACCGCGCCGGTCTCCAGGATTGCCGCCGCGCAGCCGTTTTTGATCAGCTCCATATAAACAGGCATGGAAGCCGGATATACGCTTAAAGTGAAACCGTCCGCGCCGATATAAGAACCCTTGAGGATATCTGCCGCCGCACAGATGTTTTCAAAGCCGCCGCCCGCACAGCCTGCGATAATACCCTGATCGACCATAAATTTCCCATTCACTACCTTATCCTGTAAGGAATAAGGCACCGCGCCGTCCAGACTTACCTTGGCGCGCTCTTCCACATCGTGAAGCACATCTTTCAGATTTGCATTTACCTCATCTATGGTATAAGTGTTGCTGGGATGGAAAGGCATAGCGATCATAGGCCTGATCTTCGAGAGGTCCACCGTGATCATACCGTCGTAGTAGGTCACCTCACCCGGATTCAGCTCCTTGTACTCTTCCACCCTGCCATGGATATCATAAAACTCTTTAATCTGCTCGTCTGTCTGCCAGATGGAGGATAAGCAGGTGGTCTCCGTGGTCATCACATCGATACCGATCCTGAAATCCGCACTCAGCGCCGCCACACCGGGACCCACAAACTCCATTACCTTATTTTTTACATAACCTCTGTCAAACACCGCACCGATGATGGCAAGCGCCACGTCCTGCGGACCCACGCCCTTTACCGGCTCGCCTGTCAGGTATACGCCCACCACGCCGGGCATATTGATATCGTAGGTCTGCGACAAAAGCTGCTTGACCAGCTCCGGGCCGCCCTCGCCCATCGCCATCGTACCCAGCGCGCCATATCTGGTATGAGAATCAGAACCCAGTATCATCTTACCGCCGCCTGCAAGCATCTCTCTCGCATACTGGTGAATGACTGCCTGGTGCGGCGGTACATAGACGCCGCCGTATTTTTTTGCGCAGGACAAGCCAAACATATGGTCATCCTCATTGATCGTCCCCCCTACCGCACACAGGGAATTGTGGCAGTTCGTGAGCACATAAGGAATCGGGAATCGGGTAAGCCCCGAAGCACGCGCCGTCTGAATGATACCCACAAAAGTGATGTCGTGAGAAGTCAGTTTATCAAATGTAATCTTCAGCTTATCCATCGTGCCGGAAGTATTGTGCGCCTCCAGAATCCCATAAGCTATGGTATTTTTCGCCGCCTCTTCCCGGGAAATCTCTCTCCCGGCCTTTTCCCGGATCTGTGATCCGGCATCCGCTCCTTCCGGAATAATCTCGGTTCCGTGAACCAGATACGCGCCGCCTTCTGATAATGTAATCATAGTTTCTCCATCCTTTCGCACCAACTTTTTATTCTGCTAAAAACCTTAGTCTCTGCAACATTTGCTAAATATCGGTCAAATCTGTCAAAAATGATCCGCCTGATTTCCCCGATCATAAGACATCCCACTAAAATAGCTGCCGCAACTCCCGTAAGCATCCCAAAACCCAGAATTCCCTCCGCGCCTTGAAATCCACGGTCAAAAAGTATATTCATGACCGCAAGCACCAACGCATCATTCAGCGCAAAGACCGCAAAGACGCTGCCTGCCGCTCTGTTGATAAAACGGGATTGAAATTTAAATTCTTTAAACAGATAAAACAGGATAACGGCCATGATAAGGTTCGTAATGCTGTTATCTTTACACAAATGATGATAAATCCCGCCAATCTGGATGGGTATCTCATGCGACACCCCGTTTAAGACCCAGAGAATGATAAAAAGTATCCCCGCTTTTCCGGGCATTCTCACATCCTTATACATCCGTATATATCTGCCGATCAAATACACCATGATCATATGAACGAGTCCCTTGCCGTTATCGGGAATCAGTTCAAAATAAAATAGAGTCGGCAGAACACTGAACAGGACCAGAAGCAGCAAAAGCAGTCTCGCAAATTCTTCTTTTTTTAGATGCTCGATAAATTTTTGAATATATCCGCTAAAGAAAAGCAGGCATATATAGCAGGAATAGAACCAGTGCTTTCTCGTAATAAAAGGCAGAAAAGATTTCACGATCTGCTCTAAAAGGGCTGCCCCCTGCATCTGCTGCGGCATCATGAGACACAGGACAACCGTCTCGATCAGAGAATATGTGATCATCATACACTCCATCCTGACGAATTTCCCAATGTCAAACCTCATGCCGTAATAACCGGAAATCAACATAAAACAGGTCACTCCGATATTACAGATCCCATTCACCATGCCGTTAAAGAAGACCGCGCTTTTCCCGTTAACAAATTGAAACAAATACATATTGGCATGGACAAATACAATCATAAACATTGCAATAATTCGCAATAATTCGTAATTAGAGTTCCTCTCAGATCTTTTCGCCGTCAGCTGTTCCAAAATCTGTTCCCTTTCTATTCACGCCACTCCTTAACATCCGAATCCTATTATATAGGATATCCCACACCCACGCAAGAACGTTTCAGAACTCCTCCAATCCCTTGAGGAACTCCCGGAATGCCTCCTTCGCCCGGTCGATCACGCCCGGCTCATAGGAATTAAGAGCCTGCTCATACTTGTGCAGCTCCTGCCCTACAAGATACCGCCTATCCCCAAGGCTCTCCTCGTAGATCCGCTCTCCCATGAGCAGCAGATACTTGTTTTCCTCCCTGTCTCTGGGATGGATCTTCAAGTAAGAAAGCGTCTCAAACCGCTCCGCGATCTCTTCCGGTGTCATATCCGCATTTTTGCCGCCAAAGACCTGTTTCTCCCGCTTTCCGGTAGACACCACCTTCACCTCCACCTCCAGAATCGAATTGATATCGTAGGTGTAGGTCACATCCACAGCTTCCTCTCCCGCGGGCGCGGCGGGCACCTCTATGTTCAGTTCTCCCAGAGAAAGGTTATTTCCGGCAAACCGGCTCTCCCCCTGCAGTACATTGATCCGCAGCTTCGTCTGATTGTCCCGCACGGTGTAGAGCCGCTCCGTGCGGCTGGCAGGAATGATGGTATTCCTCTCGATGATGGGACAGAACACACCGTTCTCAAAAATACCCTTCTCCCACTCCCTGACTACCTCCGTGCCCAGAGTAAAAGGACAGACATCCGTCAGGATCACTTCTTTGATCGCTTCCCGTCGCTCCTTCATAGCAGCCTGTATGGCCGCCCCCAGAGCCACCGCCTCGTCGGGATTGATATTGGTATCCGGGATTGCCCGGAAAAGCTTACTCACAAACCGACGGATCACAGGGCTTTTTGTTGCGCCGCCCACCAACACCACCTTGTCAATATCCGCAAGACGGATATGGGCATCGGACAGACTGCGCCGCACCGGCTGTCTGATCTTGTCCAGAAGCTCCTCACAGGCCTGCTCATAGGCGGACAGCTCCACCGTAAGAGAAAACACTTCCTCCCCGATCTTGCAGTCCATAGTGGAGGTTTTCCCCTCCGAAAATCCTATCTTGCATTTGTCCGCCTGTTTATGGATATGACGCAGGGTCTTGCCATCCAGCGCCAGTCTGTCAAACTGGGGATATTTTTCAAAGAACATTTCCTCCAATACCGCGGTGAAATCTTCTCCGCCCAGGAAATTATCTCCCGCTACGGCACGGACCTCCAGGATTGTATCGATCCGTTCCAGCACAGACACATCGAAGGTGCCGCCGCCTAAGTCAAACACCAGAAACCGCATATGTCCCTGGCTCTGATAGAGGCCGTAGGCAATAGCCGCCGCCGTCGGTTCGCTGATGATCCGTTCCACCTTAAGTCCCGCCAGTTCCCCGGCTCTCTTGGTAGCACGCCGCCTCTCGTCATTGAAATAGGCAGGCACACTGATGACCGCCTCTGTCACCGGCTCGCCCAAAAATGTCTCCGCGTCCTCTTTCAGCGCCCGGAGCACAAAGGAGGACAATTCCTCCGCCGTGAAGGTCTTGTGCAGCAGAGAAAACTTTCTGCCGCTTCCCATATCTCTCTTAAATACTGCGGCAGCGCTGCCGGGATGGAGAAGACCTCTCTCCACCGCCAGATCGCCCACATAGATCTGTTCCTCCTCATCCATGCTCACCACAGACGGTGTCAGTCTCTTTCCCAACCGGTTCGGTATGATCCGAGGCCCATCTTCCGTAAAATAAGCTGCCAGACTGTTTGTTGTTCCCAAGTCAATTCCAATGATCATTTTTCTCTAAACAATCCTTTCCATCCCTTTTTCGTTGTTTCCTCTGCTTTTGTTCCTGTTTTCATCTTCTCCAGCATAGACTTCGCTTCCAACGCATCCGCGTTTCTTCTGAGCGTCTCCTCAAACAACTCTGCCGCTTTCTCGTACTCTTTTTCACAGTAATAGTAATACCCAAGCCACAGAGAAGCCTCAAAGCACTTTTTATATTTACAGCTCGCACAAGGATGCTCCGTTTCCATCTCTTCAAAGAAACGTTTTCCCTTTTCCTTCTCTCCCAATGCCAGATAGATCCATGCCACCCACCCCTTCCGGATCGGTACATAGCCGGCGTAAGAGGCATAGTCCTCCAGCGTAGTATGCCGCTTCGCGATACAGTCTAACACTTTTTTCGCGTGCTTCTCGGCCTGTTCGTATTCTCCCTGCAGATAGCAGGTTTTCGCGAGTTCGCACTCACTGTCAAAGATATCCCAGTTATCCTCATAGAGAGCGGCGGCTTCCTGATATCTCTTGATCGCCTCCGCATAGTTTTGCACCTCTGTGAGACGACCGGCCCATTTATCATACAGCCCGGCCAGTTCTTCTTTATCGGCGGCATTTTTGATCAACTCTGCCTTCGCTTTCTTGTAGGTATCCAGACTCTCCTGCACCTTCCCCATTTTCAAAAGAATATAAGCGACTTGATTCCAGTAAGCCTTGGTACCGCCCGTATGGAAACGCCATTTGTCCGCTACCTCCATAGCCTCCTGCAGACGCTCCGTCTCCGCATAGCAATCGCTCAGGTTCTCCCACAGGGTTCCATTGGCAGGGAACACGGCAAGCCCATCCTTACAGCAGGCGATGGCCTTCTCGTAGTCTCCCATTTTCATGCAGCATTCCGCCATCCCCACATATCCTCTGGCGGAGGCATCCGCTTTCTGCATGCACTCCACAGCCCGTCTGAAAAACTCATAAGACTTCGCAAACTGTCTGCCCTTTTTATAGGCAAAACCGATATTCTCCAAAATGAGATAGCGGTCCTCTTCTTCAACCATCGTCAGAGCCTTTTCATAATCTGCAACAGCCGCCTCTATCTCCATACCGCTGCTGTATAAATATCCCCTGTCCCAGTAGCGGTAACCGGGAACCTGCGAGATCTCCAACTGCTTATTGATATATTGAAGTGCCTTCTCGTAGTCTTCTCTCCGATACTCCCTGCTGTATCTCTCCTCATAGCACTGGTACAGCCTGCGGTTTGTGTCACGGTAATTTTCGTCCTGCTCCACTGCCTTAGTATAATATTGAATAGCCTCTGTCCACGCCTTCGCCTCATGGTGGCAGACACCCATGCCGAAATAAAATTCCGGATGATGGTAGACCGACTCCACCTTTTCGTATTCCTTCAGGGCATCCTTATAGTTCTCCGAATCCCTGAAAAGATTGCCCAGCGCCAGGTGATAATACGGCTCCTCAGGATCCAGCTTCAGAGCCTCCTGCACCAGGGCGATGGCCTCAAGAAGTTTCCTGTTGTCCTCAAACACAAGTCCCTTTTCAAAAAGGAGTTCAGCCCTGTCCAGTGTGTCATATGACCGCCCGGACGCCTGCTTCAGTTCCCCGGAATCCTCTTCCGTCTCATACAGAAGCGCATCCAGAATCTCCATGGGCTTTTTCCTTGCCTCCTCATCCTCCGCCAGCATCCGCAGGATCTTCGCCTCCTGGAAACGCAGTTTTTTAGAAAACTCTGCCTGATTTTCTCTTGCCCTCTCTATCACACCCAGAGCATCCTTATACTGCCTGTAATCGTAAAAGATCATGGCTGCATAGAGATAGGGCTTGTCATAGCCGTTATAGAGCTCTATGGCCCGGTAGTAATCATCCACCACCTGCTGTGCCCGTCTCAGATGGTAACCGGCCTCCTGACGCACCAGATAAGCCGGATAATAATTTTCATCCTCCGAAAGGATCTCATCGCACACCTCTGTCGCTTTCTCATATTCTTTCGCAGAGAGATACCGATCCGCCAGGTACTGTTTGCAATCCAAACGAATTCTGGCCTCCGGCTCCATCTCGATAGCGATACGCGTCTCCTTCTCTCCTTCCACCGGCTGTTCCAGACAATAAAAGCATACGCCCAGAAGACGGTGGCTCTGAGCCGCTTTGGAAGCCTTTTTCTCCTCCTCGTCCTTGCTCTCCTCCACACGTTTCAGATGTGCCTGATAGACAGGAATAGCCTCCTCATACCGCTCCAACCTATATAACGTCCACGCCTTGAGTTCATAATACTTCTCTTCTCCGTCAAGGCTCTCCCCGTGTTCTTCCACAAAGGCAAGCGTATCCTCATACCGCTCCAGATCAAAGAGACACCAGCCCAGATAGAGCGTCAGTTCTTTACCGGAAAGATCCTCGAAATCCTTTCCTTCCGCCACAGCCTCCTGCAGCATGGGGACAAGCTCCTTCCCGATGGTCTGGCGTACCTCCTGAAGCTCCTCGTCCCGCCTGTTGACTCTGATCAGATCATCCAAATATTTTTCCGCCTGATACCACTGCTTCTGATCCACCAGATAGTGCATAGCAAAGTATTTGGCTATGTAATAGTCCGGATCCTCGGCAAGAACCGCCTCCCAGAGCTCATACGCTCTTTTTTCCTCTCCGGTATGAGAAAAGATTCTGCCCGCCCAGATGCGCACGTTGTTATCATCGGCATACCGCTCGATCAGCTGCTCCGCCAGTTCCCGCACCTGTTCGCACTCCTCTGTCCGGATAAACAGCCGCAGCCGCTCCACATCCTCATAGGGATGATACAGACCATGCCGCTTCAGGTCCGAAAGCGCCTGCAGGACACCTTCTGTCTCATTCTCTTCCAGTTTATTTTTAATCTGAAAATACTCTCTTATGTAGTTATCTGTATCATCGTCGTTCTCCGGTGCATAACCGTCCTCCGACTCTTCAAACAACCCGTAATCCAGGAAATCTTCCGTCTGCACATGATACTCGATGTGCCCGAGAAAATTCACATGAAAATCCTCTTTCAAGGCCTCGAAATCGTCCAGCACATGAAACACCTGATCCAGCAGTTTCCACACGTTCTGCGGCAGGAAAGGATGGTCGGAAATATAGCTGAGAAGTCTCCCTCTCGCCTCCAAAAAGGTATCAAATCCTACGCACACCGGATCATCGAACAGGTCCTTCCAGGCACTCACATCCCTGCGCAGAAAGATATCCCGGTAATTTTCCCGCACGCGTTTCATCCATAGATCCAGTTCCCCCTGCGGTTCCTCCTCCTCTCCCTCTTCCTGTACCTTAGACAGGCGAAGTGCCTCCTCATAAGCTTCCCGCAGGCGTCTGAAGCCGTCCGGATCATCCTCCGGATTCGTCTCTTTTAACAGCGCAAGATACCGCTGTCTGATCTGCTCTTCTTCCTTCGTCTCAGGAATTCCCAATATTTGAAACGCCAGTTTTTTATCCATTGCTGCCCTCCAGATATTTCTGATAAAAGTTATAATCCTCCACCTTGCAGTTGACCCGCAGACGCACCCCGTTTTCCAGATACTCGGTCTCGTACACGACCCCGTTCTCGTTCAGGTAAGATACCGCCCTGCCGTCCGTATAGGGAATCAGCAGCGTACACTCTTTGTAGCCGCCGGCGAGTTTTTCTTCGATCAGACAGATCAGCTCCTCCATCCCGATCCGCTTCTTCGCTGACAGATAAATGTTATCCCCCGACACAGCCGGTAAAGGGCCCGGCAAATGCTCCGGTGTCACCAGATCCGCCTTATTATAGACATACAGCATGGGAACGCCGTCGGCTCCCAGCTCCTTCAAGGTCCGGTTAGTCACCTCGATCTGCTCCCTGTAATGGGGATTGGAATAATCTACCACCTGCAGCAGGATGTCAGCTTCCTTCGCCTCCTCCAGTGTAGAACGAAAGGCCTGTACCAGATGGTGCGGCAGCTTGTGAATGAATCCCACCGTGTCGGATAATAAAAAGGCGTGATGCTCTTCCGGCTCTATCTTGCGCACTGTGGTATCCAGCGTGGCAAAGAGCATATCCCGCTCCATCACCTTCTTTTCCTCCACATCGACCTCGTCACTCCCGTATAGATCCAGCATGGCATTTAAAAGAGTGGATTTCCCCGCATTGGTATAGCCCACCAGCGCCACCCGCGGCAGCCCCGACTCTACGCGGCGCTTGCGCTGTGTCATGCGCTCCGAGCTCACTTCCTTTAATTCCCGGCGCAACTCTGTCAGACGATGCTCCAGAACTCTCCTGTCCAGCTCCAGCTTCTTCTCGCCTGCACCCCTGTTGCTCAGTGCACCGCTGCCGCCGCCCTGTCTGCTGAGCGCGGCGTGGAGTCCGACCAGTCTGGGCAGCATATACTGTAAGCTGGCTACCTCGACCTGCAGCTTCGCCTCCCGCGATCTGGCCCGGCTCGCAAAGATATCCAAAATCAGTGTGCTCCTGTCCATGACAGGCTTTTCCAGACGCTCCTGCAGATTGCGAAGCTGCATCGGAGAGAGAGAATTGTCGAAAATTATGACATCTGCGTCACATTCTATTGCAAGCTCTCTTACCTCATCCACTTTGCCCGTGCCGATGTAAAAGGCCTTATGCACTTCCGGAAGCGCCTGCACCGCTTGGCCCGCCACCTCCATATCGCAGGCTTTCGCCAGCTCTCCCAGCTCCTCCAGCGAAAGCAGGTAATCGTCTCCGTCGTTTAAGTTTACGCCTACTAAAAATGCCTTTTCCATATATAAAAATTCCTTTCATTTTCCATTATATCATATACTTGCCCATTTTCCGATAACATCGGAATAAACAAAGCCATTGGATGTAAAGTGTGACACCGTCTTCATGGGCGTGGGGCAATCCCGCCTGCTTCAGCGCTGTCGACACCTGCCTTTGGGTTAGCGGTCCGCCCTTACCGCATACGCCGTATTTCATAGACCGATCAAGGAATTTCTGAAATTCATAGTATTCGCTTCTGCTAAGATCCGGCGTTGCCTTCCCGGCGAAGTGCACCAGAACAGAATCTACTCCCGGCATCGGATGAAAATCTTCCCTGCGAAAATGGTACCTGATCTTCATATCCCAATTTACCTTGAGCAGCAAAGATTTCTTTGTCTCTTTTGGGATCCCCATAAACCGCTTTGCCGCCCCTTTTTCCATCACCAGCCAGATATCCGACGGCGGGTTCGGCGCCTGTGTCAGCTTATCAATGATCTGCGTCGTGATGAAATAGGGTATATTGGCGAAAACTCTGTAAGTTCCCTTTGACGGCAGATCATATTTCAGGAAATCCCCGTATATCAATTTTACATTAGAATACTGCGCAAGCCGTTTCTTTGCGCTCGTATATAGTTTTCGGTCAATCTCCACCGAGCAGACCGTACCGGCTCTCCGACACAGTTCTTCCGTCAAATGTCCTTTCCCGGTCCCGATCTCAATAACTGTATTATTTGTATGAAAATCCGCAAATCCTATGATCCTGTGGATCAGTTTTCTGTTCGTAATAAAATTCTGTGAATCTGATAGGTTATGATGCCTCCTGCTTTCTTGCATAGCGTGCCTCCTTCTTATTGTGTACTCCGCGATCCGGACTTAACCGGATACTTTCCCCAAAGAAAAGGCAATAAAAAAGCAGGCACGATTCCATAAATAGAATTTTCCCGCTAAAATAATACAGCAAAGCAAGCAGCACAGATCTGACTTCCGTCCTATCTGTCCGATAAACATGTAGCAATTTTTATTCGCACGCAAAAAAATCCCATCTATATGAGACTACATATCTGCTTTTTTACTGCCCCTGTATACGGGTGCGAGCACAACGAATAAAAATTGCCACGCTAAAGCCACCTTTCTGTTTTGTATCTCTCTATGAATACGCTAACTATATCATGAATGTTACCGGATTGTCAATTTGAATCTTCCTGCTGTATGCCCCCTTTGTCTGCAAATCCCTAAAGTAATGCCCATCAAAGCAACTGCTCCCAAAATCAGCCACCCGCTCTCATCAAATCTGCCCAGATAGCTCATCGGAAAAAGGAAAAATTTGCCCACTTTATCCTTCATCCCATAATTAGCCAGATAATAGAGCATTGCTGTCATATATCCTACCGTGACATTATCCGTAATACCTGCTGCCGCGAAGCCGACCGCTCCCAGAAACCATGCGCTTGCGATGCCTCCGATCAGATGTTTCACCGTTACATCACTTTCACATATTTTCATTACCACAACAAAAAATGCGATTAAAACGATCATTGCCACGACAGAATACAGAATCCGAATAACCAATATATTGAAATAATTGATTTTCTTTGCACAAATAACATCTCTGATATTAGTATCCTGCTCCGGCAGGAAAATCGGGACAAGCAGCGTGACACCAATGAAACAAAGCAGAAATTCGATAGGCTTCGCTGCTTCTCTGCTTTGCAGGGCAGTGACATTAAACATAAGCAATGTCAGGATCAGCACTCCTAAAGCGGAGGCAAACGGCATGAGAAAATTATGCCTTAGATTTACGCCGATTATTTTTCCATAGATTCCTTTTCCCATTATAATTTCCTTTCCTCGCCTTCTCATATACGAATATCACCAATACGACTAAAATCAGTGACAAAATAAAATATCCTGTTCTATTCCAGAGAAAATCCTGAATCTTCTCCTCGAAAAGCCTTGTTTTTCCCAAGTTATTATGGCGGATAATTAATGTATATTTTGTAATACTCCCGGTAAGCTCATTCTTTCCCAATGCAGCATACCACCAGACACCTTGCACAAAGATAGCTAAAAGCGGCGAGAGCAGTTCCGATATCAATGCGCCCACGCTGGCTACGATCATAATACTTGGAAGCAGCCACATAACAACTAAGCCCACGGCTTCTCCAAAATAGATATTTTTTTCAGGATAAAGGTTATGCAGTCCAATCATGGCATGAATGAAAGTCAATGCCACAGGCAGCACCATACAGCCGACCAGGGCCAGATACCTTGTGATGATCAGCTTGGCAGAAGAAATTTTCCGGCTGTAGATCAACTGTTCCATCCGGCTCCTTTTATCCATCTGCCAAAGCCCCACACAGACAAACACCGGCATGATTGCCAAGTCGATTCCCAGATAGTCACAATAAAGCCGCATATACTCTTTTGCGATATTATGTTCCTCCATCAGCTCTTCATATTCCGCAAGCGCATCCTCATATGTCATAGGAATCCGCGAAAAATTTACCAGATGTTTTTCACCATACATAGAGCCTTTTCCGATGATCTCATCCGCCTGCGTCATTAATTCTTTAAAATGTTCATAGGAAATGTCTTCTGACAAATGATATTCCGGAAGCACTGCCTCCTTATATCCCATTACCATATTTCCATTTTCATCTGTCTGCCCATAATATCCTCCCGCTTCATATTCTGTGAAATGATCCAATTCTGACCTGGTAATATCCGTCAATTCTTCGATGATACCCGCAATTTTTTCAGTATCGCTCTCCTTTAACTTGACTTTTTTATAAAACATAAAAGGATAGGCGGTATAACTTCCTGCCAGATATTCCGAAATAAGATTTTCCACAGCGGCAGGCATCAATACTTCCGGCACTTCTTTTACAATACTTCCATAATAGCTGTCTTCCGGTGACGGCTTCCTGATTGGGGACTCCAGCTCGATTGTAAATTGGGAAACATACATCACGAAAATGACAGCTGCATATAATACGAAAGTCANGGAGCATATTGTTTTCTTACATTCTTTCAAAAATAACATAATGATCTTATATCTCCTTTCCTAATGTTCAATTTCCAAATTGACCATACCANTTTGCTTGCCCGAAAAGAGAAANCAAAANACTAATCTTCTTCATCCATGCCGCACCCATTCTGATAGAGACAATACATGTATGCATCCTCACAGTTGGGTTCTGCTTCCGTACCATGAATCTTTTCCGGCTTCTTTTCAGAAACAAACCGGATATTTATCGTTTCACCCTGCTTCAGCATACCAATTACAATATAAGACGCCTTCACTTCTCCCAACTGCTGTCTTGTAATGTTCGCCGTATATACTTTGCCTCTGGCATTCTCAAGTAATTTGCTTACCGTTCCTCTCCACAGGATCTCGCCTTCATTCATAATGGCAATGTTTTCACAGGTTGCTTCGATATCCCCTACAATATGAGTCGATAGGATGACGATCCTTTCTTCCGCCACTTCACAAAGAAGATTGCGGAAACGGATTCTCTCTTCCGGGTCGAGTCCCGCCGTCGGCTCATCAACGATCAACACTCCGGGATCATGTAAAAGGGCTTGCGCGATTCCCAGCCGCCTTTTCATGCCACCTGAAAGTTTTTTGACCTTCGTATTCCTCTGCTCATCCAAATTCACTTTCTGAATGAGCTGATCTATGCTCTTTTTCCTTTCCATTTTTGACATACCGGAAAGGGTTCCTAAATAATCCAGGCACTCATACACCGTCATAGACGGATACATGGAAAAATCCTGCGGCAGATATCCGATCATTCCCCGGATTTCTTTNGCATTTTCNATNGGAACGCCGCATACACNGATTTCTCCNGACTGCTTTCCNTGAAGNGTNGCCAGTGTTTTCATAAGTGTNGTNTTGCCTGCCCCATTCCTCCCAAGCAGCCCGAACATTCCCTGCGGNATTACCAGATCNACATNNTTAAGNGCCTGNTTCTTCCCGTAAAATTTATTNACATGACTGATCCTGATTTCCTGTTCCATTGTTACAGATACTCCTTTCATAACAGTAAAATGGTGCGGCGATACTCCTCTGATCGCTGCACCATTATCATAAAAAACAATTTTCAACTTTTTATCTACTGTTTATTGATTATTTCTTAANTNTGTTTNNNCNCTTTAAAACTGGCNGTTACCTNNCCTCCCATCCTGCCGTTTTCAATGACCAGTTCTCCNTGNCACTTNTCACANATNATTTTNCANATATACANNCCCAGTCCGAAATGATTCTTTTCTTCTCTTNTATCCCTGTAAAACGGCTTCGCCGCCTGTTGTAAAGCCTCNTCCGTAAANCCCTNTCCNTCNTCTTCTACNGATATTGNAANTACATGATCAANTATGCTGATGTTGATNTCTAATTGATCTTTTGCATACCGGGCCGCATTGGAAACCAGATTTTCANACACCTCCAACACCAGNTCNTCATCCACGCAAAACTTCTCTGTATCGNAATCCGTTTGATACGAAATCTGCAGATCCTTCGCCAGCATNTTNCTTATCTNCGCACACTTATCCAAAAACTCTTGAAAATTTACATCTTTGGGNAACGGCACNATATCTTCNAATTTCTGCACAGCGCTCATTTTCTGCGTATAGTTTTCCAGTCTGTCAATCTGTCCCTCCATCATTTTCAGTATCTGCATTGACTTTTCTTCCGACACNTCCCCGCCCGGTATATATTTTTCCAGCAGATCCCTGTATCCTTTTATCACGGTGATCGGNGTCCGCATATCATGNGAAAAGGCTGCNTTTAACTTTTTNCGTTCTTCCAGCATTCTCCACATTTCCTGGTTATTTTGATACAATGCATCTCNCATTTTTTCAAAGGACNGACATAACTGTCCCAATTCATTCCTTTTGCCNTACGCAATATGAAAATCCAAATTGCTGNCCGCAATCTTTTCGGACGCTTCCAGCANTATTNTAATCGGCNNCTCCAANTCTCTTCTGTAAAAAAGNATACCTACCAGCATAACAACCAATAATATCCACAAAGGTATTAAAACAAGCTGNGCACCGCTNATNATCTGGTATCCTATNAAATGAATGGTATCATCATACATAGAACGTTTTTTCTCATACATATCATAATGCAGATTCTTATCTTCATCGAATGCAATTATATATTTCGAATCAAATAGGGATGAATCCCCATCTGCGTATTTCTCCTCGTACCAGTCCTGCAGATTATTNGTGGAATAACCNATNACAGCAGCCCCCACATAAGACAGAATGATGCAGATCGGTATATATTTGATGAAGATCCATTTGATGGATTTTGATTTTTCTCTTATCTGACCCATTTATATCCCATCCCCCAGACTGTCTCCAAATGATGATCCTCTTCNACATCTTTCAGCTTACTGCGAATNCGCCNGATATGTTCCGCAACAACAGAAGCATCTCCCTGTGCGTCATANCCCCATATTTTTTCATAGATACGTTCTTTATCAAANACCTGNCCCGTATTCAGNGATAACNATTCNATAATNTCAAATTCNTTTTTNGCAAAATTCATGGACNTACCNTCTGCNGTGATTGTTTTGGCGGAATAATCAATGACCANTCCGCCAAAAAAACGGATGTTTGTTTCCGCATTATTNCTATGTTCCCTCCGAATATGCGCCGCNACTCTTGCACCGAGTTCATCNATNGAAAATGGNTTGATGATGTAGTCATCCCCTCCCGATGCAAAGCCTTTGATCTTATCNCTGTCCTCTATTTTAGCTGTCAAAAACAGAATCGGGCAGGAAACATATTCCCGTATNTTTTCGCANACNGTTGTTCCATCCATATCCGGCATACTGACATCCAGTAANATCANATCCGGTTTCTCGNAAATTTTATTGATCGCTTCTGTACCGCTGTATGCGGTTATTGTTTCATANTGATTGAGTTCAAAATAGTCTTTTAACAGGCTCACNACATCTCTTTCGTCATCTACGATCAGTAACTTGTATGCCATTGTATTACNCTCCTTTGNCCTGACGTTTCATGATTGCCCAATATAAACTCAGAATAGCAAAGCATGTGATTATTGTCAAAATGATATGGCGATGATGCAGCTAAAGGATCTTGCATATCTTGAACTCCATTACTCACAAAAGCATCCCCGGACCGCTATATACAGCCGGGGATGTCTGTCTGCTCACGCCGCCTCTGCCTTACGGCGCTTCATAAATATTCCTGCTCATAATATTAAACTTAACTGTGACGCTTCCGCCAAACTTTCCGGCCCCGCTCACGGTCACAGTGCCCTTGTTCTTTCCGGCCGCCAGATTAACGCCGTAGGTCAAAGTGTAATCACCTGCTGCGTCCTTTTTCTCTGTCAGCTTCGTCAGCCCATAATCGCTTCCTGTCAGCCTGGCTTCTTCCGTCACTGCATTTTTCCTCGCCGCTTTGACCGCCCGAGCGTCACCATAATAGACTGTCACTTCCGGTGTCACCTGCTGTCCCTTGTAGGTGGTTTGGGCAGCTTCGCCTGACACTACTACATACAAGTTGCTGCCTGTCAGCTTCGTCTCGTAAATGTTCAGATACACCGTGATCTCTTTTCCGGCTGCAGTCGTATAGCCGCTTCCCTGCGCTGCCGTGATGACCGCGCGGGGACTTATCTTCTGTAACTCCTCCCACGCCGTACTGCCGCTGTCTTCATCGCCAACCTGCTGTGCCGCCGATTCATCAGGCATTTCCAGAGCCGCCAGCTTATTAAGGTATGTTTTTACCTCTGTCTGACTGCAGTTTTCATACTTCACCGTGTAATCCTTCTTACCCAAAGTCTTTTTGCCGTCCTTCACGATGATCTTAGGCACATACTGGTAATCATCCGTCTTGCGGCTGTCAAAGGCCGCTGCAGCAGCTGTCACGGTCAGATTCTCCGCACCCGCCTCCATCGCCGCCTCGCCTATGGCAAAGGTAACTTTCACACTGCCCGCATAATTCCCTTTTCCCTTAAAGGTCATGGTCGAAACCTTATTCGGCGTACCTGGCAGCACCGTATTATTGGTATAGCTTACCGTATAGTCCGTTCCTTCCTGCAAGACAACGCCTGTCGGAGCCTGTTTCCCGTCAATCAGGCTCAAAGAGATATATCCAGAAGGCTTCGCCCCTTCTTTCGTATACGGCACCGTGCCATGTAACTCATAAATCTTATTTCCTTTTTCATCCGTGGAAGATGTCAGGCTGTACGCGCCGCCTTCCTGATCGTTCACAGCCTCCACTGCCACAGATGCCGCATCCGCCAAGGATACCGCACCAATCTTGAATGTCTTCTTAAAACTTCCGCTATAACCGGATTCCGGCTTCGCCGTAAAGGTCATGGTGGCAATTCCCTTTTTGATATTGTTCTTGTAACTGATGCTGTAATGCCTGCCGTAATCCAGCTTTACCGCGTCGGACTCCGCATTCGGCTTGGTCGTGAGTGTCACCTTATTTTGGGTTACCGCTCTGCCGGTATAAGGCATGACGGATTTGAAATCGTTCTCATTAGGCTGGCTCATATCGTAGGATCTCACATCTATGGTGTTCGCCTTGAATGCCTTGCCCGTGATTTTGAAGGTGACACTTTTGCTTCCCATATAACTTCCGATTCCGGTTACCGTCATGTTGGCAGTTCCCACCGCCCTGTTGCTGACGTAGTTTACCGTATAATCTCTGCCATATACAAGATAAGTGCTGCCGGCTTTTACGGTAAAGAGATCATTTCCGTTACCTTCCGGCGTACTGCTGACAGAACCGTTTTCATTCACCCGATAATACTTTTTTGCTTTACTGTCATAGTATCCGGGGGTCAATGTTACCGTCCCTCCACTATACGGCATGTTCTTCTGACTTTTCCCCAGCGTGATGGCTGCATTCCGGAGCAAATTGTTTTTCCCTGTCACAAAGATCGTCTTCGTGATCTTGCCGCAGTAGTTTCCCGTCCCCTCTACGGTCATTCTGAAACTACCATAATATCCCTTCGGTATAGCCGGATTCCACTTGTTTTCCTTATTTCCTGTGGCTGTCCACATATTGATCTGCTTTCCCGAACCATCAGATCCATCATACACTTCTATCGCACTCAGTGTCACCTGCAGGTCAGGATCCTTTTCACCCGTCTTCATCGCTTTTTTATATTTCAAGGAAGAAAAGGGCTTCTGTTCCTTCTTCGTATTGGTCACAAGCTGATCGGAATATTTCAGGGTAAAACCTGCCGCAGGATTGCCCGCTGCATCCGAAATAGAGGCCGGATCAATGTGGAAATTTCTGTAGACGGTCCCCTCGTGGTTTCCTTTCCCTTTGATCTCCACATACGGCAGGCGGCTGTCAAATCTGTTCTGCACTCCCTCCTGACCGCTGCCATCTAAGATGTTATATGTTCCGCCCGCTGCATCCACCTGGTCAGCCCTGATGTTGTTGTAGTATTTGACCGTGTAATCCTTACCGGATTTGAGCAATGTTTTTCCGTCCGCCGCATAGACAACGACCGCCGGTTTGATTGCGCTTCCTGTGTAGGTCTGATTCGGAATCTCCTGCATGCGGACCCCGCCCTCAGCTGTCTGCGCAGTCCAACGAGCATACAACATGGTGTTCTCCTGCACCGTGTCTGCATTGAAATTCCACGCCTTCGTACACGCGCGGTCTTTATACCATCCATTGAAAAGATATCCTTCCTCCACGGGCTTTTCCGGTTCTTCAATCAAAGCGCCCGCCTTGACCGAGCGGATAGGAGGTATTTGTGTCCCATGCCCCATCATCTCAAAGGTTACACGATATATCACCCTTTCCTGTGCCACGGTCAAGGTACCTTCATGATAGGTAATAATATAGTTCATTCCACCATCCGCCTCTTTGGGAATGATCGCATACATTCCTTCCTTCGTTACATCGACTACATCACAATCGAACGAAGGTTCCTTAACCAGATGATCACCTTCCATCAAACCGGTCACTTCGTATGCATAATTACTGGGTATATCATCACCTATTGCGATAACCATATCCGACGCTGTAATGTCTGCCTTTGCCTTCTCAATACTGAAATCGGCAGTCACCTCACCTGTGTAATTATTGATGCCCGTAATAACAACTTTTGCTTCCTCTCCCGCATTTATATTATTTCTATACGACGTATTGTAGTCCGTTCCTTCAACCAGCTTAAGCCTGCCATCAACAGTTACTGTAGGAACAGGCTTCCAATTCATTCTGTTATAGATACGCTCTTCTGTTGGCAAGCTAATCTTAACATTATTCTGCTCTAATCTCTTTCTCACGGTCAATTCTATAGACGCGCCGTATTTTCTCCCCGATTGATCCGAATATGTAATATTGAGCTTCTTCTTGCCGGGAGTAGTCATATCAATGCTTTTTGCATTTGTCGTGTATTCTGTAATCTGCCGTGAACTTCCATCACTGTCATACCAGGTCACCGTCAGATCATCGATATTAATCGAATCTCCGCATTCATAATCGGTCTTTATTTTGGAAGCCGTGATATGCGGTCCGTCAGGAATCTTATTTCTTGTTATCGTTATACTATAATCCAGTCCTGCAGGAAGTTCTGTAATCTGTGTCCCATCCGGCTGATACCAGATATCCGTCTCATTTTTCTTCGGTAATTTTGCCGGTTCCGATTCCTTACCCTGATAGTTACAAGGTGTTTTGATCATAGACAGCTGATCACAGTCTTTAAACATAAATAAGGTCATATATACCTTGCTCATATCAAAATTACTTAAATCTATTTCCTGCAAATTCTTACATTTCAGAAACATGCTGGTCACAACCGTCACTGAAGAGGTATCAAAGCTGCTCAGATCAACCTCTTTCAGATTGGTACAGCCTTCAAACATACTTATGAAATCCTTCACTTTACTGGTGTCAAAACTACTTAAATCAATCTTCTCAAGACTACTGCACTCACAAAACATATTATTAAAGCTTGTTACGTTCCGGGTATCAAAACTACTCACATCCACTTTTGTAAGGCTTTCACAGTGACTAAACATTCCTGTCATTCCCTGAAGGTAATAACCATTAACAATACCTCCGACATGACTGGTGTCAAAACTGCGCAGATCCAGTTCCTTAATTTCTCTACAGTCCGCAAACATAGATCCCATCTCAGTTGCACTTCGGGTATCAAAAGTGGATAGATCCAGATGCTGAAGCTTCCGGCAAGCGTTAAACATGAATTGAAAGTTCGTAACCTTCGCTGTGCTAAACTTTCCGCCAAATTTCAGGGACACTAACCCGGTACATCCCGAAAACATACAGAACATACTTGTCACATTTTGCGTATCCAGCCCGCTCAAATCCAAGGATGTCAGACTATTACATCCTTCAAACATTCGGGACATATTTGTCACACTTTCGGACTTAAATCCTTTCAGATCCACTTCCGTTACCTGCCATAATCCGTCCAACATACCGGAGGCATCCGTCATATCTGCCACGTTGATACTTACCGATTTAATAGAACCCGCGTATTCACGCCAGGGTGCCTTTCTCTGTGTAGCGATCGGCGCTTGGGTCGAGACCGGTGCAAATTCCCCCGTACCATTTACAGTCAATTTCCCCTTCGCGTCGATTTGCCATGTAATATTCTCATAAGTACCGGAAGCAGGAATTCCGGCAGACAACAGTTTCTGCTCGTCCGCTGTCTCTGCCTCCTCCATCGGCACCTCCGCTTCTTCCTCCGCCGTTTCATCTTCCAACTCCGGTGTCAGGTCACTTTCCGAATCTTCCACAGATGTATCTTCCTCTGGCTCTTCCGGCGTTTCTGGTTCTTCCGACTCCTCAGATTTTTCCCCATCCTCCGGCTCTTCCGGCATATTCGGTTCTTCCGATGTCCCCGTCTCCGATTCTTCCTCCGACTCCTCTGTCCCGGACTCCGGTGTCTCCTCCCCTCTTAACTCCTGCTCCTGTCCCCTCTCTTCCCTATTTTCATCCGCCACAATCTCCTGACTAGGCAGCTCATTCGCCCATGCAGTCATATCCAATGACAAAATATTCGCTGCACACAGCGCCCAGCAGAGCAATACTGTAAATATTCTTTTCAATCTCTTTCTCTCTTTACTCATATCTACCTGTTGCCTCCTTTGCTTTGTCGTACCACTCCTGTGCCTGCGCTTGATCCTGTTCCACTCCCAGTCCATTCTTATACAGATAACCAATACTATCCATTGCGTGGTTCAAACCTAAGTCTGCCGCTTTTTCGTACCATTCCATTGCCTTGGCATAATCCTGTTCTACGCCTCGTCCCTCCTGATACATCCAGCCAATATCGACCATTGCATCGCCATTTCCTAAATCCGCCGCTTTTTCGTACCATTCCAACGCTTTGGCATAATCCTGTTCTGTTCCCGCTCCAAACTCATACAACATGCCGGCAAAGCACATTGACCAATCTTTCCCTAAGTTCGCCGCCTTTTCGTGCCATTCCAACGCCTTGGTGGGATTCTCTTCTACTCCCCACCCAAACTGATATAGCAAGGCGATATTATACATTGCAGTACTATTCCCAACTTCTGCTGCTTTTTCGTACCACCCCATCGCTGCTGCATAGTCTTGCTCTATTCCCCTGCCATACTTATATAGATCGCCAATCTGATTCATAGTAGCGCTGTCTTTTGAGTCTACCAGCTTTCCGTACCATTCCTGTGCCTGCGCGTGATCCTGTTCCACTCCCAATCCATTCTCATACAGATAACCAATATAGAATTTCGCCGTGTTATCTCCTAAGTCCGCTGCCTTCTCATACCATTCCAGCGCCTTGGCATAATCCTGCTCTATCTCCTGTCCTTCCATATACCATTTGCCAATCTGAGTCATTGCAGCGCTGTCTCCTGAGGCTGCCACCTGTTCGTAGCATTCCTGTGCTTTGGCATCATCCTGTTCCACCCCCTGCCCGTACTCATACAGATAGCCAATATGAAGCATGGCGCAGCTATCTCCTAAGTCTGCCGCTTTTTCGTACCATTCCAGGGCCTTTGCATAGTCCTGTTCTACCCCATATCCACCATCGTACATACGGCCTAACTCAAATATTGCATCACAATTCTCCAGAGCTGCCGCTTTTTCGTACCATTCCAACACTGCTGCATAGTCTTGCTCTACTCTCCGTGCATACTCATACATATAGCCGAGATGATACATTGCAGCGCTGTTCCCTAAGTCTGCCGCTTTATTGTACCATTCCAACGCCAACGCACAATTAGAGAACCCCATCTCCCCGAAGTCATACAAATAGCCGATCTGGTTCATTGCCATTGCCGCAAATAACGGTTCTTCACTCTCCGCCGCTTTTTTGTAACACACAAATGCCGCGTTATAATTCTCTTCATCTCTGGTTATATCGCCGCTGACCGCATATCCTTCTGCGTATCCCTGCGCGATCACCGCATCGATCAGTTCCTGCCCCTTGGCTTTATCCTCGTCAACACCCCTTCCAAAATAATATTGTTGACCTAAAAGAATCTGTGCGTAAGGGTCATCTCCTGCCGCCTCAAAATATGTTTTNGCNTTTTGATCATCCTTCTCCGGATAATTATNNCAATAGTATAATACCCCAAGGTAAAAATTCGCNTCTGTNTTCCCCANTTCCAGNGCTTTTTCAAAGTTAGTGNAAGCNGCTTCCAAATCGATCTCTTTTCCATCCNNACCNTACAGNCAGGCACGCCCCTCCTCATAATACGGTNTGNTGTCTTCCTTCTCCGNTTCNTTGTCNGCGCTTTCTTCTGACTCTTCGTCAATGGTATCCTCCGTCTGCGCTGCTATTTCCNNATTTTCCTGNGNNGAATTTCCACATCCCGATAATGTGCTCATGATCAGAGCNCCCGTTAAGATTACNGCNATCCATTTTTTCTTCATAAATNCGTATTCTCCCTGNTTTTATTCTAATGCAATCTGTTCTAGTTAGCAGTAAAGGCNTTCTCAGCNAGANTATTNTCATCGGGATCAGTGTAACGCATTATGACTGTGCACACGCCTTCNTGTCCNATCACNTCATCAAACNGCNTAACCTGTNCCTTAAANGTATCTTCCTGTGCATTCAGAGCTNCATCCAGAGCCGNACCCATACCATCAACAATCNTNGAGCGATCCTCAATCTTTATGATCACGGTAAACTCATTGCCTTTTACCTCACAATTCGCAGACATACCATCACCTGCCATAGCATCAAANNCGCTCTTTAAAGCCTCATATACTGNAGGNTCATTGTAATAGTCCTCTAAGGTCNCATACTCCTCTTCGTCTTCCGCAATCTCCTCTTCNGTTTTTTCGCCATCACTGTCTGATTCCGCTTCAGTCGCATCCCCGNTCTCTTCTTCTGCTTCAGCCTCCTCTTCAGGCTCCACTTCTGCCTCGATCTCTGCTTCAGGTTCCTCCTCAATCTCNGNTTCTGCCTCAGGCTCCTCCTCGATTTCGGGTTCTGCCTCATCCTCGGTCTCCGTGACGTCATCCGCCTCAACAGGGGCTGCTGCCNCNGGNTCCCCAGAACCGCCACAGGCAGTTACAGATAATGTGANNGNCATGATCACCGTGCATACGATCCATTTTAATGTTCTTCTTTTCATTACTCTTCTCCTTNGNTTGTTTTTTAGNNAACTCTNTANAAGNCAAAATACAAGTTCTTGTCAATCNGNNCNATCTATCTTATAATATCTTTGTGTGTATCGCAGACTCTGTCTGTATGGAATGGCACTTGCCTGCCATCCTTGCCCGATACCGTTGGCGCGGTATCGGGTGATGCACCCCTTTTTATTAAGTCCGTTAATTGCTCGTTACANCCGCCTGTTCCCCGGCGCTNAGGCANATCAGCCTGTCGCCGTCCGTCACGATAAACATCTCACCGTAGGTATACACGCCATCGGCTTCTATACTATTCTCACTGCACTCCAGATTTTCGTCTATGTAGTACGCCTTGCCGTCTTTGATCACCATCGCTTTTCCATTTACAAATTCGGTGGCATCGTCGAACATCTCCTGTCTGTTCCCGTCATGATCCACATAACCCCANTTGCCGTCCTCACTGGCAAGCCAGTATTGACTGTCGGAGATATCCAAACTGTCGCCGATCTCNATCACCGCACCATCCGGTATGATCATCCTTCGCTGTCCAAACAATGTAATCTCATCAATGGAACGCGCTTTGCCGGCCTCCGATCCCGAATAATCCTCCCACTCCAGCTTGGACAAATCGATCAGATATGTCTTCTCTTCCTCATCGACTGTCAGCTTTACACTCATAAGCGTTCCGTAACTGTAGCAGAGAGAACCGTTCACCTCGTAACTGTCAATCCTCCAGCTCGCATTCGATTCATAGAATGAATATCCCAGATGATCAAGCAGTTCCCTTATCCTGAACCGGTANTGCTCCGTTCCCTCCGGATTCAGAATATAATAATCTCCGTTGGTATCTTCAAACTGCATACCGGCTGACACAAAGTATCCGTTGTGNCACACCCCGAGAGGATAGGCCATGATACCCATCTGCCCGCTTGCAGCGTTTGCCTCCCATTGAGAGCCGGAGNCCGATCCGCCTGACGGCTGCGCCTCTTCCTCCTTTACCATATGTACCGGCTGTGACAATCCGTAAGGCGTGCGTATCTCTGTCATAGATTGATAANTTCCGTCCTTCTGTATNCGGATATCNCCGTTGCCNTTNTCNGCAAANCCATANCCTTCNTTGAANCCNACCGCGCCCATCTGCCCGATATAGCCCGGGTATTCCGGCTCATTGACCACCGTNCCNTCCAGAGTNTCATANCGNTAGGTATANCTCTGGTCTTCCTGNTTGCTCTCCACCATCAGCACNACGCCGTCGCTNACCGCCTTGATCCACATNTCCGTCTCNAANANCACATTGCCTTCCCGGTCAAANACCTTATAACCGCTGTCNTCNCCGAANACGGTCTGCCCATCNTCATTNATNCTNAANNAACAGTCGCTGTATTCGATCGGGACGATGACCTGATCGTCAAAAGTCACCAGCCCGTACAGCCCGTCCTTTTCCACAACAACCATACCGTCCNTGGCGGAACCGTAAGAGTCATACTTCCCGGAAATNGCTAACTCNGTAAAGNCTGCGNNNTCTGCTGTCGTCTCCTCCTGTGTCTCTTCCACGGTTTCCTCTGTTTCCTGANCCGTCTCCTGTGCGGTTTCCACGGTTTCTTCTGCCTCCCCGCCGATCTCCTGCACGTTCTGCTCTTCTTCATTAACCGCATTAGTCGAATTTCTGTTGAATACCTGCACGGCTGCAACGATGCCNGCCAGAACNACCACAACNGCNACANCTGCGCCGATTTTTACACCGATTCCCGCTTTCAAAAATTTCTGTACAACAGATCTGCCCGTCTCAGGCTCCTGTGCNTCNCCNTCCNGTNTTTCGGGAGATTCNTCNGNCACAGCCTCNTTCAGNTCTTCCGGCATGGGCGGCACCTGGCAATCCTCCGCTTCNTTCGTGAAGAAAAGCAGNANNGCAGGNGCAATGCTGTAAAGNCTTGTNCCTTTCTTCTCCTCCATCTCAATGATNTCATCTTTGATCTTATGCTTTGCCCGATTCAGATGAGANTTCACCGTATTGAGCGGTATCTGNANTTCTTCCCCGATCTGCTCCTGNGTCATTTCATTATAGTAATANCAGATGACACACAANCGCTGCATATCGCTCAGNCCGTCTATGATCTCCCTGATCAGTTTCCGCTTCTCACGATCCTGAAAAATGCTCTCCGGAATAAAGAGTTCATCGTCCGGGATCGTTTCAAAGAACTCCTCTCCTTCATTCTCTCGCTGCTCCAGAAGTATCTCCCTGTTCTTTTTCAGATAGGCGAAACACTTCCTGTTGGCAATGACTGCGGCCCAGCTTAAAAAGTCCTCGTCCTGCCGCAGCTGCCCGATGCTCCTGCTGATTTCCAGATAGGTCTCCTGGAGCATGTCCATAGTCGCCTCCTCGTCCNGCACCACATTTGCAATGCANGTATAAAGATAGCGATAGGANGCTTCATAGATCTCATTAAAGCTTTCCTTNTCTCCCTCGCGGTAACGTCTCACCGCTTCTGCCAGTAATTCCGGTGTTTTCATGTTGGTCAACCAANTCCTTTCCTCGCNTGTAAATCCNTGTNCACATCGCGATCGTAATTTTTTCTGATTTTACTATAACAAGAGAGAAGCGATGTTGCAAAAGAGTTGCACCTTTTAGGAAAAATTTTCAAATTAAAATCCCCTGATGGCAGAATTCCTCTGCCACCAGGGATACACTGNGAGAAATCAAGAGCGGGATGTAAATGCGNTTCCACACTTACACCCCGCTGTATTATACGGACGCAAAACAATCAACCGTAGTAAACTACCGTTTTGTCTGCATTGTGTGGTACTTGCCTACCATCCGCCTGCTCCTGTTGGCGCAGAAGCAGACGCTACACCGCTATGTTCTTGAAATCTCGTGAATATTTTATCATACATAGTTTTCCGACACAAGCATTTTATAACTCCCTACTTCATCACCGCNANTTCATCACGCTCCNTACTTCATCCACATATTCCTGCTCAAAATATCAAACTTAACTGTGACNCTTCCGCCANACTTTCCGGCCCCNCTCACGGTCACAGTGCCCTTGTTCTTTCCGGCCGNCAGATTAGNGCCGTAAGTCAAAGTATAATCACCCGCCGCTTCCTTCTTCTCTGTCAGCTTCGTCAGTCTGTAATCGCTTCCTGTCAGCTTGGCTTCTTCCGTCACCGCATTTTTCTTCGCCGCTTTGACCGTCTGGGCATCACCATAATAGACTGTCACTTCCGGCATCACCTGTTCTCCTTTGTAGGTGGTCTGGGCGGCTTCACTTGACACTACTACATACAAGTTGCTGCCTGTCAGCTTCGTCTCGTAAATGTTCAGATACACCGTGATCTCTTTTCCGGCTGTGGTCGTATAGCCGCTTCCCTGCACTGCCGTGATGACCGCGTGGGGACTTATCTTCTGTAACTCCTCCCACGCTGTACTGCCGCCGTCTCCATCGTCATCCTGCTGTGCCGTTGATTCATCCGGCATTCCCAGAGTCGCCAGCTTATCCAGATATGTTTTTACCTCTGTCTGACTGCAGTTTTCATACTTCACCGTGTAATCCTTCTTGCCAAGAGTCTTCTTGCCGTCCTTCACGGTGATTTTAGGCGCATATTGGTAACCATCCGCCTTGCGGCTGTCAAAGGCCGCTGCCGCAGCTGTCACGGTCAGATTATTCGCACCCGCCTCCATCGCCGCCTCGCCTATGGCAAAGGTAACTTTCACACTGCCCGTATAATTCCCTTTTCCCTTAAAGGTCATAGTCGGTATCTTATTCGACAACCCGGCCGATGCCAGCACTGTGTTGTTGGCATAGCTCACCGTGTAGTCTGTCCCTTCTTTCAGGAGAACATTGCCCGCTCCGTCAGACAGCCTCAGACAGATGCGCTTGGAAGGCTTCACCCCCTCTCTCGTATATGGTATCGTACCGCTCAATCTATAGACCGTATTTCCCTTTTCATCCTTTGAGGAAGTAAGCGTCTCCTGTGTATTCTCCGTGCTGCCCGCCGCTTCTACTTTTACGGATTCTGAATCCAGCGACACCGCCCCGATCTTGAATGTCTTCTTAAAACTTCCGCTGTAGCCCGACTCCGGCTTTGCCGTGAAAGTCATGGCTGCGGTTCCTTTTTTGATGTTATTCTTATAACTGATCGTATAATGCCGGCCATAGACAAGCGGTGTCCCAGCCGCCTTGTCCGTGAGCGTCACCTTATTCTGGGTGATGGCGCTGCCGCTATACGGCATGGATACGTTAAAACCGTTCACATTTATCGTGTTCGCCTTAAATGCTGCCCCTGCGATCTTGAAAGTGACACTCTTGCTTCCTTTATAATTTCCGATTCCGGTCACTGTCATAGTGGCAGTTCCCACCGCTTTATTATTGGCGTAGGTTACCGTATAATCCCTTCCGTAGACAAGATACGCCTTGCCGCTTTTTACCGTAAAAAGATCATTTCCGTTTGCCGCCGGAGAGCTGCTGTTCCACTTGCCCCGCTCATCTACCTCATAATATTTTTTGCCATCGCAATAGCCGGGTGTCAGCGTCACCGCGTTGCCGTCATTATAAGGTCTGCTCTTCTGGTTCTTACCCAGAGTGATCGATGCGTTCTTGATCAGAGATGTCTTGGCATCCACATAGACAGTCCGCCGTATAACACCCGTATAATTCCCCTGCCCCGATATGGTGAGCATAAAAGTTCCGTAGTATTCTTTCGCTATGGCAGGAATCCATTTGTTATCCTTACTGCCTGCCGCGCTCCAGCTGCCCACTGCCCGGTTATTGTCTGCAGCATCATATGCTTTCACCGCACGCAGAGTCACCGTATAATCCGTTCCCGCCTTCATGGCCTTCTTGTATTTTAAAGAAGAGAAGGGTTTCTGGTCTTTTTTCGCATTATATACAAGTTGATCGGTATATTTCAGGGTAAAGCCCGCCGCAGGACCGCCTCCTGCATCTGCAATGGAAACAGGATCAATATGGAAATTTTTGTAGACAGTTCCCTCATGGTTTCCTTTCCCTTTAATTTCCACATACGGCAGGCGGCTGTCAAATCTGCCCTGTATGCCTTCCTGGCTGCCGCCATCCAGGCTGTTATACGTTCCTCCCTCCGCCTGCACCTGATCGGCCAAGGTATTGTTGACATACTTAACCGTGTAATCTTTGCCGGATTTGAGTAATGTTCCATCCGCCCCATAGACAACGACTGCCGGTTTGATCGCGCTTCCCGTATAGGTCTGATCTTCTATCTCCCGGATCTGAACGCCGCCCTGTGCCGTCTGCGCAGCCCAGCGGGCATACAGCGTCGTATTCTCCTGCACCGTGTCTGCAGCAAAGTTCCATGCCTTCGTGCAGGCGCGGTCCTTATACCAACCGGTAAAAAGAAATCCCTCCGCCGCAGGCTGCTCCGGTTCCGCGACAAGACTTCCTGCCTTGACCGACCTGACGGCCGCCGTCTGCGTCCCGTGTCCCATCATATCAAAGGTTACCGTGTACGCGATCCGCTCCTCTGCAATGGTGAGAAAGCCCGGCAGATACCCGTCTGCATCGACAACATAATTATCACCGACCTGCGCGTTGTTCGGAATGATCTGATACACTCCCTCTTTGCTCGTTTCGATCGTACTCACAGGATCGCCGCTCTCATCTGCGAGTGAGAATGACACTCCTGTCACTTTCTTTTCGTCTCCGCCGTAAAATCCTGCCGTATCATAAGCAAACGTCTGCGGCACCTCATCATCCACCGCTATGGTGACATCCTGCGCCTTGATCGTTACTTTCGCCTTTTCGATGGTAAAGGAAACAGTCATTTTGCCGCTGTAGTCGCCGATTCCCTCCACGGTGACTGCCGCCTGATCTCCCGCGTTTGTATTATTCGTGTAGGACACCTTATAATCTGTCCCTTCCTTCAACACCGTGCCATCTTTTTTTAATGTTACGACCGGCGCAGGATCATGGGGATATCCATTGTAAACATAGGATTCACCTGTCGGCAGAGTGACCGCTATGTTATCCGTGCCTATGAGCAGTGCAACCGTCAGCTCGATCTCCGCTTTCAACGCTTTGCCTGTCTCCGGTTCCACATAGGTTACCGTCAGCGTCTTTTTCCCCGGTACGGACATATCGATTTCTGCTTCATTTGTCGTAAAGTCCGTGGTAGTAAGCCGGATGATTTCACCCTTACTGTTACGATAGGTTACCGTGATATCATCAAGATTTATTGTTTCACCGCACAGATACACTTTCTTTTTCTTTGTTGCCGTGATCGAGCTAGTGATCGCCGCCGTCGACTTTTTCTTCGTGAGTATTATGCTGTGGTCCAGATTCTGCGGCAGTTCCTGAAGCGCCGTGCCATCGGCCTTGTACCAGGTATTTTCAAGTTTGACCGCAAAATGCAGATTCTTGGGCGTATAAATTGTGTTTAGGCCCGACACTCCTGTTAAAAAGCCCTGCAATTCCGCCTCATTTACATTTCCCAGATCAAAACTGCTTAGGTCAAGACTAATCAAACTTTTACAATTTAAGAACGTGGCATGCATATTCGTGACTTTCGATGTGTCAAAGTTGCTCACGTCTAGGCTCGTCAAACTCCTACAATGCTCGAACATTTGGCTCATCCATGTGACTTGGGATGTATCAAAGCTGCTCACGTCCAGGCTCGTCAAACTATTACATCCCATGAACATGGCACCCATACTCGTTACTTTCGACGTGTCAAAGCTGCTTAGATCAAGACTCATCAAACTGTTACACCAGTAGAACATGCCACTCATAGACGTGACGTTCGACGTGTCAAACCCGCTCACATCTAGATTTTTTAAACGGTTACACTCATAGAACATGCTTCCCATATTCGTGACGTTCGACGTGTCAAAGCTACTCACGTCAAGTCTAGTCAGACTTTTACAACTCTCGAACATGGCGTACATATCCGTGACGTTCGACGTGTCAAAGTTGCTCACATCAAGGCTCGTCAAATTGTAGCAGCCATAAAACATGGCGTACATATCCGTGACGTTCGACGTGTCAAACCCGCTCACGTCCAGACTCGTCAAACTGCTACACCCATCAAACATGCCTCCCATATCCGTGACCTTCGACGTGTTAAACCCGCTCACGTCTAGACTCGTCAAACTTTTACACCCATCAAACATGATTCCCATATCTGTGACGTTCGACGTGTCAAAGTTGCTCACGTCTAGTCTAGTCAAACTTTTACAACTCCAGAACATGCCTCCTATATATGTGACGTTCGACGTGTCAAACCCGCTCACGTCCAGACTCGTCAAACTGCTACACCCATCAAACATGTTTCCCATATTCGTGACGTTCGATGTATCAAACCCACTCACATCTAAACTCGTCAGGCTAGGACAGCTCATAAACATCCAACCCATATCCGTGACGTTCGACGTGTCAAACCCGCTCACATCTAGACTCGTCAGGCTTTCACATGCCCAGAACATGGTACTCATATCCGTGACGTTCGATGTATCAAACCCGCTCACGTCTAGACTCGTCAGATTTTTACAATTAAAGAACATGGTACTCATATTCGTGACGTTCGATGTATCAAACCCGCTCACGTCTAGACTCGTCAGACTTTCACACCCACTGAACATACTTCCCATATTTGTAACCCGGGATGTGTCAAGACCGCTCAAATCTACACTGGTCAAATTGTTGCATTCTGAAAACATCCCAGACGCATCTGTCATCCCCGTTACACTAATCTGTGCTGTCTTGATATTCTCACGATACTGATCCGCGAGATATCTTGCAATAAAGTTCCCGGTTCCCTCCACCACCAGCTTACCGTTCTTATCAATATACCATGTAACATCGGAACCGTTCTCTGTATATCTTTCACCAGCGATCGCATCTGCGGGTATTGTATCAGCATTTAGATCAGCCGTCGGCGAGAGCAGGCTGTCCTCTCCCCCGTCAATCTCCTCAGCTGTCTCACCATCAATCTCACCCTCTTCTGGATTCTCCTCCGGCACGTCCGTCTCCATGTCCTCTTCTGGTTCTTCCGATACATCGCCTTCCTCTTCCTCCGACGTGTCCGTGTTTTCGGGCTGCTGAGACTCCTCGACGTCCTCCCCGGAACCGGCATTTTCATCCGAATCATCTCCATCATCCGGATTGGCAGGCTCCTGCCCTGCCTCTTCGTTGTCCGCCTCCTCATTTTCCTCTGGCGCCGCTTCCTCCTGCGAATCCTGCAGCGCACTATCGCTTTCCGTCCCCTCTTCCGCTGTCGGTTCATTTCCCACGGCCGCTTCGCTAGCCCATACAGTCATTCCTGTTGGTATCACATTTGCGACACACAACACCCAACAAAGGAATACGGTCAACATTTTCCGCCTTCTGTTTCTGTTTTTCCTCACGCCTCTTATCCTCCTGATTTTTATGATTACTGATATTGACAGAGCTGTATAATTTAAGGGAGTGCCCCTAAAACAAAAAAGTTGCAGTTTTTTATCAATTTGTAGTTTTGGGAAATAAAGAAGATAAAAAGAACGGGTGTAAATGCGTTTCCACACTTACCCCGCTAGGATTGATGGGCACAAAGAAACTGTATCTGCTACAGCTTCGACTTGTATTGTGTGGCACTTGCCTGCCTATCCGTTTGACACTGTTGGCGCAGGATCAAACGGTACACCTCTATGTTCTTGAAATCTCGTGAATATTTTAACACACATAATTTTCCGGTACAAGCAATTTATAACTCCCTACTTCATGGCCTCCTCGGTTAAGGTGCCTCCGGGCGAAGATTTGCCTACACGCACCGGACAAAGCCAAAACATCCCCGGACCTGTTGATTTTCTCTCACTATTCCTTTTTACAAAATGGATTTTCTTTGGAATAGGCAACTGCCGCTTTGTTAAATTCGTCAGAAGTCATATTATCAAATCTTTCCCTCTGCCATTTTGTATAATCAAACTTTTCTCTGTTAATCACAGAAATAAATCGCTCTGTTTCCACTACACCCAGTTTCTCCAGCAGGCAATGAATCCCTCTATCCATAATTTCAATATCACTAATCATTTCAATCTTTCTCCAATCTTCTAATAAAGTCTATGGGATTTAACATTTGAATATCGCTTGTATGGTATTTTAACAACCTGTCATCCGTGGTAAGAAAACAATCGCAGGACGAATAAATCGCACAGGCTACATGGTAAGCATCTTTCATTTTAATTCCTGTTTTCATTATTTCCTCTGCTTTGGCTTTTATCACATCGGCTTTATCGCTATCTATATATTCTATACTATTCATCTGTATAAACTCACCGATTGCTGTTCTTTTTGTCTCATATGGATTCTGACTGTTTTCATACCATAAAACATATGATGTTACTAAGTCTACTTTCTTTTTCTTCACCAAATCTTGTACATATAACTTTGCTTGTGTTTCTAATGAAATTCGGATTTGTGTCTGGTCATCATAAGGACGGTTGAAACAGCAATTATCTAAATATATTTTCATGCTCCACCTCTTTTTCGTTTATTATATACTGCCATAACCAAATTTACAAGGTCTCTGTATTATCCACAAATCTCACGCCTTCACAAAGGAAATCCCAACTAAAGCCCATACAAAAACATCCCCGAACCGCTATATACAGCCGTCTTTTACCTGAACATTTTCATTACAAAATACGATTGCTTCCGATATTCCGTATTGCCCGCAAGCAAGCACCTGGTCCAGCGCCCGATGCAAATAGTTTAAACAGACTCATCATTTTGTCCGTTTTTCCAACATGTTTTGAGTATGATCATAAGACATAATGGCCATGGAAGGCAAAAAACCGCCGCCCAAACGGACGGCGGTCACTATCAAACCTGTCATTATTTCTTGATAACTTTCGTATCTGTCACAACCGGCTCTTTCGGAAGCACGACCTTATCCAGCTTCCAGATCTCATCCACATACTCCTGAATGGTTCTGTCGGAAGTGAACTTGCCGGAGCAAGCCACATTCAGGATAGCGCTTCTCGCCCAACCCTTTTCATTCCTGTAGGCTGCCTCCACCTTTCTCTGCGCCTCTGCATAGGCCTTGAAATCCTTCAGGATAAAGTAAGTATCCGCCTTAGAAGTGCTCTGGGTATTTAACAGCGAGTTGTATAAGGTGCGGAACATATCCGGATCTCCCGGCGCATAAGTGCCGTTGATCAGCTGCATCAGAACCTTTCTCACATCCGGATCGTTGTTAAAGATCTCGGTGGGGTCATAGCCGCCGTAATTCTCATAGCGGATGACTTCATCGGAGGACAGACCGAAAATGAAGGCATTGTCCTCACCCACTTCCTCTACGATCTCCACATTCGCGCCGTCCATCGTACCGATGGTGAGCGCGCCGTTCAGCATAAACTTCATATTACCGGTTCCGGACGCCTCCTTGCTGGCTGTGGAGATCTGCTCGGACACATCAGCCGCCGCAAAAATGATCTCCGCATTGGAAACACGGTAGTTCTCAATAAATACCACCTTAATCTTGCCTTCAATGGCAGGGTCGTTGTTCACCACATCCGCCACCGCATTGATCAGCTTGATGGTCAGCTTCGCATTGCGATAGCCTGCTGCCGCCTTCGCACCGAAGATAAAGGTACGGGGATAGAATTCCATCTCAGGATGCTCTTTTAACTCATTGTAAAGATACATCACATGCAGGATATTTAAGAGCTGACGCTTGTACTCATGCAGACGCTTCACCTGTACATCAAAGATAGAACGGGGATCTACCTCGATTCCATTGTGTTCCATGATATACTCAGCCAGCCGCACTTTGTTCTGATATTTGATGTTCATAAACTCCTGCTGCGCCTTCTCGTCGTCGGCGTAGATCTTGAGTTTGTTGATCTTCGGCAGATCGGTGATCCAGTCGTTGCCCACATGAGCCGTCACCCAGTCTGCAAGAAGAGGATTCGCATGCAGAAGGAAACGTCTCTGGGTGATACCGTTTGTCTTGTTATTAAACTTCTCAGGCATCATCTCATAGAAGTCTTTCAACTCCTGATTCTTTAAGATCTCTGTATGTAATCTTGCCACACCGTTTACAGAATAGCCGGCCGCAATCGCCAGATGCGCCATCTTAACCTGACCGTCATAGATGATCGCCATCTTTCTGATCTTCTCCTGATTGCCGGGATACATCTGCTCGATCCGGGCAATAAAACGACGGTTGATCTCCTCCACGATCTGGTACACACGGGGAAGAAGTCTTGAGAACAACTCGATCGGCCATTTTTCCAATGCTTCC
The DNA here is from genome assembly GCA_014804615.1 of Lachnospiraceae bacterium. Classification (GTDB taxonomy): domain Bacteria; phylum Bacillota; class Clostridia; order Lachnospirales; family Lachnospiraceae; genus UBA3282. Next base: position 350,716 of record JAAUZL010000008.1, read on the forward strand.
GACATGATCGTATGGTTAGTGTATGCACAGGTCTTGGTAGTCACTTCCCATGCCTCGTCCCAGGTCAGATAATGCTCATCCATCAGAATACGCATCAGTTCCGCTATCGCTACCGTGGGATGGGTATCGTTCAACTGGAAGGTCACCTTCTCGTGGAACTTCCTGATGTCGTCATGTTTTCTCATATATTTCGCCACAGCTTCCTGCACAGAAGCCGAGATGAAGAAATACTGCTGTTTTAAGCGCAGCTCCTTACCCGCATAGTGATTGTCGTTAGGATAGAGCACCTCCACGATATTTCTCGCCAGATTCTCCTGCTCCACCGCTTTCTGGTAATCGCCCTTGTCGAAGGAATCCAGCTGGAAGCAGTTCACCGGCTCCGCATCCCAGATACGCAGGGTATTCACGATGCCGTTGCCATAGCCTACCACAGGCATATCGTAAGGAATCGCTGTCACGGCCTGATATCCCTCCTGACGGAAATGGTTTCTGCCGTTCTCGTCCACGTAAACATTGACGTAACCGCCGAAGCGTACCTCCTTCGCGTACTCAGGTCTTCTCAGTTCAAAGGGATTGCCGTCGCGCAGCCAGTTATCGGGCACCTCTACCTGATAACCGTCCCGGATCTCCTGCTTAAACATACCGTAACGGTATCTGATGCCGCAGCCGTACGCCGCATACCCCAGTGTTGCCAGAGAATCTAAGAAACAGGCAGCCAGACGTCCCAGACCACCGTTACCGAGCGCTGCATCGGGCTCCTGATCCTCCACCACGTTGATGTCGATGCCCAGCTCCTCAAGCGCCTGCGCGAAAGCTTTATATGCCTGCAGATTGATCATATTGTTGCCGAGGGCCCGACCCATCAAGAATTCCATTGACAGATAATACACCATCTTAGGATCCTGCTTGTCATATTCCTTCTGGGTTTTAAGCCACTGATCTACGATAGCGTCCTTGACGGCGTAGGATACCGCCTGAAAGATCTGCTGATCCGTAGCCTCCTCCAAAGTCTTTCTGTAGAGCGTCTTTACATTGTAAAGAACGCTTCTCTTAAAAAGCTCTGTATCAAAAGTTGTTGTTACAGCTTTCTTAACCATTTTACTATCCTCCTCAGTTTCTGTCTTAACTCCATTTTACTATTATATATCGAATTTGCGTTTTTGACTATAAGGAATATGCTTAAATTGCAATTTCATTTCGTCAGTCGCCATATTCATAAAGCATACGGATTTCTCCGCTCTCCAGATCTTTACAGTAACATGCGCTTCTTCCACGCTCGTATCCGTCCCGCCAGCCGATACTGTACTCCGTGCTGTAAGTCAGGTCAGTGACCGTAAAAAAGAGTCTGCCATCCAGATATTCGATATCTTCAATCTCCTGTACTGTATGACCATCCTTATGTGTCAAAGCACCAAGCTCCTCACTCTCCTGTACAGTAAGCAAGACATAACAGACGCCGGAATGATCAGGATAAAACAAGATAGAATCCGTTGGGTTCTGACCCAGATAAACACGCGGTTCATCGTACGATCCATATAACGATCTCCATGGAATAACATTCTCCGGCGGCTCTCTCAACAGGCTGATCCGACGCATTGCTTCATCTCCTACCGCAACACCGTTATCCTCTTCAAAAGATTCAAAATACAGTGCTCTGTTTTCTCCATCATCATATAGATAAAACCAATAATCGTAAGAAAATGCTTCTACCCTACAGCCGCTCCCGTCCTTTTTCATGCTGTAGATCGGTCCGCCCGAATACATATGCCCATTTCCATTATAGGAACCCGCCGCAAAATACAATTCATCCCCCAATATCTTAAAATAAGGAATATCTATTGGATATTGACCGAGCAAGTCATCATCTGTGTATTCTAAATATTCTTCACAGGTAATGGTCTTCAGCGGGCTGATATTGCCCTCATAGTCTACGGAATAAAGCGTCGGCTCATCCTCATCTGTCTCATCGTTTTTCTGATAGCCATAATAAAAGACTTCTTCCGCTGTTGCATCCAGATAATATACACAGGTATCTACAAGAATATGTTCCCGCCCGGTCTGCGCGTCAATATATGCAAGACCGCCCTCATCGGCTGTTTTGCATATCACTTTGTCATCTCTGGCAGCATACACCTCTCCGGAGTAAACTTCGCCTTTTGAGAATGCATACTCTGTCACATCACTGCCGTCCAATGCGCAGGAATAAACTACACTTCCCGTGTTCGTGTATTTCTGGGAATAAATCCGCCCGTTCACAATAAAGAGTGCGCCGTAGCCGTAATCTACGCCCACCTGTGTCACGCTTCCATCCAGCTCCATACACATAAGTTCTTTTTCGGTGTCTGCATTCGGGGCAAACTCCGCCCACAGGGCGCCTTCCTCCATATCCTCATCAGAATACTGCCGAAAGTATATCTTCCCCTCCCACTCGGCATACATCTTATTCTCCATAGCAGGAAGTTCTGTCAGATCATAGGATATGGGTTCGCAGTCATATTGTACGGCATCCTCAGCATCTGATTCTGTCTCTGCCGCACCTGTTTCTATCTCTACAACATCCGGCCCAGCCGTTTCTTCATCCGCCTCGTCCACCGTCATATCCGTTTCCGGCAATGTGGTTTCAGGTGATATGATTTCCGAATCGTCCTGCGTTTCTGACACAGCCTCATGATCTGCCCCGCAGCCTGCAAGCAGTCCCGTCATCCAGAGGAGGACGATTGCCATGCAGACACACAGGGACATTCTATGCGCTTTTCTGCTCTTATACTTTTTCCACACCAATGGTAACCTTCTCCTCATTGACATTCCATTCTTTGGAAATCGCCAACGTCTCCTCAGTCACGATCGCTTCCGCCAGCACCTTCTCGGAAATCGCTTCCGCGTTCTTCTGAACGATCCCGGCTACTTTCTCATTCCCATTGATTGCCACTTTGATGTGATCCATCACTTCAAAGTCTGCATCCTTACGCATATTCTGGATCTTGCTGATGATCTCATAGACAAAGCCCTCCTCGATCAGTTCCTCCGTCAGGTTGGTGTCAAGCACCACCGTCACATAGTTGTCAGCCTCCGCCACAAAGCCTTCCTTCTGGGCCATATCGATCAGAAGATCCTCCTCCGCAAGGGACACCTCCGTGCCATCCACATCAAATTTCAATGCGCCCTGTGCCTTAAGCTCTTCCATCGCCTTGGTGCCATCCACCGCAGACAGATACGCTCTGATGCCATTCAGCTGTTTGCCGTACTTAGGCCCCACCGTCTTGAGCTGGGGTTTGAAGCTGTAGGTCGTAAACGCCGACACATCGTCGGAGAACTCGATCTCCTTCACGTTCAGCTCGTTTTTAATGATATCCTGATAGAAGGCCTCCAGTTTCATCTCCGCCTTCACATACATCCTGCCGATGGGCTGACGGTTCTTGATCTTCGCCGTATTGCGGGCCGCACGTCCCATCGCTACCACTTTCAGCACCTCGTCCATGGAAGCCTCCAGCTCCTTGTCGATCTGCGCCGCATCCGCCACCGGGAAATCACATAGATGAATACTCTCCGGTGCATTTTTATCAATGCTGCACACCAGATTGCGGTAGATCTCCTCCGTCATAAAGGGCACAAGAGGAGCCGCCGCCTTACTTACTGTCACAAGGGCCGTGTAGAGGGTCATGTAAGCGTTGATCTTATCCTGCTCCATGCCCTTCGCCCAGAAACGCTCTCTGCTGATCCGGACATACCAGTTGCTCATCTCATCCACAAAGCTGTCAAGCGCTCTGGCTGCCTCCGGGATCCTGTAGTTTTCCAGATTGGTATCCACTTCCTGCACCACCGTGTTCAACCGGGATAAGAGCCATTTATCCATGACAGGCAGCTTGCTGTAATCCAGGCTATACTTGGTCGCATCAAAATCATCAATATTCGCATAGAGCACAAAGAACGCATAAGTATTCCAAAGAGTGCCCAGGAATTTCCGCTGTCCCTCCTGCACCGCCTTGCCGTGGAAACGGTTGGGCAGCCAGGGCGCCGAATTGATATAGAAATACCAGCGGATCGCATCCGCACCGTAAGTCTCCAATGCCTCGAAGGGATCTACCGCATTTCCTTTGGACTTGCTCATCTTCTGTCCGTTCTCGTCCTGTACATGTCCCAGAACGATCACGTTCTCAAAGGGCGCACAGTTGAACAGGAGCGTAGACTCCGCCATTAACGAATAAAACCATCCTCTGGTCTGATCCACCGCCTCAGAGATGAACTGTGCGGGGAACTGGCTGTCAAACAGTTCCTTGTTCTCAAAAGGATAGTGATGCTGTGCAAAAGGCATCGCACCGGAATCAAACCAGCAGTCGATCACCTCCGGCACACGTTTCATGGTCTTGCCGCAATCGGGACAGGTGCAGGTGATCTCATCGATATAAGGTCTGTGAAGCTCCACAGTCTTTGCCGCAGCATTCCCCGAGAGTTTCTCCAGTTCCTCTCTGGAACCGATGGCCTCCATGTGACCGCACTCCTCGCACTCCCACACATTTAAGGGGGTGCCCCAGTAACGGTTTCTGGAAATACCCCAGTCCTGAATATTCTCAAGCCAGTTGCCGAACCGGCCCTCACCAATGGATTCAGGGATCCAGTTCACTGTCTTATTGTTGCGCACCAGATCGTCCCGGACTGCCGTCATCTTGATAAACCAGGATTCACGTGCGTAATAGATCAGAGGCGTGTCGCAGCGCCAGCAGAACGGATAGTCATGCTCAAACTTAGGCGCATCAAAAAGCTTGCCCTCTTTATCCAGATCCTTGATGACCTCCGGATCCGCCTTCTTCACAAAAAGACCCGCATAGGGAGTTTCGGGCGTCATATTACCCTTGCCATCCACGAACTGTACGAAAGGCAGATCGTACTTGCGGCCCACCTGCGCATCGTCCTCACCGAAGGCAGGGGCGATGTGTACGATACCGGTACCGTCCGTCATTGTGACATAACTGTCACAAGTTACATAGTGGGCTTTCTTTTTCTGTTTCTCCGCTTCCGCCCCGGCACAGGCAAAGAGCGGTTCGTAAGCTTTGTGCTCCAGATCGGTACCCACGTAGGTCTCCAGGATCTCATAGGCGGGCTTTCCTTCTTCAGCCAGCTTACCGAGCACATTGTCCAAAAGCGCCTGTGCCATATAATAGGTATAGCCGTCCGCCGCCTTCACCTTCACATAGGTTTCCGCGGGATTGACACAGAGCGCCACATTGGAGGGCAGTGTCCAGGGCGTGGTCGTCCATGCCAGGAAATAGGCATCCTCATCCACCACTTTAAACCGGACAACAGCAGAACGCTCCTTCACCGCCTTATAGCCCTGCGCCACCTCATGGGAGGATAAGGGCGTACCGCAGCGAGGGCAGTAGGGCACGATCTTAAAGCCCTTGTACAAAAGGCCCTTGTCCCAGATCTGCTTGAGCGCCCACCACTCGGACTCGATAAAATCATCGTGATATGTCACGTATGGATCATCCATATCCGCCCAGAATCCTACCGTTCCGGAGAAATCCTCCCACATGCCTTTATATTTCCAAACCGATTCCTTACATTTACTGATAAAGGGATCCAGACCGTACTCCTCGATCTGCTCCTTGCCGTCCAGACCCAGAAGCTTCTCCACCTCCAACTCCACCGGCAGACCATGAGTATCCCAGCCCGCCTTACGGGGCACCATATAGCCCTTCATGGTACGGTATCTGGGGATCATGTCTTTGATAACACGTGTCAGCACGTGTCCGATGTGCGGCTTGCCGTTCGCCGTGGGCGGACCGTCATAGAAAGTATAAGTGGGGCCCTCCTTGCGGGAATCCATGCTCTTCCGGAAAATATCATTTTCTTTCCAGAACTGGCATACTTCTTTCTCTCTGTCCACAAAATTTAAGGTTGTGTCAACTTTCTGGTACATACTCCTCTTCCTCCTTATAACACCGAAAGCCCCCGTCCCGTAAAAGGACGAGGGCAAATGCTCGCTGTGACTTTCACAGATCAGCTACTGTCTTCTTCATTGTCTTTGTATGACATTATAATTCCCCAAAATTGCAGTTGTCAAGCAACGAAACTAATTTCTTTCCATTTTCGATCAAAACTGAATCGGTGTCACTTCTTCATTCAAAGGCTTCATCTCATACTCCGGCAGACAGTCTAAAAGCTCCTCCAGACAGATTCCCGTGCTGTAGACCACATCGTGAGCAAGCAGGATCACCTTTTTGCGTCCCAGCGTCGTCTCCACACCGTTTGCAATCAATTTCTCCGGATCGGGATTTTTAACGGCATCCTCCAGNCTGGCNTTCCANTCATANTAAATATATCCCCTGTCCGTCATCTCCTTAATGATAGCCTGTCCGACCTTTTTATTATAGGCATTGACGCTGCCGCCGGGAAACCGGAACAGATTTGTCTCCACACCCGTCACTTCGTAGACTGTCTGTCTCGCTTTCTCAAAATCCTCCACATAACTGTCCACACTCTTATACAGAGCCTCATAATCGTGATTGTCACAGTGAATACCGATCGTATGACCCTCCGCCACGATCCGGCGCGCCATCTCGGGATGTTGTCTCACATTCTCTCCCACCAGAAAGAAAGTGGCCTTAATATCCCTGTCACGCAAGATATCCAGTACCTTCTGGGTATTTTCCTCCGAAGGGCCGTCATCGAAGGTCAGATACATGGTCTTTGGATGAAAATAATAAGAGACGCCCTGCACGATACCTTCTGCGATCTTCTGCTGGTACTCGGAAAGAGACAACATCTTGCGCTCCGCGGCATTGGAGAGAAATCCTGTCTCAATCAGGCAGGCCGGCATGGAAGTGTTTCTCGTCACATGAAAATCCGCATCACCGCGCAGTTCCCGCTCCACAGCCCCTGTGCTTTTTAAGGTCTGCTGCCGGATCAACTGTGCCAGTCTCTTGCTGTCACGTCCGGAATCGTCCTCTTCATACCACACTTCCATTCCTGACACACCGGTGCCCTCTTCCGTTGCATTTTGATGAATACTTATGTAGATATCGGCCCCTGACTCGTTAGCCTCCTTCACACGCTCCTCTTTCGCGATATAGGTATCCGTCTCTCTCGACATGAGCACCTCATAGCCCTGCTCGATAAGCTGCTCTTTTACAAGCAGCGCAATAGCCAGATTGATATCCTTCTCCAGAACGCCGTTTCTGGCACAGCCTTCATCCGTGCCGCCATGTCCCGGATCCAGATAAATAACCGGGGTATGCCCTGTCTCTATCGCTGCCAGCATAATCTCCTGTGTCCTGGCGGCTGTTGTCTGCGCAGCAGCAAACGTCTGCTCCTCCACAACATAAACCGGTTCTGTCGTTTCCTCCGAGGGAATCGCTTCCGTTTCTCCCATTCTATCTGTCAGAGCTTTCAGGCCGCCCATCGCGGTAAGCCGCACGATGATCACCGCGGCCAGACAGCTAAGGCACAGAGCAATCGTCAACATGTATACTCTCCTGAAAACACGCCTTTTCCTCTGCTCCCTCGTCTCATAACCACAGACATATTCCCAAGTAAATGTTGTCTCTCCGTACATATCCTGATGCTCCCTTCAGATTCTTTTGTATGCTTTCTCTTATCAATATCAAGCATACAGACAGGGTGCATCAGAATTTCATCTAAGTTGCATCAAAGTTCCATATTTTTTGCATCAAAGTTGCATCATTTTCAACCGGTGATAAGCAATCCCTTCTCTTTTGCACTCACGGCAATGTTTCGCTCCACTTCCTCTCCGCCAATATGTAACAGATGGAGTCCCATGACACACGCGCCTACCACCGGCTCATACTCCGCCATAACGACGGTGGCTTCCGGTTCCCGCTCTTTGATCCTTCCGATAAGCTGTCCGGTAAGATAATTGTCCTTTCCTTTAAACACGCTCCCAGCCAACACGATCTTCTCCCGGGCGGGATTCATCCCCATCTTGTTAAATCCTGCAAAGATATAGGCGACGATCTGCTCGGCAAAGGCATCCGTCATCCGGCACGTCTCCTGATCCCCTTTTCCGGCAAGCTCCAGAATCTGCGGCACAAGAAATTTTATCCCCTTCACAAATTCCGGTCTGGTCATGTACATATGAAGCAATTCGTCCACTGTGGACACGCCGGCATGCTTTAAAAACAGTTCCGTCAGCAGGGTATCTCCGCACAATCCCATTTCCGCATCAAAAACCTTGCGCAAAGCCCTGAGTGCCAGCGCACTGCCGCCCTGCATACTTTCTTCCATATAATCTCCGTAGACGAACTGCCGCCCGGTCTCGTCAATGATCGCACCGTTCATCCCCGTGCCGGCACAGATCAGCATACCATGAGAGAACCCGCTCACGGTATACAGCATAATAAGCGCATCATTGCAGACTGTGATTTCCCCACATACCAGCCGTTTCCCCATCTCATCTTTCACTTTTCTGTCATCCCCCGGAAAGTCCACGCCGGTAATGCCCGCCACAGTGACTGTGATATCCTTCTGCGCGATACCCGCCTGCTTCCCGGCCAGCTCCACAGCTTCCTCTATACGGTCCAGCGCCGGTGCGATCCCATGTTTCGGGAAATACGCCCCTTTGGCAACTGCTGTACCGANGATCACCCCGTCTTCGCGCATAATGGCCACAGCCGTCTTCGTACCTCCCTGATCTATCCCCAGAATATATCTCATCAGTTTTTCCTCCTCTCTGCCATAACCAGATGTCACGGCACAGTGTTTATCGATTTACAATTTTATCATTATAGTATCTCTATTTCCTTACTTTGTCAACTTATTGTTGGCCATTTTTACATTTTGACACATTTTTAAAGTTGTGTATTGACATTTTGGTACATAGTGATACACTATAATTGTAAATTATGAAACACCTTGTAACAACACAAAGCATAAGGAGACCGCCCATGGCAACCATATCACAAATTGCAAAGGAGGCTGACGTCTCAAGAACCCTGGTATCCAGAGTTCTCAACAACAAACCCGGCGTCAGTCCCGAGAACCGCCGGAAGATCTTAGAGATCATAGAGAAGCACCACTATGTTCCGAACGGCCTTGCCCGGGCGCTTGTTCTCCAGAGAACGATGACGATCGGTGTCGTCATGGACGACCTGTGCAATGATTTTTTCTTTGACTTGATCGCCGGCCTGCAGGATGCCGGTGAAGAGCACGGCTACAATATATTATTCTGCAGCGGCCGCAAGGATATCGGCACCAAGATGAAATATGTGGACTACTTTTCACAGGGCCGTACGGACGGCATCATCGCCTACGGCAGCAACCGGGCCGATGAAGAGCTTTTCCGCAGTATCGCCGCCAAGTCCGTAAACTGTGTCCTGATCGAAGGCAATCTGGACGACTGTAAAGTCGATAAAATCCGGCTTGACAATTTCCACGGCGCCTATGTGGCCACAGAGCATTTGATCAAGCAGGGATATCATAATATCATNCATATTACCAACGACATGAATTATGATGTTTCTCTGGAGCGGTTGAACGGTTTTGTACANGCCATGCATGATTACAGAATACCGCTGGGCCCCGNCTCTATCGTCTATGGCGACTGTTATGAGGAAGCTGCCTATCAGCAGATGAAGAAGCTGCTCGCGGAGGGGAAGAAACCGGATGCCTGCTTCGTGGGGGCCGACAAACCCGCCTTCGGCGTCCTGCGTGCCGCTATGGATGCGGGGCTTTCCATTCCGGGAGATCTGGCAGTCATTGGATTTGACGATGACACACCGGAATCCAGGGATATTGTTTTTCCGGGGCTCTCCACCATGCGCCAGCCACTCTATGAAATGGGCCGGGCCGGTGTGGAACTGCTGCTCGATGCGATCGAGCATCCCGACAGGGAAACGAAGACCCAGACTTTTGAGGCAGAACTCGTCCTACGGGATACCTGCCGCTAAACACCATATACAATTTATAAGGAGGTAACACATCATGACTGAAAGAGGATTAAAGATTGCCACCATAGGAGGCGGCTCCAGCTATACGCCTGAGCTGATCGAGGGTTTCATCAAACGTATAGAGAGCCTTCCCGTCAAAGATATCTATCTGGTAGATATTGATGCCGGAATGGAAAAATTACAGATCGTCACCGCTCTCGCCAAACGTATGGCTGCCAAAAACGGTATCGACTTACAGATACACGCCACCACAGACCGACGGGAAGCGCTGAAAGACGCCGACTTCGTCACGACACAGTTTCGTGTGGGACTGTTAGATGCCCGCATCCGCGATGAGCAGATTCCCCTGCGCTACCAGAGAATCGGGCAGGAGACTACCGGTGCCGGCGGTTTTGCCAAAGCTTTGCGCTCTGTTCCGGTCATTCTGGATATCTGCCGTGATATGGAAGAATTGTGCCCGAATGCCTGGCTGATCAATTTTGCCAACCCCTCCGGCATCCTGACCGAAGCAGTGTTAAATCACACTTCCATAAAGGCTATCGGACTGTGCAACTGCCCCATCAACATGATAAATGATATGGCAGAAAAGTTTGACTGCCCTGTTGATGATGTTTTCTGTGACTTCGTAGGGATCAATCATCTGGTCTGGGCACAGAGAGTCTTAGTGCGCGGTCGTGACGTGACCGCGGAAGCGATCGACAAGATCTGCTCCGATTCCTCCAAGGAGATCATGGCCAATATTCCGGAGATCCACTATGATCCTGCCTTCTTAAAATCTCTGGGAATGGTTCCGGTAAGNTACNTGAAATATTATTATATGCAGCCGGAAATGCTNGCAGANTGTACCCGCGCCGCTAAAGAAGAGGGCTGCCGGGGCGAAGTGATCAANAAAGTGGAGAAAGAGTTGTTNGACCTCTACCGNGATCCCNNTCTGGACACCAAGCCTGCACAGCTTGCCTCCCGCGGCGGTGCACGTTATTCTGANGCGGCCTGCTCNCTGATCGACTCTATCTACAATAACAAAAAGGACATCCAGACTGTGAATGTCCTNAACCGCGGCACGAATCTGGATCTCCCCTATCATGCNGTNATNGAACGCAACTGCGTCATAGATGCAGACGGNGCNCANCCTATACACATCGGGCATACACCGCTGAAGATCCGGGGACTTTTGCAGAATGTAAAAGCCTATGAGCANCTTACCATCGAAGCCGCNATCACCGGNGACTACGATAAGGCNCTGCAGGCNCTGACCATCCATCCGCTGGTCAACTCTGCGACTGTGGCCCGCAAAATACTGGATGATATTCTGNCCGAAAATCAGGCTTACTTGGAAACCTTTAAGAATAATTCATTGATTCCCTCATAGAATCCCAGCGTCACTACCGTCTGGCCACTCCCCATGCCCGTGAAAACATATTTGCGGAAATAGGGGGTGGTCTCTAAGAGGGGATTATTCGACTCATAGGGAGCCGGNNTTCCCAGCCCCATATACTCTGCCCAGGCNGCCACCAGAGCATCCGCATCAATATCCTCCCACAGNAGCGGCGTTCTNACATANAATTCATAGATNTTCCCATCATCCGCATCAATATANGCATCCATCAGACGGTTTTCCTTGTCTGCGTTTTTCTGNGAATTGGAAAGNCTCATTTTCCAGACNGCCACATTATTGCGCGGCTCCAGTACATCAATCGCGGAATANAGCGTGACATCATAGGAAGACACATCGACCTGTCTCACCTGTTCCGGCAGTATCCCNTTNTCCTTTAACAGATCGATTCCCTCATTNCAGGTCGCATAGATCTGTTCATCTGTGATNTCNTTNCCCGAAGGCCCTCTGCGGTTCACCACAAAGGCATANGATCCCTCCAGTTCCTGATACATCACTTCCGCATCCTCCGCNTACGNCTGAGCGCTCGTCTCACTCTCAAGAGATGTCTGNCTGCTCAGACAGNAGGACAGGATATAGAGTTTTTCATTACTTTTCAACTGATAGCGNTAACCTTCTCCGGCACTTTCCACGGTNTCCGTATGNGGNNTCTCCANAATNCCCTGATCCTTATACTGCGCCANAGCCTCNGGTCCCCATATGGAAATGATCATCGCAANCGCCGCCAGTATCAGAAACGCCAGACTAATATATCTTACTCTTCATAAGTTCCTCTATTCTCCATGGGAAGAACAAAACTGAAACAGGATCCTTCCCCGACTTTACTCTCAATCTGTAACTCGCTTCGATGTATCTTCAGAATCTCCGCACACAATGCAAGCCCAAGCCCCGCCCCGTTCTTGCTTCTGGCACGGGATTTGTCTACCATATAAAAGGCCTTGACGATCTTGTGCTGTTCCGCCTCCGGTATGCCGATACCATAGTCTCTTACCGCCATCCGGTATCCTTCATCAGCCATCTGTCCTGATACTTCGATCACCCCGCCTGTCTCCGAAGCCTTACAGGCATTATCGATCAGATTGACCATCACTGTCTTGATCAGATTCGCCTCCACCATGACGACAGCCTCATCATACGCAAAGCGGATATCTAACTCCTTCTTCTCCGCAAACAGCTCCCGCAGATACGCAAACAGCTCTCGCACCGGAATCTCCTGAAGATCTGCTTCCTCCTGCTTCGCCACTATGATATCCAACAGCCGGAAAGACATAGCCTCCAGGCGCTTCCCTTCTGTATAGATATAGTTGGCTGACATGATACTTTTCTCCTCATCCATCTTGTGGGAGCGCAGCATGTCCGCATAGCCTATGATAGCTGTCAGCGGTGTCTTCAGCTCGTGGGCAAAGGCCCCCATAAACTCTTCCCGAGCTTCGATCTCTTCCTCCAGCTTGCTGATATTCTCCTCCAACGCATTGGCCATCCCGTTGAAATCATGGGTAAGCTGTCCCAATTCATCCTGGCTGATCTGCTTGGCACGATACGCATAATCTCCCGCCGCCATTCTCCGTGTGGCCTTAGTCAACAAACGTATAGGCATCGTCAAAAGTGAGGCAATGAAAAGCATAATGACCGTTCCGGTCAACAGCATGACCACTGTCACCTTGCGATACAGTGAAAAGCCCATAGCCCGCTCCGTAAACACTTCAGAAACATTCTTCATAGTCTCCAAATAAAGGATACGGTCCAGCGCATTGATGGCCACACAGGTATGTACATAGTAGCTATCCTCTACACTGATCACACGGTACGACTTGGTATGTTGATCCGTCTGTGGCAAAAGTCCTTCATCCACCGTGAATCCATCGCTGGTATAGAGAACATTCTTCTCCTCATCTGCTATCCTTATCAGACGTCCGCCGTTCTCTCCGCCAGTCTCCAGTTTGGAGGCGATCTCCTCCACTACACTGTCCGGCAGAACACTGTACTTGAGAGGCACATTGAGAGCCGCCGTCTCGAAAGCGAAACTGAGGATACTGCTCTCGTCAAGAGCCTGACCAACCTCTCTCTCCAAAGAAGTCTCAAATACATAGTTTACTAAATAGAAGCCGCCGAATCCCAGCGCCAACGCCAGCAGGATCATNGTAGACAGCACTAATTTNATTGAAAATTTCATTCCTGCACCTCTAAACGGTAGCCCACCTTATACACCGCTACCAGATTATGCTCCCAGCCNAGCTTCTTNCTCAGGCGCTGCACATGCAGATCAAGCGTGCGGCTGTCNGCNAANTATTCTCCCTCCCACACCTTNTCATANAGCGTCTCCCGAAANANGGCNACATTTTTATTTTTCATAAAAAGGAGCANAAGNCCGAATTCTTTNTTCGTCAGTTCCACNGGNCGNCCGGCTCTTGTCACNCTGCGCGCNTCTACATCCACNGTCACATCTCCGGCCACAAGCCNCTGATCNGCCTTATTATAACGCCNGAGTACCGCCTCCACNCTGGCCACTAACTCCACCACATCNAANGGCTTCACGATATAATCATCCGCCCCCAGTTTNAGTCCCTTGACCCGATTCTTGACCTCNTGCTTGGCGGTAATAAAGATCACCGGAATCCCCAGAGGCCGTATGTACTCCATCACATCATACCCGTCCGCTCCCGGCAGCATGATATCTAAAAGGATCAGGTCAAATTCTTCGCTCTCTATCAGATCAATGGCTTTCAGCCCGTCCTGTACCGCCGTGCAGTGGTACCCTGCGGAAGAAAGATTCAAGTCTATCAAGTCACAAATCGGCTTTTCATCATCTACGATCAGTATTTTAATCATTTGTCANCTGCCACCCCCAATAGGCNCGTGCTTTCTCCACCAGTATCTCCATGGTATCATCATCNCTNCATCGGTAAGTATCCCGAATCTCCGTATCCGGGAAAAATCCGCCGGTCCGCTGATAATAAATCTGATAATCCGCTTCCACGATCAGTTCCCCGGCCTNNCCCTCATAACTGTATCTGGCCANGATCACGATATCCTTCAGACCNTCNCCGTCGATATCCCTGCAGGTGACTCCTTTGAGTGCATAGAGATTATCGTATTCTCCCATAGGCTGTAATACGGACACGATATCTCCCTGCTCGTTCACCAGATANATCATAAAAATATCATAGTCTGCAATCCGGTAAGTGCCGGGTGTCACCTGCAGCTTTCCCAGCTTNCCGAANGTNCTGAAATAACACTGCTCNGAAATGACCNTAAAGCCATTTCTCTGNANTTCACGCAGCGTAGANGCTGTGTAGAGAAATTCNGTNGAATTTCCGTCCCTGACAAANGCNGTNATGGATTCCGCACTCTTATTCATCCCNAAACGATTGATCTTATCGGAGATCCGGTAATCCCTGTAAAAGNTGCTGCCGCTCTTNTTCTGGAAAAGNACATCNCCCACTTTGTAAGTCTTNCCCGCATAAACCTCACTCTCNTTGACACAGGAAGTGATGAGAATNATGTCCATTCTCCCATCCCGATTCAGATCCTGAAANGAGACNGCTGCGATAGATTGTATCGGNTGTTTCATACGNCCTTTGATACAGTAGTTGGTTTCCAGCTGCTCCGTCCGATAGAGAATCTGCCCATCNGTGTCNACAATAAATACANCAAGCCGNTTATAGAGCTTATCAAAAGCCGGAACCATAAGNATNCTNTCCTCNTCNTCNGGNTCCAGGGGAAAAATCTGATCCTCCACCACACGAAAGCCGCCATCCTCTATTCCGCTTTGATCCTGTATGGATAGCAAGCGGNCGCAGTACTCCTCATATTCCGCAAGCACAGCCCCGTCATCCGGTTTTTCCGAAGATGCAAGCACGATCCCGGCCGGAAAGAGACAACAACACAATACTGCCGTCAAAGCAAGTGCGGTCANATATCTACACTTGTTCATTCNTTGCACCTCACTGACTCATTTGGTCAAGCAACATGATCTTNGTATCATAAAGNTTNCTGGAGAGATCTACATGTACNCTGTGCGGATTCACCAGACGTCTCGTCTCATCCCAAAGGGTACTTTGCTCCTCCTGACAGTAAGCGCGGATATCCATCACCTTCGGGGAAGTATAACAGCATTCGCCGTTTTTAAAGATCGGCAGCATGATCTCCCGCAGAGTATAACTTCCACCCGCCAGCATCGTCTTTTTCCANGGCTCTGNCGGGTCGAANANCATNAGCTGCTCCTTCTCGTCATATACCTCNTCCGCCAGACAGATCANATCNGCACGAATCTTGCCGCT
This sequence comes from Lachnospiraceae bacterium, assembly GCA_014804615.1. Lineage (GTDB taxonomy): Bacteria > Bacillota > Clostridia > Lachnospirales > Lachnospiraceae > UBA3282. Next base: position 366,291 of record JAAUZL010000008.1, read on the forward strand.
CTCNTTATCATAAATACGGTAGACCGTNTTNTTNCCGGGATTNGTCACCTTCTCCGTGTTCTCGGAGAGCTTGATCTTNGGAATAAANTTCCCGTCCGGTCCCATGATCGCNGCCAGCTTGTACACNCCGCCGAAAGAAGGGCAGTCNTTGGANGTGATCAGNTGCGTNCCNACACCCCAGGAAGTGATCTTTGTACCCTGATCCTTCAGACTCTGGATCAGAAATTCATCCAGATCATTGGATGCTGAGATCACCGCATCAGAAAAGCCCGCCTCATCCANCATTTTTCTCGCCTTCTTGGANAGATACGCCAGATCGCCGCTGTCCAGACGAATACCGTAATAACCGAGCCGGACACCCGCATCCCGCATTTCTTTNAAGACGCGGATCGCATTGGGCACNCCGGATTTTAAGGTATCATAAGTATCCACCAGCAAAATGCAGGCNGANGGGTACATNTNNGCATAGGTCTTAAAAGCAGTGTANTCATCCGGGAAGCTCATGATCCAGCTGTGNGCATGGGTNCCCTTGACCGGCACNTCAAAGAGCTGTCCGCAGAGCACATTGGAGGTGCCGATACAGCCGCCGATGACCGCCGCTCTGGCTCCATAGGTACCCGCATCGGGTCCCTGCGCCCGGCGCAGACCAAACTCCATCACCCCATCCCCCTGGGCCGCATAGCAGACCCTCGCCGCCTTTGTGGCGATCAGACTCTGATGATTGATGATATTTAGAATCGCCGTCTCCACAAGCTGTGCCTGCATGATCGGCGCAATAACCTTCACAAGTGGTTCTCTGGGAAATACCACCGTCCCCTCCGGGATTGCGTAAATGTCCCCGGTAAATCTGAAATTTTTCAGATACGCAAGAAAATCCGGCTCAAAAATACCCAGACTCGCCAGATAGTCGATATCTTCCTGCTCAAAATGCAGCTCTTTGATATACTGTATCAGCTGCTCCAGACCCGCCATAACGGCAAATCCGCCGTCACAGGGATTGTTTCGGTAAAACGCGTCAAAGATGACCGTCTCGTTCTGATCTTTGTTTTTAAAATAGCCCTGCATCATCGTCAGCTCATACAGGTCGGTAAGCAGTGTCAGGTTTTGTCTGTCCATGATTTTCCTCCGTCTGTTTTTTCTTTAGAATCTGATATTGCTATCATACCCCTTTTTTGCTAAATAAAAAAGTATATTTTTATGTCTCTCCTTGCCGCACACACGCTCTGACGGCCCCGCAGGTCATTTCGATCAGTTCATCCGTATGAGCGTCCGAGACGAACATGGCCTCGAACTGGGAGGGTGCCACATAAATGTCATGTTCCAGCATTCTGCTAAAATAATCTGCAAAGGCCTGTTTATCGCACTTACAAGCATCCTCATAATTCTCTATACCGCAGCCGCCTTCCTCCCGGCTCCCCAGTCTGTCTGCATCACCGTCCCACCCCGGAGCAAAAAATGCAGAGAGCAAGGATCCTGCACGGTTTACGGTCAGCCCCTCCCGCCTATATGCCTCCGCCAGTTTCGCCGCCCGCCGGTCAAGCCGCTCATAGATTCCTGTATCCTCCATCAAGATTTTCAATGTCGTGATCCCCGCTGTCACCGCCACAGGATTACCCGACAACGTTCCCGCCTGATAGACCGCTCCCAACGGCGCCACACACGACATAATATCCCTTCTGCCGCCGTAAGCCGCCAGGGGCATGCCGCCGCCCACGATCTTGCCAAAGGTGTGCAGATCCGCCGACACACCCGTGTACTCTGTGGCTCCGCCCAGCGCCAGCCGAAATCCTGTAATGACCTCGTCAAAAATAAGAAGCGCGCCTTCGTCTCCCGTAATCCGGCGCAGAAATTCCAGGAAACCTTTTTTCGGCGGCACCACACCCATGTTGGCTGCCACCGGCTCCACCACGACCGCCGCCACCTGCCCGTGATTTTCTTCCATCAGCCTTCTCACAGATTCCTCATCATTATAAACTGCTGTCAAGGTACTCGCCGCATAACCCGCTGGCACCCCCGCACTGTCCGGTACCGACTGGGTCATAAGCCCGGAGCCCGCCTTCACTAACAGCCCGTCGGAATGGCCGTGATAATTACCCGCGAACTTAATGATCTTTTCCCTGCCAGTGAATCCTCTCGCCACCCGCACCGCGCTCATCACAGCCTCGGTTCCGGAGCTGACAAGCCTTACCATCTCCATCTCCGGCACACAGGCCTGTATCAGCTCCGCCAGTTCCACTTCTCCGGCGGTAGGCGCTCCGAAGGTCAGCCCCTTCTCGCAGACCCGTTGTACCGCTTCGATCACTTTTGGATGGGCATGTCCCAGAATCCCCGGTCCCCAAGAACAGACATAGTCCAGATATCTGTTTCCATCTTCATCGATCAGCCACGGGCCTTGCGCCCGCTCTACAAAAAAAGGGTTCCTGCCCACTGCACGAAAAGCCCTGACGGGGGAATTTACTCCGCCGGGGATTAACTGCTGGGCTTTTTGAAAAAGTTGCTCCGATAGCTTCGATTGCATGATAAAACCATACCTTTCAGTCTCAATAATAAGCTGTCTCTACCGCATGTCAGCTAATCCAATCTACCACTTCCAACGCGTGATAAGTAATAATAATCTTCGCACCCGCCCGCTTCATGGCTGTCAGATTCTCCATCACAATCCGCTTCTCGTCGATCCAGCCATTTGCGGCTGCTGCTTTCACCATAGCATATTCCCCGCTCACATTATATACTGCCAGCGGCACATCAAATGTGAGCGCCGCCTCTTTCAGCACATCCAGATAGGCAAGGGCCGGTTTCACCATCACAATATCTGCACCCTCATCAATATCCGCCGCGATCTCCCTGAGCGCCTCCTGACCGTTGGCAAAGTCCATCTGGTAACTCTTACGGTCCCCAAATCCCGGTGCGGAGTGAGCCGCATCCCGAAAAGGCCCATAATAGGCAGAGGCAAACTTAGCGCTGTAAGCCATGATCGGCATCTGCGTGAAACCTGCCTGATCCAATCCCTCCCGTATCGCCGCCACGCGGCCATCCATCATGTCGGAGGGCGCTGCCATATCCGCCCCGGCTTCGGCAAGACTCACCGCCATCTTCACAAGATAGGGGAGCGTTTCATCATTTAAAATTTCTTCTCCCTGGACCATACCGCAATGTCCATGGGAAGTGTACTCACACAGACAGATATCTACAACAATGTATATCTCAGGATATTTTTCTTTGATAAACCGGACTGCCCGCTGTGTGATCCCGTCCTCCGCGTAAGCCTGACTGCCCTGCGGATCCTTATGAACAGGAATCCCAAAAAGCATGATGCCGCCGATACCCGCCTCTTTTACCTGTTCCAGAATTTCTTCCAGCCGGTCAATGGAATACTGAAAGATCCCCGGCATGGACTCCACCGGGTTCTTAATATTTTCCCCCTCTATCACAAATATGGGGTAGATAAAATCCTTCGGATGCAGTCTGGTTTCCTGCATCATGGAGCGAATGCGCTCATCTCGTCTTAATCTTCTGAATCGGTACATTTTCTTTCTTCCTTTCCATTTTTATATGAAAATTTCTAAAAACAAACTGTATACATCAGCTCCTTCAATTCTTTTCCGTCATAAGTATCTGTCTGCGTTTTATCACTCCGCACAAATCCGAATCGCTCATAGAATTGTCGGGCATTCTCATTGTCTTCCAACACCCATAGATAAGCCTTGCTATATCCCATATTCTTCAGTTCGGATATAACAGCCTTCATTAACTGATGACCATATCCTTTATGCATCACTTCCGGTAAAAGATAAATAGAGACAATTTCACCATAATCCTTCATGCTCTCCATTCTTGCATGACAATAAGAAGCTGTTCCGCACATTTTCCCGTCATCAAACAATACCAAAGAAAGCCGGCCCGGCTGCTTGAGCCCGTTTGCCCACCGTCCGGACGGAATACCGGCAAGCCATGTGTCCGGAATAATACCGTGATAGGCATATTTCCAGCTTTGCTCATAAATATTACTCACATCCAGCATAGAATCCTTATCTGTAATAGGTCTTATTTCCAACATCTCTGCACACACTTTCCACGATCCCTTCCACACTGGATTCCTGCGCCGTTAAAAAGCTGCTCTCCGTATGCCTTTTCAATTCCTCTCCACAAAGCTCCCCAATGCAGACGTACCGGCTTCTCGTATTTTCAATCCCCGCCTGTTCCATTCCCTCAAAATACGTCCTCACACCCATGGCTGATCCGAAAACAATATAGTCCGGCACTTTTTCAATCGCCGACGCACGCTTTTTCTCCTGCACTTCCAGTTCATAAAGCGGATGTTCCAAAAAGGAAATTCCTTTTTCGGTAAAGATACGGGGCAGTGAAGCACTTCCCTGCTCAGCCCGCAGAAAAACAGCAGGAATCTTATCTGCACAGTCCGCCCTCTGTTCCTCCAAAATCCGCGCCGTCAATCCTTCTGCCAGATGCAGCGCATCATAACACTCCGGCATATAATCTGCATATATCCCGTTTTCCGCAAGAACTGCCGCCGTTCCCGGCCCAATCACCGCGATCCGCTTCCCGCACAGAATGCGCAGATCCTTTCGCTCCTGTCTCATTTTATCTAAGAATACCCTGACACCGTTGGGACTGGTAAAAACAAGCCAACCGCAGTCTGCCAGATCCGGCAGCAAACATTCACTGGGGTGAATCTCCAGAAACCCCATATCCCATACATCAGCGCCTTTCTCTGCAAACGCCATCGACAGCTTTCCCGCAAAATGCGGTGTCCCTGTAGCGCCTATGGTAACTCCTGCAAGCGGAAGTTTCTCTGCTCGGTCATAGCATATTCCTGTCCTAGCATTGCTTCCTGCAAATAATCCATTCTCGCCCGTCCTGCTATCACATTTTGTCAGCAGCTCCAGCTGTGCCACCGCCCCAATCACGATCACCGCAGGAGAAGTAAATCCCTGCTTCGCCGCTCTGGCAGGAAGTTCAAAAAGCGGCGCCCTTAAAACTCTCTGCCTTTCGGTTGCTCCTTCCATAACGATGGCGCATGGTGTATTCCGGTCTTTTCCGGCTGCAAGCAGTTCTGTCACGATTTCTGCCAGATGGTGCATCCCCATCAGAATAACTAATGTGCCTTCTAACCGTGCCAGCGTATCGAAATCCAGCTTTAGGCGCGCCTGGCCGTCTTCCTCCGCTGCCGTTCCCGTCAACACCGTGACACTTGCCGCCATTCCCCTGTGTGTGACCGGAATGCCTGCTGCCGCAGGAGCCGCAATCGCAGAGGAAATCCCCGGTATCTCCTCACAGCAAATTCCGGCTTCTCTCAGTGCCAGAAATTCTTCGCCGCCCCTGCCAAACACATAAGGGTCCCCGCCCTTCAGCCGCACCACAGTCTTTCCCGTCCGCGCCTGTTCTATCAGCAACGCATTGATCTCAGGCTGCTTCCTGGCATGACTGCCATACCGCTTTCCCACATATATTTTTTCACAGTCCGCAGTACACCATTTTAATAATTTCTCAGACACCAGACTATCATAAACTACAACATCGCAGCTGCGCAGAACTTCCAGCGCCCGCAGTGTCAAAAGACCTGCATCGCCGCACCCGCCGCCCGTCAGATATACTTTCCCTTCACTCAACGCCGTTCTTTCTCCTCCGCAGATCTTCCTGCCGCTTTCATCAAACTCGCTCTTCGTCCGTTATACCGTTGTCTTTCACCAATTTTGCCGCCTGCCGTGCCATCTCCAGTCCCGCCTGAAGCAGTGCGATTTCCTTCCCGCCTTCTGCCTCTGACGGGAAATCTGCCACACAGACAAGCCGCTGTTTATTTCCGGCATACATCACATCCAGCGTCAATCCATCCGCTTCCTGTCTGCACCATGCAGCGATCGCCTCGCTGCAATCCGCCGACAATGCCGATAAAACTTCTCTCTCTACCGCAAAATAAAGTTCTGTCTCCGCATCCGTAATCTCTCTGCACAGTGCCTCCGCAGGGGATCCCTGCAATGCCTCCACCGCAATGATTCCTTGACACGCCGCAGGCAAGAACTGTTCGGGTGAAAGAGGATAAAAATCGAATTCCGGCTCATATCGGGAAATCATATCCAGCCGGTCCAGTCCTGCCTTCGCCAACAGGATTCCCTGATAAGCCACTCCACCACCGACAATTTCATTATCACTGCTTTTCAATTTCTGCAAACGGGTATCCACGTTGCCTCGGATATTTTCGCAGACCACATTCTTCCAGATCTGGCCCGCCTGCTGCTGCCTGCGTCTGCTGCCGGTGCCAATCACAAATTTTTCGGCAGACGCATTTACCGTTTCCACAAGAACAGGCAATTTCCCACCCTTAGGAAGCACCAGCACATCCCGCAGATCTCCCCTGGGAAGCACAGCAGCGATATCCAGTCCTTTCCCCAAAGTCATGGGCAGATCCTTCGCGGAATGTACCGCTATATCAATCTCACCGTCCTGCAGAGACTTCTCTAATTCCGAAGCGAAGACACCCTTGTCTCCGATCTCCGTCAAGGGTTTGTCCTGTATATTGTCGCCCTTTGTATGTACCACTACGATTTCCGTCTCTATCCCACTGTCTGCCAGTGATATGGCTTCCTGCACGAGAGCCGCCTGCTTTAGCGCCAGCTTGCTGCCCCTTGTTCCAATCCGAATTTTGCTCATATGGATCTCCCCACTTCCCCGGCATTGTTACACACCTTTTCTTATTCTACATGCTTCCTGTAAACTCTGGAAGGTTCACCATCCATATCATTCATCATCTGATAAAACTCGCATCCGTACTTTTCATATAATCCGGTCGCGTTTGTGGATATATAGATATCATGCAAATTCTCAGCTCTGGCAAGTTTCTCAATTTCCTGAAACAATTCACCCACATAGCGATGCCCTCTGTGTTCCGGGAATGTATATACAAATCCGATCCACGGCGTCAACTCCGTCGGCTGTATATCATCCTTTTCTGCATAGGTGCAGAAAGAAATAAGCTCATCTCCATTCGTGAGCATCAGCACTCTTGTATTTTCACCCGTTGCATCTTTTAGCTTGTTTTCGCTCAACAATTCATATAAAAACTGCCCTGCTCCCCAATCACTTTTTTTGATCTGCCCAAGCCAATACTCCGGTCGGTCGCAGCTGAAATATTCTATTACCTGCATTTTGGATCCCCCTATAAATCTATCTGCCAATTCCTCAAGTGTCACTTTCCCATCTTTCTCCAGACAATATAAAAACATTTTTTCCAATAACGCTTTTCTGTCCGCCTCTTCCATATCCAGTTCCATCACGCAAGGGCGGATTTGACCCATCAAGTCAACGATGCCACCTATCGCTGACGGCAGTATCCGGGAAATCTCCTTTCTCACCCAGGACGCCGCCATCGGGCTTTTGCCATCCGTGGAAATACCGATCGTCAAATCCCCCTCCCGCACCAGCGCCGGGAAAAAGAAAGAGCATTTCTCCCTGTCATCCACCACATTGACCGGAATCTGTCTCGACTTACAATACGCCGATATGCTGCCGTTCATCGCCTCATCATCCGTCGCTGCGATCACAAAATCCGCTCCGGCTAAATCCGCCATCTCAAATTCCCGCTCCACCAAAACCAACGGCACCGCTCCATTTTCTTTCAGCTGTTTCTCCTGCGTTCGGAACCATCCTTCTATTTCGGGTGCGATCACGGTCAGATGCGGATCGAACGAAAGGAGCTTCTCCACCTTCCTGGCCGCCACCTTTCCTCCGCCCACGATCATGCCGTTCTTCCCGGCGATATCCATAAAAAAAGGGAAATAGCCCATCTGCTCTCCTTTTATTTTTCTCTGTTCTTATTCTTAAAAATCATATAAAATATTATAGCACAAATATATGTGATACGATATGGGGAACCCGGAAATGGCACGCAAAAATGGAGGAACCGCAAGACTATGTACCCGCAAAAAAGAAGCAGCGGCTTATCTGACGATTTGATTTATGAAATATTATCTGTGGTAGAAGAGATCCCGGAAGGTCATGTTGCCACCTACGGACAGATTGCCCGGTTGATCGGCAGGGAAAGAAATGCCCGCCTGGTAGGAAAAGTACTGAGTATGGCGGACTTCTACGGCAAATACCCCTGTCACAGGGTGGTAAACCACGCAGGAAGGCTGGCCCCCGGCTGGCGCGAGCAGGGAACTCTGCTGGAAGCAGAGGGCATCATCTTAAAAGATGAAAGCCATGTGGATCTGAAACGGTATCAATGGGACTGCTGAACCTTGTCCCACCAGAATTTACTGTTTCGTAATAACCGCCACCGCGCAGGGCATTCTTCCGTCCACAACAAAATAGGCAGCATCCTGATACCCTGCCTTTTCAAAAAATTCTTTATAGGAATCCATACTAAACTGCCGTTCAAAGTTTGCTCCCGCCAGTTCAAGCAAACGTACCGCCTTCTTGTTTACGCCCTCGGACGCATTGATATAGGTGGGAATAATGATCTTACCGCCACTCTTACATACCCGCACCAGCTCTTTTATAGCAACATGAGGATCTTCCAGCAAATGTATCACATTGCCGGCCACCACTTTATCAAACCGGTTATCGCGGCAGTTTAAATTTGTCATATCCGCACGCTTTACTTTTATGTTCTGAAATTTCTGACATTTTTTCGCCGTCTGTCTTAACATGCCTTTAGAAAAATCCGTAGCGATCAACTGTCTGCATTTCGGCGCAATATATTGGCTGATTGCACCCGTACCACAGGCACACTCCAACACAATATCATTTTGCCCGATCTCTTCCGCCACTCTCTCACCAAGCCCTCGATACACCTTCCCATTGTATATCGTTTCAAACAGATCATATAATCCGGACACTTTATCCCAAAACATATGCTTTTTCCTCCAACACCTTTAATACCGCCTCCAAGGAAGCGCTGTCCAATTCATCCCGTAGCAGATAGAGCAGTTTCTCAGCCGGATATTCCCCGTAATGCTCCTTCCAACCGGGAANNGCCTCGGTAAATCGATGAAAAGNCAGCACCTTGCAGATTTTATCAAGATCCTCCTTCAAAATTTCCTCTGCGTCCATAAGGGCCTGCTGTTTGCGCCTGTTGTTTTCCTCCGCCAGNTGATGAATATCATCCANNGAAACAAGGCGNCANTGNGCTATCTNCGTNATATCCGNATCAAGATCCGGCGGCATGGAGATATCCAGAAACANCCGCTCNCTGGGNGTCNTTATNGCCTCGCGCACTCCCTTTGCCGTCAATGTGTAATGAGGACTGGATGTGGCGGATATCACGGCNTCCGCNTCCTCCAAATATCGGTAACGNTCNTGATAGTCCACATTTTCCACCCGAGAATCACCGCTTTGATATATCCCGTTATGGGACCGGATCGTAGCGATAATCCGAATGTTCTCCTGACTCAAAAGATTTTTCAGGATAATGCCNCCCATNTGCCCGCTGCTTCCNATCAAAAGNACNGTCTTTTGCGGCAGGGAAAGATGGAACACCTCATTCGCCGCCAACGTTGCCACAGATACCGAGGTTTTGGAAATCATGGTTTCTGTCTTAACCCGCTTGGCACAGGCCAACGCAGCCTGAAACACACTGTTCAGCTCATAACCCGTATACCCCCGCTCTTTGGAAAATAGATAAGCATCCCTCGTCTGCCCCAGAATCTCATCCTCGCCGATCACCATAGACTCCATCCCGCAGACAACACGAAAAAGATGCTGGATCGCCGTCCTGCCCTGATAACGCCTGACAAGACTTTTCATCCACTGTCCATCGCCGCCTGNAGCCCGCGCCATCACTTCTTCCAATCCTTTAAAGCAGTTTTCTTCTCCCTGCACATAGATTTCCGTACGATTGCAAGTGGACAGGATAACACACTGTTCCACCCTGTCCAGATTCTTGATCTCTCTTAAATAATTCTCTGTTTTTTCTTTGGGTACAAAACATCTCTGCCTGTCCAAAGATTTTGCTGTTTTATGGTTAATACTGATGCATTCCATGCCTAACCCCATATATCTGAAATGAGCTTAAATGCGTGACATCCTAANGTTCACGCATCTGATATTCCACATCTTCATCAATTATCTCCAACATGATATCTGCGCATTTCGGATCAAACTGTGTTCCCCTTCCTTTTTCAATTTCTTCACGAACCGCCTGCTGCGGAAGCGCGTCCCGGTAACTCCGCTTGGAAGTCATCGCATCATAAGCATCNGCNATNCCGATGATCCTTGCCGGAAACGGAATNTCTTCTCCNGCGACNTTATCCGGATAACCGGTCCCGTCATACCTCTCATGATGATACTTCGCNCCGACTGANATNCCGGGAAGCTCCGATATCGTCGTCAAAATTTCCCCGCCGATCTCCGGGTGCTTNTTTATCACATAATANTCCTCATCTGTCAGTTTTCCCGCCTTATTGATGATCGCATCCGCCACTCCTATTTTGCCGATATCATGCAANAGTCCCATGTGATAAATTTCCTGTTGATCCTGTTCCGACATTCCCATTCTTTTAGCNATCTCTCTTGAATAATCCGCNACTCTTTCTGAATGTCCGCTTGTATACTTATCCTTCGCATCAATTGTTTTAGCGAATGTCAGGATCACCTGCTCGGAAAGCCGCTCCACTTTTTCCCTTCTGGCCTCCGCCGCCTTNGTCTGTTTCTTTACTTCTACCTGCAAATTTTTCCGGAGATCATCGAGCTCTTCAAGTGTTTTTGTCAACAGCTGATAATCCGGTGTCTCCATGGAAAACAGAATGATCAGACTCGCGATCGAGGGCGTGAACACACTCAATAAAACACCCGGGAAAAAGAACATCTGCAAAATCGGTCCCAGTCCGCACATAAGGATATATACACCGATAGAAGCTTTTTGCTTTGCCTTGAAAAAGCTCTGATTCTTGACCAATACCACTGTTGCGGACACTAAATAATATAGCGGCACAATATAAACAAGCAGATACAAACTTCCGTGAATGTATTCCCCCTTCTCATTGAAGCGGAACACAAAGCCTGCAAACATATTACAANCCAGAANTNCNAANAGCAATATATAAACGATTTTATTNATACGTATNCTTCTTACCCTGCTTACGCNTTGATGTACATAGCTTTCCACATACCGAAGAAAGAAATATCCAAGACTGAACGTCAACATAAAGTAAACAGTATTGGCAAGCATGTTCAGCAGCGACGGAATCACGTTNCCGTAACTGATCGTAATGGCTGTNACAATGTCCATGATCTCCGTCGCCAGAACACATTGGAGAACCCGCTTAAATTTTTTATTGACTTCCGATTGATTGGAGTAATAGATCTTTAAAGCAGCATAGACTATTAGAACATATATCACGCCGACCACTTCAAAATCAATATTATAAATCAGGTTCATTACCTTTCCCTCTGCCGTCTTTTTGTACGTTTCCGCTCAGCTTGCTATCTCCAAAAATATCTCTAGCAGGTAGCCCCGCCCTTCAAGTGCATCTTAGCATTCAGGATCTCATCCTTATACTGCAGGATCTCATCCGACATAAGCTGCTCCTGCACATTCTCGAAACCGATCCGGTTAATGGTATCCGCGAAACGCTCGCCTGTCTTGCCTTGCTCGCGGAAAAGCAGAATTGCCTTTTCCAGAACGGAAAGCACTTCCTCTTCATTCAAGAAAACCTTATCCAGCTTCTGCCCGTGGGCCACTCTCTTGCCCCAGCGTCCGCCAATGTATACGCGGTATCCGTATGTACTCTCCTCCGCCGCCTTAAACGGGCATTTGCCCACACAGCGTCCGCAGTTGTTGCACTTGTCGGGATCGATCACAAGCTTGCCGTCCACTACCTGGGAAGCGCCCACAGGACATGCCTGAGAAACCTGACACTTTCCGCAGCCACGGCATTTCTCCAGATCGATCACCGGCACTCTCTGTCCCACGATACCGAAATCGTTCAGATCCGGCTTCACGCAGTTATTCGGGCAGCCGCCCACCGCGATCTTGAACTTGTGCGGCAGCTTGACATCCGCATAGCCGTGGAAGAATCTCTCATGNATCTTCTCAGATAATCCATAGGAATCCAGCAGACCATACTGGCAGGTCGTTCCCTTACATGCCACAACAGGGCGCACTTTAGATCCGGTTCCGCCGGTCTCCAATCCTTCCTCCGCTAAGAACGCTCTCAAATCTTCTATCTTATCAAAAGGTACGCCTACGATCTCCAGGGTCAGGCGGGTGGTCATGACCACATCCCCGTTTCCGAACTTCTCCGCCGCCTCTGCTATCTTCTTATGCTCCGCCGTGGTGATCTTGCCGTTTCTGGTGATCACGCGGACATTGAAATTATCCGTTCCCTTATTGTGCAGACAGCCAAGCGCCTTCACGCGGGTGATCTCCTCCGCCGGAACGGTCACCACGCCGGGCGTGCTTGCCACCTTCACCACATTAAAGAAAGCGGCGCCCTCCAATACCTTCGTGTTCGTGTACCCGTAACGTTTCAGCCTGTTCTGAAGCAGATATCCTCTCTTGCCCTTTGCGCAGACNAGCAATAACTTTTCATCCTTAGCCAGTCCCGGCACTTCTCCTTTTACCTTCAANAGATCCACATAGGTCGCTCCGGGAATGCTGGGGCCTGCGGGNTTGACATCGATAATGCGGTATCCCTCCGCCGCGCCTGCCAGATATTCCGCAGGNGTAAAGCTGTCCATATCTCCGTTTATTTTATTCAAAAGCATATGTACTGCCTGNACAAAAGGATGGATCGCCGTGGAGAAGGGCGGTGCATAGGACAGATCCAGACANGTCATCTGCTCCAATGTGGCTCCGAAGGTCACCGCCATCACGCCGATATCCGTCACCTTGTCTACCGCACCGGGTCCCAGCACCTGTACGCCCAGCAGTTTATGGGCAGCCGCATCCGCCACCAGCTTGATAGCAAACCACGCACTGTCAGGATAGTAATGGGCTTTGTCATCGGTCACTGCCACGACGCAGATCGGATCATATCCCGCCGCCTTCGCCTGTTCTTCCGAAAGACCCGTTCTGCCGCCCGACAGACCCGGAAGCTTCACCACGCCGGTTCCCAGCACACCAGGATAAGTCACATCTCTGCCGCCCAACGAAAGCGCCAGTGTACGCCCTTCCATATTGGCGGAGGAACCCATGGGTGACCACTGCCTCTCACCCGTAAGACGGTTCTTCACCATCGCACAGTCACCCGCTGCATACACATCCGCCACATTGGTCGCCATTCTGTCATCCACCAGAATCGTTCCCTTAAACATCTCAATCCCCGTATCCTGCAAAAATCCTGTATTGGGACGGATACCGATGGAAAGGATCACCACATCCGCGGGAAGCAGTCCTTTATCGGTCTGTACACCTTCCGCTCTCTCCTCTCCCGTCACGCCTTCTAACTTCGTAGCGGTGAGCACCTTAATTCCCTTTTTCGCAAGATGGCGCACCGCATAGTCTGCCATCTCCCCGTCAAAGCCCGGCATGATCTGAGGCGCCATATCGATCAGCGTNACCGACAGTCCTTTTTCCAGCAGATTCTCAGCCACCTCCAGGCCGATAAANCCGCCGCCCACTACCACGGCACGCTTCACGCCGTCTCTGGCAATATAGTCTCTCGTCTCGATCGCATCGTCCGGGGTACGCATCACGAAAACGCCCGGCAGATTCAGTCCCGGAAGAGGCGGCACTACCGGAGAAGCGCCCACTGCCACGATACATTTATCATACTCATAAACTTCCTCCGCACCTGTGCGAAGATTCTTCGCTGTTGCTTTCTTTGATGCCGGATCAAGCGCCACCACTTCTCTCTGAGGATAGACCATTGCGCCCGTAAGCGCACTGTATTTTTCCGGCGTATTCACGATCAGCTGTTCTTTCTCCTGGATCGAGCCGCCCACATAGTAGGGCAGACCGCATCCCGCATAGGAAATATCCTTTCCCTTNGTGACGATGGTCACCTCNGCCTCGGGATTCACCCGNTTAAATTTCGCCGCAGCCTTTGTNCCTGCCGCCACCCCGCCAATCACTAATAGCTTCATACTTTACCTCCTTTGTCCCTGTTTNAAATNCCCCAAGAAAATTTCAGAATACCTCTGCATTTTTCATAATATGATAAAAATTACCCGTNTGAATAAATTATGCCATAATTATCACTTTTTCACAAATGATTTATTTTATGGCAGCTTTATTCCTTCGGCAGTTGTCCTATCTTCTGACATTCGCTGCCGTCAGTGTTCATCCGGTAGATCGGATGAGGCTCATCACCTATATATACCTCCACAATAATCTCATCGCCGCTGATCTCATAGAGCTGCGACAGGTAAGGAATGTTGTCTTCCAAAACCTCCTGCTCTGTTCCCGGATAGCGGTATTCAAAAATTGTTTCTTTTCCGCTTCCATCAGGTTCCATTCTATTAAGTCTAATTCCTATCGTTTCTTCCTTTTCTTCGATTTGATCTTTATATGCGACCTTCTCCACGATCTTATTGGAATAATAGATTTTCCCCTTATAGCACTCCAGATCATCAATGCCTGACTCTTCTTGGGCCAGCACGTACAATACCTTGTCCTGCCAACTGTACATGGCGAGATAATAGAACCCCTTTTCGGTATCTGAACCGGTATTAAATCTGTATAGTCCAAAGTCCTCATCNCAATATTGAAAATATGCCTTTTCCGGAGTCTTTATCATATCTTCTGAAATTTCTATATTTTCCGCGATTACAATTTCTTTCACCTCCCAATCCGTCACCCGATCCGGTGCACGCAGGCAGCGTTTCCCTGCCTGTTCCAGCGTCAACGGCTCATCCAGCGCCAGCTCGTATACTACATCATATTCTTCCGACTCCCAGTTATCATCCATATCATCAAATTCTGAACTTCTCTTTTTCCTGATTCCCACACCGCTNNNCCAATCATNCNTNCTATAATCTGTTGCATAATCAAGATATCCGTTTGTTTTCTCCGATGAAGCGAGCCACCAGATCCCCTCACGGTAGGTGTATGTAAAATGCTCCGACCCTCTCCATGCGCTNCCTCCATACATGTGTGTTGTAAAAGATATCCCTTCTGCCGTCAATGGCAGATAGGGATCTCCATAGACACCGCCTTCACCACTCGTACGTATCAGATTGATATCCTGAAAATCCAAGCGGTATCCTTTCACTTCATCACCCGCTATGGCAAACAGAATCCGGGGATATCCCTGATACGTAAAATAATCTTCTCCGTCTGCCNAAATCGCTTCCAACACCCCTACATAGTCAGAGANGCNGTCCTCATTNAAATCCAGTTCNACNCTNTCCAGAAGTTCCCANNCCTCCGGCACGAAATCTGCAAGCTGNCTGCCNGTNTCAGGTAATTGCGGNACCTCTATAGGGGTATCATCCGTTTCGNCTTCGGATTCTTCCTGCTCCGTTTCTTCCTCCGGTTCCTCTTCTGTTTCCTTTTGACTTTCCTCTGATAATAAAGCGGTATCGGTTTCCACCTCTGTCATGCCGTTCTCTTCACTGTCCGTCTCAGATATGTTGGCAGTTTCCATCGGATCAGATGCAGGATTGCTTCCGCAGCCTGTCAAAAATATGATGCACGCCACCATTATAGCTAATAAAAATATATGTTTTCTTTTTAACATGTATCTATGGTTCTCCTTATGTATGTGCTTCGCAGTGCACACTCAAAACCTTCGGTTTTTCGTTCGCGGGCATTCGCCCTATGCATCCGTAATCCGGAAAAATTGCCAGCAAGCTGTCATTTTTCCATCTTCCGTCTGCGCACTGCTCATTGCTTTCGCATACATTGTATCATGTTTTACATATACGCAGTATAAAATACCTCCTAAATTCTTCATTTGCATACATATAATTTCAGCCTTTACAAATAATACTAAAAAACAAAAAATGAAATGATCGCGCGGCTGGACTGCCGCGGTTTAGAGATGGAGGTTACAGAATATGAAGGCAACAGGTATCGTGAGAAGAATAGATGATCTGGGACGCATTGTNATCCCGAAAGAGATCCGCAGAACACTGCGGATCAGGGAAGCNGACCCGCTGGAAATTTANACGGACAGGGAAGGCGAGATCATTTTAAAGAAATACTCTCCCATCGGCGAGATGGGTACTTTCGCCAAGCAGTATGCTGACAGTATGGCTCAGGTTTCCGGGCATATTGCACTGATTTCAGACAGAGACCAGTTTATTGCGGTTTCAGGCGGCATGAAAAATCTGCTGGGCAAGTCCATCAGCAGAGAGCTGGAAGAGAAAATTGACCACCGCGAAAGCGTGGTAGCCACCAAAGGTGACAGAAATTTTATCCGGGTAAGCTCCGACGTGGATGAATTTCATCATGAAGCTATCAGTCCCATCATCTGTGAGGGCGATGTAATCGGCTCCGTAATTCTGGTGGAGACAGATCATAAGTCCAAAATGGGCGAGGTGGAACAGAAACTGATCCAGTCGGCGGCAGGGTTTCTGGGAAGGCAGATGGAACAGTAAACAGATAACAGCAGCGGTAAATCTCTGATCGATTTACCGCTGTTTGATCTACCTAGAGTTAAGGGACAACACCCTGTTTTTTATACGTAAACATGCCTCTATGTGCATTATCCAATGTCTTGAAAATGGCATTTGTATTAAACCTTTAATATCNTTTTGACACCAATAATCAATCANCCANATTGCATTTTCGTCTGTACTTACAACATTCAAAGATTTTAAGTATTCTTTTTTATCATCTGCTATTTTTTTCTTCAAGTCCCTATATGCTAAATTCTGTAGTATTCTTTCCGTACTATTTTTTACCGCTGTAATATATGAATACAACTCCTTTAAGTTTAGTTCTTTTGAAAAATCTGCAATCTGTTGTTTTACCAGTTCATTTCCTGTTGTGATAATAGGCGAACCGANACGTTTCTGATAATTCCCCGAAAAAAAGACCTGTTCATCACCATGTATCAATGAATGTGCCACAATATCCTCTATACGGAAAATATGCCATATCGAATACGCAATGGTTTTACAATGGTATCCATTGGCATTNATAAACGGAATGGCATTAAATTCCTCCCTGTTTAATTCTTCATCAAAAGAAAGCAACACATTCATTAGTTGTTTGCGTAAGTCTAATAAGGATGCAATTCCTTCTGTATAAGTGCTTTCTTTCTTTAACTGTGTCTGTAATGCTTTATTCAGTTCTGACCACTCTTTATTCATTTAAAATTACTCCAATAACTAAATTTACAACTCAGGGTTTGATTATATGCAGGATTGTTGATTGTGTCAATCAAATATTTATACTTGACAAAACGACACTCATGTCTCATAATAAAAAGCGACGCAAATGTCGCAAAATAGAAGGGATGGCAAGCATGAGCTTAAAAGGAGAGAAAACAAAACAGGACATTCGAGAAAAGGCATATCGACTGTTTGCGGAAAAGGGATTTAAAGAAGTTACCATGAAAGATATTTGCGAACTGACAGGACTCAGCCGAGGAGGATTGTACCGCCATTATGAAAGTACAGAACAGATCTTTTTGGAAATTGTCAATGCTTTCACCGATAAGCAAAAAAATGAAGTACTTACTAGGATTGAGCAGCATATTCCAGCTGTTACGATATTAGAGGAACTTCTTTCAAAATATGCAAGTGAGATGATTGACCATGAAAAGTCTATCAGCCTTGCAATCTATGAATTTTATAGTAATCCGGCAATCTCTAAAACAGATAATTCTGTAAAAAAACAGTATGAGATTTCAAAATCCACATGGGTAGAACTCATCAACTACGGAATAGACACAAATGAATTTAACCGTATAAACCCGGAATCTGTTTTTAATTTAATCGTATTCGCGTATCAGGGAGTACGAATGTATAGCAGATTGATGAAAATAGATTCTGATATTCCAGCTCAAATAACGTATGAAATCAAAAAACTTTTATTGCCGGGGGAGATTNCACATGAAGAATGATATTTGTTTGATAAGGCCCACTTTAGAACTAAAGGAAAAAGCACTNGNNTATCGNNANGAGCATTTTNAGCANGGAGAAATGATCATCNGCGGAAGNGANCTTNTTGACAAAACAGAAAGTTATGAGGAGTGGCTGTCCTCTGTNACGNTGAACACCGATCCCAAAACAGTAAATNAAAACTGGGTAGTCNCNGACACNTTTTTTGCAATCAGGAAAAGCGATAACCGGATAATCGGAATGATNGATTTAAGACANACNTTGAATGATTTTCTGANNGATTTAGGAAATTGCGGCTATAGNGTACGTCCCTCCGAAAGAAAAAAGGGATATGCAACAGANATGTTATATCAGCTTCTCCAGGTGGCTAAGGAAGCAGGAATGAAAGAGCTTCGTATATCCGTTGAAAAAGAAAATACTGCGTCCGTAAAAGTAATTCAAAAAAATGGCGGTGTGTATGAGCGAAGCTTTCTTTTTGACAATGAAACTGCAGATATTTATAGAATTATTTTATAAAATTTGCTAAACAAATGCGGCAAACAGTGTTATATTGACGATTGTAGATTTCTGCANTTTTTTCATCCACATACAATGAAGAATGCATTATTTTCACCTCCCATTATTGACACGATTTCTTTCCATAAAATGCCGCACTTAAAAAAATTTTTTAAAGCACCCGGATTTCTCCAAGTGCTTTTTTGCTCCAACAAATTGGTGTTTTATGAGCATCCATTCANATTTATTTGGAAAGCGGTATCTCAACCTTTTCATCTTCAGGCGATATCCTGACAATCAACGCAGCCACCTCATCGATCTCAATAACCCGATCATAACCTGCCATTTGATACGCGCTGGTCTTGCTGCTGTCTGTATATCCCACTGCGCCTCCATTCGTTAAGTATGGAATTCTCGTTCCGTCTTTTAATACAACTCCTACTACTTCAGGAATGCCAAGATCATCCTCATGTTCCTCCGGAGCCGCACTGACAGAATAATTCACCTTCATGGAAATGGGAGAGATATCGATATCCTCCATCGTGAAACNTGTTCCTTCCACTTTCTGTCCCACCTCAATATTTTGGGATGANCTTACATCNGAAAGNNTTATTNNAAAATTCCAGTNCCCNTCCACNNCCGGAGTAAACGCTGCTTTTGAGAGNGTTCCCAAATTTTTGAATTCAACGTGNATTGTNTTGCCNAGAAANGAATCATTCTNNTCNACAACACTTGCCTGAATAATNTATTCCANATTTCCNTNATNATCNGTATAATGNCTGATNATNCTTCCNTCTTCATANNTCTCTAANGGANTNCCATCTTCATANACCGGNNTNCCGTTTTCATCNGGGANNANTCCATCATACATNGTTCCGCTCATATTAACCCATGCGCTTTCATCTTTCGGATCATCTCCCAGATACACATTTACCATGTCAAATCCCGGCTCCATCCTGTCCGCCACATTATAACCGGAAATACGAAAAGCCATATATACAAACCTTTCATCCACAATAACTGTATCCGGCTCTATAGTAACACCGTTATCTGTCACAGCAAGTGACAAACTTTCCGAATCTTCACTGTACACCTTTGCTACCTTCCTTTCCGTAAGCACTTGCTTCTGCTCATCGGATGCCTGTATATTTCCGTTCATGCCTCTCCCCCAGTAATGACGTATTGCGGCAACAGCGCTTATACTGCTGACTGCCAATATACAGACGCCTGCGATAACCGCAGCCTGCGTTTTAAATAATTTTTTACCTCTGCTATTTATTTTTTTCATACGAACAACATCCTCCTGCCTGATCATTTCAAAGGCATGATTTGTTTTTTCCAACACGATTTCCGATAATTCTATTTCTTCAGAAAATACATTTTCTCTCTTTGCCATTTTTACTCTCCTAACAATTGCGATAATACTCTTCCAGTTGTTTTCTTCCTCTTGAAAGCCTTGTCTTGATAGTATTTGATGGTACTGACAACATTTCTGCAATTTCTCTTATCCTGAATCCCTGACTATAATACAACTCCATAGGGAGTCGATATCGTTCGTCTATAGAAGCATATGCCTCCTTCAATTCAAGATTATATTCATCATACTTTGACGGTTCCTCATACGACTCTATATTCTCATAAACTGCATTTTCCTTTCTAATGTCATAGCAATGATTTATCAGTATCCTTGTCATCCATGTCTTAAAGAACTCCGGCTTCCTAAGTGTATATAACTTTTCCCAACAAGTGAGAATCGTATCCTGAAGAGCATCTGCTGCATCTTCTTCATTCATTAGAATTGCAATGACAGTTCTATACATATCCTTTATATATAACTGCATTAATTCGGTAAATGCGTCCTTATCATGCCTTTGCGCCTTCTTTACCCAAAACTTTGTTTCACTGCTTTTCATTAGCTTTCTCCTACGCGCGTATGATCGTAAAACAAATACAAGCATCCTTCATTTTGTTTTACATTCATTAGACGTCAGATATCCTCTTTTGGTTTCAAAAATATTAGAAAATACACAAAAGCGCTCATTTGTTTCTTCCAACAAGTGCTTTCCTGCCTTAATATCTAATTCTCTAATTTCTTTTGCAATGACCGCCTTGTCCGCAACACTACTGTTTATTCCTTCCGACTCCATTTGATGCCATTCAGGCAAAGCTTCATTGTCTTGATTGGAAATCTCATATTCCTCATCGGACCTCTCATGGATAAAGCATAACTCTTTGTATTCTGCATTCAGTTTCATGAAAAACATAAACCCTTTAAAGATTTTCGGCTTTTCATTAGATGGTTATCTCTGGTGGAATTTTTTAAGGCAATCCTGTAAAAAAGACAGGCATTGCCGCTTTTAACTGAATGGCAATGCCCATCTTCATTTTTGAATATCCGATTTTTTTGATATTTTATTCCTTATCATCTACATCTACATCTTCATCTGCTCTGCGTCTAGGCGTCCGGCTCAGGCCTCTAAGTTATGCCTCAACCATAGTCCTGCATTGCTGTCTGTTCTGCTGTCAGCTCTCGTTCCGTTCCATACGTTCAAGATTTTCTTTATCCAAAAAGTTCTTAGCATTAATGCCGCATCGTTCCTAGGTTTCGAAAAGACTCTGCGCACGCTCCACAAACGGTTTACATTTATTTTTCTTTTGGCTGATACAGGACATACGTCACCGTACCGTCCTCATTTAAAACAAACACGTTAATCAACAGCGACTGCAATCCGTCTTCCGAATAAGAATACCCTTCAATCTGATACGTTCCTGTCGGTGTCTCTGATGTCACAAAATAAAACCCGCTGCCTGAACCGCCATCTTCTCCCAAATCGTATTCATAAAGTGCCATACCCTCTCTATCAGGTGTATAAATCCTCCTCGTCGATTCAATCGGCGATGCGTATTCATCAAGATTTTCCGGCGTAAGTTTGTTCATAAATTCTTCTACTGCCAAATCCGCTTCGTCCTGTTCTGGCGGCGCTGACGGTGCATCCCATGAAGCACGCAGCGCCTCTAAATATGCCTTTGCAGCCTCCGGATTTCCTTTACTCTTATCAACCGGCAGCGTAAACAAGGCATTTAACCCGTTATAATCCAAATTGCGGCTGATGTCTCCGCTGTTTGCGTCATAACAATATGCGTTTGCATCATAAAATGTCCCCGCACTGACACCGACATAAATTCCCTTGTCCGCAAACATCTCAATATTGTCCATCTCCATAATCCGATACTGAATACCATCCTTTACAATCGCCGAATATCCGCCTCCCATGCTCATAAT